>JBCDIZ010000007.1:0-162899 GCA_038748365.1 Pseudomonadota bacterium
GATGAGGAAGCCTATTTTGGCGATGCATCGGACACCTATTTTGTTGACGAGAATGGCAATCCCATCGCGCTGGGCGAAGGCGATTTCTATGATCTCGACGAACCGGATACCGTTGATGCCGAGCCTCGCCCTCAGCCGCAAACGCTGGACGAGCGTTGGATCGACCGCGCCACAGGGCGCAATAACGATGAAGATGAGAGCGCTACAACATCCGATCCTGACAATAATGATCGCGATGACAATGCGCCAAATCGCCGCCAGCCAGAATCTCTACTGCCTAATACAAACCGGTCGGATGGCGGCTAGGCTCCGCTAAAATCCAGCTGCTGCAGCGCATGCCCATGTTGCTTTAGCCAGCGATCAGCGGCGATGCGATCATCCTGATAGATGCTGTCCATCCAAGCGTAGAAATCCGGGCTGTGGTTCATATGGCGCAAATGCGCGATCTCATGCGCCACCACCGAACGGCGCACCATCTCAGGTGCCATAATCAACCGCCAATGAATACGCAAACCGCTATTGGTCGAACAACTGCCCCAGCGTCGTCGGGCATTGGTCAAGCCAACGCGTGGCGGATCAACAATCCCGGCCCGATCAAAATAGAGTGCCCCATCTTCCCGGATCGAAGCCAATGCCTCGTCGCGCAGCCAACGCTCAAGCCGTCGCCCGATATGCTCCCGCACGCCGCCCAGCCTGATTTCTCCATCCGCTGCATATGGCTTACGCGGACCATCTTGCTGCCAGACTATGTCATAAGGTTCGCCACGCAGAGCGATTTCCGAGCCATCATCAATAACCGGCTGCTCGCTCAACCGCTCCAGACGTTCGGTCACCCAATGCTTGCGCTCATAAACAAAGGCCAATGCCTCGGACACCGGTACGCCATGCGCAATAGTCAGCAATACACCCCGGTTCTTGGGATCAATCCGCAATGACAATGAGCGCGATCGTGGATGGCGTTTGATGCGTACCGGAACTTCCAGACCATCGAGAACGACGCTGGCCTCCTCCCCAGAAACCTTGTCCGGCTTCATCGAACGCGAGAGCAGATGTTCCAGCTTCCATGCCGCATGGCTCATAGGGCCTCTTCCAATATATGATGCTCCAAAGGCCCAGCCTTGGTCTCTGATACCACACGTCCAGCCACGCTGTGACCACCTTCAATCATCGCTTCATAGCTACCGGTAAGCAGATAATGCCATGCGGGCAATGGTTTGCCAGCTGCACGCAATTTATAGGCGCAACTGGAAGGCAGCCAGTTAATCTCATCCACATTAGCTTTGGTCAGCCGCAGGCAATCCGGGACAAAGGCGCGGCGGTGGCGATAGTCGGAACAGCGGGCGGTGGTTATGTCGAGCAGGCGACAGGCAACATTGGTGGGATATATCTCGCCGCTATCGGCATCCTCGACTTTGTGCAGACAGCATTTGCCGCAGCCGTCACATAAAGCTTCCCACTCGGCGCGGTCCAGCGTTTCCAGGGGTTTTTCCCAGAAAGGTTGCTCCGTCACAATCAACCCGCAACAGGGCCCCAGCGATCAATTTCGGCCGCAATATCACCCGGCACCGAGGTCTGGCCATCTGGCTTCTTGTCTACCGAGAGCAGCGCCAATGGTTTGCCATCAGGATCAAGCAGATAAGCCTGTCGGCTATGATCAACGAGATACCCGCTCATTCCATCATCCTCGACCTTCTCTGCATAAACCGCGAATTTCTCGCGCACTGCATCGATATCGTCCTCGCTGCCGGTAAGGCCTATCATGCGTGGATGGAAAGCATTAACATAGGTCTTCAGAATTTCAGGTGTATCGCGCGCCGGATCAATGGTGACAAAGATTGGTTGTATTTTTGCAGCACGCTCGGGATCGGTCTTCTCAAATTCGGCAAAGCCCTTGGCCAGCTTTTGCAGATCAATCGGACAAACATCTGGGCAAAAGGTATAGCCAAAATACATAATCCGATACTGGCCAGCAAAGTCGCTGTCTGAAACTGTCTCGCCATCCTGATTGGTCAGGGTGAAACTCCCGCCGATAGTTGCACCGGCCAGAGGTGCCGCATCACCTTCAGGCGTGTCATTGCCTTCAGCACAGGCCGATAATCCAAGTGTCAGAGCAGCAAAGGCCGGGAGAAGAAAGTTACGCATAAGAGGGTCCGTTCAGATTAGTGCCATAAAAGCTGTGACAATAAGCCTTCAATTTCGAGTGGCTGGCATCATAGATTTTCCTGCCCTATATTGAGATTATATAAGCACTGTCTAGCTTATGCGAGACGCAGAATAGAAAAAAGGGTATCCACTTCCCATGATAGCGACATCCTCCTTGGCCACCCATAAGGTCCATCATAACGCCATTGCCGCATTGATTGCCATAACGGCCGCTATGCTATTGGCAGTGCCTGCCATGGCACAGTTTTCAGAGGGTTATAATTTTCTCAAGGCCGTGCGGGATCGTGATGGTGTCAAAGTTGATGAATTGCTGCAACGCCCCGGGTCAACGGTTATCAATTCGCGTGATATCAAGAGCGGGGAAACCGCGATCCATATCGTTGTTGAAAGACGCGACGTGACATGGCTGCGTTTTCTGCTTCAGAAAGGCGGAAACCCGAATATTGAGACGAAAGACGGCCTTACCCCGCTGATGCTGGCTACCAATTTGCGCTTTGTCGATGGTGCCGATGTTCTACTCAAGCGCAATGCCAGGGTTGATAAGGCTAATCGATCAGGGGAAACACCTTTGATCCGTGCGGTCCAGCTCGGCGATCTGTCAATGGTACGACTGTTGCTGAAAAACGGTGCTGACCCGGACCGAGTTGACAGTCTGGCCGGGCAATCCGCGCGTGATTATGCGAGCAATAATGCGCGATTGGCTACGATATTGAGCGCCATTGAGGCCTCGGATAAAGAGCGCGCAAACAAAGGGGAAAAACCGGCGGTCTTCGGACCGACCATTCGTCAGTAATAGGCGGTGCAGACCGGAAGGGTTTATCCTGCCTGACCTTCTGCATAGCCAGCCGCCAGCAATTCCGGATCGCTACTTTGCGCCAGGCGCCGCATGGTGATCCGTGACAATTCACGCGCCAGTACATTGCGCCGTGCCGCGGCTAACGGGTGTCGTGCGGCGGTGCGTACCAGCTCACCGTCATAGCTATCGGCTACGATCAGCCCGGTGCGCTCGGGAAGGAACACCTCGCGTTCAACCAGTGCATGCTCAAATTCGGGCGGAAGTGCCCAGTAAAAACGGTCGCAATAATCAAGATATTCGGGCCATTTGGCATCGCCCAGCAAATCGCTGCGTGCGGTTTTGATCTCAATAATGATCACCGCGCCTTTCGGATCAAGTCCGATCAGATCGCAGCGGCGGCCATTGGGAAGCGTGATCTCGGGCACCAACCAGATATCATTACGGGCAAAGAAACGGGTCGCGCCCCGCGCCACGGCAGCGGCGCCATTATGAGGAGCAGAATCAGTCAGAGTGTGAACGGCAGTCATGAACTGATACTAGAACAAATATCGAACATGGCAAGCGGCAAATAGTTCAGGCGCTGGCCGCAACCAGGGCTTGCGCCGCCTCGCTCTGAGGGTTGTGCACCAGATCATCGGATACCGCATTTTCAACAATCCGTCCCTGATCCAGCACCGCAATGCGATGGCACAATCGCCATGCCAGCGCGATATCATGGGTGATAAACAGCATCGCTAATTGCTGCTCATCGCGCAGTTTTGCGAGCAGGGTCATGATCTGATCGGCGATCACCGGATCGAGTGCCGAGGTCGCTTCATCCAACACCAATAGCGCCGGTTCGCTGATCAAGGCGCGGGCAATGCCGACGCGTTGTGCTTGACCGCCGGACAGCTCGCGCGGCTTGCGTTCAGCCAGTGCCGGGTCCAGCTCGACCGCCTGCATTGCCTTTTTCACTCTGCCCATACGCTCCCAATATTCGATATCAGGGCGCAAATGGGTAAGCGGCTCAGCAATAGTCCGGCTGATCGGCCAGCGCGGATCGAGACTGGCGAGCGGATCCTGAAACACTGGCTGGATAATACGCCGCTGTTCCTTGTTGCGTTTCGCACCTAGCGGTGTGCCATCCAATATGATCATGCCACCAGAGACTGGCCCTAACCCTGCCACAGCGCGGGCAATGGTCGATTTGCCCGATCCCGAGCCGCCCACCAGCGCCAGAGCCTCGCTCCGGGCCAAGGCAAAACTGGCTCCTTTAACTGCATCAAAAGGCTTGCTGAACAGGGCTGGCATGGGAAAGCGGACATCGAGGTCATGAACCTCTAACAGCTGCGCTCCAGTCTTCGGGCGTAGCGGAGGCGTCGTTCTAATACGTGGCACAGCAGCCATCAGCTTTTGTGCATAAAGCTTTTCCGGCGCATGTAATATGTCCTTTGCCACACCCTGCTCGATGCATTGCCCATGTTGCAAAACCACAATGCGATCCGCATGGTACTCCAGCATCGCCAGATCATGCGTCACCAGCAATAACGCCATATCACGCTCGCGACAGCGGGCGGTGAGCAGAGACAATATCGCGGCACGCAAGGGCGCATCCAGTGCGGAGGTCGGCTCATCAGCGACCAGCAAAGACGGACGATGCGCCAGTGCACAAGCGATCATCAGCCGCTGGCGCTGGCCGCCCGAAAGCTGATGCGGGTAACGATCGAGTAGCGTTGCTTCGTCCAGCCCGACCTCTGCGAGCAGTTCCCGCATGGTGGCATCATCAGGCCGGGTTGCGCCGGGGCGTTGCAGAAAACATTCTACAAGATGTGCCCTCACAGTGAGATGCGCAGTCAAAGCCGTTAGCGGTTGTTGAAACACAAAACCGACTTGCTCGGCACGCAGCTTTGTTTGTTCTTCATCAGAGAGCGCAGCCAAAGACTGTCTGCCCAATGTCACCGTGCCACTCATCTGCGCCGGACTGAGGCCAAAGGGCGTAAGCGCACTCAGCGTCTTTCCAGAACCGGATTCGCCGATCAACGCAACACATTCGCCACGCGCGACCGACAGGTTCAAGCCCTCGACACAGCGGCGGCCTGCAATATCGGCACCGAAATTGTTATAGACCAGATGTGTCATGTAAACCGGTCCCGCAGCCGATCACCGATCAGGGTCAGCGCCACCAGCAGCGTCACCATAATCCCGCCCGGCAGCAGCAGCGCCATGGGCTGAATATCCATCACCTCGGCACCGTCCTTGATTAACATGCCGAGCGAAACCAACGGCTCCTGCACCCCGAGGCCAAGAAAAGACAGAAAGCTCTCGATCATCACCAGTTGCGGCAGGGTGAGCACGAGATAGGCAAAGGCAATTCCGGCGATATTGGGTAGGATGTGCCGCGCTAAAATCGTGATCGCCGGAGCACCTGCCGCGCGCGCGGCAAGGACATAGGGCCGGTTTTTGAGCGCCAGCACCTGCCCACGCACAATCCGCGCCATGGTCAGCCATTCGACCAGCCCGATGCCGACAAAGACAAGGATGATCGAGCGGCCAAAAACCACCATCAATATGATGACGACGAACATGAAAGGCAGCGCAAACAGCCCATCAACAATCCGCATCATCAGCTCATCGGTGCGCCCGCCAATCCACCCGGCCAGTGCGCCCCAAATCACGCCGATCACCAGCGATACGAGCGCCGCAGTCAGAGCCACCGCAAGGGTAATCCGCGTCGCCACCGCCAACCGCGCCAACACATCGCGTCCGACATCATCGGTGCCAAGAATATGGCCATTCACCCCGGCAGCGGCGCTGACATGGTCCCAATCGATAGCTGCATGGTCCCATGGCAAAAGCATCGGCGCCAGAACGGCGAACAGCGCGATCAGGGCCACGAGTGTGGTAGCGATACGCATCAGGCTCGCGCTCTCGGATCGAGCACCGCGTACAAAATATCCGCAATCAGATTGAATAGGATAATCAGCACCGCGTAGATCAGCACCACCGCCATGATCAGCGGATAATCACGGTTGAGGGCACCCTGGACGAAATAGCGGCCCAGCCCCGGCAGGCCGAAGACAGTCTCGATCACCACCGCGCCGGTAAGCAATCCGGCAGCGGCTGGGCCGAGATAGCTGACGACCGGGATCAGCGCCGGGCGCAGCGCGTGGCGGGTGAGCATCTTCAAACGCGACAGACCGCGGGCGCGGGCGGTGCGGATATGGTCCTGCTGCCAGATATCAGCCAGCGCCGCGCGCACCAGTCGGGCGATTACCCCGGCCACTGGCAATGCCAGCGCGATGACGGGTAATATCCAATGGGTCAGGCCGCCACTGCCGCCCACCGGCAACAGCGCCAGCCAGACGCCGAAGATCAGCGTCAGCAATGGCCCGGTGACGAACGTGGGCAGAGCCGTTAGCAGCGTCGCGCTCAGCATAAGGGCATTATCGACCCAGCCGCCGGGATACAGCGCCGCGCGCAGCCCCATAGCAAGCCCCAATGCCAGCGCCAACACGATCGCAGCACCACCCAGCATCAGCGACACGGGCAAGCCCTGCGCCACCAACTCGGTAACAGTAAAGTCACGATAGACCAGGCTGGGACCAAAATCGCCTTGCAACACCCGGCCAAACCATCCGGTCATTTGCTGCCAGAGCGGCTGATCAAGGCCATAGCTCGCCTCCAACGCTGCGCGCGTAGCTTCATCCAATGGCCGCTCACCATCGAACGGACCACCCGGCGCAAAGCGCATCAGCAGGAACGACACCAGCAATATGCCGAGCAGCGTCGGTATAGCGGTGAGCAGGCGTTGAAGGATAATCCCCGGCATGGCGCCTTTGATGCCTCAGCAATTTCGCAAGGTCACGAAAAAACAGTTGAAGTTGACCCAAGGTCAAGAGGCATAAAGGGCATATGGATGATTCTCTTGCCAGTAAGACCATGGGTATCCGCGAGCTGGTGAAGCGTACCGGCCTGACCAGTCGCGCCCTGCGTTTCTATGAAGCGCGCAGGCTGCTGACGCCGTTGCGCAGCTATAATGGCCAGCGCTTTTATGGCCCGGCAGAGCTCGAACGGGTGCATCAGATCGTAGTGCTGAAATCTGCCGGGCTCAGCCTGTCGCAGATGAAGGATCTGTTCGATGGCGAGATGGTCGATCTTGATGGCCTGCTTCATGCCCAGCTGGAGATGCTGGACGAAGAAGCGCAGCAGATAGATCGTGCCCGTAGCGTCATCCATTTTGCCTTGTCCCGCATCGCCCGCAGCGAGCCGCTCGATGCCGCGACTTTTTGCTCGCTGATCGAAAGTGGAGACAAGATGATGAACCAGGAACCGAAGGAATGGAAAGAGGTCACCGACCGCTATTTCACGCCAGAAGCAAAAGCGGAATGGGCTCAGACATGGGGTGATATGCCCGAAGATTTTGACCAAGAGGCTTACGCCAAACAATGGCAGGAGCTGGGCGACCGGATCAAGGCGGCGCTGCCTCTCGAACCTGACAGCGAACAGGCGCAGCGTTTTGTGGATGAATGGTTTGCCCAACTCAAGCCTTTCACCGATATTGCATCGCCCGAAATGATGTCAGGAGCCGCGCGCATGTATGATGATATGGACCAATGGGCTGGAAAGGGAGAAGGCCATGCAGATCCCGGCTTCGATAAAGCGGTCTGGGATTTCATCAATCTGGCAACAGCGTCACGGCTCGCCAATGGTGGCGATCATCCGCTCGGGCCTAATGGAATACCAGAACAGAAATAAGGACAGAAAGCTATGAATGCATGGGCGCTGCTCGCTATCGCGATCATCTTCGAGGTCATTGGTACCAGCCTGCTCAAAGCCTCTGACGGCTTTACGCGCTGGGGTATCGGGGCAGCGTCTATTGGCTGCTATTGGATATGCTTTGTCTTTCTCGCGGTTGCCATCAAGACCATCCCGGTCGGCGTGGCCTATGCCATCTGGTCTGGTGTCGGTATATTGGCGATTGCGCTGATTGGTTTTGTCCTGTTCCGGCAGGAGCTCAACGCCATGCAAATAGGCTGTATAGCGCTGATCACCATCGGTGCGATCGGGCTGAATCTGACGACGCAGGCAGAGGCGCCTAATGCGGCAGAAAGTGCCGAGACTTCTAGCTGAAGAACCCGATAATCAGGTTAAAAGCCACAGGCATCAGATAGAAGAAGATCACGGCTGAAGACATCATCGCGATCACCATCAGCACCCCATCACGCGCCATTATCGAGAGGCCGAACAACGCCACGACAGATGACGGCACCGCCACTGCAAAGGGCAACAACTCCAAAGGCGGCATTTGCAGCGCCAGCAACAGGCACGCCAAAGCGGCAATAGTGCGCCCAGCAGGACCGGTTGCCCAGTCCCAGCGCTGACAGATCAGCGCATCAATCTTGCCCAGCCATGAGCCGCCGCGCTCACGTGTCGTTGCGACAAGCTCGCGCGAGACGCTCTTGTTTTTCAGCCATTTTGGCACCCAGGGATGTTTAGCGCCGAACAGCATTTGCGCCGAGGTGAGACCGATCAACGCCCCCATGGTTGTCGGGATCAGCGGTACCCCACCCAAAGGCGGCAACAGCGCAACCAGCGCAAAAAGCAGCAGCAATGGCCCAAAACCGCGACTGGAAAAGACCGCCAGCAAATCGCCGATAGATATTCTCTCGCTATCCCCACCGGCACTGAGTGCCTGATCGAGCATATCGGAAATAGCGTGGCCTTGCGCCTTATCTGTCGGGTTATCCTGCATCCACCATCCCAGTCTGGTATTATGTCACGCCGTCACCGGGTCGGCACCGGAGTGTCACCAGAATAATCATAAAAGCCGCGCTTGGTCTTACGACCGAGCCAGCCGGCCTCGACATATTTTACCAGCAGTGGCGCGGCGCGATATTTGGGGTCGCCGGTGCTCGAATAAAGCACATTGGTGATGTGCAGGCAGGTATCCAGTCCGATAAAGTCCGCCAGTGTCAGCGGTCCCATCGGATGGTTCAGCCCCATGGTGATCGCGGCGTCAATATCCGGGATGCTGGCCACGCCCTCGCCCAAAGCGAAACACGCCTCATTGAGCATCGGCAGCAGGATGCGGTTGACGATAAAGCCCGGTGCATCATTGGCATGGACTACCTTTTTGCCAATGGCGGCGGCATAGCTTTCTACCTTGCCGACTGTCTCATCCGACGTCGCCAGACCACGGATTAATTCAATCAAACCCATAACCGGAACCGGGTTAAAGAAATGCACCCCGACAAAGCGTTCCGCATCGGGCGTTGCCTGCGCCATGCGGGTAATCGGGATGGAGGAGGTATTGCTCGCCAGTACCGCTTTGTGGCCCAGCACCTTACCTACCTCATCAAAAATCGCGCGTTTGATATCCTCACGTTCGGTGGCTGCCTCAATGATCAGCTCTGCAGAGGCCATC
The DNA here is from genome assembly GCA_038748365.1 of Pseudomonadota bacterium. Lineage (GTDB taxonomy): Bacteria > Pseudomonadota > Alphaproteobacteria > Sphingomonadales > Sphingomonadaceae > Alterisphingorhabdus. Next base: position 9,363 of record JBCDIZ010000007.1, read on the forward strand.
GGCTCATAGCTGCCTACAGGGGTAATGCGGTCGAGCGCGACGGTTGCCGCCTGCTCGTCCATCTTGCCCTTTTCCACCGCGCGGCCAAACATTTTGCCGATATAGGCCTTGGCGCGCTCGGCGATGCTGATCTCCTGATCAGAAAGCAGTACCTGATAGCCTGCCTGGGCACTCACCTGTGCAATGCCCGCGCCCATTTGTCCGGCACCAATCACCGCAATGCTGCTCATATATGTCTCCATTATTGCCGTGCCAAAAAGTGATTCACGGCCATCAATCAATTATGATTGCGGGACTAGCCGATTGTTCCTGCCCGCGCTAGAATGAGTCTATGCGTAAATTGGCTTTTCTTGGGGCGTTGATCGCCTTTGTGTCTGGCGCTCCGCTACAGGCTGCACCGGCAGAGCCTCAGCCAGGTCCCCATCTTGGCTATGGCGACTGGCATATCGCATGCGACAATATCGCGACTTGTGAGGCCAATGCCCTGGCTTCGGGCTTTAAGCTCGATCAAAAGGCGTCGCTGTTGATCCAGCGACAGGCTGGGCAAGTCGGCTATTTCCGTGTTGTGACGCGGCTACGCGATGGCGATGTCGCGCGTGTCGCTTTGATCGTTGATGACCGCAAGCTCGCCGAGGGCGATGTCGATAGTGACGAGCGGTTTATTGTCCCCACGGCAGACAGCATGGCGGTTGCCAGAGCTTTGGCCAAAGGCCAGCGTGCGATTGTCGTCAATGCAAGCGAGGGGAGTACGCGCGAAGTATTGGCTCAGATTTCGCTGAAAGGATCGGCTGCAGCTTTGCGGCGGATGGACGAAGAACAGGGCCGGGCACGCACCAGCGATGCGATTGTCGCACGCGGACGGCGCAGCTATCGCGGCGAGGCCGAGGTGCTGCCAATCATCACCCAGATGGTGCCAGCGCAGTTTGAGAATTTGCCTGGCAAGAAGGCGATGCAGAAGCTGGCCGAAGAATCGGGCTGCTTAGACGACCGCCCGGACGGTTTTGATGCGCTGGAGGAACAGGCACAGCCACTGACACAAACGGCTGATGAGCAGGTTGCACTGGTGATGATCCCCTGCGGTTTTGGCGCGTATAATTTCAGTGCGCTGCCTTATATCGCCCGCCGTGACCGAAGTGATGATGACGATGATGCGCCCTGGCGCTTTTCAGTAGCGCAGTTTGATTATCGCCCGGCATGGAGCGAGAACCCGGAAAAACCGCTCTTGGTCAATGCCTATTATAATGAGGAAGACGGGATATTGGGCAGCTTTGCCAAGGGCCGTGGTCTGGGCGATTGCGGCAGTGGCGAGAGCTATATCTGGGATGGCGAGATATTCCGCCTGTTCGAGGCCAGCGCGATGGATGAGTGTCGCGGCGTCTGGCAATGGCCCACCATCTGGCGTGCCTACGTGCAGCGGAAGCCTGCACGACCCTAGGCGAGCTTAAGGCGCACTCGCACTGCTCCGTTCGTGTCGAGCGTAGTCGAGACACATTTCTCCGCTTGCATCGGCCTCTCGACTTCGCTCGAGGCGAACGGGAAAATAGGTTACGCCCTTCTGGACAGACTTAAGGCGCGCTTTGATAGGGTTTGGCTTCGGCCAGTATTAGCGCGAACCAGTCCTTTGGATCAGTCCATTCAGCAACCGTCACCCAGCCCCCAGCGCGCAGCATCAGACGGGCATCACGCGGGCCATATTTATGGCTGTTCTCGGTGTGGATCGTCTCGCCTTTCGCCATGGTGAAACGCTCGCCCGCGACTTCAAATGCGATATCGTCCAGTGCCTCAAGGTGCATTTCTATGCGGGCATAATTGTCGTTCCAGCGCGCCTCATGCCGGAAGCTTTCAATCGGAATTGTGCCGGCCAGCTCGCTATTAATCCGGCGCAGCAAATTGTAGTTGAACTCAGCCGTTACCCCGGCGCTGTCATCATAGGCTGGGACCAACACATCAGGCGATTTGATGCGATCGATACCGATGAGTAGATAGGCCCCGGTACCCAGCGTTTTACGCATCGAACGCAGCAGATCGACCGAAGTGCGCGGCACCATATTGCCAATCGTCGAGCCGGGGAAAAAGCCCAGCCGTTGTTGCCCGGCAGCACCATCGGGCAGCACCAGATCGCCCATAAAATCGCCTTCTAGCGGCAGCACGTTGATAGCGGGAAAATCACTGGCCAGTGCTTCGGCTGACTGGCGCAGAAAATCTCCGCTAATATCGATCGGGACATAGCTCTCAGGCGCTACAGCGCGCAGCAGATGCGGGGTTTTGGTTGAGGAGCCGGAACCGAATTCGACCACACAGCCGCCCTTACCGGTTATCTCGGCCACATCAGGACAGCGTTCTTGCAACAGCGCGGTTTCGGTGCGGGTAGGATAATATTCGGGCAATTCGGTAATCGCCTCAAACAGCTCAGAACCCGCCTGATCATATAACCACCGCGCTGGAATGGCACGGCGCTCGGGCGTGCGGAAACAGGCCATCACTGCCTCATAAAACCCCTGATCGACACCATCGGGCAGAGCGTAAGATAGGGTTTCGCTGGCGCTGGAAGATAAGGACATGATGCTCCTGAATATGGGGAATTATCAGTGAGAAGGGAAAGCGCGTTTAAATATCGCGGGCGAGCCTGAGCCCGGTAAATTGCCAGCGCTGATGCGGGTAGAAGAAGTTGCGATAGCTGGTGCGCATATGGCCGCGTGGTGTGGCGCAGCTACCGCCTTTCAACACGAACTGACCGCTCATGAATTTGCCATTATATTCGCCCACTGCACCCGCCGCAGCACGAAAGCGGGGATAGGGACGATAGGCACTACCGGTCCATTCCCAGACCGAACCAAAAGCCGCGGTCATCTGAGTGTCGGCTTCGGGCATGATGGGATGGACTGGCCCAGCATTGTCGAGTTGCTGCCCCGCCATCGCATCCTGATCGCGCATGGCATATTCCCATTCGCCTTCGTTAGGCAGCCGCGCACCATCCCATTGACCAGACGCCCAGCTGGCATAGGCATCGGCTTCATAGAGGCTGATATGGGTGACCGGCGCGTCATCATCCAAAGGTTGAAGACCTGTTAGGGTGAACTGCTGCCAATCGTCATCCGCCCGCTGCCAATAAAGTGGCGCCTCGATGCCATGCTCTTTTACCCAGGCCCAACCATCAGAGAGCCAGTGGCGATGATCGCCATAGCCGCCGTCTGCGATAAAGGCGCGCCATTCGCCATTGGTCACCGGGCGAGAGGCAATAGCAAAGGGTGCGAGCAACTGGCCATGTTGCGGCCCTTCACAATCAAAGGCGAAACCATCCTGCTTAGCATCATGACCAATCGCAACACGGCCACCCTGCTCCTCATGCCAATGCAGTGGTGTAGGGATACTCGCTTCCCCGTCATCTCCCCACATCGCCGGGAAGCAAGGGTTTTGCGCAAACATATGTTTGATATCGCTGATCAGCAGTTCCTGATGCTGCTGCTCATGGTTGAGGCCCAGCGTCACCAGATCGTGCACTTGCCGATCACTAGACGCCAATAGCGTCTCCATCGCTGCGTCAACATGCGCACGATAATCACGCACCTGATCGAGCGTTGGGCGAGTGATCATGCCGCGCTGTGGCCGCGCATGACGGGCACCTTCTGCCTCATAATAGCTGTTGAACAGAAAGGCGAAATCATCGTCAAAAGCGCGATAGCCGTGCAGATGATCGCGCAGCAAAAAGGTCTCAAAAAACCAGCTCGTATGCGCCAGATGCCATTTGGCAGGCGATGCATCTTCCATTGACTGTACAGTGGCATCAGCATCGCTCAGCGGTTCGGTCAGTGCATTTGTGAGACGACGGACGCGATGATAGGCATCAACAGGATCGGTACTCTGCTCTGCGTTATCGGCTACCAATTTCAGCTTTGCACTCTGCGCCGCCATGGTCTTCCCCTTTTGCAGCCAAGCTGTTTATGCCCTTTGGCCAATCTGAGTCAGCGCCCGATTATCAGCATCCAATCTTCACCGCGACGCCCCGGGAACCCAGAGCGGATCACCGCCAGTGGCCTTATTGATAAAGCGGGCCAGAACGAAAAGATAGTCCGAAAGCCGGTTAATATATTGCGAAGCGAAGGGATTGACCGCCTGCTCACCCGTCAGCGCGACAATTCTACGTTCGGCCCGCCGTGCGGTTGCCCGCGCCACATGAGTAGCCGCAGCAGCATGACTTCCGCCCGGCAGGATGAAACTGGTCAGCGGTTCCAGATGGTCGTTGATCCGGTCAATCTCTTGCTCCAGCCATTGCACCTGCCCGGAAACCATGCGTAGCGCCATATCCGATGGTTCGAAATCATCGCCGGGCGTGGCGATATCCGCGCCAAGATCAAAAAGGTCATTCTGAATACGCCGCAATGCCTTGAGCACTTGAGGGTCATGGCTTTCCGCCTGCCCTATCTCAACCAGTGCGACCCCGATCAGGCTGTTGAGCTCATCAACATCGCCAATTGCTTCCATCCGCACATCGGATTTGGCAACACGTGATCCATCAACCAGACCCGTAGTGCCATCGTCACCGGTGCGGGTGTAGATTTTGTTGAGTTTGACCATGGAGCGCCTTTCTTTGGACAGGGGAAGCGCTGGATATGACCTATTGTGCGAACAGCATCAACAGCACAAGTGCGCCAACCGCCATGGCCTGATATTTGACGCGGGCGAACATCATCTTGTTCTGCATCTCGTGACTACGGGTGATGCCGGGATTTTCCAGATCTTCCTTAGTCATCTGCAGAAAAGCGATAAGGCCACGAATCAGCGAGAAGACAACAAAGCCGGCCAATATAATGAAAGCGATTATAAACACATAGGTCATGCCGGACTATTTAAGCACTTTGTAGGTGAATACCAGCAGGAAAACGGTGATTTCTCAGATCATCTCGGAGTTGCTCGGCGCTCATCCCGCTATGCCGTAGCGCCTGCATGGTCAGCGAACCATGAGATTTGGCAAGCTTGCGGCCAATTTCATCGACCAGCAGGCGATGGTGATGATAGACGGGTTCAGGCAAATCCAGAGCCGCCTGCAACAACCGGTGCACATGGGTAGCGAGCCGCAAATCCTCACCGCGCACAATATGGCTGATGCCGCCATCTGCATCGTCAACCACCACGGCCAGATGATAGCTGGCCGGGCGGTCGCGGCTGGCGAGAAGGACATCGCCAAGCAGCTCAGGCTGCGCTTGATGCTCGGTGCCAGTGACATCGCACCAAGCCAGCGGCCCGAACTGGTCCAGCGCGGCCTGATAGTTAAGCCGCCAGCCATAAGGCTCAGTCTTGGCGCGCACTGCCGCCTCTTCTGGATCAAGATCGCGGCAAGTGCCGGGATAGATCGGTCCTTCCGGTCCTGTCTTGGTCGCCGCTGCCTGGATATCTTTGCGGGTGCAGAAACAGCGATAGGCCAGACCATCCTCCGCCAATCGCGCAATTGCCTCAGCATAGCGATCCAGCCGCTCCGACTGTACTACCAGATCATCCCAATGAAAGCCGAGCCAGCGCAAATCATCCAACATCGTCTCGGTGAACTCCGGCTTGCACCGGGTCGCATCAATATCCTCGATCCGTAGCGTAATCTTTGCCCCGATACGCCTTGCCTCAGCCTCAACCGCAAGCGCGGCATAGGCATGGCCGATATGCAAATGGCCGGTCGGGCTGGGGGCAAAACGGGTGCGCATTGTCATGCAGCTTCATTCAACCAGCGGTATGCTACGGACGGTTTTCTCCCCATATTTTGTGACATAGGGGGTTGACCTGAACGCGGCAACACGATTCACTGGGGCATATCAACGTCATAAGCATGTCATGATTTTGAGGTTAAGAGTGCAGCCATGATGCTGGAGCGGATCAAAAACGAGGCAAAATCAGCCGAGCGAATAGCGTTCGACTATCGCCTTGCGCCCAGTAGCCCCGCACTGCCACGGCCCGAGCACAGTATGGAGCCTATGGCCAAGCGCAAGCCCATATACCGCGTAAAGAAACGCGCCATAATGTCCGCCTTGCGGGCATTTTTTTTGCCCCTTTCAGCGACTACCAGAATGACCATCAGAGGATAAAAGATTTATGTATTACAGCGATCTGATAGACCGCGCCATTGCCGAGAAGCACAGCGATGCTGCACGCCATCCGGACAGTTGCCCGGCGCTGGTGCTCAATGCGGATTATACGCCGCTAAGCTATTATCCGCTCAGCCTGTGGCCATGGCAGACCGCGATCAAGGCGGTGTTTCTCGACCGGGTGGATATCGTTTCCAGCTATGAGCGTGAGGTGCATAGTCCCAATCTCGACATGAAAATCCCGTCGGTGATTGCGCTGAAGCAATATGTGAAGCCGTCCGAATATCCGGCCTTCACCCGGTTCAACCTGTTCCTGCGCGACAAATTCACCTGCCAATATTGCGGCTCGACCGAAAACCTCACCTTTGACCATGTCGTGCCGCGTCGTCTCGGCGGCAAAACAACCTGGCAGAATGTCGCCACCGCCTGCTCGCCCTGCAATATGAAGAAAGGCGGACGCACACCCGAACAGGCGCATATGCGGCTTATGTCGCCGCCCATCCGCCCGACCAACTGGCAGCTGCAGGAACGCGGCCGTGCTTTCCCGCCCAACTATCTCCACGAAACCTGGCGCGACTGGCTCTATTGGGATGTTGAGCTGGAGGCGTAATCAATCCTCACCGTTTACGGGGAGGGGGACCAGCGAAGCTGGTGGAGGGGCACCCGCCACTTGCGATGAACCTCCCGCTATCCTTACTGATGAAACATCGCGGCCTTCCTGAAAGCGTGGGATTATGATGCCTGTGCCCCTCCACCATCCTTCGGATGGTTCCCCTCACCCAAGGGGGAGGATAGAGCTTCGCACATCAGCCATATGCGGATCGCGCTAGCCAAACCCGGTGGCGTATCCGTCTGCATCCGTTCGACATCAATTTGCCCCACCAACACCGCGACCGGAATGTCGCGCGCTATAGCCGCAGCTTTCAACCGATCCCAGAATAATGGCTCCAGGCTGATCGAGGTGGCATGACCAGAAAGCGTGATGCTGCGCTTGACCGGGGGGTGATAGGGAATACTGGGCATAGCGATAAAATAATGGATACGCCAATTTCGGATTTGGGCTTCGGCGAAAAAGTAAGGCCGTGAGAACCGGAGCGCAGGCTATTTACAATAGCTGAGCACCGGAAGCGCAACGGACTTGCTTTTGCAGGCCGGCACAAATCCGAAATTTAATACATATGCTGGCCGCCATTGATCGACAGCGTTGAACCCGTAACAAATTCGGCATCATCCGAAGTCAGGAAGGTCACGCCGCGCGCAATCTCTTCCGCCTGCCCCAGACGCCCGACGGGAATCTGCGCCACAATCTTTTCCATCACCTTTTCCGGAATGCTCGACAGCATCTCGGTGGCGATATAGCCCGGCGCTATGGCGTTCGCAGTGACGCCATAGCGTGCCCCTTCCATCGCCAGCGATTTGGTAAAGCCGTGAATGCCCGATTTGGCGGCGGCATAGTTGACCTGACCGATCTGGCCGCCCTGACCATTGACCGAACCGATATTGACGATACGGCCCCAGCCGCGGGTGCGCATGCCGGGGAACACACCCTTGGCCATGTTAAAACAACCAGTGAGATCAACGCGAATAACCTCATCCCACTGCTCCCATGTCATTTTCATCATCGTTGCGTCGCGAGTGATGCCGGCATTGTTGACGAGAATATCGATATCACCATGGTCGGCGCTGATTTTCTCAACCGCTTCCATGCAGCTATCAAAATCGCCCACATCCCATTTCTGGGTGGCGATGCCAGTGCGCTCGGTAAATGCCTGCGCGGCAGCATCATTACCGCCATAGCTGGCAACAACGGTGCGCCCCTGATCCTTCAGCGCCAGACTTATCGCCTCACCAATACCGCGTGTGCCGCCGGTTACCACTGCTACTCTGCTCATTGCTTTCCTCTCCTGCATGATGAAGCTATTCGCAACATATATTTGGCCGGAGATTAGAAAGGCTTATGCTGAGTCACAAGTTGACGCGAACGGTAGGTGGGAGAAGCCGGATGCGGTTGCCGAAGTGAATTGGCTGCGATCTGGCAATATGCGTGGCGATCAGCGTGATCCTTACGACTGCAACATCGCGTCTATCCAGTCTATGACCACTGCACCGGCGCCATGTATTTCATCGCTGGTATGCACATGCGCAGGGTCTGAAAGGATTGCGTCTGCTCCAAAATATTGTGGCTGCAGCATATCGGCATCGGCGATGACCTGCACTCTGCCTTTGCCTATGCGACAATCTGCAATCAGGCCTCTACCTAGAAAGGTGCATTGATCATCGGTATCGGTCGGCTGGGTGACAAAATGCCCGGCCTGCGTCACCGGGACGACTTTGGCGCCCACCTTGACTAGCCAGCTTTCTTCAGGCTGATCTTCATCGATCCGCTGCTCCAACCCCCAATGGGCAAAAAGCGGCGACAGCAATGTCGTACCTTCCGGCCTGCGCGGGTCGCCATAGGGGAAAATACTGTGCCAATGCAGAAACGGGTCGGCAAAGACCAAAGCCTGCCCGCCATTGCGTAGCCAGTCATCAAGCTGCACCAGTTCATCGGGTGAAAAAGGCCGTGCCTGTGCCAGTAGCAGCAGTTCAGGTTCATTGGAAAGCCCGTCTTCCAGCACATCATGCACATTGAGGCTGTAGCGCGCATAAAGCGTCTCACCCAGCGGGTGCATAGTGTTATTGGCCAGCCTGTCCGCGATGTCATAGGCTTCAGGATTGAATAGCGGCAGGCTAGTTAGCACCGACACTTTTTTGTCGGCGAATGGGGATGTGCTGCTCGCGCCTTCGAGAGGCGGCATCGCGTCTTCACGATCAGCTATACCGGTCGATAGACTAAGCGTTAGCCCTATCGCTATGAGCAATGCTGTTGCTACTGCCATGATTATCGGCCCCGAATTGCGTCTATTGGCCATGCCTAGCCGTCCACTGGTTTATTGCTGCTCCTGCGCCGGAGCGATACCATCGCCTTGATCGGGTGCGGCGGGCAGATCAGGGACTTCATCTTCATTAAGAACCTCTTCCGGATCGGCCAGACTTTCATCCGGGGCAATATCCGGCACTACGCCGAGATCTACCAGCGGCTCATTGGGCTGATCCTCGACCGGCGTAGCGGCTTGCTGCTCCACTGCGCCCTCTGCGGTCACTGTATCCACCGGCTCTTCGTCACTCGTGCCTTCCAGCACCAGACTGGCCATCGCCACCATCAAGAGCACAGCAATCACGCCAACCGCACCAATTTGCAGGCGTTGAAGCACATGGCTGTCGCTTTTCAGATTAACAGATGACTGGTTCATGCGGCATTCCCGTTATCGGCCAGCCACGGAAAGACCGGCAGTTCCTTTTTGCGCAGCCATTCCGGGTTGTACAGTGTCGAAAGATAACGAAAACCGGTGTCGCACAAAATCGTCACCACCCGCGCGCTGCTGCCACGCTCTTTGGCCAGTTGCTTGCCCAAAGCGATAGCGCCGGCGACATTGATACCCGATGAAAGGCCCAGACACAGTCCTTCTTCAGCGAGCAAGCGCCGGACCCAGACCAGCCCTTCCTCATCCGAAATGCGGAACTGAGTATCGATCGGCGCGCCTTCCAGATTAGCGGTGATGCGGCCCTGCCCGATCCCTTCGGCGACCGAGGAGCCTTCGGACTTCAACTCACCATGCGCATAGTAATTATATAGTGCCGCACCATGTGGGTCGGTCAGTGCGATGCAGACGTTCTGGTCTTTTTCCTTCAGCCCCATGCCAACCCCGGATATGGTGCCGCCAGTTCCCGCCGCACAGGTAAAGCCGTCAACCCTGCCCTCCATCTGTTCCCAGATTTCCTTGCTGGTGCCCTCAATATGCGCACGGCGATTAGCAATATTGTCAAACTGCCCGGCCCAAACCGCGCCTTCGGTTTCTTCGGCCATCCGACGCGAAACATGCTGGAAATGGGCCGGGTCTGCATATTTGGTCGGTGGGACCAGCACCAGTTGAGCCCCCAAGGCCCGCAGCGTATCCATTTTCTCTTTCGACTGATTGTCGGGCATGACAATGACAGTTTTATACCCCAGAGCATTGGCCACAAGCGCGATGCCGATGCCCGTATTGCCCGCCGTACCTTCAATAACCGTGCCACCGGGCTTTAATTCGCCGCGTGCTTCGGCATCGCGGATCATGTAAAGCGCCGCCCGATCCTTCACCGAAGATCCGGGATTGGCATATTCGCACTTGCCGTAAATCTCGCAACCAGCTTCATCGCTGGGGCCTTTGAGGCGGACCAAGGGTGTGTCACCGATCAGATCGAGGGTCGAGCCTGTGGCCATAGGCGGTATCATTGTGTTCATGCCCTTTCACATAGGCCCCCATGGCGGGGACGGCAAGAAAGTTAGGCTTGCCCCTCGCTAAGCTTGGGTGATGCCGACAACCCAAACCAGTCATGGAAATCTGCCCGTTCGGTCTCGCTCATATGCAGACCGCATTTGGTGCGACGCCAGAGGATGTCCTCGGCTTCCCGCGCCCATTCTTGATCGACAAGATAACGCACCTCGGCTTCGCTGAGGCCACCGCCAAATTGCGCGCCGAGTTGCTCCATCCGATCACAATTGCCGATGATATTATGAATGCGCGTGCCATAGCAGCGGCCCATCCGCCACAGCATATCCTCAGGCATCCAGCGATAGCTCGCCCGCAGTTCGGCAAAAAACGCATCAAAATCAGCATTGGCGATATCACCGCCCGGTAGTGGCTTATGCGCTGTCCAGCCCGGTTTTTCTCGACCGCTATGCTCGCTCAGTCCCAATGGGTCAGCCAGCTTTTCCATCGCATGTTCGGCGAGCTTACGACAGGTGGTAATCTTGCCGCCAAAGATGGAGAGCAAGGCCACACCATCCTCCGGTGTATCCAGATCAAACACATAGTCGCGCGTCACCGTCGAGGCATTGTCCGCCTTGTCATCATAAAGCGGCCGCACCCCCGAATAGGTCCAGACAATATCCTGCCTTGTGACCGGCGTGGCGAAATAGTCATTCGCTATCGAGAGCAGATACTCCGTCTCGGCTTCGGAAATCTTCGGCGGTCCATCGGACGGATCATAGGGCGTGTCAGTGGTACCTATCAGGGTGAAATCGCGCTCATAAGGGATGGCGAATACAATACGCTTGTCGCTATTCTGGAACATATAGAGATGCTCCCCCGGATAGAGCCGCCGCACGACGATATGACTGCCCTTTACAAGACGCAGATTCTGTCGGTTGCTGCCCGGATAGGCACGGTTCAATATGTCATCGACTGCCATACCAGCAGCGTTGACCACAGCGCGCGCGTGAAACTCTTCCGCGCCACTATTTGCATCGGCAGTGAGATGCCAATGCCCGCCCTCGCGCGTCAGCCCGGTACACCGGGTGCGCACCCGGATATCGGCGCCGCGCTCCGCAGCATCGAGCGCATTGAGCACCACCATGCGCGCATCATCGGTCCAGCAATCGGAAAAGGCGAACCCCTTTTGCAGATGCTCCTGCAATATCCCGGCATAAGGTGGCTGGTGAAGATCGACCGTCTCGGTCCCGGGCAGGATTTTGCGCGCGCCGAGATTGTCATAGAGAAACAACCCCAGCCGCAGCATCCAAGCCGGACGCAGGTTTTTGTTATGCGGCAACACGATCCGCAACGGCCAGATAATATGCGGCGCCGATTGCAACAGCACCTCACGCTCAAGCAAAGCCTCACGCACCAGCCGGAACTCGAGATGCTCGAGATAGCGCAAACCACCATGCACCAGCTTGCTCGAGGCGCTGCTGGTCTCGCCCGCCAGATCGCCCTTTTCCAGCAGCAACACTTTAAGGCCGCGCCCCGAAGCATCGCGGGCAATCGCGGCACCATTGATCCCGCCACCGATGATAGCAAGGTCATATGGTGCTTCGCTCTTCATGAACGCGCGCCCTTGCTTAACATCGTCATCCCCGCGCAGGCGGGGATCAGGCTTTTCACTTTTGACTCACGCGGAGACGCGGAGACGCGGAGGATTTGATACTTGATACCAGTCTCTCCGCGCCTCCGCGTCTCCGCGTGAACACATTTAGCCTTGGCCCCGCCTTCGCGGGGCCGACGAAATGGAAGGTTCAGAGATAAAAGCATCACCGTGCTCAATCCCGCGCCGCGCGGATGGCGGCACCAGCGGCGATTGGTGATATGGCAAGCAGAAACAGGCTAACCGCCGCCAACAGCATCAGGCCATTTTGCCCACCTTGCACATTGCTGCCCGCGCCAAAGATCAGCATCGGCACGGCCAGTGGCAGGAAAAGCAGCCCACCCAGCGCTGTGCCCGAGCGCAGGCCCGCCATGATTGCCGCGATCAACACCGCCAACGCCGCAAGACCCGGTGTGGCGAGCAACAGGCCGGTCATCAGCACAGCGAGCTGTTCGCTATTCTGTCCCAGCAGCGCAGAAGCGATGATCGTGGCGAGCAGCAGCGGCGGCGCGAAGCTCAGCCAATGGGCGATAATCTTCGCCGCCATTACCCATTCCTCGGATATGCCGCGCACGGCGTAGAAATCATAATGGCCCGATTGCCGGTCGGGCAGCACCAGCCGATCAATCGGCAGGATCGCCGCGAGCAGCGCCGCGACCCAGATGACCCCGCCCCCAGTACGTGACAGCAGCGGCATATCCGGGCCGACGGCAAAGGGATAGAGAATGGCCACAGTGAGAAAAAACAGCACCGGCAGCAGAAAACCACCCTGTCCACTATCGCCGCCGCCGAGACCATAGGCTCGCGCGACATCGCGGCGGATCAGCCGCAGCAATATGGCGGGAAGGCCCGGACGGCTCACAGCGCGTCCTCTGTATCGGGCTGATATTCAGCAATGTCCAGCGTGGCATCGCCCAGCCCCGGCAAGGGCAGATGCGACGCTGCAAGGACGATCCCACCAGCATTGCGATGCGCGCTGAACAAATTTCCCAACAGTGCGAGCGCCGCCTGATCGAGACCATTGGCAGGTTCATCCACTAGCCAGATCGGGGCATTACCCATCGCCATCAGCGCCAGTGCCGCGCGCTTGCGTTGTCCGGTCGAGAATATCCGCACCGGAATATCGGCCAGCGATGTCAGATAAAGCGCCTCCAGCGCAGCATCGCGGCGGGCATCCGAAATGCTATCAATCGCCTGCCAGAACCGCAGCGTTTTGGTGAGCGTCTGGTCGCTGTCGAGCGGCAAGCGATCATCGCACAAGGCAATATTGCCCGTGACCTCAAGCGATCCCGCAAAGACCGGTAGCAGCCCGGCAATCATCCTGAGCAGGCTCGATTTGCCGATACCATTGGGACCAACCAGTGTAAGCGCATCACCGGGCGCAAGCTCCATATCCAGCCCGCGAAACAGCAGTCTGTCGCCACGACGGCAGGCCAGATCGGTCGCCGAAAGCCGGGCCTGCTCGCTAGAGATGGGATGTGCGTCCGCCATAATCTGGCGGGGCATGGCGGAATGTGCTCAAAAGCTCAAGCATGTTGCACATGGCGGCGCGCCAAAAAGCGGTTTACTGTTCCGTACAAAGGCGATGATTCGCCTGATAGGACAGGAAAGGAAAGCACGAATATGGCCGCCATCAGCCCCCTAAGCGAAGCCGAACGCAGCACCGCGCTGCAGGATCTGCCGCAATGGACCTATGACAAGGACAATAAAGGCATCGCCCGCAGCTTCGCCTTTGGCAATTTTGTCGAGGCTTTCGGCTTTATGTCCTCAGTGGCACTGCTGGCGGAAAAGGCGGATCATCATCCTGAATGGTCGAATGTCTATAACCGGGTGGAGATTTTGCTAACGACGCATGATGCCGGTGGTTTGTCCGAGCGGGATATCGCACTGGCCAAACAGATTGATGCGCTGATTTAGGTTTCTGCACGAACTATATGAGTAACCGTTCGCCCTGAGCTTGTCGAAGGGCTGCACTTCGCTTTGTAAAGAAAAGAACGGTGCTTCGACAAGCTCAGCACGAACGGGTTTTTGTGATCTCAATTCCCGCCAACTACATCGCCGATATTCGCCAGTTCCATTTGTTGCTTGCGCAACCGGCCACGCATCCAACGGGAGGCGAACCAGAGTTTTTTCGCCATTTTGTTGACTGGTGTATGCACATTGTCACCATGCACCGCATCCCATGCGGCGGGGCCGATAATCTCTATCGGACTGACCTCGACGCCCGCTTCCTCAAGCCGCTGCTTGCCGGTCTGATTGGTGCCCTCGACCACCTCGCCGATAATCGCAGTGTCGATAAAGCCCGGCATCAACGAGCGCGAACGTATGCCATATTTGCGCAGCTCAATATCATGCGCCTCGGCCAACCCACGCACCGCAAATTTGGTGGCGCTATAGACGCTAAGGTCCGCCACGCCATAAATGCCCGCCGCTGATGCGGTGTAGAGAATGCAGCTGTCATCGCTATTTTTCAGCATTTCAAAACAGGCGCGCGTACCATTGAGAACACCAGTAAAATTGACCGCAATCTGACTGTCAATGTCCTCATCTTTCATATCCTGAATCGGCCCGCCACTGCCAATGCCGGCATTGTTGAACAGTACATGCATCGTGCCGCCGGTTTTCTCGGCAAATTCGGCGACGACGCTCTTCCACTGCTCGCGATTGGTGACGTCGAGGATATGGGTTGAGCTTTGCCCGTCGGGGATCAGCGCCGCGCTTTCGGCAAGACCATCGGCATTGATGTCCGCCAGACCGACAAACCAGCCGCGTTCACCAAAATAACGGCCTACCTCACGTCCTAATCCCGATGCACCGCCGGTAATGAAAATCGATTTCTGCGTCATGTTCGGTTTCCTCTCCTGAACGCCACAGTCTTTACATCTATGTCAATAGCTTCCGCCTGCTATAGGCTGGCCAAACCGCGCTCGCAATGGCTATAGCGGCATCCATGAGTTTTCAGGGGCCGATATTATCAGCATGAACACCGACACTGCCGCTACGGCGCGCGGCCCCGCTATCGCTTACCAGGGACTTGCAAAATATTATGGCGAAACCACCGCGGTCGCGCCGTTGGACATAGACATTGCGCCAGGGACTTTGGTGGCTCTGGTCGGTGCTTCGGGGTCGGGCAAATCGACGCTGCTGAAAATGACCAACCGCCTGATCGAGCCGAGCCAAGGCGGTGTGCAGATTGGTGGCGAAGATATTACCGCGCAGGATGCGCACACCTTGCGCCGCGCCATTGGCTATGTGTTTCAGAATATCGGTCTTTTCCCGCATATGACCATCGCCCAGAATATCGGCATCGGGCCAAAGCTGTCGGGTGATGGGCCGCTATCGGCCGAAGCTATTGACGACCTGCTTACCCTTGTCGACCTGCCGACAGATTTTGCCAGTCGGATGCCTGATCAGCTTTCCGGTGGTCAGCAACAACGTGTCGGGGTAGCCCGGGCTCTGGCGGGCAAGCCGGGGTTGATGCTGATGGATGAACCGTTCGGCGCGCTCGATCCGGTGACACGTGAGCTGTTGGCGCATGAATATCGCCGCCTGCACGATGATATGGGGCTAACCACGATCATGGTGACGCATGATATGGCCGAGGCGCTGCTGATCGCCGACCGCATCTGGGTGATGGCGGGCGGGCGGATCGCCGCCGATGCAACGCCGGGTGAATTGCTCGCCGGTGGTTGCGGGCCGGAAGCCGAGGAACTGGTCGCGGTGCCGCGTGGTCAGGCGGAAAAGCTGGTCGAAGCGCGCCGCGCGGCGCTGGCTAATGGACAGGTCGCATCATGAACGACCTGTTTGGCGAGGCCTTTATCGAGAGTTTTGGCCGTGTGCCGGAATTGCTCGCCGAGCATATCCAACTGGCCTTTTCCGCACTGGCGCTGGGGCTGGTGATCGCTCTGCCGCTTGCCGTCTGGGCCGCGCGCAGTCCGGTGGTGGCGCGCATAGCGCTCAGTTTTGCCAGCCTGATCCAGACCATCCCGGCGCTGGCATTGCTGGCGCTGTTCTATCCACTGCTGCTGGTGCTCAATACACTGCTAGGCGATATCATCACGCCGCTTGGGTTTCTACCTTCGCTGCTGGCGCTGATCCTCTATGCACTGCTGCCGATCCTGCGCAATGCGGTGACCGGGCTGCATGCGGTGGACCCGGCGCTCACCGAAGCCGCTGACGGCATCGGCATGACCTCGGCACAGAAATTGCGGCTGGTCGAGGCACCACTCGCCGCCCCCACTATTATGGCCGGTATTCGCACCGCCTCGGTCTGGACCATCGGCGCGGCCACATTGTCTACCACGGTTGGACAGCCGAGCCTGGGCGATCTCATCTTTGCCGGGCTGCAAACACAAAACTGGTCGCTGGTGCTGGCGGGATGCCTGTCTTCGGCGGCTTTGGCGATCCTTGTCGATACGCTGCTCGGCATGGTCGAATATGGCATCGCCCATCGCAGCCGCTGGCGGATCTGGGCCGGCCTCGGTCTTCTCGCGCTGGGGTTGTTGGTGGCGCTGCTGCCGCGCGGTGGTGGCGATGATGCCAATACCATTGTTATCGGTACCAAGCGCTTTTCCGAGCAATATATCCTCGCCCGCGTTGTCGGTCAGAGGTTAGAGGAAGCGGGCTATGCGGTGGAATATCGCGAGGGGCTCGGCTCGGCGGTGCTGTTTCAGGCGGTGGCCAATGGCGATGTCGATATTTCGGTCGATTATGCCGGAACCATCTGGACCAATGAGATGGACCGCACCGACCGCAAGCCGCGCGACGAGATGCTCGAAGAAATCACCCGCTGGGTCGATAGCGAGCATGGCACGCTGCTGGTAGGCGCGCTGGGCTTTGAGAACACCTATGCTTTTGCGGTGCGGCCTGAGGATGCCGAGCGGCTTGGGCTGGAAAGCCTGGATGATCTGGCGCGCGTGTCACAGCAATTCACCTTCGGCACCGATCTGGAATTTCTCGAACGACCCGAATGGAAAGCCGTCAAAGCCGCCTATCCGCTCCGGTTCAAAGAGAAGCGCGCTTTTGAACCCACCTTTATGTATCGCGCGCTTTCCAGCGGTCAGGCAGACGTTATTTCCGCCTTCTCCTCCGATGGCAGGGTAGCTGCGTATAATTTCGTGGTTTTGAGCGATCCTGAAGGCGCGGTGCCGAGCTATGATGCGATGTTAATGTTGACCGGCAAGCGCCGCGCAGATGCCAAACTGGTGGCAGCGCTGAAACCTCTGATCGGCGCAATTCCGGTTGAGAAAATGCGCGCTGCCAATTATCGCGTTGACCGGGATGAGGACAAGCAAAGCCCGTCAGTGGCCGCGCGGTGGTTAAGACAGGAATTGGGGTTGTAGATGCTTTCCATTCGCCTCTTTTGGGTCGTTCTTATCGCGCCGCTGCTATTCTGGGCCAGCGCCGCGCAGGCAGCGGTTACCATCACCTTTTACAGCCATGATTTCGGCAGCAGCTTCCCGCATGCCTTTGTGGTGTTGAAGGGTACTGTCGATTCCACCGGCGACAAGGTGGACATCAATTACGGCTTTACCGCGGTCAATGTCTCGCCCAACATCCTGTTCGGATCAGTCAAGGGCAAGATCGAGACCAGCAAAGCCAAATATGTCGCCAGCAGCGATCCGCATTTCTCCATGGTGTTGAACGACAAGCAATATTATGCGGTGATCGCCAAAATGGTCGAATGGCGTGACTGGCCACAGAAAAGCTATAATCTCAATCAGCATAATTGCGTGCATTTTGTCGCTGAGGTGGCGCGGACCTTGGGCCTCAAGACCAATGCCAAGACCAAATATTGGAAAAAACCGAAAAGCTTTCTGCGCGAGGTGCGGAAACTCAACCCGAGTGTGCGCGTCGCGGCCAATGCGCCGGATTAGAGCCAGAGCCCAGCCACACCGTTCGTCTCGAGCGTAGTCGAGAGACAGGATGGTACACGCAACGTGTCTCGACTTCGCTCGACACGAACGGATGGGACGTGCTTAGACGCACCTACAAAGCCGCATTATTGTAGCAATGCCAGGTCAGGATCGCGATGCTGCCGCGATGCGGGGACCAGGGATCGGCCAGTGCACGGGTTTCCTTTTCGGACGGCCGTTCTTCCAGCCCCAATATTTTGCCAATACCGGCCTGCACCGCCAGATCACCAGCGGGCCAGATATCGGGGCGACCAACTGCGAACAGCAGGTAAATCTCCGCCGACCAGCGGCCAATCCCCTTGATCTGGGTGAGCTCAGCAATCGCGGTTTCGTCATCATCGGGGAGGTCATCCAGATTAACTGCACCCGACAGCACCAGTTCCGCCAGCGACCGGGCATAGCCCTGCTTCTGCCGCGACAGGCCACAGCCGCGCAATGCATCAAAATCGTGCGCAATCAGCGCTTCCGCCGGACATCCCTCGCCCAGCAAGCCTTCCAACTTGTTCCATACCGATGCGGCCGCTGCGACGCTGACCTGTTGACCGACAATGGTGCGCAGCAAGGTCGCATAGCCGGTGGGGCGCAATCTCGGTTCGGGATAGCCGACCAGATCAAGCGCCCGAGCAATGCCCGGCTCCACCGCGGCGACGCTATCAATGCCCTGCCTCAACTGGTCTGTGCTTAATCCCATAGTGTTTATCTTTCATGGCTTTAGCGATGAAATGCGCCATCACACTCTTGCAAAAATCAACACAGGGCGACATATCGGCGCAGATATTTTGACCGAAGTGATAACGGGATGACCAGATTATGCCAGAATTGATTGTTGTCGACCGCGACGGAAATGAAAAAGCTGTTGAGGCCGAATCTGGACTTTCAGTGATGGAGGCCATTCGCGACAATGGCTTTGACGAACTGCTGGCGCTCTGCGGTGGCTGCTGCTCTTGCGCCACATGCCATATCCATGTCGATGAGGCGTTTATGGAGAAAATCCCGGCAATGGATGAGGATGAGGACGATCTGCTGGAAAGCTCCGACCATCGTAATGACCAATCGCGGTTGAGTTGTCAGGTGATTATGACCGATGATCTGGCGGGCTTGAAGGTGGCGATTGCGCCTGAGGACTAAGTCTCCATACCGTTCGGGCTGAGCCTGTCGAAGCCCCGTACTTTTTTGAAGGGAAGTACGGCCCTTCGACAACCTCAGGGCGAACGGGCGTTATATCTTACCGCAAAGCAATGCCACCCGGCGTGACAGGATATCCCGCTGCATCCAGCTTCTCGCTCAGCTCCGACACACAGCGCGCCAGTTGCTCGGCATCAGTAGATCGCACGACAAAATTCGCGCCTACCCGGCCGTCGCGGAAAAAGGGGTAGCTGCCGATCTGGCAGTCGGGATAGGCGTCCACTACAGCGCTTAGTAGATCAGCCACTTCGCTTTCCGCCGTCCAGCAACCCAACGTCTCGGAGATCAACGGCGCGCCACCTTCCAATGTGCCGGTGAGCGCATCAAGCATCCCCGCCATGATATGCGGCACCCCGGCCATAATAAAGATATTGCCACGCCGAATGCCCGGCGCACCAGACATGCGATTCTCGATCAGCTCGGCGCCATCAGGCACCCGCGCCATGCGCAACCGCGCCTCGGTCACGCCACCCTTATCGGCATAATAGCTTTCCAATACCGCTTTGGCCTTAGGATGGACGATCACATCGACCCCTAGCGCAGCCGAGATCGCGTCTACGGTAATATCATCATGCGTCGGCCCGATACCGCCGGTGGTAAACAGATAATCATTGCGCGCGCGCAGCGTGTTCACCGCCTCGACTATCGCCGCCTCATCATCCGACACCACCCGCACTTCGGCGAGGCGAATGCCTTGCACATTCAGCCATGTAGCCAGTTGGGCGACATTTTTGTCCTGGGTGCGGCCGGAGAGAATCTCATCGCCGATAACCACCATCCCGGCGGTCCAGATCTTTGTCTCATTCATGCCCGCCTCATAGCGGACACAATGCCTCTCGCAAAGCAGGATATCATTCGCTATATTGAACACTATGACAGAATATGCACTCTTGGCAGCAGATGGCCCAATGCCCGTCCGTGATGGCACCATTAAACTGCACGATGCCGCCGGTTTTGAAGGCATGCGCCGCGCCGGGCGACTGGCTGCGGAAATTCTCGACGCGCTGGCACCGCATGTGGTGCCCGGTGTCAGCACGGGCCAACTCGACGATCTGGTGCGCGAGCATATGCTGCGCGAGGGTGGTGTCCCGGCGACGCTCGGCTATCGCGGCTATACCCATAGCTGCTGCACCTCGATCAACCATGTCATCTGCCACGGCATCCCCAGCGACAAGAAGCTGAAAAATGGCGACATCGTCAATATCGACGTGACGCCGATCCTTGATGGCTGGCATGGCGACACCAGCCGTATGTATCTCGTCGGAGATGCACCGCTGAAAGCGCGCATGCTGGTCGATGTGACCTATGAATGCCTGATGCTGGGCATCGAACAGGCAAAACCGGGCAATCATCTCGGCGATATCGGCCATGCGATCCAGAGCCATGCGCAAAAGCATCGCTATGGCGTGGTCCGTGATTTTTGTGGCCATGGTCTGGGGCGGGTATTCCATGACGAGCCTGAGGTTGTCCATCTCGGCACGCCCGGCACCGGACCGGAATTGCGTCCGGGGATGTTCTTCACCATCGAACCGATGATCAATATCGGCAAACCGGCGGGCAAGATCCTCAACGATGGCTGGACTGCTGTGACCCGCGACAAATCACTGTCGGCACAGTTTGAGCACAGTATCGGGATTACCGAAGATGGTTGCGAGATATTTACGCAGAGCCCGGCAGGGCTGCATAAGCCGCCTTATTGATAGGGCTTCTTTCTGACTGCACCGTCCATCGCGCCTTGCGGCGCGACCCCTCCGTCTGCGCTTCGTGCAGCCACCTCCCCATTGCTGCGCAACGGGGAGGAGAAATAGTCATCTCCTCCCTGTGCCGAAGGCATGGGGAGGTGGCAGGCACCGAAGCGAAGCGCAGGTGACTGACGGAGGGGTAAGTGCGCAATGCCGAGGCCCAGCGCGGCATTTGATGATTTCCACTGGACCCAGACCAGCAACTGTGCCTAATCTTTGTAAAAAAGATATGGGAGAGAATATAATGGCCGAGAAAGGCTGGAAGCGCATTTGCGCGGTTGCTGCCGCAATGGTCCTGCCCCTCATGCTGAGTGCGTGCGATCAGCTCAATAGTGAAGCTGGTGGGAGCGAAGAAACCGTCGGCAGCACCATGGTCGATGGCGCGTATCTCAAAACCGGCGGCGATGGCAGCAACTGGGCCGCTATCGGCTTCAGCTATGATGAGCAGCGATACAGCCCGCTGAACCAGATCAATACAGAGAATGTCGGTGACCTCGGCCTCGCTTGGCATGTTGATCTGCCCGATGCGCGGGGTCAGGAGGCGACGCCGGTGGTGGTTGATGGTGTCATCTATATCTCCACCGCCTGGTCCAAGGTGATGGCCTTTGATGCCGCCAGCGGCGAGGAACTGTGGCGCTTCGACCCTGAAGTCGACAAGGCGGTCGGCGTCAATGCCTGTTGCGATGTCGTCAATCGCGGCGTTGCGGTCTATCAGGGCAAGGTGTTTGTTGGCACGCTGGACGGGCGGCTGATCGCGCTCGATGCTGGCACCGGCGCGCGGCTGTGGTCGAAACAGACCACCGACAGAAGCAAACCCTATACCATAACCGGCGCGCCGCGTGTGGTGAAGGATATGGTGCTGATCGGCAATGGCGGCGCCGAGTTTGGCGTGCGCGGTTATATCAGCGCCTACGATATCCAGAACGGCAATATGAAATGGCGCTTCTACACCGTGCCCAATCCCGATGGCGAACCCGATGGCGCAGCCAGCGATGAGGTGATGCAGCAGGCCGCGGCACGCACATGGTCCGATGCCGGTGACTGGAAAGATTCCGGTGGCGGCGGCACCGTCTGGGATGCGATTGTCTATGACCATGAACTCGACCAACTGTATATCGGCGTCGGCAATGGCAATCCGTGGAACCATGGCCTGCGCTCCAATGGCGAGGGCGATAATCTGTTCCTGTCATCAGTGGTCGCGCTCAAGCCGGACACTGGCGAATATCTCTGGCACTATCAGGAGACGCCAGCCGAAACATGGGACTTTACCGCGACCCAACCGATCATCCTCGCTGATCTCACCATCGAGGGCGAAGAACGCAAAGTGCTGATGCAGGCGCCCAAAAACGGGTTCTTCTTCGTCATTGATCGCACCAATGGCGATCTGATTTCCGCCGAACCGTTTATTGAGGGCATCAACTGGGCCACTGGCTATGACATGGAAACCGGCCGTCCGATCGAGACACCGGAAGCACGTTTCTACAAAACCGGCGAGATGTTCATCTCGCTGCCCTCGGCACTGGGCGCGCATAATTGGCATCCGATGAGCTATAATCCTGATGCGGGTCTGGTCTATATCCCGGCGCAGAAGATCGCATCGGGCTATCTCGCACCGGTGACCGAACTGGATAGCCAGCGCAAGTCACTCGGTTTCAATACCGGCGGCAGCAATGAGGGCGCCTCCATGCCCGATGACATCAATTTCATGAAGGCCGCGATTGCCGCGACCACCGGCCAGCTAGTAGCTTTTGACCCGGCCAAAGGCGAGGTTGCATGGACTGTCGACCATCAGACGCCATGGAATGGCGGCACCATGACCACCGCGGGCGGACTGGTGTTTCAGGGCACATCGCTCGGTGAAATGCGGGCCTATGATGCTAAGACCGGCGAGCAGCTCTGGTCTTGGGACAGCCAGTCGGGGATACTCGGTGGGGCATCCACCTTCCTTGTCGATGGCGAGCAGCATATTGCCTTTCTCACCAGCAAGGGCGGCGCGTTCCCGCTAGTTGCCGGTGCCGCCGGTGGCGCGGCCAATCCAGTGCCCAATATCCCGCGGCTGATCGTGATGAAGTTGGGCGGCAGTTCAACCCTGCCCGACTTGCCGCCCGCAGATACCCCCGACTGGAGCAAGATCCCCGAGCAAGTCGCCACCGAGCCGCAAATTGCCGAAGGGCGTCAGCTCTATCTGCGTTATTGCCTCGTCTGCCATGGCGACAATGCGGTTGGCGGCGGTGTCCTGCCCGATCTGCGCCGCTCCGGCGTGCTAGGCGACAAGGAAACATGGCAGTCTATCGTCCATGACGGTGCGCTCAGCCAGAATGGCATGGTCGCCTTTGCCCCGGTGATGAGTACAGAGGAGATCGAGACGATCCGCGGCTATGTCATCAACCGCGCCGAATGGGGCCGCACTGTCGCCGAGGCTGAGAGCGGAGACGAAGAAGCATCATCAGCAGGCAATTAATGCCCAATATGCAGCCACCCTCAGTAGCGACTGCCTAAATAATGGGCAGTCGCCATAGCTATCATCTTTTAATGCAAAGCAATTCTGGCACTTTGTCATTTGGCACGGTAATTGTTTGTCATTCATGTCAGGGACTCGCGTTTTCACGCAACATCCGTACAATTCAGATCAAAGCCAGATGAAAGATTGCCCATGAAAAAGATCGAAGCAATCATTAAGCCATTCAAGCTCGATGAGGTCAAAGAGGCGCTGCATGAAGTCGGGGTATCCGGCATCACCGTCACCGAAGCCAAGGGGTTTGGCCGCCAGAAAGGCCATACCGAACTCTATCGCGGCGCTGAATATATTGTCGATTTTCTACCCAAGGTGAAGCTGGAGGTTGTGGTCGAAGATGGCCTGGCCGACCGCACCGTTGAAGCCATAGCCAATGCAGCGCAAACCGGCCGTATCGGCGATGGGAAGATTTTCGTCACTCCTATTGAAACCGTGTTGCGCATTCGCACCGGCGAGCGCGATGCAGATGCGCTCTAAAGCGCGCTAACCGTCACAGTTTCTGAATATCCGCCACTTAGCATTCACATGACCAAAGCATAATTCCAAAACCATAAGTCCTAAAATCATAAACCCACGCAATCGCAAATTTGAGGAAGACCCATTATGGCCGACAAAGCTGACGATATTTTGAAACAGATTGAAGAGAATGAGATCGAATGGGTTGACCTGCGCTTCACCGATCCGCGTGGCAAGTGGCAGCATCTTTCGATGTGCGCCGATGTGATTGACGAGGACGCGCTGGAAGACGGTCTGATGTTCGATGGCTCGTCCATCGCCGGGTGGAAGAGCATCAACGAGTCCGACATGGTGTTGCGTCCCGATCCGGAAGCCGCCTATATCGATCCCTTCTCGGCGACGCCGATGATGGTGCTGTTCTGCGATATTGTCGAGCCGGGGGATGGTTCGCTCTATGCCCGCGATCCTCGCTCAACCACCAAGCGTGCCGAGGCCTATCTTAAATCCACTGGCATTGGCGACACCGTCTATGTCGGCCCCGAGCCTGAATTTTTCTTGTTTGACGATGTTCGCTATGAAGATGGCTATGCCGGTTCCGGCTTCCGCATTGACGATGTTGAGCTGCCAACCAATACCGGCCGCGAATATGAAATGGGCAATATGGGTCATCGCCCGACCGCGAAAGGCGGCTATTTCCCGGTCGCGCCAGTCGATAGCTGCATGGATATTCGCGGTGAGATGGTCTCTGTACTGAAGGCCATGGGCCTGCCGATGGACAAGCATCACCATGAGGTTGCCGCCGCGCAGCATGAGCTCGGCCTCACCTTTGGTGAGCTTACCGAAACCTGCGACCGCATCCAGATTTACAAATATGTCGTGCAGCAGGTTGCCCATGCCTATGGCAAAACCGCGACCTTCATGCCCAAGCCGATCAAGGACGATAATGGTTCAGGCATGCACACGCATATGTCGATCTGGAAAGAGGGTAAGCCGCTCTTTGCCGGTAATGGCTATGCGGGACTGTCGGAGACCTGCCTGCATTTCATCGGCGGTGTGATCAAACATGCCAAGGCCTGTAACGCCTTCACCAATTCCACTACCAATAGCTATAAGCGTCTGGTTCCGGGCTTTGAGGCGCCGGTTCTGCTCGCTTATTCGAGCCGCAACCGTTCCGCCTCTTGCCGCATCCCTTATGGCACGGGCGACAAGGCGAAGCGCGTCGAGTTCCGCTTCCCCGATGCACTGGCCAATCCGTATCTCTCCAGCTCGGCGCTGTTGATGGCGGGTCTGGACGGTATCGAAAACCGCATCGATCCGGGCGAGGCGATGGACAAGAACCTCTACGACCTACCCCCGGCAGAACTGGCCGAAGTGCCCACCGTAGCAGGCTCGCTGCGTGAGGCGCTGGAAGCCTTGGAAGAAGATCACGAATTCCTGCTCAAAGGCGATGTCTTCACCAAGGACCAGCTCGAAGGCTATGCCGAACTCAAATGGGAAGAAGTGCTACGCATGGAAACCACGCCATGCCCGGTTGAGTTTGATCTCTACTATTCGAGCTAAGCGAAAAGTCTCCCTCCCCTTCAGGGGAGGGACTAAGGGAGGGGGCTATCAGCTAGCGCCGCGCCTGTGGAAAGCCCCCTCTCCCTTCGCCGCTTCGCGGCTCTTCCCTCTCCCCTGAAGGGGAGAGGGCATAATTTAATCACTAAACGGATCGCGCACCAATATCGTGTCATCGCGCTCGGGCGAGGTGGACACCAGCGCCACCGGGCATTCGATCAGTTCCTCGATGCGGCGGATATATTTGATCGCCTGCGCCGGCAGATCGACCCATGAGCGGGCACCGGCAGTCGTTTCCTGCCAGCCTTCCATTTCCTCATAAATCGGCTCGACCCGTGCCTGATCGGCGGCATGCGCGGGGAGATAGTCGAGCACTTTTCCATCGAGGCGATAGCCAGTGCAGATACGGACGGTATCGAAACCGTCAAGCACATCGACTTTGGTAAGCGCAATGCCGGTCACGCCCGATACCGCGCAAGTCTGACGCACCAAAACCGCATCGAACCAGCCACAACGGCGCTGGCGTCCAGTGACGGTGCCGAATTCATGGCCCCGCTCGCCAAGACGCTGGCCATCAGCATCGTCCAGCTCGGTCGGGAACGGGCCGGAGCCGACACGGGTGGTATAGGCTTTGACAATGCCGAGAACAAAGCCCGTCGCCTGTGGGCCCAAGCCGGAACCGCCTGCTGCGGTACCCGAAATGGTGTTGGACGAGGTGACAAAGGGATAGGTGCCGTGGTCTACATCGAGCAGCACGCCTTGCGCGCCTTCAAACAATATCCGCGCACCGGCCTTGCGCACTTTTTTGAGCTTGCGCCAGGCGGGATAGGCGAAGGGCAGCACGAAATCGGCAATGCCGCGCAGATCCGCCAGCAGTGCCTCACGATCTACCGGCGGCTCACCAAAACCGGCACGCAGCGCATCATGATGCGCACATAGCCGGTCAAGCTGCGGCGTCAGTTTATCGAGATGTGCCAGATCACAAACCCGGATGGCGCGGCGACCGACCTTGTCCTCATAAGCCGGACCGATGCCGCGGCGCGTTGTGCCAATCTTGCCCTTGCCGCTGGCGTCCTCGCGAAGCGCATCCAGATCGCGATGCAGCGGCAGGATCAATGCACAGTTATCGGCGATAATCAGGGTTTCCGGATCAACCTTGACGCCCTGCCTTTGCAGTTTCTCGACCTCGGCTTTCAGCGCCCAGGGGTCGAGCACCACGCCATTGCCGATAACCGAGAGCGTGCCGCTAACAATGCCCGAGGGAAGCAAAGATAGCTTATAGGTGGTGCCATCGATAACCAGCGTATGCCCGGCATTATGCCCGCCCTGAAACCGCACCACGGCATCAGCGCGCTCGGCCAGCCAGTCGACAATCTTACCCTTGCCCTCATCGCCCCATTGGGCCCCGATCACGGTCACATTGGCCATTTGCTATCCTTTGCACACACGACACAAACGGCGCGTTCCTACGCTGCGTAAGAGACAAGGTCCAGTATGGTTTTTCGCTATCTGAAATCATGCAGCTTATGATCTTGGGCAAGCGATGACATTTTACCGCCAAAACCTGTTTTAATCGGTGCTTATGCCCGGATAATCTGCCACTAAGTCAGATATGTTGGCACCCACCTTTACACACAGATCTATCTTTATGACCATGGCTGCGCTGCTGGCGCTACTTGCTGTTGGTGCCGATGCGATGCAACCGCGATCCGGAGGGCGGGGACGCGGCGGCGGTAACAATAGCTGTCGCGCTGAGATACTCCGGCTATGCGGCCCTGTGGATCGCGCCGCGACGCGGCAATGCCTTCAGGAGAAATACACCGAGCTTTCTGAAGATTGTCAGCAAGATCTGCGCGAACGCATAGCGCGATGGCGCGAGCGCGATGCTCGTGCGCCGCAGATTATCTCGCCGGATAGCCAGATTGCCTATGGCAATGAACCGAGACAGACTATTGATCTGTATATCCCTGCCGATGGCTCGGACAAACGGCTAGCCACGGTGGTCTTTATCCATGGTGGCGGCTGGTCCATGGGCGACCGCCGCCGAGTGCAGCAAAAGCCGAAATGGTTTCATGAGCAAGGCTATGCCTTTGCATCCATCGGCTATCGGCTGGTGCCACAGGTGACCGTGGAAGAGCAGATAGAAGATATCAATAAAGCCATATTCGCGTTGCGCGCCAATGCCAAAAATTTCAACCTCGACCCGGATCAGATCATATTAATCGGTCATAGTGCCGGAGCGCATCTGGCGGCGCTAGTCGCAACCGATCCCAAATATCTCGGCGATGCTATGACCGCGGTAAAAGGCGTGATCCTGCTTGACGGCGCAGGCTATGATGTGCCGCGCACCATGCGCAATCAGCCACCGATAGGCGAACGGCTTTATGAACAGGCTTTTGGTAATGACCCGAAGCGTCAGGCAGCATTGTCGCCAATAAACCATCTTGCTGTGCCCAATGTGAGAAACTGGCTGATCCTTTATGTCGAGGACCGCAGGCTTTCACGTATACAATCTGAAGCCTTGAGTACCAAATTGGAGGCAGCCAATGCCATTGTGCAGCTTGCCGCCGTGCCCGACACCGATCATGGTGAACTCAACCGGCGACTTGGGACCGGGGAGCTGATCGCAGATGATCTGATCTCCCAGTTTTTGCTCCGAATGTAGAACTTTACGCCTAAAGCAAATACAAATTGCGACACTCTGCGACTTTACCTAGTTAGCTGTGACGTCCAACTTGTGATGGCAACAGATTACAAGGACATAAATACATGAATTCCCTTCCCCATATTTCCAAAGCGCTGGCGGTGATGCTGGCACTCACTACGGTTAATGCCCATGCCCTGCAAAATAACGGCGGCGGCCAAGGCATCAGTGAGAGCTGCCGCGGCGAAATCATGCAGATGTGCCAGGGCAGCGGACGCGATGGCATCCGCGCTTGTGTGCGGGAGAATTTTACCAATCTGTCGGACGATTGTCAGAATGAATTGCGGGCGCGTATGGAGCAGCGGCAGCGCGAAGACTAAGGCTAGGGTCAGGACCCTAAGTGATTATCTCCGGGCCATTTGCGCCGAGAATATAGGTACAGCCTAAGGCCCGGGCGTCATCCCCCTCATCAAGAGCAGCAACGGTGCGCCACCCCTCAGAGCGCAACGTTGCTGCCGCTTGGGTATCATGCCCCAATGGCAGGAAAATCCGCTTCGTCTCGCTATGGCCGATACCGGCGGCAACAAGCGGATCGGGATAGAGCGAAAAGCCGGTCGCAACCTCATCTTCGCCATGGGTGACCGAATTGGCCTGTGAGCGGATGGCGTAAGTGCCGCCACGACCCAGGGCCGAGGGAAAGCCATCGGCATAAAGGGTAAAGCCGAACCAGCTCTGATATTCAAAGCCATGACGCTCACTCGGATCGAGCATCAGCGTGATATCATCCTGCAACGGCGCGGCAATTTGCCGCAGCGCCTCGATACGGCTCGCCAGCGCGCCACCGGCATCAATCGCGTCCAGCTTGGCCAGCGCCTCATCCAAAGGCCCCATGGCATAGAGCAGCGGGATATAGGCATCGGCCCCGAGTGCGGCGAGACCACCAGCATCCTTGGTATCGAGTTCGCGCTCGACAGCGGCGATCATTTTCTCATCGGCGAGTGGAAAAGCTTTCGTCGCCAATGTCGGCACCAGATCGGGCAGGGTAAAATCAACGGTAATTCCAGTGAGGCCAACAGCCTTGAGTGCTTCCACGGCGAGACTGACAATCTCCACCGCAGCCGTGACGGTGTCGCGACCGATCAACTCAGCGCCAATCTGGAAACGCTCACGCTCCGGGCGAAGCTGCCCTGCGCTCAAAGTCATTACCGGCCCGGCATAGGACAGACGCAAAGGCCGCGCCTTATCGGCCAGTCTGGTGGTGGCAATCCGCCCGATCTGCACCGTCATATCCGAGCGCAGCGCCAGCGTACGCAGCGACTGCGGATCAACCGCGCGGACCATCCGGTCTTTGGCATAGCCATCGGTGCGGAATGCAAGCGAGCGCTCATATTCCATCAGCGGCGGCGCAACGCGCTCATAGCCATGTGAGGCCAGAACGCCGAGATAGCGCTGGGTTAACAGCGCTGCGGCTTCCGCATCGGGCATAAGCCTGTCGCGCAGGCCCTCGGGGAGAAGATCAGGATTCATGGCGCTGTCCTTACTCCTCCCCAGAGCCAAAAGGCAATTCCCTAAAAGCCCCCTCCTCCTTTAGGGGAGGGGCAGTGAGACTTAGTGACCCTGAGCTTGTCGAAGGGGAACTTAGTCGCAGCGGGGTGGGGGATATGCGGTTGCGCAGTGCCAAATGGATAGCTCCCTCTCCCCTGAAGGGGAGAGGGCTAATGTTCGCCTCACCCAAAGCTCAGCGCTTTGACCTCTTTCACGCCCGGAATCTGGCAGACATTCCACAGCACTGGCTCTTCTACCCGATTGTCGATGGAGAGTAGCAAAGCCGCATCACCACCGCGTTCCGCATCGCGACGTCCCAGGTGGAAAGTGCCGATATTGACATTGGCCTCACCCAATGTAGTGCCCAGCCGTCCGATAAAGCCCGGCTCATCGCGGTTGACGATATACAGCATGTCACCGGTCAGATCGGCCTCTACCGTCACGCCGAAAATCTCCACCAGACGCGGGCGGCCATTGCCGAACAGAGTTCCGGCGACCGATTTGACGCCTTCATCTGTAGTGACACTGACGCGCACCAGCGTGTGATAATCGCCTTCACGATCATGACGTACCTCGCGGACATCCAGCCCGCGGTCGCGCGCGAGAAACGGAGCATTGACCATGTTCACCGTATCAGAATAGGCACGCATCAAACCTGCAAGAACAGCAGCGGTAATCGGCTTCTGGTCGAGTTCAGCAGCGGCGCCCTCGACTTCAATCGAAACACCCTGCACCTTGTCGCCAAGCAACTGCCCCGCAAGCGTACCCAATCCCGTCGCCAGTTCCATATAGGGTTTCAGCTTGGGCGCCTGTTCGGCGGATAGGCTCGGCATATTCAGCGCATTGGTAACGCCGCCCTTGACCAGATAATCGGCCATTTGCTCGGCGACCTGCAACGCGACATTGACCTGCGCCTCGCTGGTGGATGCGCCCAGATGCGGGGTGCAGATAAGCCCTTCGGTGCCGAAAAGCGGGTTTTCCTTGGCCGGTTCCTCGGCGAACACGTCCAGCGCAGCGCCGGCAACATGGCCAGACTCCAGCGCCTGTTTCAGCGCTCCTTCATCGATCAGGCCACCGCGTGCACAGTTGATAATCCGCACACCCTTTTTGGTTTTGGCCAAAGCCTCAGCATTGAGAATACCGCGGGTCTGATCAGTCAGCGGTGTGTGCAGCGTGATAAAGTCCGCACGCTCAAGCAGTTCGTCGAGGGTGACTTTTTCAATACCAAGTTCGACCGCACGTTCGGGCGTCAGGAACGGGTCATAGGCTATGACCTTCATTTTGAGACCGAGAGCGCGTTCGGCGACAGTGGAACCGATATTGCCAGCACCGATCAGCCCGAGCGTTTTGCTGGTCAGTTCGACGCCCATAAATTTCGACTTTTCCCACTTGCCCTCTTGGGTTGAGGCATCGGCTTTCGGCAGTTGGCGCGCCAGTGCGAACATCATCGCAATGGCGTGTTCGGCAGTGGTGATGGAATTGCCGAACGGCGTGTTCATCACCACTACGCCCTTGGTCGAAGCGGTGGGAATATCGATATTGTCGACACCGATACCGGCGCGGCCAATGACTTTGAGGTTGGTCGCAGCTTCCAGAATCTCCGGCGTAACCTTGGTCGCGGAACGCACCGCAAGGCCATCATAATTGCCGATGATTTCTTTCAGCTCTTCCGGCGTCTGGCCGGTGATAACATCGACTTCACAGCCATTTTCACGGAAAATATCGGCTGCTTTGGGGTTCATTTTGTCAGAAATAAGTACTTTAGGCATGATGAAATCCTTTCTCGGATTTCGTCATCCCGGACTTGATCCGGGATCTCAGGCGTCTGGGTATAACCGCAGCATAGTATCGCCCGAGGTTCCGGCTTTCGCCGGAATGACGAGAATATACAGGGTTAACCAGCGAACTCAGCTTGGACCTTGGCATAGGCCCATTCGATCCAGGGCAGCAGGCGCTTGACGCTCTCATGATCCACGGTCGCGCCGCACCAGATGCGCAAGCTCGGCGGCGCATCGCGATAGCCGTTGAAATCATAGCCGATATGCATCTCTTCGAGCATGGATACGGTCTTCTTCGGCACTGCTTTCTGGTCTTCCTCGGCGAGACTGTCATACCAGTCGCCCTGAAACACCATGCACACACCGGTATTGGTGCGCTTGGCGGGATCAGCCACCATATTGCGCAGCCATGGCGTCGCTTCGATCCAGTCGAGCACCACCTGCGCATTGGCATCGGCGCGCGCATGCAGCGCATCCAGCCCACCAATCGACTCTGCCCATTCGAGCGAGGCGATATAATCCTCGGTCGCCAGCAGCGATGGGGTGTTGATCGTCGCGCCTTCAAAGATGGCTCGGTTCAGCTTGTCGCCTTTTTTAAGACGAAACAGCTTGGGCAGCGGCCATTCGGGATCATAGCTCTCGATCCGCTTTATGGCATGGGGTGAGAGGATCAACATGCCATGCGCGGCCTCGGACCCCATCACCTTCTGCCAGCTATAGGTGGTGGCATCGAGCTTGGGCCAGTCCATCGGCTGCGCGAAAACCGCGCTGGTGGCGTCATTAATCGTCACACCTTCGCGATCATCAGCGATCCAGTCGGTATTCGGGATTTTCGCGCCTGATGTCGTGCCGTTCCAAGTGAAGACGACATCATCGCCCTTATTAACCTGAGTGAGATCGGGAATCTCGCCATAATCAGCGTCCAGGACCGTCAGCTCTTTCAGCTTGAGCTGTTTGACAGCATCCTGAATCCAGACATTGCCAAAGCTCTCCCATGCAGCAACCGTGGCCGGGCGCGCGCCAAGCATCGTCCACATCGCGCATTCCAGCGCGCCAGTATCCGAACCGGGCAAAATGCCAATCAGATAATCATCGGGGATACCGAGAATCTTGCGACTCAGGTCAATGGCATATTTCAGCCTGCCCTTGCCGGTTTTGGAACGGTGCGAGCGCCCAAGCGATTCGGTTTTCAAAAGGTCAAGCGACCAACCGGGAAATTTGGAAGTGGGTCCGGACGAAAAAAACGGACGTTCAGGGCGGAGCGTCGGCTCCGCCGGTACAGTGTTACTCATAATAATCTCTCCTTGCAGAGAGCACGCGCGGCGTTGGGACCGCGTGGCCCGTCGATGGCTTTAGGGCTGTGCCAGACAAGGAGCAAGAGAGAATTTCTCAGAGCCATAAATTTGGGCGCTAGATTACTGAATAATAAAAAGTAATGATTATTCGTATTTTACGCGATGATAAACGATTTAGTCATCACCATGAGATATGTCCCATTTCAGGGAAAGATTGAGAGTGATGTCAAACGCATCAACTGTTTGCACAGCCTCAATCATAACAATGATGTTTACAGCCACGATCAGAGGCGGCGACGGGGACTTTTGAAACGTATATGATGCGGATAATTCGCGAAATCTGCAGCTATTGGGTAGCATTAATTCCGGCTG
Organism: Pseudomonadota bacterium; assembly: GCA_038748365.1. Lineage (GTDB taxonomy): Bacteria > Pseudomonadota > Alphaproteobacteria > Sphingomonadales > Sphingomonadaceae > Alterisphingorhabdus. Next base: position 42,384 of record JBCDIZ010000007.1, read on the forward strand.
CTGTTCTGCCTCTCGTGCGTGGTAGCTTCGACAAGCAGACCCTTACGCACGCCTTGTATATTGGCTTATGCACAGTCGCTATCGCAATAGTTCAGCGTCGCCGTATCTCGGAAAAATACCGCCGCCAAAGGGATAATGCTCAGGCGATAAGGGCGGTCAATCTGGTGAAGGACTTCGAGGTGGCAGGCCTTGGCTGGTTCTGGGAGACAGACCGGCACGGCAATATCAGCTATATCTCCCAACCGGTGGCCGAAAAGATCGACAAAAGCGCTGATGAACTTGTGGGCACGCCGATCAAGGATCTGATCGCCAGGGATGTTACCCATGATGATGATCGCGAAGAGCGAACATTGGGCTTTCACCTGTCATCGCGCACGGCCTTTAGCGATCTGTCATTGAAAGTTGCTGCGGATGAGGAGCGCTGGTGGTCTATTTCGGGTAACCCGATTATCGATCGCTACGGCAATTTCCGCGGCTTCAGAGGCAGCGGTACCGATCTGACAGGCATGCGCGAATCACAAAATGAGATTCAGAAGCTGGCGCGTTACGATACATTGACAGGGCTTCCCAACCGCCTGGAAATCAATCACGCGCTAGAAAAGGCGCTACTCGGCCCGATGGGCAAGACCGCTTCTTGCGCATTGTTCCAGATGGACCTCGACCGATTCAAGCAAGTCAACGATACCATGGGGCACCCGGTCGGTGATGAACTTCTCAAACAAGTGGCCGGACGGCTGGCCAAGGTTATTGGCAATCATGGCCAGGTGGGACGATTGGGCGGTGACGAGTTTCAGGTTGTCATGCCAAAGTTTCGGGATCAGAAAGAGTTGGCGCAATATGCGAATGCCATCATAGAAAGGCTCTCCCAACCCTATGCTATTTCCGGCTCGCAAGTGCGTATCGGCTCCTCTATCGGGATCGCGATTTCCGATGAGAAGGCGAACACCGCCGCCGCATTGGTGCGTAATGCCGACTTGGCGCTTTATGCTGCCAAAGACAGTGGTCGCGGTGTGTATTGTTTCTATGAGCAGGATATGCACAGCCGCGCTTCCGAGCGTCAGGCGCTGGAGAATGATTTGCGCGAGGCGCTGAATCGCGATGAACTCTTCCTTGTTTATCAACCTGTTATCAATGTTGCGACGGAAACAATCAGCGGCTTTGAATCACTGGTACGCTGGAAGCACCCTGTCCATGGTATGATCAGCCCGCAAACTTTTATCGGCATTGCCGAAGAAGCAGGCCTGATCTCCCAAATTGGCGAGTGGATTATCCGCACAGCCTGTGCCCAATTGGCGTTATGGCCAAAAGATATTCGCGTTTCGGTCAATGTTTCTACGGTGCAATTTGCCACCGGCAATTTGCCACTGGTGCTGACCAACGCACTGGCTGCGAACAAGGTCAACCCCAGCCAGCTCGAACTGGAGATTACCGAAAGCGTGTTCCTTGATGGGAGCGAAAGCAATATCGAGACCTTCAATCGCATCAAGCGTCTCGGCGTCCGCCTGGCGCTGGATGATTTTGGCACCGGCTATTCGGCACTGGGCTATCTGAAGAAAGTGCCTTTCGACAAGATCAAGATTGACCAGAGCTTTGTCCGTGGCGCTACACAGCGCGGCAGCATGAATGCCGCCATCATCACCTCAATAGTATCGCTGGCGCATGCGCTGAAAATGGATACGACAGCAGAAGGCGCCGAAACACTGGATGAGCTTGATCTGGTGCGCGAGCTCGGCTGCTCGCATATCCAAGGCTATATTTACGGCAAGCCTATGCCGGGTGAAGAGGCGACAGAGCTGCTCCAAAGCGAAGGCCGCAAAGTCGAGGCCCAAGGCTTCCGCAAAAACCGCGAAAAACGTCACCGCACCTACCGCAATATCCGCATCTGGCATGACGGGGTGGAGTATCCCGCGCTGGCACGCAACATTTCGCGCCATGGCATCATGGTCGATGGCGGACCGGTGTTGGATGATGGTGATGTCGTGACCATCATCTTCGACGAAAACTTCATGCTCGACGGAGAGGTACGTTGGTCAGAGGGTATTCATACCGGCATGGAGTTCCACGGCGTGCTCGATTTCAGCAAGCTGGGCAAGGAACAGCAGCCGATCACCAATGATCTGGGTGTCGATATCAAAGACCCTTATATGCGCAACGTGCGCGGGGTTTAGCGCAGGGATCAAAACAGGTTCGGACTTCCAAAGCCTAACGCCCTGTTAACCAGTTTTGCTCTGCTTTGGTTAAGCATAACATAGTTAATATGGCTTTCATGGCCATGATCCATCCATATGAGTCGACTGGACCTATACGCCGGATCAAGCGCTGGTCGCTTGCCGCGCCGCTGGCGGCTCTGCTGTTAAGCGGCTGTGGTGCCATCCCGCAAATTGCCGGTCGGGGCAATGATGCACCGGCGCGTCCGGCGAGCGCATCCTCAGCCGCCAGCCCGGCATCGCGCATTGCGGTCAATGCCTCTACTCGCCAGTGCCACAGCGCGCTGAAAAAGGCGGACGTCACATTTACCCCTTTGCCTGATCGTTATCTCGATGGCGGTTGTACTCAACTTGGATCAGTGCGCATGGCGAGCCTTGATTTGAGCCGCTTTTTGCGCGGTGGTGGTGAATTGGCGGTGGCCAATCTTGGCCCTGTAACCTGCCCAATGGCAGAGCGCTTTGCTGGCTGGGCGCAATATGGCGCCGCCCGCGCCGCACGCCAGATATTGGGCAGCGATCTGGTCCGCATCGAAACTATGGGCAGCTATAGCTGTCGCAGAATTGCCGGCAGCCTGCGCCTGTCGCAGCATGCTCATGCCAATGCGATTGATGTTTCGGCTTTTGTGCTCGCTGATGGTCGGCGCATATCGGTGAAACAAGGCTGGAATGGGTCGCGCAAAGAGCGAGAATTTCTCCGCACCGTGCATAAGAGCGCGTGTAAACGCTTTGGCACCGTGCTCGGTCCCGAATTCAACGCCGCGCATCGTGACCATTTCCATCTCGATATGGCCCAGAATAACGGATATTGCCGATAAGAATTTGCACCTTCACACGCAATCGGTCATTGCCGTCAGCACCATGCGCCTCTAATTGAACCGCATGACAAAAAAGGATTTGCAAGAGCGCCGCTTCCGCCGCGCTTCCGAAGATGCCCGCACCGCCGAAGAAGTGCTGGTAACCCCACAGACCAGCGACCCGGCTTATACTCTGGCCTTTCGCGACACCGAGTTTCTGCTACGCGAGGAATTGCGCCCGGTGCGCTTTCAGCTTGAACTGCTCAAGCCGGAAATGCTGCTGGATGAAGCCAATATTGATTCAACGCTGGTGATATATGGCTCGGCGCGTATTCCCGAACCGAGCAAAGCAGAAGCGCAAGTCAAGGCCGCACGCACACCTCAGGAACAGCGCGTCGCCGAGAAATTAGCCGAAAAAGCAAAATATTATGACGAGGCGCGCAATCTGGCGCGGCTCGCCAGCGAGTGCGAACAAACCGAAGACGGTAAACGGCAATTTGTCGTCTGCTCCGGTGGCGGCCCATCAATCATGGAAGCGGCCAATCGCGGCGCTGATGATGTTGGCAAGGAATCGATCGGCCTCAATATCGTCCTGCCGCATGAACAGGCACCGAATAGCTATGTGACGCCGCACCTCTCCTTCCAGTTCCACTATTTTGCACTGCGCAAAATGCACTTTCTGCTGCGCGCCCGTGCGGTTGCTGCCTTCCCCGGTGGCTTTGGCACGCTGGATGAGTTTTTCGAGCTACTGACGCTGATCCAGACCGGCAAGATGGAACCAGTACCCATCCTGCTTTACGGCAAGGACTTCTGGAACCGGATCGTCAATTTTGAAGCGCTGGCGGAGGAAGGGACGATCTCCCATCGCGATCTTGACCTGTTCCATATGGTTGAAACCGCCGAAGAGGGCTGGACGATCATCCGTGACTTCTATGATCTGGATTGTGGGTAGGCTCTAATTCAGGCCCACCCCCAACCCCTCCCGCAAGCGGGAAGGGAGTAGGTCGGACAACCCTCCCGTTTACGGGAGGGTCGCGAGACTTAGTGCTGTTAGGCTCTTAGTCGCAGCGGGGTGGGCAGCAATAGCGCCTTAGCTGAATTCCTGCGCCATTTCTGCGTCACGATCCGTCGCAGCGCGAAGTGTCTCTATCAGAAGCTGCACAAGCGCCCCATCCTGATCAAGCACATTGAGGCCAGCACGCGTCACACCGCCCGGGCTAGCCACCTGGTCCGCCAAAGTGCCGGGATCATATTCGGACGTTGCCGCCAGTTGCGCCGCGCCTTCGACCATGGCCAGCGCCATTTGCCGAGCCTGTTTCGGTGCAATACCGCTGGCTTCAGCACCCTTGCTCAGCGAATCGATAAAGCGGAACAGAAAGGCCGGACCAGAACCCGCCAACGCAGTCGCCGCATGCATATCGCTTTCGCTATCGAGCCAGTAAAATTGCCCGAGCTGTTCCATCAAAGCGCTTGTCTGCGCCTGAATATCCGCATCGCTTCCTTGCGGCATGTATCCGGTACTGACCGATTTACCGATACTGACCGCCATATTGGGCATCACCCGCACGACCGCTCTCGCTTCGGGAAAACGCGCCATCAGCGAGCCATAGGTAACGCCAGCGAGGATCGACATAACCACCGTATCTGGGCCAGCCAAGGGGCGTACCCAATCAGCCACATCGGCCAGCTTTTGCGGCTTTACGCCGAGCACTAACAATTCAGGCAATGGCCTGCTCTCCGGCCAGTTCCGATTGACCGGAATATCCCTCGGGCCAGTTTTGCTATTAGGGCTGATAATCGTCACCCGATCCTTGGATAACCCGGCATCGAGCCAGCCGCTGAGCATGGCGCCCGCCATATTACCGCAGCCGATAAAGCCTATGGATTGTGGAAATTTCTCAACATCGAGCATAGTGCCCACTCTTTATTGCAAATAATTCGCAGCAAACTTAAGAACGGATTCGTCAAAATTTCGATCCAGGAAAAGGAGTGCCGCACAATGAACAAAGAATCCCTACAGCATTTTGCCACCACGGTACAAAATAACGTTGCCAAGGCGACCATAATCGAGCCTCGGTCGGAAATCAGCCCTGCCGCAGTCGAATATTGCGTCAGCAGCGGGTATGTCAGGATATCCGATCAATCCGCAAAGAAGACGTTTGTTACCCATATCAGCAATGTAGTGCTTGAGGTTATCGACGACTGATAGGAGCAGGATGCATAAGGGGCGGCACGAGCGGTCGCCCCATATTGCCGGGGTTAGAACCTATTCCCGCTACGCCTCGCCCATAGTATCAATCAGCGCACTGGCCAGCGCTTCCTGCGGATTCTTGTCACCCCAGAGAATAAACTGGAACACCGGATAGAAACGGTCAAATTCGCTCAGCGCCGTCTCCACCAAAGTCTGCGCTTGCTCCAGCTCCAACAGGCCGTCATCGCCGAGCATCAGGCCGTGGCGATAGAGTAGCATGCCGTTATTTGACCAAAGATCAAAATGGCCGAGCCAAAGCTGCTCATTGATCAGGCCCAAAGCCTCATAAATCGGCAGGCGCTTGTCCTCAGGGATTTTCAGCTCAGGCAAGAGCAGCATTTGCAGCACATTGTCTTCTTCGCGCCAGATGGCCCGCAGCGAATAGCGTGTCCAGTCGCCCTTTATCTCGGCAGCCAGCTCATCATCACCATCGCGCTCAATCGGCCAGCCGCGTGCTTCAAACAACGCCGCCAGCATATCCATGGGCGGCGCTTCCTGGTTCTCCAGTTCGATACGATCGGAAATTATCATGGGGTCGATCCAGTTGGGGAGAATGGCGACGCGTTAATCATGACTTAACCATGCGACGGGTCGCACAGTTAAGGCAAGTCATCGGGAAAATTCGCCGGGGACAACTGGAAAAGCCTGTTGAAAGGCTGTTGATAAGCTGGGGCTAGATAAAGCTATTAAGCCTCTCAGCTATCACTCTTTTTTGCTCGCGTTGTACGCTTGGCAGCCGGTTTTTCCTGCATAGCGGCCTCCAACTCAGCAACGCGTGCTTTCAACGCCTCGGCTTCTTCACGCGCGGTTGCCGCCATTTGTTTCACCGCGTCAAATTCCTCGCGGCTGACAAAATCCATACCGGCAAACCACTGCTTCGCCCGTTCGCGTGCGCCGTCACTGGCCTCGCGACCCATTCCGGCAAAGGTGCCCGCAGTACCGTTAACGACACGGGCTAGATCAGCGAACAGTTTGTTATCACTCTGCATGGAATGGGGATCCTTTATCTGAATTCTGCCTGTGCGTTATATGGACATAGAGCTGGCCGAAACAAGCCAAATCATTGCGAAGGCGGCAAGGCTCCGCCGCTTTGCGCTGCGGGTACGATCAGCGTTTCCGCATCAGGGTTCAGCGTGTCTATCTGCTTGTTAAGGATCGAGGCAAAACATAGCCAGACCAGATAAGGCACCATCAGCCACGCCGCTAAGGCGCGGACTTTTCCGAACAGCAAAGTGGTGATTGTCGCAAGAATGAAGATGGTCACCAGCAGATAAAAGGCACCACTGACCTGATGCATGCCGAAAAACAGGATCGACCAGAACAGGTTGAGCACCAGCTGGCTGACCCAGAACAGCACCGCAAGCCAACGTCCCGGTGCATTACGGGCATTCAGCACCAGCGACACGGCAAAGGCTATCATCACATAAAGCACCGCCCAGGCGACGGGAAAGGCCCATCCGGGTGGTTGTGCATCCGGCTTGATAAGCGCGGCGAACCACGGGTTTTCCTCACCGGTTCCGGCAAATTGCGCCGAGGCAAAACCAAGCAGAACCGTCAGCGGCACGATAAACAACGCCCAGCGCCAAAAGGCCATGCGCAATTGTCCGGGTGATGCCAGCTCGTTCATGATCGTCCCTCTTTGCTCCCTTTTGGATACTTCTTAAGCGGGTTATGCGATAAGGACCAGTTAGCTAACCATCTTTTCCATCGCCATTCTAGGGCTCAGGACCAATGATTGGTAAAAATAGTCTCGTCGGCCCCGCGCTGGCGGGGCCAGGGCTATAGTTTCACGCAAAGACGCAAAGACACGAAGAGGTCGTGCAAACAGGCACCTTCTTTGCGCCTTCGCGTCTTTGCGTGAGTCATAAAAAGCCTTGGCCCCGCCTGCGCGGGGCCGACGGTAAGGAGTACAGAAATCTATTAATCTGCCCAACATCACTCGTCACTACGGCCTTTCTGCGCCGCGATCAGAAATTCGACATTCCCGCTTGGTCCTGTGATCGGACTGGTGGTTATACCGGATACGCGCCATCCGGTTTCTTCCAGCCAAGCACACACTTTGTCGCACACTTGCTCATGCAAAGCCGCATCGCGTACCACACCGCCTTTGCCAACCTGATGTCGTTCCACTTCAAATTGCGGCTTGATCAGCGCCACCAGCCAGCCGCCGGGTCGGACAAAGCTGATCGGCACCGGCAAAATCTTGGCGAGCGAGATAAAGCTGGCATCGCACACCGCAATGTCCAGCGGCTCAGGGATATGCTCTGCGGTCAGGATACGCGCACTGGTCTGCTCGTGCACCACCACCCGCTCATCCTGACGCAGCTTCCATGCCAGCTGGTTGGTGCCGCTATCGACCGCATAGACCCGCACCACGCCACGCGACAGCAGCACATCGGTAAAACCGCCAGTGGATGAGCCGATATCAGTCGCTGTCATATCCTGCACATCGATATCGAAATGCGCCAGCGCATGATCGAGTTTGAGCCCACCACGCGAAACCCAGGGATGGTCGCGCCCACGCACCTCCAGCGGCGCATCTTCGAGCAATTGCTGCCCCGGCTTGTCGATCCGCTGCTCACCCGAGAATACTAGGCCTGCCAGCAACAGCGCCTGCGCCCGGCTGCGGCTCTCGGCCAGCTCGCGCGTCACTAACAGCTGATCAACGCGCTGTTTCTTGGATTTCGTGGATTTGCCAGACATTGCATCCGTCATGGGCATAGATTTTTCAAAACTTCAACAGTTTCAGCTAGGTCCGGGCTTGAGCGAAGCTGTGTGAAGCGTCATAGCATAGCTATGATCCGAGTATCCTTAGCCCTGCCTACCTGTCTGCTAGCCCTGCCCGGCTGCATCCCGAGTTCAGACGCTGCTCCAGCAACACCTGCCCCGACAGAGCAACCGCAGCCTATAATGGCACCAGCAGCGGAAAGCTCTGCGCCCCGCGCCTTGCCGACACTGCCTGAAGACTGGCGCGACTGGCCATTGCTCAAAGGCCGATGGTCCTATGAATGGGTCTATGATGGCGCGCAGCGCAATGATCGCGGCGACAGCTATGCCAATTTCACTGATGAGGATGGCGTCAAATCTACCTTCATCTCCTGTCAGCCTGATGAAAAACGCATAGTATTTTCCGTCGGCGCGTCAGAGAGGCCGGACAATTTCAGCATCCGCACCACCTTCAACAATACGGTGTTGAACAGCAGCTATACCCAGCAAACAGCAAGCGTGGAACGACCGGCAGCAAGCGTGATTTGGGACGAAATCATCTATAGTCGCGGCTCTTTCGCTGTACGGCTGGGGCAAGGCCGTGGCGTCAGATTACCCACCGCACCGGAAATTGCCCGCGTTGTGGAAGACTGCCGCTCTTAACAGTCAGACTCAAGCCTTTGTAGAAACAGTAAAACCCAGCATATTGAGGGTTAATGGCGATGTATGGAGATCAGTGGAGCATATTTGCGGCGTGAATTCTGAGTATTGTTCGGAAAAAAAATTAAATCAAGTCTTGTTGTCTGACTCGCAATGATTCACCTTGAGTCTTGTCAGGCAGGAGCAGTCCAACATGGACGTTTATAGCGAGGGCAAGGCAATGGTTTTCATACAAGCGAAAGGAGGTGATCCGATGTCTCATGGTTCAGCAAAGAGGTCGGAGCAGTCCATTCGTGGAGATGCCTTTTAACGGGTTCGTGATCCGTTAAAACCAAGGCATAGTCACGAAGGCGGCACTTCCGGCCGCTGACCATGCGATGGGCCGTGCGCTTGTTCCTGTCAAAGGATCAAGCACACGGCCCCTCTCATTTTTGGTGTCTTGCAATGCCGCAATGTACTGGCACCCTAAGGCGCGTAGCATCATCAGGCCGGTAATTCGCTCCTCTTGCGCGGTTGCTCGTCCTTTGGACCCTGGCTGTAATCACCAAATGGGGCATCGCGCATGGTCACTGCAGCTTTCACCCCCTGCTCCTTAGCAACGCGGACAAAATCGCGGCCCTCCGGCGTGTTGCGCATAATGCCATCAAGGATCGGGCCCAGTGTCTGGGTGCTTTGCAGCCCCATATTGTCATAGGTCTGGTTGACGATCAGCTTCATCGTCATCAACTGCGTCAGCGGAATTTGCACCAGCTTGTTGGCCAAAGCATCGACTGTATCGTCCAGCTGTTCCAGCGGCACTGACTGGTTGATTAGCTCGATCTTCGCCGCCTCTTCGCCGCTCACCCATTCACCGGTCAGCGCGTAATATTTCGCCTTGGCCAGACCCAGGCGGTAGACCCACATGCCCGAGAGATGACAGCCCCAGACCCGCGAATAGGGAGTTCCAATCCGGGCATCGTCCGACGCCACCACCAGATCAGCACACAGCGCCATCTCCGATCCGCCGCCCATGCAATAGCCATGTACCTTGGCGATGGTCGGCTTAAGGCCGCGCCACAGGCCCATAAACTGGGTCATATAGGATTGATACGGGTTGATCACGGCATCGACATCCATGCCCGGATCATATTTGTCCTCGGTGATGTGGTCGCCAAAATGTTCCAGCCCGCCGGAGAAATCAAATCCGGCGCAAAAGGCGTCGCCCGCACCTTCCAATATTATGACCTTCACCTCGTTATCAGTGTTCGCCCGGCGCAAGGCATCATCTAGCGCCGATAACAGCGAGGGGCGAAGCGTATTGTATTTTTCCGGGCGATTAAGGGTGATCGTCGCGATCGCTCCATCCTTTCTATACAGCGTATCCTCAGTCATGAATCATCTCCTTTTTGAATGATGGAGATAGCATACTTACCGTTCGGTAAGTGTCAAATGATTATTGAGATCACGAAAGATATAGTTATATCCGTGATTATTAGCATGAAAGCCAAGCAGGCATGAACGCCATTTTAACGAGAGGTAAGTATAGTGAGTGATGCCACAAGGGACAGGTTGCTGGCGACGGCCAAGACGCATTTCGCCGAACGCGGCTTTTACGGCGCCAGCATTGCGCAGATCGCCACCGAACTCGGCCTGACCAAACAGGCGCTGCTCTATCATTTCAAGCGCAAGGAAGATCTCTATGCCGAAATATTACAGGCGATTTCAGAACGGCTGATCGCGCTGGTGCACGATACCGCCAGCCCCGGCGATCCGCCCGAGCGCCGGTTTGAAGACATGATCCTCGGCCTGTTCATCGCATCGCGAGAGTATCCGCTAGACTCGCGCATCATCACCCGCGAACTGCTCGACAACCAGATACGCGCCAAGACCGCCAAAAGCTGGTATCTTGAACCGTTTCTCGAAGAACTGGTGGCGGCATTGCAGGCGGTGCCCGGGCTTGAAAAATTACCCGCATCACGCGCCTTCTGCATCGTCTACCAGCTTCTGGGCAGCATAGAATATTTCGCCATATCCGGCACCACGCTGGAAAGCATCTATGGCGCCTCCAGGCATGAACGCTTCCGCGCCGACTTCCCCATAGAACTGCGTCATCAGATACGGCGCTATATCGATGAGGCCCGGTCCGGTTTCGCGGGCGCAGACTATTAGGGCCAGAAGGCAGCTAAATGATGGGCCATGTACTTGCTCCTCTGTAGGTGAGCCGCGGCCCCTATCTCATTTTGGGGTATTGCGCTTTCAGGGTAACTGCAGGACATTGACCATCTCAATAGGCACAGAAGCACCGGAATCTTTTCGAGATTTCTCGCTGCAATGGAGAAACGCCCTGATTATGTTGCATCGATTTTCTACCTCTTTTTTCGCTCTTGCCATCACCGTGGCACTGAGCCTGCCGCAAGCAGCAAAGGCTGGCGATAAAGACTCTGCGCCTTTACAGAAAAAGGATATAATAGAGGCGGTTGACGGCACAAACCTCACTATGCTGACCATCCCTGAATTGTTGGAGCAGCTTGGGAATGGAACGCTGACCAGCGAGGCGCTGGTGCAGGCTTATCTTGAGCGGATTGAGGCGCTAGACCGCAACGGGCCAAAGCTGCAATCGATTATTGCCGTGATGACCGACCCAATAACCCAAGCACGCGCCCGCGATGCCGAGCGTATCGCGGGTAATGTGCGCGGCCCGCTTCATGGTATCCCCATCATCATCAAAGACAATATTGAGGCCAGCGGCCCAATGCCGACGACCGCCGGTTCCTATGCACTGATCAACAATGTGACCAACCGCGATGCACCTTTGGTGGCTCGGCTAAAGGCGGCAGGTGCGATCATCCTTGCCAAGGCCAATCTGTCGCAATGGGCCAATATCCGCTCGAATAACTCCACAAGTGGCTGGTCGAGTATCGGCGGACTGGTACGCAATCCCTATGCACTGGATCGCAATAGCTGTGGTTCCTCTTCAGGCAGCGGTGCAGCGGCAGCGGCAGGTCTGGGCGCAGGGGCAATAGGCACTGAGACCGATGGCTCAATAACCTGTCCGGCTTCGACCAATGGTGTTGTCGGCTTCAAACCCACTGTGGGCATGGTGAGCCGCACCCATGTCGTGCCGATCAGCCATAGCCAGGACACTGCAGGCCCGATGACACGCAGCGTTACCGGAGCAGCACATATATTGACCGCTATAGCAGGCAGCGATCCCGCCGACAGAGCCACCGCGCAGGCAGACCAATATCGTACAGATTTCGCTGCAGGGCTCTCTGATGGGTACCTCAAAGGCGTGCGCATCGGTGTGATGCGGGACCGGATTGGCGATCAGGCCAAGACCAGTGCCATTTTCGACGAGGCTCTGAAAGACTTGGAAAAAGCAGGCGCGGTGTTGGTCGATATTGCAGATAGCCGCTCAATGTTCGAGGGGCTTGGCGAAGCAGAGTTTGAAGTGCTGATGACCGAGTTAAAAGCGGATATGAACAGCTATCTGGCTAGCCTCCCGGGAACGGTCGAAAGCCGTACTTTAGCTGACCTTATCGCCTATAACAAAGCGCATGCCGCGACCGAAATGCCATTCTTTGGTCAGGAACTGTTCGAGCTGGCGCAAAGCAAGGGAGATCTCGATAGCGAAGCCTATGTGAAAGCACTTGAAAAAGCGCGTACCACCGCTGGCCCCGGCATCGATAAGCTGCTCGCTGACCATGATGTGCAATTCCTGATTGGCCCGACCCGGGGTCCGGCATGGCTATCTGATCTGGTGAACAGCGACAGTTTCTCCGGACCCAGTCAAAGCCAGATCGCCGCTGTGGCAGGCTATCCGCATCTCACTGTGCCCATGGGTTTTGTTGAAGGGCTGCCGGTGGGTATCAGCTTCATTGGCACCCAATGGTCTGATCATGCGGTGTTAAAAGCGGGTTATGCCTATGAGCAGGCGAGCAAAAAATTCCGCGCGCCAATGTTCCCACCTACGCTGCCACTCAACAAAGGTCCTCTGCCTCTGGAGCGGCAGCCGCAGTGAATTAGCCGTTATCGCTCGCGCAGTCGCTCCCCAAGGTCGCTGACCAGTTCGCGATCCTCTTCGGGCACCAGTCCTTCGAGCACCCGCCAAAATCCGGTGACATTTTCCTGCCCCGCAGCAGCATAGGCGCTGGAGAGGCGGGCGCGCAGGGCGTCGAACAGTTCGGCCTCCAACGCCCTGCCCGCTTCAGTGAGGCGCAGTAGCTTCTGGCGGCGGTCGACAGTGCCGGGACGGGTTTCGATCAGGCCGCGTTTCTGTAGCTCGGTGAGTACCCGACCCAGCGATTGCTTGGTAATCGCCAGTAGCCGCAAGAGATGACTCACCGTCAGGTCCGGCTCGCGTGCGATGAAATACAGGGCGCGGTGATGCGCCCGGCCCAGCCCCTGCCGCGCCAGCCCCTCGTCAATCGCCTTGGTCAGTCTGGTATAGCCGAAATATAGCAGTTCCATACCTCGCCGTACCTCTTCCTCGCGCAGGAACATCGGCGAAGCGGTGGGCGTTCTGGATGAAATGGCGCGCTCAGATGGGTCAGTCATATTGACGTAATCTGCCAGCGCGAATAGAGGATTGCAACCTCGCGTGATAATAGCCAAAGGCTATACATTATTCGCTCTAAGACAGCGATACAGCAGGAGCAGGATACATGTCGGACACGCTGGACTTTGCTTTTCAGTCCAACCCCAATCCCATGCCGGTGGATGAGCGTACGGAACGGCTGAAAGACCCGGGCTTTGGCACGCTGTTTACCGACCATATGGCGATGGTGCGCTATACCGAGGGCAAGGGCTGGCATGATGCCGAGATCAGTGCGCGGCGGGCGTTATCGCTCGATCCGGCGGCGGCGGTGCTGCATTATGCGCAAGAGATTTTTGAAGGGATGAAGGCCTATAAGCAGGCCGATGGCGCGATTGCCCTGTTTCGCCCGGAAGAAAATGCGCGCCGTTTCCAGCGTTCGGCCGAGCGCATGGCGATGCCGCAATTGCCCGAACAGATTTTCCTCGACTCGATCACCCGTCTGACCGAGGTCGAGCGCGACTGGATCCCGCCACAGGAAGGTGGCGCGCTCTATTTGCGGCCCTTTATGTTCGCCAGCGAGGCGTTTCTCGGCGTGCGTCCGGCGAAAGAATATCTCTATCTGGTGATTGCCTGCTCGGTCGGCTCCTATTTCAAAGCTGATGCCCCTGCGGTCACCATCTGGGCCTCGCAAAACTATTCGCGCGCAGCCCCCGGCGGCACCGGCGCGGCGAAATGCGGCGGCAACTATGCCGCCAGCCTGCCCGCCCAGGCCGAGGCGATCGAAGCGGGATGCGATCAGGTGGTGTTTCTCGATGCGGCTGAAAAACGCTGGGTCGAGGAACTGGGCGGCATGAACCTGTTCTTTGTGTTCGATAATGGCGAGGTGGTAACCCCGCCACTGACCGGAACCATCTTGCCCGGTATCACCCGCGCCTCACTGATCCAGCTCTTGCGCGATGAGGGACTGACAGTGCGCGAAGAGCCTTATAGTTTTGAAGACTGGCGCAAGGACAGCGAATCCGGTCGCCTGTTGGAGACCATGGCCTGCGGCACAGCGGCGGTGGTAACCGCGGTCGGCACGGTGAAATCCGCCGATGGAGACTTTACCATCGGCACTGGCGGCCCCGGCCAGATCACACGGAAAATGCGCAACCATCTGGTCGCTATCCAGCGCGGCGAGGCATCGGACCCGCATGGCTGGGTCAAGCAGATCGGCTAAGTGACAATTTCATGGCTTCGGGGTCTTGCCCTGTCTGATCAAAGCCGATAAGAGCGCCGTCACCGACGGTTCCAATGCCTAGTTGTGAACTGTCTGCTAGCCATAAATCAGGCTAGCTGCTGGGGTGTGGCCAAGTGGTAAGGCACCGGTTTTTGGTATCGGCATTCGCAGGTTCGATCCCTGCCACCCCAGCCATTTTCCTCAACTAAAAACGCACATCAATGCCCGCCCCAAAGGCGCGCGGTGTATTGACCGTGGCAAAGGTTTCATTGGGTGACAGCGCAATCTGCCCGGTTGCCTGGTTGACCAGACCGAAATTCACATCAGTCAGCGTTTCGGTATTGAGCAAATTGGTGACAAAGCCGAAAATGGTGAAATTATCGCCCTCATATCCGATCCTGATCGTCAGATCGGTACGGTCATCAATCAGCTCGGTCAGCGTTGCACCGAAATCAGGATTCAGCCCTAACCCGGGATTGGCTGCATTGGCCGCAATATAGGCCTCACGGAAATCCTCGCCTTCAAGATTTTCAACACCAGCAAATTGCTCGCCAATATAGCTGAAGGAAACATTGCCGAAAAAGCCCGAGGGATGCTCATAGTTGACACCCAGAGTGAAGGTCAGATCAGGCGCGCCGGGAACTTCATTGCCAGCCAGATTGGCAAAACGCGGATCGGTTGGATTAACCGGGTTGCCATCACCATCAACAGCAAAAGGGAAATCATCAAATTCCGCCTGCAAATAGCCGACACTGGCAAAGATATTCCATTGCCTGTTTGGCGAATAGTCGATCAGGAATTCCGCGCCATAGAGCGTTGTCTCGCCAACATTGTCGATGCGGTCATCTATGGTGTCGGCCAGATTGCCCGGCAGGCGCAATTGCTGATCGGTATAGATGGAATAGAAGATATTGGCGTTGAAGGTCAGCTTGCCATCGAGGAATTTATTGCGGGTGCCGATCTCGAATGTGTCGAGAAATTCCGGCTCATAGGTGCCCAATATCCGGATATTGCCGATGCCATCGGGATTGGGGATGGCGAACACATTGGAACCACCTGCACGATAACCCCGCTGATAGGATGCGAATACCGCATTATCTTCGGTGATATTATAGGTCAGCGCGACGCGTGGCAGAAAGGCTTCAAAGTCATTGCCGAGCAGCGGGTCATTAGGATCGCCGCCCAGAAAGTTTGCAACCAGCAATCCGCAGGGCAGAGTGACCGGATCAAATGGGCCGAGTGCAGGATTCATAACCAGTGCATTCGGTACAGTGGCGAGGCAGCCCTCAGGCGTTACGCCGGTTTCCTGAAAAACATCTGACTGCTGGAATTCCTCATAATCATAGCGGAAACCCAGATTGAGCGTCCATTTCGGCGAAATATCCCATTCGAGCTGGCCAAAAAAGGCGAAATTCTCAGTGTCGGTAGTTTCGCCATCGCGCAGCGACACAATCGAATCTGCCGGGTCAACATTGACCAGCGGTGCCAAAGGTCCGGCAAGAGGGAGAATAGAAGGCAACAGCCTTGCCTGAATATCCCGGCGAACCACGCCGCGTTCATCATAATAATAGCCGCCGACAAGACCGCGGACATTGTCATAATCAAACTCGAAGCGCAGTTCGGCCGAGAAGATATCGACATCAAATTCGTTGAATGTCAGACCCTCAAAAGCATCAAAATCATCTTCGACACCGAACAGGCGATCGGTGCGGGTTTCTTCATTGGTGATGATGGCACGAACCAACCAGCTCTCACTGAATGTATAGGTCGATTCACTGATGATGCGCAGCGAATCTATATCATTATTCGGGAAGCGACCATTGCCTTCATAGTCGAGGAAATCAAAATCCTCGAGCAGGGGCGAACCGCCGCCGAAATTGGTTGAGACAATAGGACGCGATTCACCCAGAGACGCCTCACTATAATCAACGGTAAGCTTGGTCGTGAAGTCAGGCAGGAACTCCGGTTCAAATAACAGTTTACCGCGAACCAGCAGCGACTCCCGCCGGTCGGCGGAACGGTCAGCAACAACATTGGTGATAAAACCGTCGGTATCCTGATAATCGACAGCGATACGCGCGGCGAGCTGGTCCTTGATAATCGGGCCACTCAGAGCTGCAGCCGCCTGAATGGTATCAAACGAGCCATAGGTGAAACGCGCCTTGCCTTCATAGTCATAGGTCGGATCCGCGGTGTTGACGATCACTGCACCGGCCAGCGCATTACGCCCCTGCACCGAAGATTGCGGTCCGCGCAAAACTTCCACCTGTTGTACATCCCAAAGCGATGTCGGCCCCGAACCCAGAGCAGGGCCGGAAAGCGGCGCGCCATCGACATAGATATTTGATGTCACCCCTTGCCCGGCACCGCCTACGCCACCGCGGCCAATACCGCGAATGGCAATGGTACCAGCCGCACCGCCGCGCGAACTGACATTGGGTGTCTTGAGGAAAATATCGCCAACATCGATAAGCTGCTCACGGTCGAGCCGGGCGGCATCGAAGATTTCAACTGAAGCATCGCTGTCCTGTACGGTATCCGATAATTTGGTGCCGGTAACGATAATCGGGGTAACCAGAGTAGCCTGCTGCTCAGCCATTGCCGGTTCCATAGCGGGTTCGGGCGCTGGCGCTGCTGCCGGTGCAGCCTGCGCGGCTGGAGCAGCGCGCACAATAACGAAACCGCCATCACGCGATCGGCGATAGGTAAGTCCAGAACCTGACAATGCCCGCCTTATTGCCTGTTCAGCGGTAAGATTGCCACTAATGCGCGGTGCGCGCTTGCCACGAGTTAAATCCCTGGGCGCAAAAGTGGAAATGCCATAGCGCCGGGCCAGCTCAACCAGAGCCTGATCAAGCGGCATCGCGTCCATACTAACCTGCTGGCTGCCGACAGATTGCGCCATGACAGGCTGTGCCGTTAGTGCCAATGCGCTTATTGACGCAGCACAAAGCAACGCCTTTGCCCGACGCATTGAAAAAATTGAAATCATGGTAATCCCACCTTCCCCAGCAGTTATGCAACTCATTTCCATTATCAGTTGCACAGAAGACACCTTAGGCGGTCAAACTGTCACATGGTGGTGGAAGTTTTTCAGAAAAAGGACGGGGGCTGTGGTCTGCCAGTCACTTGGCGGCAATATGTCGCGCGCCGTTCTGATCAATGATACGCACCGGCAGCTCGCGCTCTATCGTCTCAAGGAGGTCATCAATCTGGCGCGCATTGAATGCACCAGAAATCTCAATCCGCCCAGCCCTTTCATCGATCGTCATCGGCTCATCAATATGCCGGTTTATATCGCCCACTACCTGCGACAATGGTGCCCGGAAATAAATCAACCGGCCCAAACGCCATGCGCCTAGCTCTGCTGGATATACCTTGGTTACAAGCCCGAACTCCCCATCACCGCTTAAAGTAACCGCCTGGCCAGCAGACAGCGTGGTTGTCTGCTTGCTGCTTGTGGCAGCCATTTCCGGGGTAGCCGTAACTTCAACCTCACCTTTGCCGACCGCAACCGCAATCGCGCCATCGCGCAACTGCACATCAAAGGCGGTGCCGGTAACCCGCACCTCACCGATATCTGTTCTGACTGTAAATGGTCTGGCCTGATCGCTGGCAATATCGAAATAGGCATTACCCTGTTGCAATGTCGCAATGCGCTGCTTGTCATCCATAGCCAGCGCCAGTCGCGATGCCGCACCAAGCGTAATCTGCGACCCATCTGCCGGACGAATATATTTGATCTGGCCAACTTCGCTGACAAATTGCTCGGCTTCCGGCTCTGGCGAACCAAACCACATAGTTGGCACCCCGGAGAAGAACAGGATAATCGCCGCAGCAAGCGCCGTTGCCATTCCCGCAGCCATTTGCGGAGCAAAGCGCTGAAGCATAGGTGCGGGCTGCGGTTCTATTGGATCGTCTGCAACCACGCCTGACGCAAGCGATATGCTGTCTTGTGGTCCGTCCAGCATTGTTTCATTCAACGCTGCTTCGCCAAAGTCGATCTGATCCAGCATTGCCCAGCCCATTTCAGCGCGGGCGAAAGCCGCACCATGCTGATGGTCGGATTCCATCCATTGATCGAATTCGCGCTGTTCTTCGGGTGACAAACCGGCATCGCGTTTAATCCGCCAGACATGGGCTTCTTGGCGCAGGGCTGTTTCTATTGCGCTCATAATACCTCCGGCCCGGCATCTGCCAGTGCCTGAGGATTAAGCAGCGCCTCGGTCAGCAAATCGGTGGCTATGGCAATATGCCGCACCGCAGATGAGCGACTGACCCCGCAACGCCGCCCGGCCTGTTCCGGGGTTAGGCCTTCAACCCGATGCAGCAAAAATATCTTGCGGCGGCGCTCAGGCATTTTGCGCAGCGTTGCAAATACCATATCCACCTGCTGCTTGGCATTAAGCACCCGCTCCGGATCGACGAGATCGGCCTGCGCGCCATAGATGCCACTGCTCGCCTCATTGGCATGCGCCGCGCGCACCTGTAAAGCACGTTTCTCATGGTACATGATATTGCGCGCCGTAATCCAGACAAAGCCTTCCAACTCGCCAATGTCATGCAACTGCCCGCGCTCGGCAAGCTTGGCAAAAGCCTGATGTGCCACATCATGCGGATCGGGCGGGCCATCGCCATAGGTTTTATGCAAATTGGTGATCAGACGCGGCAGGTAACGTTGATAAAGGCGTTGCAGCAAAGGGGCTTTATGCGTCCCGGCCAGTAGAGTGTTATATTCGCTACCCTCTGCCGATGATGCGCCGCTGCCAATGGCAGCAGGTGAGTCATCATTGGCTGGGTCAAGCTCGTAGCGCATCAATTCCGATAACTGGCTGGTATTTCACCACAGGCCGGTTGCTCCCGATATTGAGCAGCGGCGCAGCTTTAGACCTAGTTACAAAGCCATCAATGAGCAAGCTGCACCTGTAGGTTCAAATGCTTCGCTACAAATAGGTCCTACTCAAAGTGACAAATATATCTTGCAGGGATCACCCGACAAAAGCGCGCTCAATGACAAAATCGCCGGGCTTAGCGTTGGAGCCTTCCTCAAAATTCAGGCCTTCAAAATAATCGGAGAACTGTTTGATCATTTCCATGCTGCCGCACAGCATCACGCGGTCATTTTCGGGATCAAAATGGTCCGGGCCTTCAATCGGATCGGCAAACAATGTGCCGTTCTCGATCAGCTTGTCGATGCGGACATTATTGTGGAACTCTTCGCGGGTGACGGTCGGTATATAGTGGAACTGTTTCGCTGCCTCTTCCTCGACCAGCGGATCGTCTTTCAGCTTGGTGGAAAGCTCTTCATAATTGGCAAGATCGCTGACCTGACGCACGCTATGTACAACAATCACATGCTCAAACCGCTCATAAATATCCGGATCGCGAATAATCGACAGAAACGGCGCGAGGCCGGTGCCGGTGGACAATAGGTAGAGACGCTTGCCGGGGCGCAACGCCTCGGACACCAGCGTACCGGTTGGCTTGCGACCCAGGTAAAGCTGGTCCCCCACCTGAATATTCTGCAAGCGCGAAGTCAGCGGGCCATCCTCGACCTTGATCGATAGAAATTCGAGCTCCTCGGCATAGGAAGGACTGGCCACCGAATAGGCGCGCACCAGCGGCTTGCCATCGACAGGCATACCAATCATGATGAACTCGCCCGAGCGGAAACGGAAGCTGCGCGGACGGGAAACAGCGAAGCTGAATAGCCGATCATTCCAGTGCTTTACCCAAAGCACTTCAACGGTTTCAAACGCCTTGGATTCGGGGATGATCATCGGCGTCCGGGTTTCCATATCCATTTTCAATTACCTGCGAGTCATTATCAAGAGTTACGATGTGAGTGCTGCATATAGTGCGGTCGCTGGAGAAAGCGACAATAAATATTCTAGGCGATGCGATGGCCCAGCTTTGTCCGCCTGAGTCCCGCAGCTATGGCAGCGGCTCACCGCGACTGGCAACCAGCACATCATACCATTGGTTACGCGTCCATTGCATGGTCAGTGCTTTGGTCGCATCGGCGATACGCTTTGGGTTTTGCGAGCCGATAATCGGGATCACCTTGGCCGGATGCGCCATTAGCCAGCCCATTGCAGCGGCGGCCAGCGATACGCTCTGTTCATCGGCAATAGTCAGCAAGGCAGTTGCGACAGCCTTTTCGCGCTCTGTCTTTGGCTTTATCAATTGCCCGCCACCAAGGGGCGACCATGCCAACACCGCGATGCGATGCTGCATCGCCTGATCAAACTGTCCATCTTCAATGGGCTGCAAGTGCAAAGGCGAAAATTCCGGCTGTGTCGTTACCAATGGCGCGTTGAGATACTCGCGCAATGCAGCAATCTGCGCTGTCGTAAAGTTGGACACTCCAACCGCACGTACCCGGCCGCTGGCAACCATAGAATCCAGCGTCATCGCCAATTCTTGCGGATGGGTGAGGATATCAGGCCGGTGGATCTGGTAGAGATCAATATGATCCACCTGTAGCCTTTGGAGTGAGGCATCCAGCGCACGCATCAGATAGTCGCGCGAACTGTCATAAGGCACTGGCGGGGTGATCCCACCCTTGCTTGCCAGCACCATGCGCTGGCGCAGTGACGGGTTGAGCGACAGCACTTGCCCGAGCAGTTCTTCAGCCTTACCGAAGCCCTGTTCGCCAAAGCCATAAATATCGGCAGTATCAAACAGGGTGATGCCACTATCGAGCGCAGTTTCAACCAGCTTCTGCGCCTTCTCCACGCCCTGCCCGGCAAAGCGCCACATGCCCCAGGCCATGGGGCTGACCGCAATATCGGTGCCGGTCAGAGTATAGGGCGCAGGGTCGATGCCAAATTGATCCATAGGCCGAGCGATGCCGCTCCATAGTGCCTGCGTCAAGTGGCCAAGATTCTGACTCTAGCCGCCGTGCTTTGCTATTGCCGCAGGACTTGGCATAATCAATCCATGGGGGGATGGGTTTTTCGTACTGTTTCTGGCGTATTTCTCGCCCTGCTGGCGCTTGCGTCTTCGGCAATGGCACAGCAGAGCGAAGAAGCAGCAGATGATGGCCTTACACTGTCTGGTGAATATCGCTTGCGCGCCGAAGGGCTGAGCAACCGTTTCCGGGCCAATTCCAGTGGCGATACCGGCATATTGGTGCAGCGTACCATAGTCGCAGCGGAATATCACAGCGGCGATTTTATCATTGGTGGCGAGTTGATGGACAGCCGCAGCCTGCTGGCAGACGGGCAGGCCCCAATTGGCAATGACGATGTCAATCCACTTGATCTGTTACAGGGCTATATCGGCTATCGCGGCGCAGATGTGCTGGAAGGTGGCGACAGGCTGGCGCTGACGGCCGGACGGGTGACCATGAATATCGGCAGCCGCCGCCTGATCGCGCGCAATGGCTTTCGCAATACGATCAACAATTTCACCGGGCTGCGCGCTATATGGGACCGCGCCAATGGTAACCGGGCGGAGCTGTTCTATGTTCTTCCGGTTGAGCGCAGACCGCGCTTCCCGGCGAGGCTGCGTGACAATGATCTTGTTCTTGATCAAGAGCGCTTTGGTTTCAGCTTTTATGGCGCGCGCTATGTCGCAGGACTGGATGACAAGCGAACCGACCTTGAACTCTTCGCTTATGGACTGGACGAGGATGACAGTGCCGCAAGGGCCACACGCGACCGTTCGATCTGGACGCTCGGCGGTCGACTGCACCGCGCGCCTGCCCCAGGCACAATCGATTTCGATATTCAGGCGGCGTATCAGTTTGGTCGATCATCGCTTTCCCTGCTGGCCAATGCACCGCGCCTTGATCATGACGCTGGTCTGATTCAGGCGGTTGTCGGCTATAACTTCGGCGATGGCTGGAACACGCGCTTCGCTGTCCGCTATGATTTTGCCAGCGGTGATAATGATCCGTTTGATGGTCGCAACAATCGCTTCGATACATTGTTCGGCGCGCGCGGTCAGGATTTCGGCCCGACCGGAATTTATGGCCTGTTGGCGCGTAGCAACATCAGCTCGCCAGGCATCAATATAACCACGGAACCTTCATCGCGATTGAAGCTGACCGGATTATATCGGCCTGCATCAATGGCATCAGACCGCGATGTGCTCACTAGTGCTGGTGTTGTCGATCAGAGCGGGGCTTCGGGGCGCTTTATTGGCAATGAGTTTATTGGCCGCGCTTTATGGGAGCCTTTTGGCAATGATATTCAGTTTGAAATCGGAGTCGCCTGGCTTGGCAAAGGGCGGTTTCTGAATACGGCACCCAATGCACCGGAAGCAGGCAATGTCGCTTATGGTTTTGGGCAGATTCATTGGCATTTTTGAAATAACTTGCGCCAAAGTGGATGAAAAACATCGAGATATAAGTGTAAATGCTGGTAAACGGCACCTCTAGTCGCTGGATTCACGCCTACATGAAAGGCTAATGCCAAATCCAAACAATTAGTATTTGGATGTGCTGGATGAAAGCTTGAATATGCGTATAGCGATTGCAGACGATGATCCCGAGATCATCACGTTTTTGCAAAACATTATCGAAGACATGGGGCATGTCTGCGTATCTTTTGCTGATGGCGATAAACTCGCCTCGGCGTTGCTGCGTGATACATTTGACCTGATTCTTGTCGATTGGAACATGCCCGGTAAATCGGGGCTGGATATCATTCATTGGGTTAAAGAATCCCTGGATGAAGCACCTGCCATCATCATGATGACAAGTCGTTCGGCCAAACAGGATATTTCCGAAGCGCTCAATGCCGGTGCTGACGATTATATCACCAAGCCGGAAGATGAGAAGGTAATTGCAGCACGTATCGCTGCGATCTTGCGCCGCTCTGCACCGCCGCATGCCATGACTAAAACGGTGGTCTATGGCCGCTATGAGTTTGATCGTATGGATCAGGCCGTATCCTTTGACGGCAAGACGGTGAAGCTGACATCAAAGGAGTTTGATCTATCAGAACTCCTTTTCCGTAATCGCGATCGCACTTTGTCGCGTGCCTATATTATGGAAACCGTGTGGCGCACCAATGCCGATCTCGCAACCCGGACACTGGACATGCATGTATCGCGGTTGCGCTCCAAATTATCGCTTTCTCCGGAAAACGGTTTTCGCATCTTCACCGTTTTCGGCTATGGTTACAGACTGGAAACGATGAAAGAGGCCTGATGCAGTTACGGCTTCCCCATATTGCGATCATTGTGATCGCTTTGCTTATCGCCTGTTTGCCGTTGACAAAGGCATTTGCGCAGGCGGGCAATGGTGATTCCGAAACTGTTGAATACACCCTCAAACGCGGCGAGAATCTTTTTGATCTGGCAACACAATATTTCCGCAAGCAGCAGGATTATCGCCTCGTCCAACGGATGAACCGGATCAGGAATCCGCGGCGTATACCTGTTGGGACGGTGATTGAGATTCCCTATTCTGTGCTGAAATATAGCGATGAAACAGCGCGTGTGGCCGCTTTCCGCGGAACCGCACGAATATCTCCATCGGGTAAGGGCGCACGCGAACCAAAGCTCAACGAAGCGGTGAATGAAGGTGCTGGACTTGCCACAGGCGCCGCGTCATCGCTCTCACTGTCTGTAAGTGATGGTTCCACCCTGACCATGCCGTCGAACAGCGTTATGCGGATTGTCCGGCTGCGCCGCTGGCTGCTGACAGACAGCCTCGACTTTGACTATGCTCTGGAACAAGGTGCTGTACGGACAAAATTCAACCCTGCACGCAACAAGGATGATCGCTTTCGTGTGAGAACACCATCCGCCGTGTCAGCAGTGCGCGGGACGGAATTTCGCACCCGCTATGACAATGAGAAGGGTGTCTCTTTTGTGGAACTGGTTGAGGGCAAACTCGACGTCTCCAACGATGTAAGCGAAGCCGCAAATCTCGAAGCCGGCTTTGGTGCTATTGTCTCCCAATCTGACCTCTCCAAAGCACCACTGCTAGCCGCGCCTGATTTTGTTAAAGGATCGGGCAACCAGCGTGATCCACAACTGAATTTCACCGCAGAGCCGCTAAATGATGCTGTTGGCTACCGTCTTATTATTTCGCGCGATAGCAGCTTCCTCGATATCGTAGAGGATATTGAGAACCAGAATAGCAGCTTCACCCTAGATGAGCTCGAAGATGGCAATTATTTCGCCAAAATAAGCGCATTTTCAAAAAGCGGACTGGAAGGCCTTCCTTCACAAATTGCCTTCCGCCGCAGGCTGAACGGTCTTACTGCATCGGCAGAACGGAACGATGATGGTTTTCTCTTTCGCTGGGTTGCTGTGGGGCGTGGAGAACGACGCTATCGCCTTCAGATATTCCTGGGCAATGAACCTGGCCAGCTACCCATTGTGGATGAAGCAGGCTTAACAGAAACCTCCCTCAGCCTGTCCGATCTGGTTCCGGGCGAATATCGTTGGCGCGTCGGTTCCACCACTTTCATCGATGGTGAAAGTGAGGAACGCTGGAGTCCTTTCCAGACCATACGCATGGACGAATAGGCAAGACTGCGTTCCTCGCCCACATATTTAATGCGTCGCATCCTGACTCTAAATGCTGTGATGATCTTTTCCGCACTGCAAGCTAGGGTCAGGACCTATGAAATCCGTGGAGCGAGGTTTGAAGCAATTTGCCCCTGAGCGAGGAAGGAAAGCGCAGTCGATAGTGGTTCTATCGCAAGCTTTTCTGACGTGGCACAGGGGCAAATTGGTCAAATCCCGAAGGGACGACAAAATGACTTCCATCTCGATCAAAAATGCACTTGGAAAGGCAATAGCCTTCCCGGCGCGCATTTTCGCCCGATATATTCGTCATTTTGACGCCTCGCCCACGGATTTCATAGGTCCTGACCCAAGTGTCATTCCATGACATTGCGTACTCGCCTTGCCGTTGAATGGCTGATTATCGCCCTGCTCTCTACAGCGCTGGTGATTATTCTTATCCTTGGTGGCTTTACGCAAAGGCTGGATAATCTGGTCTATGATATTGGCCTGTCTTTTCAAAGCATTGAACCATCAGATGAAATTATCGTCATTGCGATTGATGAACCAAGTCTGGAAGCCGTCGGCAGCTGGCCCTGGCCGCGTACAGCCTATGTTCCGCTAATCGATATGCTGGACCAGGCAGGAGCGGGTGCTGTTGCCATCGATATTCTGTTCACCGAGCCTCATGATCTCCCCGAAGATGATTCTGATTCTGCAACAGTCAATCCAGACCAGCAACTGGCGGATGCCTTACAGCGCAATGGCAAAGTGGCGCTGCCGATGCAGTTTCTGCGTCCCGGCAGCAATGGCAATGCGCAGGACCGGATTTCTCCGATAATGCCAATCAACGAGGCTGCCGCCATAGGGCATGTCGAGCTGATCACCGATGACGATACCGTCGTGCGACGCATGTCCCTGTGTCTTGATGAAACAGCAGACAGACCAACACCGCATATGATGGTGACGGCTCTTAACCTACGACGCCGAAGCCAAGGCGAACCAACTATCGACCCCGAATGTGACACAGCTTTTGCCATGCCCTTCCTTCCAGCATCGGCTTTTCGCACCACATCTTTCAGCAGCGCCGCCAATGGTGAAGTCCCGGCTGATTTCTTCAGGGACAAGATTGTTCTGGTCGGCGTGACTGCTGTCGGTCTGGGTGACCAACACCGTGTCCCTGCTGTAAGCGGAGAGGTTGCCCCCGGGATCATTGTTATGGCCAATGCATTGAATGCTCTGATTCAGGACCGCTTCATTGCCCCTGCTCCGCTCTGGGGCCAGTTTGCCTTGGCATTATTGCCTCTATGGCTGCTGCTCGCACTGCTATGGCGGGCCCGGCCGCGCACTGTGTTTCTGTGCGCGCTTGCTCTGCTGTTTGCAACGCTGATAATCTCATTGGCACTGTTGCAGCTACAAATCTGGTTTGCGCCGATTGCAACAATGGTTGCACTCATCCTGGTCTATCCTTTGTGGGGTTGGCGTCGGCTTCAATCGGCCAGCGATTATATGGGGCGCGAGCTTGATCGCATGGATGATGGTGTCACCGAAGTGCCAATTATCGACCAGCAATTCCGCCCAGCCGACATTGTGACCGAACAGACTGAAAAGCTTTCCGGCGCTATTGCAAAGCTGCGCGATATGCGTCGCTTTGTCAGCGATACATTGACCAATCTGCCTGATCCGATGGTGGTGGTGAATGAAGAGCGGCATATAGTCATGGCTAATGAGGATGCCGAGCAGATGCTCGGACGCGACCTTATGAACACCGATTTGCGTGACCGGCTGAAAGAACTGACGCGTCCCGATAGCCGCGACCAGCTCACCGCCTATCTCAATTCAAACTCGCTGGAGAGCGAAGAAGACAGTATCTTCGAGTTCCGCACCCGGCAGGATCATCACTATGCCATGCGACGCAGTCCAGTCCTCTCCAGCGATAGTGAGCGTCTGGGAACGATATTTTACTTCGCTGATATTACCGATATTCGCCGGGCAGACCGTGAACGCGAGGAGGTATTACAGCTTCTCTCGCATGACATGCGCGGACCGCAGGCCGCTATTCTGGCGCTGCTCGACCAGAACCGTACCAATACCCCTGATGCTTTGCGCCAGCGCATCGTCCGGCAGGCGCGGCGCACTCTGTCGCTTGCCGATAACTTTGTCGATATTGCGCGCATGACCGCGCAACCCTTTACACCGGAAGATGTGCTGTTCGGAGATCTCGTAGCCGAAGCGAGCGAGGATTTGTGGCCGCTGGCATCAACACGCGATATCCGCTTTGCTCTGGATGACCGCAGCGATGCAGCCTTTATTGCTGGCGAACATGCCAGCCTGTCGCGCGCTTTTGTCAATCTGTTCGACAATGCGGTCAAATATAGCCCGGATCACGGAACCATCAGCGTCACTATTGACCGCATCACGCTGGATAATGCCGCCTATGTCCGATGCATCATCGAGGATGAGGGTAGAGGTATAGATAAGCCGATTATGGAGCGGCTCTTCACCGCTTTTGCCAGTACGCGCGATATGAACAAGGCGAGCAAGATCACCGGTGTCGGGCTTGGCCTGCATTATGTGCAAACCGTCATCGTGCGCCATGGCGGTGAGATATCGGCGGATAATCGAGAGAGTAGCGGTGCAAGATTTACACTATTGCTACCGATGCTGGATGAAGAATTTGAAGAGGAGGACTAGAGACGAGGCCCTTAGGTTAGGGCTCTGGCCTTTACTCTTTGCCTTCGCGCTGAACGACACGTTTGCTGCCAGACTGACCAAAGTCTTCCAAAGCTGCATTAACAAGAATCGCCATAGTCTCGGCCAGCTCAGCCTTGCAGTGAAACTCTGCTGCGCTACCACTATAGGCTTTACTGCCATCAGTCCGGGAAAGCAGCGTAACTGTCACGCGATGTTCAACATCTTCGCATGATTGCAGGGGCTTCTCCTCTTTGGGTTCAGCTATCAACCGCAGATTATCTTCCTGTTTCACCTTCAGCCCAATGGCTGCCGGGCGTTCGGACAGGGTTACAACAAGCTGATAATCTGCACTGTCCTGACTAAGCTCCCAACCATGTTCTGCAAGATCCGTGACAGCATATCGTTGTGCCTGATCAAGCAGCGGCAAATCAACATCGGGGACATCTGCCAGAATATACTGGCCGCGCGAGGGCAATTGCGCCGCGCTCTGCCCCTCAATCCTGGTCATAATCGGCCCGGAACAAGCCGCAGCTACAACCGAAAGTGCAGCGCTGAACAATATGGCTGGAGATATTCTCATGACATATCACCTGTAGCAGCAATGATAATCTGTAGGCCTGTATCCAGACCCTTGATAAAGCTTTCGCGTTCAACCGAAATATATTCGTCCAACGTATGAGCACGACCGCCACCGCCGCCCGTTCCAATAGTAATCGCTGGAACATCCATGCTCATCGCAATATTGGAGTCGGTCGAGGATGAAGATATTACAGCATTATAGCCTGAGGCTTCCATTATCGCCTTTGCACCTTTGACCAGAGGATCATCCTTATCGGTTTCGCCTGGCGGCCGATCGCCAATGCGTATCTTTTCGATGGTGATTTCTCCGGCTCGGGTGGAACGCGCAGCATTTTCTGCCACGACCGCTTCATCGACAATCTTTAGAAACTGTGCCTCCAAGGCTGCAAGTGCCTCTGGATCAGGCGAACGCATATCAACCATCAGCACAATATTGTCTGGAATCGTGTTTACCGAACGACCGCCAAAAACCACACTGGCAGAATAGGTAGTTCTGGGATCATCTGATGGCACGATCTGGTAAAGGCGCTGCACAGCATCGGCCATGGCGACCATGGGATTAACGATACCATAAGCACCATAGCTATGCCCGCCAGGGCCATTGAAAGCGATTTCATAGCGCTTGGACCCAACCGCTTTATGCACAAGCCATTGCGGCATATAGCCATCGACCGAGATAAAGCGTGCTATGCGCTCGGCATAGTCACCTTGTTTCATCAGATGCCGCACACCACGCAGATCACCGCGCCCTTCTTCACCGACCGTTGCGACAAAAAGGATTGGCATATCGGTCTGGATATTACCGGTGTCCATCGCCCGTAACCAGGCCAGCATGGCGGCGAGGCCAAGACTGTCATCACCAACACCTGGGGCCTTTAGCCTATCACCTTCGCGGCGAACCGTGACATCGGTATCGGCGGGAAAGACAGTATCAAGATGGGCCGAGACCACGAGTAGCTTGCCTGCGATGCTGCCGGAACGGTCAGGATAAATGCCTGTTACATTGCCGACAGCATCGATAGCCACGTCACGCAGTCCATGCTCTCGAAAGGCTTTTGCCATATAGGCACCGCGTTTTTCTTCCGCAAAAGGTGGGGCAGGTATCTCGGTAATGGTGATAAGCTGTGCGACAATAGCATCATAATCATTCGCCAGCGCAGCACGGGCAGGAGCAAGGGCTTCAGCTTGCCGATTTTCTTTGCTCCGGGCTTCTGCGGGCGCGCTTGAGAGCGACATCACAGAAGCAATCAGAACAAGTAAACGCAGCATAGAAAAACCATGTGACGAAAAATATAGGGTGTAAAATCCGCTATACAAAATTGCCACGAATTGAAGAAAAGATATATCGGTTATGGATGAAACAGCCGAGCAAATCAAACGGCGTCGATAGCAGGTTGCGCTATAGCTAGATCGCGCTACTGCCCCACAAACAGTTGCAGGACCTGCTTACCGCTACGGCTTTCGGTATAAAACTGGCGCAAAGCGTCATCTTTGCCCAAGATGCAAAAGCCTAAAAAGAAGCGTAAAACCTTAGAGACGTAGCGTAAATAGTTGCGCTTCGGGGTATCTTATGCTGCCTCACGGGTGCGCACATGCATCTCGTCATTGAGCATCTCAGCCAAGGTAAACGCCAGTTCCAACGATTGGGCGGCGTTAAGCCGCGGATCGCAATGGGTATGGTAACGATCTCCCAGAGCGGCATCGGTGATTGCCACCGCGCCACCGGTGCATTCGGTCACATTCTGGCCGGTCATCTCGATATGGATGCCGCCGGCATTCGTACCTTCAGCACGATGTACCGCAAAGAAGCCGCGCACCTCGGCCATAATCCGCTCAAATGGACGCGTCTTATAGCCACTTTCCGACTTGATGACATTGCCGTGCATCGGATCGCATGACCAAATGACGGGATGGCCTTCTGCCTTCACGGCACGCACCAATGGCGGCAGGCCCTTTTCAACCTTGTCATGACCAAAGCGCGAGATCAGCGTGATACGCCCAGGGATACGCTTTGGATTCAGCGTATCGAGCATTTTCAGCAAGGCATCGGACTCCAGCGAGGGGCCACATTTCATGCCAATCGGATTGCCGATGCCTCGCATAAACTCGACATGCGCCGAGCCTTCAAAGCGTGTGCGGTCACCAATCCAGAGGAAGTGCGCCGAGGTATCATACCATTCGCCGGTCAGCGAATCCTGACGCGTCATCGCCTGCTCATAGGGGAGCAGCAATGCCTCATGGCTGGTATAGAACTGCGTCGCCTTCAGTTGCGGTACG
Source organism: Pseudomonadota bacterium (assembly GCA_038748365.1). Lineage (GTDB taxonomy): Bacteria > Pseudomonadota > Alphaproteobacteria > Sphingomonadales > Sphingomonadaceae > Alterisphingorhabdus. The sequence goes on from JBCDIZ010000007.1 coordinate 72,754, forward strand.
GTATCGGGGTTGATACCGCATGCCTCCATAAATTCCAGTGCCTCGCCGATGCGATCAGCCATGGCGCCATATTTTTCCGCCCATGGGCTGCGCGCCATAAAATCATGCGTCCAGCCATGCACCTGTCGCAAATTGGCATAGCCGCCACTGGCAAAGGCGCGCAGCAGATTGAGCGTCGCCGCCGCCTGACTATAGGCGCGCAGCATTCGGTCCGGGTCCGGCTCGCGCTTCGCCGCATCAAACTCGATACCATTGATAATATCACCGCGATAGCTGGGCAGCTCCTGATCGCCGATACGCTCCACTGGTGAGGAGCGCGGCTTGGCAAATTGCCCCGCCATGCGGCCGAGCTTCACCACTGGCAGTTTCGACGCAAAGGTCATCACCACCGCCATTTGCAGAATAACGCGGAAGGTATCGCGAATATTATTCGGATGGAATTCGGCAAAGCTCTCGGCACAGTCACCGCCCTGTAGAAGGAATGCCTTACCATCGACTACCTTGGCGAGATCGGCTTGCAGATTGCGGGCTTCCCCAGCAAAAACCAGCGGTGGATAGGATGTGAGAGTGGACTCCGCTGCCGCCAGAGCATCGCTATCGCGATATTCCGGGATGTGTCGCGCTTCAAATTTGCGCCAACTATCACTCTGCCACTGCGTCACTTCACTACCTCAATATCTGATTATATGCGGCCTTAACCACGGCCCTAATATGCGGTGAATCACCGCCTAATGCAATCAGCACCGAAAAACCAACAGGAATCCCGTCAATATTTAGGCTTGTCGATCCTGTCCTAATCCCCGCTGGTCTCATCGCCTCCGGGCAGAACATGCCAGCGCAGAGCGGGGCCTTCGGAGAAGTATTTTTGCGCCAATAGCTGCATTTCTTCCTGCGATGTCTGGGTATAATCGCTCAGCAATGTCCGCACAGAAGTAATACGCCGCCGGTCACGAGTGGCCCCTTCCAGCTGCCACATCCAGAACTGGTTGCCTGTCGCTGCACGCCTGATCCTTTGGCCCAAAGGTTCTACAGCACGATTAAGCTCGTCTGCATCAACAGGATTTTCAACGAGATCGCGAGCAATAGACTGGGTTATCTCTTCAAAAATCGGAATTGCTGAGGGCGCTAGCTGCGTAATCGCAGCGACATAGCCACCATTGTCATAACCCGCTGGCGTGTTGCTGAAGACTTGTGGCGCATAGCTGGCACCAGCTTTTTCTCGCAATTGTTCAAACAGACGATTGTTGAAAATAGCGGCCAGAATCTCGAGTTGCCGTGACTCACGCACATTGTCCAACCCACCCGAGGTCGGCCATGCAATCAATGCCGCAGCCTGTTCCGGGTCGCCACGGTGCCGGGTGATAACTGGCTTGCCGCGGCTGTTATAAACACCGGCAATGGTTGATTCTGGCCCCGGAGCATTGCCCTTACGCGGCTTTATTGCACCTAATGTCTGGGCCAGATAACCAATCGCAACCTCGCGATCAAAATCGCCAAATAGCATGACCTCAACAGGCCCTTGCTCAAGCAGTGGTTCCCATGTGCGGCGGAAGCTTTTGGGGTTCAGCCGGGCAATTTCATCCAGATCAGGTGTTTTATATCGTGGATCACGCCCGCGCAGCAGCCATGTCAGATCACGATCAATCAGCGTCGTTGGTGAACCAAAATAGCTCTGATAGCTAAGCTTTGTGCCTGCTTGTGCCCGCACTACCGGCGCCGCGTCCCAACCGGGTTCAGCAAGTTTGGTCGCAAACAATTTCAGCTGGTCGAGCAGGTCTTCCGCTCGCGTATCAGCATCAAATTCAAAGGCATCATCATCAACACCGAAAGTAAAGCCGATGCGTCGACCGGTGGTGATCTGATCCAGCTCTTCCTGCCCCAGATCGCCTATGCCACTGCTTACCAGAGCGGCCTCGCCTGACCATAGCAAGCTCGGTTCATCATTGGGCAGCGCCCGATAACCATTGCCAAAGCGCACCCGTACCGAAATTTTGTTAACCTCGGCATCATTGGGGTAGATCAGCGCCTTTACGCCATTAGAGAATGTCACCATCTCCATACCCAGCAACCGCAAATCCTCGCGCGTCGCTATGGTGCCCGGCTGACCTAGATCGGGCAGATCATCAAAGCTGACATTGGCACGACGCTCTGCAAGAGCACTGCCATCAATTGGCCGCACCAACGCATTGGCAAGTTCCTGCTCGACGCCTGGAATCTCGCGTGGTGAAATCATGAAAGCGCGGGTTGCTGTTCCAGAGAACAACGCATTCACCGTTTCGCGGATACGCGCCGGGGTGAGTGTCGGCCGCATATCGGTGAATACATCCAGAGCCACCTGCGGCGTCGCAACAGCTTCGCGAATGTCCACAGCATTGACGATGTTATCGGCCTGCTTGGTCGCCGCTTCGGTTTCATAGGTATCTACTCCGATTTTCAGCGCGGCATCAAATTCTGCCACCTCACGGGCGATATCATCCTCGGCAAAGTCAACCGTTTTCGCCCGCTCGATAACGGCACGGACATCGGCCAGTGCCGCCTCCCAGTCATCACCAATCGGTACGATAGAGACAAAAGTGCCATCAATTGATCGACCGATATCATCCTGGCTGACCGAAGCCTGAAGGAATGACCCCCCTGCCCTTGCCCGCCGCTCCAGCTCGCGGTTGATAATCTGCAATGCTAACAAATCGGTCAGCAGACCCTGATTATACTCAATCGTATCATTGACATAATTCCACGGCCGAATAATCGCCTGATTGATGACGAATGGCAGTGTCGGCTCAGCGACAATCGCTGTGGTCGGCGCGCTGGGGTCCGGCTCACCAAAATCGGGGTGCTCGGGCGTTTCGCCTGGCACATCCCAATCGGCAAAATATTTGGTCAGCAATTCCTCAAACAGCGCGGGATCTGCATCGCCAGCGATGGCGATCACTGTATTTTCCGGGCGATACCATTTTCTGTGAAACGCTCTGACTGTCCTCTCGGTCGCTGCATTGAGTGTCTCCACCTTGCCTATAGGGGAACGCTCTGCATAACGCTGTCCAGAAAAGAATAAGGTCCGTGAAGTGTCGGCAATGCGCTGCTGAATACCGGCATTGTCGCGCATCTCCGCCAACACAACCGGAAGTTCCGCATTAAGCCCCTGCTGTGTCAGTGCAGGTTCACGGATCATACCGGAGAGGATTTTCATGCTCTCATCAAGAGTGTCGATGGTAAAACTCGGTATGTCCAGCTTGTAGACAGTATGCGTTGGCGACGTCTCGGCATTGCTGTCGCTGCCAAAGGTTACACCAAAGCGTTGCCAGGTGCGTACCGCTTCACCATCAGGAACATATTTGGAGCCGCGAAAGGTCAGATGCTCGAGCAGATGAGCATAGCCGCGCTCATGCTCTTCCTCCATCAGCGAACCTGCATCAACGCGGATGCGGATCGTTGCCTGTCCCGGCGGCACCCCATTATTGCGTACCGCATAGCGCACGCCGTTCTCCAGCTCGCCCCATGTCCAGCTGGTATCCACCGGCACATTGGAGTTCTGATAGAGCCAGGGCAGACTATCATTATCAACGCCCTCTGGCGGCGGCAGCGGATTCTCGCGCTGCGCCAGCGCTGGATTGGTAAAGAGCGCCGCAAAAAGCGCGAAAGTGATCAAAAGGGAGCGGAGAAGGGGATGTAATGTCATAACAATCCTATATGGATGACTCGCCTTACTGACCAGTGAATAAACTCCGCCAGCACGATAGAATGTCGCTGTTTGCTGATATAGGCCATCATGTGACTAGCAAAACTGACACTCTGTAAAGCAAATATTTGACACTCCAGCCTTGCAAATCAGACTAAATTACTCCAAATTACGAATCATGTTGATAGAAACCGAACAGACACCCAATCCGGCGACGCTGAAATTCATGCCTGGCCGCACCGTTATGCCTAGCGGAACCAAGGATTTTGCTACTCCTGAAGAGGCCGCAGCATCCCCTTTGGCTCAGGCGCTGTTTGATTTGGGCGATGTTACCGGTGTTTTCTACGGCTATAATTTCATTTCGGTCACCGCTGCCCCCGGCGTTGACTGGGCGCATCTCAAGCCCGATGTGCTGTCCGTTCTCCTCGACCATTATTCCGCCGATATGCCGCTTTTCTCCGGCGGCGATGCCTCGGGCATCTCGGTTCCCCCGGAGGTTGAGGAGTTCCCCGAAGACCCCGAAGACAGGGATATTGTTGTCCAGATCAAGGAATTGATCGACACCCGCGTCCGCCCGGCTGTGGCGGAAGATGGCGGTGACATTATCTATCGGGGCTTCAACAAGGGCACCGTTTTCCTGCAGATGCAGGGTGCGTGTTCCGGCTGCCCCTCCTCCACCGCAACCCTGAAACATGGCATTGAATCGCTGCTCAAGCACTATGTCCCCGAAGTGCTTGAAGTACGCGCTGCCTGATCAGGTTGCCGGTAAGGCCGGACACGCATAATCTTCCCTTGGAACGCTTTATTCAATAAGGCGTTTCCCAGCTTATTACTCCTTACCCCAGACATGGAAGGTCTTCGCCATGGGTAACCCTCTTTCTGATGATGCGCTTGATCAACTGTTTCGCACAGCACGCACCTATAATGGCTATCACGACAAGCCGGTAAGCTCCGAGCAGCTTGAAGCGATCTGGGACTTGATGAAAATGGGCCCGACATCGGCCAATATGCTGCCAGCGCGCTTGGTTTGGTGTACCACCGATGCCGCCAAGGAACGGCTGGCAAAACATGCGCTGGACAGCAATGCCGACAAAATCCGCAAGGCCCCCGTCAGCGTGGTGGTCGGCATGGATACCGATTTTCACGAGCATCTGCCCGAGTTCTTCCCGCATACTGATGCCAAGAGCTGGTTTGCGGGTGACCCGGAAGGCCGCAAAGTCCATGCGCTACGCAACAGCTCGCTACAGGGTGGTTATTTCATCCTCGCAGCGCGCGCATTAGGGCTGGATACAGGCCCGATGTCCGGCTTCAATAATGCTGCTGTTGATGAAGAGTTTTTCAGCGATACACCTACCGTGAAATCAAACTTTATCTCTACTCTTGGTTACGGCGACCCGGAAACTATCTACACCCGAGGCCCACGACCTGATTTTGACCGTTTCAACAGCGTCCTGTAAAACAGCGCGAATACAGGCATGGTGTAGCTGAAGGGACCGAACAGGTGGCAAGACTGCTGGTTATTGATACGGCGACACCCGCCTGTTCAGTAGCGCTATTCGATAACGCAACCCTAATAGCTGACGACTATGCTGATCTTGGCCGAGGCCATGCCGAAAGGCTGGTACCGATGATCGCAACTCTGGCTGACAAGGGCCGCGCCGATTCCATTGCAGTAAATTGTGGGCCAGGCAGCTTTACCGGCATCCGTGTTGGCCTGTCGGCCGCTATGGCGCTGGGCATAGCCTGGAAAATCCCTGTCAAAGGCTATTCCACCCTCGCTTTAGTGGCACATATGGCGGCACGGTCCGGCGCACATGGCGCGATCAGCATTGCGATGCAGGCAGGTCATGGTGAGCTGTTTGTCCAGAATTTCACCATCAGCCATGGTGTCGTGCAAGCCGATGAAGACAGCTCTATTGTTTCACTGCAACCGGGCGATGCTGCAAGACTGATCGGCGAACGCAACACCTTTGGTAGCGGGATCGCAATGCTGGCCGAGACTATAGCCAGTAATGAGGGCCAATTTATCCTGCCCGATGCACGCGCTTTTCCTGCCGATAGGGGAGACTTCGCCGCATTACCCCCCAAACCCATTTACGTTCGCGCTCCTGATGCAAAGCCTGTCCGTATAAACGATAGAGTCTCACCGCAGATGGAGCCTCATAATGGCTAATTCGTTACCGGATAATAGCTCCCCGAGCGGGATGAGGCAGGACTGTGATTCCGCTACAGTGTTGCAGCTTGCAGAGAGCTCCGCCCGTCTCGCGGCACTCGATAGCGTCATGGATATTATGGTTGCGGCCTTTGACCCAATTTATGGCGAAGCATGGAATAGGACTCAGACGCAGTCAATGCTGATGCTACCAAGAACAAAATTATGGATGTTACAGTATAACATTACTCATAATTTCAAAGATATGATTGGAAAGACTAATATCGGTTTTGCGATTACTTCTGGCTACGCAGATGAACATGAACTGATGTTGGTTGCCATAAGGCCAGACTGGCAATCTCTTGGAATGGGCCGAACGCTACTGCAGGCTATATTTTTAAACGCACAAGAGACCGGCATTTCCAAATTATTTCTCGAGATGCGGCACAACAATCCGGCTGCTTCTTTTTACCATGGCCTCGGATTTTCGCCAATTGGACGCAGAAAAAACTACTATAGTGGTATTGATGGCCAAAAATATGATGCAATTACGCTCGTAAAAGCAATGCCATAGTTAATTTATATAAAACGGCGTTGCTTTCATCGAAAACACCCTGTAACGACCAGAATGCATAGCCATAAATTGGCATGTACAAGGGTCGCAATATAAAACCGGGAAACGGGGAGAATGTAAATGAGCGAGGATAATGATATCCTGCAAGAAACACTGATAACGCTTACGTCTGACATTGTAGCTGCGCATGTCAGTAACAACAGTGTTGCCGTATCTGATCTGCCTGTGCTGATCAATAATGTCCATGAAGCACTTTCTGGCCTCACCGGGGCTGAAAAAGAAGCCGAGGAAGTGCGTCCGGACCCTGCGGTGTCTATTCGTGCATCAATAAAGCCAGATTATATTGTCTGTCTGGAAGATGGTAAGAAGTTGAAAATGCTTAAGCGCCATTTGATGACGCATTATAATATGACGCCAGAAGATTATCGCGCACGTTGGAATCTGCCTGCCGATTATCCGATGGTAGCGCCTAACTATGCAGAAAAACGCCGCGAACTGGCTAAGCAAATTGGTCTCGGTCGCAAGCCCGGCAGTGGCAAGAAAGCAAAGGCCTGACCAAGATTTTGCAGAGCATTCAAAAAACCGGTCCTGCCCTATTTGGCAAGGGCCGGTTTTTTGTTTACAGACGCTGCACCGTCTGTTCACAGACAGAATAATATCGTGATAATGGGAATTGCGAGCTAGCAACTATATCGGTTAGAATGAGTTTATGAGGCAAAAAATTGATCTTGAAGCCCTATGCGCTGAGCGAGGGCTACGCATTACCGATCAGCGCAAGGTGATCGCCAGGGTATTGTCTGACAGTGAAGACCATCCTGATGTAGAGAAGGTGCATGAACGCGCCGTCGCCATTGATCCGCGCATTTCCATAGCAACTGTCTACCGCACGGTTCGCCTGTTTGAAGAGGCCGGCATATTGGACCGTCATGATTTCGGCGATGGCCGGGCCCGCTATGAGGCGGCACCAGAGGCGCATCATGATCATCTGATTGATGTCGAAACCGGCAAGGTTGTCGAATTTGTCGACCCTGAGCTTGAAGCGCTGCAAAAAGTAATTGCCGAAAAACTGGGCTATCGACTGGTTGACCATCGCATGGAATTATACGGCGTTGCCCTTAACCGAGAAAAGTGATCCTCCTGCCCCGGACGAGGCAGCGCAGGACGCACCACCCAAATCGGCTGCTCGTGAATGGGACAGCGAGCCTATGGCCTATCAGGAGTGGAAGGGCGCTTCACCTCTAGGCTATGTGCGTTTTGCACTTCGCGTGCTCACGATGGTTGCCGCGCTGCTCGTTTGTGTACCGCTCTATTATATCTGGCGCATATTGCGCCTGTCTAACCCTTGGCCACTGCTTTTCTTGAGAAGCGTCGGTTTTGCCTGCGGTGCACGGGTCCGCGTGATCGGCACTCCCATCAAGCGTGATGTGTTCTTTGTCGCCAACCACCTGTCTTGGGTCGATATCCCGATATTGGGCGGCTATAATGGCAGTGCCTTTGTAGCACAGGACGGCATTGCCTCTTGGCCTTTTATTGGCTGGTTGTGCACACTGAATAATACCATTTTCGTATCGCGCGCTGACCGTATGGGCGTTGCCAAGCAGATCAACCAGCTGCGCGATGCATTGGAAGAAACTTGGGCCGTCACCGTTTTTCCCGAAGGTACAACCACTGATGGCTCTCTGCTGTTACCCTTCAAGGCACCTTTGCTGGCCGTGCTCGATCCACCACCTCCCGGGATTTTAGTGCAGCCAGTATTTATCGATTTTGGCGATGCCGCACGCGATATTGCCTGGATTGGCGAAGAAGGTGCACCGAATAATGCCTGGCGCCTGCTTACACGTCCCGGCAATTACAGGGTTGAATTACATTTCTTAGAACCTTTTGACCCACAGGACTATAAGGGCCGCAAAATGATTGCGGCAGAAGCGCGCAACCGCATACAGGAAGCGCTTTCGGCTTCCCTCAACGGTGAGGGCGCTATATAGGCCTGCGCCATGTCGGAAACAGCACAGATTCGAGAGCAGGGCACGGCCAGCGCTAAGGCAGAAGAAACGGATAGCGAGAAAAAGCGCTATTTCGTCAAATCCTTTGGCTGTCAGATGAATGTCTATGATGGCGAGCGTATGGGGGAGATGCTCGACGCCGAAGGCATGGTCGCAACCAGCAACCCGGATGATGCCGATGTCGTTGTGCTCAACACCTGCCATATCCGCGAAAAAGCAGCCGAGAAGGTCTATTCCGATATTGGCCGCTTGCGCCGTCCCGATGGTTCTAGCCCAACCATTGCGGTGGCCGGATGCGTAGCACAGGCTGAAGGTGCCGAAATCACCCGCCGCGCTCCTAGTGTCGATGTCGTGGTCGGCCCACAAGCCTATCACCGTCTGCCCTCGATGCTGGAAACTGCAGCCAAGGGCGAGCGCGCTATCGATACCGATATGCCGCCCAACTCCAAATTCGGTGTCCTGCCCTCGCGCCCGAAACAGCCGCGACCGACCGCTTTTCTGACGGTGCAGGAAGGCTGTGATAAATTCTGCACCTATTGCGTCGTACCTTATACCCGCGGCGCGGAAATCTCGCGCAAATGGAGTGCCATTGTAGACGAAGCCAAGGCGCTGGTTGATGGCGGGGTGAAGGAAATCACCCTGCTCGGTCAGAATGTCAACGCCTGGATGGGCGAGGACGACAAGGGCCAAGAGCAAGGCCTGGATGGCCTGATCCGAGAACTTGATAAAATCGCTGGGCTGAAGCGCATCCGCTACACCACCAGCCACCCCAATGACATGACCCAAGGCCTGATCGACGCACATGGCGAGGTGGAAAGCCTGATGCCCTATCTGCATCTGCCAGTGCAATCCGGCAGCAACTCGATCCTACAAGCAATGAACCGCAGCCACAGCGCCGAAAGCTATTTGGCCATATTGGAAAAAGTCCGTGAGGCTCGTCCGGGTATCGCTATTTCCGGCGACTTTATCGTCGGCTTCCCCGGTGAGAGTGACGAGGATTTTGAAGCAACTATGGCGATCATCGAAGCCGCCAATTATTCTCAAGCCTTCAGCTTCAAATACAGCCCGCGCCCCGGCACCCCGGCGGCAACCATGGACCATCAAATCCCGCGCGAGGTGATGGACGAGCGGCTGCAACGCCTGCAGGCCCTGTTGAATAAGCAACAATCCGACTTCAACGCCGCAACCATCGGCAAACGTACCCAGGTTCTGCTTGAACGCAGAGGCAAGAAACCAGGTCAGCTCATCGGCAAGTCACCTTGGCTGCAATCGGTGCATATTGATGATGCAAATCAAGAAATTGGCGATATGGTGACGGTCGATATTATCAGCGCCGGTCCGAATAGTATTAAGGGACAGCTACCGCAGATTTGATCATTGGCTCGCTTACCGTCACAGCAGTTTAGTTAATCGTCTCGGCAGCCTCTACTGCATCAGCATATTCATCAGCGACAAGACTAAGTGTTGATCCATAACGTGCGGTCCACATATTATTACGATAATAGGCTGACAGAAAGGCCCGATCAAATTCGGTCAGTCCGTCCGGACCGCCATAATCAGAAAATAGTGACAAGATAGTATCGGTAGATGAGACTTCGTCATTAGGTGTTTCTGTTACCGGTAACAGTGCCCTCATGGTAGCAAAGTCCGCCAATTGGCCGATAGTACTATCGCCAATCTCAGCCCAATCAAACAGGACAATAGATGCAGCGACTATCTGGCTGGAAGCACCTTCTATCCTCCCGCTACCAGCCTCTGGGTTATCATAGACGTCCGGAAACTCGACCCCAAGTAATCCCTTGACCCGATTAGTTCGCTGCAGCTTGTTGCCGAATCTGTCCCCTGGGACTGTCACACGCCATGCTCTACTTGCCACAGCTGCATTTAGAAGCCGCTTTCTTTCAGAAGATAGTCTGCTGCCGAAAAGCCAAGCCTGGTCTTTTGCCAGCGTCCTCATTTCTTCTTCAATGTTGTCAACAAAACCGACAATCATATTGGGAGCACATTTTGACTTAGATACACTTAAGTTTGCGTACGCTAGGTTACGATAAACCTGCTGACGAAAGACATCACTTTGCTGTTTGTCGAGACCGATTATCGCTAGGCAAATAGGGTCAGAGAAACGAGGCATTGGCTTGCGACTGCTAGGTCTCATTGCAACTGTGTCCGCCAGCTGACGCGCGGCTTTTTCAATCTCCAGCCGTCGACCAGTTACAACGATTTCATCACCTTCACTGACCGACTCAGATTGCGTTTCAACAGCCTGAAACGCAAAGCTCGGCACCGTAAAGAAAATCACCGCCAAGATTGATAGATATTTCAGCATCACCTGCCATTTCAAAATTTTTTATTTTGCCTAAGCCACTTGTTAGTAACCCGCGATGAATATGTGATGAGACTTTCGACAGAATGGCATGATAAAGGCACCAAATAGTTTTAGAGTCCCCATCGAGTCAGCGATTGCCTATTTCTCAGCAAACGCTAGTGGTATAGAAACAAAGGAATTCTATGCCCAAAAGACAGAATCGCGAACCACATCCTGCTGATCTCGCCAATGAACCCGTTTCAGGCGAGGCAGCGGGCAGAGCCCATATCGAAGTCACCTTCGACGATTCACATCTTTTAGTGCCGCTTTTTGGGCAGTTTGACCAGAATCTCGTTGCCATCGAAAACCGGCTCGGTGTCTATATCTCGGCGCGCGGCAATCATATCAAGATTGAGGGTGACAGCGAGGCCATTGCGCGTGCGCGCGATGTACTGACGGGCCTCTATAATCGCCTCGAAAAAGGACAGGAAATTGATGGCGGTGCGGTTGAGGCGTTGATCTCCATGTCATCGGAACCGACGCTGGACGGGATTATCCGCAAGGACGTCTCCGAAGCGCCGACAGTGATGATCCGCACCCGCAAGAAAACGATTGTGCCGCGTTCGGCAACGCAATTACCCTATATGCAGGCATTGGCGCGCGACGATATTATCTTTGCGCTCGGCCCTGCCGGTACCGGCAAAACCTATCTCGCAGTGGCGCAGGCGGTGGCGCAACTCATCACTGGCTCGGTTGACCGGCTGATCCTGTCGCGTCCGGCAGTAGAGGCCGGGGAAAATCTCGGCTTCCTTCCCGGCGATATGAAGGACAAAGTCGATCCCTATCTTCGGCCGCTTTATGACGCACTGTATGACACACTGCCTGCCGAACAGGTGGAGCGCCGAATTGCCAGTGGCGAAATTGAGATTGCGCCGCTCGCCTTTATGCGCGGACGCACTCTCGCCAATGCCTTTGTCATTCTCGATGAAGCGCAGAACACCACACAGGCGCAGATAAAGATGTTCCTCACCCGCTTCGGTCTTAACAGCCGCATGGTGATTTGCGGTGATCCGAAGCAGGTGGATTTACCGCGCAGCCAGATTTCGGGGCTACAGGATGCGGTGGATCGGCTTGATGGGGTCGAAGGTATTAGCGCAATCCGCTTCAACTCAGGCGATGTGGTGCGCCACCCGATCGTCAGCCGCATTGTCGATGCCTATGAGGGCAATGGCGCAGATTAGGCCCTGACCTCAGGGCCAGGACCTACGAAACCCTAATCCGATTTTTTGATCGCCAGCCCTGGTACTTTTTTAAGCACGCCAGTCGCGGTTAAAATCAGCAGAATTCCACAGATCACCAGCACATAGCCGCCAAAACCAAATTCCAGATTGAACAGTCGGCGTGCATAAGCATTTGTGATTTCCGATTCCAAGGCCCCTATGACCAGCAAGTATACAAAAATTGAGAACAGGCAGAGCAACGCAGTCGCCCACTCAAGCTTTTTGCTGCGGCTGCCGGCAATTTCACGATAAATCGCAATGCCTGCCACAACCGGAATAAGCCATAGAAAATAGGCAAAAAATGATGCAACGCCAAACCCGTCGCCCGCACCGAATATGCCTAATGAGTCTGCGATATCATCCAGTTTTCCGCCCAGAGCAAGAGCAGTTGCACTTTCGTTCCTCACAACCACAAAATTCAGGAAAATCGTCGATAATATGGCGATAATTTCAACCAGTAATTGCGGCCGTGTGGTAATGAATGCCAGCTTATCATCACCAATCTCAACATTGCCGAGTTTCTCACCGATATTCCCGCCCACGCTGGAAAGAGCAGCGCCCAGAGATGCAGAGGTCAGATAGATTTCACTCGCTGTGCCGTCCTTGCCGATAAAGTCGACTTTATCCTGCACTTTAGGCGGACGTTCGCCTTTCCATTCAGCCAGTTCAAAGCTGTAGCGGTTGCCATCTTCGCCGGAAATAGCACCCTTATCGCCATCGAAACCCAGTATTTGACCTTCCATAAAAATTCCCCTGTGGTTTGCCACCGCAGCAATATTGCTACATAAATCTGTTCAAATTGCCAGACGAATATTTTTGCAGTGCAGCAATGTATGTTCCGGCATGTATAGGCAGTGAACTTGTCACTTACAGCAGAGACAGAATGACATGCAGTTGGACTGCTCGATTGAAACATCATGGCCGCTGGATACTATTGATAGTATTGCGCAAAAGGCTGCTGCAGCGGTGGCGATACTTATACCTGAAAGCGCAAATTCGCGCTTGTCTGCAAGCTTGCTATTGTCTGATGATTGCACTGTTCATAAGCTTAACCGGGAATGGCGCGACAAGGACAAGCCGACCAATGTGCTGTCTTTTCCAATGCTGTCTGCTGATGAACTGGAAGATATAGCGGTTGATGGTCCACCTATTTTGCTGGGCGATATTATATTGGCATATGAAACGTGTCAGCGCGAGGCCGATGACAAGCAGATTCCATTGGAGCGGCACATTACCCATTTGATCATTCACGGCATGCTGCATCTGCTCGGTTATGACCATATGAACGATGCCGAGGCAGACACTATGGAGGCTCTGGAGATAAAAGCCCTTGCCAGCCTGGGCCTTCCCGATCCATATTCGCACGATCCACAATAGCTTTAGAGGTTAAGAAACCGCGCATAATGCCAGAAGGAGACAGTAGGCGCAGCCAGACTGCGCAAGACGAGGAAGAGGGGAGCGGGCAATTATGGCGCTCGCTAAAATCTTTCTTCACCGGACAGGGTCGCGATCAATCGCTACGCAAGCAGCTTGAGGAAGCGATTGACGAACATGAGGATAATGGCGGCGATGTGCCGTCCGAGCCCGATGGCGACCTCTCCCCGCTAGAGCGCGAGATGCTGCGCAATCTACTCCATTTCAGCGAACATGATGCCGATGATGTCGCGGTGCCACGCAGCGAGGTCGTCGCTATCCCCACCAGCGCCAGCTTTCAGGAGGTCATCGACACCTTCTCCGAGCACGGCCATAGCCGTATCCCGGTCTATAAGGAGTCGCTCGACGACATTATCGGCATGATCCATATCAAGGATGTGTTCGCGATCCTCGCCAAGGGGTGCGATTACCCCGAAGACTGGTCTGACCTGATCCGCCAGCCTCGCTTTGTGCCACAATCCATGGGTGCGCTCGATATGCTCGCCGATATGCGCAAGCATCGCACCCATTTGGCGATTGTGCTCGATGAATATTCAGGCACCGATGGCATTGTCACCATTGAGGATCTGGTCGAGGAAATTGTCGGTGAGATTGAGGATGAGCATGACGAAGAGCCTGAGGATATGCTGATCCGGCAGGACGATGGCAGCTGGGATGCCGATGCGCGCGCAGAGCTCGACGATGTGGCCGAGCAGATTGATCCCCTGCTGGCGGAAATTGACGAGGATGTCGACACGCTGGGTGGATTGGCGTTTGTGCTGGCCGGTGAAGTGCCCTCAGCCGGGCAGACATTGGAGCATCCAAGCGGCTGGACCATCCATGTGCTCGAAAGCGACGGACGGCGGGTGAGCCGTCTCAATCTGAGGCAGACCGATTCCACTCATAAGGCTGATGCTATAAAGAGAGTAGCAAACGGCACCGGATAATCCATAAAAGCAAGCGCTTTATTGCTAAATGGCATCCGGATTTATCTGATTATTGCTATCCGGTTTTCATTTTGGACAATCGCACCGCCTTATGCCAAAGCGCTTCGCATCATGGACATTTCTGATCTTCGTATTGCCCTTTTCAGCGGCAATTATAATTATGTGCGTGACGGCGCCAATCAGGCGCTGAACCGCTTGGTCGCCTATCTGCTGCGCCAGAATGCCAAGGTACGTGTCTATTCGCCGACCACCGATACGCCAGCGTTCGAGCCGACGGGTGATCTGATCAGCGTACCCAGCTTTGCCATTCCCAATCGCCCGGAATATCGCGTACCGATGATGCTCAGCCCCGGCGTCAAGAAAGACCTCAAGGTCTTTGCCCCCAATATCGTCCACCTTTCCAGCCCGGACATTGCCGCGCACAGCGCCACGCGGTGGGCAAAGAAGCATGATATCCCGATGCTCGCCTCAGTACATACCCGGTTCGAGACCTATCCGCGCTATTACAATATGGCCTTTTTGGAGCCGATTTTGGTGGCCGGGCTCAGGCGTTTCTATCGCCGTTGCGATGCGATTGTCGCGCCGTCGGACTCCATGGCGCAACTGCTGCGCGATCAGCGGATGAACTATGATGTCGGCATCTGGTCACGCGGCGTTGATCGCGACATTTTCCATCCATCGAAGCGCGATATGGAATGGCGGCGCTCTTTTGGCATTGTTGATGAGGATCAGGTGGTCGGCTTTGTCGGGCGGCTGGTTATGGAGAAGGGGCTGGATGTCTTTTCTGACACGATTGACCGGCTGGAACGACGCGGAGTGGCGCATAAGGTGCTGATTGTCGGTGAGGGTCCGGCGCGGCAATGGTTTGAGTCGCGCCTGCCCAATGCGATTTTCGCCGGCTTCCAGAGCGGGCCCGATCTCGGTCGTGCGACCGCCAGCATGGATATGCTGCTTAATCCCTCGGTAACCGAGACCTTCGGCAATGTGACGCTGGAAGCAATGGCTTGCGGTATCCCGGTGGTGGCAGCGCGCGCCACCGGAAGCCTCAGCCTTGTCGCTGATGGCGTTTCCGGTCGGTTGATCCGCCCCGGCGCAGTGCAAAACTATGCCGATGCGCTGCAGGACTATTGCGAGAACCCGGAATTGGCGCGTGAACATGGTGCTGCCGGGGCTAAGCGTGCAGAACGCTATAGCTGGGACCGGATCAACCATGGCCTGGCCGAAACCTATGTCCGCTTGGTGCGCCAACGTGCAGAAGGGACCAAGCATCTGGCATTTGAGGCTTTGCGGTAGACACTTCCAAAGCCGTTCGGGCTGAGCTTGTCGAAGCCCTGTTCTTCTTTTGAAATAAAGAGCGGCCCTTCGACAAGCTCAGGGCGAACGGAATTTAGTGTCTGCTTCCCTTACAACCGCTCAATCTTCTGCGCCGCCTCATCCAGTATCTCCGCAATCGAATGGCGCATGTCGTCATCCATATCGCTGCGTGCGACACGATTACCCAAGGCGGACATCAGATTGCCAATCGCCCGCCCTACCGGCGCACCCGCCTTGCGCGAGCGTGCGCGTTTGCTTTCACCGGTGCTGTCGAGCCGATCCATCAGGCCCGCTATGCTGTCCTCATTCTTATCGATTTCGGCTCGGCCATCATCGGTGATGGTGAAAATCTTGCGCGAGCCTTCCGCTTCTTCCTGAGCAATCAGGCCGCTATCTTCGAGCAGATTGAGCGTCGGATAGATTACACCGGGGCTGGGCGCATAGCTGCCCTCGGTCATATCCTCGATGGCACGGATCAGGTCATAGCCATGGCGCGGCTCATCAGCGATCAGTTTCAGCAGCACCAGCCGCAACTCGCCACTGTCAAACATACGCCGTTTGCGCCGTCCACGGTTGCCTTTGGTGCCATTTTCCCATCCGCCGGACCATTGCTGGCGTTTTCTCGCTCGTCGACCGGTGCCGCCCCAGCGCCCGCCAAAGGCCGCCATAATGGCTTCAGGGATCGCGGCCATTTCCTCGGCAAATTCGTCCGGGTCAAATCCGTATGTATAGCGTTTTGTCATTACACTCTCCTGTGTTTCCGTATTACTCGGTTACCCTTTCGATAGTTTAAGATATATCTTTTTATATCGCATTCAAGTCTGACGGAAACGCTTTTTGTCTTTGCACCGCCCCTTCAGCGGTTTAGCGTCAATCTATGGCTGACCTTTTTGCAGATGACCCCGCTAAAGCCGGTGCGGCAATGCTAGCGGCAGATAATGCGCCGCTGGCGGATCGTCTGCGGCCGCAAATGCTAAGCGAGGTAGTCGGGCAAGATCATCTCACCGGTTCGGATGGCGCTATTGGCCGCATGGTGGCAGCAGGCAAGCTGTCGTCAATCATCTTCTGGGGACCGCCGGGTACCGGCAAAACCACCATTTCGCGTCTGCTCGCCGATGCGATAGGGATGCGGTTTCAGGCGATATCGGCAGTATTTTCTGGCGTGGCGGACCTCAAAAAAGCCTTTGCCGATGCCGATAAAATGGCGACGGTGGGCCAGCATACCTTGCTGTTTGTGGACGAGATACACCGCTTCAACCGGGCGCAGCAGGATGGCTTTTTGCCCTTTGTTGAGCGCGGCACGGTAGTGCTGGTCGGCGCGACCACCGAGAACCCCAGCTTTGCGCTTAACTCCGCCTTGCTCAGCCGGACGCAGGTGCTGATCCTCAATCGGCTCGACCACGCCGCTCTCGCACAACTGCTCGAACGCGCCGAGACGTTGATGGAAAAGCCCCTACCCGTCACCGATGATGCTCGCGATGCATTAATTGCCTCTGCTGATGGCGATGGACGGTTCCTGCTCAATCAGGCGGAGACATTGTTCGCCGTCAATCTCTCTGAGCCGCTAGACCCGGCGGGCCTTGCCGATTTTCTCCATCGCCGCGTGCCGGTCTATGACAAGGACCGCGAGGGGCATTACAATCTCATCTCGGCGCTGCACAAATCGCTGCGTGGCTCCGATCCGCAGGCAGCGCTCTATTATCTGGCGCGGATGCTTGTGGCGGGTGAAGAGCCACTTTACGTGCTGCGTCGCATGACTCGTTTTGCCAGCGAGGATATAGGCCTGGCCGACCCTGAAGCGCTGCACCAGTGCCTCGCCGCCAAAGACGCTTATGAATTTCTTGGCAGCCCCGAAGGCGAATTGGCGATTGCACAAGCCTGTCTCTATCTCGCTACCGCACCCAAATCCAATGCAGCTTATGCGGCGCAGAAAGCAGCGTGGAAATCGGCCAAGGCCACGGGCTCGCTGATGCCGCCGAAAAACATCCTCAACGCCCCGACAAAACTCATGAAAGATGTCGGCTATGGCAAGGGTTATAGCTATGACCATGACAGTGATGAGGGCTTTTCCGGCGACAATTACTGGCCCGAAGAAATGCAGCCAGAGACTTACTACCAGCCGGTCGAACGCGGCTTTGAGCGAGAGATCAACAAGCGACTGGCCTATTGGGAGAGACTAAGAAATGCGAAACAGCATCAGCCTGATGATCACGGCATTGCTGCTGACGATACCGGTAGCAGCGCAGGAAAAGACTGAGCCTAGCCGCACTGACCGTGCTTATGCTGCTGGATACAAGGCGCAGTTTATCTGTTCCGGCCTGTGGAATGGTGGCAAGTCGCTGGAGTATATCGAAGCCGATGAGCTGACCGGCATTTATGATCGCATCGCCGATATTGTGCCGACGCTCGAGCCGGTCATCAACGAACAGGACCATATTGTCAGCGTACGCTTTGCCGATGATATGCCGCCGCGTATGGCGCGTTGGGACCGGATGCGCGGCTGTATCTCTGCGCCCATTGGTGCGACAGATTTTGGCCCCTATTTCACTGGCCAAAGGCGGCCCGATCTGGATGACAAAAAATGGCCCTGGGGTGATCGCGAGGCGAAACTCCCGCGCAGCGCCGATTATGCCGCTATTGACGCAATTGCGGCGAGTGCTTTTCGGGCAGATGATTTTAAGGAAGGCGAAAAGCGCTTTGGCGGCAAAACCAGCGCTGTTCTGATCGCTAATAGCAAAGGCATTATCTGGGAAGGCTATAAACCGGGCCATGATAAGCATACGGCGCAGCGCACATGGTCGGTTGCCAAATCCATAGCTGGCACGCTGGTCGGTGCTCATATCGATGATACTAGCAAAGCTGCACCGGTGCCCGCCTGGCAAATGACCAGCGATCCGCGCGCAGCCATAAGCTATGGTGATCTGCTGCGCATGGCCAGCGGTCTGCAATCTGATACCGCGGGCAACCGGACCGACCCGATCTATATGGGCGGCGCCAGCGTCGTCCAGCGCACTTCAGGCTGGCCACTGCTCCACCCGCCGGGTACCCGTTTTCGCTATGCCAATAATGATACGCTGTTGGCCGTGCTGGCTACGGTCGAAGAGCGTCGGCAGATGAATGAAGCCCATAATAAAGTCAGTCGTGGCATAACCCAAAGATTCCTGTTCGATCCCTATACTCTGTTCTTCAGGCTGGGCATGACCCGCACTTGGGCCGAACATGACTGGCAGGGGAATTATGTGCTTTCCAGCCAAGTGTGGACTACGGCGCGCGATCTGACCCGGCTGGGGCTGCTCTATCTCAATGACGGGATGTGGTATTATGACGGCAGCACAGAGCGGCGCCTGCTGCCCGAAGGCTGGCGCGATTATGTCAGCGCGCCATCCGGGCCACAACCTGATGGCCCATTCGGCTATGGCGCAACCTTCTGGCTGATGAACAAGAGCGAAGGCATCCCAAAAGACACCATCGCCGCATTCGGGAATCGTGGCCAGTATCTCGTCATCATCCCGTCACGTGACTTGATTATCGTGCGTCGCGGCTATGATACGCGCGAGGACAGGTTCAATATACAACTGTTTACACGGCAAGTGCTTTCTGCGCTGCCAGAATAGCTTTGCTGCCCTTGTTGCCGACACAGCCAACATGATAGATGCGCGCCATCTGTCGTCACCATAGTTACGACGCTGTAACAAGGGGAGCTACTACGTGGAAAACTTCAATATCATGGGCTATACGCTCGATCTCGACATATTGGTGGAGTGGGGCACAAAGCTCCTTTTTGCCATCCTTATCTATATCGCGACCAAGTTCATCGCATCGGCCTGCAAATGGGCTTTTGCCAAGCTGGTCAACCGTATCGAGCTGCTTCAGCGAGACACCGGTTCAGGTAGTAGCATTGGCGATTCACTCGGCACGATTGTGGGCCTGATTGTCTGGCTGTTCGGCTGGATTGCGATCCTGAACGTATTCCAACTCAATGAGGTTACCGGCCCGCTGAAGGCGCTGCTCGACACGGTAATGGGTTTCATCCCGAATATTGTTGGCGCAGGCATCATTTTCTTCATCGGCATGATTGTTGCCAAAATCGTACGCGATCTGGTCACGACCTTCCTGCAGACCGTCAACTTCGACAAATGGTTCACCCGCGCAGGTGGTGATGAAGTCACCGGCAACAGCGCAATCACCAGCACACTAGCGAATATCGTGTATGTGTTGATTATCGTTCCGGTTGCGATTGCTGCCCTGCAGGCGCTGAAGATTTCTTCCATCAGCGACCCAGCAGTAACCGTATTGGAAATGATCCTTGGTGCTATCCCGCTTATCATTGGCGCGGCACTAGTGCTGGGCATTGCTTATCTGATTGCACGCTGGGTTTCCGGTTTGCTGGAAGATATCTTGCCAGGCCTGGGCGTCGATCGTTCGGTTAATGCCATGGGAATTCTACCAGAAGGCACCTCGGTGTCGGGAATTGTCTCCAAGCTGGTCATGATTGCCATCATGCTGTTTGCCGCCATCGCGGCAACGCGTCTGCTCAACTTCCCTGAGCTCACTGCAATCCTGGACAATATTCTCGAACTGGGTGGTCGCGTATTGTTCGGCGGCGTAGTGATTGCTGTTGGCTTCTTTATCGCCAATCTGCTGGCCCGTTTCATGGGTGCGCAGAACCCGCTTGCGGCTTCGGTCGTGCGCTATGCTGCGCTTATCCTGTTTGCTTTCATGGGCTTGCAATTCATGGGCGTGGGCAATGAGATCGTCCAGACAGCATTCACCGCACTGGTCGCCACCATCGGTGTCGCCGCTGCCATCGCCTTTGGCATGGGCGGTCGCGATGCCGCTGCACGCCAGCTGGAGAAAATGCAGGGCGAGCCAGAACCCAAGAAAACAACTCGTCGCGCTCCGGCGAAAAAGGCTGCCTCGGAAGACTAATTCCGGGCAGATAATGCCTTTTAGAAAGGGTGGCTGCTATCTTGGCAGCCACCTTTTTTCTTTGTCGGCTATCGTTACTATATCCAGATGATGCGCCGCTTCTCGTCTTTCGCCTGTTTCGATTGGTCCGGACAAGCTGTGGCCTTTCCCAACGGCATATCCTTAGCTGTTCTGGGTGAAGCCGCAGACGCAAAACCAAAATCCATAGCTCCGCCACAAGGCTGGAGCCGGGAAGCGGTCAAACACTGGCTGTTGCAACAGGCCGAGAATGGCCACGATGTCCTGATCGGCTTTGACCTCTCCCCCGCTCTGCCCTTTTGTGATGATGGTGCCTATTTCCCAGGCTGGCCCGAAAGCCCATCTGATGCTCGTCAATTGTGGCGCATGATCGAGGAATTGGCAGCCGGTGAACCGTATATGGCAGCATCGCAAATGGTCCGCGACCATCCACAAGTCCGCCGCTATTTTCGCCACGGCAAGGGCGATGTTGGCGACCGTTTCGGCAGTCTCGGTACTGGGCGACTGCGCGTGGTTGAACATGTGCAGCGCGAGACCGGACAGGCGGCAAGCGCCAGTTGTTTCAATCTGGTCGGCGCTGCACAGGTTGGTAAATCGAGCCTGACCGGTATGCGTCTTTTCCATCAGCTAGAGGGACGTATCCCGATCTGGCCTTTTGATCCAATCCCGGAAACCGGCCCGGTGATTGTCGAAATTTATACCAGCATTGCCGCCATGGATGCCGGCCTGCGCAAAGGGCAAACCAAGATCCGCGATCGCGTGACACTGGTTGATGCCCTTGATCAGCTGAACTGTCTACCACCAACGCGCCTGCCCGATTATAGCGACCATCGCACCGATGCCATCATCACTGCGGCATGGCTGCGACAGACTGCACCGCAGCGACAATATTGGCAGCCAGAAGCGCTGGATAGCAAGATAGCCGCAACCGAGGGCTGGACCTTTGGCGTAACATAGCTATAGAGCCCGGAAAGAATCAGGCCGAATTAGCTCAGCTGGTAGAGCAACCGCCTTGTAAGCGGTAGGTCATCCGTTCGAGTCGGATATTCGGCACCACCCCTTTTCTTGATGCATTTCATGCAATTGTCTCAAAGGCCTTTAGGCTGGTATATATTGTTGCATAAGCGAACTGCACAGCTGCAGCAGATAGACTTTACGGTAAACGTCACTTTCATCCTAATCGGACCGATATTATACGTTGCAATTCTGCCACATATTGTGCAGCGCAGCGTAGAAAATCTATTGTGCAGTGCAGCATAATACGTTGCATTTTTGCCACGGCTTTTATGCAAGTCTGATGACAATAGCGTTTTTCAATTGTCGGAGTCTCCCCAGAATCCTATCAGCAAGGTCCGAAAGGGCATAGAATAGCCCGCCTATTGCAATTGCGCGTCGCATCTCAGGGAGAGACCGAATGAGAATAACCCCCAATGTTACAAAAGCCTTGCTGCTGTCCGGTGTCGGCATCGGTTCGCTGGGCTTTTCCGTAGCCGCCCATGCTGAGGAACAGGCTCAGCCTGAAGCTGCTCCACAGGAAGAGGCGCAGGACGAATTTGATGATGATTTTGACGATAATGTCATCATCGTGACCGCCAGTAAGCGTGAAACCACGCTGCAGGAACTGCCGGTTTCCGTTTCTGTGACTTCACAGGACACCATCGACCAAGCTCAAATCCGTGACATTATTGATCTACAGACCGTAGCTCCCTCGCTGCGTGTCAGCCAGCTGCAGAGTTCTACCAACACCACATTCATCATTCGTGGTTTCGGTAACGGCGCCAACAATATCGGCATTGAGCCTTCTGTTGGTGTTTTTATTGACGGCGTGTTCCGGTCGCGTTCAGCAGCCCAGATCGGTGACCTTGTCAACGTAAACCGCGTGGAAGTTCTACGCGGTCCGCAATCGACCTTGTTCGGTAAGAATGCTTCTGCTGGTGTAATCAGTGTTGTCACCCGCGAGCCACAATTTGAATTTGGCGGCAATTTCGAAGCTACCTACGGTAATTTTGATCAGGTTGTTCTGCGTGGAGACCTGACTGGGCCGATTACTGATACACTCGCTTTCTCAGTTGATGCCAATTACAATCGTCGCGACGGCTTTTTCGATATCGTCAATCTCAACGAAGACATTAACGATCGTAACCGTTGGGGCACGCGTGGTCAGTTGCTTTGGGAACCGACCGAGGATCTCAAGTTCCGCTTGATCGGCGATTATTCTAGTATTGATGAGGCATGCTGTTTTGCCGGCAACATTGTAGCCGGTCCTACAGTGCCTGCCATCTTTGCTGTTGGCGGTGCGGTTGACCCGGAAAACCTCTTTGGTGGTAATCAGTTCCTGAACATCGTCCCGGAAAACGAGGTCGACAGCTATGGCTTCTCTCTACAGACCGACTGGACCACTGGCCCGTTCACTATAACGAACATCACCTCTTGGCGCCGTCTTGATGCGGCTGAACGACAAGATGTCGATTTCACAAGCGCTGATATTGTGCAAGAGATTGCGGACCAACAGATTGAGACTTTTACGACCGAATTCCGCATTGCGTCGGACTTTGACGGACCATTCAACTTCCTGCTTGGTGGCTTCTATTTCAGCGAAGACATCAGCGAAGACAGCCAACTCATTACCGGAGCAGACGGGCGACAATTCTTTGAGCTTGTTGGCGGTGCCGCAACGGGCGATCCGACTTTTACTTTCAATGCTGCTGAATTTGGTCTCGGCCTTCCGCAAAACAGCATTTTTACGCCTGGTCTACTGACCGATGAGAGTTTCTCACTCGACAATACTTCCTTCTCGATTTTCGGCACAGTCGATTTCGAAGTTACAGACAGGCTAACGCTGACCGCAGGCTTCAACTACACCGAGGATGACAAGGATTTTGCGATCAATACGACCGCATTTGATCCTTTGGGGCAAGTCAATCTGGTCGATGCTTTCATTGTCGGCGGTATTGCGCAAGCTCTTATGATACCTCCCGGTCAGGTTGATGCGGCTACTATTGCTGCTTTCAGCCAGAATCCGGCAACTGCCCCTATCTTCCAAGGCATTGCTGGTGCTGCCGTTGACCCGGGGCAAAATCCGCTGCTCGGTCTTTCAGCCTTCCAGTTCCAACCTCCATTCCTGGGTGTCCCGAACTCGGTTGAAAACGGACAGACTAATGATAGCGATCTCGCCTATACGCTTCGTGCCAATTATGAGGCTACGGATAACATCAATGTCTACTTCACCTATGCCACTGGCTTCAAGGCGAGCTCGGTCAACTTGTCGCGTGACTCCCGACCTTCCCCGGCGAACTTTACAGCAGGTCCGGGATTATCGACTATTTTGGCACCACCTTCGAATATTTTGAATGCTGGTCTCGCTGTACCTAACCTTATCCCGGGCTCACGTATCGCTGGGCCAGAAGAAGCAGAAGTTTTCGAAGCAGGCCTGAAGGCCCAATTTGATCGTGTCGGATTTAATCTTGCTGTGTTCGACCAGAGACTTCGTGGTTTCCAAAGCAATCCGTTCACAGGGACAGGTTTCCTGCTACTCAACGCCGGACTCCAGACTACATTTGGTATCGAATTTGACGCTACAGTTGTACCAATCGATCCGCTGGTACTAACCTTTGCGCTGACCTATCTTGATCCAAATTATGACGATTTCGATGTTCCGAATCTTGGTTCACTGACTGGATTTACTCCGGCCGGTATACCTCCGATCGCGATGACCACATCTGCGACCTACACGCATGAGTTCAATAGCGGCGCCGAATTGATCGGTCGAATCGACTATAATTATGAAAGCGATACACAAGTGGTCGACTTCTTGCCCGCTTTTGTCGATCAGACAGCCGCAGACCCATTGGCCTCCGGTATTGCAGCAGCGCAGCCATTTACGCGTGAAGTCCATCTGGTCAATGCAGCTCTCACACTGCGCCTAACCAACGGACTGGAGTTAAGCGCTTTCGTGAGAAATCTGTTAGACGACCAATTCATCACATCGATCTTCGATGGCGTGGCACAGGCTGGTACAATTTCCGGCTATCCAAATGCACCGCGTACCTATGGTGGCACAGTTCGTTTCCGGTTCTGATATCGGACCAATATCCAAGGAAAAAGGGCGCTGGGAACAGCGCCCTTTTTCTTTGCCTCATGCTACGCAGGCAGCTCTACCGAGAGTCCTGACCCTAAACAAGAAAGGCCATCCCAAAGGATGGCCTTTCTTACCTGCCGCTTTGTGCGGTCAGGCCCTCTCCTGCGTCTGCTTTAGAATTTGGTACGGACTGTGACCCCGTAAAATGCCGGGTCTTCGATAAAGGCACCGCGTGAACGATCACCGGCAACACCGCGTAACGGCGTGTTGAAAGTGATACCACGGGTGCGCTCATCAAAGATATTCGTACCCCAGAACTCAATCGTGTAGCGTTCATTCGGCGAGGTGAAGCCAATGCGGACATTCATCTTGGCATTCGCTTCCTGTACATCAAACGGGATCAGCGCCGCCGGATTCATCGGATCGGCTGGATCGAACAATGCCGGCTCAATAGGATTGGTGCTGGTACGCCGCGAGGATTCATAGCGTACAGTCGCATTTGCGAGGAAAGTCCAATCTGTACCACTGCTGATCGGACCATCATAGGTGATGCCAAAAATGCCCGTAAATTCAGGAGCATTCACCAGCGGGAAGCCGCAAAGACCTTGGGCAAGAACAGCCGAATTGCCTGTAAGGCCGACATCACAGTTATCCCCGAACTCAGCATCGGCGTAGGTAATGGCGACATTGGTGGAGATATAATCACTCCACTGCGCGAAAATCTCCAATTCAGCGCCTGTTGAGGTCACGTCATTGACATTGAATGTCTGAAATTGGACTCCGGTAAACTCGAGAACCTGAAAGTCCTCAATCTCGGTATGGAACAATGCCAAGTTGGCGCGGACACGGCCATCAAACAATGTCGATTTGATACCAAGTTCATAGGCGTCCACAACTTCAGAATCGAACCGTGGATCAGCGCCCAATGCCGCAGCGGTCGGATCAAGGTTGAAGCCGCCTGCCTTAAAGCCACGCGAAACACCGCCATAGATCAGATAGTCATCACTCGG
Source organism: Pseudomonadota bacterium (assembly GCA_038748365.1). Lineage (GTDB taxonomy): Bacteria > Pseudomonadota > Alphaproteobacteria > Sphingomonadales > Sphingomonadaceae > Alterisphingorhabdus. Next base: position 98,456 of record JBCDIZ010000007.1, read on the forward strand.
TTCCCATGCCAATTGCAGGGTCCAGGTAAGTTGATCATCCTCAAAACGATCATCAAACTGGTTCGGCAAAGGTAGGACCGTGGCCAAGTCGATCGGCACGACCGCTCCACCTGGCCCTATCGGCAAATTGGCGACCGGATTTGCGGGTGCAGCAAAGGGGAAACAGGTCGCACCCACCGTACCTGGTGCCAGAGCAGCCGGTATTGCTCCGGTCACTGCGCCGCTTGCGGCCGCGATACACGCATCGCCACTGGTACTAAGCTGTGTAAATGCACCGTCCTTTGTCTCTTCGACATAGCGCGCGCCAGCGGTGAAACTCAGGCTGTCGGTTATATGGAACACATTATGGGTAAAGATCGACCAGCTCTCCGCATCCTGAGTGAACAGGTTATTGGCGAACGAGCCATTTGAATCGATACCGCCTACCAGAGCCTGCAGAGGATTAGGGCCAAGCGATGTTCCAACGGCCGGGAAGAAAGCCGTACCTGCCGCCGCCTGAAAATCAGGCCCCAATGTCATTGACTGTATTTCGCGAATATCTTCATTTGCGTAGAAGCCACCAATCAACCAGTCGATTGTGTCATCAAATAATGACCCCTGGAATCGCAGTTCGGCAGTAAATGTCTGAATGTTGGTATCATTCGGCTGAGAACCGGCGGGATTGAAGTTTGTTCCAGCACCTGAAGTGAACAGGTTAAGACCAACAAAGTCCGATTCTTGACGCGATTGTGCATTGAAATCGCGATAAGCAACAATAGCTGTCGCCTGAGCACCGCCCAGATCCCATTTCAACTCGCCTGAAAGACCCCATTGATCATTGGGGTTCTCAAATTGCTGTGAATTGGAATCGCGACCTTCAAAGGCCTGGAAGCCGGATGCGACAACACCGCCATTTGCTGGCAAGCCATAAGCTGCAAAAGCACCAGCAGCAACTAGGCCGGTCTCTCGCAAGATCACAGCATCACAGCATTCATCATTGGCATCAATATAATCGCCAATAATGCGCAGGCTGACCTCAGGAGCAGGCTCCCATAGCAGTTGACCGCGTAGCAATATGCGGTCACGGGTGCCGCTTTCCGCACCGGTTACTACACTGGTGAGAATACCGTCACGATGGCGATACGCGCCGGATACGCGGATACCGAGGCTGTCCGTAACAACAGGAACGCTGATGCCGCCCTGCACATTGACCTGATTGAAATTGCCATAGGTGGCATTGGCAAAGCCTTCTACTTCGGTAAGGCTTGGACGTTTGGTGGTGATATTCAATGCACCGGCAGATGTGTTCCGACCGAACAAGGTGCCTTGCGGACCACGCAGAACTTCCAGCCGTTCTAAATCGACCAAGTCGCCCAGTGCCACACCGGGACGCGATTGATACACGCCATCGATAAACACGCCGACAGAGCTTTCCAGGCCAGTATTGTTACCCGTGGTACCAATACCGCGAATACGAATTGAGGTACCTTGTGATTCTGTTTGCGAAGATTGCAGGTTGAAGCTTGAGGATAGCGAACCGAGATTGCGGATATCGACAATACCTTGTCGGTCCAATTCGACCTGGCTCACAGCCGTCACCGCGATCGGAATGTCCTGAATATCCTGAGCCCGCAATGTCGCGGTCACGATGACAACATTGTCATCATCAAAAAAGTCGTCATCCTCATCCTGTGCTGCGATATCGCTATTGTCAGGTGTTTCCTGAGCGTAAGCTGTTCCACAAGCCAGCGACGCCATAGACGCAGAACAGCACAGCCCCATAAGGGGCTTCCAAACCTTACGCATCCTCATCTCCCACGAAAGATTGCTATGTATTCGGTTCCCAATGCGAAGTTTTGTCTCGTCTAAAGGGACCTGAAAGAAATTTGTCACAGATAGGACATGGATGCAAATTTTTTTCTCAAACTTCGATTAACTGGTCCAAATTCCAATGTTGCCGCTACGGCATCCTAGTATATCGCTAAGGGCTTACATGCATTGCATGCAACTCGTGGCAGCATGGCTAGCGGGATGGTGCGTTTTGGCAACAAATGTAAACCGCCATCATCTTGCATTTCGGCCTCGGCTATTTAGCGTACAAGCACGATAATAGATCAGGATAAAGACAATAAGGAGAGGCATATGCCCGGTGTATTGGACGGCGTAACAATTATCGAGATGGCAGGCATTGGCCCCGGACCCTTTGCCGGGATGATGCTGGCCGATCATGGCGCCCGGGTCATTCGAGTGGAACGCCCCGGTGCCCCTCAGATGCGTGACATTCTCAACCGCTCGCGTGAGCTGGTAACTGCTGATCTGAAAAGCGAGGAAGGCGTTGCCAAGGTGCGTGAGCTGGTGCCCGAGGCAGATGGTCTGATTGAGGGCTTTCGTCCCGGCGTGATGGAGCGGCTTGGTCTTGGCCCGGATGTGCTGCATGGCGATAATCCGGCTTTGGTCTATGGTCGCATGACCGGATGGGGCCAGACCGGACCCTATGCGCCCTTTGCCGGCCATGACATCAACTATATCGCGCTTTCCGGCGCACTGCATGGCTATGGCCGTGCCGGTGACAAACCGACCCCGCCGATCAACGCCGTCGGTGATTTTGGTGGCGGGGGCATGATGATGGCCTTTGGTATGGTGGCCGGGATATTGTCCGCGCGTCAGACCGGCAAAGGCCAGGTGATTGACTGCGCCATGACCGATGGCTCAGCAGTCTTGTCCGCAATGACCTATACCTTTCTCGGCAATGGCCAATGGCGCGACGAGCGTGGTGTCAATCTGCTTGATACCGGGGCGCATTTCTATGACACCTATGAAACCGCCGATGGCAAATATATCTCCATCGGGTCAATTGAGGCGCAATTCTATGCCGAACTACGCCAACGCGCCGGTCTGGCTGAAGACGCAGATTTCGACCCGCAGATGAACCCGGCGGAATGGCCGAAGCTGAAAGAGAAGCTGACCGCCATATTCAAAAGCAAGACGCGTTATGAATGGTGCGAATTGCTGGAACACTCTGATGCCTGTTTCGCTCCGGTATTGAGCCTCAGCGAAGCGCCCGAGCATCCGCATAATGCCGAACGGCAGACCTATATTGAGGTGGACGGCATGGTCCAACCCGCCCCTGCGCCGCGCTTTTCCGAGACGCCAGCGCCAACGCCAAGGATGGGGTGAAATATCCTCCCCGTTTACGGGGAGGGGGACCAGCGAAGCTGGTGGAGGGGGCTATCTATCTGGCGCAGCGCAAGTGGAAACCCCCCTCCGTCTCGCCTTCGCTAAAGCTACGGCGAACCACCTCCCCCCAAGCGGGGAGGACGATTACACAAACACCGACCAACCAGTCTGGTCCACCAGCGATTCCAGCGCGATGCTGCCTACGGTCGACGTCCCAGCCTCATTCAGCCCCGGTGACCATACCGCAATCGCGCCAAATGTCGGGGCGATCACCAATATGCCGCCACCGACACCGCTTTTGCCGGGCAGGCCTATGCGAAAGGCGAAGTCGCCGCTATTGTCATAATGGCCGCACGTCATCATCACCGCATTTATACGGCGGCAGTTGGACGAGGTGATGACCTGCTCGCCAGTCACCGGGTCACAGCCATCAAAAGCAAGATAGAGCGCCGCACGCGCCAATTGGTGGCAGGACATCGCTATGGCGCAATGGCGGAAATAGGCCGACAGCGTATCCTCCACTGGATTGGTCATATTGCCATAGGACGCCATGAAATTGGCCAGTGCCCGATTGCGCGCGCCTGCTGCCGCCTCTGACCGGGCAACCTCATCATCAATCGCGATTATGTCATCCTGCGCCAGATGCCGCAACCGCGTGACAAGCTGGTCGATCATCGTATCGCAATCGCCATCGCGCACCAGATGATCGGTAACCACAATCGCCCCGGCATTGATCAGCGGATTACGCGGAATGCCGCATTCATATTCAAGCTGGACGATGGAATTGAAACCACTGCCCGAAGGTTCGCGCCCGACCCGCTGCCACAACTCCCCGCCCATCAGCCGCAAGGTCATCGACAGGGTGAAAACCTTGGAAATACTCTGGATCGAAAAGGGCGTGGCGGCATCGCCAAGGCAATGCACCGTGCCATCGGCCAGCGCCAGCGCCATGCCGAACTGATTGGGATCGACTGCTGCCAGCGCCGGAATATAATCTGCCACCTTACCACTGCCGATATGCGGTTGCACTGCCTGCTCAATATTGGCGAGTATGGTCGTCCAGTCATAATCCACTTGCGCTCTCCCGGGTGTGTCTGATTGTGCCCGTGATAGGAAATCATTGCGCTAATGTCAGCGAAAATGCAGGAGGGCCCAATGAACTGGGCCGCGCTTATTCCTGACCGCTTTGTGCTGGTGCTTTTGGGTACTATCATCTTTGCCAGCTTTATGCCGCTAAGCGGACAGGCGGCGGAGATTGGCAGTACCATATCGGCGGTTGCTATCTTTCTCCTGTTCTTCCTGCACGGCCTGCGATTGCCCCGCGCCGAAGTGGTGCAGGCAATCCGCGATTGGCGGTTGCAAGCGATTATCGCGCTGTTTGTGTTTGCTTTTATGCCTTTGGTTGGCCTCGCAGCCTCGTGGACGATGCAGAGCCAATTGCCCGGCGGACTGGTTACCGGGCTGATCTTTGTCGGCCTACTCCCTACCACAGTTCAATCGGCGATCAGCTATTCCTCGCTTGCCGGGGGTAATATCGCCGCTTCGGTTGTCGCTTCGGCTCTACTCAATCTGGCGGCAATCATCGTCACCCCACTATTGGTGATACTGACCATCGGGCTTGGCAGTGGGGATAGCGGCGCGGCAAATGGTGGCGCGCTGGTCGGCAAGATTATGCTTATCCTGTTGCTGCCCTTTTGCCTTGGCCAGCTATTGCAGGGCTGGTTCGGCGCATGGGCGAGGGAGCGCAAAACGCTGCTCGGTTTTATGGATAAGAGCGCCATTGCCATTGCCGTCTATGTCGCCTTTGGCAGCGCGGTTGCGGGCGGGCTGTGGCAAAAGGTGAATGCCTCGGAACTGGCGCTGCTGTGCGCCGTGATATTGGCAATGCTGGTATTGGCCTTTGGCGGTAGCTGGCTGCTCGGCAGCGCCCTCAAACTGGCGCGTAAGGACCGCATTTCGATGATGTTCTCCGGATCGCACAAAAGCATCGCCACCGGCGCGCCTATGGCGGCATTGATCTTTGCCGGACCGGAAGCGGGTATGGTGATCCTGCCGGCGCTGATTTATCATCAGATACAGCTGATTATCTCGGCTCCATTAGCAAACAGGCTGCAACGGCCGGCTTTGCGGGAGGTGGTGTAGGCACAATAAAAGCCCCTCCCCTTCAGGGGAGGGGTTGGGGTGGGGACGTCTCTCAAGCGCTGCGCAAGTGGATATCCCCCACCCCGCTGCGACTAACCTCGCTGCGCTCGCTAAGTCTCACTGCCCCTCCCCTAAAGGAGGAGGGGCTAATTTCCTTACAAATGCCGCAACGCTTGTGCCGGTTTGGCCGATAGCACAGGCAAAGCGCCGACGAGCCCGACCACCAACGTCAACAACGCACCGCCACCCAATGTCATCAACACGATCGTCCAGTCAGGTTCAAAGCTGAACTGGAAAATCTGAGTCATGACATACCAGGAGGCAGCATAGCCCAGCGCCAGCGCCACAGCCGCGAGCAGCAACGCCAACAGACCATATTCCATCGCCTGCACCAGCAATATCTGCCGCCGCGTTGCGCCCAGGGTTTTGAGGATCACACTGTCATAGGTGCGCGCCTGTCGTGAGGCAGCTATCGCGCCGATAAGCACCGCCAGACCCGACAAAATCGTGATCGCCGCCGCCGCTGTGATTGCGGTCGCCATCTGGTCAAGCAGAGTGCGCACCTCGCCAATGACCTCGCTCACCGCAATTACCGTCGCCGAAGGAAACAGGCCCAAAATCGCATTGGACGCCTGCTGCTCTTGCTCGACATTCCCCGCATCGGACAGGCTGACACTCGCGGCAAGATTATGCGGCGCATCGCGCAGCGTGTTGGGTGAGAACACCATCAGATAGTTGAAGCCGAGGCTCTGCCAGTTGATCTGCCTTAGCGATGTGATGGTCGCAGTAATCTCACGGCCTAAAAAGCTGACTGTCAGCGTATCGCCGATCTCAAGGCCCAGTATCTGCGCCATCTCGGCATCAATCGAAACCTGTGGCGGACCATTATAGAGCAGCGGCCACCATTGTCCTTCGACCAGCTCGCTGCCTTCAGGCACATTGGCGGAATAGGTCAGCGCCCGGTCGCCGCGCAGCATCCATGCGCCTTCGGGCAGTTCCTCCAGATCGGCGACACGTATATCGCCATAACCGGTGATCGAGCCGCGCATGGTCGGCACGGTGGCGACTTCGGCATCAGGATCGATCTCGGCAATGCTGGCGCGCAGCTGCTTCTCCTGATCCACCGGAATATCGATGGCGAAGAGGCTGGGTGCGCGTTCTGGGACTGACCGAGTGATCTCCCCAGTAAGGCTAGTCTGGATCGCGGCGAGGATGACAAACAGCGTCAGCCCCAGTCCCAGCGCCACCACCAACGCGCCCGTCTGCGCGCCGGGCCGGTGCAGCCCGGCAACAGCTAGCCGCACCAGCGGCTGGCGCGGGCGCGGCAAGCGCGAGGCTATCCAGCGGATTGCGCCACCGAGCAGAGCCAGCAGGAACAGGACGCCTAGCGATGCGCCAAGAAAGCCCGCCGAAAACCATGGCTCGCGCGCCGTGACCATCGCTAGCGTCACAATCGCACCGAACGCAATAGAGACGAGGATCAGCGTCAACCGATCAATCCGCGCATTGCGTTCCACCATATCGCGGAACAGCCCGGCAGCAGGGACATAGCGCGCCTGTGCCAAGGGCGGCAGCGCGAAGATAATCGCGATCAATATGCCGTACAGCGCAGCAGTGAGCAGCGGGACAGGATGAATACTGATGCCCGGTTGCACCGGCAGCACATCGCCTAAGGCGGCGATAATCAGCGGCGGCATCATCGCGCCCAATATCAGCCCGGTAATAATCGCCAGCGCCGCCACCGCTGCCAGTTGCAGCAGATAGATGCGCGCAATATCACCGGTCTCAGCACCCAGGACCTTGAAGGTCGCAATGCTGCTGCGCTTGCCCGAGAGATAGGAGGAGACGCCATTGCCAACGCCAATCCCGGCAACAATCAGTGCAGTCAGCCCAACCAGCCCGAGAAACTGACCCAGCCGCTCGATAAAGCGGGTTGTGCCCGGTGCGCCCTCTTCGCGATCTTTAACCTCCCAGCCTGCGACGGGAAATTGCGCCTCCAGTGCTTCCGCCAGTTCCGCCGGATTAGCACCAGCGGAGGTTTTGATGCGGTATTTGGTCTCATACAGGCTGCCCGGCTGCACTAGCCCAGTGCGCTCCAGCCCTTCCAGTGACACCAAGGCCACCGGCCCCAGGGTGAAGCCCTCACCGATCCGGTCCGGCTCTTCCAGTATCTCGGCGGTGATGGTGAATTGCGCAGTGCCGAATTGCACCGTGTCGCCAACTTTCATCTGCAACCGCTCAAGCAACGCCGGAGCAACCAGCACCGACTGCGCGTCAAGCGGAGTATCCAATGTGCCGCCTCCGGCAAAGGTCAGATCGCCATAATGCGGATAGACAGCATCAACGCCTTTCAGTTCAACCAGCACCCGCGACGGATCAGGGCCATCGGCAACCCGTCGCGCCATAGCGCGCATGCGGTTTGTCTCGGATACCGTCCCGACTTCAGCAAAAGCAGCGCGTTCCTGCTCGGTCGCCGCGCGCTGGGAAAGAGCAATCTCGATATCGCCGCCCAATATCTCCTGTCCACGCTCGCTGATCTCGCTGGTGATCGAACTGGTCAGGCTGCCAATCGTCGCCAGTGTTGCTACGCCGAGAAACAGACAGATAAACAGCAGCCGCAAGCCGCGAAACCGGCCATTCAAATCGCGCCGGGCAATCGCCCATATCTGGCTCCAGCTCATGCCGCGTCCTGCCCTGCCGCTGGTTCAGCTATATCCTCGCGGATACCGGTATCCTCGACAATCCGGCCATCGCCCATGGTGATAATCCGTCCGCAACGCTCGGCAAGGCTGCGGTCATGAGTGATAATCACGAGGGTCGCGGCGCTGTGGCGGTGGCGCTCGAACAATATGTCGATAATCTCGCTGCCCGTCTCGCCATCGAGATTGCCCGTTGGTTCATCGGCGAAAAGAATATCCGGCTGGCCGACAATCGCGCGGGCAATCGCCACACGCTGCTGCTCGCCGCCCGAAAGCTGCGCCGGATAATGGCCTAGGCGATGGCCCAGCCCGACTTTTTCCAGCGCATCCTGCGCCCGGTCACGAATAGCATCACCCGAGTCCAGCTCCAGCGGCACCATGACATTTTCCATCGCGGTCATCGTCGGCAACAGGTGAAATGCCTGCAATATGATGCCGATAGTCCCGCGCCGCGCCCGCGCAAGACCGTCCTCATCCATATTGGCAATTGGTGTGCCGCTGACGACAATCTCGCCCGATGTCGGCTTTTCCAGACCCGTCAGCAGCGCCATCATCGAGGATTTGCCCGAGCCCGATGGCCCGAGAATGGCAACGCTCTCACCCTTGGTGATACTAAGGTCGATGCCCTTCAATATCTCCACCGGGGCATCGGCCACACCCAAAGTCAGCGTGACATTGCGCGCCTCGAGCACTATTTCGGCAGCATGAGAAGTCTGGTCGGAAGATCTGGCCATTTAGAGAGATGCTTTCAAAAGGTAAGAAGATATGAAAAGTGGCAATATGAAACCATATAGCGTTCCTCTGCTGCTATGCCAGCTATCGCTGCTCCTGCTCTCGGCCTGCGGTCCATCTGCTTCGACCAATGACAGCGCCAACCGCCCCGGCGCGGCGGCGGAAGATGCAAGCCTCAGCGGCAAACCGCTTACTGGACCGCAAACCCCGGAAGAAGCCGATACGCTGATCCTCGCGCTGGGTGACAGCCTTTATGCCGGTTACAACCTTGATCGCGGCGAAGGATTCCCCGAAGAGCTGCAAAATGCACTGGTCGCCGATGGCATGAATGTGTTTGTCGTCAATGCCGGCGTCTCGGGCGACACCAGCGCCGCCGGGCGGCAACGGCTCGACTATGCGCTGGAAGGCCTGCCGCGCAATCCTGATCTGGTGGTGCTCGGTCTCGGCGGCAATGATATGCTGCGCGGCATTGAGCCCGAACAGACCCGCGCCAATCTCGACGCGATGCTGAAAACGCTCACCGACCGCAAGATCAAGGTGGTGCTCACCGGCATGCTCGCTGCGCCCAATTTAGGGCCCGAATATGCCGAAGCGTTCAATCCGATTTTTCCCGATCTCGCCAAGCAATATGATGCGGCGCTCTATCCCTTCTTCCTCGACGGTGTAGTGACCGACCCGGAACTAATGCTGGAAGATAGCATCCACCCCAATGCGGAAGGCGTTGATCTGCTGGTGTCCAAGATTGCCCCGGTTGTGACTGGGGCTTTGGGTGATGACGCTTAGATTTTGCCCAACGCAAAGACGCTAAACCAGAGCATACCTCTCTGATCTATCACTGCCCCGCGTGCATGGCTTTCCAGACCGAGGGCGCGACGCCGTGTTGTCGGCGAAACGCAGCGGTTAGCTGGCTTGCTGAGGGATAGCCAACCTCTTCGGCGACGCTCTGCAAGCGCGCACCCGCAGAAATAAGCGCCTTTGCTCGGTCAATACGTAACTCTTCAATCACCTTTGCGGGTGATCGACCCAGCTCTCTGGTGAAGTGACGCTGAAATGTCCGCGGGCTTTGCGCCATATGGGTTGCCAAGGCCTCTATTGTCAGCGGCGATTTAAGGTGTGCCGCAGCCCAGGCAATGAGATCATGATATTGCGAAGCCCCGGAAGATTGATGCTTTAACGGCGCGGAGAATTGCGACTGGTTGCCCGGACGGCGCAGATATACCACCAGACGGCGCGCCACTTGTGATGCAATCTCATTGCCAAGATCAGCCTCCACCATAGCCAATGCCATATCGATGCCTGCGGTGACCCCGGCAGATGTCCAGCTATTGCCGTCGACCACATAAAGTGCATCTTCATCCACAGTCACTTGCGGGAACCTGCGGCCAAGCTCTGCAGCACCGATCCAATGGGTTGCGGCGCGCTTGCCATTGAGCAGTCCCCATGACGCCAGCGGAAATGCACCTGAACATACCGAACCCCAACGCCGCGCCAATCGTGTTACCGACGTCACCCAGCTTTGCGCCGTTTCATCTCCCATAAGCCTTAGCGTTCCGGCTTCGCCGTGCCCAGCGACCAAGAGTGTATCGATAGCATTGGGAGATATACTCGCCATGGGCTGGGTTATGATTTGGATGCTGGAACCTGCCGTTACTGGCCCGCCCTTGGGTGAAACGAGACATATCTCATAAAACGGATCACCAGATTTTGCTTCACTGGCCGCGCTGAAGACCTCCACAGGGCCAGTTATATCGAGCGATTGAACGCCATCGGAGAAGAAGATCGCAATCTGTTTCATGATTGGCATGAATTTAATAGTTTTTGTCATTCACGTCAAAATCAATCTGCGATATCTGGTCTGACAATAATAACAGGAGCCCTTCAATGTCCGAACAGCCTTTCCGTATCGCCTTTCTAATCTACCCGGAGATGACACAGCTGGACTTCACCGGTCCGGCAGAAGTGCTGGGTCTGATGCCCGATGCAACCATCACGCTGGTAAGCAAAACCAAAGAGCCGGTCAGCAGCGATATCGGGATCACCTTCGTGCCAAATGCCAGCATTGAGGACGACACCCTATATGACATGGTCTGTGTCCCGGGCGGCGTGGGTTGCACCGCTTTGATGCTGGACCCGGCAATATTGGATTGGCTGCGCAAACAGGATCAGTCCACTCAGTATATGACAAGCGTATGCACCGGTTCGCTGGTCCTGGCAGCGGCTGGCCTGCTGCAAGGCCGCAGCGCCGGATGTCACTGGGCCTGGGCGGAACATCTACAGTTATTTGGCGCTGAACCGACGCGCGAGCGCGTAGTGATCGACGGCAAATATATCACCGCCGGTGGCGTCACAGCCGGTATTGATTTCGGCTTTCGCATTGTCGAACAGCGCTTTGGCCGGGACATTGCCGAGGCATTTCAACTGGGCATTGAATATGATCCGGCACCGCTTTCAGGCGGCGTTCCGGAAACGGCGCGCCCGGAAATCGTCGAGCAGGTTACCGCAATATCCACAGAACGAAATGCACCGCGATTGGCGCAAGTCCAGCGCGCTGCGGAAGCCTTTCAAGCAGGGTAAAGGGCAATAAACGAAGGACAAGGCTAGCCGGAATAGTTACTTGCTATCCAGCACCGCCACCGCAATCGCTGCGGCCACACCCAGACCAAAACCGGTCAGCAAACCAATCACCGGCTCGCCAAACATCGCCCCACCAAAAATGGCGCCACCCATGGTGCCCAGCGCGATAAACACTCCACCGGCTGCGGTTGGGCGTTTTTGTGGCTGCTGTGGCGATCGGATTTCTGTGCTGCTATCTTCGCTATCACTCATGACGCATCAGGTGGCGATAAATGGCGGCAATGTCCAGCATCATTGCAGCCAGGTTCAGGACCTAGGGTCAGGATGCATGAAATATGAGGAGCGAGGTTTGAGGCAATTTGACCCTGAGCGAGGAAGGAAAGCGCAGTCGATAGTGGTTCTATCGCAAGCTTTTCTGACGCGGCACAGGGTCAAATTGGTCAAATCCCGAAGGGACGCCAAAATGACTTCCATCTCGAACAAAAACACGCTTGGAAAGGCAATGAGCCTTCCCGGCGCGCATTTTCGCCCGATATGTTCGTCATTTTGACGCCTCGCCCACATATTTCATGCATCCTGACCCTAATCTTCCGTTTACCAAATCTGTGAAAGCAATATGCACCGCCAAAGCCTATTAAGCACCTTCTTCCAGCATCGCATAAAGGTCGCATATGCCTCTGACAAATAACCCCGCCTGCCCGCTTCCCATGAAGCTGCAGGCAGAGGCGCCAGCCTCTGTGGCAATTTCTATCAACCGTCGGGCCTGTGACGAGGCGTTAAATATGATCAACCTGCTGGATAATGCGGCGGTCGATCAGGCAGTCCATAATGCGAACAGCGCCCGCGACAAGGGCAACCATATCCATTTCTGTTACTGGCGCGATGTCGTGCGGATGATTGCCTTGGTGCAGAGCGAAGCCGTTAGTGGATCGTTGAATTAACTTTCCCGCGATACAGCCCCATCGGCAACGCTGAAAAAGCTGCAATCACTCATAATAGCGCTAAAAAGGTCACGGTCTGTGCCGGTCATCCACACTTGCGCCGGGCGTGCTGCGAGTTGCTCATAAAGCGCTGCGCGGCGGCGGGCATCGATATGCGCGGCAATCTCGTCAAGCAGCACGATGGCGGGGATGTTGGCGCGCGTTTCGGCGACCAGATCGCTATGGGTGAGCATCAAAGCGATGAGCATCGCCTTTTGCTCGCCGGTTGAGCATTGGGCGGCAGGTGCGCCCGATTGGCGCATACGTACCACCAGATCATCACCATGCGGCCCGTCCAAAGTGCGTCCAGCAGCGCGATCCCGGTTACGCCCGGCTTTCCAGACCTCTGTCAGCGCAGCGGTTTCTTGATCGCTTCCCGCCAACGCCAGTGAAGGTTTGGCGAAAATGCCAGTTTCCGAGGCTTCCAAAAAACCCTCAAGCTGATCAAGCATCACCCGGCGCGCCGTTATAATGGCTTCTGCATGACTGGCCATCCGCACCTCCAGCGCATCAAGCCATAAAGGATCGGCAGGTTCTTCGGAGGCTAATAGCCGGTTGCGCTCCCGCATCGCGCTTTCATATTGCTGGCAATGATGCGCGTGGCTGGGCCGCACCGCTGATACCATCCGGTCAAAATAGCGTCGTCTGGTCCCAACACTATCGAGGAAAAGTCGGTCCTGTGCCGGAGTAAGCCAGCTGATCGCCAATGCATTGAGGAAATCGCTATGGCTGCCCGACTGTCCGTTGATGCGGGCAAGACGCCGTTTGGGCTGATCCGTCTTTATTCCGGTGCCCAGTACAGTTTCGCCTGATTGCCCATCAAGACGCGCCACGAGCGCAAACCCGCCAGCCCCCCCCTGTCGCGCCATTTGTGCCGGAAGTGCAGCACGCAGCCCGCGACCGGGGGCGAATAATGACAGGGCTTCCAATATATTGGTCTTGCCCGCGCCATTCTCCCCGGTGAGCACAATCATCTTCGCCAGATCGTCGAGGCGGCTCTCTTTATGATTGCGAAAATCGGTCAGCTTCAGGCTGGAAATCGTCATGGTCGAACGGCTCTAGGCCAAACTGGGCAAAGCGCACAGCCCCTTTTCACAACCGATCATTCATAGTGCGTTCATGAAATACCAATGTTCGGGAAAATTTCCCAATACATAGGATTTTACATTTTGTTATCCTTAGCCGAATCTCACTAAATAATTGATTTATAATATTTTATAAAAACTGGCACGCTAAATGCTTAGTAATGGGCAACCGGGAAATGGTTCTCGGAAAAACGACCAAACAAAGGAATTATGTATGACCATCGATTTTTCACAAGCCGCTTTCGTTTCCATCATCACCGGCGTTGTTGCCCTGTTTGCTTCATTCGCCACCGTTATCTGATCACAACCAACTTAATCTGAAAGGACATCACAATGAGTACCATCGTTTCACAGGCCGCTTTCGTTTCCGTAACCGCCAGCATCGTTGCCGTATTTGCTTCGTTCGTAGCTGTTATCTGAAGCCGCTTTTCAACCGACCATTTCAACACAAATAGTAAAGGAGATAGCATCATGACAAATGACATAAGCAATGTCGCTTTCACAACGCTGGTCAGCTTTGTCGTATTCACAACGGCACTGTTCGCAGCAACCATCTAATCCGAAAACATCATTATAATTTGCAAGGAAAGAGAAACATGAAGAACAATAAATTCCGCCTCGACAAGCAGAACGCCAAATTGATGGGTGTATGCGGCGGTATTGCCAACTGGGCAGAGATTGATGCCAGCATCGTGCGCATTCTCTGGGTATTGGCTACGCTCTTCGGTGTCGGTTCACCGATACTGATTTACCTCATCATCGGACTTGTGGCAGACTAAGGCTCCGATCACAGACCAGATTAAGCATGCGTCTGATGATCGGTGCCAGCACAAAGGCCCGACATATGACGCGCAGAATATCCCCTAACCCCGTTCATATTCTATCCGCACTATTGGCACTCTTCCTGTTTACGGCATGTCAGGCCAATAACACCGCGCAGAGCAGCGACACGCAAGCTACCGGCATCCCCGCCGATCAACGCAACGGCAAAACCGAAGTGATCGTAATGGGCCTGATCCATGGCGGTCATCGCACCTCAAAAGACTATCCGCTAAGCCGTATCGACGCTGCCGTTCGGGTCATAGACCCCGACATCATACTCACTGAAATTCCGCCAGACCGCATTGATGCCGCACTGACATCCTATAGCGAAACCGGCGCAGTCACCGAGCAGCGTACCCGCGCTTTCCCCGAATATACCGATGCAATTATCCCGCTACAGGCAGAACTGGGCTATGCCATCAAGGGCACAGCAGGCTGGACACCGCAAATCGCCGCGACACGGCGCCGGATATTACAAAGCATAGAAAATGACCCAGCGCGCGCCGACGAGTGGCGCCAATGGCAGCAAGCGCAAGCAACGTTCCGCGAGACGCTGGACGGCCGCGGCAGTGATCCGCTGTTTATCCATACCGCCGAATATGACGCAGCGGTCGAGACCCGTTACCGGCCTTACATCGAATATTTTGGCAGTGATCTTGGCGATACCGGCTGGGAAGCGATAAACGCAGCGCATTGGCGCAATATCGCTGCTGAACTCGACGCAATATCAGGCCAGAGCAAAAGAGTGCTGATCACCTATGGCGGCTTTCACAAATATCAGATCTTGCGCCGACTGGCGGAGCGCGATGACGTCATTATCACCAATGCCAGACCATTTTTTGATACCGGTGGCTGACACCTCTAAAACTCTTTGGACGTCATCAGATAGGACGCACGCGCAATCAGGAAGACGCAGATCGGTATAATCGACGTAACCCAGAGATCATGCCAATTATAGGACCAGCGGATCGCGCTCCAGCTATAGTCCCAATGCACCCGCAGCGACCACACATCGAGTATTTCACCCGCCAGTGCCGCTACAAAGACCAGCAATACAGGCAATCGACGATGCGGCCCTTTGCGCAACACCAACATAGCAATCGCAAAGACACAAAGGCCAACGCATATATGAAGCGAATCCTGACTGAGGCCAGTCTCCGCCTCCATCCACCTCTTCCAAGCGTGAAACAGATCTGGCTGTCCTGCCATAAGGGTTGAAAACATGGCTAATTCAGGCCCTTTGCGAAAGCCCTAAACGTCAGTGCTAAAGGGGGTAAAATCGGTTTCTGCATCGTACACATCAACACCCTCAGCCTGCTTCAAACGGGCAACGACCCAATAGGTAACGGGCGTCAATACCGCCTCCCAAAGCACTTTCAAGCCCCAGTTGGTCACCATAACGGTAAGCACTGCGTCCGTCGTCCAGATACCCCAAAAGGCGACCGGATAGAAAATCAGGCTGTCAACGCCCTGCCCAACCACGGTCGAACCAATGGTGCGGGTCCATAGTGCTTTGCCCTGTGTCCACACTTTCATCCGTGCCATGACATAGCTGTTGACGAACTCGCCGGCCCAGAATGCGGTGATCGAAGCCAGCACAATGCGCCATGTGCTGCCGAAGACGGACTCATATGTCTGCTGACAAATGGCACCGGTCGGCCCGCCCGCCGAATCGGTCAGCGCCAGGCTACCGGGATCGCCATCAAAACCGCTGGCCAGGCATGACCAGCCATCAAAGGCAGGCAAACCGACCACGACCCAGCTCATAAAGGCTAGGAACAGCATCGCCGCAAAACCGGTCCAGATCACCCGCCGCGCCCGGGCAAAGCCGTAAATCTCAGTCAGGACGTCGCCAATCACATAGCCCAGAGGGAAGAACAATATCCCCGCGCCGTAGATAAACACGCCATCAGGGGCAGGCCACCAACCATCCGGCCAAAAGGTGACATCGACATAAGTCAGCTTGGCAGCGCCGATGATGTTCGACAGCAACAATATGGCGACAAAGGCCGCCATGACAAAATCATAATAGCGGAACTGATGGCTGGCGAGCGCTGCACCGTCGATACGCTCTTGCTGCGCCGACTGCTGCCCAGAAACATTCTGATTCATAAATGCGCCATATCCTAGTTTGCCTATGGCGCAAACATGGCTATGAAGCGGCGCGATGCAATGGCATCACGCGCCCGTAGCTCATCTGGATAGAGCGCGAGACTTCTAATCTTGAGGCAGCAGGTTCGAGTCCTGCCGGGCGCGCCATTCTTTTTGACCCTCAAACGCCGGGCGGGTCCATCCGGACCCTTGGCTTTGCGACAATAAGCCGCGACGCGCAGTCGCGCTTGCGAACCCTTCAGGTTCGATCTTTCGCCAGTACAGGGGCTAGCTACTTTTAGAATATCGCATTATGTTGCCCGCCATCGATCACGATGTTCTGGCCGACGATAAACCGCGCCAGCTCGCTGCACAGAAAGGCTGCCATCGGCGCCAGATCATCTGCCTGACCCGGAAAACCGGTCGGAATCCGGTTATTCGCCAAGAAATGCTCGCGAATGGTTTCGGGGTCAGGTTCCAGCCCGAAAGCCTGCGCATATTGCCCCATAATCTCGCTGGCGCCCTCGGTCTGAAACATGCCAGGAAGCAAATTGTTTAGCACAACGCCATGCTGTGCAATTTCGCGCGACACGCTGGCGGTATAGTTCAGGAGCGCCGAACGTGCTGGCCCGGATAATAGCCGCCAGATCATTGGGTTCTTGGCCGAGAAGGTCGCAATATTGACGATACGACCCCAGCCTTTGTCCTTCATCACTGGGATGTAATGGCGCATAATCTCTATCGGGCCGATCAACGCCGTCTCAATGGACTCACGCCACATCTCGGGAGTGACTTGAAGGAAATCGCCATTGGGTGCCGGGGGCTTGATGGTAATCGCCAATATGTCGGGATCAGGACATGCAGAAAACAGAGCGGCGCGCCCTTCTTCGGTCGAGGAATCGGCAACAACCGGCTCCACCTTGGTGCCATATTTTTCGGAGATTTCCTGCGCTGCCTTGACCAGTCGCTCTTCACGGCGCGCGGTGATCACTAACTCGGCTCCAGCCTCGGCCAATCGCTCTGCCGTCGCCCGCCCCATGCCAGCGCTGCCGCCAGCCATAATCGCTCTTTTTCCCTGAATCTGCAGGTCCATTTCGCTCTCCTATCGTTATGCCGTTTTAGGCGGCTTTGCTTTTTTGGGTTGTTCAGCGTGTCGCTTTCATCTTTTCTGCCACTCTCTCGGCAATCATGACGCAGCCCAGATATGTATTGCCGGATGGTATGGTGGGCATCACCGATGCATCGACAACACGCAGGCTCTCTATGCCTGCGACACGGCAGTCTGCGTCGAGCACTGTCCCCATCGGACAGCTGCCAGTCATATGGCCATAGCTGATCAACCCGCGCTCAATCGCAACATTTACTGCATCTTCTTTGGTCAGATCATAGGGAATATGCGGGGTACAGCCGGACTCCTGAAATGCTTTGGAGCTCTCCCAAGCAGCCAACTGTTTAAAGGCATGCCGCAACCGGTCTATGCCATCATTGGGTAAGGGTGGCGCGGTCACGACCGGGTCCATTGCTTTGGTTTCGCCAAGCCGCACCTTGCCCTGACCCGATGATCGCAACAGGAAGACGCCCATGTTGAAGTCGGTCGGGCCCTCTGTCATCTGCGGTGCAATCGGGAACAGGTGGTAATCGACATCCTTGCCATTCGAGGCGCCGATATAGAGCGATTGTGCCGGGCCCGCAGTGCCTCCGCGCGGGCCTTCATGCCGATAGGGTACACCCGGCCCCAGATGATCGTCGAGCGTTTCACCAACCGGCAAGTCGGCTTTCATCGCGATACCATGTTCGGCGAGATGGTCCGCCGGACCAACACCCGAGCGCATCAACAGCGCCGGAGACCACAACGCACCGACGGAAACGATAATCTCGTCCGCCGGAATTCCCTCACCATTCTCCAGCACGACACCCGTTGCCCGCTTGCCGTCGATATGCACCGAGGCAACCGCACTGTTTGTGCGAATATCGAGATTTTCGCGAGCCCGCACTTGCGGAGTGAGATAGGCAAGGCTGGTGGTCAGACGGTTACCCTCCCGATCCACCGTAACCGGAAAGATACCGATACCCGGCAATTGGCTTGGGTTATTGATATCAGCTACCTCATCACAGCCTGCCTCAACCATGCCATCATAAAAAGCGAGTTGGGCATGGCTCATTTCATCACGCCGCCAGCGGTGTACGGTCAGTGGCCCGTCGCCGCCATGCAGTGGCGTCGCGCCGAAATCCATGTCGGTTTCCGCTGCCTTGAATGTCTCAACGACATTCTCCCAGGCCCAGCCCTCCAGTCCGGATGTTGCCCATCCATCATAATCCTCAGGCAATCCGCGCAAGGTGGCCAAGCCATTGACCGCCGATGTGCCGCCCAACATACGGCCTTGCAAAATCGGGATCGCCGCCTTTTCCGTGTGCATCAGCGTGCGCGCTATCGGGCACACACCAAACCAGGCATCCGGCGCGCGCGCCGGATCGTAAACCGAGGAATCATATGCGCTTTCGTCCGGTCCTGCTTCCAACACGGTAACCTGTATCTCAGGGCTCTCACTCAGCCGTGCAGCCAAAACCGAACCCGCAGTGCCACCGCCGACAATGACTATGTGCCGCATCCCCGCTCTCAACATCTGAAACTCCCGAATCACTTGATTAGGTAGACATACCTAGAATTAGGTATTATCACCTAAGTTGCAACACAAATTTTGGGGCAGATATTGGCAAAAGTAGGACAACAGGTAACAGAGAAGCGGCGTTCTGCGACGGCTAGCCGCATATTGGAGGCCGCTCGCAAGGCGTTTAACGCAAAGGGTTATGCGGCTACATCGGTCACCGATATTGCGGCTTCGCTGAATATGTCGCAGGGCAACCTCACCTATCATTTTCCCACTAAACGCGATTTGGCGATGGCACTGGAAAATGATGCGCTTCAGCTTATGAAGACACGCCGAGCAGGCTTGAGCCCCGGTCCTTTGGCCGATGACTATATCGCACATCTGCTCTTCGGTATGGAACTGACCTGGCGCTATCGCTTTCTCATGCGCGATCGCATGCATTATGCCGGAGAACCGATTGGGCGTCGGCCCGATTCTGAACTGATGGCGGACTATGACGAGCTGTCCATTCTGCTCAAGCGCATAAGTGATGAAGGTATGTTTGCGAATGACAATGACGAGAATATTGCGGAACTCACAAGATCACTCTGGATCATAAGCCGCTACTGGATAGATCATCTTCGCGAGCTGGAAGGCGTTGAGCAGGTTAGCTGGGCGGATCAGCAGCGGGGTATTGCACATCATCTCGCCATATTACTGCCGCTCCTGAAAGCGCCTGCGAGGAAGGCATTTCAAGCAGCTTTAAAGAACGCTCTTGTGAGGGCTTGATCTAAGATGATGCGCAAGAAGCGCAGAATATACAGCGCGTTAGCTTTTTGAAAGCACCCGCCCCATCACCGCATTGAGCTTCGCTAACACTTTTGGATCCCGCGCATCCGGGGCCGTGATCAAAGCATAGTCGAGGCAGGTGTCGATCGGGCTGGGTTCGCGTTTCTCTGGTAACGATGCTGCCAGCTTTTGCAGCATTGCACGCGCTTTGGTGGCGTTGGCATTCATCTGGGCGATCACGGCTTCCACTTCGACTGGCGCTTCATGTTCGCGCCAGCAGTCATAGTCGGTAACCATGCCGACCAGCGCATAGGGTAGCTCCGCCTCACGCGCCAGCTTGGCTTCCGGCATGGCGGTCATGCCGATAACATCGGCGCCCCAGCTGCGATAGAGATGGCTCTCGGCGCGGCTGGAAAATTGCGGCCCTTCCATCGCCAAATATGTGCCTCCTCTGGCGACATTGGCACCCGCCTCCTCGGCGGCACTGGCAACCATCTCGGACAGCCGTGGACATACTGGATCGGCCATAGAGACGTGCGCCACCATGCCGCTAGTGAAGAAGGTAGAGGCGCGCTGGCGGGTGCGGTCGATAAACTGGTCGACAATGACAAATTGGCCGGGCGGCAATTCTTCCTGCAAGGAGCCGATGGCTGAGATAGCGACAATGTCGGTGCAGCCTGCGCGCTTCAGCACATCAATATTGGCGCGCGCATTGACCTCTGTCGGTGTGATGCGATGCCCGGCACCATGGCGCGGCAGAAAGACGAAACGGTGCCCGGCCATTTCACCCATGACCAGCGGAGCCGATGGTTTACCAAAGGGGCTTTCGACCGCAATCTCCTGAACATTTTCCAGGCCATCAACGGCGTAAAGCCCGGAGCCACCAATGACCCCGATCGTCCACTCACTCATAGGCTGTCTTTCTTGTCGTCGGCCTTACCTTCCAGGCTGGTAATCCATTCACGAACCAACGCCACACCCTGCTCATCGATCAGACTGCGGCCCAGTTCAGGCATCGCGACCCCCGGATCAGTTGAGTCCATACGATAGAGCATGATTGAGGCTTCAGGATGCCCGGGATGGATAGCAAATTCGCGATTGCCGCTGCCACGTCCAGCAGCAACCGGGCGCTTGTAAAGGCCGAGCGCCGTGTCATTGCTTTCCTGATAGGTGAGATATAGCCCCGAATTGCTCGCCGGGCCTTCGCGATTATGGCAATGAGCGCAGTTGATATCGAGATAAGCACGCGCCCGTTCACCAATCGGCGCATCATTGGTGTCAAAGCGCGGCATGATCGGATGGTCGGGAAAGCTGTTCGGCAATATGCCTGCTTCGCGCCAGGCGATAATCTGGTTGCTGCTGTCACTCGCACCATTGTTGAGGTTGCGCAGCTTGGGTCCGATCGGCGTCACTTCACCCTCGCGCTCATGGCAACCCTTGCACTGGTTCTTGTTCGGCACAGAATAGCTGAACATCTGCCGTGCACCATCAGGGCCAACTGGCGCTTCGATCTCCAAACGGCCGCCAGTGACTTTCAGCGTCGCATCCTGACCATCCTCATCCCAGATATAGGGCAAAGCCAGCCAGCCTTTAGCACGGTGCAGCAAAAGCCGGGTTTCAATTGGTTCAAACACGCCCGCTTCATTTTCATAGCCAAATGTCTTGATCAGCGCACTGCCCACCGGGAACTGCAACAGCCCGTCGCGCTCGGCAAAAGTAACGTCCTGCCCGGCAGGCACATACATAAAGCGCCGCTTCTCCGCCTTGTCCGAAAACAGTGCCGCGTTCAGCACATAAGGCTGGACGCCTTCCGCCGGAATCTGTGCAGGTAGATCCGCGAAAAACCCGTAATCAGAGAGCTTCTTTGGGAAGCCCTTCTCGGTGATCGCGGCATCCTGTACAGGGGCAAGCGCGGCCGGTGCGAAGCCACCGACTAAAAGCAGGGCAGAGAGAGCCAGAAAAGCGCGGATCATCGCTTGACTATCTCCTCCATGTCTTCGGGCATGACCACGGCAGGGACAGTCATATCGGCTTTCGCCCCGCCAAAGTCCGCCATAGCAGGCTGCGCTTCGGTTAATGGCTGATCAGGCCGCGACAGATTCAGGCTTAGCGCAGGTGCTGCATCGCTTGAAATCACACCCTCGCCCGTACCATCCCAGATAATCGGCGGCAAGGAACCACCCAAGACAGCGGCAAGTAACGCGCCTTCGGGGAAGCCGGGCTCATAACCCGCCTTGCCATGGCTGTTATTCGCCATACGGATCCTGTTGGCGAGCGGTTGATAATTGGCATCATCATAGGCCTGTTGATAGCCGACGATAATAACATTGGCGGTGCCATGATCTTCAAACACATTGCCGAAAATCTCGACATCGCTATTCGCCATCACCATGATACCCGAGCCTGCCGGAACGCTGGCGACAATATTACCTTCAGGAGCAAAATTGCGCGTGTTGTTATCGCGTAATGTATTGCCGAAAATCCGCACATCATGACCGCCCTGTTGCGGCAGATTGGGCAGATCAAACACCAAAATTCCACCGGTATTGTTCTCGGTCAGATTGCCATAGACATCGGCATTGAAGCTGTTTTCAATCTCGATGCCCGCAACATTATAGGTCACATGGTTGTTGCGCACGATGATGTTGCGTGACTGGCCGACATAAATGCCCGCGTCAGACGCACCGATAACGGTGGTGGCATCAACCAGCACATTTTCTGACTCCACCGGATAGATACCATAGGCGCCATTGGTTTCTTTGGGGCCGCCGCTCCATTCGACGGTCAGGCGATAATAGACGATATTATCGGCGCCTTTGGACTTGATGCCATCGCCCTTGCTGTCGCGCACAGTGAAATCGCGCAGCACCACATTGTCGGAGGTGACCAAAAGGCCTTCGCCGCTGCCCTTTTGTCGGGCGAAATCAAGGATAGTCTTGTCAGCTCCGGCACCGCGGACAGTGACATTATCCACATCAAGCGAAAGGCCATCAGTAAGAGCATAGGTGCCTGCTGCCAGCACAATTTCATCGCCCGGTTCAGCTAAAATCATCGCTTCCTGAAGCTTCTCCTGCGCATCAGCTCCAGCAGCGATATTGTGCGTCTCCGCAATGGCTGGCGCTGCCATTAATGCCAATGGTGTGATGCACAGCATTGCGACCCGATTCCATTTTTCCATATGTTACATCCTCCCAGTGTAATCTCGGCTGTTTTATCGCCGAATATCATGATAGTCTTCGCGCACTTTCCGCGCAGATGCAATGCTAACCACTCGCGCAATCACGCTGACAAAAGAGGATGAATGCGATGCTGAAATCGATGACAGCATTTCTTGGACTTTTGGCTATATTCGCTGCTGTATCTCCAGCATTTGCGAAACCGGCGAGTATCAACGGCCGCTGGCTGACAGAAGAGAAGGATTCGATCATCACCATTGGCCAATGCGGCTCCACGGTCTGCGGCAAGATTGAGCGCATTTTGATCAAGACACCCGACGCTAATCAGAAGGATGTCAACAATCCCAACCCAAAGCTGCGCTCACGTACGGTTCTGGGCTTGCCTGTTCTGCTGAGTTTCAAACCGGATGATACGAAATGGAATGGCAAGGCCTATGATCCAAAAAACGGCAAGACCTATAGCGCGAACATCACATTGCTAAAGAATGGCAAGCTCAAAGTGCAGGGTTGTGTCGCCATATTCTGTCAATCGCAATATTGGACCCGCGCGCGCTAAAGGAATTAGCTGAGCCGGATTGCTCGCTTTCTCTACTCAGTTTCGGCTGCTAGCTCATTATCAAGATGGGCTGCACGAAATGCCTCCATCTGAAGCCTGATATCCTGCAAAGCTCTGGTGCGATTTGCCAGCATGCTGGTCAGGCCCTCACTATCTGTCCGGCGCGTTGCCAGCTCGCGAACAGAGCTGTCATGCGCATTCTCTTGCGGGGCCTGTCGCCTCTCGCTGCCCTTACTGCTGCCCACATCGTCATTGGCATGCACCAATATCCTGTCGGCTTCACTCAGCGATTTAACCAATGATCGCAATTGCGTGCCATAGCCCGTACTGGCAATCCATTCAGGATTTTCCCGAAGCGCAGTAAATTGTCGCCGTACATCGGCATGCATGGTTCGGATGTCGCCAATATCTTGCGCTT
The DNA here is from genome assembly GCA_038748365.1 of Pseudomonadota bacterium. GTDB lineage: Bacteria > Pseudomonadota > Alphaproteobacteria > Sphingomonadales > Sphingomonadaceae > Alterisphingorhabdus. The sequence goes on from JBCDIZ010000007.1 coordinate 122,264, forward strand.
GTAAAGCGAGACGCAATTTCTCAACCGACCGATCAAGTTCTGCTGCAGCGGCTAGCATATGGACACCTGCAAGCTAACCGACTTCGCAACACCCATCATAGAACCTTCCTTGCCAACAGCGCACATCTCGATCGAGATCGCGCTGGGGAACATTTATCCACATACGCGCTAACGGTCTGGCCCAGGAAAGATTAAATGATTTTTTCGAAAAATTTTAAAGATAAAACAATTTCAAATACTTATAGCGTTTCATCATAGCGTTAATGGTACTAAAACCTCGCTGCAAAACTCTGCTAAACAGTAATACCACGCATGATGATTTCGACCGTTTGGTCGGCATAGGAATCGCGCATTGCCTCGTTCAGGTTATCCCGGTCGAAGCAATGCCGCAGCACAAGTCGTGCCGAGAAAAACCGGTCCGCTGCACCGGTCACGGTGAAATAGAAAAGCTGCGGATCGATATCGCGAAAAACGCCCTGCTCAACGCCGTCTTTGATCAACTTGTGATAGGCTTCAGACAGCGGCCGCAGATAATCATTGGCAATCTTGCCGGCATCTTCAGGCGAGGCATCGCGTACCAGCCGCATAAGCAAGCGGTTGAGATAGGGATAGTCGAAATAGGTGGAAATAGCCGCGCGAATATGGCGCCGCATCTTGTCATCGGGCGACATATCCTTTGCCAGCAAGGTTTCGACACTGGTCAAAATGCGCCGCATATTGCGATCGAGCAGTGCCAGCATGAGACCCTGTTTATTGCCGAAATAATACTTAACCAGCGCGCTATTGAGACCGGAACGCAGCGACAATTCGCTGAGCGAAATGTCTACTGTGTCACCATCGCGCATAATCGCGCTGGCTGCATCAAGAAGCTGCTCGCGCGCATTGCCCGCTTCATTTTCATCGGCATTGCTGTTTGCCACATCAGGATGGGTAGCATTATTGGTCATAACGTCTGCGAATTACTTATAAGCCGGTTCATCCCACCAGGGGAAGAAGTCAGGCAAATCTGTCGACACCTTGTCGGGATAGTCAGCAGTGCGCTTTTCCAAAAAGCTGGCGATGCCTTCTTTCGCATCCGCAGAGCGGGCGCGGGTGTAGATGGCACGGCTGTCGACCCGATGGGCCATCATCGGATGATCTTCAGAAGACAAGCGCCATAGCATCGCGCGGGTCATCGCTACCGAAACCGGGGCGGTATTATCGGCAATTTCGCGCGCCAATGCCATCGCCGCCGGGAGCAGATCATCGGGCGCATGGATGGAGCGGATCAACCCGCCTGCTTGCGCCTCTTCTGCTCCGAACACCCGCCCGGTCATGCACCATTCCATCGCCTGCTGCATGCCGACAAGACGTGGCAGGAACCAGCTTGATGCCGCCTCTGGTACGATACCGCGGCGGGCAAAAACGAAACCGAATTTCGCCTTTTCGCTGGCGAGGCGAAAGTCCATTGCCAGTTGCATAGTCGCGCCAATACCCACTGCAGCGCCATTAACCGCCGCGATAACCGGCTTTTTGCATTGAAAGATACGCAGCGTAAGCCGCCCGCCACCATCGCGAACACGCTCATCCGACAGATCGGGCACTTCATCACCGCTGGCAAAAACCTGACGGCCATCATCGGGCGTCAGATCAGCCCCGGCGCAGAACGCTTTGCCTTCACCGGTGACGATCACCGCCCGCACCGCATCATCCGCATCAGCAGCGTCAAAGGCAGCACACATTTCCTGCTGCATAGTGCGGGTATAAGCGTTCATCTTGTCCGGGCGATCGAGGGTGATGGTGGCGATACCATCGGCCACATTATAGAGGATCTGGGTGTAGTCGGTCATATTTGGCTCCTTAGCTCTCTCACCGCTTGTGGGGAGAGATACGGAGACTTGCGGCCATAGCTTTAGCGAAGGCGGCTAGTCGGAGTTGAGAGGGGCTGGCCACAGGTGCCGTGCCTGCGGATAGCCCCCTCTCCCAACCCTCTCCCCTGAAGGGGAGAGGGCTATTGTTGTCACCGCGGCGCCATGCGGATACCGCCATCGAGGCGCACATCTTCACCGTTGAAATAGCCGGTTTCAATCATGCACAAGGCCAGCTTGGCATATTCATCAGGAATACCCAGACGCGGCGGATGCGGCACCATTGCGCCCAGCGCGTCACGCACATTTTGTGGCGCGCCTGCGAGCAATGGTGTATCAAAAATGCCCGGCAATATGGTGTTCACCCGAATGCCCTCACGAGACAGATCGCGCGCGATCGGCAAGGTCATACCAACCACACCGCCCTTGGAAGCAGAATAAGCCGCCTGACCAATCTGACCGTCCTCGGCAGCGACAGAAGCTGTGTTGACCATCGCACCACGGTCACCATCTTCCAGAGGATCGAGCGTCAGCATACCCGCCGCTGATTTGGCAATGCAGCGAAAGGTACCAATCAGGTTGACCTGAATAACGAACTCAAATGCATCAAGCGGGAAATGCTTGATCGAACCATCTTCCTTGGAACGGCTAGCAGTCTTGATCGCATTACCGATCCCGGCGCAGTTCACAAGGATGCGCTCCTGCCCATTGGCGGCGCGTGCCTTTTCAAAACCGTCATCGACACTGTCTTCCTCGGTGACATTCACCTTGCAGAATGTGCCGCCAAGCTCAGCCGCAAGAGCTTCACCTTTTTCTTCATTAAGATCGAACAGCGCGACTTTCACACCCTTTTCGGCGAGGCGCTTTGCGGTGGCCGCGCCAAGACCGGATGCGCCACCGGTGATGACGGCTGAAATGCTGTTATTGAGTTCCATAGTATTTCACTTTCCTATCCGTTCGTGTCGAGCGAAGTCGAGACACGCTTATGGTGACGGTTGCCGGTCTCTCGACTACGCTCGAGACGAACGGCGTAAAATGTTTGTGATTCAGCTTATCCCAAACGCTCGATAATAGTGACATTGGCCTGGCCACCGCCTTCGCACATGGTCTGCAGGCCATATTTGCCGCCGCGTGCTTCCAGCGCATTGAGCAGGGTCGCCATCAGCTTGGTACCCGAAGCACCGAGCGGGTGGCCCAGTGCAATCGCGCCGCCATTGACGTTGAGCTTATCATGGCTGCCGCCGGTATGCTTCATCCAGGCCAGTGGCACCGGGGCAAAGGCTTCATTGACCTCATAAACATCAATATCATCGATATTCATCCCCGCCCGCTCCAGCGCGCGGTCGGTAGCAAATAGCGGTTCTTCAAGCATGATCACCGGGTCGCCGCCGGTAACGGTAAGATTATGGATGCGCGCGCGCGGGGTCAGGCCATGGTCTTTCAGCGCCTGTTCGCTGACCACCAGCACTGCCGAGGCACCATCGCAAATCTGGCTGGCATTGGCCGCCGAGATATAGCCATCTTCCTTGATCGTCTTGACCCCGGATATGCCTTCGAGCGAGGCGTCGAAGCGGATGCCTTCATCAACGGTGTGCATTTCCTCGCCTTCAGGGGTCTCGACCTTTACCGGTACGATTTCATTATCAAACGCGCCGTTTTCGGCCGCCTTGGCCGCGCGCTTATGGCTTTCCAGCGAATAGGCATCGAGATCGTCTTTCGACTGACCATATTTCTCGGCGATCATCTCGGCGCCGTCAAACTGGCTGAACATCACGCCGGGATAAGCCTCTTCCAGACGCTCCGACTTATAATTGCCCAGCCCCTCTTTCATAAACAGCGATGCGGTCGAGCCCATGGGCACGCGGGTCATGCTCTCAATGCCGCTGGCGAGCACCACATCCTGCGTGCCGGACATCACCGCCTGGGCGGCAAACTGGATCGATTGCTGCGAAGAACCACATTGCCGATCAATCGTCACGGCGGGGATGGAATCGGGCAAATTGGAAGCCAGCACCGCATTGCGGCCAATATCCATCGTCTGCTGCCCACCCTGCATCACACAGCCAGTGATAACGTCGTCAATCGCTTTGGTGTCAAAGTCGTTGCGCTCGCCAATCGCATCAAACACCGCCGCACCCAGATCCACCGGATGCACCCCGGCTAAACGCCCGCCGCGCCGACCACCTGCCGTACGCACAGCATCAACAATATACGCTTCCGCCATCATGATTCTCCTATGTGTTTTTAAATTTAATCGAACGATTAAACTGCACACAGGATGCGGTCAATGGGCTGCGAGGCAAAAACGCAGATACCGAAGCAGCGTGAAACGAAGAGAGAGGAAACCATGACGCACGGCCAATGGCCCACATAAGCGTTCAGACCGGCCAGATAGGTTTACCAGCAAGCGCTTGTACGAACAACGCAATAGCCGCCACAAGCTGTAATATGGTTGCGCCACCAACAACCAGTATAGAGTTCCAGCCCAATCGATCTGCCAACCAGCCAGCAAATGGAACAGTCTGCATCATGTGCAGAGCGACGAAATGGGCTGGGCGTAAGTCACCATATTCTCGGCTCCAGCCGAAAAAGGGTACGACTACTCCACCACCTTCTAGAGGTGCACCAATATAACGTCCATTATCGGACAAATAGGATGTGAAATACAGTGTTGCGGCAAAACCAGTGGCCAATCCAACGACCGAGCCTAACCATAAACCGCGGGATTTTCGCTCTGCTTTGCGCCATAGTTGGACGGCGAGCACCGCAGCTGATGACACGATCATCACCGCGCCAACACCCATTGCGATATAGATGGCGGTTTCTAAAGGCGTGTCAAAATTGTAATGCGAACGGCGTCCGCGAGAGGCCTGTATAATGATATAGATGGTCTCCGCGATGAAAGCCCCTGCAGCGAGATAAGCGGTAATGCGCATCACCCAGCCATTTCGCGTTTCTGCTGGGAGCATTTGCGCCAACACAGCCAGCGTTATGAAGTGCAGGGCGAGCGAAATGTTGAACTTTTGTGGCTTGGTCCAGATCGCGCTGCTGTCAAGCAGCCGGTTATCGACAATCCAAGCAGGCAAAAGCACAGCAAAGCAAGCAAGTGCAAAGAGCACACAAGTAATGTAGATCCGCGTAACCTGATCATTAGGTAATGCTGTCCATGGCTGGCGCAGGTGCGTAGGGTGAGATGATATAGCAGTCACGACATAGCCTTTATGTCTCGAGTGAAGTGTAGGCGGATGAGAAGAAAGAGCGCCAAACCAACCGGGCCAAACATTAAGGTCGCGGCGAAGATAGGTGCTTGGAACAGACGAGATAGGCCAATTTCATCGGCTGATCTGGCGATCCAAGCACCTACAAAAAGGTCAAAGGCGAGGTAATGGACCCAACCTGCCAATAGCAATTCCTCCTGACTGAAAAGCGCCCTCACCTTTGCCAATGAGCTATAGCCACCGCCTTCAACAGTGAAAAAATTCGCCAGGATCAAACCAGCATAAAGGAGACTTAAAGCCAGCGGGATGATGTAGCCAGGCACCCAATTGAGCAGTTGCCATCGCCTCGGCAAAAATACCAGGGTGAACCAACCCAGCATGGCCAATTGCCCGGCCCAATCAAATAACTGTGAATTTGAAAGCATTGAGCGTCTCGTCGATGTGGTTGAAAATCACTAAGCCCATGCTGCTGCAGGTGAGAGAATGGGGTCTCCTCTCACCCGCGTGCATCTGCTTGTTTAGAAAGTGTAGCTGAGAAACAGCCCGGCCATGAACTGGTTTTCTGAACCACGTTCCTGAACCAATGGGCTATCAGCGATATCGCCCACTAGACGATCATAGTTTGCAAAGAAGAAGATAGCAAAACGCTGATTAAGTGGCTTAGCAAAAGTAAGGTCAAGGCCAATGCTGTTTAGACCGCCATCTGCTTCAAAAGTGTCTAGGCCAGAGGCGGCTGACGCTTCTGGTGTTATCCCGAAGAAAGCGTTGTTATAATCGCTATCGGCAAAGCTGAGCGAAGGGCCAACTGTAAGGAAAGCGCCCGTTTTGCCGAGGGCAAGGCGCGTATTGTACGTCGCACTAAGCGACCCGACCAAACTTTCATGGCCGTTGATACCATTACGCAATTCGGCTTGAAGCCTTATCGGCCCGGTTTGATAGCGTACAAAACCACCAAGCTCTGCAGTGATACCGATTTCGTCCAGGCCATCCAGTTCATCAGTCTCTCCGCCTATGATCGCAAAAGGCATCGCACCTTCAGAATCGCGACCAAAATCAACCCGTGCCACTGGGCCGGCAGAAAAACCGCCGGTACGAATAGCAGAGACTTCGATACCCTGAATGCTGGCATCGAGGATGTCTTTATAGCGGACCTGTATATTGGGCAGCAGCGCAACGAGATACTCATCATCACCAGGATAGTTTGGCATTACCAAAGAGCCAGCGCTGAGCGTAAACTGCCAGTCATCCTTTACAATGCCTTCCTCACTTTCAATCTGGGCCCGTGCGGAAGGTTGAACAGGCGACTGCTGCGCCAATGCGGTAGATGGAATGAAAATACTACCAAAGATGGCAAGCAAAAAAGAAATGAGCAGGATCCGATTTCCGAGCATATATTGTGATATCATGGACATTATACTTCCTTGTTTTCCGCTTTGCGGAGAGGTTGGTTCGGGCAGCACAAAACATCCACCGCATGGTGGATTTATGATCTTGCTTGAGATGCGAGGCTTGAGGCACTATGCGCTCTTACCACCAACTTTACAGTGTCAAGCTGGATAGGGGTTAGATAGAGGATGGCTTTACAGTGTCAAGCAAAAATTCGGGCGAGCAGAACCATCATGATCAAAAGGCCAAGATTTCCCGGGATTTGAGGGAAGAGCTAATTGATGCTGCTCTGGCAATTCTGGCAGAGGATGGCTTGGAACACCTGTCTTTGCGCAAGGTTGCCGCGCGCGTTGGCGTAAGCCATGCTGCCCCTGCACATCACTTTACCGGGCTGCCAGAATTGCTGGGATGTGTCTGCAAAGTAGGCTTTGAGAATCTTGCGAAAGCGATGCGAGAACGCCTCGATGTCGCAAATGACGACCCTCATTCACATTTGATTGCGGCTGGTGAGGGTTATGTGAACTTTGCACGACAGAATGCTGGATTGATCTCGCTTATGTTCAATGCAGGTCGGGAAAAAGTGGAGAAGTCGGCTTTCGGCGGTTCTGGTCAGGAAACTTATAGTCTTCTCAAACAGGTAAGTGCGCCATTTGAACCGGTAGGTGCTGAACCAGATTCAACCGAGACGCTCATTTGGTCAGTTGTGCACGGTTTTGCTTTCCTCCACATCGGAGGACGCTTTGATAACTCTGGGCGCTCTACCGCCGAGCCGCAAATTGCGGATATTTTACCCCGTTTGAAGCTGCGCCAGGGCTAAGAAACGGCATATCAGGGCCCATCAATCGATACCAAATAACCCAATCAAAAAGGGAGCCGTTTGAGAGGCTCCCTTTTCATTCATATAGCTATCGAGGTCGCTTTACGCAGCCGCTTCGCGTTTCACCGTAATCACTTGCGGATAAGTGAATTCGAGCAACCCTTCCTTGCCATATTCAGCGCCAAAGCCGGATTGCTTGTGGCCGCCAAACGGTACGAAGGGCGACAGGTGCATAAATTCATTCACCCAGACGGTGCCGGTTTCCATCTGCTCGGCGACTTCGACGCCTTTGTCGACATCCGAGGTCCACACCGCGCCGGCAAGGCCATATTCGGACGCATTGGCGCGTTCGATGGCTTCATCGACGGTGGAGAATTTCATCAGCGGCATCACTGGGCCGAACTGCTCCTCGGCAACGATGCGCGCGTCTTCGGGCGGGTTGTCGAGGATGGTAATTGGCACATAATAGCCGGTGCCTGATGGATCACCCTCATCACCGCCGACCAGGAACTGATAGCCATTGTCTTTGGCGTCCTGGATCAGCTCGAGCACGCGCTCATATTGCTTTTTGTTCTGGATCGGGCCAACTGCTGTGCCCTGTTGCGCGCCGTCGCCGACTTTCACATGCTTGGCATATTCGGCAATCGCTGCGGAGAGATCATCATAGATATCCTCATGTATATAGATGCGTTTGGCGGCGATGCAGACCTGTCCGGCATTGGTGAAGCTCGACCAGAACAGCTGCTCAGCGACCTTTGCGACATCGGCATCGGGCAGCACGATGGAGGCGTCATTACCGCCCAGCTCCAGCGTGATGCGTTTCAGGTCCTTCGACGCGCCTTCCATGATCTTCTTGCCCGTAGCGGTGGAGCCGGTGAAGGTGATCTTGTCGATATCGGGATGCTCGGTGATCAGCGGGCCGAGATTGTCCTCACCAGTGATGATGTTGACCACGCCAGCGGGCACCACATCCTTGATCAGCTCGGCCAGACGCAAAGTCGCCAGCGGCGTGAAGGGCGACGGTTTGAGCACAATGGTGCAACCTGAAACCAGCGCCGGGGCGATTTTCTGCACCGCCATCATCACTGGGAAGTTCCACGGCACGATACCGCCGACCACGCCGACGGGCACGCGGCGGGTGCGCGACAGGCGGGCATCGCTGTCCTCATTGACTTCATCGTCGAGCGTCAGCGTCGCCTGCGCGCCGGACATGGCCGCGGCGCCGCCAATCTCCTGCTGCGCCTGTGCATGCGGCTTGCCCTGCTCACTGGTGAGCAGGCGGAATAACTCGTCCATATTGTCGCTGATCGCCTTGGAGATGCCCTGCACCACCTTCTGGCGCTCCTCAATCGGGGTTTTCGACCAGCTCTTGAACGCGGCGCGTGCAGCGGCAACGGCCTGATCGAGTTCTGCGGCACCACAGCTGGGCACCAGACCAATGACTTCTTCATTGGCCGGGTTGAGCACTTCGAGTGTGGTGTCGGTGGAGACCATCTCGCCATTGATCAGATTTTTATAGAGTGTTGTCATTGTCGCTCTCCTTGGGGAATTTTAGCTTGCGGTAATTTTCAGCGGTAATGTCTTGAGGCCACCGACAAAGATCGACTTGGCCCGTTGCGGTTCACCTGCCAGTTCGAGTCTCTCTATACGGTCCAGCAGGGCGTTAAACAATATCCGCATCTCCAGCCGTGCCAGATGCAGGCCGAGACACTGATGCGCGCCGGCGCCGAATGCCAGATGGCGATTGGGCGAGCGCGCGGCATCAAAACTGCGCGGGTCGTCAAACACCGCCGGATCATGATTGGCGGCGATATAGTTGATCATCAGCCAGTCACCCTTGGCGATCGGCACGCCGCCAATCTCGCAATCTTCTGCCGCGGTGCGCATAAAATGCTGTACAGGCGTGGTCCAGCGGATGGCTTCCTCGACAATGCCGGGGAGCAGCGAACGGTCTTCCCTTACTCGCGCCCATTGCTCCGGGTCCTGCGCCAGAGCCTGCATTGCCCCGGCAGTCGAAGCCGAAGTGGTATCATGCCCGGCGGTAGCAACGATGATATAATAGCCCGCCATTTCCCGATCGCCCAGCGGCTCACCATCGACAGTAGCATTGGCAATAACGCTGGCGACATCATTGGTCGGGTTGGCGCGTTTCTCGGCGGTGACCTGAGCAAAATAGGCTTCAAACGCGGTCACCGAACCAGAGACAATCTGGATAATCTGTTCCTCTGTCATATTGGCCATGCCACTGCCCGACAGATCCTCATCCTGCCCGCCGAACATCTGCTGGGTGAGGAACAGCATCCGCTCCTCATCCTCTTCGGGCACACCCAATATCTGCATCACCACATGCAACGGATAGGGCGCCGCGACCGCTTCGACGAAATCCACTTCGGGTCCATTGGCGATCAGCCGATCGACAGTCTTCTTCGCCAGCGCTTGTATCTCTGCTTCCAGCGTTTTCAGGTTCTTGGGCATAAACCATTGCTGGGTGAGCTTGCGATATTTCATATGAATTGGCGCATCGAACACCACCAGCGAGTCCACCAGCATATTGCTGCCGGTGGCCTGGCGTGAGAATTCCGTCATTTTCTTGCTGGCAAAGACCACGGGGCGCGGATTGTTGAGGAAACCGGCATTATCCTTGGAGATGCGCATCACATCCTCATAGCGGGTGACCAGCCAGAATGGATCGAAACTATCATCGCTGGCGACCATCCGGCCAACAGGCATATGCTCGCGCAGCCAGTCAAACTGGTCGAGCGCACTCTCCCAGTCGGCATAGGTCTCCGGCAGCAAAACCGCCTCGGCCCGATCTGCCGGGATGACTGGGCCCTGTGTAATGTCTTCCACCTGACTCGCCATCGCCGCTATCCTCTCTCCATCATTTCGCGCTTATGCGACAATCTTGCTGTCCGACTTGCCCCAATATTCATCGCGCAGCAGCCGCTTGTAGAGCTTGCCGGTGGCATGGCGCGGCAGCTCTTCGCGGAAATCTATCTGTTTTGGCAGCTTCACTCGCGACAGGCTCTGCTCCATAAAACTGTGCAGCTCATCCGCCAGTGCGTCACCGGCATGCGCCGGATTGAGTGACTGCACTACAGCAACTACTTTTTCGCCAAAGTCAGGATCAGGCGCACCGATCACAGCCGCATCGGCAACCTTGGGATGGGTCACCAGCAGGTTTTCGATCTCCTGCGGATAGATATTCACCCCGCCGGAAATGATCATAAAGCTCTTGCGGTCGGTGAGGTAGAGATAGCCCTCTTCGTCGACCTTGCCGACATCGCCGAGCGAGGTCCAGCCATGCTTGTTGGCTGCACTCTTGGTTTTCTCCGGGTCATTATGATAGGTGAAGGCACCGCCGCCCTCAAAGAAGATCTGGCCTTCCTCGCCGACCGGGACTTCATCGCCTTCCTCATCGCAGATGCGGATGGTGCCGAGCAGTGACTTGCCGACCGAGCCCTTATGTTCGAGCCATTCCTCGCTTTTCAGGAAGGTAAAGCCATTGCCTTCGGTGCCGGCATAATATTCATAGATAACCGGTCCCCACCAGTCGATCATCGCTTCCTTGATCGGAATCGGGCAAGGCGCTGCGGCGTGGACGGCGCATTTCAGGCTCGAAACATCATATTTGCTGCGCACCTCTTCGGGCAGTTTGAGCATGCGCACAAAATGTGTTGGCACCCATTGGCTATCGGTGACCTTGTATTTCTCGATCAGCTGCAGCGCATGTTCCGGATCGAACTTCTCCATCACAATGACCGTACCGCCCAGCTTGTGGATCGCCATGCACCAGCGCAGTGGCGCCGCGTGATAAAGCGGCGCGGGTGAAAGATAGACAGCATCGCCGCTAAGGCCAAAAGCGCCGACACACAACATCAACAAGGCATTGGTGGCGGCGATATCCGGGTCTTCAGGTAGCGGCAGGCGGATGCCCTTTGGCTTGCCGGTGGTGCCGGAGGAATAAAGCATATCCACCCCACCGCGTTCATCCGCGATAGGTGTATCGGGCATGGTGCGGAAAATAGCATCGGCATCATCTTCGCCATCTCTGCCAAAGACAAGCTGTTCGACATCAGACGCTTGTTCCGCCAAATCATCAAGCAGATGGTTCATTGCCGTGGAGGTCACCAACAGCTTTGCGCCGCTGTCCTGCAATATGTAGGCGATCTCCGGTGCGGTCAGGCGACTGGAGATAGCAACATAGACCAGTCCCGCGCGCTGCGCGCCCCAGACCATATCAAAATAATGCAGTTGGTTTTCCATGCAGATGGCGATGGTGTCGCCAATCTGAAGCCCGCGTGATCGGAACAGATGCGCCGCACGATTGGAGCGGCGGTCCAATTGGGCATAGGTTACGGTCTCGCCGCTTCCTGCTATGATCAGCGCCGGCTTGTCACCCTGCACCTGAGCATGCACCGAAGGATGCATTGGGTTTCTCCTATATATGCTCGGCTTTCTAGCCGATTCTTTATAAGAGATATCATTGTTTAATCGGGCGGTTAAATCAAGCCGCTATGCTGATAAACATATTGCCAGAAATTGTCAGGCCAAGTTGACGAACTTCGCAAAGTTCACACTAAGTTCACACCTATGAGCCGCAGAAAACAGTAGTTGGTGATATCCAACAAGAGCTGCTTATTCGGATTCATCCTCCGATGATTCATCCTCCGATTCAGGGCCGCCCTGACCCTGCTGGTCGTTCAGACGGTCCTGCATGGCCAGTAAATAGCTGGATGACCGGAGAAATGGCTCGGGATTAACCGCCTTACCGTCGATCCGAACCTCATAGTGCAGATGGCTGCCGGTCGAACGGCCAGTAGAACCCATAAAGCCGATCAGATCGCCGCGTTTAACCCGCTGATTGGGCGCGACATTCATGCGAGACAGATGGCCGTAACGGGTCTGGATATCGCCGCCATGCTCAATCTCGATATATTTGCCGTAGCCACGTACCCATTGCGCGCGACCGACGACGCCATCGGCGGTAGCATAGATCGGCGTACCGACAGGTGCCGCCATATCAATGCCTCTGTGCATTTTGCGACGGCCGTGAAACGGATCTCCGCGTAAACCATAGCGACTGCTGACCCGAAACTTATCATCTACCGGCATGCGCGATGGGATAGCGACCTTACCCATCGTCTTGTCATCACGCTTACTCCAGGAAACGAACAGAGCGCGAAATTCTTCATCAGCAGTACCCAGAGGCGTAACGTCTTTATTCTTGTCTGCAACCTGATCCGCCATGTCGATCGGCGCCGATGGGCCGGTAGCCATAGCTGGAGCAGCGACCAGAATCATCAAAGAAACCGCTGCTGCGGCTACTTTCTTGATACAGGTCAAAGCAAATTGCGAAATCTCTGTCATACGACCTCATTAAAGGTTATTTATTATTATATTCTGTTTTACGCCTGATCTTCAGCGTTTCGCTTTGAAAGGATTAAAACGTTGCAGAATTGCTTCTATGCGTGTGAAATTGTTCTAACCAGTATCACGTAAAATTATATTTCACCGATACGCAAGGGGTGCGTAATATTCTCGCGTTAAACCGGCTGCCTCACGCGCTGAGTCGTTGAATGGCGGTTTCAAAGAACCACGAAAGTAAACAGAAACCAAATTTTGCCAGCTTTCTGCCGGGTCAACACTTTGCGCTTGACAGCCATATTCAAACCAGCGCGTTCCGGCAAAAACATGCCGTATTTCATCATGATAGATGCGATTCAAAATCTTCGCTGAGGCCATATCATCCTGATTTTCGAATCGGGTAACGGTCGCGGGCGTGATATCCAGACCCCTCGCCTCGAGCACCATCGGCACCACGGCGAGCCGTGCCTGAACATCATGCCGCGTGGCATGCGCCGCCTCCCACAGACCATCATGCGCAGGCAGTGCGCCATAATGGCTGCCCATCTGTTTCAACCGCCGGTCGAGCAGGGCAAAATGCATCGCTTCATCGGCCCCAACGCGCATCCAGTCGGTGATAAACTCTTCGGGAAACAGCCCGCCAAAGCGCCCGATTAGGTCAAAGGCAAGGTCAATGGCGGAAAATTCGATATGGGCCAGCGCATGCAACAGCGCGATACGCCCCCGCTCTGACCCGCCTTTGCCGCGTTTGGGCATTTTATTGGGCGGCAGCAATTCGGGCTGGTCCGGGCGTGCCGGATAATCGGGCATGGTGACCGAACACTCGGGACCTAGCCGACCCAGTCGCCATTGACGCGCAGCAAAGCGCGCCGCCATCACCTTATCGCGCGGGTCCGATGCGGTCAGAACGGCAAGGCAGGCTTCACCGACGGATTGCATATGCAGGCTCCTTTATAGCCCCCTCCTCCTTTAGGGGAGGGGCAGTGAGACTTAATGACCCTGAGCTTGTCGAAGGGGAATTTAGTCGCAGCGGGGTGGGGAATCTCCGCTTGCACAGCGCTTGATGAACGCCCCCTCTCCCAACCCTCTCCCCTGAAGGGGAGAGGGCTTACGCATTCAGCCCACCAATTCGCGCGCCGCCTCCAAAACCGCAGCACCATGCTCTTTGACCTTCACCTTACGCCATGCCTGAGCGATTTTGCCCTCGGCATCGATCAGAAAGGTAGAGCGCTCAAGACCCATATAAGTCTTGCCATACATGCTTTTCTCAACCCACACACCCATGGCTTCGGCCATTTCGACTTCCTCATCCGAAGCGAGATCAATGGCCAGGCTGTGCTTGTCGATAAATTTCACATGCTTTTTCGGCGGGTCCTTGGAGACGCCGAGAATGCTTACCCCCAGCTTGTCGAATTCGGGCTTCAGCTCGGTAAACTGCAGCGCTTCCTTGGTGCAGCCGGGGGTATCGTCCTTGGGGTAGAAATACAGCACCCATGGTTTGCCCTTATAGTCCGATGCCGACACTTCCGAACCATCGGGCCGCACCATGGTTACGTCCGGAATAGCCTGTCCTACCTGATCTTCGCTCATATTTTGCTCCCTTAAGAATTAGATGTCGTCCAATGTGGGTATCTTACCCAAGATGGCAATGCGCGCGGCGCGAACAATATCCGTGTAGTGCTGATAATGTTCGACCACCCCTTCCCAGCTAGTCACCCCACACGCTTTTGCTACCAGAGGACGCGAAGCCTCGGCAGGGCTATTATTCTGGGGTGTCACCAAGCGCGACATTACCAGCAATCGGGTAAGAAAATTATGCGCCTCGACCAGTTCAGGAGGCAGCAGTTTATGATCGACCAGCATCGCCAGCGCCTCTCCCAGATGCGGCGAGATGCCCTGCCCATGGATAAGCTGTTGGGTGTGAATACAAAATTCCAGATCAACCAGAGCCCCGCTTGCCAGCTTGGCATCCCATGGCCCTTTGGGCGGCTTAGCCTTGGCCATATCGCCGCGCATCGCTAGCGCATCTCTGGCAATGGTATCGGCGACCCGGCCACTGCCCAACAGCCCGGCAATGCCATGCGACAAGCCATTACGTGCCTGTTGTGATCCATAAACTGGCCGCGCCCGACACAGCGCCATATGCTCCCAGGTCCAAGCCTTTTTGCGCTGATAATCCCAGAAGCCCTCAATACTGGCCGCCAGCAGACCCTGCATGCCCGAAGGTCGCAACCGGGTATCGACCTCATAAAGCGGGCCGGTGGCGGTGGGCAGCGCGAGGCCGGATGATATGCGCTGCGCCAGCCGGTTGAAATAGCGTGTGGCGCTCAACGGCCTTGGCCCATCCGATTGCGCATCATGTTCGCCGGTAAACAGAAACACCAGATCAAGATCAGACGCATGGGTAAGCGCCTCTCCCCCCAGCCGCCCCATCGCCAATATCAGCAATTCATCATCGGCAAAATGGCCATGCTCAGCGGCAAAATCCTGTGTCACCCGATCCGCAACCACCTGAATAGCTGCCTCGGCAATGCGGCTATAATCCAGTGCAGCATCAAGCGGATCGGTCCGCCCTTCGATAAGCTGCACCCCAATAGCAAAGCGGCGCTCAGATATATCAGTCGCTACCCGCTCCAGCATCAGGCCCAGATCATCGCAGCCATCACGCTGTTCCAGCTCGGTTATGATATCAGCAAGATCATCCTGCCGGTCAAAAATGCTGGTATCGACAATGCCGTCGAGCAGGCTGGCCCGCATCGCCAGCGCCTTGGAGAGCGCAGGCGCATGGCAAAGCAGCCGCGCCAATATACCAATCAGCGCCGGGCGTGCCCCCAGCAGATGGAACAGGTCAAGCACGCTTGGCAATTGTTGCAGCATGGAATCGAGCCGGTTGATCGCATCAATGCCGCCTTCATGTTGCCGGACCGCCGCCAGCAGTGTGCCGATCTGATCCTCAAAGGCCTTTCGGCTCTGCGGCGTGCGCAAGGCGCGGACTTTCCCCGAACGCCAATCGGCCAGCCGCTCGGCAATCACTTTGGGATCAGCAAAACCAAGCGCCGCCAGCTGACCGGGCAATAATTCGTCATGATCGGTCAACATGATCTGTTCGGTATTGTCGGACGCGGATGATGCTTGACCGCCTCCATTGCCCTGCTCAGCCAGCAACTGATCATAATGCTGACTGACAATAGCGCACACAGGCTGCAACATCTCTAACAAAGCCGCGCCATCGGCGAGACCGTGGAGTTCAGCCACATTGTCCAGCGCCGCGGCATCATCGGGCAAAGCATGGGTTTGCCGGTCATCGACCATTTGCAGCCGATGCTCAATGGTGCGCAGCATGATATAGCTTTCGGACAATATATCTGCCTGGTCAGCCGGGATAATCTGCTCCGCCGCCAGCGCCTTTAGCGCCTCCAGCGTATTGCCCGAGCGCAAATCCGGGTTGCGCCCGCCATGGACCAATTGCTGCGACTGCGCGAAAAACTCGATCTCCCTAATGCCGCCGCGACCGCGTTTGAGATCAAAACCCGGTGTCGCCATCTGCTCGCCCTGATGATGCGCCCTGATCCGCCGGGTCAGCTCTGCAATCGCATCAATGGTGCCAAAGTCGAGACTGCGCCGCCAGACAAAGGGCTGTATCTCCTGCAGAAAATACTGCCCCAGCGCCTTGCACCCCGCCGCTAGACGCGAGCGGATAAAGGCTGCACGCTCCCAGGTCAAAGCCCGTGATTCATAATGGCTGATGGCGCTGCGAATGGGCAGCACCATCGGGCTGACTTCTGATTCCGGGCGCAGGCGCATATCGACACGAAAGACATGGCCATCGCCGTCCCTCTCGGACAGCAGCGCAATCAGCTCGCGCCCGACGCGCTGCGCCGCATCATGCGGTGTCTCCTTGCGGCGCGACGGCATGGTTTCGGGATCAAACAGAAAGATCGGATCAATATCGCTCGAATAGTTGAGTTCATGCCCGCCGAGCTTGCCCAGCGCGATCACCGCGAAACCAATCGGCGCGCAGTCATAGCGGCGGGCAAAAATGCTCTCCAGCGCCGCCTGCAGGGAGACATCGGCAAAATCGGATAGCGCACGGGCAACCTGCTGAAACGACAGCGCCCCTGCGAGATCACCCAGAGCCAAAGCCAGCATCATATCACCACGTGCCAACCGCAATTGCCGCGTAATGGAAAGGTTTGCTCTGTTCGCCTCGTCGATAGTGGATGGCTCAAGCGCCAAAGCACTCCGAATGACCGCATCCAGCTTTCCTGCACAAATAGCAGCAAGCAAATCTGGGCGCAGCTCCATCATCCGCCGCAAAAACGGCGCATGCGCGTCGGCACGGGCGATGGTATCAGACCATGGAGGCGCCGGATTATCTGACAACAGAGCTATTCCTCTTCTGCTCCGCCAGCCGCGTCACTATTCACATCAGAACGCCCGCCGCTCAACAGATCAAGCTCGGCCATAATCTCACGCAGCGGATTATCGCCGCGCTTTCCCGCCTCAGCGAGCCGCTCCAGATTATCGCCATCCAATATCGTCGCCAACGCCGCCCGGCCACGCGCCACGCGGCTCTTGATCGTACCCAGCGCAACATCGCAAATCTCGGCCGCCTCCTCATAAGAAAAGCCGCCGGCACCGACCAATATCAGCGCCTCACGCTGGCTCTCGGGCAGCAGCCCCAAAGCCCGCTGCACATCGGCGAGATTAAGCTGCGCATCTTGCTGCCCAGAGGCCGACAATATCCGGTCGCTGGCGAGCTCATCCCACTCACCAACAAATTTGTTCCGCCGCATCTGCGACAGAAACACATTGCGCAAAATGATAAAGGTCCAAGCGCGGATATTGGTCCCCGCCTCAAACCGCTCCCGCGCACTCCAGGCGCGCAACAACGCCTCTTGCACCAGATCATCGGCAACATCGCGATTGCCAGAAAGCGAGCGCCCATAAGCCCGCAAATGCGGCACAGTCTCCGCCAGCGCAGCCTTGAAATCGCTATCGGAAAGGCTGGCTTTTTTTGCGGTCACGTTTCCTCTTAGTATATCTCCGCCAACACCATATTCAGCGCAAGCAGTTGCACAAGATATAGGTTACAGAAGCCCCGATTTAAAATACCAAATGCCGTACGGTTTCAAGATATACGAATCCTGAGTAAATTGCGCTTCGTGAACTGGAGCCTCTAAAACGCTTAGTTCGATACTACTTCATTTTATCTTCTAGGAAATTCGCTATTTGCAACAGCATATTGGCTCTTACGGCGCTGCTCGGCAACTGGTGATCCAAACCATCATATTGGACATAGCGCACATCTTTACCAGCCAACTTCATTGCACTTTCTAGTCTTTGCGATTGACGATGGCTGACATTCAGATCTTGATCGCCGTGAAATAACAAGACAGGGATATTCAGAGCCTCAATGTTCTGGAGCGGCGAACCTTCTGTGAGATGAGGCCCTCTTCCAACGTATCTCCGGACAATACTAAAATTTGTAAATCCGCGAGACTCCTCGACAAGATCATTCATGTCCGTAACAGGCGCTATAGCTACGGCTGCTTTGTACAAAGAATCTTCCAGTATATCGGACTGCAAAGCGGCATAGCCGCCATAAGACCAGCCAACAATAGCCATGCGCTTGGCATCGGCAACGCCTGTTTCTTGGAGCCAGCGCGCGCCGTCATTCACATCGCTAATGGCAGTGCGCCAACTCTGAAAACCGTTCCTCTGAAACCAATCATCGCCATAGCCGGATGAGCCTCTAAAATTAGGCTGAAGAACGGCATAGCCTATATGGGCAAAAAACTGTGCCAGCCAATCAAACCCCCATGTATCGCGCGAAGCTGGTCCCCCATGCGGCATAACAATAGCAGGCAGATCTCGAGCGTCCTCCCTATTCATTCCAGGTGGCAGTGTAAGATAACCAGGTATTTTGACGCCATCACGCGCCGCATATTCAATCGGCAGAACAGAGGATAGCGCAACATTCTCGAGAATTGGGCGTTTTAGCGAGATTTCACGCAGCTCTTTCTTGTCTTTTATAAATACAAAATAGCGGCCGGGATCACTATCGCTTGAAGCTAAGATCAAGAGCGTATTTTCATCATCGCTTGCATCGATGAACTCGATAATTGGCAATTCAGGAATGGCCCGTGACAATTGTCCAGACAGTTTCTTAAGATAGGGGTCAAAATAGCTGATTCGAGTCTTGTCTGTGATATAACGGACCCCGACAACGCGACCGTCCTGACCAAAGCGTACTGTACTATCTACATCTACCTCTGGATGCGCGAACAACAGTTCTTTGCTATGGTTACCATCTAGCGAAACTGCAAATAGCGCATCTTTGCCATTAACCTGCGCAAAGCCGAAAGCACGATCTGATTTACTGTCAATTGCTACTGGCGAAAAACCGGGGACGCCTCGTTGGGTATCAATGTTTATTGAACTTAACCACTCCCATGATTTTGAACCACGTTTGCGAAAATAATAAGCATATCGATTGCTTAGCTGCTGACTGTCACCCTCATTATCACGCACAGCCTTGATTCGAATATTTGTTCCATCGGCAATGTAGCGACTTACTTCTTCGTCCGGTTGGACGACTGTTTTGGTTTTATTGTTAGTAGTGTCTAAAATAACAACGCCTAACCCTTCCTTATTATTCCTTATCCGAGTGCTTTGTACTGTCTCAGGAATGAATTCCTGAGCAAACAGAATGTTGTTTTCATCCCCAGGCATCCAGCCAATAATAGACCCAACAAATTGGCGGACAGAAGAATCGCGGAAACTCCCTTTCTGCCCAAGAGAGACCATATCGTCGCCATTTAATGAAGTAGATATGAGACGGGAAAAAGGTAAAAGTCCGGTATTAGATTCTACAATAGCGTCATATTTGCAGATCAGCCTGTCATTCGCGACAAAATCGCACCAACGCAGCTGATTGGGCTGTCCATCAGCACTGATGACTCGATTAAGTCCGCCATCATCAATATCTGACCAATATACGACAGTTTCCGTATATTGACCTCCAGCCAGAATTGAGACTTTTTTACCATCAGAGGATAAACTTATCTGCTGAACTTCGGGCCGCTTGCCAAAATAGCCCGCAGCAGTTTTGGCATCCAACCGCCGGGCAGTTTCTTGTGCTTCTACTTGTTCAGCAAATACACCTGCGGATAAAAATATTATTAATATACCTAAAAACTTAAATGACTTCACCTTGTAAGCTCCCCCTTTTTCATACACTATCGTAACAAATCAATTATGTATAGCAAGGTGGATTCTTTAGTTAAATTGCTAGATTCATTGGCATTCTCCGCCAGCTTGGATAGCTTTAAACTGAGCCTGTTTGTGGATTTGGCCGCTGATAAACCATGCGTCAATTTAAGTGATCAAGCCCAAAACAGGAATTGCATTACTAAGCATTGACCAATCTAACACATTAAGGTTTTTTGATAGCAGACCATTGATGTTTACGCAGAGTTCTATTTGCTTCAAGCCACTCAATGCAAGAAACTGAAAGACCTAACAATCTCATGCCCCACGCACTTCCCGCAGAATGGGAGCCGCATGAGCGGTTATGGATCGGCTTTCCGCATGATGCGGAAGAGTGGGCGGGTCATTTGGAAGCAGCACAGCGGGAGATTGCGGCATTTGCCAATGCTGTGGTTGGAAGCGGCGAGGCGGTTACCCTGATTTGCCGCGATGCGAATAATCTAACGCTTGCCCAATCGCTTGTTGATCCGTTTGTTCAATGCCAGATTGCACATTATGGCGATATTTGGCTGCGCGATACCGGGCCGTTGGTTACATGCGCGCCAAATGGAAGCCGCCGCGCGCAGATATTTCGGTTTAATGGCTGGGGCGGGAAATATTGCATGGCGGGGGATGAAACCATCGGCGCTGATCTGGCTGAGATGGCAGGCCTGCCGATTGATAATCATGACTGGATATTGGAAGGCGGTGCGATTGATGTGGATGGGCAAGGTTTAGGCGTCACAACCGAACAATGCCTGCTCAATCCCAATCGCAATCCGCACCTCAGCCGTGAAGATATTGAAACAAGATTGCGCGATGCGCTCGGTATTGAAAGGCTGCTCTGGCTGGGCGAGGGGTTGATCAACGATCATACCGATGGCCATGTCGATAATCTCGCCCGCTTTGTTGCACCCGGTGTTCTGGTCCTGCCCGAGCCATCTGGTGATGATGACACCAATGCCGCGATTTATGCCGATGCCCAGAAACGCGCTGCGGCCTTTGGAGTTGAGATTATCACTCTGCCCTCGCCCGGTCGCATCGAAATACAGGGCGTTGTGCAACCGGCGTCGCATATGAACTTCGTCATTGGCAACAATGCTGTTTTTCTTCCTATGTATGGCTCAGACTATGATG
Organism: Pseudomonadota bacterium; assembly: GCA_038748365.1. Taxonomy (GTDB): domain Bacteria; phylum Pseudomonadota; class Alphaproteobacteria; order Sphingomonadales; family Sphingomonadaceae; genus Alterisphingorhabdus. The sequence continues at coordinate 143,287 of JBCDIZ010000007.1, forward strand.
ACCTTAGCATCGCAGCTTTGGGCAATATCTGGCCGGACAAAACAATTATCCCCCTGCCTGCCTCTGCGATATTAAGCGGTGGCGGTAGCCTGCATTGCGCCAGCCAACCGCTTTTCAGTGCTCGGTGAGACAAGCGCAAAACAATCCTGACATTGACCGCAAAACCTTCTAATCACGATTGTGCTGAATTGCGGTGGAGAATGTAATGAAGCAGGACTTTCTTAATCTTATCAATGATCTGGATGCATTGAGCACTCTCAGTACATTGACATCAATCTTTGTTTTTATCATCGGCCTAGCGCTGGCAGCGGTCGTCATCATGTTTGTCATCGACATCACTCAGACCAAAGATGCGGTGCGGCGCAACTATCCGGTTATTGGTCGCTTTCGCTATCTCTTCAGTTCTTTGGGCGAGTTCTTCCGGCAATATTTCTTCGCCATGGATCGCGAGGAACTGCCGTTCAACCGGGCAGAGCGCGAATGGGTTGGTCGCGCCGCCAAGGGAGAGGGTAATACCGTTGCTTTCGGCTCAACCAAGAACCTTAACCCGCCGGGAACAGCGATCTTTGTCAACTGCCCCTTCCCGGTGCTGGACCAGGACAGCGCCAAGACACAGCCACTGCGGATTGGCCCCTATTGCGGCATTCCCTATGACGCTCCGTCTTTCTTCAATATCTCGGCGATGAGCTTTGGTGCATTGTCCGTGCCCGCCGTCCGGGCACTCAGCCATGGTGCGAAAATGGCGGGGTGTTGGCTTAACACTGGTGAAGGCGCGATCTCGCCTTATCATCTTGAAGGCGGCTGTGATCTGGTGTTCCAGATCGGCACCGCCAAATATGGCGTGCGCAATGATGATGGCTCAATCAATGATGAGAAGCTGCGCAAGGTCGCCGCGCATGAGCAGGTGCGGATGTTCGAGATCAAGCTGAGCCAAGGTGCGAAGCCTGGCAAGGGCGGCATATTGCCCGGCGCCAAAGTCACTGAAGTGATTGCAGAAACGCGCGGCATTCCGGTCGGCGAGGCCTCCATCTCACCCAATCGCCATCCGGAGATTAACTCGATTGATGACCTACTCGATTTCATCAGCCATGTCCGTGATGTCACTGGCAAGCCGGTGGGCATAAAAGCGGTGCTCGGCGCCTATGGTTGGGTCGAAGAGCTATGCGAGGCCATTCATGAACGCGGTATAGAAAGCGCGCCCGATTTCTTCACCCTCGACAGCGGCGATGGTGGCACGGGTGCGGCACCCATGCCGCTGATCGACAATGTCGGCCTGCTGCTGAAGGAAAGCCTGCCGATGCTGTCCGATATCTTTCACCGCTATGGCTTGCGCGATCGCATCCGTATCATTGCATCGGGCAAGATGATCACGCCGGCAGGTGTTGCACTGGCAATCGCGGCAGGTGCGGATTTCATCAACACTGCGCGCGGCTTCATGTTCTCGCTTGGCTGTATCCAGGCGCTGAAATGCAACAAGAATACCTGTCCCACCGGCATCACCACCCATAATCCGCGATTGCAGCGTGGTCTCAACCCGGAGGACAAAAAGGCCAAGGTGGCAAGCTATCATCACAATTTGGTACACGAGGTTGAGGTGATCGCGCATAGCTGCGGCGTTGGCGAACCGCGCAGGCTGCGCCGCATGCATGTGCGGGTGGTACAGGACGACGGCAAATCCAAGCCGATGGACGAGCTTTATCCGCGCCCGGAACCAATGCCGCAATATGCAAATGTCAATTGAGCCGGAGGCGCTAACGCCATATAGAGCAAGCAACAACGCTGTGACATAATATCCATGAAGAGAGGATGATTTCATGAAAGCTCTGCTTGCTCTGCCTCTGGCTTTTGCGCCCTTGGCAATGATAGGCGTAACTGCACCACTTTCTGCCCAACAGGCGGCCACCAGTAATGCGGCGCTTGATACTGCTATGGCGGCACCTGTGCGGGACAAGGACCGGGCGCGCGATCAATATCGCCATCCGGTTGAAACGCTGGCTTTCTTTCAGGTGACACCGGAGCAAACGGTGGTGGAATATGCGCCGGGCGGTGGCTGGTATACCCGGCTGCTTGCGCCCTATATCGGCCAGTCAGGGCGCTATATCGCCATCAATGCTGATACCGAAGGCCGCAGCTTCCGCAATCGCGCCAGCGAGGCGCGCGCCAAAGGCTGGACCGAGAACTTCCCGGAGAGAGTCGCGGAATGGACCGGAATGGAAGCCGAAAAAGTCCTCGCCTTTGAAAGCGATGAAGTGCCCGAAGACATTGCCGGTACCATTGATCGGGTATTGATCTTCCGTTCGATTCACGGCCTGCTCAACGGCAATCGCGCCGACAGCGAATTGCGCGCCATTCATGCGATGTTGAGCGATGATGGCATGGTCGGCGTGGTGCAACACCGCGCCAAAGCCGATGCGCCGCATGCGGTATCCAGCGGTCCACGTGGTTATGTGAAGCAGGATTATGTCGTAAAGCTGTTTGAACTGAATGGCTTTGAACTGGTCGACAGCTCCGAGATCAATGCCAACCCCAAGGACCCGGCCAATTGGGAAGGCGGCGTCTGGACCCTGCCTCCGATATTGCGTTTTGGTGATGAAGATCGCGAGCGCTATCTTGCCATTGGCGAATCCGACCGCATGACGCTATTGTTCCGCAAGACGAAATAAGCTTATGGGTCATAACCCTGATTTCTTCCCCACAATATAAGGATATGATGATGCTGAAACCAATTGCCTTTATGGCGCTGCCGCTGCTTGCTCTTGCCGCTTGTGAGCAGGTTGAAGTTGGTAGTGATGATACTGAAACCACCACCGAAGCCACAGAAAATACGGCGCTGGATACCGTTCTTGCCGCTGATCTGCGCGCCGATGACAAAGCGCGCGATGAGTATCGCAACCCGGCTGAAACGCTGGCCTTCTTTCAGGTTGATGCCGATGACACAGTGATTGAATATGCCCCTGGCGGTGGCTGGTATACCCGCATTCTCGCGCCCTATGTGGCGGAAAATGGCGGCTATGTCGCGGTTGGCTTCACGCCTGAAACGGTTGAGCCATTAAGCGCGGAATTTGCCGAGAATGTCCGCAAAGGCGCAGAAACCTTCTCTGAAACGCAGAGCGAGAGCTTGGGCATTGATGCCGAAAAACTGCCTTTCCACTATGGCAATGCTATCCCTGCTGATCTCAATGGTCAGGTCGACCGGGTGCTGATCTTCCGCATGATGCACAATCTCATGCGCTGGGGTATCGCTGATGATGAAATCGAAGCGCTGAAAGCCACGCTTAAGCCTGATGGCATGGTCGGCATCGTCCAGCACCGTGCCAAGGCGGACGCACCGGCGGAATATGTTGATGGCAGCAAAGGCTATCTCAAACAGGCCGATCTGGTGGCATTTATGGAGAAGCATGGGTTTATGCTGGCCGCCGAATCTGAGGTCAACGCCAACCCCAATGATACCGCCGATTATGAAAAAGGCGTCTGGACCCTGCCGCCAAGCTATGCCGAGGGCGAAGAGTCCAAGGAAAAATTTGATGCCATTGGTGAGTCTGATCGCATGACGCTGTTGTTCAAGCTGGCTGATGCTGGTGAGGCTGATGCAGAAGGCTGATCGCTGAAGCCATGGAGGCCATCACCATAGCCGCGATGCAGCTACCGCTGGCCGGCGGCGAGGTACAGAATATCGCGACCGTCAGTGATATGGTGGTGGCCGCCGCCGACAAGGGCGCTGAAATCATCCTGCCGCCCGAATTGTTCAGCGGCACCTATTTCTGCACCATTGAAGATGAGGCGCTGTTCGCCCTCGCCCGTCCGGTGACCGAGCATCCCTCGGTCAAGGCGATGCAAAAGCTGGCGAAAGACAAAAAGGTCGCGATCCCGACCAGCTTTTTTGAGCGCGATGGCCAGCACCATTATAACTCGCTGGCGATGATCGGCCCTGATGGCGAGATTATGGGCGTGTATCGCAAAAGCCATATCCCCGACGGCCCGGGCTATGAGGAAAAATTCTATTTCCGCCCCGGCAATACCGGCTTCAAAGTTTGGGACGTGTTCGGTGCCAAAATCGGCGTCGGCATCTGCTGGGACCAATGGTATCCCGAAGCGGCACGCGCCATGGCACTGATGGGCGCGGAACTGCTGTTCTACCCCACCGCCATTGGTTCAGAGCCCCATGATGCGGCGCTCAATACCGCCGATATGTGGCAGCGGGTGATGCAGGGACATGCGGCCGCCAATGCCATGCCAGTGATCGCCAGCAACCGCATCGGCAGCGAGACTGACGCCAGCGGCAGCAGCCAGAGCTATTATGGCCACAGCTTCATCACCAATGAAAAAGGCGACACAATCGCCGAATATGGCGCGGATGAGGAAGGCATATTGGTGGCCAGCATCGACCTCAAAGCCGCCGGCCTGTTCCGCGCTGGCATGGGCTTTTTCCGCGACCGCCGGCCCGAACTATATGGCCGGTTGGTGGAGGATGTCTAAGACAGCCAATGCGCCCTAACCCGGCTTGGCAATCATCAGATACATCGCGATCATCAGCGGCACAAAGCTGATCAGGCCCCAGGTGATCCAGATGTGCGAGAGGCGGCGATATTCGGGAGTGAGCGAGTGCTCACCCGCAAATTTCTTCGCCAACCGCGCCTGTTTGATCTGCACCGGCACCAATATGCCGAGCCAAATCACCCCGGCGGCGATGAACATCAACTGGCTCCATAACAGCCAGGCCGGTTCGATCAGGCCATAGCCCGCTTCCCAGATCATGCCATAGCCGCCAACCATGGTGAGAATGATGCCGGGGATTGTAAGGCCGAAATCGGTACCAGTCACCATGGCCTGCCCAAAGGCGATAATGCGCCAGTCCTTCGAGCGATCAGCAAATACCTTCCACACCGCAGTGACGGTGACATTCCCAAGCAGCAAGACCACGCCGAAAATATGCAGATATTTAAAGATATAATAGCTTGTCATGAGGCCGATGCCGCGCCGTGCTCCTTGGGCGAAACATAGCTGGCATCATGGGCAAAGGGCAATGGCGTATCATCGCGCAACGCCGACAGTATCGCGGCGAAATCCGTCTCCGGCTGCCAGCCCAGCATCGCCTGCGCCTTGGCAGGATCATAGACCCGGTCGATATAATCCGGCAGTTGCCAGCCGCGCGCAGCATAAAGCGCTGCCGCATCGGGAAAATAGCGCGCGATCACCGCTGATGCATCGTCTATAAGCTCCACCGCGTCTTCCGGCTTAAAAGGCGGCGGTGCGGAGAGAAGAAAGGTCTCACAACCCAGACCCGGCGTCTTGTCCAACGTCTGCAGATGCGCCATCGCTGCGTCTTGCACGGTCAATCGGCGATTGAGAAACTCATTCGCCTTAAGATTAGGGCCGGAAAGATCGCGATGGGTGTCATCCTCTTCGGGGAAGAAACGGCCGGTGCGCAATATCGCAATATTGATACCGTGCAGATCATGATAGAGGCGGCACAGATGCTCGGCGGCGAGTTTGGTCACACCATAGATATTGCGCGGCTTTAGTGGCCCGAAATCCTCATTGAGCCAGAACGCTTCTGTTGCGCCGCCCGCCTTGCCCGCGCGGACATCGGCGCGGATCATCAGCGATGTGGTGGAGGTGAAGATAAAACGGTCATGCCCCGCCGCCACTGCTGCCTCCAAAAGGTTCAAAGTGCCGCTGACATTGACATCCACAAAGGCCTGCGCCGGATAGCGCACAATATCTGGCTTATGCAGCGCCCCGCCATGGATCACCGCCTGTATCCCATGATCGGCAAAGGCGTGATCAATAGCAGCGCGATCCGCCACCGAGGCGATAATTTGTGTATGCTCACCCGGCGCAACGTCGAGACCAATTACGGTATGCCCATGCTGCGCCAGCAACGGTGCCAGATACCGCCCCAGCCAGCCCGATGATCCGGTGAGCAATATCTGCATGACCGTTATCCTGCGGCCCTGTGATCGGAAATGATATCGGCGACGCTGGTGATATCGGCTTCATGGCTGGGCTCTCGTTCGGTTTCCGCCAAAGCGGCTGCTTCCCATATCTGCATCGCCGAATGCGCCAGCACATGCTCGATCCACGCCGCACCGGCCACACCCATATCAAGACCAAAGGTCCGCGCGCGATAGGCCACCGGGGCATAAAAGGCATCGACCGCAGTAAAGCTGTCACCCACCAGCCATGGTCCGCCAAAACGCTCCTGCCCTTCGGCCCAAAGCTCGGCAATGCGGGCGATATCACGCGCCAATCGTGCTGGTGGGTCTTTCAGCTTTGCCCGCACACCAACATTCATCGGACAGATGGCACGTAACGTGCCAAAGCCGCTGTGCATTTCCGCCGCGGCACACCGCGCCCAGGCGCGTGCCCGGCCATCTTCCGGCCATATGCCATTATGCCGCTCTGCCAGATATTCCGCTATGGCCAGAGAGTCCCAGATGACATCGTCGCCATCATGCAAACACGGCACCATGCCATTGGGCGCGAAAGCACGAAATTCATCAAAATGGTCATCCCCGGTGAAAAAGACCGGCTTTTCCTCAAAGGCGATCCCGGCCGCCTTCATCAATATCCATGGTCGCAGCGACCAACTGGAATAATTCTTATTGCCGATAACCAATATATAGTCTGACATTTAGCGCTTATACTTCCCGTCCCATAATAGCCATAGAGTAAGCATCATACCTAGCAGTGAGCCGATATGGCCCGCTCCTATATCCATCGATACCGCTCAAACCGCCACCTCATATGCCGCGGTGGTCTTGTCGGCCACTTCTTCCACCGTCACGCCTGGTGCCAGTTCGATAAGCCGGAAGGCGCTATCATGGTCGGTTCGGTGGAACACGCCGAGATTGGTGATAATCATATCGACGACATTCTGGCCCGTAAGCGGCAAGGTGCATTCGGGGATAAATTTGGCGCTGCCATTTTTGGCATTGTGGTCCATCACCACGATGATCTTTTTGACACCCGCAACCAGATCCATCGCGCCGCCCATGCCCTTGATCATCTTGCCAGGGATCATCCAGTTGGCGATGTCTCCATTTTCCGCAACTTCCATCGCGCCCAATACGGTCAAATCAATATGCCCACCGCGGATCATGGCGAAGCTGTCGGATGAGCTGAAATAGACCGATTGCGGCAGCTCACTGATCGTTTGCTTACCGGCATTGATCAGGTCCGGGTCGACCTCATCCTCGGTCGGGAACGGACCTATGCCGAGCATGCCATTTTCCGACTGCAGCGTGACCTCTACCCCGTCGGGAATATGGTTGGCGACCAAAGTCGGGATTCCGATGCCGAGATTAACATAATAGCCATCCTCCAACTCCTGCGCGGCGCGTGCCGCCATCTGGTTGCGATCCCAACCGGTTGTTTCCTGGGGCATTATTCTTCCTTTTGGCTTTCTGAATAGGGGGTTGTTTCGGGCGCTGCCGTAATTGGACCCGGCTCGCCAGCAGCTACAGTTTCGGGCGATGACAGCGTGAACCAGCCCGCACCAAATTTATTCTCCAACGCAAAGGCATAGTCCGGTTTCAGCAGATAATCATAAAGCTCGTCAAAATCGCCGCGCGCATCGCCAGCGACCGCCAGAACACAGAAAAGCTCAGCTGTTTCCCAGCGACGGATTTGCTTACGGTCTTCAGTTCCGCGGTTGAGGGAGAGGTAATCTTCAACGCCTTCTGGCAACAAATCATAGGCGCGCAATTCATTCTGCAATGCAGCAGCATCGCTGGCATCGCGACCGGACAACCAGATAATAGTAATCTCCGCTGCGCGCAGGGCATCAAGCTGCGTTGCCAGCACGTCGGTATCGTCGAGTGCGGTCATCACCCCACCAGCATCCGGCTTTGGCGAACCATCGTCGATATCAATCACCACTGCAGAAGGCTTGTCCTGACAATCGACAGCTTTCGGACTGCTCAACGAAACGCGCGGCACCAATACAGCGGACGTAACCGCCTCGCCCGCCTGAAACCGATTATGTGTATCCAACGCATAGCGCGCCCATGGTGCATAAGCGCCAACCGTGAAAGCAGAACCACGCTGCGTTGCGGCATCATATTCAGCGGACAATGCCTTAATCGCTTCGTTATTCTCACTCGGGGTATCTACCAACTGTGCTTTATCGCCGAAGCTCTCCAGCGCATCCGGACCGCCACCTACGCCAGATTTGCTATAGGGCGCAGCAGTCGACTGATTAATTGAGGTTCCTGCTTCTAAAGGCGCAGCCGCTGCGATCAGACCCGCCTCACGTCGCCGGTCAATCTCGCTTTTGCCGATGGCCCCCGCCGCCGCCAATGGCAGCAAAGCTGCGACACAGCCTGATAGCGACAGGCTGGCGATGGCAAGCAGACAGAGGCGAAAGGCGTTAGGCAATATCAATCACCGTCATCCTCAAGCGTCGTCAGCCCAGTGGTATGGTTCTCGCGTTCCATATCAACACCATTCCAGATACGGGCCAGCGCCTCGACCTCGGTCATACCCGCCGCCTGGGCATCGGCTCTCGCCGCGTGGCGGATGCAATCAACCATCAACAGACCGAACATTTCCGGCTCTTGCAAAAGCGTGGGGTTGATGATGCAGGTTGCCGGGCCCTCATTCTCTACCCAGAGCCGCGCCACCTCGGCGGAATTATCAAGCATATCAAAGCCATCGACATTGATCGCGCCTGCCTGTGGTCCTGTACCGGTCATTACGCCACCTCTCTTACAGTGCGGAATTCGATCTTCTTGTCATAGGGCGCACCAAGGATCAGGCGCTTCACATAGATGCTGGGCAGATGGATGCAGTCCGGGTCCAGCTCGCCAATCTCGACAATTTCTTCCACCTCGGCCACGCAGATCTTGCCTGCCGTCGCCATCGGCTGGTTAAAGTTGCGCGCGGTTTTGCGGAACATCAGATTGCCTGCCTTGTCAGCCTTCCAGCCTTTGACAATGCACAGATCGGCGTAAATACCGCGCTCCATAATATAGGTCTCGTTGACCCCGTCCTTATTGGCAAATTCCTTATGCTCCTTGCCCTCGGCCACTTCGGTGCCGACCCCGGTTTTGGTGTAGAAGCCGGGAATACCAGCACCACCGGCGCGGCAGCGTTCGGCAAGCGTGCCCTGCGGGCAGAATTCCACCTCCAATTCGCCAGCGAGGAATTGACGTTCAAACTCCTTATTCTCACCGACATAGGAGGAGATCATCTTCTTCACCTGCCGCGTACGCAGCAATTTGCCCAGCCCTTCGCCATCAATCCCGGCATTGTTCGAAGCGATGGTCAGGTCTTTGACGCCGCTGTCTCGGACCGCATCGATCAGCCGCTCGGGGATGCCGCACAGGCCAAAGCCGCCGGCACATAGATGCATGCCATCAAACAACAGGCCATCCAGAGCGGAGGCGGCATCGGGGAAGATTTTCTGCATAGAGCGATCCTTGTCTGGAAGCGCGTCCGGCCTTGGACGGACGGGACGAATATCAAACTTACCCTGCGTTCCCTAGCGCCGTTCGCTCAGCTTTTCCAGTCGAAGCAATTGCAAAATGCGCGCCGGGATAACGCCTTTTTGCCAAGTGGTTAGCGCCAGAGAAGAGACATTACTTTTGATGCGGATCAATGTGCATGACTTCCGCCAGCGCCATGGTAAGAATCAATAAAGACGAGTCGCGCCGGCCCCCTGACTTTATGGCGCGTCTTTTACCAGCGAGAATTGGGAGGAAGTTCATGAAATCCATCGTCGTCTATGCCGATACCAGCCCGTCCATGACATCGCGCACCGAGGCCGCGCTTGATCTGGCGCGGGCGCATAAGGCGCATATCACCTTTATCGTGGTCACCCCCTATTCCAGCTATGTCGCGCTCGATCCGATGGGCGGTGTGTTCGTCGCCAATGCCGCGCTGGAGAGCATCCGCGAGGAAGAAACTCGGCTCGACGATATGATCAAGAAAGAAATGGCGAATGAGGATGTCAGCTGGGAAGTGCTGCATTATGATGGCGATGCTGTCGATTGCGTACTGAGTGCGGCGCGGCTGGCGGATATGATCGTCGTCTCGCTCGGTCATGATCCCGACAATCCCAAGCCGCATAGCCTGCTGGAAGTGGCTGACCTTGCCGAGCATAGCGGCTGCCCAATCCTTGCCATCCCGCATGACCAGACCCGCTTTGCCGCCTTGGGCTCAGCAGCGATTGCATGGAATGGCTCACATGAAGCCGCCAATGCAGTGCGCAGTGCCATTCCGATGCTACAGATGGCCAAGACGGTGCATATCATAACCGCCGATAAGGAACCGGAAAACTACCCCTCCACCGCACTGGCCCGCTATCTCTCGCGCCACGATATCAACGCCGAGGTGCATGATGTCCCTGCCGGATCGCTCTCTATTGAAGAGGCGATTGAAAGTCAGGTCAAATCGCTTGGCGCCGAATGGATGGTCATGGGCGCCTGGGGCCATAGCCGGCTGCGCCAGACACTACTTGGCGGCACCACCCGACATTTCCTGAGTGAGAGCAAGGTGCCGTTGTTACTTGCACATTAAACCTCACCGCGTTCGTGTCGAGCGCAGTCGAGACACCGCTCTCTGATCTCACCGGCCTCTCGACTTCGTCGCTAAGCGACGAAGTTTATCCTGAGCTTGTCGAAGGGCTCGAGGCGAACGGGAAACTGGGAAGAAGAGTTAATTTGACCGAATAAGAGATCGCGCGATCACCATTGCCGCCTTGTCGGCATTGGTTCGGTGTCCCTGCGAAGCGGTAAAGACCAACAGGCCATGGTCGGCGAAATAAGACCAGTACGAGCTGAACCACGGGTTGCCGCCATTGTGCCAATAGATCCGTCCCAGCTCGGGATGATCCTCCACCACCATGCCATAGCCATAATGAGTCGGGGCGTTTTTCCCCTCCCTTTGCATCGGCGTACGCGCCAATTCGGTAGCGGCGGCAGAAACCATTGTGCGTCTCATATAGCTTTGCAACAGCCGGATCATGTCAGGCGCTGTCGCGACCAGACCGCCATTGCCGATCAAGGACCAATGCGCGTTTCCGCCCCAACTGGCCTTATCAATCACCTCGCCTTTAGCAGTAAGCAATGAGTGGCCAGGATCAAAGACACCGTCATAGCCAATATGCGCGACATTCTGGTCTACAAACAACACAGTGCGCAGATAGTCTTCATAGCTCATGCCTGTTCGCGCTTCGATGATCGCCGCGACCAGCGAGTAGCCAATATTGGAATAATAATAGTCGGTTCCCGGTTCAAAGCGCAGTGGTTCAGACATCACAGTCTGGAAAAACGCATCCTTGCTCAAATAGATTAGATCGTCCCCGGCAGAGCCTTGGAAACCTGCCGAATGAGTCAGCAACTGATGCACGGTAATGCCCGCCTTGTCTGCAGGAACATTGGGGAAGATATCGCCCAGCCGTTCAGCAGTGGAAAGCTTGCCATCGTCCACCAGCTTCATCGCGGCGGCGGCGGTAATGGTCTTGGTGATTGAGAGTATATCGACCTGCGTCATGCCATCGGGCAAGCCGGACGCCGAAACCTGATCACCGAAACCATGGACAATCGGTGTTCCGACATCGCGTGCAACCGCGATAACACCTTTATATCCTTCTGCCTGCAATGTCTCCACGGCTTCGCTGATATCATCGGCAGTAAGCTGTTCCAGAAGTTCGGTTTTGCCCACTTGTTGCAAGGCCTGTGTCTGTGTCGACGGTTGAAATTCCGTCTGTGCCTGTGATGCCATCACTGGCTGCCCCCAGGGCAACAGCGCTAAAGCCAAAGCGCAAGACAGCACATAACCATATTGCTTTGCCATTAGTGATGGATTGCGCCTGTGCCCGGTATTTTTCATTTTCTCGTCCTTCCTCTATTGCGATTCGCCATGGCTTTTGGCGAAAGGCAGCGGCAAAAGTCCTGAGGAGATGTATCGAGATGTTGAGAGATAGCGATAAATGTCCGACGTTCCGCAAATAGCGTCGATGAACGCATTGCCTGTTGCGATCGGCGACGCGACGTTTTTGCCGGAAGCGCGGGAGCTTGTCCTGGCGAACGATAAAGTGGTGCTGGAACCGCGACTTGCCGATCTATTATCCTATCTTGTCGCCGCTCCGGGCAAGGTTGCGCGCGACGAACTGCTCAATGCAGTCTGGGGAGATGAGGGATCTGATGAGGCTCTCACTCAGGCCATTTCCAAGTTGCGGCGGCATCTGGGTGATGAACAGCGGCCCTATAGGCTTATTCGGACCATACCCAAATTCGGCTATGCGCTTGATAGCAAAGCAACCAATTTAGCGCGCGTCCAGATGGTGCAGAGTGTCCCAGATACCAATCAAAGCAACGCCGCTTTGGAAAAGCAATTGAAGAGCAATCGCAGCTTCTATCAAGGGATAGCTGTCGGCGTTGGGCTGATGTGTGTCATCATTCTGCTCTATGCGGTGCTGAACCGGCCAACACAGGTGGAGCTTGAACGGGAAATGATTCTCTGTCCGCCTGATGCGCCACCAGAGAGTTGCGCGAAGATGCTGCAGGAACAAAGTTGAAACGGTTTACCCGGCCCGCCCCAGTGAATCCTGTGGTAAGTCGAGCACCTGCTCCAGATCCGCCAATGCCTGCTCGCCGCTGACAACCTTTATCGCCTGCATCCCCAACGCCGCCGCGGGCTTGCAGTTGATGCCGAGATCATCGAGATAGACACATTGCTCTGGCGTCACGTCGAGCGCCTTACACATCATTTGATAGATGCGCGGATCGGGCTTGCGGACACCGACCTTGCTGCTCTCGATCACATGGTTGAAGCGTTCCATAATCGCGCCAATCTCGGCGGCACGATCATCGGTCAACGCCATCCCAGCGCCTTTGCCGGATGGCACATTGTTGGTGATGCAGCCCAAAGTGAAACCACGCCCTTTCAGATCATCGAGCGCCGCGACCATGGCAGGCCGCACATCGCCTGCCAGACAGGCGAGGACATCGCTGCCGGTCATGCCTTTTATGCCCAATGCTTCCGCCTCCTGCGTAAACAGACGGTCAAACTCGGCGGAATCAATCTCCGCCCGCTCAAACCGCGCCCAGGCATTGCTGTCCGGGTTGGCGCTGTTGACCCGCCGAACACTGTCCTTTGGAACACCGCGCTCTGCCTCCAACCGATTGAAGGCTTCAAAAGGCGAAGAGGTAATTACCCCGCCAAAGTCGAAAATGATGGTGGTGATGGACATTAATAGTCTGGCGCTTGCTCTGGGTGGTAAGGCATATTGAACGGCAAGGGTGGAGATAAAGGTCTATTGCAATAGCCGACAGCTTCAAATTTCGGTTTGACGATCCAACGGCCTTGTGCATCAGTCAAACCAACTTTATCACCTTCCTTCTTGACTATGCGTTTTCCCTTAAAGCGCCAACCATAGGAAGCGGCCAGCTCATTCGGCGTGAAATTTCCATCCAATGACAAGAAACCAGCAACCCCGTTCTTCTTGGCAAAAATGCGACCCAATTCCGGCCTGAAGCGAATTTCTTGATATACCGGCTGAATAAGCCATCGGCCATCTTCAGCTATAATACCATAGACTGCAGGTTCGCTGCCATTGCCGATATAGGCTATGGCCTTTCCACTTTCGCCAATAGACTCAAAAGAGCCTAACTTCGGCCCGGAATAGTCAAACTTCTTTAATTCGCCATTCCTGTGCTGGCGAAACCAACTGCCCTCTTTGTCCAGAACAAAAAGAGAGTTACCGTCGAACCGCGAAAACTCTTTGTAATATGGCTTTATTACCCAATCCAGCTGGCGGTCGACAACGCCTAAATTCTCTCCATATTTTCGCGAATATGTATAGGCCAAGGCATAAGGAGTGTACTGGAAATCTCCAACCAGTTTTGTGGGTTTATACTCCGACGGTGGGACACGACCGAGATAGTCAATGCGTGTTATCCTGTTATCCAAAGTCAAGATTGCGATTTCATTATTGTAGAACGCTCCCAAAACGCTACCGCGAGGGAGCGTAAAGCGAGTTGATCCGTCTTTACTGATAAGCCTTGAGTCCCCCTCTTTAGAGACCCAAGCAAAACCCGATCTATCAAATTCTCCTGCCGCGTCATATTCAGGCTTAATGACAAATTCTCCTTCCGCATCAATGAAGCCGCATTTGCCATCATATTTCACAAGGGCAGGATAGGTATCTCCAGCGCTTGGGGTTTCAGCCCGGCCGCCTTCAGCAACACCAACAGATAAAATCAGGGCAACAACGATGCGAAACATAATACCAATATCCTTGAATTATAGAGCTCAATATTCCAGCTTCAGTCCAGCGCGTTTCCATTCCATTTTCAGCAACTGCCCTGTTCCCGAGAGGCAGATATACGCCGTCTGCATATCCTCGCCGCCAAAAGCGATATTGGTGGTGAAGGGATCGGTGGTTGGCACAAACTCGACCAATTCACCCTCGGATGAAATCACACTGATCCCGCATTCTCCAATCGTAGCTACGCATATATTGCCGTTGGCTTCCACACCAAGTGAGTCGAAATATTTGTATCCTGCGGGGCTGTAGAGAAACTCCCCCTGCGGACCAAGCAAGCCCTGATCAAACGCGATCTCTCCGGGTGCGGCGATATTATATGCCCAGAGCTTGCAGGTGTAGGTTTCCGCGATATAAAGCCGCTTGCCATCGGGCGAGAGGCCAATGCCATTGGGGTTTTCCGACGGAAAAATCACCTCTTTGAGCAGACTGCCATCGGCCTTGGCATAGAAGACGCCGGTAACATCGCGCTCGCGCGGGCGCGTCTTGCCATGGTCGGTGAACCAGAAGCCACCGGCATCATCAAAGACAATATCATTCGGCCCGCGCAGCACGCAACCAAAGTCGCCATCCTTGTACAGTATCTCGACCTCGCCGGTCGCGATATCCACCCGCTCGATGCGGCCTCCGGAATAGTCCTCGGCCTGACCATGCGGCACCAGAAACGGCGCCTCGTCGGTGCCACCATTAACATAGTGAAAGCCGCCATTGTTGCAGATATAGAGCTTGCCATCCGGGCCGACCGCCGCGCCATTGGGCCCGCCGCCGGTCTCCGCAACCACGTTCTTGGTCCCATCCGGCGCAATCCGGGTAATCCGCCCAGCCTCAATCTCAACAACAATCACCGCGCCATCGGGCATCACCACTGGCCCCTCAGGGAAGCGCAAACCTTCCGCGATTATTTCCATCTTTCACTCTCCCGATCTTACGTCTTTTTCTTGTCGCAGCATCATTGCGGCGGTGGCGCTCAGTGTCTAGAGGAAAGGCAGATAAGAGGATCACGAAATGACCATAGCTTACCCCGAAAAACTGCAGCTCCATATTGATGGCGAATGGGTCGATATCGGCAATCGCGCCGGGATTGATGTTGTCAATCCGGCGACTGGTGCGACCATCTCTATTCTGCCCAAGGCGGAGGCAAGCGATCTCGACCGTGCGCTCGATGCGGCAGCGCAGGCTTGGCCCGTGTGGCGCGATACGCCGGTGGCGCAGCGTGCGGCGATATTGCACAAGGCGGCCGACCTGATGCGCGAGCGGGCCAAAGCGATTGGCGCGTTGATGACGCTGGAACAGGGCAAACCGCTGGCGCAAGCCGTGGGCGAAGTCATGGGCGCTGCGGGGCAGTTAGACGTGATGGCCGAGGAAGCCAAGCGTTGCTATGGTCGGGTGCTGGTGCGCCAGCCGGGCGAGAACAGCTTTGTCAAATACCAGCCGGTGGGTCCGGTCGCGGCATTCAGCCCGTGGAACTTCCCGGTGTTCACCGCGATCCGCAAGGTCGCTCCAGCGCTGGCAGCGGGTTGTCCGATCATCCTGAAGCCCGCTGAGGAAACTCCCGCAAGCCCATTGGAGATGCAGCGCTGTCTGGTCGATGCAGGCCTGCCCACTGGCGTGATGCAGACGGTTTATGGCGACCCGGCACAGGTGTCCGAACATCTCATCGCCTCGGATGTGATCCAGAAGATCAGCTTCACCGGATCGGTGCCGGTGGGCAAGCATCTGATGAAGCTAGCCGCCGAAGGTCTGAAGCGCACCACTATGGAGCTGGGCGGCCATGCCCCGGTGCTGATTTTTGATGATTGCGACCTCGACAAGACGCTCGACATGGTCACCACCGGCAAGTTCCGCAATGCCGGACAGGTCTGTGTCTCGCCGACGCGCTTTTATGTGCAAGAAGGGATTTACGACGCCTTCGCCAAGGGCTTTGCCGAGCGCGCGGCCAAAGTCTCGGTCGGCAATGGCAGCGAGGCAGGCGTCGATATGGGGCCACTCGCCAATCCGCGTCGCCCCGATGCCATGGCGCGGATGATCAGCGATGCTAAATCCGCCGGGGCCGAAGTGGCACTGGGCGGTGAGCAGGGCGAGGCGAATGGCGGCTTTTTCTATCAGCCGACGGTGCTGACCAATGTGCCGACCGAGGCGATGATCATGAATGAGGAACCATTCGGCCCGGTCGCGGCGATGCAGCCTTTTGCGACGCTGGATGAGGCGATTGCACAGGCGAACCGCCTGCCGCTGGGCCTTGCCGCCTATGCCTTCACCACCCATTTGCGCACCGTCAATCTGGTCGGCGATGCGATTGAATCGGGCATGGTGGCGATCAACAACCTCACCGTATCGCCGGGCGATGCGCCGTTCGGAGGAGTGAAACATTCGGGCCATGGTTCGGAGGACGGACCTGATGGGTTGAAAGCCTATATGGTGACCAAGGCGATCCATCAGGCATAGGGAGTAATTCCCCTCTCCCTTCAAGGGAGAGGGTTGCGAAGACTTATGAGCGAAGCGAATTAGTCGTAGCTGGGTGAGGGTGTTCCAAGCTATCAGTACCGCACACCCTCATCCAACTGCGCCTAACCACCTAAGGTGGTAAGGCTTCGTATCCTTCTCCCTTCAAGGGAGAAGAAAGAAAGGTCCAATATGACTAAACGCACCGGCGGCGAAATCCTTGCGGATCAGCTGATCATTCAGGGCTCCGACCGACTGTTCACTGTGCCGGGTGAGAGCTTCCTTGCGGTACTCGACGCGCTGCATGACCGCACCGCCGATATCGACACTGTAGTCTGCCGGCAGGAGGCAGGCGTCACCTTCATGGCCTGTGCCGATGGCGCGATGACAGGCCAGCCGGGCATCGCCTTTGTTACCCGCGGACCCGGCGCGACCAATGCCAGTATCGGGGTACATGTAGCAATGCAGGACTCGCGGCCGATGATCCTGTTTATCGGCGATGTCGCACGCGGTGATCGTGACCGTGAGGGCTTTCAGGAAGTCGATTTCACCGCGATGTTTACACCGCTGGCGAAATGGGCGGCGCGGATCGATGATGCGGCGCGAATCCCAGAATATGTTGCTCGCGCTTACGCCACGGCCTTGTCGGGACGCCCCGGCCCGGTGGTGCTGGCGCTGCCTGAAGACATGCTCCGCGACGAGGTTGAGGCCGTGGATCGGCCAAAAGTCATACGCCCCGCCCAGCCGCTCTGCCCCGATGCAATGACCGCTTTGGAAGACCTGTTGCGCGATGCCACCGATCCGATTGCGATTGTCGGCGGCGCGGATTGGGATGCGGAGACCCGCGCCAATTTCCAGGTCTTTGCCGAGCGCATCGGCCTGCCTGTCGCCTGCGCCTTCAGGCGGCAGGATTCTTTCCCCAATGACAGCGCGGTTTATGCCGGCAATCTCGGCTATGGCCCCAATCCCAAGCTGATTGAACGTGTGAAACAAGCCGACCTGATTCTTGCTGTCGGCGCGCGGCTGGGCGAGGCGACTACCGATGGCTATACGCTGATTACCCCGGATCATCCCGATCAGATGCTGGTGCTTGTCCATCCCGACCCCAATGAACTCAACCGCGTCTATCGCACCGACCTGCCGATCTGCGCCGATATGTCCGAATTTGCCGAAACCGCTTCGCTTTGGGACCATGATCTGCTCAGCTTCAACGCTGGCGCCGAAGCACATGAAGAATGGCTGCAATGGTCCACACCGCAACCCAGCGATGCGACACTGGACCTCGGCCAATGCGTCGCGGCGATGCGCGAACATTGCCCGGCGGACAGCATTATCTGCAATGGCGCAGGCAATTTCTCCGGCTGGTGGCACCGCTATTGGCCCTATGGCGCAATGCCAAGCCAGCTTGCACCGACCGCAGGCGCGATGGGCTATGGCGTTCCCGCCGCAGTCGCCGCCGCGCTACGCTTCCCCGATCGCTGTGTTGTCGCAGTGGCCGGCGATGGTGATTTCCTGATGAACGGCCAGGAGCTGGCAACCGCCGCGCAGCATGGCGCGAATCTGCTGGTACTGGTGGTCGATAATGGCGGCTATGGCACCATCCGCATGCATCAGGAGCGCGATTATCCGGCGCGGGTGAGCGGCACCGAGTTACACAATCCTGATTTTGCCGCTTTTGGTGCCGCGTTCGGTGCGTGGACGGCTACGGTTGAGAAAACAGCTGAATTCGCTCCCGCGCTGGAACAGGCGATGGCGCGGGACGGTATCCGACTGTTGCACCTCAAAACCGATATTGAGCATCTCACTGCTGGTGGTGTCCGGATGAGCGCGTTGCGGAAAACTTAGCGATTAAATCGGTTTCGCGCGAAGGTCGCGAAGAAGCGAAGATCATATAGCCCTCTCCCCTTCAGGGGAGAGGGTTGGGAGAGGGAGCGTTCAAAATAGCGCAGTGCTAATATGATAGCCCCCTCCCTTAATCCCTCCCCCAAGGGGGAGGGAGACTTTTGTATCACCGTAACGTCATGCCGCCATCGACCATGAATTGTGATCCGGTGACGTAGCTAGCCTGATCGGAGAGCAGAAACAGCGCCACCTGCGCCGCTTCTTCCGAGGTGCCGAAACGCCCTAGCGGAACCTGACTGGCGATATTCTGGCTGAACTTCTCAACCTGCTCATCGGTGAGACCCATGCCATCAAAAAAGTTGGTTTCAATCGGACCCGGTGCAACCGAGTTCACCCGGATATTGCGCGGTGCCAGGTCGGACGCCCATGAGCGTGTCAGCGCCGTCACCGCGCCTTTAGTGGCGGAATAAACCGCACCCTGCGCCTGCCCCAGATACGGGGCTACCGATGCGGTGACGACGACCGAGCCGCCTTCATTGATCGACTGGATCAGTTCCGCCATCTGCAAAACCGGGCCGCGCACATTGACATTGGTCATCGCGTCAAAGCTCTCAACCGCCTCGTCTGTGTTGGCGCGGAAAGTGCCAAAGCCGGCATTCAGCCAAATGCCGTCAACGCCTCCCATCTTCTCCTTCACCGTTTCCGCCAGCACCTTGGCAGCCTGTGGGTCACCGGCATCATTGGTAAAGCCGATTGTGCCCTCTGGCAGCGCAGACAGTGCTGCATCGAGTCGGCTCTGATTGGTGCCGGTAATCGCAACCGTGCCGCCTTCTTCGGCTATGATCTTCGCACCCGCCAGACCAATGCCGCTGGTGCCGCCTGTGATCAGGACTTTCTTGCCGTCAAAACGTGCCATGATTTCTTCCTTTCTTATTTGCCGCATTTTGGCGGCTTGAATTTGCAAATCAGCATATTGGCATGACGCTTTGGTTACGCCGCCCTATTCTGCTTGGGACATCGCAAGTATTTCTTGCCACTGCTCTGCGGTGACAGGCGC
>JBCDIZ010000008.1:0-141874 GCA_038748365.1 Pseudomonadota bacterium
AAGCGGGTTAGCGGCGGATCAGGTCCGGCGCAAGAGACGCTGGCGCAGCGCAAGTGCGTAAATCACTCCAGCGATGAGGGCGAACAGGAACCATTGCACCGCATAGGAGATATGGTTGTTAGGCAGATCGGCAGGGGTCGGGGTCGCCAGCGGTTCCAGTCCCGCAACCGGCGGATCGGCCACTAGGCGGATCATCGCCTTGCCATCGGGGGCGATCATACCGGTGACGTCCCCGCCAGCCCATTCGGGCGTTTCCGGTTGCAGCGACCATCCTGCCTGAAGCTGTGCCTCACCATCATCGCCAAGACGGCAGGTGGCGATATGGCTCCAACCTGCCCGTCCCTCGGCATTGCGACCGCTGGTCGAGCGCCAGTCGAGCACCTCCGCACAGGTAAAGTTCGAGCGTCGGTAAAGCGGCAGATCATCGGCATCCAGCGTCTGCGGCCAGTCCAGAGCGGGCTGCTGTGATGCGGCTTCATAGCGCGCGATCAAGGCCGCCTTTTCATCCGCCCTGCCCAATTGCCAGATACCGAGCGCAATCATGGTGATGATCGCGGCAGCCACAATGATGGTGGGGATGATCGGAATGCGGGTCATGATGTTTTATGCGTCGCTAAGTTCACACCTATGAAGCCCTGAAAAGCTGAATTATTGGACATATCCAAATTCCGTTCGCCTCGAGCGTAGTCGAGAGGCCTTGCCAGTGGAGACCAGTGTCTTGACTACGCTCGACATGAACGGGAATTGTCTCAACAAAAAGGGCAGCCAAACCATCGTCCGGCCGCCCCTTATTGGTTTTCGTTGCGTATCCGATCAATGGATCGGTGCACCCCAGCCGCCCCAGACATAGACGACAGCAAACAGGAACAGCCAGACGACATCGACAAAATGCCAATACCAGGCAGCGGCCTCAAAGCCGAAATGCTGTTTCGGGGTAAAGTGGCCGAGATAGGCGCGGACCAGACAGACGATCAGGAAGATCGTACCGACCAGAACATGGAAGCCGTGAAAACCGGTGGCCATATAAAAGGCCGAGCTATAGTTAAGGCCAGCGAACGGGAATGGCGCAACGCTATATTCATACGCCTGTACGCAAGAGAAAAGCACACCCAGAATAACCGTGACCCACAGACCCTTGATCAGGCCGTCACGGTCGCCGTTGAGTAGCGAATGGTGGGCCCAGGTTACTGTGGTGCCCGAGAGCAGCAAGATCAGCGTATTCAACAGCGGCAATTCAAAAGCGTTGAGAACCTCAACCCCGGCCGGCGGCCATTGGATCAGCGTTGAAGCGCCTTCCTGACCGATCAGATTTTCCGTCAGAGGCGAGCCACCATTACGTTCGGCGGAAAGGAATTCCAGTGGTTGCGGGAAGAGTGAGAAATCAAACCAGGCCCAGAACCAGCCGACAAAGAACATCACTTCTGATGCGATAAACAGGATCATGCCATAGCGCAGGTGCAGCTGGACAACCGGGGTATGGTCACCAGCATGTGCCTCGCGCACAACATCGCGCCACCAGCCAAACATGGTGAACAGCACACCCGCGAGACCGGCAAAGAAAACCCAGCCGCCGCCATTGGCATTGTCTTCAGAGACATTGGCGCCATGCATCCACATGACCGCACCAACAGCCATGACCAGAGCCGCCATGGAGCCGACCAGCGGCCAGGCGCTGGGTGGCAATATGTGATAATCGTGGTTTTTCGTTCCAGCCATTTTTTAGTCCCTATTTCCTCGCTACGGGTCAGCCGCGGCCAAGATGATCCTTCTATTTGGTTATGCCTTAGCTACCTTCATTTTCCGGGTCCACCGGATAAAAGGTGTAGCTCAGCGTAATTTCCTCAATATGTTTGGTGTCTTCATCTTCAAAGATCGCCGGATCGACATAATAGATAACGGGCATCCGCACCTTTTCGCCCGGCTGCAGCGTCTGCTCAGTAAAGCAGAAGCACTGAATCTTGTTGAAATATTTGCCCGCTTGAACCGGCGTGACATTATAGCCTGCGGTGCCGGTGATCGGCTCTGACGACAGGTTCTCTGCGGTATAGATCGCTATATCGCGCGCGCCGACGGTCATGCGGTCCTTGGTGCGTTCCGGCTTAAAATCCCAGCGCATGCCCAGCTCAACATTGGCATCGAAGCGCACCGATATGGCCTTACTACCGACCTGCACAGTGGCCGCCTGATTGGCATCAACCACTTGTGTCGTGCCGCCAAATCCGGTGACACGGCAGAATAGATTATAGAGCGGAACCGCGGCAAAGCCCAAGGCTACCATGCCTGCAACCAGCGCCGCCGCCATTAGAGCGGAACGCAGATTGCGACGCTGGATATCCTGGGAAAGGGCGGTTGAAGCGCTCATCCCCAAACCCCGATTTTGACGATAGTAATAAGGAAAAACAATATGCACAGCGCAATCAGCCCAACTGCCATGAGTCTGGAACGCTCACGCTGGCGCTTCTGAATCGCATGGGTTTCCTCAAGCGTTACATTCTCGCCAGTGAAGCGACCTTCGCCAGGCGGGCGCGGTGCGATGCTCTCGGCGGGATTATCTTGCTGTTGGTTCATACGATCCAGCCTATCAGATAATGATCCGCAACGACTGCACCAAAGAGAACGAAAAGATACACAATAGAGAAAGCAAAGAGCTGTTTCTCCGGTTTCATCTCGGATGGCTCAGTCGCGGTGTTGCGATAAACGCGGTACGCCAGCCAGACAAACATCAGCGACAGCGCGGTCGCCGGGACACCATAAATCCAGTCCGCAAGGCCCAAAAGCGTCGGCGCAATCGCGATCGCGGCGAGCAGCACCGAATAGGCCAATATCTGCTTGCGCGTTGATTCCCGACCCGCAACCACCGGCATCATAGGAATACCAGCATTGGCATAGTCCGACTTTACAAACAGCGCGAGCGCCCAGAAATGCGGCGGAGTCCAGATAAAGATCAGGGTGAACAGCAGGATAGGCATCAGCGTGATATCACCGGTGACCGCAGCCCAGCCGATCATCGGCGGAAAGGCCCCTGCAGCGCCGCCAATGACGATATTCTGCGGCGTGCTGGGTTTCAGCCACATAGTGTAGATCACGACATAGAAAAAGATACAGAAAGCCAGAATGCCCGAGGCGACCCAATTGACGCCAACACCCATAAGGAAAACCGATAGCGCGGAAAGCCCAAGGCCGAAGTGTAGCGCTGAGTCACGTTCCATGCGGCGGGCGGGCAGAGGCCGTTTCGAGGTACGCTTCATTGCGGCGTCAATATCGGCCTCATACCATTGGTTGAGCGCCGCCGCGCCGCCCGAACCGAGCATGATACACAATATTGCGGTCAGGCCGAGGATCGGATGGATGCTGCCTGGTGCCGCCAGTAGGCCGCACAAGCCGGTGAAGACCACAAGCTTCATCACGCCCGGCTTGGTCAACGCATAGAAGTCGCGCCATTCCGCCGTAATCGGCGTGGTGCTGGTTGTTTCAATCGAGGCGGTTGTTGTGTTCATTCCATCACCTTCCCCGTTCGCCCTGAGCCTGTCGAAGGGCCGCTTTTCCTTAAGAAAGTACAGGGCTTCGACAAGCTCAGCCCGAACGGTTTAGTTGCTTACCTAGTCTTAGCTATGGTTTTGGCCCGCCTGCATGACAGACGAGCCAAAAGCCTGTTTCTCAAATCGCGATCTGCCTTATTTGATTTTCGGCAGAGTTTCGAACTGGTGGAAAGGTGGCGGGCTGGAGAGTGTCCATTCCAGCGTAGTCGCCCCTTCGCCCCAGTAATTGCCTTCTGCACGGCGCCCGGCAAATAGTGACCAGCCGATATTCACGAAGAAGATCAGCGTGCCGACAGCCATAATGCCATAGCCAGCCGAAGAAACCTGATTCCACAGTTCATAGGCTTCTGGATAATCAGGATAGCGACGCGGCATGCCCTGACGGCCCAGGAAGTGCTGCGGGAAGAAGATGATATTCACCCCGACAAAGAACACCCAGAAATGCAGATGGCCAAGGAATTCATTATAATGACGCCCGCTCATCTTCGGGAACCAGTAATAGAAACCGGCAAAGATTGCCGAGACTGCGCCCAGCGACAACACATAGTGGAAATGGGCCACGACATAATATGTGTCGTGCAGGTTATCGTCGACGCCGCCATTGGCAAGGACCACACCAGTTACGCCGCCCACGGTGAACAGGAAGATAAAGCCCAGCGCCCATACCATCGGCGTTTTGAAGCTCAGCGAGCCGCCCCACATGGTGGCGATCCAGCTGAAAATCTTGATGCCCGTCGGCACCGCAATCACCATGGTCGCGGCGGTGAAATACATCTTCATGTTCACGGTCAGGCCAACGGTGAACATATGGTGCGCCCAGACGATAAAGCCGACAACACCGATGATGACCATGGCATAGGCCATACCGAGATAGCCAAAGACCGGCTTGTTGGAGAAGGTCGAGACGATGTGGCTGATCATGCCGAAGCCGGGCAGGATCATGATGTACACTTCCGGGTGACCGAAGAACCAGAACAGATGCTGGTACAGCACCGGATCACCACCACCAGCAGCATCATAGAACGCCGTGCCGAAGTTACGGTCGGTGAGCAGCATGGTAATCGCCGCAGCCAGAACCGGCAGCGCCAGCAACAGCAGGAAGGCAGTAATCAGAACCGACCATACAAACAGCGGCATTTTGGTGAGCGTCATGCCCGGCGCGCGCATATTGAAAATGGTGGTGATAAAGTTGATCGCGCCCAGAATTGAGGATGCACCGGCGATATGCAGCGACAGGATCGCCATATCGACAGCAGGACCAACCGAACCACTGGTGGAAAGTGGTGCATAAACGGTCCAGCCCGTACCTGCGCCGAGACCCGTGCCACCCGGCACAAAGGTCGAACCCAGCAGTAGCAAAAAGGCCGGGATCAGCAGCCAGAAGCTGATATTGTTCATGCGGGGAAAGGCCATGTCCGGTGCACCGATCATGATCGGCACAAACCAGTTGCCAAAGCCGCCAATCATCGCCGGCATCACCATGAAGAAGACCATGATCAGGCCGTGGGCGGTAATCAGCACATTCCAAAGGTGCAACGCCTCATTTTCAGTAGCCGCCGTGCCCTGTAAAGCACTGGCCCAGTCGCCAAGATACTGGATGCCCGGTGCAGCAAGCTCCATCCGCATCAGGCCGGAAATCGCGCCGCCAATGATGCCCGCGAAAATCGCGAAGATCAGATAGAGTGTGCCAATGTCCTTATGGTTTGTTGAAAGAAACCAGCGGGCGAAAAAGCCAGGGAGATGCTCTTCATGATTATCATGCGCATCCATTACACCGGCATCGGCTGCAATCGTTGTCATACTTCTCCACCTTCACTCAAATTCAATTGGTCAGCGCAGCGGTTTCAACCGCTTCTGCTTCTGCGTCACCTTCGCTAGGGGCCTCCGGTTCTGCAGCAGGCGCGTCGGCAACTTCTTCTTCACCAACCGTACCACCTTGTGTCAGCACCCATTGCTCCCATTCATCACGCGGCAGCGCCTCAACGGCTATAGGCATGTAACCATGGCGCGCGCCACAAAGTTCCGAGCATTGCCCATAATATACGCCGGGCTTGTCAATCTGCATCACCTTCTCATTAAGGCGACCCGGCACTGCGTCCAGCTTGAACCAGATGGATGGTACGGCAAAGCTGTGAATCACGTCAGCAGCGGTAGTGATGATCTTGACCGGCTCACCGGCAGGAACGACCATGCGATTATCTACGGCCAGTTGAAAAGGCTCACCACGCTCATTGGCGGTTTCCTCATCCATCATATTGGAAATGACTTCAAAACCACCATTATCGGGATAGGTGTAGCCCCAATACCATTGATAGCCGGTGACTTTGACGGTGACGGCATCGGCAGGTGCAGTTTCATATTGCTTGGCCAGCAGGCTGAGCGACGGAAAGGCAATGCCGATAAGGATCAGCGCCGGAACCAGAGTCCAGACTACTTCGATCGTGGTGTTATGGCTGGTTTTGGATGGGGTAGGATTGGCCCCGGCACGATAGCGCACCATCACCCAGATAAGCAGCCCAAGGACGAATAATGAGATAACCGTGATTACCGGCAACAAAATGTAAGTGTCGAGGAAATAGGCTGTCTGGCCAAGCTCGCTGAACTGCTGCTGAAAATCAACGCCACCTTGCACCGGCATGCCGACGCCTTCTGTGGGCGCCATCGGCGTATAAGAGCCTGCCGCTTCTGTAGCCGTTTCAGCCACAGCCTCGGCTGCTGGTGCTGCCGAATCAGCAACTGCAGGTGCTTCTGCCGAAGGGGCAGCAGCGGCATCTGCGGTTTCAGGGGCAACCTCCTGGGCCAGTGCGGTTGCCGGGATTAAGCCCGCAACAGCGGCTAGAGCCGATGCTTTGCGAAGCGTGTTCGTTACAAACTGCATGCATTCCTCTGTATTAAACTAGGCTCGACCAACGTCTCTCTCATATTCGCTGGCCAACCATATGGCGCGGCTTATACGCAGGGTTGCCGCCAGTCTCAAGCCAATCTAGGTATATTTTTGCAGTTGAAAAGGCGCGCATCCATCCCAGATTGTGCGCCGCACCCAAAATACGCTACGTAAAGGATGATATTTTTATGACCGAAGAGGAAATTCTGGCCGAGTTTCGTGCCAGCAAAGCATTGCTGGAAGGCCATTTTCTTCTCTCATCGGGACGCCATAGTGCACATTATCTGCAATGTGCCCGCGTTTTGATGGACCCGATGCGTGCCGGAAGGCTGGCTGCTGCAATGGTGGTGAAAATCCCGCGCGAGCTTCGCAACGCGATTGATGTGGTGGTGTCCCCGGCCATGGGCGGCGTGATTATCGGTCATGAAGCCGGGCGCGCGCTGGACAAGGCAGCCATGTTTCTTGAGCGTCCGGAAGGCACCTTCCATCTGCGCCGCGGCTTCGCGCTAGAGCCCGGGCAAAAGGTGCTGATGGTCGAGGATGTTGTCACCACCGGCCAGTCCTCACGCGAGGCGATGAAAGCCATTGCCGAAGAAGGCGGCGAAACCATCGCGGCAGCCTCCCTGGTGGATCGCTCCGGCGGCGAGGTCAGCTTTGACGTGCCGTTCTTCCCGCTGATCGGCTTCAACTTCCCCAGCTATGCCGAGGATGAACTGCCCGCAGAGCTGGCCGAAATTGAAGCGATCAAGCCCGGAAGCCGGAAGAATTAATGGCCAATAATCTAAGACTGGGCGTCAATATCGACCATGTCGCCACCATCCGCAATGCGCGTGGTGGCGATCATCCCGATCCGGTGCGTGCGGCCGAAATCGTCTCGCGTGTCGGCGGCGATGGCATCACCGCGCATCTGCGTGAGGACCGCCGTCATATCCGCGATGGCGATCTGCAGCGGATCATGGACGCCACCGACCTGCCGCTCAATCTGGAGATGGCGGCCACCGACGAAATGCTCGAAATTGCACTGCGCCATAATCCGCATGCCGCCTGTATCGTGCCGGAAAAGCGCGAAGAACGAACAACCGAAGGCGGTCTGGATGCTGCCGGGCAGCATAACCACCTCGCCCCGATAGTCTCACGCCTCAGCGAGGCAGGCATCCGCGTCAGCCTGTTTATTGAACCCGATCCGCGTCAAATTGAAGCGGCCATCCGGCTTAAGTCCCCGGTGGTCGAGTTTCACACCGGTCGTTATGCGCACCATATGATTGATGGTGAGGACGCACATGCGACTGAGGAATTGCGTCGCATCAGCGATGCCGCCGCGCTGGCCGCGAAAAACGGAATTGAACCGCATGCCGGTCATGGTCTGACCTTTGATAATGTCCAGCCCATCGCCGCGATCCCGCAGATCGCCGAACTGAATATCGGCCATTATCTGGTCAGTGAGGCGATATTTATCGGGCTGGAAGAAAGCATCCGCCGCATGCGCGCCTTGATGGATGAAGCGCGGTGAGCGAGACGCCGCCCAAACCGACATCACGCGATCGGCTGATGATGGCATTGGCAGCGATACCGTTTCTCGTCAGCATATTCGTTTTGGGGCTGGCGCTCAGCAATCAGGTGCTGGTGACCTTCGGCATTGCCTGGCCGGTGATTCAGATTGTCGGCTATTGGATGATGCTGAAATCGGCAGATTGGCGCTTTTCGCACCAGCTGGTGACGACACAGATTGCGCTTCACTGGCTGGTGATGTTCCTGCTTATTGCCTTGGTGAGGAAAGCCCTGTGATTATTGGTCCCAAATATCCTCCCCGGCACGGGGAGGGGGACCATGCGCAGCATGGTGGAGGGGCACCCTCGGCATGGAGTAAGATTATCCAGCAACACACAATTCGCTGTGGCGAATATCGTATCGGGTTCGACCTGGAAACATCGCAATATGCGGCCTGTGCCCCTCCACCGTCTTCGACGGTCCCCCTCCCCGTTCCGGGGAGGATATTGTTATGATCATCGGCCTTGGCTCAGACCTCTGCAATATTGAACGCATCCAGAATTCGCTCGACCGCTTTGGCGAGCGCTTTGAGAACCGTGTCTTCACCGAGATTGAACGCGCCAAGGCGGCGCGGCGGCCCTATACCCGGGCGGGCACCTATGCCAAGCGTTTCGCCGCCAAAGAGGCATTCTCCAAAGCCGTCGGCACCGGCTTTAAGCGCGGCGTCTATATGCGCGATATCGGCGTTATCAATGCCGCTTCAGGCGCGCCGACACTGGCGCTGACCGGCGGCGCGAAAGAGCGGCTCGACAGCATGATTCCCGCAGGCTATAGCGCCGCCATTCATCTCACGCTCACCGATGATCACCCATGGGCACAGGCATTTGTAATTATTGAGGCGCTGCCGATCAGCGCCGCCTAAGGTGAGGATCTGGTGAGCCGGGACACTATGCAGGAACAGTTACACAGCATTATGGCGAAAGAGAAAAGCAAAGAGCCGATAAACTGGTGGCAGGAAATCCGCGGCCTTTTGCTGCTGTTGCTCGCGGTGCTGGCGGTGCACAGCATTATCGCCAAGCCTTTCTATATCCCCACCGGATCGATGATACCCAATCTGCTCGTCGGCGACCGGCTGATCGTCAGCAAATATCCCTATGGCTGGTCCTGGGTCTCGGCCTCTTTCCATATATTGCCCGAATTTCCTGGCAAAATTTTCGCGCGTGATCCGGAATATGGTGATATCGTTATCGCCGCACCTCCCGGCGTAAAACAGGACTATATCAAGCGGGTCGTAGGCTTGCCCGGCGATACATTGGCGGTGCGCGATGGCCAGCTTATCCTCAATGATGTACCAGTACCGCAGGAAGTGCAGCCCAATCTGGTACTGCCAGTAGACGACACCCTGCCCTGTAGCGAGATGAGCTATCCCGGCGCCAAGATGCGCGGCGCTGACGGCAAGGAATATTGTGACCTGCCGATCAAGCAGGAAACGCTGCCCAATGGCGCACAATATGTCATTATTGATGCCGCGCCGGATCAGGGCGCAGACTTTTTTGGCCCGATCACCATCCCCGAAGGCCATGTTTTCCTCATGGGTGACAATCGCGACAACAGCGCCGACAGCCGTTTTCCGATCAGCGGTCAGGGTCTGGGCGGCCCGGTACCGCTGGAAAATGTCGGCGGCCGCGCCGAGTTCATCATGTATTCACTCGATGGCAAGGCAAGCTATAATCCGCTGACATGGTTCGGCGCATTACGCGGTGATCGCGCCGGTCAAAGCCTACGCGCAGAACGTAAGGCGGAGTAATTCTCACATCATCCTCCCCGCTGCGGGGAGGTGGCAGCGAGCAGCGCTGACGGAGGGGGCTATCCACTTGCGCTGCATCTGGCGGCCTGCCCCCTCCACCAGCCTTCGCCAAGGCTACGGCCGGTCCCCCTCCCCGCAAGCGGGGAGGATTCATGGCCCCTAAACAACCACATATTGTCAACAAACCAAGAGTGTTTTAAGCGCATAAAGCACATCTGATGGGGATAGTTATGGCGGACAGCCCGCAAGAGAGAATCGAAAAACCCGGCCCTACCGATTTCAGCGATCCAATCGCGCGCAATGAGGTAAAGAAGGCCGCTGTCTGGCTCGGAATGGCGGCGCTGCTGGCGCTGATTGTCATTCTCGCTTCACCGTTACTGCTGATTGCCGGCGGTCTGATTGTGGCGATCATGCTCGATGGCGGCACTCGCCTGCTCGGTCGTGTTCTGCCCATTGCCCGCAGCCTGCGCCTCACCATCGTATTGTTGCTGGTCACAGGCTTTGTTGGCTGGACATTCTATTTCACCGGCTCGCAACTGGTGCAACAGGCAGCCAGTCTGCAAGAGATTGTCGAGCAGCAAATCGACCAAATCGGGGCCTGGGCGACCAGTGTTGGTATCACCGCAACGCCTGAGGATCTGAAGGAACTGGGCAGCGAGGTCGCCAGCCGCATTGGCCAGTTCACCGCTGCGGTCACATCATTATTCGGCGCTATCGCCAGTTTCGTGCTGATGTGTGTACTCGGCATTTTTATCGCGATTGAGCCAAAGCTCTACGAGCGCGGACTGGCTTGGATGATCCCGCTAGAACGGCGCGACCATTTTTACGGCACGCTCGATACCATCGGCTTTACCATGCGACGTCTGCTGGCCGGGCGCCTACTCGGCATGGCGGTCGAAGGCTTTGGCACCTGGATATTGCTGTGGCTCGGCGGCGTGCCGATGGCGGCTTTACTCGGCCTTTTGACCGGCCTGTTGGCGTTTCTGCCCAATATCGGCGCGATTGTCTCTGGCGCGCTGATTATCCTGGTCGGCTTTTCCGCGGGTTTTGAAACCGGGCTCTTTGCCGTCGGCGTTTATGTCTTTGTCCAGGTAATTGATGGCTATGTCATCGTGCCAATGGTTGCCAAAAAGACCGTCGATCTGGCCCCTGCACTGGTGCTCGGTGCACAGCTCCTCTTCGGCGCGCTGTTCGGCATAGTCGGGCTGGCACTGGCCGATCCGATTGTCACCATCATCAAAATCGCACTGGAGAGCCTCGCTGGCTGGGGCGAAGCGGAAGAGACAGGGTGAACAGCACAAGGCGGTGCCACACCATGCTCGCCATTGCCGGATTTGGTGATAATGCCAGCATGTATGCGCCCCTTGCCGAAACAGCCTGGGCAGAGAATCACAAGCTGATCCCGCTCGATCTGCCGGGTTTCGGCGCACCTCCATTGGCAGAAGAGACAAGCCTGGAGGCGCTGGCCGGTTTCGTCGCTCAAAAGGCTCGGGAAACCGGCGCGGATACCATCATTGCCCATTCGGTCGCCTCCATTATCGCCTCGCTGGCCGCTCGCAGGCCAGACTGCCCGCTTGAAAATATTATCTCGCTTGAGGGCAATCTCACCGCAGACGATGCCTATTTCTCAGGCCTCGCTGCGAATTATGATTCGCCCGGGGCGTTCCGCGTCGCTATTGCTGCTAAACTGGAGGGCTTAGCGCGAACCCGGCCGGTCATCGCGCGCTATCGTGATCAAGTAGCAAAAGCCAACCCTAATGCGCTGTGGCAATTGGGGTGCGATGCCAAGGCATACTCAAAAGACAATCATCCGGGAGACGTACTTATGGCTTCGGCTGATGTGACCTATGTGTACAATCCCGATAACTGTCCAACGGCCACACTGGACTGGCTTGAGACAAGCGATATGAAGCGCATCCTGCTCAAAGGCGCATCGCACTGGCCCAGTGTGACCGAACCGGAAATGTTGGCAGAAGCGATAGAGCGCATGCTGGTTTAGGGATTAAGACCCGTCACAATCATGATCAAAACCAAACCGCTAGGGCTGAGCCCGTCGGGCCGAAGGCGACCGAAGGTCAACCCCGCCTCTCAAGTAGAGAAACGCCCTTCGACAAGCTCAGGGCTAACGGTCTTGTTCAGTCAAAATAGCCCTTACTGACCCGGAAGTGGCTGACCCGGGCCGCCAGCGCCAGGAGGTGGTCCGCCCACGCCCGGAGGCAATTGCTGTTGTTGCTGCTGCATGGCGCGGAATTGTGCTTCAATCTCGGCCATGGAGCGGAACTCAAGCAGCTCAATTTCAAACTCCAGATCTGAGTTGGCCGGGATATCGCCCTTTTGCTGGTCACCATAGGCTTGTTCGGAAGGGATAATCACACGATAGCGGCCGCCTCTTTCCATGGTCAGCATCGCTTCACGAAGGCCCGGAATAATCGCTGGGAACATCGGCGGTGCTGGCGGGTCATTCGGACCAGCGAGCGAAAAAGGCACTTGCTCATTGGCATCAAACACAGTGCCGTCCATCAACCGGCCTTCATAATTCACCGCCGCAATATCACCGCTGGACGGCGAAACACCGGCTTCACCATCAACAAGGGTGATAACCTTCACGCCATTTTCGGTGGTGTTGATCATGCCACGCACCGATGCCGTACCGGCCCAGGCCAAACCAGCGCCAAGCAGCAAGACGACGATCACACCGATCCATAATTTGGTCAGTGATCCTTTGGCGATGGGTTGAAGAGGTACACGGGTTACCGACATGGGGCGATGTCTTTCACTCAGATGGATATTGCGCGCGCCTTTTCGGGCAGGCGGGCGTGGCAATCAAGACAAAAATAGCAGAGGTTGATTGCAGCGCGCACGAAAAAGGGCGGCAAAAGCCGCCCTGTCTCAAACTCTAAGGCGCCATCGCCCTTATTTTGTGCCGTCGCGCTCCATGCGCTTGCGCTCCATCTTGCGGGCGCGGCGGACAGCGGCGGCCTTTTCGCGCGCACGCTTTTCCGAGGGTTTTTCATAATGGCGACGGAGCTTCATCTCGCGATACACGCCTTCACGCTGCAGCTTCTTTTTCAGCGCCCGCAGCGCCTGATCAACATTGTTATCGCGAACAGTAATTTGCATAAGTCCAATCAACTCCGGTCAAAATATCTTATGCCGGGGCGATGCACCTCGGCGATGGCAAAATCAAAATCTGGTTGTGCGCAATTCGCTGAATATCGTCAGAAAACCAACAATTTGCTAATCGAATCACAAACAGGCCGCGCATATGGAGCGGTCCGTAAGCGGCGCGGCTTACAGTAATATAGGCATTTTTCAAGCCTTTTCCACCGCAAACAGCCTAAGGCGCGGCAATCCTGTGTCAGCCAAACCCTTTGAAAACCGCTTTTCCAGTGGTTGCCGTGCCCCTACCCTTGGTCTAAAGTCGCGTACAAACACGTTAACAGCACCCGCGATAATGGAGAGTTCGCCATGGCCACAGCCCTCAAGACTGATAACCAGATGTCCACCGATGAACGCGAGGCCCGCAAGCTGCTCGCCTCCTGCTACCGCGTCTTTGACATGATGGGGTGGACCGAGATGATCTACAACCATATCACGCTGAAAGTGCCAGGCGAAGAAGATGCCTTTCTGATCAACCCCTATGGCCTGCATTTCTCCGAGGTCTGTGCATCCAATCTGGTCAAGATCAATTCCGAGGGTGAGACGCTGGACGGCTCGCTCTATCCGGTGAACAAGGCGGGCTTTACCCAGCACAGCATGTTCCACAAGGAACTGCCCGATATGCACTGCATCATCCATACCCACACCACCGAAACCATGGCGGTATGCTCGGTTGAGGGCGGATTGCAGCCGACCAACTTCTATGCCTGCAACTTTATCGGCCAGATTGCCTATCATGACTTTGAGGGCGTCACCGTACGCAGCGAAGAAGGCCCGCGTCTCGCCGCGAACCTTGGCGACAAACGGGTGCTGATGCTGAAAAACCACGGCCCCGTGGTGCTGGGCCGTACTCTGCCCGAAGCGTTTATCACCTATTGGGCCCTGCAACGCGCCTGCGAAATCCAGCTCGCGACGATGAGCATGGGCAAGCCGATCACAGTGCCGCAGGAAGTCATCGACGTGCACCAGCGCGACCTCAGCCAGGTCCAACTCCCCGGCGGCCCCGGTGCGCCCGACTTCGCGGCGATGGTGCGTCTGGTTGACAAGATTGATACCAGCTGGCGGGATTGATCCGACACCCAACACATATTCGTCATGCTGAACTTGTTTCAGCATCTGCCTGCGTTACGCTCTACGGCCTGAGATCCCGAAACAAGTTCGGGATGACGAGTATATTTTTATGTTAGGCGAGAATGACCAAACTCACCGTCAATGACCGCCCGGTCGAATATCGTATGGACCCGGAAACGCCTCTGCTCTGGGCACTGCGCGATGCGTCTAATCTGACCGGCACCAAATATGGCTGTGGCAATGGCGATTGCGGCGCATGCATTGTCGATATTGACGGCACCGCGATCCGTTCCTGTCTGGTGACTTTGGCCGAGGTCGAGGGACGCTTTGTCACCACCATTGAAGCGCTCAGCCGCGACCGCAGCCATCCGGTGCAGCAGGCCATGGTTGCGGAACAGGCAATCCAATGCGGTTTCTGCACTCCCGGTATCGTTATGGCGGCCTCGGCGCTGCTCAGGCGCAATGACAGGCCATCGGACAAGGACATTGACGAGGCGATCCAGAATATCTGCCGCTGCGGCGTCTATCCGCGGCTGCGCGAGGCGATTAAGCGTGCGGCGCGTGTCGCCCGGCGTGAGGAACGCATTTCCGCCGCGCCGCCGCCGGGAATCTCGCCTGAGGATGCAGCGGAAGCCGTGCCTTCCCTCACCGCGCCAGCGCCCGCACAGAACGAACCGACTGAATAAGGATTTCCCCCGTTGCATGGCCTGCCGGGGCAGCATAAATACAGTCCAAACTGGACATAGGGGAGCAGGCCATGAAAGCCACGATCTGGCACAATCCAAAATGCGGCACATCGCGCAAGACATTGGCTATTCTTGAGGAACAGCCGGATGTCGAGCTGACGGTGGTGCAATATCTCAAAGACCCACCGACACGCGAGAAGCTGGCGCAGCTTTACACAGACGCCGGAATGACGCCGCAGCAGGGTTTGCGGGTGCGTGGGTCTCCGGCGGAGGAACTGGGCCTGACTGCAGAGGTCGTATCAGGAGATACGATACTGGACGCCATGGCCAAAGAGCCGATCCTGATTAACCGCCCTCTGGTCGAGACCGAAAAAGGTGTGCGGCTTTGTCGGCCACAAGATAAGGTGCGCGAGATACTTTAGGATAATCAAAACAAACCGTTCGGGCTGAGCTTGTCGAAGCCCTGTCCTTTTCTTTCAAAGGCAGTGCGGCCCTTCGACAAGCTCAGGGCGAACGGAATTAGACAACGTAAACCAAGGACACACACATGCTCCGCATACTCAAATGGCTGGCCCTGCTCCTTATTGTCGCGGTCGTCGGCGTTGGTATCTGGGCCTATGCGCCGGATCGCGATGTTGCAGAGCTGCGTGCGGAATATGGCGAAGAACCATCGCAGTTTATCGAACTACCCAATGGCCAGACCGTGCATGTCCGCGATACCGGGTCGCGTGATGCGCCGGTGTTGCTGCTGATGCACGGTTCGGGTGCATCGTTGCACACATGGGAGGGCTGGGCCGAGGCGCTGGAGGGTGATTACCGCGTGATCCGCTATGACCATGCCGGTCATGGCCTGACCGGGCCGCATATCGCCAATGACTATAGCGCTGCAGGCCAGTCGGATATGGTCCATATGCTGATGCAGCAGCTTGGTATAGAAAGCTATATTGTTGCCGGAAACTCCATGGGCGGGCGCATTGGCTGGCATCATGCGCTCGATCATCCCGATGCAGTGCGTGGTCTGATATTGATAGATTCATCGGGTGCGCCGCAGCCTGACGATGCGACCCTGCCCATTGGCTTCCGCCTGGCGCAGAGCGATGTGCTGAAACCGATATTGGGTGTTATGACCCCGCGCAGCATTATCGCTGAGACGCTGAAAGGCTCTGTTGCGGAGCCCGACAAGCTGACCGATGCTCAGATTGACCGCTATTGGCACTTGCTGCGCTATCCCGGCAATCGTGAGGCGATGTTCAACCCCGGCACCGGCGATCCGGCGCGCAAGCGCGATTCTGAACAGATCGCCAATATTTCGGTACCATCGCTGATCCTCTGGGGCGCACAGGATACGCTGATCCCGGTGGATTCGGCGCAATGGTTTGATGAAAAGCTGCCCGACAGCACGCTCGTCATCTATTCCGATCTCGGCCATATCCCGATGGAGGAAGACCCGGCGCGCACCGCGGGCGATGTTCGCGAATGGCTGATCGCCAAGGGGCTGGACATCATGCCACCATCGCGCACGCCGGCAGGGATTATGGGCGGCGCTGCTGATACCGCGCGCGCGGCATGGACCGGCCAAGGCGCTGAGAATGATACGGCAACGACCGAGGATTCTGCCGAAAGCGAGACGCCATAGAAAACAGCACCGCCAATCAATAGGCCGTGAAATTAAGCAAATTTTGTATTATTACAGATTAATTACAAAACGCTGTTTGCTTATGACACTCGCGGAAAAGGACATCCATGGCCACGATTGCGGTCTATAATCTG
Organism: Pseudomonadota bacterium; assembly: GCA_038748365.1. Classification (GTDB taxonomy): domain Bacteria; phylum Pseudomonadota; class Alphaproteobacteria; order Sphingomonadales; family Sphingomonadaceae; genus Alterisphingorhabdus. The sequence goes on from JBCDIZ010000008.1 coordinate 16,405, forward strand.
AAAGGTGGTGTTGGAAAAACCAGCACCGCCGTCAATCTTGCCTGGTGCTCGGCACAGATGAGTGCGCGGCGCACATTGCTGTGGGATCTCGACCCGCAGGCGGCGGCTACCTTCCTGATAGGCAAGGACAAGCAGCTCAAGGACGAGGCGCAGGCGGTGTTTTCGCGCCGCGTTAATGCCGAAAAGCTGATCCGCAAATCCACCGTCAAACAGCTGGATATCTTGGCGGCGGATACCTCATTGCGTAGTCTCAATCATCTGCTGTTCGAGATGGGCAAGAAGAAACGGCTCAAAAAACTGCTGACCGATCTGCACAAAAGCTATGATCGAATCCTGTTGGACTGCCCGCCGGGCCTCACCGAAACCAGCGAGCAGATTCTGCGTGCCGCCGATCTGGTGATTGTGCCAGTGATACCCTCGCCACTTTCCTATCGTGCTTTTCTCGAAGTGCGCGAATATCTTGACGGCCAAGGCGGCAAGCACGCACCGATGCTGCCGGTGCATTCCATGGTTGACCGTCGCCGCGCATTGCACAACAAGGCGCTGGAGGATCACCCCGGCTGGCCGGTGATCCCGATGACCAGCGCAGTCGAGCAAATGGCCAAACATCGCGCGCCTCTGGGTGCCTTTGCGCCGTCAAATCCCGCACAGTTGGCATTTCGCGAACTATGGAAGGGCATCGAGCGCAAGATTTCGACGCTTTAAGCTAAAGAATCGCTACAGACCGTTCGCCCTGAGCCTGTCGAAGGGCTGTTCTTCACTTCTGAAGAAATACGGGGCTTCGACAAGCTCAGCCTGAACGGTTGGATTAAAATGGAAGGACTTGGCCCGCAGCAATCAACGCAAGCGAAAAAATCACGCACAGAACCATGCGCACCCCGTCTATAACAGATGCTGGCGCTACGACATTCAGCATGGTGTTTTTCGTCGCTAACATGCCACAAAATTAACCGGCAAAATGCTAACAAACTCTTAACCGCCATAAATGTGGACAGGCGGCAGCTTGCATCTGGCGAAGCCGCGCGCAATGCACTACATCACCGCTGAACAAGTCTCGACCGCACCGTTTAATAGGACCTGACCCTAATGCGTCTTGCCATTTCCTCTGACCATGCCGCCAATGCAATGCGCGCCGAATTGCGCGCCTGGCTAAGCGAACAGGGGCATGCGGTCAGCGATCTCGGTCCCCCTGATGACAGCAGCGTCGATTATCCCGATTATGGTTATAAACTCGCCGATGCGGTGGCATCGGGCGAAGCAGAATTCGGCATTGCCCTGTGCGGGTCGGGTATTGGCATATCCATGTCGGTCAACCGGAACCCGGCCTGTCGCTGTGCGTTGGTAAGTGAACCGCTTTCGGCCAGCTTAGCGCGCGAGCATAATGATGCGAATGTAATCGCCATGGGGGCGAGACTGATCGGCATTGAGCAGGCCAAGGCCTGCCTCACCGCTTTTCTGAACACTGACTTTGCCGGGGGCCGCCACCAGCGCAGAGTGGACAAACTAGGAGCACCATCATGACCAGCCAACCCGAAACCGATTTCCGCCCCGACGGGTTTTTTGAATCCGGTGTTAGCACCAGCGATGAAGATGTCGCCGCCGCGATTGCATCAGAGCTGACCCGCCAGCAGAAGCAGATCGAGCTGATCGCCTCGGAAAACATCGTCTCCAAGGCGGTACTGGAGGCACAGGGTTCGGTCTTCACCAACAAATATGCCGAAGGCTATCCCGGTCGCCGCTATTATCAGGGCTGCGCCCCGTCTGACAGTGTAGAGCAACTGGCTATCGACCGGGCCAAAGCGCTGTTCGATTGCGCCTATGCCAATGTCCAGCCGCATTCGGGCGCGCAGGCCAATGGCGCGGTGCTGCTGGCGCTTATCAAGCCGGGCGATACCATTCTCGGCATGTCCCTCGATGCAGGCGGCCACCTCACCCATGGCGCCAAACCGGCGCAATCGGGCAAATGGTTTAACGCGGTGCAATATGGCGTACGTGAAGACACCCATTTGATCGATTATGACGAGGTTGAGCGGCTGGCGCTGGAGCATAAGCCGCAGCTGATTATCGCCGGTGGTTCCGCCTATCCGCGCCAGATCGATTTTGCTCGCTTCCGCGAAATCGCCGATAAGGTCGGCGCCTATTTTCAGGTGGATATGGCGCATTTTGCCGGGCTGGTCGCCAGCGGCCATCATCCTTCACCAATGCCGCATGCGCATGTCGTCACCACCACCACGCACAAAACGCTGCGCGGTCCACGCGGCGGCCTGATCCTCACCAATGACGAGGCGCTCGGCAAGAAATTCAACAGCGCGGTTTTCCCCGGCCTGCAAGGCGGTCCGCTGATGCATGTTATCGCTGCCAAGGCCGTGGCCTTTGGCGAGGCGCTGCGCCCGGAATTCAAAAGCTATTCTGCTGCCGTGATCGAAAACGCCAAGGTTATGGCGGCGCGGCTCGAAGAACGCGGCGCGGCACTGGTCGCAGGCGGCACCGATACCCATGTCGCGCTGGTTGATCTGCGCCCGCTCGGTGTCACTGGCAGGGATGCCGATGAGGCGCTGGAGCGTGCAGGGATAACCTGCAACAAAAATGGCGTGCCTTTCGATCCGCTGCCTCCGCTGAAGACCAGCGGCATCCGTATCGGCTCTCCGGCAGGCACCACCCGGGGCTTCGGCCCGGCAGAATTCCGCGCCATCGCCGATATGATTGCCGATGTGCTCGATGGCCTGCGCGAAAAAGGCGAGGCTGGTGATCCGGCCGTCGAAGCCGATGTCAGGGCGCGCGTCGAAGCTTTGTGCGACCGCTTTCCGATTTATTCATAGGTCACGATATACATAAGTTACGCTTCGACAGACGGAGTTGACTTTTCGGCGTGTTATCACCATAATACACGCAGCGAAGGAGCGTAATCATGGCACAGACCTGCAACAATTGCAGCGCGGAGCTGGAAGACGGCATGAAGTTTTGCCCGCATTGCGGCGCGAAAACGCCGGAGCAGATTCACGCCGAAAGTATTGTCGAGCAGACTAAACATTATGTCGGTGAAGCGGCAGAAGAGCTTTGGGGCGCAACCAAGGACGCCGCCAAGGAAACCTATAAGCACGGCAAGCATATTACCGATATGGACTCGGCCAAGAAACTGGCGGGCGGCGCAGCTTTGGGCGCGGCGGCGGGTCTGATTGCTCCGGTGGGTGTTGCTGCGGGCGCGGCTATTGGTGCAGGCGTCGTCGCCTATCGCCACATAACCAAGAAGCAGGAAGAGGAAGAAGAGAAAAAGAAGAAATAGGGTCTCGGACTCTAGGGTCAGGGGAGAGCCACAAGGATTTAAAGCGATGGATTTTGAACAATGCACTGTATGCGGCGCCACCATTGAGGCTGGCATCAAATATTGCCCGCAATGTAGCGCACCGATGAGCGCGGCCGCCGATGATGGTTTTCTTGAGCAGAGCAAGCATTATTTCTCTGAAGCTGCGGATGAATTGGTTGGTGCAGGTAAGGATGCCTGGAATGGCGTCAAAAGCGCCAATGGCAAAAAGATCGCTAGCGGTGCGGCTATCGGCGCCGTCGCAGGCGCGGTATTGCCGGTTGTAGGCCTTGCCACCGGAGCTATTGCAGGCGCGGGCATTGTCGCCTATCGGCAGGCACAGAAATTGTCATCCAGCGGTGACGCACCCAAAACACCTGCGAAAAAACCTGTTGAGGAAAAGCCCAAGGCGGCCAAATCTACCAGAACTCGCAAGACTTCGGGAAGCACCGCCAAAAAGAAGTAGCCTACCCCTATGCGCTGTCCTTTTTGCGGTCATGAAAATAGCCAGGTAAAGGACAGCCGTCCCACGGAAGATGGCAATGCGACCCGTCGCCGCCGCCAATGCGAGAATTGCGGCGCGCGCTTTACTACCTTTGAGCGCATCCAGCTGCGCGAGATCATGATCGTCAAAAATGCTGACCGGCGCGAACCGTTTGACCGCACCAAGCTGGAGAAATCGATTACGCTGGCCTGCCGCAAACGCGATGTCGGCCCGGAGAGAATTGACCAACTGGTTTCGAGCATACAGCGCCAGCTTGAAACCAGAGGCGAATCTGAAATTCCGTCACAGAAAATCGGCGAAATGGTGATGGACGGGCTGCGCCAATTGGACAGCGTCGCCTATATCCGTTTCGCCAGCGTGTATCGTGACTTTAACGAGGCCAAGGATTTCGAGGAATTTGCCGCCAATGTGAAAGATGTCGGTCAGGCATGAGCGATATGGACGTGAGTGCGGGTGAAAATAACCCCATCATGGTGCTTGTTCGCCCACAATTGGGGGAAAATATTGGCAAAGCCGCACGCGCCATGCTCAATTTCGGCCTGACCGAGATGCGACTGGTGGCCCCGCGCGATGGCTGGCCCAATCCCGATGCCGGTCCGGCTGCTTCCGGCGCGGATCAGATACTCGCCGATGCCACGGTGCATGACAGCGTCACCGATGCGGTGGCCGATTGCGCACATGTGTTTGCCACCACAGTGCGCAAGCGCGGGGTTACCAAGCCGGTATTTGATGCGGAACAGGCCACCGCCGCTATGGCCAATGAAACCGGGCGTAGCGCTGTGCTGTTCGGGCCGGAACGCTCGGGACTGGAAACCGATGATGTCGCTCTCGCCCGCTCGATCATCACCATTCCAATCAACCCAAAATTCGGCTCGCTCAATCTGGCACAGGCGGTGATATTGGTCGCTTACGCCTGGTCGCGCACCGAACCCGGAACCCAAACGCAGGCGCAACCGACACGCGGCGAAGATGAGGCCGAGAGCATGACACCAGCGCCGCAAGAGGAGCTGGAAGGCATGATAGAACATCTGTTTAGGATGCTCGATGCGCGCGGCTATTTCTTCCCTGAGGACCGTATTCCCGCCACCCAACGCACATTACGCACGCTGCTGACTCAGCCGGGATGGAATAGCGGTCAGGTGCGGACCATGCGCGGTGTATTGAAGCATCTGGAGCGGACGCCAAAAGGTTGAACACTTCCTCCCCGTTTACGGGGAGGTGGCTCGCCGTAGCTTTAGCGTAGGTGAGACGGTGGGGGTTCTCCACTTGCGCTGCGCAAGGGGCAATCCCCCTCCGCCGTCTTCGACGGTCCCACTCCCCGCAAGCGGGGAGGATTTAACTACGCAACTTATCCCATTTCTCAAATTCATAGGCGATCGACGCCTCAACCAGCCGCTCCCAGAAATCTTCGATCAAAGCCACCGGAATACCGTTTTCCAATGCACGCGCCTTGGCATTGGCGATGACTTCCGCCTTGCGCGTCTCATCGCGCACAGTGGCACGATCAGTCTTTATCCGCGCCGCGGCAGACATATAGCCGAAGCGCCGGGTCAGCAGGTCCACCAGCTCGGCATCTAGCGCATCAACCCCAGCGCGCACATCGGCCATGGTTTCGCACTGTTCAGGATTGCGGATGTCTTTGCTCATAAATCTTCCGACGGATTTTGCATAATGTGGTCATTCCGTTGCGTGGCAGCGCTAACGATAATCGCCGGGCATGACCAGCCTATATTTAGCCCATAGCAACATTGACATTGGTCGCTTTCTCCGTCATAGGCCGCGCTTCGCAATTGGCTCCGCACCCCGGTGAAGCGGTAGCCGCGTCAGATATTAGGTCTAAAAGCCCTCATCTGGCGGTGCGTTCCGGGACAACATAAGCAAATTGGAGCATGAAGTATGTCAAAGCGCACGTCCGCTAAATATAAACTTGATCGCCGCATGGGCGAAAATATTTGGGGGCGCCCCAAATCCCCTGTCAATCGTCGTGAATATGGCCCCGGCCAGCATGGCCAGCGTCGCAAGAGCAAGCTGTCCGACTTTGGTCTGCAGCTTCGCGCCAAGCAGAAGCTGAAAGGCTATTATGGCGATGTGACCGAGAAGCAATTCCGCCGCGCCTATGGCGAAGCGGCGAAGATGAAGGGCGATACCAGCCAGAATCTGATCGGCATCCTCGAGCAGCGTCTCGACATGATCGTTTATCGCGCCAAATTCGCCCCGACGATTTTTGCCGCGCGTCAGATCGTCAATCACGGTCACATCCTCGTCAATGGCGAGAAGTGCAACATCCCGTCGCGTCGCATCAAGGTGGGCGAAGTTATTGGCCTGAGCAAAAAAGCACAGGAAATGGCGCTGGTTATCGAAGCGCAAGGCCTCGCCGAGCGTGACATTCCTGACTATGTCGTTCCCGATGGCACTGACAAGGTGACCTTCAACCGCATCCCGACACTGGATGAGGTGCCTTATCCGGTGAAGATGGAGCCCAATCTGGTCGTCGAATTCTATTCGCGCTGATCTATTCCATCAGACAAACAAAAAGGGCGGCTCCGAGAGCCGCCCTTTTTGTATCTGGGGCATTTGCTAAATAGCGCGAGCTAGCTTGATGCTATTCCGTTCGTGTCGAGCCTTTCGACTGCCTGCCAAGGCAGGCGTTCAGGATAAACTACGTTGCAAGGCAACGTAGTCGAGACACAGCTCTCCACTGGCACCGGCCTCTCGACTTCGCTCGAGGCGAACGGGAAACTAGGGCCATTTAGGCTCAATTGTGCGCTGCAATCAAACCTGATGGAAAAACAGCGCCTGTGAAATCGCAGCGCGCACCGTATCGCGCTGAAATGGCTTGGTGATCAGGAAGGCCGGTTCCAGCTTTTCACCGGTAAGCAGCCGTTCCGGAAAGGCTGTAATAAACACCACCGGTACATTGGTAGAACCCAATATGTCGGCTACCGCATCAATGCCTGAACTATTATCGGCAAGCTGAATATCCGCCAATATCAGGCCCGGTTCATCCTTTTCAGCCAGCGCCACCGCCTCATCGCGGGTCACTGCAATGCCGGTGACATCATGGCCCATATCCTCGACAATCGTCTCGATATCCATAGCGATAATAGGTTCGTCCTCGATGATGAGGACACGCGTGCTGATTTGCTTGTCAATTTCGGCCAGAGCTTCGTCCACCAGGCCAGCAATCTCGGCTTCATCACGTTCCATCAGCAGCGCCGTATCGGCATGGGAAAAGCCTTCCATCGCGGTCAGCAGCAGCGCCTGACGCGCCTCGGATGGAATCGCAACCAGCCGCTTGCGCGTAACCTGCTCTCGTAAATCACTGCTCGGTTCCTGACTATCTTGCGCGCCATCTTCGCTGGTCGAGGCCCAGATCGCCTGGAATGTGCGGTACAGGCCAAGTTTCACACCCATATCTCGCGGAAATTGCTGTGGTGCTTCGACAATAGTTTCCAGAGTCGACTTCACATAGGCGTCTCCGGCCTGCTGTTCACCAGCAATAGCCCGGGCATAACGGCGGAGAAAGGGAAGATGCGGGGCAAGCTCTTGACCAAGGGACATAAATCAGGAAACTCCGATTTGCAGAACGTGCGGCTCTGAATATTGTCAAAGCCAAATTACAATTGTCTTTGAATGGGATGTGCGCACCGGTTTTGCAAGTCTATGCCGACTTTTGGAGATACGCAAAAGGCAATCATATAGCCATCAACACATGGAACCTTATTGGTGAACGCGGGTTCTAGGGTTAAGTTCCTGACTGGCATGAGAAGCATGGTATATACGCCAAAATCTGATATTTGCGGGAATGACGTTCTAGATGGCAGCCTGTTGAGTTGCGGAAAATGCGGATTATATAGCATATTCGATTTAAGCAGAGCATTAGCATGACGCGCGACAAGAAACATATCAGTAGCAAAAGCGCCCATGCCCAAAGTGCAGGTCATGATCAGAATAAGACTGAGAATGACGGCGCAATCGCAATGGACGGTGCGGGTTGTCATGCAGAGTTTATCGCTGACAATGACGAGCTGATTGGCGAAGCACTTAAGTCGGTTTATCGTCAAACAGTTGATGAAGCTCTGCCCAGCGAATTTCAGGATTTACTCGATAAGCTTGCCTGATGTGCCGGAAACGCTATCGCGCAGATTAGCAGGATATTTTTTCCTTACATGACCGCAGCACCCGAAACCGGCTGGGCTTCCAGCGATGATTACCCGACTCGATCAACCGGTATGCGGCTGTTTGTCATTCTGCTGGTCGCGCTCGCGCCATTGGCGCTGATCGCCTATCTCGCATCAGAACAAATTGAAAGCAGCGAAGAACAGGCGCGCCGGGAAGCAGCAGCCAATGGCGTTAATTTGGGCGCATTGCGGGTAAAGACCGCACTTGATTCACAGCGGGCGATATTGCTGCGCGCAGCCAACTCTATTGCAATGGGTGGTGATACGGAGACGCTGTGCACCAGTCTACGCGATGAACTGCCCGAGAAAATGTTGTCACAAGTGATGGTATTCAGCGACCAAAGCGGCACACCGCAATGCGGATTGAATGGCCCGGATAATGACATCATACGCAATCTGATGATCACCGGGGCACCCGATGACATCATCTTTACTCCTGACCATGATGGGCTGCTGGTTTTCTGGCAGGGCAGCAGCACGTCCGCTCATGCTGTGGCATTTTATAACAATGATGATCTGGTCGATATTGCCGATCCGGAAGGCACCATGCCGCTATCGCATATCGAGCTGCATAAGGGTGATGAAACGCTGGTGCTAAGCGAGCTACCGCTGCGCAACAAACGCCATTTGGGCGATTATATTACCGCCGAGCAGCATGTAGCAGGACTCAAGCTGACCATGCGTCTGCCGCGCGAGCGCAAAAGCTCTTCACAATATCTGATCCGCATCATTCCGTTTATCATGATTCTGGCTGCTGCGGTCATCGGTTGGCTGGTGGTTACCCGGATGCTGGTGCGACCGATCCGGCATCTGCGCAACAAGATGCGCAGTTTTGCTCCCGGCAGCGAGGTAACGCCGATGCACTCTGAATCGATGATCGCGCATGAAATCCTCGAACTCGACGATGTGTTCAGCCGCCTCGCAACCAAGGTCCGCACCGACAAACAGGCGCTTGCAGATGGTCTGGATGAGCAGGTGAAGCTCACCCGTGAAGTGCATCACCGGGTCAAAAACAATCTGCAAATTGTTACCAGCCTGCTCAGCCTGCATGCGCGTGGTGCCGAGAGCGACGATATTGCGCGTATTTATGCTTCGATCCAGCGGCGGGTGAATGCACTGGCAGTGGTGCATCGTCACCATTTCGCCGATAGCGAGGCCAGCCATGGCATTGCACTGCGCGAACTGATCTGTGAGGTCGTCGGCAGTTTCCGTGCCCGCGACCCGAAAGATGATCTCAACAGCCGCACGAAAATAGACGCAGAGCAGGTGCAGGTGGATCAGGATGTCGCAATGCCGGTGGCATTTCTGCTCACCGAACTGCTGGAATTGATCCAGAATAGTGGGACAAAAGGGCCAATCACCATCAGCGTCAGCACCCATGATGCGCAACAGGGTTTTGCCCGACTGGCCATAACATCATCTGCGCTTGCCGAGAATCCGAAGCTGGATGCGATGCTGAATGGCGGCGTTGCGAAAATCCTGCAAGGCCTGTCACGACAGTTGCGCGGCGCATTGGAGCAGGACCGTGAAGCAGGACGCTTCAGCTTGCCAATTCGGCTTTTTGGTACGCCTGCGACCGAGAAGCATCAGGATATCTCAGCCTCTGTAGCGGCAGTAAAAGCCGATTACGCGCCTGACGAGTAACGCTCCAGAAAAGTCTTTTGGAACGCAGCAAAGCGCCCTTCGGATATGGCATCGCGGATTTGCTGCATCATATTCTGGTAGAAACAGATATTATGCTGCGTCATCAGCATCGCACCCAATATCTCTTTCGAGCGGATCAGATGGTGCAAATAGGCGCGGCTGTAATTCTGAGACGCCGGGCAAGGGCAATGTTCATCCAATGGCGCCAGATCCTCCGCATAGCGGGCATTGCGGATATTGATCGGTCCGGTGCTGGTAAAAGCCTGACCATTGCGGCCCGACCGCGTCGGCAGCACGCAATCGAACATATCCACACCGCGCGCTACAGCGCCGATAATATCATCGGGTTTACCTACCCCCATAAGATAGCGCGGTCGATCATTGGGAAGCTGCTCGGGCGCATAGTCCAGCACATCAAACATTGCCTCTTGCCCCTCGCCGACCGCCAGACCGCCAATGGCATAGCCATCAAAACCGATATCGATAAGCTGTTCGGCCGATTGCTGGCGCAAATCTTCAAACAGCGCCCCCTGCTGGATGCCGAATAGCGCGGCGCGCGCGGCATGGTCCTCGCCCGCATCAAAACCATCGCGCGAACGCTTGGCCCAGCGCATCGACATCGCCATAGACCGCGCCGCCTCTTCATGGTTGGCGCCATCGGCGGTGCATTCATCAAAGGCCATGACGATATCGGAACCCAGCAGCCGCTGTATCTCCATTGAGCGCTCGGGGCTGATCATATGACGCGAGCCGTCCAGATGGCTTTTGAACGAAACGCCTTCTTCGGTCACTTTGGTGAGGTCGGAAAGGCTCATCACCTGATAGCCGCCGCTATCGGTCAATATCGGCCGATCCCAGTTCATGAAACTGTGCAAACCGCCCAGCCGCGCCATGCGCTCCGCGCCAGGACGCAGCATCAGATGATAGGTATTGCCGAGGATAATATCCGCGCCCGCCGCGCGCACATCTTCTGTTGTCATCGCCTTGACAGTGGCGGCCGTGCCAACAGGCATAAAAGCAGGCGTGCGAATTGCGCCGCGCTGCATGGCCAGCGTCCCCTGACGCGCCTTGCCATCGCGGGCGTGAATGGTGAAAGAAAATCGTGGCTGCATGATGCGCAGCCACCTAGAGCGCCACTGCGCGCTGGTCAATCTCACTGCTCGAACAGAAAAATATCGAATCCGTAACGATATTTGACCTGAGCCAGCAATTCTGCGAATTTACGTCCAGCATTCTGGCTATGTTGCGAGTCTGCATATGAGATGGTGACCAACACCTGGGAGACGAGAATGACGAAAACCACCCGTATGGGATCAATCGCAGCTTCAATGGTTGCAGCTGCATCACTGGCCGCCTGCTCTGGCGGTGCCTCAGGCGGCGAAGAAGAAGCCGCTTCGGGTGAAACGGAAACCGCTGAAGTCGCCAAGGCGGAAAAAGAGAAATGCTATGGCATTTCGCTCGCGGGCAAGAATGACTGCGCAGCCGGCCCCGGCACCTCATGCGCTGGCACCTCCACCGTCGACTATCAGGGCAATGCCTGGAAATATACGGATGCCGGCACCTGCGCCGATGAAGGCGGTACGCTGGAGCCTCAGGATAATGATGATCCGGGTGTTCCTGCGTAATTCGCAGATAATGTGATTATCGAAAAGGCGGCCTTATAGGTCGCCTTTTCTGTTTTGTAGTACCCAGTTTACCCGTACGCCTCGAGCGAAGTCGAGAGGCCGGTGCGAGTGGAGAGCCTTGTCTCGACTAGGCTCGACACGAACGAGAATCTAGGATCATCCTAATTCGCCGCCGGATTCACCCATAACAGCGAAGAATCGCCATAGCTGTAAAAGCGGTATTTCTGCGTGATGGCATGGGCATAGACTACTTTCATTGTTTCCAGCCCGGCAACCGCGCTGACCAGCATAAACAGGGTTGAACGCGGCAGATGGAAATTGGTCATCAGCGCATCGATCATGCGGAAGCGATAGCCCGGCGTGATGAAGATGTCGGTGTCACCACTCCATGCATCAATATGGCCATGTTCGTCCGCCGCGCTTTCCAGAACCCTTAGGCTGGTGGTGCCGACGGCGATAATCCGCCGCCCTTCGGCCTTTGCGGCTGACAGGCGCGCAGCGACATCGGGCGCGATCTCGCCCCATTCGCTGTGCATCTGATGGTCATCGGTATCATCGGCCTTAACCGGCAGAAATGTGCCCGCGCCGACATGCAGCGTTATCGTCTCGGTCTGAATGCTATGGTCGTTGAGCGCCTGCATCAGCCCCGGCGTAAAGTGTAGCGAGGCGGTAGGTGCCGCCACCGCGCCTTCGCGCTCGGCAAAGATGGTCTGATAATCATCCTTGTCCTGCTCATCGATGGCACGCTTATTAGCAATATAGGGTGGCAGCGGCATGGACCCTGCACGCTCCAGCAAAACCTCAACCGGTTCATCCCCGTCAAAGGCAAGGGTGAAGCTGCCATTATCATGCCGCGCCTCGGCAAACGCGGTGACACCTTGGCCAAAATCTACCTGCTCGCCGATACGGAGCTTTTTGGCATTGCGGATAAAGGCTTCCCAGCGGCGGCCATCAATCCGCTTGTGCAGCGTTGCGCCGATTTTGGCATCGCCACGACGGCCTTCAAGCTGCGCCTGAATAACCTTGGTATCATTGAACACGAGCACATCGCCGGCACGCAACTGGGTTGGCAGATCACCGACCTTATGATCGCTCAGCGCACCATCCGGGCTGACAACCAGAAAATTCGCCGATTCTCGTGGTTCTGCCGGGCGCAACGCGATCAGCTCTTCGGGCAGATCAAAGTCAAACAGGTCAACCCGCATATGCCGCCCCCAATGCTGTTCGCTTTCAGGCCTTAGCCAATGGGCGCGTTGAGATCATCCACGGTGATAACCGGCTCATCATCCATAGGCTCAGCAAAATTCGGCATTGGCATGTTCTGCGACGCCAGAGACGCCTGAATGATCCGCGAAGGCTGTGTGGGAGGTTCGCCACGATTGATCAGGTCAACATATTGCATGCCCGCCTTCACCCGACCAAAATTGGTATATTTATTATCAAGCGAGAAGCGCGGATAGAAGACGATGAAAAACTGGCTGTTGGCGCTGTTCGGATCATTCGTCCGCGCCATGGAAACCGTGCCGCGTAGATGCGGAATGCGGTTAAACTCTTCCTCCAAATCAGGCAGTTCCGAGCCACCCTGACCTGTGCCCGTGGGATCACCGGTTTGTGCCATAAAGCCGTCAATCACGCGGTGGAAAACAATCCCGTTATAAAAGCCCTGCTGCACCAGTGTTTTGATACGGTTGACATGATTAGGAGCGATATCGGGGTAAAGCTGAATCGTCACTCTGCCACCGGTCGAGAGGTCGAGATGCAGCGTATTCTCTGGATTGTCGCGGATTGCCTTACGCTCTTCCGGTGTCAGCACCGGAGCGGCTGGCGCTTCGGTTGCTGTTTCAGCATCTTCTTCTGCATCCTGCGCCAAAGCGGGCGGCGCCTGTATGGCCAGCACAGCAATGGCCGCCAAAATGATCACCCATGCAGAATGCATCAACGCAAATTTCCGCACCATTGCCTATATCTCCAAAATATTCAGCGTCCGCCATAGCATGGCGGCAATTTCGTCGCATGCGATGCGATAAGGCGGCAATGCTGTCAACACACTGAATGATCCGCTTCTTGGGTCAGCCGCCCTTAAGGCCCAACTCGGCCACCCGCGTTTCCACCTGCGTGCGCACCGCAGGGGTAACAAATTTGTCAATCTCACCGCCATACAGCGCGATTTCCTTAACCAGCCGCGAGGCAATGGGCTGCAATGAAACATCCGCCATCAGGAACACCGTATCGATATTGTCATTCAACTGGCGGTTCATGCCGGTGAGCTGATACTCATATTCAAAATCGGTGACACCGCGTATGCCGCGAATAACCACCGAAGCGCGCTGATCATCGGCAAAGTCCATTAGCAGCGAGTTGAAACCGACAACCTCAATATTGGCATTGTCCAGTGCCGCCACTTCGCGCCGTACCATCTCCATGCGCTCATCATCGGAAAACATCGGCGACTTGCTGATATTGGTGGTGACACCGATAATCAGCTTGTCGACCAACTTCGCGCCACGCTGAATAATATCCATATGACCCAGGGTAATCGGGTCAAAAGTCCCCGGATAGACGCCTATGCGTTGTGTCATGTTAGCGATCCCTCTCCACAATAAACCGCGCCAGCGCGCGCAGCACATCAGCCTCGGCTCCGAAATCCTGCAAATGGCCTACCGCCTGATCGACCAGGAAAAATGCCTGTTCGCGCGCGCGTTCGACGCCTAGCAGCGAAAGGAAGGTGGCCTTGCCCGCCGCCTCATCCTTGCCCAGCGCCTTGCCCGCCAGTTCTTCATCACCTTCGACATCGAGCAGATCATCGGCAATCTGGAAAGCGAGGCCAATATCGCGGGCATAGGCACGCAATGAACTGCGGCCTTCTTCAGGCAGACGCCCCAATATCGCGCCCATTTCAACAGAAACACCGATTAATGCGCCGGTCTTTAACTGCTGCAAGCGAGTGACGGTGGCGAGGTCAAAATCCTCACCATCCGCAGCCAGATCCATCATCTGACCACCGGCCATGCCGGAGGGGCCGCTGGCGGTAGCAAGAGCGGTGACCAGCTCTACACCGACAAAAGGGTCGCTATGCACATCGGGGGAAACCAGCAGTTCGAACGCCAGATCATGCAGCGAATCCCCGGCAAGAACCGCGACATCCTCGCCAAAGGCTTTGTGCACCGTGGGCTTGCCGCGACGCAGATCGTCATCATCCATACATGGCAGATCATCATGGATCAGCGAATAGACGTGAATGGCCTCCACCGCGGTTGAGGCTAGCAGCGCCGCATTGCGATCCACCCCGAAAAGTGACGCAGTTTCGGTCAGCAATAACGGTCGCACCCGCTTGCCGCCGCCGATCGCCGCATGGCGCATTGCCTCGAACAACGGGGCTCGGGCATCATCGGGAACCAGCAGAATCCGGTCGAAAACCGCATCAATGTCTTCAGCAATAGCGCGAAAAGCATCTGGCAAAAGCGATGAATCAGGCGATGATGATGGTTGATCCGTCATGTTTCCCCGCTTCTCATACTATCATCGCGCGACCCCGAAACGGGCGATGAGCATCCCCAAATCCTGTCAGTCATCCAGCGGCTGGGTGCCGAGCTTGCCATCAGCGCCAACCGTAATCTTCTCGATCCGGCTTTTGGCATCATCCAGACGCTGCTGGCAATGGGCGCGTAGCTTCTCACCCAGCGTGTAGAGCGTGATCGAACTGTCCAAAGACGCCTCACCGCTTTCCAGCTGGCGCACCACATGTTCCAGCTTGCCCAGTGCATCCTCGAAACTCAGCGCCGCAATCGCCGCATCATCCATCTGCAAATCATTATCTGTCATAGCCCTATGCTTTGACGGGCGGGCGGGTCCGGGTCAAGGGCTGGCAAATCGCACCACGTGATTTGCATTAACCAGCATCGCATGCATAGAATGCAACAAACCACAAATGCAGGGGTATCAAGCATGTTTATTGGCCATTACGCGCCTGCTTTTGTCGCAGCGGCTATTGCGGCTCGTGATGATCAGGGAACGCAACGCCGCGTCGGCCTCGGCACCATGTTTATCGCTGCCCAGCTTGTGGATTATGGTTTCTTTGGACTGGCGCTAGCTGGGATTGAGAAGATGCGCATTTCGCCGGGTATCGCGGTGATGAATGCGATGGACCTTTACTATTACCCCTATACGCACAGTCTGGTTGGGGCGTTGCTATGGGCAGCGGGCTTTGGACTGATAATAATGCTGCTCGGCGGCAATCGCCGCGGCGCGCTGTTGGCGGCATTGGTGGTGGTGTCGCACTGGTTCCTCGACCTGGTCGTCCATGTCCCGGATCTCACACTCTATGGCGATGAGCCCAAATTGGGGCTGGGTTTATGGAATCACCCAGTAGTTGTCATTCCGCTGGAATTGGCGCTCTGCTTTGGCGCGCTTCTCTATTATATCATGACAACACGGCCCAATCAGGCCGGCGCGAAACGCACATGGATTGCGCCGCTGGTCCTGGCAGTCACCCTGCTAGCGCTGCAACTCTATGATTGGTTCGGCCCAGAACCCGAAACCTATGATCCCAGCATCGCGACTACTGCGCTGTTCGCCTTTACCCTGCTGGCCGCGCTCGCTTGGTGGGCCGCACGAGGGCGCATCGCGAGATAATCGGGGATTACCGCGCCTGTAGCGACCATCCCCTCTGGTCCTTGTCAGCATGACTCGCTAGAGCGCATTTCATGACCCAGACTCAGCCTGCACCGTTGCCTGAAATCACCCCGGAAATCGTCGCCGAACATGGCCTGAAACCGGAAGAATATGAGCACATTCTAAACGCATTGGGCCGTGCGCCCAATCTGGTCGAGCTGGGCATCTTCTCGGTGATGTGGTCGGAGCACTGTTCGTATAAATCCTCGCGGATTCACTTGAAAAAACTGCCGACCGAGGGGCCGCAGGTGATTTGCGGGCCGGGCGAGAATGCCGGTGTCGTCGATATCGGCCCCGGGCCCGATGGCAAGCCGCTGGCGGCGATCTTTAAGATGGAGAGCCATAATCACCCGTCTTATATCGAGCCCTATCAAGGCGCGGCGACCGGCGTTGGCGGCATTTTGCGCGATGTCTTCACCATGGGCGCGCGGCCGGTGGCGCTGATGAACGCGCTGCGTTTCGGCTCGCCCGATCACCCCAAGATGAAGCATCTGGTCAAGGGCGTGGTCGCGGGGATTGGTGGCTATGGCAATTGCGTCGGCGTGCCGACTGTCGGCGGCGAGACCAATTTTGACTCGGCCTATGACGGCAATATCCTCGTCAACGCCATGGCGGTGGGCATCGCCGAGCAGGACAAAATTTTCTATTCTGCAGCCTCGGGCGTCGGCAACTCGATCGTCTATGTCGGCTCCAAGACCGGGCGCGACGGCATTCATGGGGCGACCATGGCGAGCGCTGAATTTGACGAGGACAGCGAGGAAAAGCGCCCGACGGTGCAGGTGGGTGACCCGTTCACCGAAAAACTACTGATCGAGGCCTGTCTTGAGCTCATGGCCACCGATGCGATTGTCGCGATTCAGGATATGGGCGCGGCGGGGCTGACCTCTTCCAGCGTTGAAATGGCCAGCAATGGCGGCGTTGGTATCCGCCTCAACCTCGACCATGTGCCGCAGCGCGAAACCCATATGACCGCCTATGAGATGATGCTGTCAGAATCGCAGGAACGCATGCTGATGGTGCTCAAGCCCGGCCGCGAGGATGAGGCCCAAGCGATTTTCGAGAAATGGGAGCTCGATTTCGCGGTCATCGGCGAGGTTACCGATACCGGCCATATGGTGCTGGAGCATCTGGGCGAAGTGGTGTGCGATATCCCGCTGGCGCCGCTGGCTGATGATGCGCCGCTATATGACCGCCCGCATGTGCCTACCAAACCCGCCGAGCCGCTCAAGCCCGAGGACATCCTCGAAAGTACCGATATCGGCGCGGACCTCTTGAAACTGATGGCCAGCCCCAATCTCGCCAGCCGTAAATGGATCTGGGAGCAATATGACCATCAGGTGATGGCCGATACGGTGCAGAAACCCGGCGGCGACGCGGCGGTTGTCCGCATCCACGGCACCAATCGCGGCCTTGCCATCACCACCGATTGCACTCCACGCTATGTCAAGGCCGACCCCTATGAGGGCGGCAAGCAGGCCATCGCCGAAGCCTATCGCAACCTGATCGCCGTCGGTGCCAAGCCACTGGCGGTCACCAACTGCCTCAATTTCGGCAACCCCGAACGCCCGGAGATTATGGGACAATTTGTTGGTGCGCTGCAGGGCATGAGCGAGGCGTGCAAGGCACTGGATATGCCGATCGTGAGCGGCAATGTGTCGCTGTATAATGAGACCACCGGGCCAGACGGCGTTCCGCGCGCGATTTTGCCGACGCCTGCCATTGGCGCTATCGGATTGATTGAAGACCTCGATAAGATGATGACGATGGGGTTTAAGAATGACGGGGATGTAATATTCCTCATCGGCCAAAAGGACGGGGTAAAATTGGATCAGTCGCTCTGGACTGAGAAAATGATAGGGCAACGCAAGGGAGTAACGCCGAAAACCGATCTGGACTTTGAGCGGCATCTTGGTGACATGATCGTCGGCTTAATTGCAGATGGCATCTTAACATCTGTGCACGATGTTTCTGATGGCGGAATGCTGGTTGCAGCCAGTGAAATGGCGCTAGCAGGCGGGATAGGCTGCCAATTCTATGAGACCACCGATCCGAACTTCTGGTTCGGTGAAAACCAAGGACGGTATCTGGTTACTTGCAAGGAGGAAGATGCAGATGCGCTAGAAAGCAAGCTGCATGAAATAAATTCGTATCCGTATCGATTTGGTGTCGTTGTGGGAGACACCATCGAAATCAATGACTACGGAAAAGGCATATTAATGCAGGTTTCTCTCACCGACCTCCGCGCCGCGCATGAGAGCTTTTTCAAGGACTGGATGCAGGATTAAACCTCTTCGTCATCCTGAACCTGTTTCGGGATCTAAGGCCACTCAGCCCCAGCACGGGAGATGATGGAACGAAGTTACCGCAGGTGAAACAAGTTCAGCATGACGAGACTGGGTGGCGCGCTGTTACTAGTGCCGCGCTGGTAGGTGCAGGCTATCGGGCTAGGATGTTGGTGACCAGCACCAGCGACTGCGCTATAACGGCTTTATGAGCAAGCCACCATCATCCGGCTATTCGGGCACGCCCTTGGCCAAGAAGCTGACCCTGAAAGACGGCATGCGCGTCTGGTTCGACGTCATGCCCGAAACTGTTCGCGCCGAAATTGCCGATTATGGGCTGGACCTAACCGAGCTGGACGAGCCCTCCCAAGGCCTCAACGCCGCGCACATTTTTGTCACCGAACGCGTCATGCTGGAGCAGCGCCTCACCATGCTGCGCACCACCATAGCACCCGAAGGTCAGATCTGGGTCAGTTGGCCCAAAAAAGCGGCCAAGATGGAGACTGACATCACCGAAGATGTGATCCGCGAAGTCTGCCTGCCCATGGGGCTGGTCGATATAAAGGTGTGCGCGGTGGATGCGATCTGGTCCGGCCTGAAACTGGTGATCCGCAAGGAATTGCGCTAAAGCTAAAGAAGCGTCAGGCAGTTACGCCATCACCAGCATATCATGCGGGCTTACCCCGGCATCGGCACAGACTTGCAGCGCCGACTGATAATGCGTCGGCGGCGCGATGTTCATTTCAGCGCGCACCTCATCGATCGATCGGGGCAGCAGCGCCGTGATGTCGCTATGGCCGATATTGGCCGCGGCCTTGCCATGGCGCTGTGCCTGACGGATAGCCTTGAAAACCGGCACTCCGGCAGGGGCACGGCGTTTAACCTCAAACCCGCCCGCATAGGCGATAAACAGAAAGCCTAGAGAAAAATTCTGGCTGTAGGAAAAAGCCAGTACGCATTGTTCGCCCAACGGATCACGGCCATAGCCGGTGAGGATATGCACCAGATCATGGGTGTCGCGCAGGCGATGGCCGAACCATTCCAACTGATCCGGGTAGCTCGGGATTTTTGAGGCGAATTTCGCGTTTTCCTCAACCAGGCCTTGGGCAGAGATATTTTCCCGTTCCATAAATTCGACATAGGCCCGGCCGAACGAGCCCGCAGGCATGGCCTTAAGGCTCTCGTGATCATCGAGAATGGCGACGAGATTCTCGTCCCGCGCTCGCAATTCCTTGCCGAAATCGCTTTCCAGAAACCGCATGGCATCATCAAAATAGCGCTGGCTGCGTAGATTGTTGGTGATGTGGAACACCTGCTCGGTGTCTTCCTTATCGGCGATCAGCTTGCGGAAATGGTGCAGCGCCTTCAGCGGCTTGAAAGGAGCGCGCTCACGCTCAGGGTGCACAAGGGGGATATCGGATATCGGCATGGCTGGTCTCATTGATTCTGGTATATCAAAAATATGCTTTACTGACACTCCTGTCAATAAATCGTTAGTGGCATGGATTTTCTGGTCTTTCACGGCAGGGCTTTTGTCCTGCGCAACGGCGCGCTAGGCAAGATGGAGATCAACAGACCGGATAGCCATAATGAAACCGCATGATACCCTGCCCTATACCCAGTTGCCCGATTATAGCGACGAAGAGCGCATCACCCGCGCGCATGATTTCTATGAAGCGATCAAGACCCGGCGCTCCTGCCGCTATTTTGCGCCCGATCCAGTGCCGCGCGAGGTGATTGAACAGGCGCTACTGGCAGCGGGTACCGCGCCCAATGGTGCCAATCACCAACCCTGGCATTTTGCGGTCATCACTTCAGCGGAGAAGAAAGCTGCTCTGCGTGCCGCTGCTGAAGAAGAGGAGCGTGCCTTTTATTCCGGCAAGGCGAGCGACGAATGGCTCGAAGCGCTCGACCCGCTGGGTACCGATGCCGACAAGCCGTTTCTCGAAATCGCGCCCTATCTCATTGTTATCTTTGCCCAGCGCAAGGGCGGGATTGAGCCGGGTGATGCGAAGCAGAATTATTATGTCAATGAAAGCGTCGGTATCGCCACCGGCATGCTGATTACCGCTTTACATGATGCCGGGCTGGCGACGCTGACGCATACGCCCAATCCGATGAAATTTCTTAACGAGCTATGTGATCGCCCGGCCACCGAAAAGCCAATGATGGTGCTGGTCGTCGGCAAGCCCGCGCCCAATGCCACCATCCCGGTCCATGCCACGCTGAAAAAGCCGCTGGACCAGATCAGTTCGTGGCTGTAGCACCTCAATAATACACATTCGGGGGACAGCATATGGCAACAGCCGCACCAACCGGCGCGCGCTATCTTGAGCTAGACGCATTGCGCGGCTTTGCCGTTATGGGCATTTTGGCGATGAATATTGTCGGTTTCGCCATGCCGGGACAGAGCTATCTCAACCCCGGTGTCTATGGCGATGCCGGTCCTGCCGATGTCAGCGCCTGGATTTTCAACTTTATTCTGGTGGATGGCAAGATGCGCGGGCTGTTCTCACTGCTCTTTGGCGCCAGCATGATGCTAATTATCCAGAGTGCTGAGGCCAAAGGGCAATCTCCGGCACAAATTCATTATGCGCGGATGTTCTGGCTGGCGCTGTTCGGCCTCGCGCATTTCTATCTGCTCTGGTTTGGCGATATACTGTTCCTCTATGCGGTGATTGGCTGCCTGGCCTTTCTCTTCCGCAATATGGATGCAAAGCGGCTGATCCGCTGGGGACTGATTATCTTCACCTTTGGCACGCTGTTATGGGCGCTGATAATGGCGCCTATGCTGGTGTTTCAGGCATTTAGCACGGGACCCGGCGCTGACCCGGAGATGGCACAAAACTATCAGCAAATGATGGATGATCTTGATGTGCAGGGCGAGATTGCGCGTGATCTCGCCGCCTATCGCGGCAGCTATGTGGATACGGTTCAACACAAGCTGACCAACTATGCGTTTCAGCCGCTGGTGATGATTTTTCAGGTCGGTTTAGAGACATTGCCGATGATGCTGTTTGGTATGGCGATGCTGAAAAACGGCTTCCTTCTCGGCCAGTGGAGCAGCACCGACTATAATCGCTGGGGTTGGCGACTAACGATAGGCGGTGCCATTCTCTCGGCGCTTATCGCCTGGATCCAGATTGCCTGTGATTTTGATGTGGTTACGGTAATGAATGCCGCCATAGCCTGGACCTATATTCCCCGGTTGATGATGACCATCGGCTATGCCGCATTGCTGTTGCTAGTGATCCAGCGCTTTGGCGGTACCGCCTTTATCCGCCGCGTTGCCTCGGCCGGACGCGCAGCTTTCACCAATTATCTCGGTACATCGATTATCATGTGTGCCATCTTCTATGGCTGGGGCTTTGGGCTGTTCGGCTCGGTTGGCCGTTGGGAGCTCTATCTCTTCGTCCTTGGCATGTGGGCGCTGATGCTGCTGTGGTCGCAACCTTGGCTGATTCGCTTTCGCTATGGGCCACTGGAATGGCTGTGGCGTTCACTCGCACGGGGGAAGCTGCAGAGGCTGACCATTCGATAATCAATCCTCTGAACAATAAGCACAGCTATTTATTGCAAAAGTCTCGCAATAGTTCTTGCAAGCCATTCTCATTATCGCTATTTCATAGCTATAAGGAGTCGAAATATGGTCGTCTGTGTCTGCAATGCCATTAAGGAAAAAGACCTCAAGGCTGCGCTGATTGAGGAAGGTCCGGGACGGCCTGCGGATGTTTATGCGCGCATGGGGCGTCGGCCCAAATGCGGCCATTGCCTGAAATTCGCGCAAAGCATTATCAATTCAGAAGCTGCGACCGCTTAGCATTATCATCCCAAAAAACCCAGCTTTTCTGCGGCTTTCAGGGTTTTCATTCTCTTGTTGCATCGCTATATAGCGCGCAAGCAACAAGGGAATACATATTATGCGTGGTGATCAACAAGTCATCGATCTATTGAATGAAGCGCTCAAGAATGAGCTGACAGCGGTCAATCAATATTGGCTGCATTATCGTCTGCTGCACGACTGGGGCGTAACCAAACTGGCCGAGTTTGAACGGCACGAATCCATCGACGAAATGAAGCATGCCGATCAGTTGGCGGAGCGTATTTTGTTCCTCAACGGCCTGCCCAATTTTCAGCTTCTTGGCCGGTTGAAGATCGGTGAAACGGTTGAAGAAATCATCGATTCCGATCTGGCCCTCGAATATGAGGCAGTGGATATGCTGAAAGGTGCTGTCGCGCATTGTGAGAGCGTTAGCGATTTTGTCAGCCGTGATTTGTTCGCCGCGATATTGGCGAGTGAAGAAGAGCATGTTGATACGCTGGAAACCCAGAAAGACATGATCGAGCGCATGGGCATTCAGAATTACATCCAGCTTCAGTCAAAGCCGGCTGAGGAAAGCGCTTAAGACAGGGTCTTGACCCTAAAGCATATATTCGCTGAGCAAAATAAAACCCACCATATGCCAAATCATATGGTGGGTTTTTGCATCTGTTTCTGGAAGTGGTTCAGACGCGGCCGAAGCTGGTATCGACCGGTTCTTCTTTGCGACGGCCAAAGGTGCGTCTTTGCACCAGCGGATTGGTCTCTTTTTCCAGCGCTTGGAGCGATTGTTCAAACAGCTCGCGCAACATAACCACCGCTTGCAATAACTCATCCGGCTGTTGCCGCAATTCGACACAACGCCGGGCGACCATTTCAATCTGCTCGGCCACGGCGGCGAGGCGTTCTGCGCCAAATTGTGCCGATTCTCCCTTAAGCGTGTGCGCCGGTATCACCAGCTTCGCAGCATCGCTGGCACGCATCGCCTCTTCAATATCGGCAACGGATTTTGTCCCATCTTCACGGAAATAGCCCAATATACGGACAAAATCGGCGCCAAGAGCCGATCGCGTCTCCGCAAATGTGGACCAATTCACCAATGGCGTCTCTGCGTGAGTCACCGTCACTTTACTCCCGTCTCTGAACTGCATCAGCTCAATAGGAGTGATGATAAATGGGAGAGGTAAAGAGAGTGTTGATGAAGACGGGACTTTCGTTACCTGCTTTGCCCGCGGTCTTTCTGGCGGACATGATAGGGGTTTTTCGGACTGCGTAAGGACAGACGGATCGGCACCGCATCAAAACCTAGATCACGCCTTATGCCATTGATCAGATAGCGCTTATAGCTTTCCGGCAGCGCATCGAGCCGCGTGCCAAACAGCACAAAGCCAGGCGGGCGAATCTTGGCCTGGGTGATAAAGCGCAGCTTGATGCGTTTGCCGCCCGGTGCCGGCGGCGGATTGGCTTCAAGCGCATCATCGAACCAGCGGTTGAGCAGCGATGTCGGAATACGCCGCGACCAACTGCGCCGTACCTCAAAAGCGGCGGACATAAGCTGATCAATACCCTTGCCGGTCATGGCAGAGACAGTGATAACCGGAACGCCACGCACCTGTGCCAGCCCCTCATCCAGAGCGCCTCTTATGCCGTTGAACAGCGCACTGGCATTTTCCGCGACATCCCATTTGTTGATCGCGATGATCAGCGCCCGGCCTTCCTGCAGCACATGGTCGGCGATTTTGAGGTCCTGTGCCTCTAGTCCCTTGGTTGCATCAAGCAACAGCACAACCACTTCGGCAAAATCAATCGCACGGCGGGCATCGGCAACCGACATTTTCTCCAGCTTTTCAGTCACCTTGGCGCGTTTGCGCATACCAGCCGTATCGATCAGGCGAACCGGGCGCTCCAGGCCTTCCCTGTCGGTCCACTGCCAATCCACAGCGATGCTGTCACGGGTTATCCCGGCTTCAGGGCCGGTAATCAATCGATCCTCACCCAGCATACGGTTGATCAGCGTCGATTTGCCCGCATTAGGCCGCCCGACAATCGCCAGCTGTAGCGCGCCCAACTCTTCCTCGCTGGGGACAAATTCCTCATCGGGTGCATCTTCATCAATGGCGACATCCATCATCGGTTTTTGCAGAGCGTTGCCAGCCGCATCCACGCCCTGTTCTGCCATTGCCGCTTCAACCGGCTCGCGAATGGCGGCGAACAAATCGGCCAGCCCTTCGCCATGTTCGGCGCTCATCGCGACCGGGTCACCAAAGCCGAGTGCGTAGCTCTCCAGAACGCCGCCCTCGCCTGCCTTGCCTTCGGCCTTGTTGGCGACCAGCACAATCGGTGTTTTCACGGTGCGCAGCCAACGGGCGATTTCCTCATCCAACGGGGTGATCCCGGCACGGGCATCGACAACGAACAACGTAACTGCAGCACCTGCGACCGCCGCTTCGGTCTGCTGCCGCATCCGCCCGGGGAGCGTTTCCGGATCCTCGTCCTCATAGCCAGCAGTATCGACAATCTGGAATTTGAGACCCAGTAGTTCCACCTCACCCATGCGACGGTCGCGTGTGACCCCCGGCTGGTCATCGACCAGCGCCAGCCGCTTGCCCACCAAGCGATTGAACAGCGTCGATTTGCCGACATTGGGGCGGCCTATGATCACAATTTCGGGCAGCATGGTTATTTCCAGTCATGCGCGGGCATGACCATCATGCCCCTGCAGATCAGCGATAGGCGCTGATACGTCCGCTGTCATCCAGAAGAATAAGCGTGTTATCGACGACAATCGGCGGCACCGTGACCGGCTTTTTGAGATCAAACAATATGTTGATCGCACCTTCATTCGGAGAAATCGCTGCAATCTCGCCTTCCGATGAGGCAGCAATCAATCGATTTCCTGCCAGTACGGGACCGATCCAGCTAATCGCGCCTTTCTTGTCTTTCTCATCGCGCCATTTCTGAAGTTGCGCAATCCAGCGCACCTTGCCGGTGGAGCGGGCAACGCAGAGCATCCGTGCATCATCGGTGATCACGAATAGCCACTCACCCGCAATCGCCGGAGTAGAAATACCAGCGATATTGATCTCCCAGATGCGCTGGCCAATGGTCAACTCATAGGCGGCCATCCGGCCGCCTTCACCCAGGGCATAAACACGGCCACGATCAATAATAGGATCGGCATCAATATCGGACAGGGTCGCCACGGCAGTGGACATCCGGGTCCGCGCCAGTGCATCGGACCATAGCTCACGGCCATTTTCGTAGCGATAAGCGTTCAACTCGCCCGAAGAATAGCCTGCAATAACCGTACCCTGACCAACCGCAGGCGCAGCGACGCCAAAAACGCCAGCCTGGCCAGCAGTACCCTGGCGACTCCACTGCACCGAACCGTCCTCGGCAGACAGCGAGTAAAGTTGATTATCCTGCGTCATCACATAGACGGAGTTGAACGCCACCGTCGGCGAGCCGCGCAATGGCCCGGCAGGCTTCACCCGCCAGATGATCGCGCCATCGCTGGCATTGAGCACAGCCACTTCACCAAATCCGTTGGTGGCATAGACCCGATTGCCATCGACAGTAACGCCACCACCAAAAACCGACTGACGGCCATCACCTTCAATCGAAAGATCAGCCTGCCAGAGGCGACTGCCGGTCGCCATATCAAAGGCGTGAATCTGCCCCTCGGTATCAGCGACATAGAGTTTGCCGCCAGCGGACACTGGCGCGGATGCTAGCCGCTCTCTCGTGCTGGAACCGGCAACTTGCACCGACCATGCCTGAGACAGGCTGTCCCCCAAGGCAACATGGCCAATAGACTTGGACGCGTTACCACCCGGTTGCGCCCAGTTGGCGTTACGCACAGGCGCGGGCAACAAGACCGACAGGCCACTAATACTCTGATCAACTTCGGCACCCGATTCTGTATTGGTCAGGATCGCGGTACGATTGCCGATTGTCGGGGTCTGTTTGGGCTTGTCTTCACCACCCAATACGCCGCATCCCGCCAGCACCAAAGCCAGCGTCACCGGTAGGATTGTCTTCATCACCTGGATAGACATTATTCTTCCTTTTGAGCCTGTCCGTCGGCGGTCTCTTCAATTTCCACCACCGCATCTATACCCAACACACCCGCCATCTGGCGCGCGCGCTGGCGAATTGTATCAGGCACATCCTCATTCTTGGCCAGATCGGCAAAGAGCGGACCCGCTTTTTCCGGCTGCTCCAGCTTCATATGTGCCAGCGCTACCATTTCCCCGGCACTTCCAAACCAGGCGCTATCCGCTGTGGTCAAAGGTGCCAGGCGGCTAATCACAGTTTCCGGCTTGATGGCGTCAAACTCGATTGAGGTCTGGCGCACCAGAGCGAGATCACGATAAGCCTGTGGCGCGGAAGTGTCCCCGGCAAGTTCTGACAGTGCTGCTGCCGCTTCTTTTGCTTTGCCCTGCTCCGAGAGAACAGCCGCCTTGGTCATTGTCGCCGCTGCTTTATAGCCCGCCTGATCAGACCCTTCGAGTGGTTCCAATGCGGTCGCTGCACCGTCAAAATTGCCGCGCTTGGCAGCGTCCACAGCGGAGAGAAACTCTTCGCTCTTCACCCCTGCGGCTTCTTCGACGCTGTTCTGATAGAATAACCATGCCGCCAATGCCGCCAGCCCGAGCACAATCGTCAGAATTAACCAACGGCCATAGCGCTGCCAGAACATGGCCAGTTCATCGCCGCGAAGTGCATCATCCACTTCACGCATAAAGACATCACTCTGCGCTGATGCTGCACCGCCCGGAGCATTGTCCGGCTGCGGCGTGTCCGGTTTACGCGCCACTGAAAATCCTTCTCATTTCCTTCATGCAGGACGCTGCCCGCATCATCATTTCCCCTGCGAAATTGCGCTTGTGGCTCTAATGCCAACCAGACAATGTCGCTATGCATCGGTCCTTTAGCTGGCCATTGCCCAGCTTTCTATGACAAATTTTCCCTTTATTGCCAGCGAACTTGGCTCTGTCAGGAAATTAGAACTGTCCACTGAACGTAAAATGAAGCGCTTGTCAGCTATTCTCGGGCAACACAGACCGGCCCGATGCGCGGTTATAGACCTCGCCATAGCGCGCGATCATCTCGGCCCGGTCATAATCCTCTCGCGCCCGCGCCATGTTGGCCGCACCGATTTCCGCGCGGAGCGAGCTGTCATCCAGCATCTGGTCGAGCGCGACAGCCAACCCTTTTTCATCACCGGCATCGCTGAGAAAATGCTGGTTGGGTTCCGCAACAATGCTGCGCACATCGCCAACATTGGTGGCCAAAGCAGCTTTACCCGCCGCCATAGCCTCAACCAGTGATATCGGGAATTGTTCGCTGTCCGATGTCAGCGCGAAAATATCAAACAGCCCGACATAGCGCTCTGGATTACTCAGAAAACCAGGCATCACCAAGCGATCGGCAATGCCCTGTTTTTCGGCCTCTGCTTTAATCCTGCCCCTCTCCGGACCATCGCCAACTATTACCAGTTTCAGCCGATCCCGGTGCTTTGATCGTGCCGCCACACGCACCAGCAAGGGCAGATTTTTCACCGGACGCAAGCCCGCTAGCGTCCCGATGACAAGCTCATCTTTCTCTTTTACCAGACTAGGTATCGCTCGCGCACCGGGTCGCTTGGCATAGGCTTTGACATCAATACCATTGGGGATGCGATGCACACGGGAGGAAGGCTGGCTCCAGTCATTATAGGCAATGCTCTCCAACCGCCGAGATGGCACGACCAGTGCATTTGTCCGTCCAAGAGCGACCATGCGGAACCAATTGCGGTTGCGTTTCAGGCCATGCGCCTCATCGGCGTTGAAGCCATCCTCATGATGCACCAGTTGCGGCAGCTTGAAATGGCCAGCGAATAAGGTGTGCGCCATAACCGCGTCCATGGCACCCCAATTATAGGTCAGCACCAAATCAAAGGGCTTCATCGCCTGTGCCAACTTGTAATAGCGCCCAAGACCGGGCCGTCCGCTGAGCGAAGGGAAATCATCTGGGAAGCTGGCAGTCACGGTTTTGGCAATGGCCTTGCGTGCGCCCAGTGCGCCGGAAACTGCGCTGACCACAACATGATCAACCCGTTTGCCCATGGCGTTCATTAGCCGCACGGCGCGATCTTCCTTCCCGCCATGGTCAAAGGTGCTGTGTAGATGGAGAATACGCGCCTTTTTGGGCATTATGAGTCGATGCTATCCTGCGTCTCAGCCTCTGATGCAACCAACGCATCTTTGAGCAAAGCATCAATCGCCTTCTCCACTTCCGGCTCTTCAAGCGTCGGGGCATGGCCGCGACCAGCAACGGTGACGAGCCGACCTTTATTAAGCACGGTCAACATCTTGTCTGCGGTTTCAGGAGCGAAGATATCCGACGTTTCGCCGCGCACGACGAGTGTCGGGGTTTCCGCCAAGGCCGCCAATGTCGGCCAGAGATCTACTCCGGCCTCACCACCAGGCACCTGAAACGGTTCGGCAATCTTCATATCGTAATCCAGTACGATACGGCCACTGCCGCTCAGCTTCATTGTACGTTTGGCCATTACCAGCCAGTCATCCAGCGCAAAATCGGGGAATACTGAGCCCTGCAACTCGCTTAGCCAGCGTGCGGCATGCATCCATGTCGGGAAGCTGCGCCCCTGCCCGACATATTCGCGAATCCGCTCCAAACCTTCAGGTGAGATATCGGGGCCGACATCATTGAGCAGCGCGCCAACCACCCGCCCCGGCCGCATAGAAGCCAAGAGCATTGTCATCAGACCGCCCAGCGACGTGCCGATGCTGATAAATTGCTCCATTTTCTCCTGTGCCAGCAACGCTTCCATATCCTGCACATAGGTGAGCGGATTATAGGTCATCGGGTCTTTGGCGTAGGCGCTCTCGCCACGGCCACGTTGTTCGACACAGATAACGCGCCAGTCTCCGGCCAGCCGCGCCGCAACATTCTCGAAATCACGCGCATTGCGGGTCAGACCCGGCATACAGATCACAGGCGGACGATCATCGGGGCCAGCATAATCGCGAAAATGCAATCGCAGACCGTCATTGGACCACCAATAGCCATCCTCCCATTCCGCCTGCGATGAATCTGCCTGTGCTGATTTTGTTGTCGCCATCATGCTTGCACCCTTGCCGTAATATCCCCACTAATGCCGATATGACCTCGCAATCGCAAGCACCAAGCTATCAGCCCGAAACACCCATCTTATCACTCGCCCCGAAAATGGGCGATGCGGTGGACGCTGCGAAGTTTCCTGACGCCACCTTGCGCTTTCGCAATGACCGCGCCGCAGCTTCCATCGGGCTTGATACGCTGGATGATGCCCAATGGATTGAGCATTTTGGCCACTTCGAACCGCTGACTGATAACCTGAAACAGCCTTTGGCGCTGCGTTATCACGGCCATCAGTTCCGCGTCTATAACCCGGAAATCGGCGATGGCCGGGGTTTCCTGTTCGCTCAGATGCGCGATGGTACAGGGCGGTTAATGGATCTGGGGACCAAGGGGTCAGGCACCACCCCATGGAGCCGCGCTGGCGATGGGCGGCTGACAATGAAAGGCGCGGTGCGCGAGTTACTGGCGACCGAGATGCTCGAAGCGCTGGGCGTCAATACCAGCAAAACGTTCTCGATCGTTGAAACGCATGAGGAATTGTGGCGCAGTGATGAGCCATCGCCAACGCGCTCGGCGGTGATGGTGCGCCTCAGTCATGGCCATATCCGCTTTGGCAGTTTCCAGCGGCTTGCTTATGAAAGCGATAGCGAAACCATGGCGGCTTTGGTGCGCTATTGCCTGACGCATTATTATGATGATGCCGATACAGACAGCCGCTCCGATGCGGAAAATGCAGGGTATCTTTTCGCTCTGGTGGCTGAGCGTATGGCCAAGCTGGTTGCCAGCTATATGGTCGCTGGTTTCGTCCATGGCGTGCTCAACACAGACAATATGAATATCTCCGGCGAGAGCTTCGACTATGGCCCGTGGCGCTTTGCGCAATATTGGCAGCCGGGTTTTACCGCCGCCTATTTCGACCATCAGGGGCTCTATTGCTTTGCCCGCCAGCCTGAAGCGTTTCACTGGAATCTCGGCCAGCTTGCCACCTGTCTGCGTATGTTGTGTGAGGCAGAACCATTGATCGAAACGCTCGAAGGCTTTGGCCCCAGCTATCAACAGGCGATGATGCAGCACTTCTGCTGGCGACTCGGCATCACTTCACGCGGCGATGACGAGGGCCGCGAACTGGTACAGGCGGGCGAAAAGCTGCTGCTCGCCGAACGCCACACCATAGACGAGTTTTTCTTCCACAACCGCAAAATGGTGGCCACTGGTAAAACACCCGATCTGCTCACGCCCAATGGCGATGAGAAGCATGATGAGGCCTTGGTAAAATGGCTTGCCTGTCTGGAGCCTTATCAGGCCGTCGCCAATGCCTGCGACCATGACTATTGGCAGGACGAAGCACCGCAGGGCATGGCGATTGAGGAAGTCGAAGCGCTATGGGAACATATTGCCGAACGCAATGACTGGGAGCCGTTAATGGCAAAGATCTCTGCCCTTCGCGATATGGGCGAAGCACATGGAAGCGCTCTGCCAGCATCTGCGCAAGCTAACTGAGGCACGCCTGATAGTTGTGTAGTTAATCTACTCGCAGTAAAGACGTTAAATATTACAGCATTTTGCCGGCCAGTGCTTGACCGACTGCATGATGGAGTGCGCGTTGAACCAGATCATATCCTATGCTCCGGCCACAGGTGAAGAATATTGGCAGGGCGATATCAGCGATGTTGATGCAGAGGTTGCTGCTGCGCGCGAGGCATGGCCGCAATGGGCCAGCACCCCGGTAACCACCCGCATTGAGCTGTGCCGCCGGTTCGTCAATGAAGTACGCGCACGCGAGGATGATCTCGCAAAATGCATCGCTTCTGAAACCGGCAAGCCTCTCTGGGAAGCACGTACCGAAGTCACCACGGTGATGAACAAGGTCGACATCTCGGTCAAAGCCTATGCCGAACGGACACCACAACGCACATTGGATGGCGCAGTCGGCGCCAAAATGGCGCTGCGCCACAAACCGCATGGCGTAATGGCGGTGCTGGGTCCGTATAATTTCCCGGCGCACCTGCCCAATGGACATATTATTCCGGCACTGATCGCTGGCAACACGGTGGTGTTCAAACCATCGGAAAAGACGCCGGCCACGGCAGCAATGCTCGTCGAACTCTATCATGCGGCGGGCATCCCCAAAAACGCTGTGCGGCTGGTCATTGGTGGACCGGATGAAGGCAAAGCCTTGACGGCGCATGAGGATATAAACGGCATCTTGTTTACCGGATCAGCGCAGACCGGTATTGCCATCAACCGTGCCCTGGCTGCACGGCCGGACAAGATTGTCGCGCTGGAAATGGGCGGCAATAATCCACTGATCGTCTGGGACACGCCGAAATATGATGATGTCGCGACGCTGATTATCCAGTCGGCTTTCACCAGCGCCGGGCAGCGCTGCACCGCCGCGGGACGGTTGATCATCAAGTCCGAGCTTTACGACAATGTCATCGCCGCAACCAAGAAGCTAACCGACCGGCTGATTATCGACGAACCCTTTGCCAGTCCGGCGCCCTATATGGGCCCGGTGATTGACAATGAGACTGCTGATGGCCTGACCGAGAGCTTTCTCACATTGCTGAGCAATGGTGGCAAAGCCATCAAGCATATGGCGCGGCCCAAAAATGATCTGCCCTTCCTCACCCCCGCTATTATCGACGTTACCGATATAGCCGAACGGCCCGATGTGGAATTGTTCGGACCATTGCTACAGGTGATACGGGTCGATAGCTTTGAGGACGCGATTGTCGAGGCCAACGCCACGCGCTTTGGCCTGTCCGCCTCTTTGCTGGGCGGCTCGCCCGATCAATATAACCAGTTCTGGGCCAATAGCCGCGCCGGTATCGTCAACTGGAACCGCCCGACCAATGGCGCTTCCTCCGCCGCACCCTTTGGTGGTATTGGCCTTTCAGGCAATCACCGCCCCAGCGCCTATTATGCCGCCGATTATTGCGCCTTCCCGGTGACATCGGCAGAGACCGAACAGCCGCGCGCCAGCATCGGGGTTGGCCTGAAAGATATTCAGGGCGAGCTGACCGAGCGCTAATTTCACGCTTTGGCCAGGCTATCGCCTATAAACCGGTGAAATAGTGTTGCAGCCAAAGTTCCGCCGGCAGACCAAAGATTATCTTCAAGTCCCTTAAAAGATACTGCTTTGCACAAAAGCGGGCAAAAGCGCACATGTCAGCCTGTAGAAACGCCGCGTCCATATGCGGCGATCGCGATGGAATGGAACATGGCTCAAAAAACAGGAACCGTCTATCTGGTCGGCGCTGGCCCCGGCGATCCCGACCTCTTGACCGTCAAGGCGGCGCGGCTAATCGCCAATGCGCGGTTAATTGTCCATGACGGGCTGGTTGACCCGGCAATATTGGCGATGGCGCGTGATGATGCGCGGCTGATCAGCGTCGCCAAGCGCCGCGCCCGGCATACATTGCCCCAGCCCAATATCAATCAGTTGCTTATCGACGAGGCGCGCAAAGGTCATGATGTCGTGCGCCTCAAGGGCGGCGATCCGTTTATCTTCGGCCGCGGCGGTGAAGAGGTCGATGACTGTCGCGCCGCCAACGTTCCCGTTGAGGTTATCCCCGGCATCAGTGCCGCCAATGGCGCCGCCGCCGAGGCGCGGCTGCCGCTGACCCATCGCGACCATAGCAGCGCGGTGACCTTTGTCGCGGGCCAGTGCAAGGGCCTATCCGATCAGGACTGGTCCGGGCTGGCGGGTAAGGGTCGCACCCTAGTGATCTATATGGGCGTTCACACCGCGCGCGACATTACCGAAAAGCTGATTGCCGATGGCGTCTCGCCCGATATGCCGGTGGCGGTGCTGGAAAAAGGGACGCGCGATGACAGCCGCGCCTTGCGCACCCTGCTCACTGACCTGCCCGATATGATCGCGCGGCATAAGGTCGTCAGCCCGGCGCTGATCGTAATCGGCGATGTAGTGCAGCAATCCGATGCGGAAGATGCTTTGGCAGAACTGATTTCTAACACCGTTCGCCCTGAGCCTGTCGGAGTCGAAGACGGTGCGAAGCACCAACGGCCGCACTTCACTTCTGAAGAAAAGAACAATGCTTCGACAAGCTCAGCACGAACGGAAGTTTCCTTAGGCAAGGAACAAAACGCATGAAAATCCTGACCGGAAATGACCTCAAAACCGGCGATGTGATCTGGTGGACCGGCTCTGACTGGTCGCGCTATGTTGATGATGCTGGTGATGTCGGCGAGCAGGGCGAGGAAATCCTTGCCCGTGAAGAAGCAGCGCGTCGGGTCAACGTCCCCTATCTGATCGAAGCCATACAGGATACGGATGGCAGCGTCCGCCCCGCGCATATCAAGGACCGGGTGCGCGCACTTGGCCCCACCGTGCGGCCAGACCTCACACTAAAACCAAAAGACCCCGAAGCGCTCGAGTGGATCATCTAGGAGCACGCCCCAATGTACCAGTATGACCAATATGATCAGGCCATGGTCGATGCCCGCGTCGCCGAGTTTCGCGACCAGTGCGCGCGCCGTCTTTCCGGTGAAATGACCGAAGACCAGTTCAAGCCGCTGAGGCTGATGAACGGTCTTTATCTCCAGCTTCACGCCTATATGCTGCGCGTTGCCATCCCCTATGGCACGCTCAATTCCACCCAGATGAAGATGCTGGCGCATATCGCGCGCAAATATGACCGTGGCTACGGCCATTTCACCACCCGCCAGAACATCCAATATAACTGGATAAAGCTGGAGGATGCCGCCGATATTCTCGAAGAGCTGGCGACGGTTGAGATGCACGCCATCCAGACCAGCGGCAATTGCATCCGCAACATTTCTGCCGACCAGTTTGCCGGTGCAGCAGCCGACGAGATCGCCGATCCGCGACCTTGGGCCGAACTGCTGCGCCAATGGTCGAGCTTCCACCCGGAATTTAGCTATCTCCCGCGCAAGTTCAAGATCGCGGTTATTTCCGCCGATCAGGACCGCGCGGTGATGCGGCTGCACGATATTGGTATCCAGCTTGTGCATAATGATGTCGGCGAACTGGGCGCGAAATTCTTTGTCGGCGGCGGCATGGGCCGGACCCCGATGATCAGCCATGAAATCCGCGATTTCGTGCCTGCCGATGAGCTGATCCACTATGCCGAGGCGTGTCTGCGCGTTTACAATCGCTATGGCCGCCGCGACAATAAGTACAAAGCGCGGATCAAAATCCTGGTGCATGCGCTTGGTGCGGACGAATATCGTCGTCAGGTTGATGAAGAATTCGCGCACATGAAGACCTTGGGTCTGAATCCACCTGTGGCCGAGCTGGAGCGGATCAGCGCGTTCTTCACCGATCCGCCTTTCGACCAGAATGCCAGTGATGAGCTCGACCTGTCAGACCCCGATTTCCGCGTCTGGGTCGACCAGAACACTCATGCGCATAAACAGCCAGGCTATGCCATTGCTACGATCAGCCTGAAGCCGACCGGCGGCATTCCCGGCGATGCCAGCGCCGAGCAGATCGAGCTGATGGCTGATCTGGCGCGTGACTATAGTTTTGATGAGCTGCGCGTCACCCATGTGCAGAACATCGTGCTGCCGCATGTGCGCAAGGCCGATCTTTATGCCATCTGGCAGAAGCTGGATGCGGCGGGTCTGGCTCCGGCCAATCTTGACCTGATCAGCGATATGATCGCCTGCCCCGGTCTCGACTATTGCAGCCTCGCCAATGCCCGCTCGATCCCGCTGGCGCAGAAGATTTCCGAGCGCTTCGCCGATCTCGACCGTCAGCGCGATATTGGCGAGCTTAAGCTCAAAATCTCCGGTTGCATCAATGCCTGCGGCCATCACCATGCCGGCCATATCGGTATCTTGGGCGTCGATAAGAAAGGCGTTGAGAACTACCAGCTCTCGCTCGGTGGATCGGGCGCGGAGGATGTCAGCCTCGCCAAGATCACCGGCCCCGGCTTCACCGAAGATGGCGTAGTCGACGCGATTGAGACGGTGACCGACCTCTATCTTGAGCGCCGCGAAGAGGGCGAGCGCTTTGTCGACACCTATCGCCGCATCGGCATGGAGCCGTTCAAGGAGGCGCTTTATGGTTGAGCAATATTACCAACCCCTCTCCTTCAGGGGAGGGGCAGCGAGACTTAGCGCCGAGGGGCGCTTAGTCGCAGCGGGGTGGGGAATCTCCACTTGCGCCGTGCTTGCCGAACGCCCCCACCCCAACCCCTCCCCTGAAGTGGAGGGGCTAAATCTCGCTCTCCATCCTCAGTTCACCCTCAGCCCGAACGGAGTTGGGAATCATGTCTGAATCCAACGATCTCGGCACCTCGCCGGACGAAGTCCAATTCCGTTTCCGCGATGATGAAGCAGTCGACCATGGCACGGTCACGGTGGATGCCTGTTGCGACCAGACCAATGCCACCGCTGTGCGGATCGAACCGGGGGATGATGCCCGCATACTCCTGCCCTTTCTCGACCGGCTGGCACTGATCGAGGTCAACTTCCCCAGCTTTGCCGATGGTCGCGGCTATTCCGCCGCAAGGATTTTGCGCGAGCATGGTTATACAGGCGAATTGCGCGCCATAGGCGATGTGCTGATCGATCAACTCAGCCATATGCGCCGCTGCGGCTTTGACAGCTTTGCGCCCGATAAACCGTTAGATGAGGCCGCAGCCAAGCGCGCCTTCGCCACCTGGGATGATGTCTATCAGAAAACGGTCGATGGCCGTTCACCCATTTGGGGGCTGCGTCATGGCTGAACAGAGAACCACTCGACACATGCCTGATCGGCTCGATATCGGCCCGCGGTTCAGCGAGAGCGATGCGATCCGCCTCAACCGCCTGTTCCGTGGCACCGATACGCAGGAGATGCTGGCCTCGGTGATCCGTGATAATCTGGTTGGTGAGCTGGCAGTGGTATCGTCTTTCGGAGCCGAGAGTGCGGTGCTGCTGCATATGATTGCCGAGGTTGACCCGGCGACCCCGGTGCTGTTTCTCGACACGCAAAAGCATTTCCCGGAAACACTCGCCTATCGCGACGAACTGGTAGCGCATCTGGAGCTGACGAACCTCATCATCCTCACCCCCGATGCCGAGGAATTGGCCGCGAAAGATGAGACCGAGTTGCGCTGGTCCTATGATCCCGATGGCTGCTGCGAAATCCGCAAGGTCAAGCCACTGGCCAAGGCGCTGGCAAATTATGACGCCTCAATCACCGGCCGTAAAGGCTTCCAGTCGAGCACCCGCGCCGGACTGCCGCGCTTCGAGATTGATACATCCGATTCCCAAGGCCGCCTCAAAATCAACCCACTGGCCACTATGTCCGCCGAGGATATCGAAGCCTATTTCGAGGAATACGCCCTGCCGCGCCACCCGCTGGTGGAGCAAGGCTATCCCTCTATCGGCTGCGCCCCTTGCACCAGCAAAGTCGCGCCGGGCGAAGACCCGCGGTCAGGCCGCTGGAAAGGCTGGGACAAGACCGAATGTGGTATACATGCGCCGGTTAGTGGCGCTGATGATGCCGATGACGGCGCGAATGATCCGGTGTTCTAATCTTCCCTGCTTTTTGAGAGGGTGCTGATTATTGATCGCCCCCCTTAAACCCAGTAGTCTTTACTGGGTTGAAAACTATAGTTAACGTCGAGTAATGCTCTCAGTCTCTCTGGCTATTCTTCTTGCGGTAAGTTCTGCGGTACAGGTCGACGAACCAACGGAGCCAGATTGTAGCTATGATCTAGAAGCTATGCTGGAACTGGATCTTGATGATTTTGATCAGGACTTTAATGGCGGTTGGCGTACACTAGCCTACCAAGGCTGTGGACTTGAGGCTGCCGAATTAATTCGGGAATGGCGGTTTCGTAAGCGGGAGCACAGATCAATACTGTATTGGCACGAAGGTCAACTTAGAGCATCCGAGGGTCAAACCAAACAGGCAATCGCATTATTCGAGTTGACCTATAAGTCCCCGGATTTGCATGCCGATTTCGGTTGGAATCATTACGTTGATGGCACAATTGCCTTTCTCCGAAACGACAAAGAACGGTTAAACGCAGCCATTGAGCGTTTGCAAAAATTACCGGAACCTGAGGATAACAGCTTCACGAAACCAGATGGGACCGTGGTAAAACTTAGCTGGCCACCTAATCTCAATGTGCTTCGCGGCTTTCAAAAATGTTGGGGTAAAAGCTACAAAGAAGCCTATGGCTCTGAATGTAGCTCGCCGGCCACAATTCCGGCATTGGATAATCAATAATCCGGCCCATCATAATACTCATCGGCCAAGTCACTGAATTTGGTGATCTTCGACTCAAACTTCATCTTCACCTTGCCGGTCGAGCCATGGCGGGATTTGGCGACTACCAGTTCGGCCAGACCAAAGACCCGCTCCATATCCGCGGCCCATTTGGCGTGCGCGTCATGGATGTCTTGATCATCGCCTTCCTGCGGTGTCTTCGGTTCTTTTGACTGAACGTAATAATCCTCACGATAAACGAACAGCACCATATCCGCATCCTGCTCGATCGAGCCGGATTCACGCAGATCAGAAAGCTGCGGCGTTTTGTCCTCACGCTGCTCGACCGCACGGCTAAGCTGGGACAGCGCCAGCACCGGCACGTTCAGTTCCTTGGCCAGCGTTTTGAGGCCACGGCTGATCTCGGAAATCTCGTTGACGCGGTTATCATTGGCGCGACCGGTGCCTTGCAGCAGTTGGAGATAGTCGACCACTATCAGCCCAATCCCATGCCGCCGTTTCAGCCGACGCGCCCGGGTGCGCAAGGCAGCGATAGTGAGCGCGGGCGTGTCATCGATAAACAATGGCAGGTCCTGCAATTCCTGACTGGCTCGGCTGAGACTCTGAAAATCATCGCGGCTGATCTTGCCCATGCGCAGCGCTTCGGATGAAATCCCCGATTCCTGTGCGAGGATACGCGTGGCCAGCTGATCGGCGGACATTTCCAGGCTGAAAAACGCGACCTTGGCGCCAACCCGCTTATTGTCCTCAATCCCGTCCATTTCTTCCTGCTGCCAGCGCTGCGCCGCGTTGAACGCGAAGTTGGTCGCCAGCGAGGTTTTGCCCATGCCGGGGCGGCCTGCGAGAATCATCAGGTCGCTATCATGCATCCCGCCAATTTTCTCATTGACCGAGCTCAAGCCCGTGGTGACGCCGGAGAGATGCCCACCGCTGTTAAACGCCTTTTGCGCCATTTCGACTGCAACCAGCGTCGCCTTGCCGAATTCCATCGCACCGCCACTATCGGCATCGCCTTCCATCACCTGATAGAGCGACGCCTCGGCATTTTCGACCTGCCCCTTGGGGTCGACACTCTCGCTGGTGTCCATCGCTTCGGTGACTAAAGTGCGGCCAACCCGAATCAGTTCGCGCAGCAAGGCGAGGTCATAAATCTGCTGGGCAAAGTCGCGCGCGCCGATCAGACCGGCACTGTCGCCCGTCAGCCGCGCCAGATAGCCAAGGCCACCCAGGCTTTTCAGTGCTTCATCATTCTCGAAAAACGGTTTGAGGGTTACCGGTGTGACCACCAGATTGCGGTCGAGCAGCTTCAATATCCGGT
The DNA here is from genome assembly GCA_038748365.1 of Pseudomonadota bacterium. Taxonomy (GTDB): domain Bacteria; phylum Pseudomonadota; class Alphaproteobacteria; order Sphingomonadales; family Sphingomonadaceae; genus Alterisphingorhabdus. The sequence continues at coordinate 55,092 of JBCDIZ010000008.1, forward strand.
CATAGATACGGCCATGCAGCGGCTCGAAAAAATGCTCCGCTGTCAGCGGAATCGTGATATCTTCCGATACCCGATTGTCGATCAGCAACGCGCCGAGAAACGCCGCCTCTGCCTCGACATTGTGCGGCAGGCTAGTTGCCTCATCACTTGCGGAGGCGTCATTTTGTCCGTTGTTATTTTCTGGGAACGCTGTAGCCATCAATCGGCTATGCGGTGCGTGGGATTCCTGATCAAGAGGGCTTGCGACAAAACTGCTGTGTACAAGCGTTGATAAGTTTCCTCTTGCCCCTGTGTCAGTCCCGGCTATCCATGAGTCGATGAGTAACCATCGTATCTGCCATATTGCGCTCGACGAGCAGACGATATTGTGGCGCAATGCCGATATTGAGCAGGAGCGGCGCATTGCGATCTTCGATCTGATCGAGGAAAACAGCTTCAAGCCGCTTTCCGGGCGCGGTAGCGATTATGAGGGGCCTTATCGACTCAGCCTCTCGGTTTCGGAAGGGCGGCTGGTGATGGATATCGCCCGCAAGGACGAGACGCCGCTGGAAACCATCATATTGGCGCTGGGCCGCTTTCGCCGTCCGATCCGCGAATATTTTGCCATTTGCGACAGCTATTATCAGGCGATCCGCCAGGCAAGCGCGCAGGAGATTGAGACCATCGATATGGCGCGGCGCGGTATCCATAATCAGGCGGCGGAATTGCTGATGGAGCGATTAGATGGCAAAATCGAGGTCGACTTCCCCACCGCAAGACGCCTCTTTACCCTGATCTGCGTCTTGCATATCAAGGGCTAGGGGCAACACGGAAAACCAATCATGACACAGGGGCGTAAGTCGGGTCTCAACCGGCTGTTGAGCGTGATTTTAGTGCTGGCTGTGCTGGCCGGTATCGTCTGGGCGGCGTTCAGCATGGCTAGGGGCTGGACGCCTTCGCGTGATCAATATCCGCTACAAGGCGTCACCGTAAATGCTGTCAGCGGTGCGATAAGTTGGCGTGCTCTGGCGGCACAGGGGGTCAATTTCGGCTATATCGAAGCAACACGCGGCTCGGATATTCGTGACGAACGCTTTATCGAGAATTATCGTGAGGCAAGCGCCGCAGAGATCGGCTTCGCACCGCTGCACCATTACAGCCTGTGTCGGCTTGCCAGCGATCAGGCTGAGAATTTCGTTACTACTGTGCCGCGCGATGAGAAGGCAATGCCTGCTGCTATCGTGCTGGAGTTCGATGAGGAATGTACCTCGCGCCCAACACAATCGCTGGTTGTCAGCGAGTTGATCACCTTTCTCAATCAGGTGGAGAGCCATATGGGCAAGCGCGCTATTTTGCGTGTTTCACCTCAATTTGAGAAAGAATATAGTGTCAGCAGCGCCATTGCCCGTGACGTGTGGCTCACTGGCAATTATTTTCCACCCGATTATGCCAGCAAGGCTTGGGTGATGTGGACAGCCAATGACCGTTATAGCATTGATGGAGCCGAGCAACCGATTGCGTGGAATGTGATACGGTCAGAAAAACCTTCATCAGAGGAGACCAGCAGTGCCGAATGACATGGCTATCGATCCAGAAGCTCTGATTGCCGAGGCCCATAATGCGGCGAAGCGGGCTTATGCGCCCTATTCGGGTTTTCATGTCGGCGCGGCTTTACTGTTTGATGATGGCAGCGTCGAGGGCACGATTATCCGCGGCGCCAATTTTGAAAACGCCAGCTATGGCCTGTCTATCTGCGCCGAGACGGCGGCCTTACTTGATGCCAATAATCACGGTCTGCGCACCGGACTGATCGCGGTTGCTATAGTCGGCGGTGCCCCAGGTGAAGATGGAACCGTAATTGGCAATCAAGTGCCAGTGACGCCCTGCGGCCGCTGTCGCCAGACGCTGAATGAGGTGGCACAACTGGGCGGCACCGATCCGATTGTCTATTGCGCCCATGCGACAGGTTATACACAGTATCGCCTGTCGCACCTCTTGCCAGAGGCTTTCGGCCCCGCCAATCTGGGTTGATATCCAGCGCAACTCCGCGCTCCTAAATCCTTTCCGGAGCAATACCCTCATGGCCATACTTTCCGACAAATGGATTCGTACTCAGGCGCAGGAGAAAGGGATGATCGAACCCTTTGTCGAAGCACAGCGGCGCGATGGTTGTATCAGCTATGGCCTGTCTTCTTATGGCTATGATGCGCGGGTAGCGCCGGAGTTCAAGATTTTCACCAATGTCGATAGCTCGGTGGTCGATCCCAAAGAGTTTGACCCAAAAAGCTTTGTCGACCGCGAAACCGATGTTTGCATCATCCCGCCGAACAGCTTCGCCCTCGCCCGCACCGTGGAATATTTCCGCGTGCCCGAGGATGTGCTGGTTATCTGCCTCGGCAAATCGACCTATGCCCGCTGTGGAATCATCGTCAATGTGACGCCGCTGGAACCCGGCTGGGAGGGCCATGTGACGCTGGAATTCTCCAACACCACGCCGCTGCCCGCCAAGATTTATGCCAATGAAGGCGCGTGCCAGTTTCTGTTCCTACAGGGCAATGAGCCATGCGAGACCAGCTATGCTGACCGGGCAGGCAAATATATGGGCCAGCGCGGGGTGACTTTGCCGAAGCTTTAAAGAGCCTAAACGCTCAAACTTTGTTAATCAGCAAGCGTCATAATCCCCATTAACAGAAGCCATTACGGATGGGGTTATGCGTATTATTCGGTTGCCCTTGTTATTTATTATAGTTGTCATAAGCATCTCGGCGCAGACAGGTCCTCAAGTCACCACACTGCAAGGCCAATGCGAATATGGCAGCCGATATGCTCCGCTTATGCGTCAGGGCGGTAATGCTTTTGCTATCTGCACCAGCGTCACAATCGTAAGAAGTGGCGCGCAATCCCAAATCATCTTTCAGGACAGTAATCGCGATATCAGGGTCAGCTATGAAGGGGCTCTATCGGGTAACAAAATGACGGTGCGTCATTTTCGGGTCAGTTCCAACCCGCTCGAAAAAGCCGAAGGCAGTTGTGAAATTTACTGGAGCAACAGATCAATTTCGACTGTCGCCTGTGTTGCGCGGGCCGGTCCGACCACCCATGCCGCCAATTTTGTCCCGCGCCGCTGGTAGTATGTGACGACTATTTGCGCATGTACTGACAATGGGCGCGTGACAAATACAGCAAAAATCGCCATAGACGCGTCGACCATGCTCCATATGGGAGCGCAGGCCTTAAATCCGCGGTTCAGCAATCAGACGGCATAGGCCATTTTTCCGAATCTCTTTTTAGGGGAGTATCTGCATGACCGACCGTTCTTCGCGTGAATTTGATATTATTGTTTACGGCGCAACCGGTTTTACCGGGCGATTGGTCGCGGAATATCTTGCCAAGCAATATGGCAATGACGGCGATGCGCCGAAATGGGCGATGGCGGGCCGTTCGGAAGAGAAGCTGGCCGCAGTGCGCGACGAGATTGGCGCGCCTGCCGATACCCCTTTTGTGACTGCCGATGCCAATGATCCGGCTTCGCTTGCCGATATGGTACAGCGGACCAAGGCTGTCGTCACTACGGTTGGACCCTATCAGCTTTATGGCGATGATCTGGTTGCCGCCTGTGCAGAGCATGGCACCGATTATTGCGACCTGTCTGGCGAACCGGCCTGGATGCGCCAGAAGATTGACGAACTGGAAGGCACTGCCAAACAAAGCGGTGCACGCATTGTCTTTTCAACCGGCTTTGACTCCATCCCCTTTGATCTGGGTGTCTATAAGCTGCAACAGGAATGCAAAGAACGTTTCGGCCAGTCTGCGCCACGTATCAAGGGCCGTGTCCGCGCTATGCAAGGCACGTTCTCGGGCGGCACTGCGGCTAGCCTTAAGGCCACCATGGCTGCCGCTGCCAAAGACCCGCAGGTCATCGGTTACCTTACCGATCCATTCAGTCTCGCAGGCGGCTTTGCCGGACCGGAACAGCCCAAGGGCAATAAGCCGGAATATGACGAGGCGCTGCAAAGCTGGGCCGCGCCGTTCATCATGGCGCCGATCAACACCAAAAATGTCCATCGCACCAATGCCCTACTCGGCCATCCCTATGGCGAGGATTTCCGTTATGATGAGATGATGCTCACTGGCCCCGGCGAACAGGGTGAAGCCATTGCCAAGCACCTTGCAACCACCGATATGATGGGCGGTGATGATGCGCCCAAGCCCGGCGAAGGCCCGAGCAAGGACGAGCGCGAGAATGGCTTTTACGACATTATGTTCATCGCCGAAATGAATGATGGTGCGACCGCGACCTATGGCGTCAAGGGCGATAAGGATCCGGGCTATGGCTCGACCTCCAAGATGATCGCCGAGACCGCCATGTGCCTCGTCCGCGATGTGACCGAGAGCGATGGCGGCATATACACTCCTGCCGCTTTGCTCGGCGATAAGCTGGTGGCGCGCCTTGAAGCCAATGCGGGCCTCAGCTTCGCCGTAGAAGGATAAGCATTCCAAAATTCAGGCCCGCAAAAACGCACACAATCGTGCCAATTTTGCAGCCTTTATGTTGAAGTGACCATGTTAAAGACCCTGTTCCGCCGCAACCAGAAGAGCCGCACACGATTGTCGGTGCCCGAGGGTGTGCGCATCTATGCCATTGGTGATATTCATGGCCGCGCTGATCTGCTCGATCAGCTGCTCGACATGATTGATGACGATGGCGACCGGCGCGATGATTGCGAAACGCATGTCATATTGATGGGCGATTTGGTTGACCGTGGCCCGGACAGCCGCGCGGTGATTGAGCGCGCAATGACGTTGCAACAGCGCTATGACAAAGCCAGCTTCCTGATGGGTAATCATGAGGAAGTGATGCTGGGCGCGGCTACAGGCGAGCCGAAGATGGTCCGGTTTTTCAACCGCATTGGCGGGCGCGAGACAATCCTCAGCTATGGTCTGCCCGAACGGCAATATCGCGATCTCGATCTGGAAGAACTGGCGGCATTGTTGCCGGAGTTATTTCCAGCCGAGCATATTGCCTTTGTCTCGGAATTTCAGGACCAGATCGTTATCGGCGACTATGTCTTTGTGCATGCCGGTGTACGCCCGGATGTGCCGCTTGATGAACAGTCAGCCAAGGATATGCGCTGGATCCGCGAGGATTTCATCATGGACAAGACACGGCATGAGAAATTGGTTATCCATGGCCATACCATCTCGGACACCATTGACGAGCAACGTAATCGCATCGGCATCGATACCGGTGCTTATCTTACAGATCAATTAACAGCGATTGCCCTGCAAGGCTCGGAGCGCTGGTTCCTGCAGACCAGCAGCCCGGAATAGCGCAAAAAAGTTGGGCTGGCGCGTTCCTCAGAACGGCCAGCCCATCTCTTGCCCCCGGGTAATTACCCGAAACTTGTCTATATTTTAGAGTTTAAGCAGCCTGGCTTGCTTCGTCTGACTGTGGATCGCGCAGTACATAGCCGCGACCCCATACGGTTTCGATATAGTTTTCACCATCACAGGCCAGCGCCAGTTTCTTGCGCAGCTTGCAGATGAAAACGTCGATGATCTTGAGCTCGGGCTCGTCCATGCCACCATAGAGATGGTTGAGGAACATTTCCTTGGTCAGCGTCGTACCTTTACGCAGGCTGAGCAGTTCAAGCATGGCATATTCTTTGCCGGTCAGGTGCACACGGGCACCATCAACCTCAACCGTCTTGGCATCGAGATTGACCGCCAGCTTGCCGGTGCGGATAACCGATTGTGAATGGCCCTTGGAACGACGGACAACCGCGTGAATGCGAGCAACCAGTTCTTCGCGATGGAAAGGCTTGGTGACATAGTCATCGGCACCAAAACCGAAAGAGCGGACCTTGCTGTCCATCTCCGAAACACCGGAAAGGATGAGCACCGGCGTCTGCACCTTGGCAACGCGGAGCTTCTTCAGGACATCATAGCCGTGCATGTCCGGCAGATTGAGGTCGAGAAGGATGATGTCGTAATCGTAAAGCTTACCCAGATCGAGGCCTTCTTCGCCAAGATCGGTGGTGTAGACATTAAACCCTTCGGTGGTCAGCATCAGCTCAATGGCCTTTGCTGTAGTCGGTTCATCTTCAATCAGCAGCACGCGCATAAGGCAGCCCCTTGTTTCTACTGGTTCCGTCGCAAAGCGAAAACGGCTCGTCCGGTCTTCGCAGTGAATTAACCATAATGTTTCTGAAGATTAAAGGTTAATTTCGCGTTAAACCGCTAAACTCCACGAGTCGCGACGACTCAAATAGGCCGGAAACCCGCAGAAATGAGTCAGTTAGGCGTCGCTCAGGTGAGGCAAAAAACTTTCCTGAAAGGGGTGCTAAAAGGCTGATTTTTGCCCCGACGGACCTTGAAAACGTAAATATTCACTCCGCACTGACAGGCAAATCAGTCCCTTTCGGGTATATTTTCTTAACCCAATGTCGTGCCAGCACGGGCAATAATTGCATCCATGGCAGCGCGGATGCGAGGTGTATCGCGTAGGTCGCGATGGACACCGAGATGCACGGGCGGCGGTTCGGGCAGCTCATCGGTTTCTATCCGCGCCAAACCCGGCACCAGTTCCTCGACCAGTTCCGGCAACAGTCCAACACCGAGCCCCAGAGCGATCGCCTGTGCCTGCAATAACCGGTCATTGCTGCGGAAGCAGAGATGCGCATCGGGCAACAGGTTATGCATCCATCGTATTTGAGGCAGATGCATCTGGTCATCCATCACCGTGACCAGTGGCACATCATTCGGCCAGTCAGCCATATCAGGTTGGCGCGCTGCTCTATCGACCGAGGCATAGAGGCGGTGATGCAGATAGCCGACACGGCGGGTGATAATGCTCTGCCCTTCAAATGGCGCAACGCGCAGGGCGATGTCCGCCTCGCGCTTGGAAAGGCTGAAGCTGCGCGATCCGGGGACAAGCTCAAAACTGACACCAGGATTTTCCAGGCACAGTTCGGCCATGGCGGGTACGACAATATGCCCCGCGAGCAATTCCACCGTGGTAATCCGTACCACGCCCTCCAGCCGCATATCGCCGCCGCTAATGGTGCGCTCTGCCGCGTCCATCTGCTCACGCATCACCTGAGCATGGGCCATGACCTGTTCGCCCAATGGCGTGAGTACAAAGCCGCGCGGCATAGATTGCAGCAGCCGCGCCCCCGCGCGCTGTTCCAGCGCTTTCAGGCGGCGGCCCATGGTCGGCTGGGTTACACCGAGCTGACGCGCTGCGGCCGAAAGACTACCCGTTTCGGCAATCTCCAAAAATGTCTGCAGGTCATTCCAGTCCAGTTTATCCATGCAAAAACGTATAGTCAGTATAGATTTTTCGTCAATTCCATACAGGAACGATTGCGCCTATCTCCTGTGCATCGCTTCACCGCATTTGGGAGACAGACAATGACACAGACAATTTCAGACGACCCCGACCTAACCGCCTATGGCACCGCGTTACTGCGAGTTTCACTCGGCACCATGCTGGCTGCACATGGCCTGCTCAAGCTGCTGGTCTTCACGCCTGCCGGCACCGCCGCTTTCTTTGAGAGCATCGGTTTTGCCGGGTTCCTCGCCTATCCGGTTATCGCTGCAGAAGTCATCGGCGGCGCTGCCCTGATCCTCGGATTCAAGACTCGCATGGTATCACTTGCGCTGGTGCCGCTGTTGATCGGTGCTACCATCCCGCATGCTGGCAATGGTTGGCTGTTCTCCAGCCCGAATGGCGGCTGGGAGTTTCCGGTCTTTTGGGCAATCGTGCTGATTGTACAGGCTATGCTGGGCCGTGGTGCCTTCGCTATCGATAGCATGCGCGATCAGGGCACGCTGCAAGCCCAGCCTGCTTAACCTGAATAATTTTCCCCGGGTGTCGGCTTCCCCTCCAGCGGACACCCACCCCTTTTATCAACCCACCAAGTGAAGGAGACATATTATGTTGGACAAACGCCCATTTGAGACGCTTGGTCACGCCAATCATGGCTGGCTCAACGCCCGGCATCACTTTTCCTTTGGATCCTATTTTGACCGGGATCGCATGAACTGGGGCGCGCTGCGCGTATGGAATGATGACGAAATCGCCGCCAAAAGCGGTTTCCCCACCCATCCGCATCAGGACATGGAGATTATCACCTATGTCCGTCAGGGCGCGATCACGCACCGCGATTCCATGGGTAATGAGGGCCGCACCGAAGCTGGCGATGTTCAGGTGATGAGCGCTGGCACCGGGGTTCAGCATAGCGAATTCAACCTCGAAGACGAGGAAACCCGTCTGTTCCAGATCTGGATCATCCCACGCGAGCGCGGTGGTGAACCGCGCTGGGATGCCCGCGAATTTCCGCGTGGCGACCGGTCTGGCAAGCTCGAAGTGCTGGCCAGCGGCTATGCTGACGATGTTGCAGAAGGCGCGCTAGAAATCCGCGCTGATGCCCGGCTCTATGCCGCGACACTGCAAGATGGTGAGAGCGTCACCTATGCCGCACCCGAAGGTCAAGTCGCTTATGCCGTGCCATCCAAAGGCACGTTGCTGGCCAATGATGTGACGGTGGATACACGCGATGGCATTGCCATTGGCGGCGATGGCCCTGTCACCTTCACCGCCCAGGGCGAGACCGAGATCGTTCTCGTCGAAACTGCGGACAACATCACCATGCACTAACCACGTTCAGGGTCAGGCGAAAGCCTGGCCCTGATTTGTTTTACCCCCTGACAGACCCCAAAGGAGATTACTCATGACCATATTGCATATCGATTCCAGCGCCCTGACCGATGGCTCTTCAAGCCGAAAAATGACGCGCGCCATCGTTGATCAGCTTGCACATGACGAAGTGATTTATCGCGATGTTGCCAAAGGCCTGCCTTTTGTCACCGAAGACTGGGTAGGAGCCAACTTTACCGATGATGCAGAGCGTAGCGACCTGCAGAAAGAGGTATTAGCGCTATCCGATAGCCTGATCGATGAACTGGAGCGCGCCGACACCATCGTTATCGGCGCCCCGGTCTATAATTTCGGCATCGCCGCATCGCTCAAGGCCTGGATTGATCTGATCGCACGGGCCCGTAAAACGTTTCGCTATACCGAGACTGGCCCGGAAGGTTTGTTGCAGGGCAAGAAAGCCTATATCGCTATTTCCTCAGGTGGCACAGAAATCGGCAGCGCCATCGATTTTAATAGCGGCTATCTGAAACACATTATGGCTTTTCTGGGTATTGATGATGTGACTATCGTTGCCGCCGGGCAACAAATGATGCTGGGCGAAGAGCCATTGAAGCAAGCAATGGAGACTATCGCTGCACTGTGAGTGCGCAATGACTCTTCTATCGTTTATGGAAGATATTAGGGGTGGTTTTGAGTAGCAAAGCTGCGCGCTCTAGCAGACCCACCCCCGGCCCCTCCTGCGAAGGGAAGGGAGAATAAGAGCTCCACCCAGCGCAGCGATGGAGAGAATACATAAATATGTATATAAGCGCTGGGTGGAGCCACAAGCTATGCTGACGGAATTGGGCTTTTACCCCTAAACGCCCCCCGCCAACTCAGCGTTGCCTCGTAATTTCGTCCCGGCTGACTGATGCCAGCAGTGACTATTTCAACATCCCAGCCGGTACCAACAGGGTGTCAAAATCATAGCTCCTCTAAACCAATCTTATCCCGAAATATTCTTATAATGCGAATCGTTATCAATGCTTCAATAACGACATTGCCGATCATTGCAACTAAGAATTGTTTGCATTAGAGATTTTTTTGGATATTGCTTTTTTCCAGCAAGTCCTTCAAATTCTCTATGCCCTTGATGGTGCCTTGAGGGCAAAACCAAGGAAGACCCCTATGATCCGCTCAACATCCCCTCTCAGCCAGCACACGATCCGGCTGGTCTGTGCCGCCGCGCTTGCCGCCGCAGCCCCGGCAACATCTGCATTGGCACAAAGCGATAGTATGCAGCTTGCTGCTGAAGCGCAGAAGCTGGCCTTTCAAGCTGATCGTGCTGATATTCTGGCTATGGCGGGCGATTACAAAGTCCGCTTTGACATGCAGGAGACTACGCCCTGGGTTGAGGATTATGAGCCGCTCGACCGCAAGATTTCCGGCGGTCATGAATCGGTACGCGTTGTCGAGGACACCGGCACCAAGATCATTCTGCAACATCTGTTAGTGGTCGAAATGCCCGATGGCGAGAATTTCATCGTCAAGCATTGGCGGCAGGATTGGGAATATGAGCCCGAGGCATTGCTAGTCTATTCGAGCGCCGGGGAATGGACACTTGATCCGATCGACGTGGCAACCCGCAAGGGCAAATGGTCACAGACCGTCTATCAGGTCGATGACAGTCCACGCTATGCCGGTATTGGCGAATGGAAAGAGGAAGCAGGCGTCCGTCGCTGGACCTCCAATTGGACATGGCGCCCACAGGCCCGCCGCGACGCCATTCGCGAGACGCCCTATGACCGCTATCTCGGTATCAACCGTCACTCGCAAATGCCGAGAGGCTGGATCCATTTTCAGGACAATACCAAAATGGGCATGGTCGATGGCGAACTGAAACCGATCGTGCAGGAATATGTGCTGAACACCTATACCAAGTTCGACGATTATGACACTGCCGCTGCCGATGACTACTGGAAGTCGACCGCCGATTACTGGCAAGTCGTCCGCGCCGAATGGGACATGTTGCTCAGCAACAAGGGCAAGATTGCAGTCACCGAATATGGCCCGACCGGAACGGTAATTTCCGGCGAACTGCTCGAAATGGGTACCAAAATTCACAACGGCGAAATGGAAACCGCCGCCGCCATCACCCGCGCCAAAGAGCTGATTGGTAGCGACAACCTCCGCCTCGCAGCGGCTAAATTGAGTGAGTAAAAGGCGAGTAACTGACGCGCTTTAGGCTTCAACTGATCTAACTTGCCCGTTCGCCTTGAGCGAAGTCGAGAGGCCCTTGCAAGTGGAAAACAGTGTCTCGACTACGCTCGACACGAACGGAAACTGCTCTAAGCTATTTAGTAAACGCTCTAGCACAACCCGCATACGAAAAAGCCCCGCCAGATCGCTCTGGCGGGGCTTTTCATTTCTGTCAGCCCAGTAGCCGACGCAGCGCGATTATTCCGCTGCGTCTTCCGGCACTGGTGCAGCTTCCTCATCCGGGGCGTTGGCTGCTGCCATCGCATCGGCGAGTGCCTTTTGCTGCGCCCGCAAGGCAGCGTCGCGGCCAGAAGCGGCGATGCGCTTTCGGTTCATGCCGGCACCGGTACCTGCCGGGATCAGGCGGCCAACAATGACGTTTTCCTTGAGACCAACCAGCGTGTCCTTCTTGCCTTCCACTGCGGCCTGGGTGAGGACGCGGGTGGTTTCCTGGAAGGATGCGGCGGAGATGAAGGAACGCGTTTGCAGCGAGGCCTTGGTAATACCCAGCAGCACCGGATTGCCGGTTGCCGGTTCCTTGCCCTTGGGCAGCTTGGCGTTGATCTCGTCCATCTCTTCATGGTCGACCTGCTCGCCCGGCAACAGCGTGGTGTCACCGCCATTGGTGATTTCCACTTTCTGCAGCATCTGGCGCACGATCACTTCGATGTGCTTGTCGTTGATCTTCACGCCTTGCAGACGATAGACTTCCTGAATCTCAGCGACCAGGAACTCGGCCAGCGCCTCAACGCCAAGGACTTCGAGAATGTCATGCGGGTCAGGTGAGCCGGAAACCAGCGCATCGCCCTTCTTGACATAGTCGCCTTCCTGAACGTCGATCACCTTCGCCTTCGGAATGAGATACTCAACCGAATCCCCTTCTTCGGGGTGGATGGCGATTTTGCGCTTGGCTTTATAGTCGCGCACAAACTCGATCCGGCCGGAAATCTTGGCGATCACCGAATGATCCTTGGGCACACGCGCCTCGAACAGCTCGGCAACACGCGGCAGACCACCAGTGATGTCGCGCGTCTTGGCGGCTTCGCGGCTGGCACGGGCAACGACGTCACCGGCCTCGACCGTCTGACCATCTTCGACCGACAGCGTGGTACCAACAGCGAGCATGTACTTCGCTGCCTCACCGCTCTCATCATCGAGCAGGGTTAGGCGTGGGCGCAAGTCCTCCTTGGCCTTGCCGCGACCGGTGGCACGATATTCGCTGATCACGCGCTGGGCGATGCCGGTGGCTTCGTCAGTTTGCTCGGTCAGCGTCTTGCCTTCGACAATGTCTTGATATTTCACGACACCCGGCTTCTCGGTGATCAGCGGCATGGTGAACGGATCCCATTCCGCCAGCTTGTCGCCCTGCTTCACCTCTTCGCCATCGCCGATCAACAGGTTGGTACCATAAGGCACTTTGTGCACCGCACGCTCGCGGCCTTCCTTGTCGATGATCGCAATCTCACCGTTACGGGCCAGCGACAGACGACGGCCTTTCTTATCGGTGATGGTCGGAATATCGCGATATTCCATCTTACCATCAGCAACCGCCTCAAGGTTCGACTGCTCGTTAAGCTGTGCCGCACCGCCAATGTGGAAGGTCCGCATCGTCAGCTGCGTGCCCGGCTCACCGATGGACTGGGCGGCGATAACGCCGACAGCCTCACCGATATTCACCGGCGTACCGCGAGCGAGATCACGGCCATAGCATTTGGCACAGACACCCTGCTTGCTCTCACAGACAAGTGGCGAGTGGATGCGCGCCGACTGGATACCCAGCTCTTCAATCCTGACAACCGCTGCTTCATCAATCAGCGTGCCTTTCTTGAAGGCAACATCACCGCTGGCGCTGTCGACAATATCTTCGGCCAGGGTACGGCCCAGGATACGCTCGCCAAGCGACGCAATGGTGCTGCCGCCCTGAACAATCGCCTTCATCTCCAGCGCATTTTCGGTGCCGCAATCCTGCTCAACAATGGTGCAGTCCTGTGACACGTCAACCAGACGGCGGGTCAGATAACCCGAGTTCGCGGTCTTCAGCGCGGTATCGGCAAGGCCCTTACGCGCACCGTGGGTGGAGTTGAAGTATTCAAGAACGGTCAGGCCTTCCTTGAAGTTTGAGATAATCGGGGTCTCGATGATCTCGCCAGACGGCTTGGCCATCAGGCCACGCATACCGGCAAGCTGCTTCATCTGCGCTGGCGAACCACGCGCGCCCGAATGGCTCATCATATAGATCGAGTTAATCTCTTTCTCGCGGCCATTCTCGTCCTTCGGTGTCGCCTTGATCTCTTCCATCATGGCAGCAGCCACCTGGTCGCCACAGCGGCTCCAGGCATCGATCACCTTATTGTATTTTTCCTGCTGGGTGATCAGACCATCCTGATATTGCTGTTCATAATCGGCGACCAGCGTCTTGGTCTCTTCGATCATGCCATCCTTGGTGTCAGGAATGATCATGTCATCCTTGCCGAAAGAGATACCGGCCTTGAACGCATGCCGGAAGCCAAGCACCATGATGGCGTCAGCGAACAGCACCGTGTCCTTCTGACCGGTGTGGCGATAAACCTGGTCGATAACGTCGCCAATTTCCTTCTTGGTAAGAAGGCGGTTGACGACATCGAACGGCACCTTGTGCGATTTTGGCAGACATTCACCGATGAGCATACGGCCCGGCGTGGTCTCAAACCGCTTGAGTACGGTGTTGCCGTCCTCATCGGTCTGCGGCACGCGGGTATGGACTTTGGAGTGCAGCGTCACTGCACCAACTTCCAGCGCCTGATGCACTTCGGCCATATCGGACAGCAACATGCCCTCGCCCGGCTCGCCTTCGCGATCCATGGAGAGATAGTAAAGGCCGAGAACCATATCCTGTGACGGCACAATGATCGGCTTACCATTGGCGGGCGACAGGATGTTGTTGGTCGACATCATGAGAACACGCGCTTCAAGCTGTGCCTCAAGGCTCAGCGGCACGTGAACCGCCATTTGGTCACCATCAAAGTCGGCGTTAAACGCGGAACAGACCAGCGGGTGAAGCTGGATTGCCTTGCCCTCGATCAGTACCGGCTCAAATGCCTGAATGCCCAGACGGTGCAGCGTCGGCGCGCGGTTGAGCATCACCGGATGCTCGCGGATCACCTCGTCAAGGATATCCCAGACTTCCTTGCGCTCTTTCTCGACCCATTTCTTCGCCTGTTTCAGCGTCATGGAGAGGCCCTTGGCGTCGAGACGGGCATAGATGAACGGCTTGAACAGCTCGAGCGCCATCTTCTTCGGCAGGCCGCACTGGTGCAATTTCAGTTCAGGCCCGGTCACGATGACCGAACGACCCGAATAGTCGACGCGCTTACCAAGAAGGTTCTGACGAAAGCGGCCCTGCTTGCCCTTCAGCATATCAGACAGCGATTTCAGCGGACGCTTATTGGCACCGGTGATGGTGCGGCCACGACGGCCATTGTCGAACAGTGCATCCACTGCTTCCTGCAGCATGCGCTTCTCGTTGCGGACAATGATGTCCGGCGCGCGCAATTCCATCAGGCGCTTAAGACGGTTGTTACGGTTGATCACACGGCGATAGAGATCGTTGAGATCGGACGTCGCGAAACGGCCACCATCGAGCGGCACCAGCGGGCGCAGCTCAGGCGGGATCACCGGGATGACCTCAAGGATCATCCATTCGGGCTTGTTGCCGGACTCGATAAAGCTCTCAACCACCTTAAGGCGCTTGATGATTTTCTTCGGCTTCAGCGTCGACTTGGTTTCTTCCAGCTCGCGCAGCAGGTCTTCGCGCTCCTGCTCCAGATCCAGGTCCTGCAGCATGATCTTGACCGCTTCGGCACCGATACCGGCAGAGAACGCGTCTTCGCCATATTCGTCCTGTGCTTCGAGCAGCTCATCCTCGGTCAGCAGCTGGAATTTCTCCAGCGCAGTGAGGCCCGGCTCGATAACCACATAGCTCTCAAAATAGAGCACGCGCTCAAGCTGCTTCAACTGCATGTCGAGCAGCAGGCCGATGCGCGATGGCAGCGATTTCAGGAACCAGATATGCGCAACAGGCGCGGCAAGCTCGATATGGCCCATGCGCTCACGGCGCACTTTGGTTACGGTGACTTCCACGCCGCACTTCTCACAGACGACGCCTTTATATTTCATCCGCTTATATTTGCCGCACAGGCACTCATAGTCCTTCACCGGACCGAAGATACGGGCACAGAACAGGCCGTCACGCTCCGGCTTGAAAGTACGGTAGTTAATGGTTTCCGGCTTTTTGATCTCACCATAGGACCAGCTGCGGATTTTCTCCGGGCTGGTGAGGCCGATCTGGATCTGGTCAAAAGTCTCGGGCTTCTGCGTCGGATTATTGAATTTCGTCAGGTCATTCATGTTGCTGTCCTCATCAGGGCTTTTCGCCCCATAAAATTCTTGGGTTCAGGTGGCGGGGCGGCCAGCGCCGCCCGACCCCTTATTCCGCAGCCTCGGGCAATTCGCCTGCGCTGTCGCCATATTCATCGTCCTCGGCATCATCAAATGATTTGAGTTCGACATTGAGGCCGAGCGAGCGCATCTCCTTGACCAGAACGTTGAAGCTCTCGGGAATGCCGGTTTCAAAGCTGTCGTCACCCTTGACGATCGACTCATACACCTTGGTGCGGCCGACAACGTCGTCGGATTTCACCGTGAGCATTTCCTGCAGCGTATAGGCGGCGCCATAGGCTTGCAGCGCCCAGACCTCCATCTCACCGAAGCGCTGGCCACCGAACTGCGCCTTACCGCCCAGCGGCTGCTGGGTGACGAGGCTGTAGGGGCCAATCGAACGAGCGTGGATCTTGTCATCGACCAGATGGTGCAGCTTGAGCATATAAATATAGCCCACCGTCACCTTACGGTCGAAGCGATCGCCGGTGCGGCCATCGAACAGGTCGACCTGACCCGATGTATCGAGATCGGCACGTTCCAGCATGGTCGAAACATCGCCCTCACGCGCACCGTCAAACACCGGGGTACCCATGGGGACACCGTTTTTGAGGTAGCCGGCAAGCTCGACAATCTCGGCGTCCGAACGCTTCTCAATCTCGTCATGATAGTCATCACCATAGACGATCTTGAGCCGTTCCTTCACCGCATCGGGCGCGCTTGCCGCTTCGGGATCAGGATTGTTGTGGCGCCAGTCTTCCAGAGCTTCTGTCACCTGCTGACCCAGACCACGCGCGGCCCAGCCGAGATGGGTCTCGAAAATCTGACCCACGTTCATACGACTTGGAACACCCAGCGGATTGAGCACAATATCAACCGGCGTACCATCCTCAAGGAATGGCATGTCTTCCTGTGGCAGGATGCGCGAAATCACACCTTTGTTGCCGTGACGGCCAGCCATTTTGTCACCCGGTTGCAGCTTGCGCTTCACCGCGACGAACACCTTGACCATTTTCAGCACACCCGGAGCCAGCTCGTCACCACGCTCCAGCTTGTCACGACGGTCCTCGAACTTCTCGTTAATCAGCGTGACGGCATCGTCATATTGCTGCTTCACGGCTTCAAGGTCTGCCTGACGCGCATCGTCCTTGACCGCGAATTTCCACCATTCATGCTTTTCGACTTCTTCGAGGTTGTCAGCGGTAATCTCGCTGCCCTTCTTGAAGCCCTTTGGCGCGCCGGTGGCGGTCTGGCCAACCAGCATGTCGCGCAGGCGGTTATAGGTCGCACGGTTCAGAATTGAGCGCTCATCCTCGCGGTCCTTGGCGAGGCGCTCAATTTCTTCGCGCTCAATTGCCATGGCGCGGTCATCCTTGTCGATGCCGTGACGGTTGAAGACGCGGACCTCAACTACGGTACCGGCGACACCCGGCGGCAGACGCAGCGAGGTATCGCGAACGTCAGACGCCTTCTCACCGAAGATAGCGCGCAGCAACTTCTCTTCCGGTGTCATCGGGCTTTCGCCTTTTGGCGTGATCTTACCGACCAATATGTCACCCGGATGCACTTCGGCACCGATATAGACAATGCCCGCCTCATCGAGGTTGCGCAGCGCTTCCTCGCCAACATTCGGAATGTCGCGGGTAATGTCTTCCGGGCCGAGCTTGGTGTCGCGGGCCATGACCTCAAATTCCTCGATATGGATCGAGGTGAAGACGTCATCCTTCACAATCCGCTCGGAGATCAGGATCGAGTCCTCATAGTTATAACCATTCCACGGCATGAACGCGACGAGGCTGTTCTTGCCGAGCGCCAGCTCACCCATATCGGTGGATGGACCATCAGCGAGAATATCGCCTTCCTCGATCACATCACCGACCTTCACCAGCGGGCGCTGGTTGATGCAGGTGTTCTGGTTCGAGCGCTGGAATTTCTGCAGGCGATAGATATCAACGCCGGACTTGCCGGCATCGACCGCGCCGGTGGCACGGATAACGATACGCGTCGCATCGACCTGGTCGACAATACCCGCACGCTTGGCGGCAATCGCAGCGCCGGAGTCGCTGGCAACAGTGGCTTCCATGCCAGTGCCGACGAACGGCGCTTCGGCTTTCACCAGCGGCACCGCCTGACGTTGCATGTTCGATCCCATCAAGGCGCGGTTGGCGTCATCGTTTTCCAGGAACGGAATAAGCGAGGCCGCAACCGAAACCAGCTGTTTCGGCGACACGTCCATCAGAGTGATGGCATCGCGCGGCGCGATCAGGAATTCACCGGCTTCACGCGCCGAGACAAATTCATCAGCGAAAGAGCCATCATCGTTCAGGTCGGCATTGGCCTGCGCGACGGTGTGCTTCTGCTCTTCCATCGCCGAAAGATAGACCACTTCGCTGGTGACCTTGCCATCAACAACCTTGCGATATGGCGTTTCGATAAAGCCGTACTTATTCACCCGGCTGAACGAGGCTAGCGAGTTGATCAGACCGATATTCGGACCTTCAGGCGTTTCAATCGGGCACATACGGCCATAGTGTGTCGGGTGAACGTCGCGGACTTCAAAGCCAGCCCTTTCCCGAGTAAGTCCACCGGGGCCAAGCGCGGAAACGCGGCGCTTATGCGTCACTTCCGACAGCGGGTTGGTCTGGTCCATAAATTGCGACAGCTGCGATGAACCGAAGAACTCCCGCACTGCGGCCACCGCAGGCTTGGCGTTGATCAGGTCGTTCGGCATCACGGTGGATACATCAACCGAGCTCATACGCTCCTTGACCGCACGCTCCATGCGCAGCAGGCCGACGCGATACTGGTTTTCCAGCAGTTCGCCGACCGAACGGACACGGCGGTTGCCGAGGTTATCGATATCGTCAACCTCGCCCTTGCCGTCTTTGAGATCGACCAGCGTCTTGACCACAGCGAGGATATCTTCCTTGCGCAGCGTGGTATGGGTATCCGGCGCATCGAGATCGAGGCGCATATTGAGCTTGACGCGGCCGACAGCCGACAGGTCATAGCGCTCGCCATCGAAGAACAGGCCTTCAAACAGCGATTCCGCAGTTTCGCGCGTCGGCGGCTCGCCGGGGCGCATCACGCGATAGATCGCATCAAGACCCATATCACGATTTTCCGACTTGTCCGCTTTCATGGTGTTGCGGATCCAGGCGCCGGTGGTGACATGGTCAATGTCGAGCAGCTCGAGGCTCTCAATGCCCGCCGCTTCCAGCTTTTCAAGATTTTCGACGCTGACTTCGTCACCCGCCTCGATATAAATCTCACCAGTCTTTTCGTTGATCAGGTCACGCGCGGAATAGCGGCCATAAATCTCTTCGGTCGGGATCAGCAGCTCTTTAAGGCCGTCCTTCTCCGCCTTGTTGGCAGCGCGCGGGGTGATCTTCTGACCAGCAGCGAACACAACTTCGCCGGACTTGGCGTCAACAATATCGAAGGTCGGCTTCTGACCGCGCCATGCCTCGGCAGCGAACGGGATTTTCCAGCCATCGCCAGCCTTTTTCGAGCCACGCTCATAGGTCACAGTGTCATAGAAATAATGGAGGATATCCTCCTGATCCATGCCCTGCTTGACGATGCGCGAGATGGTCGCGCTGTTGCTGCTTTCAGGAATATCGACGGTGCCGCCAATCTCGATAGCACCAACCGGGTCTTTCACAGTGAGCAGATCGCCTTCAACCGCAACCACTTCGAGTGGTTTGCGGACGCCGGAAACGCGAACTTCGTCACCAACTTTGAACTTACCCTTCTGGTCGGTGAGCCTCAGGACGGCATCGCCGAGCGCGAACAGCAGCGCGGTGACCGGCAGCTTACGCTTACGGTCGATACGGACATTGACAATATCCTTGGCATCAAACTCAAAGTCGAGCCAGGAACCGCGATAAGGAATGACGCGTGCGGCGAACAGGAACTTGCCCGAAGCATGGGTCTTGCCACGGTCATGGTCAAACAGCACACCGGGCGAACGGTGCATCTGGCTGACAATAACGCGCTCGGTGCCGTTGACGATGAACGTGCCGTTATGCGTCATCAGCGGCATGTCGCCCATATACACGTCCTGCTCCTTAATATCGAGCACGGAGCGGCTTTCGGTTTCAGTGTCGACCTCGAACACGATGAGGCGCAGAGTCACCTTCATCGGCGCGGCATAGGTGATGCCGCGCTGGCGACATTCTTCCATATCATATTTCGGATCTTCGAGCTCATAATGCACGAAATCTAGCTCGGCAGTGCCAGCGAAATCGCGGATCGGGAAGACGCTGCGCAGCGTCTTTTCCAGGCCGGAGACATAGCCGATTGAAGGATCGGAGCGCAGAAACTGTTCATAGCTCTCGCGCTGAACCTCGATCAGGTTCGGCATGCGAATCACTTCGTGAATGTCGCCGAAAATCTTGCGGATACGCTTTTTCGCGGTCGGGATAAGCCGTGCCGCGGGATTCTTCGCCCCTGATTTCGCTTTCGTTGCCATGGATGCATTCGCCCTTATTTGCATCGGCCCGCACATTTACGCGCCGGAAGAGTGTCACCGCGCCGGGCAGCAGAGATGCTGGCGGAACGGCCTTATGATTTTCTGCGGCGTGAAAACGACAAAAGCCACGTCTTTCCAGCAAGCCTATGGCCTGAGAGAAAATCGCAGCTTTGCGTCGTTAAAGTTCCCGAAGTTCATTCCTGTGAACAGCCCCGCGCACAAGCTGCCCATGTCTCGAAATTTCGGAAGTGAGAGGGATATAGGCATCTGTTGGATTCGCGTCAAGAGGTGGGGTGAACAAGACCAAGCGGAGTCACCCTCAAGCGAGAATACAGTCTGAAAAGGCTTAATTTTTATTGTTTTTCAATAATACTCTTGACGTTTTTCGATATATCTTTATTGATTATCAATAAGAAATGGAGAATCGTGATATGTCGACATCGGAACAAGAGGCAATCAAGAATGATGCGGTGCTGAAGCTTGCCCGAGGCATCATTATTTTCGCACAATGGGCGACCATATTCGCCGGGATTATAATCCTGCTGGCCATCCCATTTCTGTTTATTTTTTCCGGCGAGGTGCTTGATGGCTTAGCCAAGATTTTGATCAAGAAACCTGATTTTATGCCCCTTTTAGCGGTGGCAGGCTTCATGGTTGCCGGGATATTCACTTTAATATTGGTCTATTTCTTCCTTCATCGCTTGAGAATGATTGTCGAATCCGTAGGCGAGGGTGACCCGTTTGTTCCCGCCAATGCCATGCGACTGCGCGGTATGGGACTGGCCGTATTGGCCATAGAGGCAATAGCCTTTTTCGGCCAGTTTATCGCCGCGGCTGTGATTGCGGCTTATGGCGGTGTGCAGGAAACCGCCAGTGCAAGTCTGGAAATCAATATCGAGATACCGCTTCAGGGCATATTGCTTGGCCTATTGCTGATTGTGCTTGCCCGCGTGTTTGATCACGGCACGGCGATGCGCTCTGATCTGGAAGGAACGGTCTGATGCCGATTACCGTAAAGCTCGATGATCTGCTGCATGACAAGCGCATGACCCTGACCGAATTGTCAGAAGAGGTAGGCCTCACCATGGCCAATCTGTCGATCCTCAAAACCGGCAAGGCCAAAGCGATCCGCTTTTCGACACTGGAATCGATCTGCGCGGTGCTGGAATGCCAGCCGGGTGATTTGCTTGGCTATGAGGAAGATGATGATGACCAATAACCTCTCAGAAAACCGCGCAGGCGGGCTTGCGGCATTGTTTTGCGCACTCAGCTATGTTTCCGGCTTTGGTTTATTCTTCGGCTTCCTTGATCGTAGCGGCTATGAAGGCCTGTCGGGCAATCTGGCCTTTGCTCTCGACAATCAGCTAGTCATAGCACTGGCGATGATTGCGCTCTATCTCGCCTTCGGTATTGCGCTCACCGTCCTGGTGGTTGCACTTCATCGCCGCAGCGGCAGTGATGATTTTATCATGCAGATCGCCACCAGCTTCGGGCTGGTCTGGGTCGGGCTGGTACTGGCCAGCGGCATGACCGGACTGATCGGATTGCAGACCGTGGCTGCTATCGCCATCCAGGATTATATGACCGCTGCCACTATCTGGTCCGCCGTCGGAATTGTGCAATCAGCCCTTGGCGGCGGCATTGAGCTGGTCGGTGGGCTATGGATGCTGATGATCTGCGTCGTCGCGCTACGTGACAAGCTACTGCCAGCATGGCTTAACTGGCCGGGTATCATCATCGCCGTGACAGGCATCATTACCATGGTGCCCGGACTTGGCGATTTTGCGATGCTGTTCGGCATAGGCCAGATCTTCTGGCTGACAGCATTGGGCATTATCATGATCCGCCGCCCAAAGATGGTTTTGACGATTTAGGCCTACTAGCCCAACCACCCGTTCGCCTCGAGCGAAGTCGAGAGGCCGGTGCATTTGGAGAGCAGTGTCTCGACTACGCTCGACACGAACGGAGTCTGAAACAAAAAAGGCGGCACCCCTTGGGGCACCGCCTTTTTTGTAAGCGAAATAATCGCAAGACTTATTTGAGCTCGACGGTACCGCCAGCAGCTTCGATCTTGCTCTTGATTTCTTCGGCTTCGTCCTTGGTCGCGCCTTCCTTGACGGTCTTCGGAGCGCCTTCGACCAGAGCCTTGGCTTCGCCCAGACCCAGACCGGTGATCGCACGAACTTCCTTGATCACCTGGATCTTCTTGCCGCCGTCGCCGGTCAGAACGACTTCGAATTCGTCCTTTTCTTCAGCAGCAGCGCCACCGGCATCACCACCGCCAGGAGCAGCAGCAACAGCAACAGCAGCAGAAGCAGAAACGCCCCACTTTTCTTCCAGAGCCTTGGACAGCTCAGCAGCTTCAAGAACGGTCAGCTCGGAAAGCTGCTCAACGAGTTTTTCAATATCAGCCATTTTTCATATTCCTTCAAAATTCAGTGATGTTTCAAATTCGGATAGTCTTGATCCGAAGAACCTTATGCGTCCTCTTTCGCGGCATAGGCGCCGAAAACGCGCGCCAGCTGGCCGGCCGGAGCCTGCGCCACCTGGGCGAGCTTCGTCGCCGGTGCGTTGAGGAGGCCGACAATCTTGCCACGCAGTTCGTCGAGCGACGGCATCGAGGCCAGCGACTTGACGCCAGCAACATCGAGCACGGTTTCGCCCATAGAGCCGCCAACGATCTCGAGCTTGTCGTTACCCTTGGCGAACTCAACGACCACCTTGGCCGCCGCAACCGGATCATCCGAGCTAGCCAGAGCGGTCGGGCCGCTCAGCAGATCGGAAATACCGGAATAAGGCGTGCCTTCAATGGCGCGCTTGGCAAGACGGTTCTTCGCAACTTTATAAGCAGCACCGGCTTCACGCATCTTGCTACGCAGATCGGATGACTCAGCAACCGTGAGGCCCAGATTGCGTGTCACCACAACAACCCCGGTCTCGCCTGCAAATACCGTGTTCAGCTCGGCAACGGCCTGTTCTTTTTGCGAACGATCCATGCCATTCTCCTTGTCTGGCCGCACCGCATGAATTGGCACGATGCAACCGCATTACAAATGCCGCACCAGACGCATGGCCTGAGCACAGCAGTGAATGTCCGTGTGGGGGAAGACTTTGCCTGTAATGCGGAACATTGACCGCAAACAAGGCACGGTGAGGAACACCAGGGTTCATCACTGAAAATGCTATCCCCGTCTAGGCTGGAAATTAAGAGAGGCCAATTCCCCTCACCAACTGTCTCGGACGGTGACCGGTTACTCGCGCAACCGTTCGGGAAGCGCACATACAAGGATGCGACGGAGAGTCAAGGATGAAGACTATTGACATAGGATCATATATGTAACTACTTACCTATATGACTGATGATTATCTTCGCGAATCCGGCATTCGGACACTTGGCACACGCTTGCGCCGTACCTTCGAACGGCTCAACGGCAATGTGACCGACCTCTATCGACGCGAGGCTGCATTTGAACAGCGCTGGTTCTCTCTGGGTATGCTGCTGGCCGAAAAAGGGGCGATCAATAGCGCCGATGCTGCGGCGATGTTGGGCCAAAGCCATGTCGCCATGGTGCAGGTTGTTCGCGCTATGGAGAAATCCGATCTGCTGCAGCGAACGCCGCATCCTGATGACAGGCGTAGCAAGCTACTGGCATTGACCCCCACAGGCCGTGAACGGCTCCAACAGGTTTCGCAGATATCCGACAAGGTCCAGCGCGCAGCGGAAAAGCTGCTTGCAGAGGCTGCGCCCGATTTCATGGAAATGCTGGATGCACTTGATGACGCGCTCGACCGACAGGATTTTGCAGCACGCATAGAAGCGGAATTTTCCAATCAGAAGGAGGCAGAAAAATGATGACAATGCTATTGGCCAGTCTCGCACTGGCCGCTGATTGCCAAGAAGAGCGGGCCGCTGCTCTGGCCATTGGAGATGCTGTTTCAGAACGCTATGTCATCGCCGAACAGGCTGAGCGCGATGGCGCAGAATTACATAGAAGGGCGCTAATGGGCGAGTTTGATCGCCATTGCAGCGACAAAAAGAAATTCGCCCGTTTCATGACATCCGAACTGCGTAAGCTGACTGGCGACAAGCATTATTATGTCGAATATGCTCCTGCTTCGGAACAGCAGGGAGACAATGACTGGGTCGAACGCTGGCGCAATGGCGCTCCTGCACAATCCTTTGGTGTCAGAAAGGTTGAGCGGCTTGATGGCAATATCGCCTATATCGATATGCCGGGTTTTTATGAATATGCTCCGGCAGAGGATGCCCTGACCGCCGCATTCACTCTCGTATCGACCAGCGATGCCCTGATCCTTGACCTGCGCTATAATGATGGCGGTTCATCAGAAACAGCTTGGCCTGTCACCTGGACCTTCCTGACTGCCGGTTCCCCCATTGCCAGACGCATGGATGCACGCATTGGCACTCCAGAGAGTATACAGGAACCAGATTTCAACTGGCCACGATATGGCTCTGACCGGCCATTGGTGATCCTGATCAGCGATTTCAGCCTGTCCGCAGCCGAAGCGGTCGCGCATTATTTGCAAGCCGAAGGACGCGCGGTAATTATCGGTGAAAATAGTGGAGGCGCAGCGCATATGCTGGGCGATGCGGTTGCCATTGGCAATGGCTGGAAAATTGGCATACCGGAAAGTCGGCCAATCAATCTTAAAACTACCGATAATTGGGAGAATACTGGCGTAACTCCGGATATCCTTATTCCTGCCGATCAGGCACTTGAGAAAGCTCTGGACTATCTCAAAACAGAACTTGCGGAACGCGAGGATCAAAAATGATCGCCAGACCTGCGTTACAGCGCCCTTGACAGGAATATGTCCGAATTGACCAGCGTATTGAATCTAGCGCTGCAAAGGTTGGCCGCTACGCCATTTCACCCTGATGGACATAGTCCCAGATCTTCGAGATCACCACCGAGCCCTCGCCCACGGCTGAGGCGACGCGTTTCACTGATCCGGCGCGGACATCGCCGACGGCGAATATGCCGGGATGTGATGTTGCGAAGGGTGAATCTGCGCCCACGGCTTCGCCGCTGAGCATAAAGCCCTTGTCATCCTTCTCGACCAGATCGCCGAGCCAGTCGGTATTGGGCGCAGCGCCGACCATGATGAACAGCGATGGCGTGTCCATGCGGTGTATCGTATCGTCGGTTTTGACCTCGATATGGTCGAGACGATCCTCACCGTGCAGCGCAGTGACCTGCGTATTATAGTGAATGGTAATACCCGGTTCCGCTTCCAGACGGCTGGAAAGATAGTTGGACATGGAAGCCGCGAGCGAATCCCGGCGTACCAGCAGATGCACATGTTTGGCATAGCGGCTGAGGAACATCGCCGCCTGTCCGGCGGAATTGCCGCCGCCGATAATCGCCACTTCGGTATTGGCGCAGAAACGCGCTTCCATATCGGTCGCGGCATAATAAACGCCTGCGCCTTCAAAATCCTCCAGCCGGTCGAGCGGCAGGCGGCGATATTGCACCCCGGTGGCCACCAGCACCGCGCGGGCGCATACATTGGTATCACCATCCAGGGTTATACGGAAAGCTCCATCCTCCCGCTTGGCTATCGCGGTAACCCGGCGGGGTACCGCAAAACGTGTGCCGAATTTCAATGCCTGGACATGGCCGCGCCA
This sequence comes from Pseudomonadota bacterium, assembly GCA_038748365.1. GTDB lineage: Bacteria > Pseudomonadota > Alphaproteobacteria > Sphingomonadales > Sphingomonadaceae > Alterisphingorhabdus. The sequence continues at coordinate 80,511 of JBCDIZ010000008.1, forward strand.
CACCAGATCGGCACCCGATATGCCGGTGGGAAAGCCCATATAGTTCTCGATCCGGCTCGACGTTCCCGCCTGCCCGCCAATTGCGGCGTCATCGACCACAAGCGCGCTTAGCCCTTCGGCCCCGGCATAAACCGCTGCTGCCACTCCGGCCGGGCCGCCACCGACAATCAACACATCAAAGATATCGGCATCACCAATATCTTCATCCATGCCAAGAAGCTTGGCGATTTTCAGCGGCGTGGGATCGTCAATCACCCGGTCCTTGCCGAAAATCACCGCAGGCTTGTCATGCGCGATAGAGCAGGCTTTGGCCTCGGCTTCAGCTTCCTGTGTCTGCAATGGCATCGCCTTGAACGGGATTTTATTGCGGCTGGCAAAGATCGCAATACGCGCAATATCGGGATCAGCTTCCGGGCCGATCAGGGTCAGCGAGCTGTCATCATCTTCCAACTGACGACGACGGCGTGCAGCGAATACCGAGATAATGATATCGGACATTTCCGGCGTCCGGGCCATAAGCTCCAGCACGGCCTGACGTGGCGCTTCCAATGTCCGCGTCGGCTTGGCCGTGCGCATTGGCATGGTCGCCGTGCCGCCGCTCAAAAAGCCAATCTCGCCCATAAACTGGGTTGGCCCTAATGTGGATTCCAGAAGGCGCTCGCCGGTGAACACATTGACCACCTCAATCTCGCCTTCGAGCACATAGACAAAGCGATCATAGGGATGGCCATTATAAATGACATATTCCCCGGCGGGATATTCGCGCTCTACTGCAATGGCGCGCAAGGCAGCCACATGGCTTTCATGGAGCGGGGTTCGGCGCATCTGGCGCAGATCATCAGCAAGCGAATCCATCGAGTGCGGTCCTTCTATGTAACGGAATATTTCCGGCAATATGGTGCGCTATCGGTGATGGTGCAACAACACAGAAAAAGCCAAAAATTCCCCTACCGTTTACGGGAGGGTTTAGGGGTGGGCCTTCCCACTTGGCATGCCGCTTTTTTCGGACCCACCCAGTGATCGGGCCGAAATGCCTCCAAGGCATTTCTGGTTCTTGCCGGGGGCAAGAACCACCCGCTCACTCCCCTCCCGCAAGCGGGAGGGGAGAAATAAGAAGAAGCCGGAGAAGGTATCCCCTCCCCGGCTTCTCTATTCTCATTGCGAAAGTCGCGAGTAGCTTACGCGCCCTCAATCTCGCCGAGATCAATTTTCAGGCCCGGGCCCATGGTTGAGCTGATGGCGACCTTGCGGACATATTTGCCCTTGGCACCTGATGGCTTGGCCTTGACGACAGCGCCTACCAGCGTGTCGAAATTGGCGCGCAGCGCATCTTCGGTGAAGCTCGCCTTGCCGATACCGCTATGGATGATACCGGCTTTTTCAGCGCGATATTCCACCTGGCCGCCCTTGGCGTCCTTGATGGCCTGTTCGACATTCGGCGTCACGGTGCCGAGCTTCGGGTTAGGCATCAGGCCTTTAGGGCCGAGAACCTTACCCAGACGACCGACAACGCCCATCATGTCCGGGGTTGCGATCACGCGATCATAGTCGAGATTGCCAGCCTGCATGTCTTCCATCAGGTCTTCAGCGCCAACCTTGTCAGCACCAGCCGCAGTAGCCTTGTCGGCATTGTCGCCGCGCGCGAACACGGCAACCTTGACGTCCTTGCCGGTACCCGAAGGCAGCGACACAACGCCACGGACATTCTGGTCAGCATGACGCGGGTCAACACCGAGGTTCATCGCGATTTCGATGGTCTCGTCAAATTTCGAGGTCGCCAATTCCTTCACGGTCTTGATCGCCTCTTCAATGCTGTACAGCTTGTCTGCGTCCAGCTTTTCGGCCAGCATTTTTTGCTTCTTGGTGAGTTTTGTCATCAGATCAGCCCTCCACCACTTCAAGGCCCATGGCGCGCGCCGAGCCTTCTATAATGCGGGTTGCCGCCTCAATGTCATTGGCGTTCAAGTCTTGCATCTTGGCTTCGGCAATCTGCGACAGTTGCGAGCGCTTGATGGTGCCTGCAACTTCCTTGCCCGGCGCCTTGGAACCCGATTTCAGCTTGATCGCTTTCTTGATCAGATAGCTGGCCGGTGGCGTCTTGGTTTCAAAGGTAAAGCTGCGATCGGCATAAACAGTGATCTTGGTTGGAATGGGCGCACCCTTTTCCATCTCCTGAGTCGCCGCGTTGAACGCCTTACAGAATTCCATGATGTTGACACCGCGCTGACCCAGAGCCGGGCCGATGGGCGGTGAAGGGTTTGCAGTGCCAGCGGGCACCTGCAGGCTGATATAGCCGTCAATTTTCTTGGCCATGAAAAGGCCTCCTTTTCTTTCTGTCTGGGCCATAGCCTCGGCGACGGCCCATCAAATTAAGCGGTACAGACGGTGGGGTCGCCCTCACCTCCCGCGCGGATTTCTCGTGACAATACCATATGAGCAATGTCTGAGAAGAATGCGCACATAGCGCGCAATTCAGGATTTGCAAGCGTTTCGATGATTATTGTATTGCCGTAATAATACAGGTACGCCTATAGCCAATGGCTGAAAAAGCTAGTCAAGAGACAGGCGACACAATGGCACTATCTCCCGAACAACTGTTCAGCATGGCCGGCACCGCCGCGATGATTGGCTGGCTTATCCTGATCTTTCTGCCTCGGCGCTGGCCCGCCCTGCTCTTTGTCCCGCGCTATCTCATCCCTTTTGGCCTGTCGCTGCTTTATGCCGGGCTGGCGCTGGCGTATATCTTTACCGTGGAGGGCGGCGGCTTTGGTTCGCTGGACGAAGTCGCAAAGCTGTTCAGCAAGAAAGAGGTGCTGCTCGCCGGATGGGTGCATTATCTCGCTTTCGACCTGTTTATCGGCGGCTGGATCGCTGTCGAGGCAGATAAGCTCGGGCTGGCAAGACTGATACAAGCGCCGATACTGGTCGCCACCTTCATGTTGGGGCCGCTAGGGCTGGCGCTATTCCTCACCATGCGCGCAGGCTATTTCGCCAAAGAGAGAACGGCGGCATGAACCGTAACACCACCGCCGCGCCACCCATTCGCATGCCGCTTATATCCGCGTTAGATGATGACCATCTGACCCGGCTGTTTATGGCGCTGGCGCTATTCCAGCTGGCCTGCTTCATCGTGTTCATTCCGGCATGGCTTCTCGATACGCGCATACTTGACAGCGCCGCGATCTGGACCAAACCACAGAAATTCCACATTTCGCTGGCGCTCCACTTCGCAACACTGGCGGTGCTGGCGCAGCTCTTGCCGCGCAATATCCGCACCGGACCGGCGATGATGGTTTTCGGCTATCTCGCTGCCATCTCCGTGTTCATTGAATCGCTCTATATCGACTTCAAGGCGAGCCAGGGGCGGCGTTCGCATTTCAACACTGACACTGTGCCCGAAGAGATTGCCTATGGGATCATGGGCGTCGGCGCTGTGCTGCTGGTTTTTGTCGCCATGGTGCTGGCGGTGCAAATCTGGCGCAAGGGTGATCGTTCTCAACGCGGCTTATGGCTGGGCTCGGTCATCGGCTTGTCGACCGGCTTTGTGCTGACGCTGATCGTCGCCAGCTACATGTCGAGCACCAGCCGCTATGTCGGCGCACCGCTTTTCGGCGGTGGCGAAGTATTGCCCTTTTTTGGCTGGTCACGCGAATATGGCGATTTACGGCCTGCCCATTTTGTCGCCTTGCATCTGATGCAGACATTGCCATTGGCAGGCTATTGTGCCGACCGTTTCAAATGGCCTGCTGCGCCATTGGTGCTGGGCCTAGCGGCACTACAAATTGCTTTGGCACTGGCGCTATTCATTCAGGCACGCGCTGGACAGCCCATGCTGCCAGTGTAGGAATGTTGGCTCCCTCCATTACTCACTTGCAGGAACATCATGGCAGCGACCAATCAGGCCGAGCTTAAGGCGATCATCGAGAAAGAATATGCCAAGCTGACAAAACTGCTCGACACAGTCGATCCCGATTTTGCAATGGAAAAGGACAAAGACGATACGTCAATCAAAGATGTCATCGGCCATCGCGCCCATTGGATTGATCTTTTCCTAGGCTGGTACACTGATGGCATGGCGGGCAAGGAGGTCCACTTCCCCGCCAAGGGCTATAAGTGGAACCAGCTCAAACCCTATAATGCAATGATCCGCGAGCAGCAGAAAGATATGGGCTGGGAGCAGGCCAAAGCAATGCTGGCGGATCGCCACGAAAGGCTCATGGATTTTATCAACCATGGCGATGATGAAACGCTTTACGGCGGGCCGATGAAAGGCGCTAATAATGCCTGGACACCTGGCCGCTGGGCCGAGGCCTCGGGGCCCAGCCATTACCGCTCAGCAGCGAAATATATTCGGGCGCGGTTGCGAGAGCATTAAGTGGCGAACTCTCATTTGCCGTCCCGAAAGCCTAGTTTCTGGAAGCCCACTTCTTGAGATAGCGGTCGCTATCTACGTTATCAGCCTTAGAGACTATCGGACATAATCTCTAAGGCATGTACATACACTCTAGGTTTGGGTTTAAGATAGTTATTGGACCTTAGTTTTCGTTAAATCGAACCGGTACAAAGGCTGGCTGTCCACCCCGACGCTGCACCCGCAATAATACCGCGTCGCGTCCTTCATCGCGCGCTGCATCAATAGCAGCGGTGAAAGCTTCGGGAGAAGTCGTAGCTTTTCCATTTGCCGAAAGGATAACATAAGCACGACGCAGTCCCTTGCGCCACGCATCGCTGTTGCGATCCACTGCCGCAACAACAACGCCATCAACATCGGACGCTACACCAATTTGCCGCTTGATCGCAGCGGTCAGTTCGACAACCGCGATGCCCAGCGCTTCACCAGCAGCGGCCTCATCCTGTTCAGGATCTTCCTCGTTAAAGTCCTGATCTGGCTGGCCAAAGGCTGCGGCCATATCTTCCGGTGCGGGACGCTCACCGACGGTTGCACGCACAGTCTTGCGGCTGCCGTCGCGGATCAGTTCGATCGGCACTGTGGTTCCGGGACTTATATTCGCAACAATGAAGGACAGCGTCTGGTCAGGACTGATCTCCTTGCCGTTAACGCTCAAGACCACATCACCGGCCTGAATACCGGCTTTGTCCGCAGGGCCATCTTCCTGAACGAATTGGATAAATTCACCCCGGTTCTTTTGCAGCCCAAGAGAATCGGCAAAGTCCTCATTCAGCTGGGCAATCTGTACGCCGATAAAGCCGCGCTCAACCGATTCACCGCGCCTTAGTGTATCGACAATCGGTGCAGCCACTTCAGCGGGGATAGCAAAGCCGATGCCGACACTGCCTCCCGTTGGCGAGATAATCGCATTGTTAATACCGATCACATTGCCCTGAAGGTCAAACATCGGGCCACCTGAATTACCGCTGTTGATCGAAGCATCAGTCTGCAAATAGCGATCATAAGCACCGCCCTGACCAGTGTTGCGATAGACCGCCGAGATAATGCCCGAGGTCACCGTACCACTCAGGCCAAAGGGGTTGCCAATAGCAATAACCCAATCGCCAACGCGAGTCTGGGTAGAGTCCCCAAATTGGACGAATGGAAATGGCTCATCACCTTCGATTTTGAGCACAGCCAGATCGGACTCCTGATCGCGGCCGACCAATTCGGCCTCGTATTCTGTGCCGTCCGTCATGGTAACGGTGATCGATTCCACCGTGGCATTGCGCCGGTCATTGGAAACCACATGGTTGTTGGTCACAATATAGCCGTCGGCCGAAACGATAAAACCCGAACCCAGAGACTGTGCGGGACGGACTTGTTCATCGCCACCGCCATCACGACCACGACGGTTGCCGAATAGATCACCAAAAGGTGTACCGGCAAAAGGATTTCTACTGCGCACTCGAATGCTCTGTTTGGTCGCAATATTGACTACCGCAGGTTGCAACTGCTCGGTCAGATCGGCAAAGCTAGCTGGCGCGCCCTGTGCCGGAACAATAGCCCGCATCGACTGCTCATCATTTTGCGCAACCTGTGCACCCAGAGGCTGTCCGGTTGCCAGGGCCACGGCACCTCCTGCCACCAACAGGGCCGTTGTCACTCCATAAGCATAACGCACAATAACTGTCCTCTCTTGATCATCTCGCCACCACTGTCCTGTAACTCACCAAGACCATCAGGCGATAAACTACAAATGTAATCTCAAACTATCTTTGGCCAAAAATGGCTTAACGCCATTTGAATGAACCCATATTCAGAAAAACGCTGTTATGCAGTTCACAATGCTGAGACTATCAGCGTCGGCCTCGGAATTGCCTCAGATATTCACTATCGGGTGACAACACCACAGATGCTTCGCCATCGCCACGGTTAAACGTCTGCTCATAGCTTTGCATCGCGCGGTAGAAATCATAAAAACCCGGGTCCTTGCCATAGCTTTCGGCATAGATACGCGCTGATTCGGCTTCGGCCTGACCGCGGATCACCTGCGCATCCTTATTGCCCTCGGCTCGGATGGCAGTGGCTTCCTGCTGCCGTTCGGAGCGCATACGGGAGAAGGCCGATTCCAGCGGCGTGCCCTCAGGCAAGTCAGCGCGCTTGATCCTCACATCAATAATCTCCGCACCATATTTGCGCGCCTGCACGTTGAGTGCAGTCTGAATATTCTCCATCACCTGCCCGCGCTCGGGGCTGAGCAGAGTGGCAAAGGAGCGCTTGCCGAGCTCGTTACGCAACGACGAACCGAGAATAGTCCTGAGCTGGGTACGCAGCGCATCCTCGGTGCGGATCGAACGATACATTTGCAGCGGATTGGTAATGCGGAAGCGGGCAAAGGCATCAACCTGCAGGCGCAGCTTGTCAGTGGAGAGCACTTCCTGCCGTTCCATCTGCACATTCAGAACGCGCTTATCGATATATTGTATCTGTTCGACAAAGGGGATGCGGAAGGCAATACCAGCACCGGTCGTACCAAACGCCTCATTAGGCTGATACACATTCACCTTACGCACAGGCTCGCCATAGCGCAGGACAAGAGCCTGCTCGGTTTCCTGGACCACAGATACGGAAAGCGCGATCAAAACCAGCGCAAAGACTGCGGCAGCGCCTAGAAAGACGGGATTTTTCATCGGCTGCCTCCTGTAACAACCTGCGGCTCGTCAGCGGCAATCTCCGGTGGTGTCTGCGCTCTACGGCGCAGTTCTGGCAGCGGCAGATAAGGCGTCACATTTCCGGTTTCGACAACGGTCTTGTCCACCTTACCAAGGACGCGCTCCATCGTCTCATAATAAAGCCGCTGGCGTGTTACTTCTGGCGCCAGACGATATTGCTCATAGACCTGGTCAAAGCGCGATGTCTGGCCTTCGGCAGTCTCAATAATCTGACGCGCATAGGCACGCGCATTATTCTTCGCCGTCTCGGCATCCTGCTGCGCCACGTTCACTTCCTTGAACGCTTCGTTCACCGCCTGGGGCGGGTCGGATTGTCGGATAGCGATGCCCTGCACGGTGATACCTGCGCCATAGTCATCAAGAATCGTCTGCATCCGTGTGCGCACCTGCGCCTCAATGTCGGAACGCCCCGGTCCGATGGCATCATCGAGTGAGAAATTGGCAATAACCGCACGCATCGCGCTTTCGGCGGCATCGCGAATCGCATCTTCCGGGTTATCCAACTGGAACAGATATTGTTCCGGGTCACGAATCTGCCAGCGCACTTCATAGGCCATGTCGATGATATTCTGATCGCTGGTCAACACGAAGTTTTCATCATCCGCGCTCGGTGTACCGATCGGCATTTCGCGAATAGCCTGGGTATCCACTTTTTCCATCGTTTCAAATGGTGATGGCAGAGTGAAATTGATACCCGGCCCAACCGTCCGCGAATAGCTGCCAAGAAACTTGACTACACCCTGTTCACGCGCATCAATCCGCCAGACACTGGTCAGCCCAATCCAGACCAGCACCACCAGCACGATGATCCAGGGTATATAGCTTTTGCCATTTGGGCGTTTGGGCAAGCCGGAAAAACCACCGCCCGGACCGCCGCTACCGCCTTTGCGGAACAGATCTTCTATCGAACTGGACTTGCGTCCGCCGCCACCGCCGGAAGGCTGCCAGGGATTATTCGGACCATCAGAGCCACCACCGTTGGTGCCACCTGAAGAACTGCCACCATCTGAAGAGCCGCCACCCCAGGGATTGCCGGCTGCCATAAGTGATCCAATGCGTGAAAAAGCGCTCGAGAATTTCGTCATAGTCTCTTTATAGGTATTGGATTTTGAGAAAAATAGTGTCTTTCACAGCTTTTGGCCTGCTAAGGCGCGAACCATGCTCAGTTTTCGATAAAGAGAGTGCCGCATCCGCGCTACTTATTTATATCGGGATGTGCATTATATCGGGGGTTAAGGGAGCCCGTTTCTCGCAATGACCGAACAATCGCCAGATATGCAAGCCGTGGAAAAAGCCGTCGCAACCATCGCCTCGGATCGCGCTCGTAACATCAAGTTTAAGGACAGCGCGGTGTCGCTGGTCCTTGATGTGTCGGGCATGGAGCCTTTACAACGCGACAAGATGGATATCGCATTGCGCGATACGCTGCGTCAGATTGATGGCATCAGCGAGGTGCGCGTTGCGATGACCAGCGAGAAAGTCAATCGCCGCATGATCGCCATTGGCAGCGGCAAGGGCGGCGTTGGCAAATCCACTGTTTCGACCAATATCGCCATCGCCATGCACCGGCTCGGCCGCAAGGTCGGGATGGTCGATGCCGATATCTATGGTCCGTCGCAAACCCGCCTGCTCGATTGTCCCGAGACCAAGCCCGAAGTCTCCGACCAGAAGCTGATCCCGATGATGACCGGCGCGGGTATCAAGCTGCTTTCCATGGGCCAGCTCGCCAAGCCGGGACAGGCGATTGCCTGGCGCGGGCCGATGGCGGGCAAGGCACTGGCCCAGCTGATTGATGCGCAATGGGGAAATACCAGCGACCTTATTGTCGATTTACCGCCAGGCACGGGCGATGTGCAAATGTCGCTGATGCAGCATTTCAAGCCCGATGGCGCGGTCATCGTATCGACGCCACAAGACTTGGCGCTATTGGATGCCACCCGTGCGATTAATCTTTTCGATCAGGGGAAGATTCCGGTTATCGGCATGATCGAGAATATGTCCGGCTATATCTGCCCGCATTGCGGCGGCGTCAGCGATCCCTTTGGCGCAGGCGGCACCGAAGAAGCCGCCAAGGAGATGGACCTGTCTTTCTTGGGACGGGTGCCGTTGGATATGGAAATCCGCAAGACCAGTGATGCGGGAACACCCATTGCAGCGGGGGATAGCCCCCAGGCGCAGGCATTTATGGCCATTGCGCAGAAGATTATCGATTGGATGGACGCGGGTTCAATCACCGCTCCGCCGCCAGAACCGAAAAAGTCCGGCTCGCCTTTCTCCAAACTTCTCGGCAAGGGTTAGGCGGCGGACAAAATCTTTATGCCTTCGATTACGCGCAGACAGATATTAATTGGTGGCGGAGTGGCTGCGGGGCTAGTCATTGGCTGGGCTGCACTACCGACACAACTGGCCAATCCGATGCAGGCTGATGGCGATGAGAGCCTGTTCAACGCCTATCTGCGCATTGCCTCATCGGGCGCAGTGATCATCGCCATACCGCAGCTGGAAATGGGCCATGGGGTTTCAACGCTGCTGGCGCAGATCATCGCGCAGGAATTGGGTGCGGACTGGCGCACCGTTGCGATAGAACCGGCGCGACCCGATGCGATTTACGGCAATACAGCGTTGCTGAAACGCTGGGCTCCGGCGATTGCACCGATGGACAGCGGTGCAACGCTGGCGGACAGCGATTACATCGTACAGCGCTATGCCGAAAACGTGCCGTTTATGATCTCTGGCGATGACAGCGCTCTGGCCGGATACCTCCAACCCTGCCGTGAAGCCGGGGCTGCGGCTCGGGTGATGCTGGCACAGGCTGCGGCGGCGCGCTGGGATATTGATTGGGAATTATGCGCCGTTGATGGTGGCTTTGTCCGCCGTCAGGATGAAGCGGCAAATGGTGATGAGCAGACATTCAGCTTTGCCGAACTCGCCAGCGAAGCGGCCGCGCTTTCTCCTCCGGACATATTGCCTTTACGCCCCGAATCACCGGGGGAGAATGACGCCATCATCGCCGAAGGCGCGCGCACCGCCTTCCCCCGGCTCGATCTACCCACCAAAGTCGATGGCTCGGTTAATTTCGCAGGGGATATCCGCCTGCCCGATATGTTGTTTGCCGCTGTGCGGCAGGGGCCGCCCGGAGATAGTCGCCTTCTCAAGATACAGCGCGACCGCGCCAAGGGCATTACCGGTCTTGTCGATGTAGTGAAGCATAAGCGCTGGGTCGCAACCCTGGCGAGTAACTGGTGGGCTGCCAATAAGGCGCTGACAGCGATCCGCCCGCGCTTTGTCACCTACGGCGCTCTGGCTGACGACGCGGATAGCGAAAAGGCTCTGGAAACCGCGTTGAGGGATACGCCCGGCTATCGGTTGTATAAGGCGGGTGATGTCGATGCCACTTTTGGCGAGGATGCAAAACCCTATCGCGCCGATTATCGCGCCGCTGCGGCGCTGCATGCGCCGATAGAAACAACATCCGCCACCGCGCGCTGGAGCGAGCCTGGGGACGGAACAAGCGAGCGCGTTGAAATCTGGTATGCGGCGCAGGCCCCGTATCAGGTGGTCGAAGCTGTCGCTAAAGCGCTCAGGATCAGCACCGACGCGGTCACTCTCTATATGCCACCAGCGGGCGGCTCTTTTGGGGCGCGTTTTGATAGTCGTGCGGCGGTGCAGGCGGCGCTGTTATCGCGCCACAGCGGTCGTCCGATTCAGGTGATATGGTCGCGCGGCGAGGATCAGGTGCAAAACTATCCACGATCTGCAGCCCATGCCCAGCTTAGCGCTGTCACCGCAGCAGATGGCACGATATTGGGCTGGAACCACAAAATCGCTGCTCCTGCGACCGGGCGCGAGACTATGGACCGACTACTGGACCAAGACCCAGCCTATCAGGCACAGCGCGATAACAGCGAGATGTATGACCGCACCATGATATCGGGCGCGGTCCCACCTTATCGCATCCCTGCGCTTGCCATTGACCATCACCCGGCTGATATCGGCTATCCCACCGGCCTGCTGCGCGGGCATGCGGACGCGCTCAATGCTTTTTTCCGCGAGAGCTTTATCGACGAGCTAGCGCAGCGCGCCGAACGCGAGCCGCTCTCCTATCGCATGCAAATGCTTGGCGATGCGCCGCGTCTTGCCGCCTGTCTTACCATGGCGGCAACACTATCCGGCTGGGACGGTGGCAGCACCGGCAGCGGCCAGGGCCTTGCCTGTCACACTATGGACGGCGCGATGATCGCTATGGTGGTGCGAGTGCAGCGCGGTGCTGAAGGTGTGCGTGTGCGCGAGATCGGCGCGGCTGTCGATATCGGTCATATCATCAATGAGGATATTGCCCGCCAGCAGATTGAAAGCGGTATCATCTTCGGCATGGCGCAGGCGCTGGGCGCTAGCAGCGGCCATAGCAAAGGTCTCGCCGACGCGCGGCGCTTGCGCGATCTTTCGCTCCCGCTCCTTGCCGATACGCCTCAGATCACCATATCCTTCATCGATAATCAGCAAGAGGCGGTGGATGCCGATGCGATTGCCGTTCCGGTTGTTGCTCCGGCCATTGCCAATGCGCTGTTTTCCGCTACTAACGTGCGCTTTCGGCAGCTGCCGCTTATCTGATGCGTTTCCGGCGATGGAGCCGGTATTAGGAATTGCGAGTTTTTACGGGGATTTATGGCTGAAGATATCGCAATTCCGTCCTTTGCCGATATGGCCCCACCGCCCGATCACCCCGCTGTCCCTGAGCAGCGTATAGGGGTTTTGCTGATCAATTTGGGGACACCGGAAGCACCGGATGTGCCGTCACTGAAACGCTATCTCGGCGAATTTCTCTCTGACCCCCGCGTGGTGGAAATCCCACAACTCATCTGGCAGCCCCTGCTGCGCGGCGTCATCCTCAACACCCGCCCGAAACAATCGGCCAAAGCCTATTCCAAGGTATGGATGGATGAAGGCTCGCCACTGATGGTCTATACCAAGCGTCAGGCCGAGGCTTTGGACAAACGCATGGGCAGTAAAGTGCTTGTCGATTTCGCCATGCGCTATGGCAACCCCAATATTCCCGATCGCCTGCGCCACTTAAAGCTAAGCGGCTGTGACAAGATCCTGATTGCCCCGCTTTACCCGCAATATTCCGGTGCAACGACAGCGACCGTGGTCGACAAGGTTGGTGAAACGCTCGAACGCATGCGGCATCAACCAACGGTACGTTATCTGGCGCCCTATTACGATCATGACGCGCATATTGAGGCGGTCGCCGATAGTGTCCGCGAAGGCTTGGCGGGACTCGACTTCACTCCCGATGCCGTGATCACCAGTTTCCACGGCATGCCACTGCAAACGCTCTATGATGGTGATCCTTATCATTGCCAATGCCGCAAAACAGCACGGCTGGTCTCGGAGAAGCTGAGCGATATTATCAGCAAGCCGCTGATCGTCTCATTCCAGTCCCGCTTTGGCCGCGCCAAATGGCTCGATCCGGCGACCGAAGATACGCTGGAGCAGCTACCGGGAAAAGACATTAAGAAAGTCGCTGTGGTGGCCCCAGGCTTCGCTGCCGATTGCGTCGAAACGCTGGAAGAAATCGCGATTGAGGGTGAAGAACAGTTTATGGAAGCAGGCGGTGAGCGCTTTGCCTATATCCCTTGCCTTAACGAAAGCGCACGGTCGATCACCATGCTGGAAAAGCTGGTGCGGCAGGAATTGGCGGGCTGGCTTGACTAAGTATTTCTCGCGAAGAGCACTAAGGTTTTCAAGAGGTTGGGTTTGGTGAGGGCTTGCGCTTCGATTGCTAATGTTGTGGTTTTTAGCGTTTCATAAAAGCCACAAAGGGAAAAAGAGAAAAAGGGCACAAACAGGCAAGCAAGTACATGACTCTCAGAATTATTTCCCACCCCTATGGGGTGGGAGGAAAATGTTGTTGCAGTATAAGCGATCCGCGTAAACTACGCATCAGGCACCCTTTTATACTTTTTCCCTTTGTGGCTTTTATGAAACCAGCATCCTCTCCACAGGCACCGCAACGTCAGGAAAGAAAACCAACCGCGCAAGCATCCACAACCCCTTAATAATCTTCGCGCGCTTCGCGAGAAAAACAGCCACAGACTCTTGACCATAATGTTTTAGACCGACAGGGGTAACGTGATTAAAAGTGCAGGGGTGGATCAAGTGAACGATATTTTTCTCGGGCTCGGCGGTGATGAACGGCAAGCGCTATTGCTGGAAAAGGCCAATCGCCACGGCCTGATTGCAGGGGCAACTGGCACTGGTAAAACAGTAACACTTCAGGGCCTAGCCGAGAGCTTTTCCGCCAATGGCGTCCCGGTATTTGTCGCCGATGTGAAGGGCGATCTGTCGGGCATCTCCATGGCCGGTTCCTCGACCTTCAAACATGCCGACAAGCTGGAAGAGCGCGCCAAAGAACTGGGCATGGAGGATTATGGCTATTCCGATAATCCAGCGATCTTCTGGGATTTATACGGCGAACAGGGCCACCCTATCCGCACCACCATCAGCGAAATGGGGCCGATGCTGCTCGCACGGCTGATGGACCTCAACGATACTCAGGAAGGCGTACTCAACATTGTCTTCCGCTTTGCCGATGAAGAAGGGTTGTTGCTGCTCAACCTTGAGGATCTGCAATCGATGCTCGCTTATACCGCCGAGCATGCCAAGGAACTGTCCGCCAAATATGGCAATGTCTCGCGTCAGAGCGTTGGCGCGATCCAGCGGCAATTGTTGCAGCTGGAAAATGAGGGCGCAGGCCAGTTTTTCGGCGAACCAGCGCTTGAGATTGACGACTTTATGCAGAGCGATGAGCAGGGACGCGGCTATATCAATGTGCTGGCTGCTGACAAGCTGATGCGCAGCCCCAAGCTCTATGCCACCTTCCTTCTATGGCTGCTGGCAGAGCTGTTCGAGACGCTGCCCGAAGTCGGTGATCCGGAAAAGCCGACACTGGTCTTCTTCTTTGATGAGGCACATCTGCTGTTCGACGATGCACCCAAGGCGCTGCAAGAGAAGATTGAACAAGTAGTGCGCTTGATCCGCTCCAAAGGCGTTGGGGTGTTTTTCGTCACCCAAAACCCGATGGATATTCCCGAAGAAGTCGCAGGGCAGCTGGGCAACCGGGTGCAACATGCCTTGCGTGCTTTCACCAAACGTGATCAGCGCGCGATCAAGGCGGCGGCGGAGACCTTCCGCATCAATCCCGATCTTGATGTCGAAGCGGCGATCACCGAATTGCGGGTCGGCGAGGCCCTGGTTTCAACGCTCGATGAGGAAGGCGCGCCAACGGTGGTGCAACGCACATTAATCAAGCCGCCACGCTCGCGCCTTGGTCCTGTGACCAAGAAAGAGCGCGCCATTATCCGCTCCATTTCCCCGGTTGAGGGTAAGTATGACGAAGAGGTGGACCGCGAGTCCGCCGAGGAAGTGCTCCTGAAAAAGATCGAGGATGCTGCCGCGACCGCGGAAGAAGTGGAAGAAAAAGGCACTGAAGAAGTTGCCAAGCGTGAGCGCAAATCAAAATCTATCTGGGGAGGTCTGGCTGGAAAAGCGGCCAAGGCGGCTGCTGGTGCCGCCGCGGCTTCGGCAGGCACCATATTGGCGGGCAAGCTCAGTGGTCGTAAATCCCGCTCTAACCCGACAGCACGCGCCGCCAGTGCTGCTGCAGGTACTGTGGCCACAGAAATTGGCAAAGCCATTGGCATTCCCGGGCTGGGCCGCTTTGCGCGAAACCTTATGGGTGGCCTTATGCGATAAGCGCAATAGGCCACTTTTCCGTAACTGTTGTCGTAAAAACACAATAAGTAGCAAATCACAACTTGTTCATCTGGCATTCACTTTCAGATGCCATTTTGATTGTGCAACGATAATATATTGATAGTTGAGAGATTTAACCTGATAGATATGCAACTTATCGGACACGGACGGTCGTTCGTTGATAGTTCCTTTCCGGAGGTTGTTACATCCAACTAAATCTTCAAAAAGTGATAAAATAAAATTAGAGGCTGTTGTCAGGACAGTATAGAGAGAGGGATAATAATGAAATTTTCTACAGTATCTTTGCGCGCACTCGCTTTGTGTGGCGCGGGGCTTGCTATTGCACCTTATCAAGCGATGGCGATGGAGGCGGAAGATGCAACTTCAGCCGAAGCGGATGCGCAAGATGGCAACGCCACAGCACCGCAAGCGCAAGATGAAGGTCCGCAGCGTGATGACAATGCGGTGGATATTTTCAACGACGTCATCGTCGTAACCGGGACCAAAACCCGCGACCCGGAAGATGTGCAGGACGTCCCGGTTGCGGTTACCGCGTTTAACGACCAGACGCTCGAAGCGCTTAAAGTGCGGGATATTCAGGGTCTGAGTTTCCAGGCACCCAGCGTTTCACTCGATCAGATCGGCACAAGCCGCGGCACCGCCAACTTCTCGATCCGTGGCCTTGGCATCAATAGCTCGATTCCGTCCATTGACCCGACCGTTGGTGTCTTTGTCGATGGCGTTTATCTCGGTTTCAACGGGGGCGTGGTATTTGACCTTTTCGACCTCGACAGCGTCGAGGTGCTTCGCGGCCCGCAAGGCATTCTCTTTGGCCGCAACACCACCGGTGGTGCGGTTTTGATCAACACCGGCAACCCGACCGAAGAATTTGAAGGCAAGTTCCGTGCTGCGGTTGAAGGTCCGGTCGACAGCGGTCGTGGTGGCCCAAGCTATTTCCTTAGCGGTGTTGTTTCCGGACCGATTATCGAGGATGTGCTGCTGTTCAAACTGGGCGCCTACTATAATGAGGACGAAGGCTATTTCCGCAATCTGTTCGACGGCTCGGACTTCGGCGCGGCGGAAACCTATATCTTGCGCGGTGCACTTGAGTTCCGTCCAACCAGTAACCTTACCATCCTCGGCAAAATCGATTATTTTGATAGTGAAGGCGACGGTCCGGCAGGCCAGAACCGTGGTACATTTGATCGCAACAGCTTTGATTTTTCGATTGACGAGCCTGGTAATTACGACACCGAGGTTATTACCGGCAGTGTCCAGCTGGACTGGGAGATTGGGCCGGGCGTGTTGACCAACATCTTCGGCTATCGCGAATTTTCTGGTACGACATTGGGAGATATTGATGGCCTTCCGGCCTTCCTGTTCCACTCCAGTACCGAGACTGAGCAGGATCAGATTTCCAACGAATTGCGCTATGCCATGAGCTTTGATGGCATAGAGATTACCGTTGGTGGTTTCTTCTTTGACCAGAGTATCTCCTATACCGAGGTGCGCGATCTACCGCCGCTTTCACCGCTTACCTTTTTCGGCGGTGGGCAGCAGGATCACCAGGTGCTGGGTCTGTTTGGACAAGGCCAATTCTATGTCACTGACAGCTTCAGCCTGATTGCTGGCCTGCGCTGGTCACGTGAGGAGAAGGATGCAGGTGTTACCTATGTCCGTCCGCGTCCCGAATGTTCAGTGGTACAGGGTACCTGCCCGACCAGTGGTACCAATCCGTTTATCCCGACTGAGAATAACGGCTTCACCGATGATGTTGTCTTTACCAACTGGTCGCCGAAATTGGGAGTTCAGTATGAATTTGCCAATAGTCAGGTTTATGGTCACTGGACCCGTGGTTTTCGCTCGGGCGGCTATAATTTCCGCATTACCAACGCCACCCTATTCGAGAATACCGTTGTTCCGGCCAATGGCGGCAATTTCAATTTTGATGAAGAACGCGTTGATACCTTTGAAATTGGTGGTAAATTCCAGACAGAAGATGGCGCCTTTACTTTGAACGCTGCGGCCTATGTGACCCTAATCGACAATATGCAGCGTGAAGTGAACCAGAGTTCTTTGACCGAGGGTGTATCGCAATTCATCCTCAATACCGCCGATGCCACCATCTATGGCGTGGAAGCTGAAGCGCGGATGCGAGTCACCGATAATCTGCTGTTCACCGCCAATGTCGGCCTGATTAATGATGAATATGACGAGGTGCGTTTCGACATATCCGGTGACGGTGTAGTCGATGCCGGCGATGAGGCTTTGCGGATCCCGCGTGTGCCAGAATATACTTGGGGTGTTGGTGCGATCCATGAGCTTGATCTTGGCAACAGCTCGATTCTTAGCCGGTTCAACCTGCAATATCGCGATGAATTCGCCTATACTGACGATAATCTCGGCTTTGTTCAGGATATCACCAATCTGGAAGCCAATATCACCTGGAGAACCCCGGTCGAAGGATTGAGCGTCTCGATCTACGGCCGCAATCTGTTTGATGAAGTGCAGGTTGGTGGTGATACACAAGTTCCGTTTGGTGGCCCACTATCAACCGGCGTCAGGCAGCCTTTTGCCCAATTCCCGGCAGCAGGCACCTTCTCGCCACTGTCACGCGGACGACAGCTTGGTGCAGAGCTTCAATTTGAGTTCTAAGGACAAAAGAGCTTGAAATTTCAAACCATGGCCAGGGCCGGAACCTAACGCATAGGTTCCGGCCCTAGCTTATTTGGCACGCGATGTTACAACTTCGGACATGATCGTTTATGGCTCCCGCGTCTCTTACTATACCGGCAAGCTCGAAGCCTATTTGCGCTATAAAGGGATAGCCTATCAATCCGCGCCCACGCCCTATGGCAAGCCGCAGCGGCTGATCGAGAATGTCGGCGCTATTCAAATGCCGATCATCGAATGCGGTGATGGGCGATGGATGTCTGATACGACACCCATTTTGCTCCAGCTGGAACAAGAGGATCCCGGTTCGACGATCCTTCCCGTCAATCCGGTTGTGAATTTCATCGCCAGACTAATCGAGGATTATGGCGATGAATGGCTATGGCGACCGGCCATGCATTTTCGCTGGAGCTATCCCCATGATCGGATGCTGATCTCCAATGTGCTGGTCGATGAGGTAACGCAAGATGTCCCGGCACCGCGTTTCCTGAAGCGCCGCAGAATAGAGCGGCGGCAAGTGAAGAGCTATGTTGAACGTGACGGCGTGACCGCCTCGACACGCGCACATGTGGAGCAAGGGTACCACCGCGCCCTCGCCAATATGACCCGGATGCTGGAAACACGTCCGTTCCTGCTAGGCGATGCACCGTCATTGGCCGATTATGGCATGATGGGGCCGATGTTCCGGCATTTCGGGCAAGACCCGACACCTGCCGAGATTATGCGCACTACCGCGCCGGTTATATTTGAATGGGTCGCCCGTATGTGGAATGCCAAACCGGCAGCGCAACAGAACTTCGTCGATACCGTACCCGACGATGCCCAGCCCATGCTGAAAGAGATATGCGAAACGCATCTGGTGCAGCTTGCTGCCAATGCTGAGAGCTATGCAGCAGACCAAAAGCGGTTTGCCATGACGGTACAGGGCTGTGACTATACGGATATTGCGACATCACGCTATCGTGTCTGGTGTCTGGAAAAACTGCGTGAAGCTTTTGCGGCGCTTGCTGACGATGATCAGAAAACCGTCCGCGGTCTGCTGCCCTATCCCGAAGCCGAGATAGTATGGTACGAGGATGCTCCCGCCCAATCTGGCTATGATCCGGAAAACAAATTGCCCTTTGGTAAAGCCATCAATGTATTTCCCGGAGGCACCCCTTGAGCGGCGCACAACAGCGCTATTCCACTATTGCGATACTGCTCCACTGGATCATCGCAGCACTGCTGGCGTTTGAATTGGGGTTAGGGCGCGGGCTGGAAGATCTGACCCTTGCCACCGGGCTGTTCGACATTACCCAGCTTCATAAATCTGTTGGCATAACGATCTTGCTGCTCTCGCTCGCTCGGCTTGGCTGGCGCTTGCTTAACCCGCCACCGGCGGCGCTACCCGACAGTTCCCTCAACCACGCACTCGCCAAAACGGTGCATATTGGCCTTTATGCCTTTATGATCGGCGCGCCACTTACGGGCTGGTTGATGGTTTCCACCTCAAAGCTGGATATCGATACACTGCTTTTTAGCACTCTCCCCTGGCCTGATATTCCATGGGTCGGCAGCCTGGAAGCGCAGGCAAAAGAGACGCTTAACGGCGCCGCAGAATGGGCCCATGGCGCGCTGGGCTGGGTCGGGATTGCTCTATTCGCGCTGCATATTATCGGCGCCTTGCGGCACCATCTTTTGCGCGGTGAGCATTTATTGGGCCGCATAGTACCGGGTATAACAAGCCTTCATCCCAATCGTGGCGCGATAGTGATCGGACTCTTTGCCATGGCTTCGGTCAGTTTAAGCTTATGGGCGCAGAATTGGGGCGATAGAGAACCGGACGCGCCCATTCCATTGGCGGCAGAGGGAACCTCTTCAATAGAAGTGCCAAATGCTGACGAGGCAGCGGCCGATGCTTTAACAGAGCAAGAGGATGAAAGCGAAGAGACAGACGAGGAAACCGAAGAAACGGACGAAACCGCAGAAGATGCCGAAGAGGACAACGCCGAGGAACAAGAGGCACAGGACGAGCCAGCCGCTACCGCTTATGACTGGCGTGTCACCGATAAACAGCCCGTTGGCTTCGCTTTTGTCTGGAATGGTGAAACGGTGCGCGGGTCTTTCTCGGACTGGAGCGCCACTATTCGCTTTGGCGAACAAGCGCTCGACCAATCGCGCATCGATGTCCGTATCGGCCTCGCCTCGGCGCGCACCGGCAATGGGCAAGTGGATGAAGCCTTGCCCGGAGCCGATTTCTTTGCGGTCGCCGCCAACCCGCAGGCGCGATTCCAGTCAAGTGATATCCGCAGCCTTGGCGGCAATCGCTATGAAGCACGCGGAACCCTGAATATGCGCGGTGCCAGCCAGCCGGTCACGCTACGTTTCACACTCGACATTGACGGCACCAACGCCCGCGTCAACGGCAGTGCGACCGTGAACCGTGCCGCCTTTGGCATCGCTAGTGGCAGCTATGGCGATATCGCCGATAATGTACAGGTCGATTTCCGCTTCTCGGCGCAGCGCTGAGGCGATTGCTGCGACAAGCCGGTGCATATGTGCACCATCTCGGCTCTCGCTTCATTCTAACACTGTGCTAAACGCACGCGCGAAAGGATAATCTTATGGCCATAACATTGGTAAAATTTCGTTCGGGGATGGGCGTGCCTTGTCCCAGCACCTTTTGCATGAAGGCGGAAATATTGCTCAAAATGGCTAATCTCGACTATGAAAGCAGCATTCTCGACGATCCGCGCAAAAGCCCCAAGGGTAAGTTCCCTTATATCATCGATGACGGCAAAGAGATTGCCGATAGCCATTTTATCCAGCGCTATCTGGAGCAGAGTTATGACGCAGATTTCGATCCAGATCTGACTCAACAGCAGCGCGCAATCAGCCATGGCATGGCACGTATGGTAGAAGAGCGCCTTTACTGGGCGCTGGTCTATAATCGCTGGATTGATGAAGCCAATTGGCGGGATACGGCGCAATTCTGGTTTGGGACAATGCCGCCCATCATGCGTAATATCGTGCCGATTGTCGCGCGTCGTCAGGTGCGTGCCTCACTTCATGGTCACGGTCTTGGAAGACATAACCAGAAGGATACTTATGGCCTTGGCGCAGAGGATATTGCCGCATTGGCAGCGCATCTGGGTGATCAGGATTATATGTTCGGCGACACCCCAACTGCGCTGGATGCCATTGCCTATCCAGTGATTACCAATATTCTGACGCCACCGGTCGCTAGCCCATTGCGCGAAGCAGCACAACAACACCCGTTATTGGCCGCTTATGTCACAAGATGCACAGAAAGATGGTTTCCCGATTTTGCTTGATCCACTGGCGATAAGTCCTTTGGAAAGCGCGTTGTGTTTCGCTGCTAACGCTTAGCCCGCCGCGTCGGCGCATGGAAATCAGGCGGTTTACCCGCAACCCATGCGACAAAGCGGGCAATATCAGGATGTGCTCTAAGCGCTTCCGGCGTGGCATAGTGCCTCGCCAGTTCAGCATTACTGAAGGTCGCATGGATGGTGCGGTGACAGATGGGGTGCACTGCTACTGTCTCGCGCCCGCCCCTGCTTTTGGGCACCGGGTGATGCCACTCCACCCTCCGTCCCAAAGGGCGTTTGCAGAGCCAGCAAAGCTCTTGCGCATTGCCGCTCACGGGCAGCTATGGAGGCAAGGCCCCTCGGGCGCTGCCTCATCGACCATGGTAACGATCCGCACCCGTACCTCGCCAGTCTGGCGATTGGCCCAAAGCCCGGCGCGCAGGCCATAGGCATTGCCCGAATGACCGATCCAGCCGCCCGACTGCACCTCCAACCCCAGCGCCCATTGCCGCGGCGCGCTTGCATCCACCGAAGCATCGGCGCGCCATTGCGTCTCGCGCATCATCTGCCATGTGGCATCGGAAAGGAAATTCTTATCATCTTCGACCAGCAACTTGCCTATGATCTCAAGTTCACGCGCCGATATTCTGAGGCCGCCTTGCGGTGAGAAGGAAGAACCGTTCTGCCCAAGCCTATAAAGCGCCAAATCGCAGCGACCATCACCGGCACTGACAAAGGCGCATTCCTCTTCCCCTTCACCAAGAATCGGGTCTTTGGCGAGGCTGCCATCAGGGCGTAGCAATGTAATCGCATTGGCACGTTGCTCAGCCGAGCAGCCGCTCCAGTTGAAGCAGGCTTGTAGGCGCAGGGGATCAAACACCTCTTGCTGCATGATGGCATCAAAACGCTGTCCGGTAACACTTTCCATCACCGCGGCGATGATCGGCGAAGCGCTATTGGCATAGTGAAAATACCCGCTGCCCGGCGGATGCACGCTGTCCCATGCCTCTGGGTCAGACAGCAGTGCCTGCAAATCACCATCCAGCGGCAGATAATAGCCCGCGGCATCGGTAAGGCTGGCAGTATGCGAAAGCAACATTTTCAAGGTCACCGGTACATCGGGAAAGGCCGGATTGCGCACTGGCCAACCGAGATAATTAGAGACATCGCGATCGAGGTCGAGACGCCCTTGGTCAACCAGCCGCATAACCCCTAATGCCGTGACCAATTTTGAGATGGAGGCTATCCGCACCGGCATGTCGATATTGACCGGGTGCCCGGTGGCTCCGGCATCGCCGGACAGGGTGACAGATGTAATCTCACCTGGCTTAGAGTGCAGCTCGATATTCACCGGTTCGGCTATTTCCGGTTCTTCTGCATAGGCCGGAGAGAACAGCATGGTGAGCATCACCAGCCCGGTAAAACAGCGCATCACAATGCTTAGCTATCCGGACCGATCTTATAGGCGCATAGCTTGTTGCCATCGGGATCACGGAAATAAGCGGCGTAAAACCCCATCGGGCCATCATCACCGCGCACGCCAGGTGCGCCCTCATCGCTGCCACCCAGTTCCAGCGCCTTGGCATGAAAGGCATCAACCGCCGGGCGGCTTTCCAGCATCAAAGCCACCATATTGCCATTGCCCTTATCTGCAGGCTCACGGTTATAGGGTCGGGTAATGGCAATACCTGGCTTGTCAAAACCACTGCCCCAGATGGTGAAGGAACCATCTTCCTCATCCATGGTCATCATCCGCTTGGCCCCGATGGTGGCCAGCAGCGTATCATAATAGTCCTGAGCGCGGGCGACATTGTCTGTACCCAGTGTCACATAGCCAATCATATCTCTCTCCTGCGTACCGATTTTCGTCTAATCAAAGGGCTATGCCGCATTGGCGGGAGCGTCAATGCATAAGACCGCAAACCATGCCGCGCATAAAAAGACCCGGCAGGATCACATCCCACCGGGTCTTGATGATTAGCATATAAGCTGTTCAGGCAAGATCTGCCCAAACGCCAATGGTGCTTATGCCGCACAATCGCCGATCCGCTTGGACTCGATACGGCCCTTCATAGACATATCGCCAGCCGGACTACCGGTCATTTTCTGGTCGATGTCCATAGCATAGCCATCGGCTTCAAAAGTGCCGTCCATGACAGATACGATTTTCATGCCTTGCGCTTCGCAGGTCATGTCTACGCTCATCTCATTGCCCGAACGCTCAAGCTTGTCCATCGTGCAGCCGCTGCCTTCCGGCTGACCGAACATGCTAGCACCCGGGTCTTTGGCCTGCTCCTCGGTGATGCAGGTCTTGACAGTCGTGCCCTTGCCTATCTGTTCCATCATGGCACCCTTGGCAGCTTCGGGCAGACCAGGTGCATCAATCTCAGAAAAGCTGACAGTCATTTCATATTCGCCGGGTGTCATTTCAACATCGGCCATGGCTTCTTTGGCCTCGTCTGCACTGATCTCGCCGTCGCCATCACTGTCAGCAGACTCGCTGCCGCATGCAGAGAGCATGAGAGCGCCAGCGGATACAGCCGCCAGAGTAAAAATGGATGTACGCATAAAATTTCCCCTTAGAGAGACTCTTCATTGAATCTGCGTTTGCCTTACCATGTACCCCATTGCGAGCAAGTATTGTCGGTGATTTGCGCAAAGATATTGCGTCCGCTGCGGAGTGTTTACATATTATAGATCATGTCCGAACTTATCATCCGACGCGGGCTGGATGAGCCCAATACCAGCGGCGAATTTGTGCCGCATAAACCTGCCCGGCCGGAAAAGGCCGAAGGCGGTCGGCCCTTCAAGCTGGTCAGTGACTATGCGCCTGCCGGCGATCAACCGACCGCGATTGCCGAGCTGGTGGAGACCGCGCGCGGTGGGGAGAAGGACCAGGTGCTGCTCGGCGTAACCGGATCGGGCAAGACCTTCACCATGGCCAAGGTGGTCGAGGAATTGCAGCGCCCGGCGCTGGTGCTGGCGCCGAACAAGATTCTCGCGGCGCAGCTTTATGGTGAGTTCAAACAGTTCTTCCCCGACAATGCGGTCGAATATTTTGTCAGCTATTATGACTATTATCAGCCCGAAGCCTATGTGCCGCGCTCCGACACCTATATCGAGAAGGAAAGCTCGGTAAATGAAGCGATTGACCGGATGCGCCACTCGGCGACACGGTCCTTGCTCGAACGCGACGATGTGCTGATCGTGGCTTCGGTCTCGTGTCTCTATGGCATCGGCTCGGTCGAGACCTATTCGGCGATGATCTTCGAGATCAAAAAAGGCGAGACGGTCGACCAGCGCGAGCTGATCCGCAAGCTGGTGGCCTTGCAATATAAACGCAATGATGCGGCGTTCGCGCGCGGCACCTTCCGGGTGCGTGGCGATAATCTGGAGATTTTCCCGTCGCACTATGAAGATATGGCCTGGCGCATCAGCTTTTTCGGTGATGAGATTGAAGAGATTGCCGAATTTGATCCGCTGACCGGCAAAAAGGGCACAAAGCTCGATAAGGTCAAGGTGTTTGCCAATTCGCACTATGTGACGCCGGGGCCGACGATGAAACAGGCGACAGAGGCGATCAAATTTGAGCTGGCCGAGCGGCTGAAAGAACTGGAGACCGAAGGGCGTTTGCTTGAGGCACAGCGCCTGGAACAGCGCACCCATTTCGATCTGGAGATGATTGGAGCCACCGGCTCCTGCGCGGGTATCGAGAATTACAGCCGCTTCCTCACCGGCCGCCTGCCCGGCGAACCGCCGCCGACATTGTTTGAATATCTGCCCGACAATGCCCTGCTCTTCGTTGATGAGAGTCACCAGACCATTCCGCAGGTCGGTGCGATGGCGCGGGGCGACCATCGGCGCAAAATCACACTCGCCGAATATGGCTTCCGTCTGCCAAGCTGCATCGACAACCGCCCGCTGCGCTTCAATGAATGGGACGCTATGCGGCCGCAAACGGTCTGTGTCTCGGCGACGCCCGGAAGCTGGGAGATGGAGCAGACCGGCGGCGTATTCTCCGAACAGGTGATCCGCCCCACCGGACTGATCGACCCGCCGGTCGAGATCAAGCCGGTCGAAGAGCAGGTCGATGACCTGATCAACGAAGCACGCAAGACAGCGGAAAAAGGCTATCGCACGCTGGTCACGACGCTGACTAAACGCATGGCCGAAGACCTGACCGAGTTTATGCATGAGGCGGGGATCAAGGTGCGCTATATGCACTCAGACGTCGAGACGCTGGAGCGTATCGAGCTGATCCGCGATCTGCGTCTAGGCGTTTATGATGTGCTGGTCGGCATCAACCTGTTGCGTGAGGGGCTGGATATTCCCGAATGCGGGCTTGTCGCCATTCTCGATGCCGATAAGGAAGGCTTTCTGCGCTCCGAAACCTCGCTGATCCAGACCATTGGCCGCGCCGCGCGCAATGTCGATGGCCGAGTGATCCTCTATGCCGACCGCATCACCGGCAGCATGGAACGCGCGCTCAACGAAACCAGCCGCCGCCGCGAGAAGCAGCTCGCCTTTAACGAGGAACACGGCATCACGCCGCAAACGATCAAGAAGAATATCGGCGATATTGTCGGCCATGTGACCAATCAGGACAGCGTGACTGTCGACACCGGCGACGAAGAAACCCCGCACCTCGTCGGCCACAATCTGCGCGCCTATATCGAGGAGCTTGAGAAACGGATGCGTGACGCCGCGGCAGACCTAGAGTTTGAGGAAGCTGGAAGGTTGCGTGACGAAATTCGTCGGCTAGAGGCGGATGAGCTAGGCCTGCCAGAGGGCGAGCATAAAGCGCCGGTGAAAGGCCGCGCAACCGAGGGCAAGCCGGGAACGCGCAAGATGCGTTATGGCAAGACGCAACGGAAGATGGGTTGACCTGTTGCACTGAAACAACAAGTGGCTCTACATGGCAGAATATGTCTTAGAAGCGTACGGAAGTGCGGATTAAAATACCGTAATAAGCCACATTTCTGTTGCCACTGACTCAAGTAGGTCATTAGTAAAGTGTTGCCATAATTTAAGAGGGCAACACAATGATCCGCAGCTTTGCCGATAAGGAAACCGAGCGCGTTTGGCAGGGTCTGCATAGCCGCAAGCTGCCTGTCGAGATTCAGGCTCGGGCGCGAATCAAGTTGCAGATGATTGATGCCGCTGGCTCTCTGGAAGACTTAAGCAGCCCGCCAAGTAATAGGCTGCATGCCTTATCCGGCGACCGCGCCGGGCAACATTCCATTTCCATTAATATGCAATGGCGTATATGCTTTGTCTGGCAAGACGGAGATGCGCATAATGTCGAAATCGTCGACTATCACTGATCCAGAGTGGCTGCATAATGCCCATGCCGGCGAGATATTGCTTTCGGAATTTATGCAACCGCTCAATATGACAAGCAAAGATCTGGCAGCCAGCCTGGCGGTCGATAGCGCCTGTCTGGATGCAGTGATAAGCGGTGAAAAACCGGTAAGCGCGGAACTGGATTTGCGCCTTGGCCGCTTTTTTCAAATGTCCGAAGGGTTCTTTCTGCGGTTGCAAGACAGCTATGAATTGTTGGAGGCAAAGCGCACGCTCAATGGCGCGCTTGACCGCATTACTCCGCACGCTGCTTAAGACGCATACTTAACAGAACACCCATAAGGCCGACTGCTCGCAACTGACACCGCCTTACCCGCTTTGATCTCTTTCAATGCCTCGGTCACATGGTTGCGCGCTCCGGCAATATCCGCCTGATTAGCGGTGGGTTTGTCATCAATGCCGCCCTGATAGACCAGCTTGCCGCTGCTATCGATGATGTACATATGCGGCGTGGTTTTGGCGCCATAGGCTTTGCCGACGCGGCCATCGCGGTCGAAGAGATAGTGCGAGGCGTTAAAGTCCTGATCAGCAATCATCGCCTTGGCTTCGGCGGCGGTGAGATCGCCCTGTTTGCCCGCGGCGCCCGAATTGATCGTCAGCCAGACTACGCCATCGGCCTTCGCGGCGGCTTGGGTCTTTTGCATATTGCCGCTGTTATAATGCTTCTGCACGAACGGGCAGCCGGGATTATGCCATTCCAGCACCACTGTCTTACCGCGATAGTCACGCAGCGAAACGCGCTCACCATCGGCATTGGTGAGCATGAAGCCGCGTGCTTCGGCACCGGTCTGCACTGCTGCTTGTGATGGTGCGATCAGCGCGTAGCTGCCCAATGTTGCGCCTACAATGGCGGTAGCAATCAGTGTCTGTTTCAGCATACTATCTCTCCCAAAATTCAGCGGTTAGGGCGCGCCTTTTACGACACAAGGGATGTTAGCGTATCCACAGTAAGCACCTGTGGCAATATTTTCGCTTCACCGCCCGGCGCATAATAGACATAGAGCGGCACACCCGAGCGGCCATGCTCTTCCAGATAGCGCGTAATCTCGGCATCACGGCGGGTCCAATCGCCTTTCAGCACCGCGACATTGGCGTTGGCGAAAGCATTTGCTGTCGCTTCGCGTTGCACCGCGGCGGCTTCATTCGCCTTACAGGTGATACACCAATCGGCGGTAAAATAGGCGAACACCGGCCGGCCCTCGGCGCGCAGGCTGGCGAGTTTGGTTTCGCTAAAAGCAGTACTGGCCAATGTTTCGCTGCTCGATTCTGCAGAAGCCTCAGCCACGCCTCCGGCGGCGACCGGCAGCACCAGCATCGCCGCAGCGGCTGTAGCCAAAGCCGGTGCAGCAGGCAACCAGCTGCGCTCTGCACCCTGTTGCTGGCGGCGGCCAACCCACCACAGGAACAGCGCAAAGGTGAGCGCCGCAGCCAGCCCGATAATCAGGCCGCTATTGCCCGTCTGCTGGCCGAGCAGCCAGGCCAGCGCCAGCACCGAAAAGAACATCGGTACCGACATAATCCGGCGAAAACTATCCATCCATGGCCCCGGACGCGGCAGCATCTTGCGCAGCGGCGGCACAAAGCCGAGCAACAGGAACGGTAAGGCCAGACCCAGCCCCAGGCCAACAAAGATCAGCAGCCCGGCCAGTGGCGGCAGCACAATCGCCGCGCCCATGGCGGTAGCCATAAACGGCGCGCTGCACGGGGTCGCCACCAACGCCGCTAACGCGCCGGTCCAAAAGGCACCCTTGCTACCGCCCTTGGCCGCGAGATCATTGCCAATGGTGATATTGCCGACCTCGAACAGGCCTGCGAGATTGAAAGCAATAGCAGTGAACAGGATCAGCAGCACAAAGATTATGCGCGGGTCCTGTAGTTGAAAGCCCCAGCCAATCTCTGCTCCGAAAGCGCGCAGGGCGAGCATCGCGCCGCCCAGCGCCAGACAGAAAAGCACAATCCCGGCAGTATAGGCCACTGCATGGCTGCGCGCCTCACCTTCATCGCCACCCGCTTTGGCAAGGCTGATCGCTTTCAGACTGAGGATCGGGAAGACACAGGGGAAGATATTGAGCAACAGCCCGCCAATGATCGCACCGCCAAAGGCGAGGAAAAAGGTGGTGGTCCCGCCCGCCGCCAATGCCGATCCAGAGCCATCGTCCATCGCGGTTGCGCCTTCGCCCAATGCGCCGAAAGCGGCTTCACCCGCGTCCTGTGCGGTCAGGCTAAGCCCCTGATGCGCGCCGATGCGCAGCACACCCTCCAACGGCACTCCGCCGGTCGAGCGCGCCGCCGTTTCGATAACCAGCGTATCACCATTGCGCATCGCCTTTTGCGGTGCGCTATAGTCAATCACGCCATCGGTCAGCGGGAAGAAATAGGGTTCTTCGGCTGCGCTATCGGCAGGAAAGGGAATGGAAACCCGGATGGTCTCACCGGATACGGCGTAGCTCGCCTCGCTGCCCAAGGGCGCGGGCAGACGCGAACGCCAGCCATCAAAGCGCGCCCGTGCTTCATCCGAGACTGCGCCAGCGCCTGCGGTGATGGTAAAGCTCAGCTCATCCTGTTCGGGCACACAAATCTCATCGGTGCAGGCCAGCCATTCGGCCTTGACCGATAGCGGCAAAACCGTTCCGGGCGCGATGGATTTATCGAGCGTCAGCGGCAACAGCAGGGCATAATCTTCCTCATAGATGAAGTTCATAATGCCGCCGATAATCAGCGTATCGGGCACCGGATATTGCAGTTCACCAACGCTCACACCCGCTGGCAACGTCCAGTCCAGCGTTGCCGGTATCCCAGCATCACCCGGATTGATCCAATAGCCATGCCATGTCGGCGCGGGCGACATGGTCAAAGCCACTGTCACTGTCTCGCCCGGTTTCGGCGCTTCGCTCTCCACCTCAAAAGCGGCGCTGATATTCGGCGTATCGCCGCTGCCAAAGGAGCTTTGCGCCTGTGCCGGGCCAACCAAAAGCAGGGTCGCCAGCAATGCCAGCATCATGGCCATGCCATATCGGGCTGTATGAGAAAGGGTAGCGATCATCAGAGCATTATTTCCTGCATATAGCGGCTATATAGCGCCTCCGCGCCTATAAGCCATAGCGCCGCGCCGCATATAGCAGCGCCTGCTCTTTGTATTAGTGCTGATGCAGGAAAATGTTACAGCCGCGCAAAGATATTTCTGCGCAGAAAATGATCACCGCTTCTGATATTTTGCCAGGCCCTTGCCGAGCGTATTGCCGGTGATGTTCAGCGGCTCGCCACGCCAATCCGCAACGAACCAGGTATTGCGATTAACCCCCGGTGCGATACGCGCATCATTGGCGGTAATCGTCAAGCCGCGAGTCGGATTTTCCTGACCCTCTGGCGCTACAGCGATCAAGGCGCTGTAATTTTCCTTATTACGACCTTGAACAAAGATATTGTTGCTGATTTCGCCTACCGCACCTGCAGAAAGGTCAATCATATAGTTGGTGGTCACACCCTGTGTATCATCAAAGCTGTTACCACTGATCTGCACTCGCGGCGTGCGGGTTTTGACATAATGGCCACCACGGCCCTGCTCGAAACGGCTGCGAGTCACGGTCAGGGAACCCAGCTTGCCCAGATAGATGGAATGCGCACAACCCTTGCCGCCGCCACAACGGCCCAGACCGCTAAAGGTGCTCTTGTCCACTGTCAGCGAACCACTGGGATCATTGGCGGACAATATGCCCTGTTGCGAATTGCGGAACCAGCTATTGGAGACAGTGACATTTCCCTTTTCCAGCCTGATACCTGATCCGTTAAGATCCGACACGGCAAGATTCTGGAAGGTCAGGCCGCGAATCTCTGCGCCTTGACCACGCAGCACCAATGTCGCCTTGCTCTCACAAATGCCGCCATCAAATATCGCCGTGCCGGGCTGAGCCGCGGTGTAGATGACATAACCAGCCTTCTGCACCGCGCAATCGCGATAGGTGCCCGGCGCGATCTGGATCGTACCGCGCGAACCACCGATGGAATCCACCGCCTGTTGCAGGCTGGAAAAACGCTGGCCGGTTTCAACTATGGTATAACCGCCACCCTGTTGCGCCTGTGCCGGTCCACCCGGTGTCAGCCCAATCGCCAATGCAGAAGCAGCAGCCAGAGAAAGGAACGATCGTGTACGCAGCAAAGCCAAGGCCATGGCAAATCTCCAAAATGGATATAATTATGCCTCGGACTTACCTTGCCAAGCCCCACTCCACCAGCCCCAAGCCGGTTATTGTGCCATTTTGGGTGCGCTATAGTCTGAGAAGTTAAGCGCCTATGACATTAGGTGCATTGATAGAATTGCGACAGGGCCGGAATACGGACTGTTTCACCATCAACGCGCAGCACCGCCTCACCAATGCTCCAGCCGCCATAAGAGACCTGAGAATAGCTGGTTTTCGGGATATATTCGAAGCTAATACTGGAAGAGCTGTAGCGGTTGGATTTGGTTTCAGGATGATATTCGGAGTTCGGCAGGCGACGGAAACGACCATCGAGAACAAGACCAGTTGTCCTGCCATCTACCCCAAGCATGCCTCCCGTGGCGAAAATCAGGCCGCCGGAGCGCGCGATAAGAGCCTGGATGTCCTCGATATTGCGCGGCGAACCGGCATTCTCTGGTGCAAGATAAATCTCTTCCACGCAATCGGGCTGCTGCCTGAAATGTGGCGGGCCGAGAATGACTGCGCCTAGACGATCGACCAGTGATAACGCGGTCGCGCCATCAGCCGAGCCGAGATCGAATGTGCTGCGATATTCTGGTTGCACGGCGGCAAGAAGATTCTGATCCAGAGGAATTCTGATATCATAGGCGCCTTCGGCATAGCTGCCCGCAATATAAGCCAGCGCGCCGAAAGACAGCTGAGACTGACCCGATTCCGCCTGCTCAAAATTGATCAGCAGCTTGTCAAATTCGGGGCAGAAAGTGCTTTGCTGCGTGCCGCGCTTTATCCGTTCGGCTTGCAGGCCAGCACAAAATTGCCGCCGCACCTTGCCATTCCATACCCGCGCATCAAACACATCGGTCCAGGCAATTTCACGATCACCCTCGGTATCCCACAAAAAATCATCGATAAACTGGCCCTGAGGCCGGTTATTGGTGGAACCCGTCACTGACACGGTAAGCAGCCGTCCCTTGCTGCCATAGGTTGACCACCCATGTTGCGCATAGGGTCGGATGCGCTCCGGCCTGTCAAAGATACTACTCCACTCAGCCATTTCTGCCTCGCCGCTCGCTTTGGCTTTGGCACGCAATTTCGGACTGTCGGCAATGGCCTGATTATAGTCGAAGACAAAATCGAAATTGGGCAGAGAATAGGTTTCTTCGATGAACATTTGATCGCCTGCATCATTTGACCGTTTTTCGACGCTAACGCTTACCCCGGACCCTACCGAAAGTAGTCCGGCACTGGCGGTTGCAACGGTCGGCGCTGCGGCTGGTGCGGCTGTGGCTGCAGCCGCAGGCGGTGCAACAGCACCAGGCATTTGTGGCCGCATATTGGCCGGGACGCCGGGCAGTGGATTGCCGGGGCTGATCCCCATGCTCGCCATGGTTGCATCAGCGATACACTGCGCCTTGATCTGCCAAAAACGGCCATAAACGCCCTGATCAACCGGACTGCTATGACCATCATCGGTGAACAGCGATTGCATGTCGCTGTCCGATACATTGGCAGCGCGCGCCTTGGTGATGGTGCAGGAGCAGCTATCGGGTGCCGTTACCTCGGTAGAGCGACAGAGTTTCTCAAGCGCGGCATCATCGCTCTGCAAAGCCCCCGCGCCGACTGGCAGTGCCAATATTGTTGTTGCCACCAGGATAGTGCGAAACTGCGTCATATTCTCTGCCCCTCATCGTCTCTGCCGACTCATCATACGATATGTAATATGGCGTAACCGACAGAGACTTTATGGCGTCTGTGCAGCTTCGCAAGCCTGTATTCAGCTTGTAGGGGAAGACTTTGCTCTAACCTTAGTTCACCAGATCACGATCAATCAGCACCGCTAGCAGCAGCGCCGGGCCGCCATGTGCTTCCCAGGCATGGTTGGTGCCGCGCTGGATGACAACATTACCGGGTTTTAGGCGTGTCGGCTCGCCGCTTTCAAGGATCAGCGACACCTCGCCCTTGAGCAGGCAGATAACATCAATACTGTGCGTCTCGTGCATCGCGGGATGGCGCGACTGATCGATCATATGCCGATCGCCATCAGCTTGGGCAAAGGCCTGTTTCACCAGCGCATCGAGCTGCGGCTTGGGCACGCCTTCGGGCAGTGGATTGACGACAAACCAGCGCACCTGAAAATTGCCTTTGCGCGGCCCGAGTACGGGTTTTTCTGTGCCCAGATCGTCGGTCACTTTGGGATCGAGCGACCCGCTGGCGACGTCTTCCCAAATCTCAAACAATCCGCCTGCGTCCACATCGCCCATGATCGAGGAAGGACCATCATCGTTCATGATGAAGGACTCGCCCTCAGGTGTATCGCCGGTAATGATGCGCCGCAACGCGTCGTCAAATGCTGCCATGGTCATGCTCTCCTATTGTGTTTCCCAACAAGCTATCATGCAGCGATGGGGGCGACAAACAGAAGATGCGTGGCCATTCAATGGCGCTCTGTGTTCCGTTCGCCTCGAGCGAAGTCGAGAGGCCGGTACCGCAAGAGAATGGTGTCTCGACTACTTTGCCAAGCAAAGTAGTTTATCCTGAGTGCCTGCCTTGGCAGGCAGTCGAAGGGCTCGACACGAACGGGATAAATCAGTCCATATTCGGACGCAGCCAGCGGCGGGCGGTATCGATATCGACATCGCGCCGTGCAGCATAATCGGTAAGCTGGTCCTCGCCGACACGCGCTACGCCAAAATAGTCCGATTCGGCATGACCGAAATAGAAGCCGGAAACCGCCGCTGTGGGCAGCATGGCGAAGCTTTCGGTCAGGGTAATACCGGTATTCTCAGTCGCATTGAGCATATCGAACAATATCGGCTTCTGGCTGTGATCGGGGCAGGCAGGATAGCCGGGGGCTGGTCGGATACCGCGATATTGCTCACGGATCAGCGCTTCATTGGTGAGCTGCTCATCGGGCGCATAGCCCCATAATGTGGTACGGACATGCTGGTGCATCCGCTCGGCAAAGGACTCAGCCAGCCGGTCAGCCAGCGCTTTAAGCAATATGTCCGAATAGTCATCATGATCGGCCTTGAACCGTTCAAGGTGTTCATCAATGCCATGGCCGGTGGTGACGGCAAAACCCCCCATCCAATCGCCTTCGGGGTCAATAAAATCGGCGAGACACATATTAGCGCGGCCTTCGCGCTTCTCCACCTGCTGGCGCAGGAATGGCATTCTTACCCAATCCTCCCCGGCACGGGGAGGGGGACTATCTGCTGCAGCGTTAGCGGAGGCAGATGGTGGAGGGGCACCCGCCGCTAATCCAGCGCTATCGGCCTGTGCCCCTCCACCATCGCTGTGCGATGGTCCCCCTCCCCGTGCCGGGGAGGATTGGATCAGCACATCATCACCGTCGCGCTTGCATGGCCACAGACCGACCACCCCCTTGGCCGTCAGCCATTTCTCGGAGATGATTTTCTCCAGCATCTTCTGCGCGTCATCAAACAGGCTGCGCGCACTCGGGCCGACCACGGAATCATCAAGAATTTTGGGATAGACGCCCGCCAATTCCCAGCTGCGGAAGAACGGCGTCCAGTCAATCGTCTCGACCAGATCCTCCAGATCCCAGTCATCATAGACATGCAGACCCGGCTGTTTCACCGGCGTCGCCTTCATGCTCATATCCGCGACAAAGCCATTGGCGCGCGCTGTTTCCAGCGGCACCAGATTGGACTTGCCGCGGCCCTCGCGCTTGGCCCGCACCTCGGCATAGTCATTGGCGGTACGCTCGATAAACCCCTCAGCCTGCGTCTCGCTGACCAATGTAGAAGCGACACCGACAGCGCGGCTGGCATCGAGCACATACACCGTAGGGCCAGAATAGGCCGGAGCGATACGCAACGCGGTATGCACCTTGGAAGTGGTCGCGCCGCCGATCAGCAGCGGGCGAACCATGTCCGCCTTTTCCATCTCCTCGGCGACGGTCACCATCTCATCAAGCGACGGGGTGATTAGCCCCGAAAGCCCGATCATATCAGCGTCATTCTCGTTCGCGGCTTTGAGGATATCCTGCCACGGCACCATCACGCCGAGATCGACAACCTCAAAGCCATTGCACTGCAGCACCACGCCGACGATATTCTTGCCGATATCGTGCACATCGCCCTTGACCGTGGCCATGATGATCTTGCCCTTGCCTTTCGCGCCTTCTTCTTTCTCCGCCTCGATAAACGGGAAAAGATGCGCCACGGCTTTCTTCATCACACGCGCGGATTTCACCACCTGCGGCAGAAACATTTTGCCCGAACCGAACAGGTCGCCGACGACATTCATGCCGTCCATCAACGGTCCCTCAATCACCTCAATCGGCCTGCCGCCCCGTTCCTTCACCGCAAGCCGCATTTCCTCGGTGTCATCGACGATATGGGCGTCGATACCCTTGACCAGCGCATGCTCCAGCCGCTTGGGCACATCATAGCCGCGCCATTCGGCAGCCGCCTTATCCTCTTCCTTGGACTTGCCACGGAAAGATTCGGCAAGTTCAATCAGGATTTCGGTCGCATCGCCGCCGTTTTTCGGTTCGCGGTCGAGAATGACATCCTCACACGCTTCACGCAGAACCGGATCAATATCGTCATAAATGTCGAGCTGTCCGGCATTGACGATCGACATATCCAGCCCAGCAGGGATGGCGTGATAGAGAAACACGCTGTGCATCGCCCGGCGCACCGGCTCATTGCCGCGGAAACTGAATGACAGGTTGGAGAGGCCGCCGGAGAAATGCACATGCGGGCAGGCGGCTTTGATCTCCGCTACCGCCTCGATAAAG
The DNA here is from genome assembly GCA_038748365.1 of Pseudomonadota bacterium. Lineage (GTDB taxonomy): Bacteria > Pseudomonadota > Alphaproteobacteria > Sphingomonadales > Sphingomonadaceae > Alterisphingorhabdus. The sequence continues at coordinate 115,679 of JBCDIZ010000008.1, forward strand.
TCCAGCCCATAGCGGCGATGTTCGTCAATGCCGGTAGCCACCGCAAAAACATTAGGGTCGAAGATAATATCTTCGGGCGGGAAACCCATACCAGTGAGCAGTTTATAGGCGCGGGTGCAAATCTCTACCTTGCGCTCTTTGGTGTCAGCCTGACCGGTCTCGTCAAACGCCATCACCACCACAGCGGCACCATAGGCCATGCATTTACGCGCATGGGCGAGAAACTCCTCCTCGCCTTCCTTCATGCTGATCGAGTTGACGATAGGTTTGCCCGAAACGCATTTCAGCCCCGCCTCAATCACCGACCATTTGGAGGAGTCGATCATAAACGGCACCCGGGCGATATCCGGTTCGGCAGCGATCAGCTTGAGAAAGCGGGTCATCGCCTTCTCGGCATCGAGCAGGCCCTCATCCATATTGATGTCGATAATCTGCGCGCCATTCTCCACCTGCTGCCGCGCAACTTCGACGGCAGCATCATAATCGTCATTCATGATCAGCTTTTTAAAGCGCGCCGATCCGGTAACGTTGGTGCGCTCGCCGATATTGACGAATTGGGTGGAGGATTGGGTCATTCTTTTCTCTAAGTTCCCCTCCCGTTTACGGGAGGGGTTAGGGGTGGGTCTGTCCGGAAGGTGGAACTTTCGTTTCAGGCCCACCCCCGGCCCCTCCCGCAAGCGAGAGGGGAGAAACTGTTACGCCGCCATGGTGAAAGGTTCGAGACCTGATAGCCGCGTCTGCACCACAACCTCGGGAATGGTACGTGGCGCTTCGCCATCAACTATCTGAGCCATTGCCGCGATATGGCCCGGTGTCGTGCCGCAACAGCCGCCAACGACATTCACCAGACCGTCTTCTACCCAATGGCCGACCTGCGCCGCCGTCTGTTCGGGTGTCTCATCATATTCGCCAAGATCATTGGGCAGCCCGGCATTGGGATAAGCCATGATCAGCGTATCCGATGCATTGGCAAGCGCAGCCAGATGCGGCCTGAGCTGATCAGCGCCAAAGGAGCAGTTCAGCCCTATGGTCAGCGGTTTGACATGACGGATGGCGTGCCAGAAGCCCTCAACTGTATGCCCCGACAAATTGCGTCCTGCCATATCAGTGATGGTCATCGAGATCATCAGCGGCACATCGCGTCCAGCGGCCAGCGCTGCCTCCTGCGCCGCCATCGCCGCCACCTTGGCATTCAGTGTATCGAAGATCGTCTCGACTAGGATGAAATCCACGCCGCCTTCAATCAAGGCATCGCACTGCGCACGATAGACGGCCAGCATCTCATCAAAGTCCACCTCACGAAAGCCCGGATCATTGACATCGGGCGATAGCGACAGCGTCTTGTTGGTCGGGCCAATGGCGCCAGCAACAAAGCGCGGGCGGCCATCCTTGGCCGTCGCGCGGTCACACGCCTCACGCGCCACCCGCGCCGAAGCGATATTGATGTCGCGCACCAGATGCTCGGCCTCATAATCGGCCTGGCTGATTGAATTGGCGCTGAAGGTATTAGTCTCGATTATATCCGATCCAGCGGCCAGATATTCATCATGAATATCGGCCAGCACATCGGGCCGGGTCAGCGCCAATATATCGTTATTGCCCTTCTGATCGGCGCTAAGTTCAAGGTCGCCGCGATAGTCCGCTTCTTGCAGATTGCGGTTCTGAATCGCGGTGCCATAGCCACCATCGAACAGCATAATGCGCTCCTCAGCGATCTTTGTAAGTTGCTCGCGCGCGCTCATTCCGCCGCCTCCTTCAGAGCCGACCCCTTGGCGCGGATGCCGAGCAAATGGCAGATAGCAAAGCTGAGATCTGCACGGTTCAGGGTATAGAAATGGAAATGGCGCACACCACCAGCATAAAGCCGACGGCACATTTCTGCTGCAACCGTAGCCGCAACCAACTGGCGGGTCGCGGGGTGATCATCCAGCCCCTCAAACAGATCATCCATCCATTGCGGAATTTGCGCACCGCACATGCCAGAGAATTTGCGGGTTTGCGCCACGTTCGACACAGGCAGGATGCCCGGCGTGATTTCGGCATCAATCCCCGCCGCCGCGGCGGCATCGCGGAAACGGAAATAGGCATCGGGCGAGAAGAAGAACTGGGTGATCGCGCGGCTGGCCCCGGCATCGAGTTTGCGTTTCAGATTATCCAGATCGGCCTGCGGGCAATCCGCCTCCGGATGTGTCTCGGGATAGGCAGCGACGGAAATATCGAACGGCGCGATTTCTTTGAGACCGCGCACCAGATCGGCGGCGCTGGCATAGCCTTCAGGGTGTGGCACAAATCCGCTATCACCTTCGGGCGGATCGCCGCGCAGCGCGACGATATGGCGCACACCGGCGGCCCAATATTGCTCGGCTACCTCACGGATTTCGTCTTTGCTGGCATTGACGCAGGTCAGATGCGCCGCCGCAGGAACTTCTGTCTCGCGGATAATTCGCGCCACTGTCGCATGGGTACGCTCGCGCGTTGAGCCACCTGCACCATAGGTAACCGAGACGAAACGCGGCCCCAAAGGTGCCAGCGTCGTCATCGTATTCCAAAGAGTCTCTTCCATCTTTGCGCTTTTGGGCGGGAAGAACTCAAACGATGTTTCGACATCATCGCCGGAAAGCCCGGCAAAAAGTGGCGTATCAAGCGCAGTGCGCGCTTCTTTTAACTGATCAAGCGAAAGCGTCATAAAGAACGCGCCTTCCTGTTTTGCAAATGTGTTGGGGAAAGAGAGGAATCACTGTCAGCATCGGGTCGCGCATTTTGCGCCTTCACCGCTTTGCCGACCCAGATTTTGATCGTCAGCGGTTCACCCTTTAATTCTCGGCTTTCCGAAAGCGTGATACCCGATGCGGCCATAAAGTCGCGTATCTGCGCATCGGCAAAACCAAGACGCGCATGGGCGTCGCGGCTGCGCAATTCTTCCAGCGCGTGCGGGGCAAAATCAATAATCGCCACCGTACCACCCGGTGTCAGAGCACGGCCAATCTCATCAAATACAGCCCCCGGATTATCGGCATAGTGCAGAGCCTGATGCATGAGGATGCAGTCAAAACGATTATCTTCCACCGGTAATTGATAAAAATCACCTAGCAGCAGATCGACCCGATCCGGTCCCAGCGTCTCCAACTTGGCCCGCGCCAGCCGTAGCATTTCAGGGCTCTTGTCGATCGCAGTGGCATGGCCGGCCCGATCAGCCAGCAATTCCACCATCCGGCCAGTGCCAGTGCCGAGGTCAAGCATATCGCCCAGTTCTGCGCCCAGCATATCGAGCAATGCCGCCTCTACTTTGTCATCAGGCTGATGTAATGAGCGAATGGCATCCCATTCATCGGCATGAGCAGCAAAATAGCGCGCGGCCTGTTCTGCGCGCTGGGCGCGAATAGCTTCCAACTGGGCGATATCCGCCTCACGCTGCGCCGCCATATCAGCGCTGAGAAAATCATGCTGCACCAGCAACTGATGTAGCAAGTCAGCACTGGCAATGCCGGAAGAAGCGATATTCAGGCGTAGAAACACCCAACTGCCTTCTTTGCGGCGCTCGGCAAGTCCGGCTTCAACCAATATACGAACATGGCGCGAAACCCGTGGCTGACTCTGGTCCAAAACCAGCGCCAGTTCCCCCACGGCAAGCTCCATCTGCTGCAAAAGCAGCATGATGCGCAGCCGAGTCTCATCGGCAAGAGCACGAAATGTAGCGAGCATATCCATCACCAAATATCATATAAAGATTTCTTTATATGAGGTCAATCGCCCAATATATGCGGTATTTTAAACAATGTTACACTATCTGGCGCACCAGATGGTCGCTTCACCATTGCCATGTTCCATTACGTCTATTAATGACGTCGCGGATTTTCAATGGAGTATGAGATCATGACCAAGTTTAACCGTTCACTGATTATGGCTGCACCGCTGGCTCTGGCCCTCGTTGCTTGTGGCGAAACCGCAACTGACGAAGCTACCGAGTCGGAAACTGCTGCTGAAGAAACCATGGAAGCTGCTGAAGGCGAAGCCATGACCGCTGAAGGCGCTGCTGCTGAAGGCGAAGAAGCTGCTGAAGGTGCTGCCGCTGAAGGCGAAGAAGCTGCTGAAGGTGCTGTAGAAGAAGGCAAGACAGCAGTTGAAGAAGCTATCGACGATGCAAAAGCAAAAGCTGAAGAAAAAGCTGACGAAGCTGCTGCAAAGGCAGTTGACAAAGCCGCTGACAAAATCGGTCTCTAATTGAAGAGACCGTTTACGCTTATGCGTAAGCAGGGCTTCGGCCCAAAGCTTTTCCCGCATGCTGTCATGGCATCTTTGCTGCTGACAGCATGCGGACCAGCTGAAAACGACCCGGGCCCGGGTGGCGTAACCGCCGGAGAGGCCAAAATGCTTGATGAAGCAGCAGAAATGCTTGATGCCCGTCAGGCGGATTATGGATCAGCCGTTCAGCAAGAACAGATCTCCGCTAATGGCAATGGCGAAGCGGACCAATAGTCCACACTATCCAACCGGGTATTCTTAAAAACAGAAACTGTTTCCGCAAGCCTTATGGGCGATGTGTATTGGCCACTGCTCGCGATACATTCTGCATGAGTGTCATCCGCTTGGGGATCGGCGCAGTCGTATCAGCCAGCATCACCACAACAGCATAGCGCGTGCCATCTGGTGCAGTCATTATCCCGATATCATTATAGCCGGTCGAAATTGGCGCCAGCACCTGGCCCGTGCCGGTCTTGTGCGCAAACTGCCATCCCGTCGGCACACCGCCTTTGAGGCGCTTGGGGCCGCTGCGGGTGCGGCTCATTACATCGAGAATCAGCTTGGTTGATTCGGGCGAAAGAAGATCGCCGCGCGCGAGCTTGGACAGCGCACCGGTAATCGCATCGGGGCTGGCGCCGTCAATCGGGTCCTCCAGATAAGCATTCAACGCCTTGCGTCGTGCTTCATAGGATTGCTTGGCGCGTTCAGCCTGAAAGGCGCGGCCTTCGGACATATATTGCCGCCACTCAATTCCGGCAATCTGGCTCTGTAACAATCGCTCGCCGGGACCAAAGCGTATCTGGCCCAATTCATTGCGCGCAATAAAATCACGCACCGCATCCGGTCCACCGGCATGGCGCAGCAATGCATCATTGGCGCTATTATCGCTGCGGGTAATCGCCTGATCGAGCAGTGAACGCACCGTCTCGACAATTTCGCCCTCACGCTTCACCCGCGCCGCCATGGGCTGGTGAAACAGGGTCAGATCATTCGGGCCAATACGGATCTTGTCATCAAGGCTGACTTTGCCCTGATCAACCTTGTCGAGCAGCGTCAGCGCCACCCAAAGTTTGGAAACGCTTTGTTGCGGGAAATATTGGTCACCGCGATGCGACACCGACCAATCGCCATCAATACGCCGCACCGCTATGCCTGTCTTGCCGGGGAAAGTACGCCACAAGTCAAACAATTGCGTTTTCAGTGCTGCAGGCACCTGAGTGCTGGTGGAGCGCCCTGGTAAGGGAACAGCCGGTGCTGTTGCGACAGCTCTGGCTGGTGCCTCTGAAGGCGGCGCTGACTGGACCTGGCCATTGCTTGGCGATACGCAAGCCATGGAGGCCATAAGCAATGGCATGGAAAGGGCAAAGCGAAGTGGAGGCACAGAGAAAAGCATAGGCATTATTATCGCTCGCATAAGATTTACCAATGATGAAAGTGGATAAATCGTGCCGCGCAGTGCCTAAATTGTTGAGCTAAATGCGATAAAAGATTCCGCATTTACGACAAGTTGTTAGCGGCAGCTTCCCACATGACGCGCTTCGACACTGAACTGAAACGGCGCATTATTGAACAGGCCTTGCGAATTAATCTGCGCGAGGCCCGAATTCTCCATTTTCAGTGAGGTATAGCCATGGCCCTTATTGCCACACTGATAATAGATATAGCCTTCATCGCCTTTTTCGCGCAGCACCTCGCGCTTGCACAGCGGCCCGCGATGCCGCAATTGCAGCAATTGTTTGCGATCGCGCACACACACTCTGTCCACCTTTTCACCATTGGCCCGGTCACGGATTTCCCACATGCCAAGCTTCAGGGAGCTGAGCCAGGGCATAGCATCCTGCGCCGACACTGGCGCCGCCAGCGGACTGAGCAGCACTGAAGCCGCAATCAGAAATTTGCCCAAAAAACGCATTATGCCAGCTTCACCTTCTCAATTATTCCAAGCCCTTATCCTCTACATAGTAAAGAAATGGGGCGATTTCATGGTGATTTCGGGCACAAACTGTAAATACAGCACGTAAAAAGGGCAGAAAAGTGCGAAAAAGCTGCCAAAACGGATATAGTCTTTACAGCCCTTCAATTGCGAATATCCGCGAGCAGAAAGCGCAATCAACCTGGATAATGCCATCATTGTCACGCATGTCCTGCCGGTCTTCCTCGGGGAAGCGGCCCAATATCTCGCGATAGCGCTCGATTGAGCAACGACAACCGCGGCTCAGGTGGCTGCCGGACTCAACACGCACTTCGTCTTCCTCGTGAAACAAACGCCATACCAGCTGTTCCATACTCAGCATGTTGTCGAGCAACTCCTCATGGCTCAGCGTTTCGGCCAAAATTGCGACATGCTCCCATTCGGGATGATCATGACGCACATGCAGCCGCTCACGGCCTTCCTCACCATCAGGCAGGTGTTGCAGCAACAGGCCAGCGCCGCGACAATCCTTTTCATCAGCATTGATCGCGACCTTGATCAGCGTCAGGATCTGTTCTGACTGAAAGAAATAATGCTGGCACGCAGCCGCTAGAGAATCCCCTTCTATCGGGACAATCCCCTGATAGCGCCCCTCGCCGCTATCGCGGTCAAAGGTAATCGCCAGATAGCCCGTGCCAAATAATGTTTCGAGCGACGCATTGGCGCCCAAATCAGCGGCCCGGTCCTCATCAAATTGCGCATAACCACGCAACTCTCCGGCGCGATAATCGACCACCAGCAAAGAGATAACGCCATCGTCTGATTGCGCCTGCATGGTAAGCTGGCCACCCGCAGATTTAAGCAGCGAGCCAAGCAAGGTCGCCAGTACCAGCGCCTCGGCCAGCACCAGCTTGATTGCCACCGGATAGTCATGCGCCGCTAAAATCTCGGCCATCACCGCTTCAAGCCGCACGGCACGACCACGTACAGAGCGCTGCGGCAGGAAGAAGCGCAAGGGCTGATCGCGGAAAATCTCGTTTTCCGTTGCAGAGGGAAGAGTGTCAGTCATGGCCAATCATATAGTATGTGATTCTGGGTGTTTTTAGACTGGGATCGTCAATCCATTTCGCTAGCCCCGCGCAAGCGGATCAAAACTTTGTCTCGCGCAAAGGCACAAAGACACAAAGAAGCTGCTCCCTGCTGCAAACTCTTCGTGCCTTTGTGCCTTTGTGCGAGAATATAATTTAACCTTGGCTCCGCCATGCAGAGTTGGTGGTTCAGATAGAGCGGTATCGTTCCTAAATCTGGCCAAACACCCAGCGCAATATCGACTTCTGTGCATGCACGCGGTTTTCCGCCTCATCCCATATCGCCGATTGCTCACCGTCTAACACATCATCAGTTGCCTCTTCGCCGCGATGCGCGGGTAGGCAGTGGAGGAACAGCGCATTGTCACGCGCATGCGCCATCAGCGCCTCATTGACCTGAAATGGCATCATCGCCGCCAGCTTGGCCTCGGAGTCCGCCTGTCCCATGGAGATCCAGGTATCGGTGACGACGACATCCGCGCCCTTCACCGCCTGAACCGGATCATGGGTGATTGTGATCGCGGAACCCGCTTCTCGCGCACGCGCAATAAAGCCAGCATCGGGCTCATAGCCCGGTGGTACGCCGATACGGACATTGAAGAACATCATACCCGCCGCTTCGACAATCGAATTGGTGACATTATTGCCATCGCCGAGCCATGCCAATTCCAGCCCCGGCAGCGCCTTCCCCGCCTCGATAATCGTCAACAGGTCGGCCATAATCTGGCAGGGATGCGACAGATCGGTCAGGCCGTTGATCACCGGCACCGCGGCATGGCGCGCCATATCCTCGACCTTTTGATGGTCATCGGTCCGCAGCATGATGACATCGGCCATGCGCGACAGAACGCGGGCGGTATCGGCTACCGTCTCGCCACGGCCAAGCTGTGTCGTCCCAGCATCCAGCACCACCGCCGAACCGCCAAGCTGGCGCATCGCCATATCGAACGATACACGTGTGCGGGTCGAGCTTTTCTCAAACACCATAGCCAGCACATGGCCGTCCAGCGGCGCATCCGCATCCTGACGCCCACGCGGCCAGTGCGCCCGCGCCGCCTTGCGGTCAATCGCGTCGTTCAGCATCGCCGCGACGGCATCAGGACCGGCGTCGCCAAGGTTCAGGAAATGGCGCATATCGGCGGTCATTCTGCGGCTTCCAACTGTGCCTGATAGCTGCGCGCACCGGCGGACAGCTTTTCAATGCATTCGTCAATATGGCCCTGCTCGATAATCAGCGGCGGCAGCAGGCGCACAACATTATCGCCAGCCGCAACCGCCAACAGGCCATGATGGTCACGCAAATGCGCCACAAACGGACGGCTCTCCACCTTCATCTTAAGGCCCAGCATCAGCCCGACGCCGCGCACATGATCAAACAGCGTATCATGATTGGGGATCAGCTGGTTCAACGCCGCAGTAAGACGCTCACCGGTGTTGCGCACACCTTCGAGAAACTCTTCATTGTTCACCACATCCAGTACCGCTTCGCCTGCGGCCATGGCTAATGGGCCGCCGCCATAGGTGCTGCCATGGCTGCCAAAACCCATGCCGCGCGCCGCTTTTTCTGTAGCAAGGCAGGCACCAACGGGGAAGCCACCGCCCAGCCCCTTGGCGCTGGCCATAATGTCGGGCTCGACGCCATAATGCTCATAAGCATAAAGATGCCCGCTACGCGCCACGCCGCATTGCACCTCGTCAAACACCAGCATCATATCGTTATCGTCGCACAGCTTGCGCAGGCCCTGGAGGAATTCCTTACTCGCCGGTCGGATACCGCCCTCGCCCTGAATTGGCTCGACCAGGAAGCCTGCCGTATCCGGACCAACCGCAGCAGCAGCGGCCTCCAGATCGTCAAATTCAACATAGCGAAAGCCCTCGAGCATGGGCTGGAAACCCTTATGCATCTTGGTTTGATTGGATGCGCTGATCGTCGCCATGGTGCGGCCATGAAAGGCGTTTTTGAAGGTGATCAAAACCCGCTTCTTGTCGTCACCATCGTCATGCTGATGATAGGCGCGCGCGGTCTTGATCACGCACTCCACAGCCTCGGCACCCGAATTGGTAAAAAACACGGTATCGGCAAAGGTGCTGTCGACCAGACGCTGCGCCAGCCGCTCGCCCTGTGGGCTGCCATACATGTTCGACACATGCATCAGCGTCGCCGCCTGCTCCTGAATCGCCTTGGTCAGATGCGGATGGTTATGCCCCAGCAGATTGACCGCAATACCGCTGGCAAAATCTAGATAACGCTCGCCATTCTCGCCGATCAGATAACAGCCATCGCCTTTGACGGGCCGCACATCGCAACGCGGATAAACGGGCATAAGCGGGGTGATGGACATTGCGCGACAAACTCCTGATTGATTCTTCTTTTTGGTCGGAGGCCGCATGCAACCGTCCGAAAAACAGCAAAGGCGGCCCGCAATTATGCCGATCCGCCTTGGAACACAGGTGGATGATATAGCGAGACGGCAATAGGCGGGTCAACACATGTCGCACATAGGCAGCATGATACCACCGACAGTAGCAGACAAGATTCCCACTGGCGCGCCGCTAAAGCTTTTGCTAGGCGCTGCATCGCTGGCTTTACAGCGTCACGCACCCGTAGCTCAGCTGGATAGAGCGCTGCCCTCCGAAGGCAGAGGCCAGAGGTTCGAATCCTCTCGGGTGCGCCATCACATTGTGACATCAAGTCACTGTAATTGTTGATTTATTGGCGCCCGCGAGGATTGCTCCTCAGCCCTACTCTCCAGACTTTCGATGCTTGTGACACACTGGTGACACAAGGAAACGAGAATGGCGTCCATTACGAAGCGAGGAAGCAGTTGGTTCGTACAAATACGAAGAAAAGGTTTCCGTCCTCGATTCAGATCATTCGCAAGCCACTCAGCCGCACAACAGTGGGCGAGATTGGAAGAGGCGGCAATCGACAACGGCCATGGAAGGGTGGAAACGAAAAGTAGCCGTGAAACCACCGTCTCAGAGGTTTTGTCACGGTACGCGAGAGAGAAGACACCCAAAAAGAAAGGGGCCGAGACCGAGCTACTACGGCTCGCAAAAATGCAAAACGCCCCCTTCGCGCAGCTCTCGATTTCCAATCTCACCAGTTCGGCCGTTGCGGACTATCGAGACCAAAGGCTCTCAGAGGTGCGGCCAACTACGGTCAGGCGAGAGCTGGGCATCTTGCGGAGCATACTGGAGACAGCCCGCAAGGAGTGGAGCGCACCAATTAGAGAGAATCCCGTCGCCCAAATCGCCGTCCCAGCCGCTCAAGATGCCCGAGAAAGGAGATTACGGCCGGGCGAGGAACAGAGGTTGCTTGATTCCATCGACAAAGGGCGAAACCAGTTTGTTCGCCCAGTTGTGGCGCTCGCCCTAGCGACTGGCCTTCGCCGAGGAGAGTTACTTCGACTGACTTGGGAGGACATTGACCCAGAGCAGCGCACAGCCCTCATCCGCGACACTAAGAACGGTTCTGACCGGGTTATCCCGCTCACACGACCAGCCGCATCAATCTTGGAAGACCTAGGCCAAGCATGCGGGGGCGTGTTCCAGATCACTCCAAATGCGCTTCGCCAGAGTTGGAGAAGAGCATGTCAGCGCGGATCGATCGAAGACCTGAGGTTTCATGACCTCCGACACGAGGCCATCTCCCGCTTCTTTGAGGTTGGCCTGAGTGTACCAGAGGTGGCGGTGCTGTCAGGCCACAAGGACGCCCGGATGCTGTTTCGCTATACTCATTTGGCCCCCAAAGCCGTAGGTCAGAGACTCGATGCTATTCTTGCTTAGAAACTTGGGCCACTGCTGATTTCAGCCAACATGACTTAAGTGTCCGGCTGCGGAGGACTCATCTGCGCAGTAGAATGACCGCAATTGGGGGTGAAAGCGGACGACGTTGCGCCAACCATGAATCAATGAGGATTGGCCGCTTCGACTGCAGCCTCGTAGAGAATCTGGTCCACCCAATTCACCAAACCTTCCGGGAGATAGCTCGCGACCAACTCCAGCCTTGGGTTCCACATCAGTCGGTGCGTCTCCCGGGTGTTGATGTAGGTCCCCATGTAAAGCGCAGATGTGTGCTCCATACTTGGATAGCGCTCTGTCATCCTCTCGATAATCTCGTCGGATGAATTGCTTGAGGCCAACGCTTCCTCATACGCTTCAATATAGCTGAGGCTGTGCTGTAGAGCGCCTTCTGGGGTTAAATGCGGTGTGGACTTCCGCGGTACATGTCCTGGAATAACAACCGCCAGGTCCATCTCCATCCAATCACGAATCTGAGCTTTCCATATTTCGCGATTTGCAGGCGTGCTTCCACCCATCATTATATGAGCATCGTAGTAGACAATGTCGTTCGGCAACAGAGCCTTGAGATCAGGTACATAGACAACCGTGTGAGGCTCATTCTCGTGGCCAACACCAACGTCGCCGTAATACTCGTGCCATAGCTGAATCTCTCGGCCTTCCAGCATGATCAGATCGCTATCGTATGGCTCGAACGGAACGGAAGGAACCGCTGCGTTATCGCCAAATCGGCTCCTCGCGCGCTCGTCATCGGCCTCCATGCGGAGCTGTTGAAGTTCGGACACTCTCGGAGCGGCCAAGAACTGAGCGTTTGGGAATCGCTGCTTCAGCACGCTTGCGCCTTGAGAATGGTCCATATGAGCATGGCCGAGGTAGACGATCTTTAGCTCCAGACCTGTACCCTCAATCTCGTCTGCGAGACGCTCCGCTGCAAGCTTGGTTGCCTGCGTCGCGACAAGGACCATCTCGCGCTCGCCCATGATCATACTGGAAGAGACGTTGATCTCCTCACGCTCAGAAACGAAATGGCGGAGCCGAAGCGGGCTGTCCGGCACCACCGCCTCGTAAGTGCGATAGGGGGAGTTATCCAATTCGGCTGGGATAAAATCGGACGCGTTTTGGCCGCTTCCGCCACTTACCCAAATGGCTAGCGCTACGAGAAACAAAACCATGATTCCGAGAGACATGGCGAAAAAGCGCAGGGTGTTCTTGATGGTCATTGCTTTAGCTCGCTTGTCTGAATTTGAGTGGATTTGCTGAGACACGCGGCTGGCGAGCCTGTGCTGCTCCAGCTCTTTCTAGGTGAGCAAGAACTGCCAGAACGCAGCCCTCATCGAATGCGTCGCCGACTATTTGGAGACCGACGGGAAGTCCGTCCTCTCCGCTTCCGACGGGTGCCTGGCCGCAGGGAAGACCGGTTAGATTGCCCATGAAAGTAAACCGGCAAGCTGCCTCAAGGGCCGACACATCAGAGAAACCCGACCTAAACTCGCGCTCAGTGACCTTGGGCGCGACTGATGCCGTGGTCGGCAGAGCAAGAACATCGACCCGCCTCAAAAGGTCTGCGCATTGCTGGCGCAAAGTCGCTCGCAAGCACTCAGCTTCGATGTAATCGCCTGGAGCGAAAGTTTCGAAGAAACGCATCATGAGGCGCGTGTCAGTTCCCAGATCGCGCCATCCAATTCGGCGCTGCTCGGCAAGCTCAGCATAGGTCTCGAGGCCAATCACGGCAAAGCCAATGCCGGAAGCGAAAGCTGCAAGTTCAAGAGAGAGATCGACTAGCTCTGCGCCGTCCCTCTCAATCTCAGATAGAGCTTCGCGGCAAGCCTTGCCTACTTTTGGATCTGCTGCATCTATCTCTGACTGCAGGACGCCATCGAGCGGACCAAGTGGGTTGCCTGCGGCCCAACGTTCCGCGCTCGCCTTCGCGTCGCGCATCGAGCCTTCATCATCGAGATATGTGAAGCAGCCCATCGCTGGGCTTTCGTCCGCCATGGCTCTTGCAGAGCTCAGAGCGCTTTCGACGACCTCGACAGGTGTCGCCTGTCCGGAAGCGTAGCGGTCGGTCCAAGTTCGAGAGCTGGGTATAGGCTTGGGTTTGGAGGGCAAATCCAAGACACCGCCTAGGCGGCGCGGCGGCTTGGCTCTGACCGGTCGATAGTCGAGCGGCATGGGACTGCGAAAAGATGTGTCGAGCTTTAACGCTCCTTCGATCTGAAGGTCTTTGCGGATCTGGCCGGACAAGACACGGCGAAACGGCTCGAACGCCATCATCGAAACAACGGAGCTAAGCGACGCTCCGCTTAGGCGGGGAGCATGTGAGGCCTTTCGTCGTTTAGGCAGTGTCATACTTTCGGTCCTTGATTGCATTTGGACGCTAATTTGGAGGGCACCGCGCTACAGCGCCGCTCGGCTCCGCATGATCTGCTGATTGCGCTTCTCGACGGTCCTGAATGCTCTCAGGAGTGGGAAACTCGGATCGACCTGGCCCTCGTGACCCAGCATCCAGAGCTGCTGGTAGAACCAGTAGATCCCGGCAAAGCCATCAATGGCTTTGACCATCTTCAAGCCTTTGAGGAATCGGAGCCAGTCGGGAACCAAGCCCAAGCCGTCTTCGTAACGTGGAAGCTGTTCGAGGCCGCCGAGAAGCTGCCTGGGTGCGTCAGTCATGAGACACATGGGACGTCCCAGTCCGATCACGTCTGCGGCACCGATTTCCAAAGCCTGCTGCATCATATCGCGGCTCCGAAAGCCACCGGTCACCATAAGGGGGACATTAACTTTCGCCTGCATCGCTTTGGCGAAATCGACAAAGTAGGCTTCGCGAGCCGCGGTCGATTTTGCCACAGCCTGCTTTTCTTCCGGCTCTATGCCTTCTTTGCCTGCCAGTTTTGGCTGTTCGTATGTCCCGCCAGAGATCTCGATCAGATCAACCGATGCCGCTTCCAACCATTCCACGACCGTCAGACTGTCAGCGAAATTGAACCCGCCTTTTTGGAAGTCTGCGCTGTTGAGCTTTACAGAGACAGGGAAATCCTCGCCAACTGCAACCCGAACAGCCTCAACGATCTCCAACAGGAACCTCGCACGATTTTCTAGCGGGCCGCCGTATCGGTCAGTTCGCAAGTTGACGCGAGGCGAAAGAAACTGGGAAATGAGGTAACCATGCGCTGCATGGATCTGAACCCCTGTGAAGCCTGCTTCCTTGCAAGCTACGGCAGCGATCGCCCAACGCTGAACCAGATCGGCAATCTCCTCTGTGGTCAACGGATTGGGCTTTCCAAACAAGCCGCCAGGCAAATCGAGGCCAACGTCTGAGGAGGATTTCGGCGATGGATTGACCACCTTCTGCGTTTGACGGCCACCATGGCTAATCTGTGCCCAGAGATGGTTTCCGGCCCGCGTCCCTGCTTGCGCCCAGGATCTGAGACGCCTCTCCGTGTCTTCATCCGGTTCGCGATCAATCACGACATTGCCTGGTCGTTCAAGATGATCCTTATCGATGATGACATTGCCGGTCAGCAATAGGCCCGCACCGCCATCCGACCAAATTCCATAAAGTCGATTGAGCTCCTCCGTTGGGCGACCATCTGGCGTGGCCAACCCCTCCGTCATCGCAGCCTTGGCCAGTCGATTTGGCAATTGTGCCCCACAGGGAAGCTCAAGCGGAACTTCAAACATATCACCTCTCCGTCCTAATTTAGAGTTGCATAATAGAACTATAATATGCATTATGCAACTGATTCGAGTTGAAGGGAGTAGAGTCATGGCGGCTGTTGAGTATGTCCACGAGGCGGGAGTAGCGCGCATCACGCTTAACTCGCCGCCTCAAAATCGGATCGGCACCGAGCTGGTCGAAGGCCTCACAGCGGCCATAATGGATCTGGCAGGGCGAACGGACACACGCGCTCTGCTTCTAAAGGCCAATGGTCCAGATTTCAGTTGGGGCGGAGATTTGCGGAACTGGAAGGGGGTACCGCACGACGCGTTCGGTCAAACAATTGGCCAAGCTCTAAACCTGACCAATCTGTTCGAGGAATTTCCGTTCCCCACGATTGCCGCGGTGCAGGGTCAATGCAGCGGCGGAGGATTTGAACTCGCGCTGCGTGCAGACATCATTATCGCAGCTGACGACGCGCGCTTCGGTCACTCGGAAGCAACGATTGGTGTCTTTACATTTCTCGGCGGCATTCAGCGGGTGGCTGACCGCATCGGTCGCACTCGGGCTCTGCAATGGGCCTACACCGCAGAAATGATTGAAGCAGCAAAGGCGCTTGAATTCGGTCTCATCAACGAGGTTGTTTCGAAGTCCAATCTGGAGGCAACCTCAGAGAAATGGGTGGCCAAGCTAGCGAGCGGCGCGACGAAGGCGCACGCCGCGCATAAGGCGCTGCTTAGGGCTTGGTCGAACGATGGCGTTGCTGCGGCTGATGCGCTGATTCCAGCCTTGGCCGAAGACATTCACGCCAGCGCTGACCTGCAAGACAATCTCGACGAAGCAATCGAAGCGATGGTGGCTCAAAAGCCTCGCCCGATCTTCGACTTCAAGGGCGAATAACCCTTTACGATCTAGCCTAGGAGGCAGAATATGTCCGTAGATCTGGCGACAGCCATGGCCAGTACGCAAGTGGCCGCAACATTCGATCCCGACGCGGTTTGCGCGGAACTCAATCACTGGTTCTTTGACGTATACATCAATCACTGGGTCGATGTCGGAGCCGGACGACGCGATGACGGACCGGAATTCATCCTTCAATATTGGGGGACACCCATGTTCGTCACCAACGACAAGCCTGCGCTCGCCGCATGGCTTCTGACTGGCGAAGAGATCATTCAGTTCTTGGCCATCCAACACCAGATGTTAGAGGCAGGTGGCTACTCGCACACACATGTGCCCGACAAAACCATCCGAGCTTACAACAATACCGGCGGCGCAATTGAGGTTATTTGGTCTCGGCGGGCCTCCGACGAGACTGAAATCCAGCGCTTTGTAGTCCATTTCGAATGCGCAAAATTCGGCGAAACCTGGAAGGTTGTCGGCGTTCACAGCCGGGCAACTGACGCGGCCCTCGATGGCGATAAAATCGCTGGCGCCTGGGCGCATGTCCCCAGTGAGGAGGCGTAACATGGCCGGAACTGACGAAGCCCCAATCATATATCCGCCAATTGTCGTTCCAGACAGCGTTGAGCGTTCCAAAATCACCTATTGGGCGCGCGGTCTGGCAATTGATGCCGATCTCTATCGTCCAAAGTCTCTCTCTGAAGACGTTCTGGTCCCTGCAGTGGTGATGTCGCATGGTATGGGAGGCGATAAAGAGACGCCGGGACGTTACGCGGTCAGACTGGCTGAAGCCGGGATGATCGTCCTCAGCTTCACCCACGCAAGTTGGGGGAACTCGCAGGGACGCCTGGTTTCGATGGGGACCATTCCGGAATCCGATGAGAATGGCGAGGCCTCGGTCAAAGTCAAAGTCATCCGCGATTCAATCGATCCACTTGAGTGGGTCGATACCTATCGCGCAGCAATTGATTACCTTGAGGGCGAACCCAACGTCGATACCTCGCGTATAGGAGCTTGGGGGACAAGCTTCGGCGGAGGCACAGCATTCTACGCTGCAGCCGAAGATGATCGGATCAAGGCGGTTGCAATCCAAGTTCCAGCCGTCTTCAACGCGCCGCCGCCAATGGCAGCACATGGCAAGGCGCGCGCCATCCAGATCGCGCGGGGAGAGTTCGACCCCATTCCGCAATCGCAGGACGAATTGCCAGGCCTCAAAGGCACACCACATTTCGCACGGCTCGCTCAGTTCAAGGTTGGAGATCAGGCCGAAAGAATCAATGTCCCAACGCTGATCCTAGACGCCGCCAATGAGGAGCTTTTCGACACAAATGAAAGCGGCGCAGCGGCGAACCGGATACTGACCAAACGCGGGATCGAATGCTACTACGAGGTGATCCCCGATATTGACCATTATGGAATCTACTTCGACGGGTTTGAACGCAGCTGCCAACTGGCGCACGACTGGTTCACCAAGCATCTTTGATGGCCAGAGCGATGGACACTGCCGCACTGCATCCCGAAATCCGCGACGCAATTGTGAAGCTTCCGCGGCTGCCATTTGCATCGCGGGTCCTGTTGCCAGTCGCCAGGACAATCTATGACTTTGCATCCCGGTCCAAGGTGCTGGATGGTGTTGAGGTCAGTTCCATATCGACCGGCGAAAACGACCTGGTGATGTATCGGCGAACTGCAAACCCAACTGACGCAGGCGTGCTGTGGATTTATGGCGGCGGTTACCTTGCTGGAAAGCCCGAGCATCTCAATCGCTTAGCCAGCCAAGTGGCGCTGGAGACAGGAGCGACAGTGTTTGTTCCGCGGTATCGACTGGCACCGCGCAACCCATTTCCCGCTGCGTTCGAGGATTGTAAGTCGGCGTGGCTCTGGCTGGTCGACAACGCGGCGACCTTGGGTATCGACAACAATCGTCTGGCCATCGGCGGCAACAGCGCGGGCGGCGGACTGGCCGCCAATTTGGCAAATTGGGCTCGAGATGGATCGCGCCTTCAACCTGTCGCGCAAATACTGTTCTACCCGATGTTGGATGATCGGACCGCAGGCGATCGTTCGCTTGACGACCTTGGGAATTTCATTTGGGACAACAAGGCAAACCACGCTGCGTGGAGTGCGTATCTGTCGCCTCATCAACCTGGGTCGGAGTCGCTACCAAAGGACGCGGCGGCGGCACGCTGTGAAGAACTGGGTGATTTGCCACCTACTTGGATCGGCATATGTTCGCTGGATCTCTTTGCTGATGAAGATGAACGTTACGCGCAGCGCCTTCAGGACGCTGGCGTAACTTGCCTGGTTGAGCGGGAAGATGGCGTGCCTCACGCCTTCGAGGCAATTTGTCCCGATGCAGAGATTTCACAGGCTTTTGTTGGCTCAGCCATCGCCTTTTTGAAAGATGCGCTAGAGTGACCTCATGAAAAGAAAATCTCTCGAACATCTCAACTGCGGCTGGGCACAGGCTGCTGAAGCTATTGGCGACAAATGGTCAATCTTGATCATCCGCGACGCATTCGTAGGAGTCCGAACCTTCTCGGCCTTCGCGGAAAGCCTGACCATTTCGCGCAATATCCTGACCCAGCGCCTTGAACATCTCATCAAACACGAGATCCTAATGAAGCGTCCGATCGGCGTGGGATCGGCCCGATATGAATACGTGCTCACTGAGAAAGGACACGCACTCTTTCCGATCATAGTGGCGCTCTATCAGTGGAGCGATGAGTGGGTCTTTGACGAGGGCAAGGAACCCTACGTCATGGTCGACAAGCAAGAGCATCAGCCCATCTCGAAGCTCAAGGTTTCGGCAGACGATGGACGTGCCCTCACTATGGCTGACGTCACGATAAAGGCTGGTGGCGGGGCGAACGAAAATAATCGAAGAATGGCTGAAGAAATCGCTTTGAAGGAGAAGCTGTCAGGCGATTGACGTGCCCACTCAGGGCCAGCCCATAGCGATGGGAGCATTATGATGAGCGAGAAAATCTGTTTGGTCACGGGCGTTGGACCGGGGACGGGGCGCGCAATTGCAGTGCGATTTGCCAAAGGCGGCTACAAAGTGGCGATGCTCGCTCGAGACAAAGACAGGCTCAATGAGATCGAGGCATCGACCGACAATACACTTGGTCTGGTCTGCGATGTCAGCAATCCGGAACAATTGTCCGCCACGGTCGCCCAGGTCCAAGATCAACTCGGACCAATATCCTGCCTGATCCACAATGCTGTTGGTGGAGCACTCGGCAATTTCCTGGAGATTGAAGCGGAGGTGCTTGAGCAGAACTTCCAGATCAACACGATGGCGCTCTATCACCTTGGTCGATTGCTCGCGCCTTCGATGATTGAGGCAGGCGAAGGGGTCATACTCGCGACTGGGAACACTTCGGCTTATCGTGGCAAGGATCGTTTTGCCGCGTTTGCGCCAAGCAAAGCTGCGCAACGTATCTTGCTCGAATCGATGGCTCGTACCCTTGGCCCCAAGGGAGTGCATTGCGGTTACGTGGCTATTGATGCGGTCATCGATGTGCCTTGGACTCGTCAGGCCTTTGCTGACCGGCCCGACGAATTCTTCTCACAGCCAAGTGATATTGCTCATGAGGTCTTTCACATGGCTCATCAGCCTCGCTCGACTTGGTCCTTCGATACCGTCATCCGACCATTTGGTGAGAACTGGTAGGAGGCGAGCATGGAGTATTCCCCAGCAGTTGCGGCCGCAGGATTTTGGGTTGCGCTTCATCTCTTGTTGATTTGGGCGCTTGGTCTGCGTGCCACCCAATTGCGCATCAAGCTGAAGATCGGGACGGGCTTCGGAGACAGCCCGGAACTTGAGCGAGCGATCCGAGCGCACGGAAACGCGACCGAATATGTACCGGCTCTGTTGGTCGGTTTGGCGTTAGTTTCACTCCAGTCCCTTCCCGGCATCTGGGTGCATGCACTCGGAGGTGTTTTGTTCGTGGCTAGGTTGCTCCACGCTCACGGAATCCAGGATCGTAGCAAGCCACTCCCTCCCACACGCGTTCTGGGCAACATCCTCACCTGGCTGGTCACCCTCTCGATAGCCGGTGTCCTAATTTGGGCATTTTTGGCGACTTCATAGCCTTGATGTCATGCCCTCTTTTGGGCAGCAATTGGGTCGGGAGCCGAAAGTCGGCTTTAGGAAACGAACGGAGCGAAATCGGGCAAGGAATGGGTAGGTTGAGTCATCCCCGCGAGGATGCGTGAGTATTGCTGACTGGAATCTGCAGGCAATCGTGTTCGGATATGCTGACTTCCGATATACCAATATATGGAGGGCCAATCGAGAGCTAAGTGATTGAAAGATGGAGCTGCACGCGGAAATTTGGTTTCCCTAATAATTTCAAACACTTGACAGGATATCCAGAATAGTCCATATAGTCGCTGTCTGTCGGATAGCGCGATGCTCGTTGTTCCTCGGCGCAATCATTTTCTAATTTCTCATATCAAATCTCTGATCTCTTCTAGCAATGCAACCTCGATCTGGTCTCTCTGAGATCACGGCGATCTGGGGACTGGGCGGCCTCTCGGCAATTCTGCCAAAGCATTAAAATGAAGAGGATTTGATATGAACATGCTTACAGTTACCACAGCCACGCCCGACTTTGAGGCATCGTCCGACCTAGGTTTCTCAGTCTTTCCGCTTCCAAGGGGCGAAAAAGCTCCAAAAATGTCTTGGAAGCGCTTTCAGAGCGAGCATCCGCATCCTGACGAGGTTGCTGCATGGCAAGGCGAAGAATTGAACATGGCGATTGTCACTGGCAGCATCAGCGACCTGCTCGTGATCGACGTGGATAGTCCTGCCGCCCAAGCCCTCGTAGATAAGCTTGACCTCCCTAAGACGCCCATTTCACGCACGTCTAATGGCCGCCACTACCTGTTCAAGTATCCTCCAGTTGAGGTTCGCAACAAGGTAAGGATCAAAGGGGTCCCGCTAGATGTGCGCGGCGAAGGAGGTTTTATTGTTGGTCCGGGTTCAAAGCACCCGGATGGCACAATCTATAGGTGGGAAGTTTCTCCCGACGACTGCGACATTGCCGAACTTCCCGCAGAAGTTGTTGAGCTTCTCACAGAAGAGGCGCCGAACGCTGGAGTTGCGAAGCTGTCAGGCAACGCAAAATACATTGAAGCAGGCAACTTCAGTTTTTGGCTTAATCGTCAAATCACTGAACGGATTCAAGAGCTGCGAGATGCTGCCGAAGGTGAACGGAACAACACGCTGTTTCGCGTCTCTGTCAATTTGGCGAACCACATTGCCGCGCTTGACCTAGACTGGAATGACATCGCAGCCACCCTCAAGCCTGAGGCCCTCGCAATTGGCCTTTCACCTGATGAGACTTCAAGGACTCTCGAGAGTGCTTGGACGCGCGGCAAAGAAGCCCCTACAGCATGGCTCATTGTCGCAAGAGAGTGGGTGTACGTCGCGGCGCGCGATCGGTTCTGGTCGCCTAAGACGAGACAGGAATTGAAGCCAGAAGCGTTCTCTCGCCAGTACGCTGACATTAAGCCAACGGAGAAAGGAACTTTCGCTTCGTTGCTCACTGGCTCCGGCCTTATCGAAAAAGTACTGGATTTCAGATTCTTGCCTGACCAGCCGGGTGGCATAATAACCCATCAAGGAAACAAGTTCCTAAATACTTACATTGAACCAGGCATTGAGCCAATTGACGGGGACTGGAGGCCTTTCCAGGAGTTTCTAGAGTACCTAATTCCCGAAGCCTGCGAGCGAGATCATTTGACGAAGATGCTCGCTTACACGGTGCGTAAACCCGGCAAGAAGCTCAGCTATGCACTTCTTCTCCAATCGAAGGTTCACGGTGTTGGCAAAAGCACTCTGGTCGAGATTTGGCGCAATCTACTTGGCTTCCAGAACACACGGATGACCAACTCAGAAGAGATGGACAGTCCCTACCAGTCATATCTGGAGGATACATTGCTAGTGGTCCTGGAAGAAATGAACCTTGGAAGCGGCATCAACACCTACGGACGTCTCAAGGCGCTTATCACCAGCCCGACTGCGGTTGTGAATCTGAAGTACCAGCCGCAGCGAGAGGTGCCCAATTTGATGAACCTTGTGTTCCTTTCCAACTTGGAAACGCCGTTGCTTCTTGAACAACAGGACCGTCGCTACTTTGTGATCGATACACCGGCTTCACGCAGAGACTCCGCCTACTGGACTCAGTTCCACTCATGGTGGCGAGCCAACTTGGGTGTGATTCGGTTCTTCTTGGACAGAGTTGATCTGTCTGACTTCCAACCGCACGAAGCTCCGCCGTTAACGCCAGCGAAAGAGCGTCTATTGCGGCAGAGCGAGACTTCGCTTGTGCAGAATCTGAGACTTCTCATTGAGGAGATGCCATATCCCGTCAAGGAGGTCTGCAAGATGGATGATGTACGTTGGGCTCTCCGAAAAAGGAGCATCAGGATTGATAGCCCTCGCAAGTTGGAATCTGCTTTGAAGTCGCTTGGCGCCAAGCCTCTTGGTCAGTCTCGACTCTCTAGTGGGAAGGCAAACCTTTGGGCGTTGGCGAACACTGACCTTTGGCTGAGTGCTTCCCATGAGGCTCGAAGAGAAGCTTATGAGGGGCCTCCAAGTGAGGAGGAGGCCGCATAGGTGCTGCGTCTGTCTGTCTGGGAGGAATTTGAAACTTCTTCCCAGATAGGCTTCGTATTTTCTATTCTTTCATAAAGGTTTGAATAGATTCCTAGACAGACAGACGACTAATCGCTTGCAAACGTCTCAAGAGTTAGGTCACTGCTCGTTAGCGAGGCGAAACTCCCCTCCACCACCAACTGGGCGACCCGACGACAGTTTAGCCACGGGTCCTCTGGATCAATAGAGTTTGCTTCGAAATAATCCTCCACCTCTTGCTTCGAGAACGGCATTGGATTGCGGAGCCTCTGAGAAACAAATTCGCTTTTTCGCAGCGTGCCATGTTTGGACGAGATGGTCTCGGTGACGGAGTACTCCCTTAGATCTCGGTCAAAGATCATGATCTGACAGCCGTATCCTGTAAATTCCCCTCCCCCGATTGGTCGATCTCTCTTCTCTCTTGGAGAACTGCGGGTTTCGGTATTCACAACAAGCCAGGAACCATGGGGTTTGGGATTAATGTCTCCCACAGTTAGGCACTGGAAACCACGTGCTACCGGAAAGCATCTTTCGATCGAGCTGTAATCCGGCAACTCAGCAAGCAACAAATGGCTTCCATCGGCAAGCGCCTCCCATTCAGGCTCAGGGACCTTTTGAGGCGTTGATTGACTGCAATTTGCTAATACTAGAGCCAGCCCTAGCGCCAGTGGTCTATTTCGTTTTGATCGGATTCTCATTCTCGCCTCTCTTGAACAGAGGCGACCGGGCAAGCCGGGTGTTCGTAACCTAGGCTTCCGCAAAGGCGCTGCCGCCTTTGGGCAGAACCTTGGACATGCGCGACAGCCACCCGGCCAGAAAAATCTGACCGGCCGGAAGCTCAGAGGTTACGACGCCTCACAAGCGGGACTGACCGCCTGCAATCTCCCGAATAGCGCTGATTGGTACGGCGATCAATTATTGCACTGCACTCTTTCAACGCATCCAGCTTCAAGTTAAGCTGTTCACATGTCTAAAATTCAAAACCCAATACTATTTTCCAAGTACTTTGGTGTTGATCCAGCCGCACTTGAAGAATCAGGATTGATTGATCCGTTTGTCGATGTGGACACGCAGCTATTCATCGACCCAGTTCTTCTGGAAAAGTCCACTAATCCGGTCATCGCTACAGAGGCTGTATTTTCATTTCGAAGGCACTTCGAGAATTTCGTTCGGCTCCTTACTATTTCGCAAAACGTCGGAGACGTTGCTTGGCGAAATGCCGCTAGGTTGCTTGATCTTAGCGAGCCCCCGGAGAACGGTCTTGGCTATGGAGGCAGCGGCAGGTCAGGTAGCTCCCGACCTGACGAAGTCCGTGACGCGATCATGAGGACTGCGAAGGAGATCATCGAGCTTGGTGCGAATGATCCTGAAATGGTGTCACTAATGGGCTTCTTCGAGGAGAATGTTGGACCGGATACAATAAGTGATTTTACTACCAGAGTGATTATCAACGAGCTCGCTCAAGTGACTTCGGGGTTCTGCGCAGCGCAAGATATCCCAACCAGAACATTCGCCAATTTCCCAAACCACCCACTTCCTGTTTGCATCGACAAGACAGGAAAGGAGAAGGCAGTAGTTTTGGTTCCGCGTGATATCGTTCGAGAATTGCCTATTGCGAATGATTGGAGTGATCTTGAGAACGCCATTGCGAAGTCTAACTTCATTCGTGGCGAAGTGAACAGAATGCTGTCCGGTATTGTCCAGCCCACGATCGCGGACCGGAAAGACGCTCTTCGTGCAATCGCTCTTCAATCTCCCAAGAGCTTTGAAGAGTTCCTCGCGGCGGTAAAGGAACACGTCAGAACTTATGACCCAAACACGGACGCGTTGGCATATTACCGTATGAAGGCCATTCTTGCGTCTGGTTTTGAGGGACTGCAAACTGGAGCGAAATATGATCTCAGCGCTGGCCCTGATGAAATTGCGAGGCTTGTCAGCGATACGCTTGAGTTTTTCCGACACCATGTCGAGCAAGGCAATCTTTGGGAAGAGCTTTGGATTGGGGACAAGCCAAAGAAGGAGCGAGCTGCACAGCTAATCTACTACGCAATTGCAGACGCTTTCTGCCACGCCCACGGCGTAGACATTTCGCCAGAGGCTAACATGGGCGGCGGGCCTGTCGATTTCAAATTCTCTCATGGCTACGACGCGCGAGTTCTCGTCGAAATGAAACGCTCAATGGGAACCGTGCGACATGGCTACGAAAAGCAACTTGAAATCTACTTAGATGCTTCGCGATCTCAGCATGGGATTTTTGTAGTTATGGATTTTGGCGACCTTGATGAAAAGCTAAATCAGATTCAGCAAATACGTAGCGAGAGATTGGAGTCCGGGGAGCGAGCCTCAGATATTCTCGTCATCGATGCCACAAAGAAAGAGTCTGCCAGCAAGAGACATTAGAAGAAGAACCGTTCACTGCTCATTCCATAACTGAGAGAGAAGCACTCTGTCGTTCTACAAACTCTTTATGTCCTTTACGGATCAAGGGCCGGAGCTGGTCCTCGAGCAGTTGCTCCAGAAGAAGCTTAAAGATGCTGGTGTGCGAGCATGGAGAAATGGCGCCAAGGCACTGACTCGCCACCTAATCGATAAAGAGGCCGGAGAATTCCATTGGGAAGACTACCCGGATGAAGGCGACAAGAATTACACGATAGAATTCACTGAAGATGACGGACTCGAACTGGAAAGGATGTTCGACAAATTCCAAGGAAGCTTGAACGAAATCATCGAGAAAATGACCAAGACGGCTGTCAACGAGATGCTCTCTAGGTATCAGAAAGACTGGCATCAATTTCGCCGTGCGGAAGACCGTTATGTCACAAATTTTCGCAACAATTTGGAAGATCGGTGGGGCGTCGCGCTTGACGGCCTTCGACTGCTGCTGGACCTTTGCCGCGACGAGGGTGAGAAGTTTCTGGGAAGACTCGAGAAGTCGAAGGCCAAAAAGCCGCCCGTCGCTCGAATTCTGTTATCAAGACTTCATAGTCGTGCGTGTCAGGTAACAGCTGAAATCATAGCGCTGCTTGAATCAGGCTATGCCCGGGGAGCAATGGCTAGATGGCGAACTTTGCATGAAATAGAGATAATTGCGACATTCATAGATGAGGCGGGAAATCAGACAGCACAGCGTTATCTCGACTACGAAATCGTCGAGGCTAAGAAAGCGAAAGATCAATACCAAGTAGACAGCGTCGAACTTGGATACGAACCATACGATGAAGCTGAAGCCACTCAGATTGATCTGGATTATGAGGAGGTCCTAGATGAATATGGGCGCGATTTTCGCAACCCGTATGGCTGGGCCGCAGAGTTCCTCAAGAACAAGAGTCCACGCTTTGCGGATCTAGAAAGAGTCGCTGGTGCGGCGCGGATGCGGTCCCACTACAAATTTGCAAGCTACAGCGTCCATGCGTCTCCAAAATCGCTGTCTTTGAGAATGGACACCTTTAACGAAAGCGATTGGCCAATTGCCGGGGCTAGCAATGCTGGATTGGCGGAGCCGGGACAAAATGCTGCCGTAACCCTGCTTAGAATCACATATCTGTTGGCGAAGAACCTTACGAGCATCGACAATGCTATCATTATGAACGCTCTTATCGATCTTAGGCAGCAAACGGTTGACGCGTTTATTGAATGCGCAAAACAGTTAGAACGGGATGACGCCGACATACGTTCTGCAGTTGAAGAGTTTGACGTCGATGTCGATACGTCACTGATTTAGAACATCTCAGAATCCAGATTGTCCAAAAATTTTCTCGCATAGTTAGAGCCCCCTGTCAGAGGGAGCCAAAAGACCCCATTAAATGGTACGTCCTACCCTTCCAGAATTGACCCACTAGCGGTTCGTGCCAGCCGCAAAGCTGACACACCCGTGACACATTTTTGGAGACCCCAATCAGGTTCTTGTGCTAAACATCAACCTGCAAGCAATCGAAGCCTGCGA
>JBCDIZ010000009.1:0-135245 GCA_038748365.1 Pseudomonadota bacterium
GAAAGGTCGAGCAGGGCGATATCAGCGCCTCGGCGTTCAACGCATTCGATTACCTTGCGGACATGGCCGTCAGAGGCATTGCCATAGACGAGAATCATTCAGTCAGAAATCGACTTCATATCCGACATCAGGCTTCTTGCCTGTTGGAAAGTTGGTTGTCCAACTTGTCCATTCCTTTGTTGCATCAGCAAGAGAAATGCTTTCTTTCGCTAAAGCCTCTATCTCGACTGACACATTGTCCGCCACCGTTTCGGCTTTCTCCACACTATTCGCGTCGATTTCCTGCAGACTGAACCATTTTTTCGATTTATCTACCATGGACCGGCTCCTCTAGATATTGCCAAGTAATCCTGTAACGACTTGTATTATCCGCAAAGTAATTTGCAAGTTTTCTTTCGGGCAGCTGCTATTGCTCCCTCTCGGCCTAACGGCGATAGCGATGCTACCAACGCCGCACCTGAAGTTATTAATGGCAATAAGAACTGAACCGTTAGCGAGGAGCTGATGCGCCAGCCATTTACAGTCCAGCAATGTACCTCTGGAGGATCGTGCCGCAAACGGCTATGCGACAAGAATGACCCCAGAAGATATTATCTTAGGCGAACGTCTGGCTGATGCGGCTGCGGCGGCGATCCGGCCCTATTATCGCGCGGAGTTTGAAACCGAGCGCAAGCGCGACAAGTCGCCGGTGACCGATGCCGACAAGGCCGCCGAAAGCGCGATGCGTCAGATATTGGAAGCCGAGCGGCCCGAAGATGCGATTATCGGCGAGGAATTTGGCCGCAAATCCGGTATGTCACGCCGCTGCTGGGTGCTCGACCCGATTGACGGCACCACCAGCTTCATCGCCGGGCGGCCACTATTCGGCACTTTGATCGCGCTCACCGTCAATGATTTTCCGGTGATCGGCATTATCGACCAGCCGATTTCCGGCGAACGCTGGCTTGGCGTATCGGGCCGCGAAACGCTGTTTAATGGCAAACCTGTCCGCACCCGCCCCTGCCCCAAGCTCGACGAAGCGATCCTCGCCACCACCAGCCCACATCTGTTCAGCAATCAAGATGCCGACTATTTTGCATCACTGGCCAAACAGACCGAGACCAAGCGGCTGATCTGGGGCGGCGATTGCTATAATTATGGCCTGCTCGCCAGCGGCCATCTCGATATTGTCTGCGAAAGCGGCCTGAAGCTATACGATTATGCGGCTTTGGTCCCGGTGGTCGAAGGCGCAGGCGGCATGATGTGCGACTGGTATGGTGATCCGCTGCACACCAAGTCCGATGGCCGGGTTCTGGCTATCGGTGATCCGGCAAGGCTGGAGGATGTTATCGGGGCGATGGCGACTGGTTAAAAGAGTGGAAGACTGGCTAAGCAAACAAAGAAGATCCGCGTTTACTTATACCCCGCATCTCTGCTGCAGTTTCCCCATTTGGACCAACTTGCAAGAACGATTTTTCGATTAGCTGCGCTGTATTCCTCACTTCGTCGCATTTCTGAAAAGTTTCAACAATGTCTAAATAGTCCAACAAATCTGAATCATTGAGCAGATTCCTATTTAACCTCAATGGGTTGAGAAGATTCGAAATTTTACCGTCAATAGGTAAATCGGTGAAAAGGCCTGCTCTTGCATCAAGAAATCTGCCTAAAGCTGGATTGCGAATCTGAGATTTAGTTTTTTCTAGTTTGAGATACTCTGCTCCATATCTTTTCCAACTTCTAACAAGGCTTCTCTGCTTGTTACCAAACTGCTGCGGTAATATATGGGCATCTCTCAAGACTGATCTTGCAGCAGTGTAAAGTTTGATTTCGCCTTTCTGAGCAATTATCTTAGCCATTTTAATTAAATACAGTTCGGTTTCTTTCCCGGGGCCGCGAGGACGCCCACGACTTGCTTTGCTCAGTATCATAATACTTCCTTTGCTGTAGAACACTGATACCACAATGATGCAGCAGAACGAAAGAGAAACAAGCGACAAGAAATAGTCTCGCTAGTGAGAATTACGACATAAAATATGCAGGCCGTAAATGCCTGCGGCGCTATTTCGGTTAGGACCAAATCTCAGCTTCCATGATCTGCCCTCACTCCGCACCTTCGCGTCTCCGCGTGAAACAGCATCCTTGCATTTTCCGTCGCACACCGCTAATGGCCGCGCTTCGCATGAAAATGTGAGAGAATCGGGACAGGCTGGTCGGTAGGGCTGCCATGTCTGTCCGTAATCGTCATTTCGACTGTAAGGAGACGAAAATGCCCAAGCTGAAGACCAAGAGCGGGGTCAAGAAACGCTTCAAGATCACCGCCAATGGCAAGGTGAAGCATGGTGTCGCAGGCAAGCGCCATCGGCTGATCAGCCATAATTCCAAATATATCCGCCAGAACCGTGGCACCACCGTCATTAGCGACGCCGATGCCAAGACCATCAAGAAATGGGCACCTTACGGCCTGAAATAAGCCGTGCACCCAATTCTCAGCGACATTCTAAAAGGATAATATTATGGCACGAGTTAAACGGGGTGTTACCACCCGCGCCAAGCACAAACGCGTATTAGAGCAGGCAAAAGGCTATTATGGCCGCCGCAAAAACACCATCCGCGTCGCGCGGCAGGCAGTCGAAAAAGCTGGCCAATACGCCTATCGCGACCGCAAGGTCAAAAAGCGCAACTTCCGCAGCCTGTGGATCCAGCGCATCAACGCTGCCGTCCGCGCTGAGGGTCTTACATACGGACAGTTCATGCACGGCCTGAAACTGGCCGAGGTTGATCTGGACCGCAAGATTCTCGCCGACCTGGCGATGAACGAAAATGACGTGTTCAAAACCATCGTCAAACAAGCCCAGGACGCCCTGGCCAAGACCTGAGCATTTTCATAGCCAATCCAAAAGGCCGCTGCTCTGCATAAAGGGCGGCGGCCTTTTTTATTCCTCCCCGCAAGCGGGGAGGAATAAAATGAAAACGCCGGACCGGGCAGAACCCGATCCGGCGCCGACAACCATCTTGCCCTGAAGCAGAACAAGAGGGCCCCCTGTCATCACATTACCGGCCGAAAGGGTCGCATTGTTCAACCGGCACTGCTTTGACGTGGTTATCTGCTGACTTCTTGTTAGCCGTCGCCACACAGTGCCGTTGTGATGGATGTCACTCATGGTAAAAAAGATTCGCACATAGTTTTAATCACGAGCACGCCAGCGATAGTTCTGCCTTGCTGTGATTCAGGCGGCTTGTATATTTCCGACAATCTGTCCAATTACGATATATATTTGGATATAAGGCAAAAACTGATGGGAACCGGGAAAAATCCTGGGGTGATGACGGACGCAACGCTCGATATTTCCGCTATAGATTTGCGGTTTTTCACACCGCCGCCAACACTTGCACCCTATATCTCCACACTTTACCGCCTCGACATTGATAGCGGTCAGCGGCCACGACTGGAGGATCATCTCCACCCCGAATGGGCCAATTTACGGCTCGTCCGTGGTGAAGCCGTTACTGGAGCCATAGGCGATGCCGCGCCGCAGCAACGATCGCGCATATTCATGTCCGGCCCGACGAGTAGGGCGACCTATTTCTCTCCAGGTAATTCATCCATATGGGGCATAGGTCTGCTTCCTCTGGGCTGGCATATGTTTGTCAACGCAGATGCGCATGCCTATGCCGACCGCGCGGTCAATCCGGAAACGGACAGCGCCTTTGCCGATCTTGTTGCTGTGATAAAAAGAGTTTCGGTGGATAGTCCGGGATGTGCTGACGCCGAAGCGGCTGCGATTACCGATGCATTTAAGGCTATAGTCGCGCAGCGTCCCGAGCCCGATCCGCGCATCGCTACCGCGCATACGGCGCTAGTTGACGATCGCCTTCACAGCGTGACCGCTCTTGCCGAGCGATTGGCGATGACCGAGCGCTCTTTGGAGCGATTCAGCAGCCGTGTTTTCGGCTTTCCGCCCAAATTGCTATTGCGGCGGCAGCGTTTCTTGCGTTCACTGGCGCAGTTTATGATCGATCCGTCGCTGCGCTGGATCAACACGCTCGACCTGCAATATCATGATCAAGCGCATTTCAGCCGCGACTTTCTGCGCTTTATGGGCATGCGCCCCGGCGATTATGCGGCGCGTCCGCACCCGATCATGATGGCCGCCGCCAAAGCGCGTATGGCTGCTGCCGGCGCGGCGATGCAGGCGCTGCATAAACCGGTCAAAACTAGCGACAGCGACTGATCCGCGACACATAGCACAGATTCTTGTACCCCAATGTGCGCTGGCCTTGCTTTCATGGGCCAGCCTTGCTTTAGCGATCCGCGCACAAAGCACTGCTGGTAAAGTGAAAGACAGATGAGCAATATAGAAACCATCCGCGATGGCTATCTGGCCAAAATCGCCGACGCCGATCTTGAGACGCTGGAGCAGTTGCGCGTTACCGCGTTGGGCAAGCAGGGCGAGATCAGCCTGTTGCTCAAGACGCTGGGCAAGATGACGCCGGAAGAGCGCCAGAGTGAAGGCCCGCGCATCAATGGTGCGCGCGCGGCGGTTGCCGATGCCATATCCGCGCGTAAAGAAGCGCTGGAAGATGCGGCGCTGGACGCGAAACTAGCCGCAGAATCGCTCGATCTGACGCTACCCGTCGCGGACAGTCCGAAGGGCAGCGTTCACCCGGTATCGCAGGTGATGGATGAACTGGCCGAGATTTTCGCCGATCTCGGCTTTGCCGTCGCCACCGGCCCGGAGATTGAAGATGACTGGCGCAATTTCACTGCGCTCAACATCCCCGAGACCCATCCGGCACGGGCAATGCATGATACTTTCTATTTCCCGGATACAGATGGCGACGATCGCGCCATGCTGCTGCGCACCCATACCTCCCCAGTGCAGATCCGCACCATGGTAGAGGTTGCCGAGCGCAGCCAGGGCAAGGGTGAACCGATCCGCATCATCGCGCCGGGCCGTACCTATCGCTCCGACAGCGACGCCACCCACACGCCGATGTTCCATCAGGTCGAGGGACTTGTGATCGACCGCGATATCCATATGGGGCATCTTAAATGGACGCTGGAGACGTTTGTCCGCGCTTTCTTCGAGCGCGACGACATAACCCTGCGCCTGCGCCCGAGCTTCTTCCCCTTCACCGAGCCTTCGGCGGAAATCGATATGGGCTTCACTGTCGAAAAGGGCCGCCGGATCATTGGCGGCGACCCTTATGGTCCCGATGGCGGCTGGATGGAGCTGGGCGGCAGCGGCATGGTGCACCCCAATGTCATCGCCAATTGCGGCCTTGATCCCGATGAGTGGCAGGGCTTTGCCTTTGGCTGCGGCATCGACCGTCTGGCGATGCTGAAATATGGTATGGACGATCTGCGCGCATTCTTTGATGGCGATCTGCGCTGGCTCGGCCATTATGGCTTTGGCGCGCTCGATACACCGACATTGTCCGGGGGAGTAGGCGCATGAAGTTCACGCTAAGCTGGCTCAAAGACCATCTGGATACCGAGGCGAGCCTTGAAGAAATCACCGAAAAGCTGACCGCCATCGGGCTAGAGCTGGAGGGCGTCGAAAATCCCGCCGATGCACTGCGCCCGTTCCGTGTCGCCAAGGTGCTGGAAGCAGGGCCACACCCCAATGCCGACAAGCTGCAACTGCTAAAGGTCGATGACGGCTCGGAGCAAGCCTGGCAGGTGGTCTGCGGCGCGCCCAATGCGCGCAGCGGCATGGTCGGCGTATTCGGTCCGCCGGGCACCTATATTCCGGGTAGTGATTTCACCTTGAAGCCCGCCAAGATCCGCGATGTCGAGAGCTTCGGGATGATGTGCTCGGCGCGCGAGCTGGAGCTGGGCGAGGACCATGACGGCATTATAGAGCTCGACGCTGATGCGGAAAGCGCGGTCGGCCAGAGCTATGCCGATTATGCCGGGCTCGACGATCCGGTGATTGATGTCTCGGTGACACCGAACAAGCAAGATTGCATGGGCGTGCGCGGCATCGCCCGTGATCTGGCGGCATCGGGCATTGGTACGCTGAAGTCGCTGAACATCGATGCTGTCGAGCGCTCAGGCGCTGGCCCCGATATCCGTATCAGCGACAGCGAAGGTTGCCCCGCCTTTTACGCCTGCACTGTGTCTGGTGTCAGCAATGGCACCGCGCCCGACTGGATGCAGCAGCGGCTGCGCGCCATCGGCCAGAATCCGATTTCGGCGCTGGTCGATATCACCAACTATGTGATGTTCGATCTCGGTCGCCCGTTACATGTCTATGATATCGCCAAGCTCAATGGCCCGTTGGAAGCACGCAGGGCGAAGTCCGGCGAGACCCTCACTGCGCTCAACGGCAAGGACTATAAGCTCGACGAGAGCATGACCGTGATCGCCGATGACAATGGCGCGCATGATATTGGCGGCATTATGGGCGGCGAAGCCACCGGCGCGGCCGACGACACCAAAGATGTGCTGATCGAATGCGCTTATTTCACGCCAGAGCGGATTGCCATGACCGGCCAGAAGCTGATGCTGACCTCCGATGCGCGGCAGCGTTTTGAGCGCGGCGTCGATCCGGCATTCCTCGATGACGGTATCGAAATTGCGACCGCCTATGTGCTGTCGCTATGTCGCGGTAAGGCCAGCGACATTACCCGCAGCGGTACCCCGCCGACCGAGCAGCGAACCATCGCATATGACCCATCGCATTGCCTGCGCCTTGGCGGTGTCGATGTCGCGCTAGACGAACAGATAGCGATTTTGGAGCGGCTTGGCTTTGCAGTCGACAGCGCCGCGACGCTCTGGACCATCACCGTGCCGACATGGCGGCGCGATGTGCATGGATCGGCGGATATTGTCGAGGAAGTCATCCGCATCACCGGGCTGGATGCCGTGCCCTCTACGCCACTGCCACGCGCGCCGGGCGTCGCCAAGCCAACCGCATCGCCAGAGCAACTTATCGAACGCAAAGTGCGCCGCGCTGCGGCTGCGCGCGGCCTTAACGAAGCGGTCAACTGGTCATTTATCTCGGAAAAGGAAGACGCAGCCTTGCGCGGTCAGGGCAATACAGGGCGCGACAACGCCGTCCCCTGGGTACTCGCTAATCCGATCTCTGAAGACCTCAAGGTCATGCGCACCTCAATGCTGCCTGCCCTGCTGTCAGCCGCCAAGCGCAATATGGATCGCGGCGCGACGTCAATCCGTCTGTTCGAAGTTGGGCGGCGCTACTTTCGTAGCGGCACCAATGCCAGCGACGAACGCGCCACTATCGGGCTGATACTCGCCGGTGAGGCCAGCCCACGCCAATGGCAGACGGGCAAGGCCATCAGCTTTGATCCTTATGCGATAAAGGCCGAGGTCCTCGCCCTGCTCGAAGCGGCAGGCGCACCGGTCGGCAATCTGATGGATTTCACTCCCGATGATGCTGGCCCCGGCAGTCATTATCATCCCGGCCAATCCGCGACATTGCGGCTCGGCCCGAAAAAATTGCTCGCCAGCTATGGCACGCTGCATCCCAAAACCGCTAAGGCCTTTGGTCTCAAAGGCGCGGTCATGGCGGCGGAGATTTTCCTCGACGCGATTCCCGCCAAACGCAGCAGCGACCATATGCGCTCCGCCTATGCGCCTCCGGCGCTACAAGATGTGACCCGCGACTTTGCCTTTGTCGTCGATGCCGGACTGCCCGCCGGTGATCTAGTGCGGTCGGTCAAGGGCGCCGACAAAAAGGCGATTGTCGGCGCACGGATTTTTGACGTGTTCACCGGCACGGAGCTCGGCGACAACAAGAAATCGCTTGCTCTCGAAGTGACACTCCGCCCCGGCGCGGCGAGCTTCACCGATGAGGAGCTGAAAGCGATTTCCGACAAAGTCATCGCCAATGCCGCCAAGCTGGGCGCAGAGCTGAGGGGCTAGCTAGCCCGGATAGGCGCGGGCCAGCGTGGCCAAAGCTCGCGTCACCATATTCTCATCACTCTGCCACGCCAGTGCCAAAGCCGATGATCCGCCATTAAACGCGGCCAATACCGGGCTGCCGGTAAAGCGGTGCTGGTTGAACCAGAGGTTGAACTGACCGGGCGGCAAGCCGTTTTCCGGCGTCCCAATCCAGGTCGCATCATCCCAGAAGGCGCGGTCAAACAGCAGATACACCTTGTCGAGCGTGCCCATCCCCAGCCGATTAATCGCCTGCTGCTTGCGCGGCGGCAGGGTCGGATCGAACCGCACCGAGCCCCGTTTCAAAACCCCGAGCGGCAGGGTGACGATCACCGCGTCGAAAACCGCCTCCTCGCCGCTCACCAGACCGATGGCAGCGCCCTTGTCGTGCTTGGTAACGCTGGTGACGACACTGCCCAGCCGCAGCGCATAGTCCGCCTTCAATGCTTCCAATATCCCGGCATAGCCTTTGGGGAAGATGACATGCTTGCCGCCATAATCATCCTGATAATTATAGGCGTTGAAATCGATTTGATCGCTATCGGCGGCATATTCATTCTGAATCTCACCGACTTCATACAGCCAATCCGGCGCATTGCGTGTGCGCATTCTACGGCCATCGCCGCCCCGGATCCAATAGCTGTCATTGGTGTGGACGAAAGTCTTGCCTGCACTCTCCGCCAGATCAACCAGCGGGTTGCCGCGCATGCCGTGAATCCAGCTCGCGCCGAGATCAAGCGGCACGCCCAGGCTGGTATCGGTCCACATGCGGCCACCCAGCCGATTGCGCGCCTCAAAAACGGTGACGGCGCGACCTCTTTCAGCGAGAGAATGTGCGGCCGAAAGCCCGCTCATCCCTGCGCCGATAATGGCTATGCGCTGCGCATCGCCACGACTGGCAGCACGTGCCGCTCTTTGCCCCGATTCATAAGCGGCATGGACGGTGCTGGTGTAATCGGTGTTGGTCGCCTCTCCGGCAAAATGAAGCCAGTCCCCCACCGGCTCAGCCAGCGCGCGCAAATCGCGTCGGTTCGAGCCGCGAGCGAAATAGGAATAGGCGCCGAAGCTGAACGGATCGCGGCTCCAATTGGTGCGAATATAGCCAAGCAGCTTGGTACCTCGCGGCCCGGGCTGATCCATAGCGGTAATCGGTGCAGGCAGCGTTGTGAGCAGGCCGCATAGGGCCAGATTTCTCAGAAGGTCACGTCTTTGCATTGCGCAAAGACTAGACCAAATCGCCATAGGGAAAAAGCGGTGTGGCCAATAGCCATTGCCACAGGGCGATAATGGGTTAGAGACGCGGGCATTATGAGCAATAGCCCGAACACCAATAGCCGCCGCACATTTGCCATTATCTCGCATCCCGATGCGGGTAAGACGACGCTGACCGAGAAGCTGCTCTTGACCGGCGGCGCGATCCATTTAGCGGGTGAGGTCAAGGCGCGTGGACAGGCGCGGCGCGCGCGATCGGACTGGATGAAGATCGAGCAGCAGCGTGGCATCTCGGTCACCTCCAGCGTGATGACCTTTGAGCGTACCGGCGCCAATGGCGAGACCATTACCTTCAATCTGCTCGATACGCCGGGGCATGAGGATTTCTCCGAGGACACCTATCGCACGCTCACCGCAGTCGATAGCGCAATCATGGTGATCGACGCGGCCAAGGGCATTGAGCCGCAGACGCGCAAGCTGTTCGAGGTTTGCCGCCTGCGTTCGGTGCCGATCATCACCTTTATCAACAAGGTCGACCGCGAAGGCCGCGATCCGTTCGAGCTGATCGATGAGGTTGCCGATATGCTGGCGCTGGATGTTGTGCCGATGAGCTGGCCGACGGGTATGGGCGGGCTGTTTGAAGGCATATGGTCGCTGGAAAGCCATCGCCTCAGCCAGCCCGAAGGCGATGCGAAGGAATATCTCGGCAACGCGCAAGCGTTTGACGGTCTCGACGATCCCAAGCTGGCCGAAGCGCTTTCCGCAGACGCGCTGGAGAAGCTGCAGGAAGAGGCAGGGCTGGCGGCAGAAGCCTATAGCGATTTTGACGTTGAGGCTTATCGTGCGGGTGATCTCACCCCGGTGTATTTCGGCTCGGCGCTGAAAAATTTCGGCGTCGAGGAGCTGATCGAGGCGATCGCCACTCACGCCCCGCCACCACGGCCACAGCCCGCCGAACCTGCCGAAATCGCGCCCGATGGCAAGGATGTGACCGGCTTTATCTTCAAGGTGCAGGCCAATATGGACCCGCAGCATCGCGACCGTATCGCCTTTATGCGGCTATGTTCTGGCACCTTCAAGCGCGGCATGAAACTGACGCCCAGCGGCCATGGCAAACCGATTGCGGTGCACTCACCTATCATGTTTTTCGCCCAGGATCGCGAAATTGCCGATACCGCGCTGCCCGGCGATATTATCGGCATCCCCAATCATGGCACGCTGCGCGTTGGCGATACGCTGAGCGAGAAGAATGATGTGCGCATCACCGGCCTACCCAATTTCGCGCCCGAAATCCTGCGCCGCGTCGCGCTGAAAGACCCGACCAAGACCAAGCAACTACGCAAGGCATTGGATGATCTGTCTGAGGAGGGCGTGATTCAGGTGTTCTACCCCGAGATTGGTGGTCAATGGATTGTCGGCGTGGTCGGCCAGCTCCAACTCGACGTCTTGGTGTCACGTCTGTCAGCAGAATATAAGGTCGAGGCCGTTCTCGAAGCCGCACCCTTTGAAACCGCCCGCTGGATCAGCGGTGAGGACAATGTGCTCGACAGCTTCGCCCGCATCAGCCAGGCCAATCTCGCCAAAGACCGCGACGGCAATCTGGTATTCCTTGCCAAATCCGCCTGGGATGTGGGGTATCAGGAAGAGCGCAACCCGGAGATTGCGTTTAAAGCGACCCGGGAGCGGTGAGGTATGGATATCTTCAGGATTGGTTTTGCTGGACTGCTTTTCTCTTCGGTTTTGATGTCATGTGGGGAAGAACCGCAAAGCGATGTCGAGGAACAACCCCAAAGCGCAACCTATAAAGACATTCTGGCGCGCAATATTGAAAGAACAATAACTCTGCCAGATGGCGCTTACGCAATGGACGAATATGCCCGGATATATTTTTTGGCATCAAATGGCGTGGTTCACGCCCTATATATTACATTTGAAGAACCCCAATTCAAAGTAGGCAAAAGCGTCTGGGTGGATGACGAAAATGCATTTCCGCTCATACTTGATGGCGGCTGCAGTGTTGTCAGCGTTGTCTATAAAATAGAGACCGGTTCATTCATATCCGTCTGCTGCAACGGAGTGGCTTAGAAGAAAGCAATACTGTCTAACCATTTTGCTGCGTCAAAGTCGCCTTGTGCCACCACCAGAGTAATGGCGGCAGTAGCAATTCCACAAACATCAGGAAGATAAACAACGCAATCGGCGGGCCGACCATCGCCCAGGATATGATCCGCGCCACGCCGCTGAAGAAGAACACCAGCAGCAGAAACCCGAATACCCGAATCCGCTCCGCCTCATGAAGCGCGCGGGCGCACCAGATCAGGGCTATGCCGAAGCCGAGGAACAGCGTTGCGTAAAAGCGGTCCTCGCTGTCCATGGTGGCGTTGACCGGGATCGCGCCGGGGATCGATTTCGGCCCCAGCGCAATATGCGCCAGTGCGATCAGGCAACAGACGCTGCCGAAGAAGATGACGAAATATTCGAGCCATTTGCGCATGATCGACTCTCCTTATTTCGGCAAGCCTATCATGCGCATATGGAGCCCTCAATCGGATCAGTAATTGAACCCAAGCGTAATGGTGAAGGTGCGCGGATCGCCGAAATAGACGGTCTGGATATTACCCACCGAACTGAACTCCTGTCCGTCTGTGCGGTAGAGCGTATCGGTGAGGTTGCGTGCGCCGCCGCGGATGAAATAGCGGCCATTGTCGAACGACGCCTGAACATAGGCGTTGAGCAACGCATAGCCATCTTCACGCAGGCCCTCGCGATTATCCACCGAGAGGAAATGCCCGTCAACATAGCGGGCCTCGCCGCCAATGGAGATGTCGGCTGAACCGAGCGAGAAGGTATAATCACCCGCAATCCGCGCATTGATCGGCGGTGCGAAAGCCGGTTCGCAGATGATTTCCTCGCCGGTCGGGTTACAGGAGAAGCTTTGCGGTGGCACGCGGCGGCCATCGTTGAACTCATTATACTGCGCTTCGAGATAGCCGAGCGAACCCATCAGCGTCAGGCCATCCAGAGGTTTAACTGTCGTTTCGATCTCGAAACCGTAAATCTCCAGCTCACCGGCGTTGAGCACAGGGAAAACACCGACACCGGCACCGCCATCAATACCGCCACCAACACGCGCCTGAAAATCCTGATAATCGGAATAGAAGGCCGCAGCCGAAATCACCACATCACCGTCAAGGAATGACGCCTTGCCGCCAATCTCGTAAGTCCACACGGTTTCCGGCTCGAACGTCGTCACCAGTTCGGGGTTGCCATCGACGAACAGCGTTAGATCGGCCAGTGAGTTGGCGCGGCCATTAAAGCCACCCGATTTGAAGCCGCGGCTGGCGCTGGCATAGATCAAGCGATCTGGTGCAGGCGTATAGCTGATGGTCAGGCTGGGCGTGAACGCATCGAACGACTGGCTGTCATCCTCATTCAGCGGCGGCGGCAGATCACCGGGGAAACTGAAATCAAGACCATCGATCAGCGCCAGGCTGGATTGGGTGGTGGTGAAGCGATTATATTGCCGCTCTTCATAGGTGTAGCGCAGACCCGCGGTAATCGACCAGTAATCGCTCAGATCATAAGTCAGCTGACCAAAAGCGGCATAGCTGTCGGTTTCCTGCTCATCATTGATCAGTCGGGTAAAGGTGATCGGTGCGCCGCCAAAGGCGAAGAGATCATCGGCAAAGGCCTCTTGATCCGAGGTCACCCGCTCATTGAGATAATAGAGGCCGAACACGCCGTTGAGCTTGTCGCTGCTATAACGCAGCTGCAGTTCCTGACTCCATTGCCGTTGGTCAGTGCCGACAAAAACATCGCCAATCTCGGCTTGGGTGGCGTCAATATCGATAAAGAAATCGGTCGTGAGGTCGCGATAAGAGGTGATCGAGACCAGCTCGAGATTATCCGAAAGCTGGAAATTGGCATTGAGCGCCAGGCCCCAATGATCGAGCTCTTGTCCCTCACCATTGGTGAAGCTGGTGGCCGATTCAAAATCAAATCGCTCGCCAAATTGATCCGGCTCGACCAGAACGACTGGCCCCAATGCAAAGTCGGTCTGGATAATTGGCGCGGTGGGCGCGCCAAGGTTCAACGCATTGCGTTGACGGGTATAATCGCCCGACAGGCTGATCTCGATCGAATCCGATGGCTGCACCCGCAAGATGCTGCGGAAAGTGAGGTTATCGCGATCGTTGAAATCCTCACCGGTTAGCGGATTGGTGATGATGCCATCACGGGTATCATAAAGCCCTGCGATCGAGAGTGCGACGCTGTCTGTTGCGATCGGAGCCGAAACGTAGCCATTGACGGTAAACTGATCGAAGCTGCCATAGGTGACATCACCACTGGCTTGGAACTCATCAAGATCAGGCTTGCGCGAGACGATATTGACCGCGCCGCCAATGGTGTTTTTGCCGTAAAGTGTGCCTTGCGGTCCACGCAGCACTTCGACACGCTCAACATCAGACAGGGTCAGCAAAGCGCCCTGAATCCGGCTGAGGAAAACGCCGTCCACATAGACGCCGACCGCCGGGTCAAAGGTCTGCAGGGCATCGGGCTGGCCGACACCACGGATAAAGATATTGGCGCTGGTCGCCGAACCACGGCCCTGCACCAGATTGAGGTTGGGCACCGCGCCCTGAATACCGGAAAGATCTTGCGCCTGCAGATCGCGCAACTGGTCCTGACTGAATGCAGTGACCGCGACCGGCACATCAATCAGCGCCTCCTCACGCCGCCGCGCGGTGACGATGATCACATCGTCATCGTCTTCGTTGCTCTCAGCCACATCCTGTAGCTGCGGCGGTACATCCTGCGCAAAGGCAGGAGCCGATAAACCCATAACGGCGAAAGCCATCATGGCAGCGCCGCCGCGTAATCCGATTTTGTACAATGCGCCTTTTTCGGTGTGATCCGATGCCTGCGCGCTATTGGCGATCCGCAACATAATCTTCTCCTGCATTTCTCGCGATCTGATGCCGCGCCTGATCAACTGAAATCGCCTATAATGAAAGATGAACCACCTTTCAACTTTTTGTTTGCGCTGGGTTATAACATCCAGTAAAGTGATGCAATCAGGACACAGCTCATGGTCAGCTAACTACGCGTGAGCTATGCGAATAAGGGGAGTGCGTCCGTGGATCAGCAGACCAGTGGAAAGCCCACGGCGGAGAATCCAGGGCCTGAGAATGTTGGCAAACAGCCGCGCACCTCACGCGGCCGCGCAACACAGAAAAAGCTGCTCGATGCGGCTGCGCTGGAATTTGGTGAGAAGGGCTATCATGAGGCTTCGGTTAGCAGCATCACCCGCCGCGCCGGTACCGCCCTAGGCAGCTTCTATACCTATTTTGACAGCAAGGATGAGATCTTCCGTGCTCTGGTGCAGCATATGTCGAGCGAGGTAGGTCGTCATGCTGCCAGCGCCATGTCTGCGGCGGGCAATGCACTTGAGCGCGAACAGCTCGCATTGCAAGGCTTCCTAGCCTTTACCCGTAGCCACAAGGAAATTTATCGCATCATCGATGAGGCCGAATTTGTCGATCCCGCCAGCTATCGCACCCATTATGAGACGGTGGCCGAACGCATGGAGGTGCGGCTGCAGGCCGGAGCTGAGGCAGGCGAAATGCGCGATGATCTGGGCGAGCTGGAAGCCTGGGCGCTGATGGGGATGAATGTCTTTCTCGGTCTGCGCTACGGTGTTTGGAGCGGAGCCAGGGATTTAACAGACGAAGAAATCGCCGCGATCAGCGAGCGCGCCAACCGCTTTTTGCGTGATGGTCTAGGGGCGAAGAAATAGAGCGGACAAGGCCTAGGGTCAGGACCCTAGCCGGGCATCATGCGTTCAACCGTATTATCGAAGCCGCCAAACAGATGATAAGCAGCGGCAGTGATATGCAGCACGATCAGCGCTGCCATCAGATAACCACCCCAGCTATGACCGCTATGCGCCAGCTCCCAAAGCGCGGATTCACGTTCAATCGGCACTTTGGGCAATTCCACGCCAAACCACAGCATCGGCCGACTGCCGCCTGAGGACATGAGATAGCCACCGACAGGCAAGCCTATCATCAGCGCATAAAACATCCAATGTACAGCCGTTGCCAGCATCTTCTGCCAAGCAGGAAGTGGCGGCGTATAAGGCGGTGGACTGTGTGTCAGCCGCCAGTACAACCGGATAAGCGCCAGCGCAAAGACGGTAATCCCCAGTGATTTGTGCAACCGCATGGTGACACCCTTCACCTCATCGCTCCAGCCATCATGAAACAGGCCGATGGCAACAATGGTGACAATTATTAATGCCATTAGCCAGTGCAATAGCTGGGCGACAGCATGATAGCGGTCATCCTGGCCTCTTACGGATGGAGTGGAAATAGGTTGTGAGCTCATAATGTCCATATTTAGCCGCTATGGCCCGACCATGCCAAGCTTTTGCCTGATACTTTATTTTCTTCGCGTGGGCATCTGCTCTAGCCTTGCAGCAGAAACACCGCATGTTCGGCGAGTAAATTGCCCATGGCATGGCCGGTAGTCGTGTCACCGCTAAGGAACCACCGCCCCTCCACCTGCCAGCCGCGCTCTGCAATTAGATCTTCAAAATCAGCGATGGTGACATGGTGGATATTGGGTGTAGCATACCAGCGTTCAGGGATAAGCCGCGTGACTGGCATGCGCCCGCCGGTGAGCAGCGCCATACGGATGCGCCAATGCGCAAAATTGGGGAAGCTGACAAAAGCGCGCTCACCAATCCGCAATAGCGATTCCACAATACGATCAGGATGGTCAGTGGTCTGCAACGTCTGGCTGAGCACAGCATAATCAAAGCCACCCGCCGGATAATCAGCGAGATCGGTATCGGCATTGCCCTGCACCACCGACAAGCCTTTGCCCATAGCGGTGGCGACCTTGCCGGGATTGATCTCCAGCCCGCGCGCGTCCACCGCTTTGTCTTGCCTGAGCGCTGCCAGCAACGTGCCTTCACCACAGCCAATATCTAGTACCCGCGAATTCGGCGCTATCTGATCATAAATGACGGCCAGGTCTGGGCGGAGATCGGCCATCATCCACCCCCATTACCCAGAAATCCGCTGACGACACGATCCATCTCCGGATTTTCCAGCAGAAAGGCATCATGACCAAAGGGCGAGGACAGCTCGACAAAGCTCGCCTCCGCCCCGGCGGCATTGAGCGCATGGACGATGCGGCGCGATTCTGCTGTCGGGTAGAGCCAATCGGTATCAAAGCTGATCAGACAGAACCGTGCCTTGGCTTTTGCAAGCGCCTGTGCCAGCGATCCATCGCCCTGATCAGCAAGATCGAAATAGTCCATCGCACGGGTGATATAGAGATAGCTATTGGCATCAAAACGATCGACAAAGCTGATTCCCTGATGCCGCAAATAGCTTTCCACCTGAAAATCAGCATCAAAGCCGAAGGTCTTGGCATCGCGATCCTGCAGACGCCGCCCAAATTTCTCGGTCAGGCCCGCTTCGGACAAATAGGTGATATGCGCCGCCATCCGCGCCACCGCCAGTCCCGATGCTGGCGCCTCGTTATCTGCATAATAGGCACCGCCACGCCAACGCGGATCGGCCATAATCGCCTGACGCCCGACCTCATGGAAAGCAATGTTCTGCGCCGAATGGCGTGCCGCCGAGGCGATTACCAGTGATGCCTCAACGCGCTCCGGAAACAGCACCGGCCAGCTAAGCGCCTGCATCCCGCCCATGGAGCCGCCCACCACCGCCGCCAGCTTTTCTATACCCAGATGGTCGAGCAGCAACGCCTGCGCACGCACCATATCCGCAATGGTGATCACCGGGAAATCCATACCCCAAGGCGCATCTGTCGCGGGGTTCACTGTCGCCGGGCCCGATGATCCCATACAACTGCCGATAACATTGACGCAGATAACGCAAAAGCGATCTGTATCGACCGGCTTGCCGGGTCCGACCAGCCGCGTCCACCAGCCGGGCTTGCCGGTTACCGGGTGCTCGCTGGCAAGATATTGGTCACCGGTCAACGCATGGCAGACCAGCACCGCATTACTCGCATCGGCATTGAGCGTGCCATAGGTCTCATAGGCCAGCTCCACCGGGCTGAGTTCCGCGCCACAATCAAGCGGCAGCGGACCCATGAGCGATACCTTTCGGTCACGACCGAAACGGCTATCATCAGAGGCAGGGCAGGCGGCCGAAGTCATTGTCATGGCGCTAGAGCGGTTTGGCTCTGGCTGTCAATGCACCGCACCAAAGTTGCGCCAGACGACATTGGCGCTTGGCAGAACTATCAAAGCCTCGCTAAGGGCCAGTTATGGCAAGACAGAAGAAAGCAGCATGACCGCCCCACAGCCAAAACCCTGGATCAGCGCGATATCGGCCTATAGCCCGGGCAAATCGAAGCTCGCCGGAGATGTGGTGCCGGTCAAGCTGTCATCAAACGAGAACCCTTTGGGCGCGTCCCCTGCTGCGATCGCAAGCCTGGCGAGCGATGCAGAGACCAAAACTGCGCGCTATCCTGACCCGGATTGCTTGGCATTGCGCACTGCTCTTAGCGAATTACACAATCTGCCGGTAGAGCAGATTGTCTGCGGCACCGGCTCGGATGAGCTGCTCAATCTCGCGGCGCAGGGATATGCCGGGCCGGGCGATGAGATCATCCATGTGCGTTATGGCTTTTCGGTCTATGACATTGCAACACGGCGTATCGGTGCCGAGCCGGTGATCGCTCCGGACACAAATTATGGCAGCGATGTTGATACGATTATCGCCTGCATCACCGACAAGACGCGGGTAGTCTTCCTCGCCAATCCGAATAATCCCACCGGCACAATATTGTCCGATAGCGAGATAGAGCGGCTGCACGCTGCCCTGCCCGGCAATGTGCTGCTGGTGCTTGATCAGGCTTATGCGGAATATCTCGATCCGCTCCCCGGGCGCGATCCGTTCGCGCTGGCACGGGCACATGACAATGTGCTGATCACCCGCACTTTCTCAAAAATCTATGGCCTTGCGGCGCAGCGTATCGGCTGGGCCTTTGGTGCGCCGGGATTGATCGATACGATCAACCGCATCCGCGCGCCGTTCAACGTCACCACTTCCGGGCAGGCCGCGGCGATTGCGGCACTGAGTGATCAGGAATTTGTCGCCCACTCGCGCGTGCATAATGCTCAGTGGCAGCAATGGCTGAGTGATGAGATAGCAACGCTGGGCAACCATGGACTAAGAGCTATACCGAGCCATGCAAACTTCTTACTGGTGCGTTTTGATGGTGAGCTGACAGCAGAAGCGGCGTATAATGGTCTTGCCCGTGCAGGATATATTACCCGCTGGCTGCCTGGTCAGGGTCTGGCCGATTGCCTGCGTATCAGCATCGGCACCGAGGCGGAGATGCGCG
Source organism: Pseudomonadota bacterium (assembly GCA_038748365.1). Classification (GTDB taxonomy): domain Bacteria; phylum Pseudomonadota; class Alphaproteobacteria; order Sphingomonadales; family Sphingomonadaceae; genus Alterisphingorhabdus. Next base: position 18,494 of record JBCDIZ010000009.1, read on the forward strand.
GGCTGATGCAGGCCTTGCGGGCACTGCTTGAAAGCGGGGTGCGCTCATGAGCGTCTTTACCCATATCGCCATTATCGGCACCGGCCTGATCGGTGGCTCCATCGCCCGCGCGGTGCGCGAAAAGCTGCCCGATAGCCGGTTAAGCGGCTTTGACCGCGATCCCGCCACCCGCCAGCGCGCCGATGAGCTGGACTTGTTTGATGCGGTGCACGGCGATTATGCGCCTTTGGCTGAGGCCGATCTGGTACTGCTCTGCGTCCCGGTTGGTGCCATGGCGGCAGTTGCACGCGATATTGCACCTCATTTGGGGCCAGACGCGATTGTCAGCGATGTCGGCTCATGCAAGGCCAGCGTGCTCACCGATTTACGCAGTGCTCTGCCGGATGCGACCATTATTCCGGCGCATCCGGTTGCGGGGACCGAGAAAAGCGGACCGGATGCGGGATTTGCCAGCCTTTTTGAAGGGCGCTGGTGCATTATTACACCTGATGCAGACACCGATGAAAGCGATATTGCGCGGCTGGAAGCGTTCTGGACCGCACTCGGCGCCAATATTGAGCGCATGGACGCCGAACATCATGATCTGGTGCTCGCCGTCACCAGCCATTTGCCGCACCTTATTGCCTATACCATTGTCGGCACCGCCAGCGATCTGGAGAGTGTAACCCGATCCGAGGTGATCAAATATTCCGCCGGTGGCTTCCGCGATTTCACCCGGATTGCCGCCTCTGACCCGGTGATGTGGCGCGATGTGTTTCTCTCCAATCGCGAGGCGGTGCTCGATATGCTGCAGCGCTTCACCGAAGATCTGACCGCGCTACAACGCGCCATCCGCCGCGATGAGGGCGAGACCCTCGAGGACCTGTTCACCCGCACCCGCGCGATCCGGCGGCGCATTATTGATGAAGGGCAGGATGTGGCGGAACCCGATTTTGGGCGGGATCATGGATGAGCGCTGCACTGTAATCGCAACCTCGTTGTCTATCCTTTGAAGCAGCGCCAAGACAGGTTTCATAAAAGCCACAAAGGGAAAAAGTGTAGAAGGGTCTTCTGATCGATAGCTTATGCCCGATTGCTGATGTCAAACTGGGAAATTCGCAATTCGCTGAAAGCCATAAGGCAAGCGAAGCGAAGCCAACAATTCGGCCGAAGGCCAATAATCATTGTTCACAAGCACATAGCGCAGAACGGCCCTCGCAAGGAATGACCAACGTCTCAGCCAAGCGCCCTTTTTTCCTTTTTCTCTTTGTGGCTTTTATGAAACCTTATCCGGCACGGCCTCACCATTAAGCGCATTGATCGCTTCCGCAACCCGCGCTTCCACCTCTTCCCGGTCCAAACCCGGAGGAATAGGCTCGCCAACCTTATAGGTTATAACACCCGGATATTTTATCCGATTGTATGACCCCAATAGCCGCCCGCTATTCACTGCAACCGGGACCACGGTAAGCCCCAACATGCGATAGAGCCCAGCAAAGCCCGATTGCAGTTTACGCTGCTCGCCATGGCGCATTCTGGTGCCTTCGGGGAAGATAATCAGTGGGCGGCCATCATCGGTATAACCCTTGGCCGCCTTTAGCATCGCACGCAGTGCCTTGGCGCCGCCGGAACGGTCGACATAGATCATGCCATAACGCTGCGCCACCATGCTCCATAGCGGAATAGTAGAAAGCTGTTTCTTGGCTATCGGCACCGGGCGGTCGTGCAGCCGCAGCAGCTCGATCGTCTCAAAGAAGGACTCATGGCGAATGGCATAAAGAACCGGGCCATGGCGAAAATGGCCAGCCACCTCTACCCTTATGCCAAGCAGCCACCTTACACAGCCATAGTGGAAATGGCCCCAGCTATGCGCAACCGCGCGCAGGGCTGGCATGGAAAGCGGCGTGGCGATGGTGGCGAGGAGCACAAAGGGCACTGAGCCGACATAAAAGATCAGCGTAAACAGCGCTGTGCGTATCGCCGCTATCACTGTCGACAATGCCCTTAGCATGGGCGCTTAAACCCCGGTCAGCGCCCCGGCGAGACGCAGAAGATATTTATTATATTCCCTGAACAATGTCCCCAGCGAGGGCTTGCCGCGTACCGCATCCTGATAGATGGTGACATTGTCCGGCATGGCCCGGCCAATCTCAAAGGCAGCGCGATGCATATGCCAGTCTGAAGTGATCAATCGTACGCTGTCATATTCACCCTTGGCCACCCAGCGCGCCATTTCCAGCGCATTGGTACGCGTGTCCACAGCAGCAAAGCCGAGATCAATGCAGCAATTAAACGTCGCCTCATGGTCAGGATATTGCGCCACCAGCTCTTCACGCAGCACCTGGCGGTCGACCCCGGTAATCAACATCGCTTTCGACCAGTCTTGCTCTACAGCTTCCAGGCCACGGTCAATCCGCATCGGGCCGCCGGTCAAAACCACAATGGCGTCGGTTTTGCGATCATCAAGTGGCAGGGGCAGCGAAACCGCAAAAACGACGAAGCCGATAATCCAGCTCAGCATAAGAAGGGCAAGAATGCGGATAATCATAAGGCGATAATTATAATGTTTTCTTCAGCGCGACCAGCACCGTAATGCGTGCAGTGATAATCGTCAGCGCAATAACCGCTATCGGCACCAGTGCAAGCGCAACTATATCCATCCAGCGCAATTGTCCGGCATTGAGAAGCCCGGCATCGAGCTGCGCCACCTGTTGGCTCAAAAGGAAAACCAAAACCGCAGCGATAACAATGCCGACAAGACTCCCGAACGCAGCATCCAGTGCGACACGGCGTTGAAATAACCTTGCCACCTGCACATCAGTGGCACCCAGCAAGTGCATCACACTGATCGTATCGCCATGGGTATTAAGTGCGCTGCGCACCGACAGAACAACCGCAGAGGCTGTGGCAATCACCAGCAACAACACCAGAACAACCGCCAGTATCTGCAAGGATTGCAACAGATCAAAAACCGGGCGCAGCCATGCACCATGCGCATCCACCCGGGCAGAAGGTGCATCATCCGCCAAGGCCTGTTGCAACTGCGCCAATGCCGCATCATCGGCTGGCACCGTAAGATCAAGATCGATCATCGCCGGAATGGTAATGGTATCGCCGATATCCTCACCACCCAGCCACGGCGTCAGCAAGGAGGATATTTCCTTATCGCTAAGGGTTCGCCGGCGATCGACAATATCCAGACCGTCAAGCACAGCCTCTGCTGCTTCACGCTCTGCCTCTTGCTGCACCGGGTCGGCGGCCACTATCTGCACCGTCACTCGCCCGGCCAGATCGGCATTGATGCTCTGGGTCGCACTGCGCAGTGCCAGGCCGCTCGCCACCGCCAAAACCGTAAACAGGATCATGATCGCAATCACCCACGGCATAGGCCCGGTAAGGCGACCTTCAGGGATGAGCCGTCGTTCAGCAGTGGTGGCGCGGAAAAGGCCAATCATTTCAGCGCCTCGGGAAGTATTCCGGCTTCGGGCATTTCCCTGTCACTCGGACGCGGTGGATTGCGCAGCGCCCCGGTGGGATCGGACAAGGCGCCGCGATTAAGCCGCATCATGTGGGCATCGCGCACCTGAGAGAGCAGATGCACATCATGGGTGGCAACGACCACTGTTGTCCCCAGCCGGTTAAGCGCCTCAAATAATTTAAGCAGCCGTATCGCCATCTCCGGATCGACATTGCCGGTCGGTTCGTCTGCTACCAATATTTCGGGGCGCCCGATCACAGCACGGGCAATTGCGACACGCTGCTGCTCTCCACCAGATAATGTCGCCGGACGTGCATTGGCGCGATCTTTCAGGCCAACCCAATCGAGCATCTCGCTTACCGGGCCTTCCAAATCCTTTTCGACAACACCCGCCACCCGTAATGGCAGAGCAATATTATCAAAGGCGGAGAGATGTGGCACCAACCGGAAATCCTGAAACACAACCCCGATACGTCGCCGAAAGCCCGGCAGTCTGTCACGGGTCAGCGTCACAATATCGGTATCGAACATATGAATGACGCCGCGGCTGGGGCGCTGTGCCAGATAAAGCAGCTTGAGCAACGAGGTTTTGCCTGCACCCGAGGCACCGGTCAGGAAATAAAAGCTGCCCGGGAACAGGCGAAAGCTGATATCGGATAGCACTTCATTACCTGTGCCATAGCGCAGGCCGACATTATCAAATGTTACGATTTCCTGCATCCGCGCCCTGTACTGATCGCCGCCGTCCCACATCTGGCAAACCGGTATAGTTACCGATTTTGCACCATATTGGATGGTGCTATACGCGTCGGCCCTGATCCTGCAAAGATCGAAAAAATGGTCTGAGGCGCCATGAAGCCAGTCCACTGACCGGTTTTCAACGCTTTTTTGGCGCATAACTGTTGTTACACTCTTGCGCAGATTCTGCTCTCTATGGTTAGAATCCTCGGCAGTTGAATGAACAGTATCTGCACAAGGTTAATACGCGCACCATGATTATTGCCTGTCCATCCTGCGGCACGCGCTATGCCGTCCCCGACAGTGCCATAGGTCCAGCCGGGCGTACTGTGCGCTGCGCTAAATGTCGCCATAGCTGGCACCAGGACGGACCTATGCTTGGCGATGCAACGGAATGGGGAACACCTGACCCGGCACCGGCCAGACCAGTACAACCCGGCACCAAGGTGCAAACTGAACCGCAAACCGAGGCTGCTAAAGAGAATACGGCACCAGCTTCAGCGCATCCTGCGGACAGCAGCGACGTGACGCCGCCACCCTCATTCGGCAATGATGCGGTTGGGCAGGAAACTCACCCGGAACCTGAGGGCGGCAACGCTGCCCCTTTCTATGGTGACGATATGCCCTATAGCGAAGCAGCACCCACAGGCGACCCATTTGCGCATGAACCGCCATTTAAACCACGCCGCAATCCGGTCAAGCTATGGACTCGTGCGGCAATAGGATTTGCGCTGGTGGCCGTGGTTTTGGTCGGCGCAATCTATACTTATGGCCTGCCACAATGGCTTGTTTTCGGTGATCCCGCAATGGGCGAGGAAGTGGTAGGGCTGGAGATCATGCTGCCCATTGACGAGGATGATCGTCGCACCCTGCCCGATGGCACCGAACTGTTCGCGGCTAGTGGCAGCGTCGTTAATAACGGGGCCGAACGGCGCGATGTCCCGGATATGCTGATTGTCTTGCGTAATGCCGATGACCGTATTGTCTATGAGCAGGAAATCCGTGCCCCGGTTGCCAGCCTTGGTCCAGGCGAAGAAGCGCGGTTTGATGAAGCGCTGCTCGATATTCCCCGCTCGGCGGTGAGGGCAGAAATCGGCTGGGCTCCGGGCAGGCTCTAAACGCATCCCCGCTGCGACGGTTTTTCAGCGATGTTCTACCAGAACTGAGCCATCTTTGGTGTGACGCAGAAATATCTGCGCATGAAATATAGGGGCCACCCGTTGTTGCTGACGCATCTTCTGTTCCATCGCTTCACGTGCTGATGGCGCGCTTATGATGGTTGCTGTTGCAACTGCAGTGGCCCTTGCAACGCTAGGTGAGCCCGAATCCGCTGCCGCTGCTGACGATAGAGCAGCCGCTTTCAACAGCATCAAAACCATGGGGCAAAAGCACATACCCGAATTAACTTGGTATTTACGGTGTTTGTCGACCCTTAAAAAAGGTTAACGGTCACTAAAGCACGCCAGATTTCTGGGATTTTTCGCCGATGATCACAAACTGCCCCATGCTGGCACAATTGTGTCGCATATAATCCGTGCTAACCCGCCATGCTATGCGCATAAGGCGGCTTGCGCCTGGGCCGCGGACTTGCTAATGGCTCGCCCCTGCCGCTGATAAGCGGTGCTACCAGATACCGGCCCTAGCGCTGGTTTTCACCATCGAAGCGTGCGGTCGTGGCGGAATTGGTAGACGCGCAGCGTTGAGGTCGCTGTGGGGATAACACCCCGTGGAAGTTCGAGTCTTCTCGACCGCACCATATTTTCTCTCACGATAATTCGCTGCGCTCATATCTTCGAGAAGCGGCCTGACCGGCCGACGCGCAGTCGTGCTTGCGAACTCTTCGCGTTCGAGGTTACCCCTTTGCAGGGCACCTATAGCTACATGCCGTTACAAAATCGCGGCCTGCGTCAGCATGTTAGAGCTTCCATTCATCTGAAATCGGGTGGTAATCCCACGCGAAGGTCCAAGTCCTCTATCGGGTGATTCTCCTATGCTGCGAAAATGCGTCCTTATTGTCTCGTTGGTCAGCGCTGCGCTTTCGCTGAACACTGCTCCTTTGCAGGCACAGGAAGCCGAGCTGGAAATCCCCGAGGCGGAAGAACCGCTTGATCCCAATGAGGTGCGCAACGCACTGGAAGATATTATCGGCGATGATGAAGCGGATCCCTCTACCGCCATAAGCACATCTGACCCCGATATCGCGATTGATGCGCTCGATATCGTGCTCGAACCGCTTAATGCCGAGGAACTCAACGCCGAAGTCGCGGGTTGGGAAGCGTTGCTGCACAAGGCGATTGAAGACCTGTCCGCAGCGGAAATGGCGCTCTATCAGTTTAATCAGAAAGCCGCATCAGAGGTAGCAGCGGAAACGCAAAATGACGACCTAAGCGGCCAAGGCGATGAGGCTGTCAGCCCCGAAAAGCGCGTTCTTATTGATCGCATTGCCACATTACGCGATATCCGCACGGCGCGCGCTGACCGGCTGCGCCATGTGCTCGATACCCAGATAGCGCGCGGCGGCGACCCGGAAGATCAGGAAGAGCTGCGCGCCTATATTGCTGATGTTGGCGGTGTCCGCGTCAATACCCAGAATCTGCAGACCACCTGGCTCACCCTCAAGGAATGGGCAACCGCCCGCGATGGCGGCCAGCGGGTCTTGCGCGATTTCGGTACGGTGTTTCTCACAACACTTGTTTGGGTGCTTCTCGGCTGGCTCATTGGGCAGATCATTGCCCGCACCTTCCGCCGTGCCGATCTGTCCTCTGAGCTACTGACTCGCTTTCTCTCGCGCTGGATCACGCGGATTGCGGGATTGCTGGGTTTTCTGTCAGGTCTATCGGCCATCGGTACCAATATGACCCCGGTCATTGCCTCTATCGGCGCGGCGGGTTTTATAATCGCCTTTGCTCTGCAGAACACCATCAGCAATTTCGCCAATGGCATATTGATCCTGTTTCAGCGGCCCTTTGATGCCGGTGACGAGATTGAAGCGGCGGGCGTAACCGGCATTGTCGAGCATGTCTCGCTTTTCTCCACCCATCTCAGCACGGCGGAAAACCGTAAGGTGATCGTTCCCAACAATATGATCTGGGATGATGTGGTGGTAAACTCTACCGGCGCGGCGACGCGGCGGCTGTCGATCGAGATTGAGGTCAGCGCTGATGATCATGATCTCGACGAGGCCGAGGCCAAGCTGGAGCAGATTATGAACAGCCATCCCGATATTCTCACCGATCCGGTGCCCGAGGCTACACTTACCGGGGTTACCGCCGAGGCGATTACCTTTACCTGCTGGCCCTGGGTCGCGACCAAGGACAAGGACCGCATCCGCCGCGAGCTGGTAGCGCAATTTGGCCGCGAGCTTTCCGTGCTGAAAGGCGTGACAAAGAACCGCTAATCCTGTTGTGCTGCGGCAATGCGCGGCCTGCCGCCTTGAATGCGCACTGCGCCCAGATTAACCAGCGGCTCCTTGTCATCGAGCACAATAGGCGGCGCTTTCAGCAATTGGTCCGCTTCAATCGCATCGGCCGAAAGCTTCTCGATCCTGATGGTATAGCGACCATAAGGTACACGGTCGAACAGGAAGAAGCCGTCAAACTCAGTCTCGGTTGTGGTGTGTACCCGGCCTTCCACGTCCAGAAGTTCCAGCTTCACCCCGCCAATACCGTTGCCGCTGGATTTGACCAATGTGCCATCAATCTCTCCCGCAGCCACCAATGGCAACTCGACCCGTGCTGCAACGCCGGGTCGCGGTGTCACCACTATCCCGGCCCCGGCGGGTTGCAGATAGGGATCAGGCAAGCTGCCGGCATCGACACCGACCAGAACCGGCTGAAATGGCTGCAAGCCGTCAATCAGCGAGCGGCCATTATTGTCGGTCGGGGTCAGCGCCACAGTGCGCCCGGCGGTCAGCTCAACATCGGCTTCGAGCGGCTCATCATGCTGGCGGATGCCATCAGCATTGATATCGCGGAACACCGTCGCCATCACTTGCCCATTGGTCGCCAGCCGCTCATTGCTGAAACGCAACTGGCCATTGCGCGGATCGGGGCCAAGGCTGAAGGCGAGATTGATCCCGGCGGCAAAAGAGCCATCGCTGGCTGCTTCAACGCTGGTGTTGAGCGAGAATTTGTTAAACTGGCGAATATAGCCAATGCCCAGGCGGGTGCGGTCAAGCTGGGCATCAAAGCCAAGCTCTGCGCGCCAGTTGGACCGCCGACCCTGTCGCCACTCTCCGACAACCGTTGCTGACTGGAAGCGCGAATCCGGCGAGAGACGGAAGCGCGACTCTCCGCGCAGCCGAATCTTGCCGAGGCGGATATTGGCGCGCAGCGCGGTGTCGAGCAGATCATCCGGATCAGGGCCAAAACGGCTGGTGTTGCGTACCCACTGCACCTCACTGGTCAGCGACAGGTTTCGCACCGCATAGGAGAAGCGGCCCGACGCCTCGAAGGTATCATTGCCGGTATTGCGTGATCGGTGGACCGCCTCCACCTCGATCGGGATCGTCGCATTACCAGAACGGAAAAAGTGCGTCAGCGACAGGCGCTGGCGCCGGGTGACATTTTCCTGCAACTGATCAGACCGGAAGCCATCATTGCCCCAGATGCTCTCTGCACGGACAAAGCTTTGGCCGAATTGACCAAGAAACTGCCCGCGCACGGCATGATTGCCATCTGCATCATAAGCTCCGGAGATTTCGATCAGTGCTTGTCCGACGGCCCTGCGGCCCGACAACTCGAAGATGTTCGATCTCCTGCCGAAGATATTGAGGCTGTGAAACGCCGCGCCCAGCGATGTGCGCTTGTCGAGGCCATGTTCCAGCCCGAATGTGCCGCGCCAGCCCTGGGTTGGCACCTCAACCGGATCGCGCAATGTGATCAGATCGCGTCCGGCCTGGGTTGCCCCAACCCAATAATAGGTGTCGCCCGGCGGAATACTGTCCTGCCCCACGGGCAATGACAGTTTCTCGCGTCGTATCTGCCCTTGCGGGCCATAAAGCACGATCTCGAAATCATTGACCCCGAACAGCAGCGGCACATCGATAAACTCATAGCGACCATCGGCGCGGTTCTCGGTAAAAGCGAGGAGCTGACCATTGCGATAGAGCTCGGCGTCCCAGCCGACGGGCAGTGATCCGCGGAAGCTGGTACGGTCAAAAGTATCGGGGCGCTGCAACGGACGATTGGTGACCAGCGCACCACGGCCAATAACACTTTGCGCCACCAAAGGCGTGGAAATGGTGGCAACATCACCTACCGCAACCTGTGTCGCCTTGAGAGGGCCCAGCATCTCACCACGCGGATCGGCGCGATAAGCGCGCACGCGCAAGCTGTTGGGCACGCCTTCATTATCCGATGCCAGTCGTGCATCCACCGAGGCCTTGCCAATCTCCCCCGAGGCAAACAGCTCATAGCGCACATCAAATTGCCCCCTGCCCTGCGCCTGGTCGCGCAATCCGCCAACTGACAGTACGGCATCGACCGAAGGGGTTTCCCAGACCGAATAAGGCTGGTCCGCCTGCGGCAGATCGGCAAGGTCAAAAGCCTTGACCGGGCGGATACGCGCCGCGCGCGCCTTGCGCTCGGCAGCACGCTGGAACGGCAATTTGCGCTCCGAATTCAGCAGCAACAGCGCATTGGAGAGATCAGGGGTCAGCGTCACACCAAGCCAGTTGGACAAAGCGCGGCTATCGACACACCACCCTTCAGGCGTGTCATAAAGATCGCCCGAGATCAGTGATTGCCTCTTGTTCATGTTTTGTACTATACTCTGGTCGCGGTCAACGGTGAGGATTTCCTCCTCCGCGAAAATCCAGCCAGTTGCGCGGCGCGACTTTTTATCAAGCCGCACCGGAATATCGAGCGCCATAATTACATCGGCAAAATCAACGCAGACGCCCCTATCAGTGACATAACCGCGTACTCCATCACCCAGCCGGAATTGGCCCGAACGGATATCCAGCAGCAGAAAATCATCGTCATTGGCCTGCCAGCCATTGGCCGTACTGTCGCTACCGATGGTGAACGACGTTGTTTCTGCAACGCTTTCATTTTGTGCAAAGCCAGGCACGGCAAAAACCGCAGAGAGACAGGCTGTCGCTGCGGCTAATGCCCTGAAAACAAAATTTTTTATGGCAGGAAGCGAGATCATGACGTCGCGATGTGCGGATCAGCGGGGCGAGTTGAGCCTATGCGGCTCTTCGCTAGCCCAGAGCCCAACGCCTATTGCAGCACCGTGTCCATTTTGGTGATCAGACCGCCACCAGCGTTACTCGCCTCATAATAGGCAATCGACACCGGCCCCTTCATCGCGCTGGCCAGCTCTTCGGGGATCGGGAAGCGAACCGTGCGGCCATCAAGCTCGGGATAGACGGCAATACCGCGTGCCACCAGCAGCGGTTCATCTGCGCCGGGCTTGGTGACGCGAATCTCGCCAAAGGTGGATCCCTCACCCAATCGCGCGAGATCAAAAGCCAGTGCCGCACCTTCACTATCCCGCTCAATACGGCCATTGGCAATGCTCGCAGTGGCCTCAAGGCGGCCTCTGCGGACGATAATCGGTATGGTCACACCGTAAATCGGGGTCAGGGCGATAGCGAGACCCTCGGTTGGTGCTTCGCTCTGCTCCGTCACCGATCGCGCATCGGGAATGGCGCGAAACAGCATATGGGCGCGATATTCGCCATCGGGCAGATCCGCAGGCGGACGAATGCCGATGCGGATGGCCTGGGGTTGATTGGGCGGCAGGGTGACACGACGCGGCGCATAGCGGATCATTTTCAACGCCGCCTGTTCGAGCGCATTGGCCTCTTCCTGGCTGACCTCATCGAGACGGCCATCCGCTGTCATCCGTCGCAACTCCAGGCTGATACGGTAGGTGGCGGTTTCGTCGCCAACATTGTTGAGAATTACTTCAGTCCCGCGCTGCCCGTCGAGCACTACCCGCGTCGGAGCGACCAGCAAATCGCCGCCCGCCGCTTGGGCTGGAGCGATGGCAATCGTGCTGAATATGCATACAGACAAAACAGCATAGGTAAGAAAAGCGGCAACATAGCTACGAAACATGCAGATAATCCCCTGTGAGACTGTTCAGAATGCATCCACCGAAAACCGCTTCCCGGCAGTGCATCCTCTCACCGCATGTCATCGCCGAATATGGTTGATATTTTGCTAACCATAAGCAGCAGGGCTTTGGAAACTAAGTGCAGCACTGCTATTCCTGTCCCATGCAAATAGAGACCGAGAGACTTGTTATACGATCATTATGCGAAGACGATATTGATTCCTATCATCGGATTGTGAGGGACAGCCGAGTAACGCGCTATCTTGGAGATGGTGCTCCCCATAGCCGCGATGTAGCGTCTGCATATATACTGGATTGTATAGAAAGAGAGAGTAGCGGAAAACTGACGCGCTATGCCGTTGTCTGGAAGCAAAGCTCTGAACTGATTGGCTTTTCAGGTTTCAAGCGCCTTTCAGCTATTGTCGACTTTGGCTATCGGTTTGCCTTTTCATGTTGGGGTAAAGGCATCGCCACTGAGGCTGGACATCACATACTACAATATGGCCGAAACGAACTCGCGCTCTCCGAGATTACAGCTCGCGTCGTTCCGGGCAACGTCGCGTCAACCAAGGTGTTGCAAAAACTGGATTTTCAAAGTTGGGATGGCCCATCCATTAGCGATGACGGCTTCCAATGGTTTCTTCTAACCCTCTGAAATTCGATAAATAAATTGCATACATATAAAAAGTGCCTGACGCGCGAGCGCCAGACACTTAGTTGTCATGCATGCCGGATGGTTGGTTTACCGGCTTTGCAAGCTGTGATTACTGATAATCGACGGTCACTTCGAAGGTGCCGCTATACTGGCCATCAGCCTGACTATCGCCCACGGTCAGCGTGCCACCTACGGCAAAGCTGTCACCACCGGCCAGAACCAGTGTCGCATCCGAACCAGCCAGAGCAGCGATCATGGTGTCGCCGTCATTATTGGTCAGCGTAACATTGCTGTCGACCGTGATATCGACCGTTTCACCGGTGGTGCCGGTAACATCAAAGCCTGCAGCCGAAACGGTGCCTGAACATACCAAGTTCGCATCACAAGCGGACAGCGCGCCAGCAGCACTGATCACGACATCACCGCCGGTATCGCCGACAACGATAGTGCCGAAGTTCAGTGCCGAACCATCAGACTCAACGGTTACCTGCTGAAGAATTTCTGCAGTAGCGGTGGCTTCCGCTGTGTCTGCATGTGCAGCGGTCGAGGTCATGGCAGCCATAGCTGCGGCAGATACGGCCATTGCTTTGAAAAAAGTCTTATTCATGTCTGGTCCCTTCATGGTCGCACCATGCGACAATAGTGAAAGACGATACGCGTCTCACAGCGCACCGCGATGAATGGCAAATCCCACTCCATTCGCGGGCCCTTATGACGACCAGCGGTTCAGGCTTTGCTGAAGATTATGGTTAATGGAGCATTAGGAAATGGCGTTAGCCGCTATTTACCATGATGAGAGACCCGATCATTTCAGGCAAACTTCCACCAAGAGAGCGATATTATCGCTTTGTATCAGTATATTAGAGAAAATCGCCAGACAATCTCTGGCACAGCAAATCAAGCTGGTCGAGGCTGGAATAACGCACTGAAATATCGCCTGATATACCATTTGCGCCCGCCTTTATACTGACATTCATGCCCAGCAGGTCGGACAAATGCCGCTCAACCGCCGCAATATCCGATTCTGCTTGTGCGGAAACCGGAGTGCCCTTTGTCTCCAACTTGCCCTTGGCTGACTTCGATGGCGTGGTAGCTGCTCGCGCCAGCTTCTCGACTGCGCGAACCGAAAGGCCTTGTTTGACAATCTGCTTCGCCAGTTCTTGCGGCTCAGGGGCATTGATCAGAGCGCGGGCGTGACCCATGGAGAGGTCACCCTTATCGACCATCTCCAGCACAGCATCTGGCAGTGTCAGCAACCGCATCATATTGACGACATGGCTGCGTGACTTATCGACCAGCTGCGCCAGATCGGCCGGACTTAGCTCCTGCTGTTCGGTCATCTGCTTATAGGCGCGCGCTTCTTCCACCGGCGTCAGATCTTCGCGCTGAATATTCTCAATGAGAGCAATAGCGAGTGTCTGTTCATCGTCGAGATCGCGGACAATCGCAGGAATCTCATGCAATCGCGCCCTTTGCGCCGCGCGCCAGCGGCGTTCACCCGCAACCAGCTGATAGTCGCCGTTTTTATTCGCGGGCCGCACAATAATCGGCTGAATCACACCACGCTGCGCTATGCTGGCCGCCAGCTCATCGAGCGCGGCATCAGCAAAATAGCGGCGCGGCTGATCGGGATGCGGCGCAATATTCGCGACCGAGATAGACGCCACACCATTTGCAGCGAGCGGCGGTGCAGCCTCGCTTTCAGAGCCATAGCCAGTCTCAGCTGATGTCGCCGTAATTGGGCGTTCCGGGCGCGCCTCGCCCAAAAGTGCACTCAGCCCGCGCCCCAATCCACTGGGCCGCTTGGCCGCTGCCACTGTCTTCTTGGAACTGCCCTTTTTCTCGCCCTTCTTCTCGCTGTTCTTTTTCTTGGTCATTTTAGTCTCAGCGCTATCGCTCATGCGGCAACCTTTCGTTCGGGCAAGCGGGCAATCAGTTCTTTGGCAAGGTCGATATAAGCGGCAGAGCCAGCGCAGCGATGGTCATAGATAAGCGCTGGCATGCCATGGCTCGGTGCTTCGGAAAGGCGCACATTGCGTGGGATAACAGTGTCAAATACTAGATCACCCAGACAATCGCGCACATCCTCACTAACATGATCAGTCAGACGATTGCGACGATCATGCATGGTGAGCACTACACCCAATATGGCAAGGTCGGGATTAAACACCTGCTGCACGCGTTCTACGGTTTGGAGCAACTGACTAAGCCCTTCCAACGCGAAAAACTCGCATTGCAATGGCACCAGCAAGGAATTGGCAGCAACCAAGGCGTTCAAGGTCAACAGGCCCAAGGATGGCGGACAATCGATGAGGCAAACATCATAGCCATCACCTTTGCGCGCCTCAGCTATCGCGTTTTTCAAGCGCTCGGTACGGTCTTCGAGCTCAACCATCTCAACTTCCGCACCCGACAAATCCACTGTCGCGGGAACGACATCAAGATTGGGGATCGTTGTCGGACGGGCACTTTCCTGAATAGTGGCATTGCCAGTCAGCACATCATAGCTTGAGCGCTCACGCTCACCCAGCGGCACGCCAAGGCCGGTAGAGGCATTGCCTTGCGGATCAAGATCAATCAACAAGGTGCGCCATCCTGTTGCCGCCAAGGCAGTCGAGACATTGATCGCCGAGGTGGTCTTACCCACCCCACCCTTCTGATTCGCGACGGCTATGGTGATCATTTTTGCGTCATTCCTTTGCGCATCTAGCCGCCAATAGGCTCTATTTGGCGGAAAGCGCCCGATAATCAGGCACTTATCTTACCCTGGCCGCACAAAATCCCGGCAGCGGGATCGGTCAGCGAGTGTTTCACGTGAAACAGTTTCTGCCATTTGCGCGGCAGGGCGTCCAGTTCATGTACCGCATTTTTGCCTTTGGGCAGAATCCAGAAAGTGTTTTCTGTGGAAAAGCGGCCCGCCAGAGACAGCAATTTGGGTAATGGAGCAAAGGCACGAGCAGTAATCATCCCAACCTCACGGCTTTGCATTGCTTCAAGTCGGCTACCGAAAATCGTTACAATTTGGCCGAGATCAAGCTCCTCCACCACTTGTTGGAGAAACTCCACCCGCTTGCGCCGCGATTCTACCAACATTGTTGGCATACCGGTACAAATCGCAACGATCAGACCGGGTAGGCCGGGGCCGGAACCGAGATCAAGCCATGGCCCTTGATGGTCTTTGGGGACATGCTGTAGCAATTGCGCACTATCAACGACATGCCGCGCCCAAGCCGTTTCCAGCGTGGAGCGAGCAATTAGATTTTGTTTTTCGGACTCCGTTTTCAGCATGGCAACATAATGTTCAAGCGCATCGAGTGTTTCACGTGAAACAGCGAGATCATGCACCAGCCAATCGCGTGCAGCTTTGTCAGTGGTAATAAGAGGTCGAGTCACAAACAGGTTGATCGATCTAGGCAGCGCGTCGCTTGGCATGCACCAGGATCGCCGAAAGTGCCGCTGGGGTAATGCCGCGAATACGCGAAGCGGCCGCCAAGGTCTCGGGACGCGCTGCGGATAGCCGATCAATCATTTCATTGGAGAGACCCGACAAGCTGCTATATTCCAGATTATCAGGTAGGCTGATCCGCTCATTATTGCGGATATCACGCAACTCGGCATCCTGCCGCTTGAGATAGGGTGCGTAGCGTGCATCTTCGGTGATCTCGTCCGCCAGCTCGGATTCGCAAGCGAGATCAGGCCGAATGGCGGCAATGTCATTGAGATGGATATTGGGGAAACGCAGCCAGTCAAACAGGCTCTGCTTACCCGCATCACGTTTCACCACAATATTAGCGGCAATCAGTGCTTCCGCCCCAACCTGCTCATCCAGAGCCTCAACGATACGAGTCTTGGTAGCAGCGCGTTCTTCAAACCAGCGGCTGCGCTCAGCACCGACACAGCCTATTTCAATCGCCATTGCTGTCAAGCGATCTGAAGCATTATTGGCTCGCAGTCTAAGGCGATATTCCGCACGCGATGTCAGCATACGATAAGGCTCGGTCACCCCGTGCAGCACCAGATCATCGATCATCACTGCAATGTAGCTGTTGGCTCTGTCAAGCGTCGGCATTGCCTTGTCCTGCACCGCACAGACGGCCGCCATACCCGCAACCAATCCCTGCGCCGCCGCTTCTTCATAGCCGGTTGTGCCATTAATCTGGCCAGCGCAATACAGACCCGGAATGGCGGACAGCTGCAAATCGCGGCCCAAAGCACGCGGATCAATATGATCATATTCGACCGCATAGCCGGGAATGACGATCTCTGCCTGCTCCAGACCTGCCATAGCATTGACCATAGCCTGCTGGATATCGGTCGGCAGCGATGTGCTGATACCGTTCGGATAGATTAGCGGGTCATCCAGACCTTCGGGCTCCAGAAACACCTGATGCCCATCACGATCGCCAAAGCGGTGAATCTTATCCTCAATCGATGGACAGTAACGCGGCCCCTCACCCTGAATATCACCACCGAAGAGCGGCGAGCGGTCAAGGCCTGAGCGGATAAGATCATGCGCCTTTTCATTGGTGCGGGTAATTGCGCAGAACAGAGCCGGATTGGTGCGTCCCTCTGTCAGTGGCGACATAGTCCAATCGTCATTATCGCTGGGCTGCACTTCCAATTGGCTCCAGTCGATAGTGCGGCCATCAATACGCGGTGGTGTCCCGGTCTTGAGTCGCGCCATAGGCAGATCATGGCTATAAAGCTGGTCAGCGAGCCTGGTAGCGGCGCGCTCTTCGATCCGTCCACCCTCATAGCGCTCATCGCCACGGAAAAGTCGCCCGCCAAGAAAGGTACCGGTCGCCAGAATGACGCGCTCGCCATGGACAATGTTATCACCACCCAGCACCACACCGGCCAGCTTGCCATTGGGCAAATGCAGCGCCGCCGCTTCACCTTCCACCACCGTTAGCGTTTCCAACTCGCCCATCATCTGCTGAATGGCAGCGCGATACAGCTTACGATCGGCCTGCACCCTCGGACCCTGTACCGCACTGCCCTTGCTGCGGTTGAGCATGCGATAATGGATCGCGGCCGCATCAGAAGCGCGGCCGATCAGGCCATCAAAAGCATCAACTTCGCGCACCAAATGGCCCTTGCCCAGACCACCCATGGCCGGGTTGCACGACATCGCCCCCAGCCCGTCGCGGCTGAAGCTGATCAGCGCGACACGACAGCCCATACGCGCCGCAACCGCCGCCGCTTCGCACCCGGCATGGCCACCGCCGACTACAATAATGTCAAATACCTGACTCATGGGCGCCCTATAAATCACCCAAGGCTGCGGGTCAAAGCCGTTTCCGCACCTGTTTCACGTGAAACAGTTTAGCGATGTTACTTACCGATACAGAATTTGCCGAACAGCGTATCGAGCATATCTTCGACATGGCTCCGCCCGGTGATCTGATCGAGCGCTAGGCGGGCCAATCGCACTTCCTCGCCAACCACCAGCATATCATCGCCCAATTGCGCTCGGCCCAGCGCTTCGGCAAAAGCACGCAACAGACCGCGTTGTCGCGCATTCCAGGCGGGCTGATCCATGGGCGGCAGTAATGTCTGCGCCAGCTCGGTCAGGTGTGTGATCAGCCTGTCCACCCCCTCCCCTGTTCTCGCTGATAGCACAAGGTCGGCATCCGCTTTATCTGCGCCGAGATCGGACTTGGCGGCAATATCGATCAATTCTGGATGGTCGGGCTTTTCCTCCGGCAATCCGAGCCACAGCACGATATCCGCACGCGCTACCGCCTGTTGCGCTCTGTCTATGCCGATAGCTTCGGCCGCATCGGCGCTATCCTCGCGCAATCCGGCGGTATCGGTGAAGATATAGGCAATCCCGTTCAATGTCACCGGGGCCTCGATAATGTCGCGTGTGGTTCCGGCAATATCGGTGACAATCGCCGCCTCGCGTTGCACCAGCCGATTGAGCAAAGTCGATTTGCCTGCATTGGGTGGTCCGGCAATTACCACACGCAGCCCATCATGTAATCGCTCCGCCGGTGGTGTCGCCAGAGCGGTTTCCACCTCGTCAGCCAGATCAGAGAGAAAGCGGCGCAGTTTCTCTGCCGAGGCAGCATCGACATCATCCTCATCGGAAAAATCCAACTCCGCCTCGACCAGTGCCGAGCCCTGCAGCAAGCGTTGTCGCCAATCCTCAATCTGGCGCGATAACAGGCCACCTGCCTGATCAAGTGCTTGTTTTCTCTGCCTTTCTGTTTCTGCTGCGAGCAGGTCAGATAACGCCTCTGCTTCGGCCAGATCCATAACACCATTGGCAAAGGCGCGGCGGGTAAATTCGCCTGCCTCGGCTGGACGACAGTCTTCAATCGCGCCCAATGCAGCGCTGACCGCAGAAATCACCGCCCTGCCACCATGGCAATGGAGTTCTGCGCAGTCCTCTCCTGTCGCAGTACGCGGTCCAGGAAACCAGAGCACCAACGCGCTATCGAGCACATGACCATTCACCGGATGCTCAAGCGAGCGCAATGCTGCCCGGCGCGGTTCCGGCAAAGCTCCGGCCAGCGCAGTTAACGCCGCACCGCTATGCGGGCCGCTGATACGGATAACCGATATAGCGGAAGGCGGCGCGCCGCTCGACACGGCAAAGATCGTATCCGGCGACATCAGCGCTTGGCTAGTCTTTCTTTGTATCTGAGCCAGTCATGCTGCTGCCCGCCATACCTGCGGCCCCGGCCTGCATCAGCGACTGGAAAAAACGCATACCCATCTCGCCCATCGGCGCGATATTCTTCGATAGCGTCTGCATCTGCTCCAGCGTCGTCGCGCCTTGCATCATATCCTTGACGCTATCGACATAAGCCTGGTTGACCTCGCTGACATCGGGAAGCCCAAGCAAGCGGCGCATCTCTTCTGGTGTACAATCCAGTTCGACATTCATTTTCATGCTATTTCTCCTGAAAAGCGCGCGCATGGCACCAGCTGCAGATTTGCCCTTAACCCGCAACAGATTATTGCTAATGTGCGCCGAGAACGACTGAAAATCAATGATTCAGGAAAGGGCTTGTTATGGGTAGCATGGAAAATATCGCAATTCTGGAAGGCGATGGCGAATTTGCGGCCTATATCAGCACGCCCGAAGCCACGCCCAAAGCGGCGATTATCGTGATTCAGGAGATTTTCGGCGTCAATCGCGGCATCCGCAGCAAGTGTGATGCATGGGCCGAGGCAGGTTATCTCGCCATCGCGCCTGATCTGTTCTGGCGGCTTCAACCGGGCATATCGTTGGACCCCGATGTTGAAAGCGAATTTCAGCAGGCGCTCGACTGGATGGGAAAATTCAATCAGGATCAAGGCGTGCGCGATATTGCCGCAACGATCAGCCATGCCCACAAAGCCATGGATGGTAATAAGGTTGGCTGTGTCGGCTACTGCCTGGGCGGTCGCCTCGCCTATATGACCGCCGCGCGTACCGATGTGGATGCTTCGGTCGGCTATTACGGCGTCGGCATTGATGGGCTGTTGGGCGAGAAGGACGCGATTACTACGCCCTTAATGCTGCATATCCCGACCGACGACGGCTTTGTCGATGCTGCGACACAAAAGGCGATGCACGAGGGGCTTGATGGTCATCCGCAGGCCGTGCTGCATGATTATGCGGGCCTCGACCACGGCTTTGCGACGGAATTCGGCAAGCGCCGCGATGAAGAGGCTGCACAACTGGCGGATGGGCGTACCGCGGCGTTTTTTGCTAAGCATCTACTAGCTTAAACCGTTCGCCCTGAGCTTGTCGAAGGGCCACTCTTTACTTTCAAGGAGTACGAAGCTTCAACAAGCTCAGCCTGAACGGAGTTTGACCGATGCGGCACTTAACCCATTGCCAACTGCATAAGCCCAACATTCGGATCAACAAAGCCGTCATAGATCATGGTACAGGCGACATAGATAATCACCAGCAGGCCGAGATAGGCGATCCATTTATAGCGTTCGATATATTTGGCGATGACATTTGCGGCGAGGCCCATCAACGCCACCGAAAGCAGCAAGCCGATCACCAATATGCCAGGATGCTCGCGCGCGGCACCGGCGACTCCAAGGACATTATCCAGGCTCATCGATACATCGGCAGCGGTTACCGCCCAGACAGCGCCCCAGAAACTCTTGGATGGGGACAGACCGCTGGCCTCATCACCTTCGATTTCTGGTGAACCCTCTGATTGTCCGCCCATTTCACGAATTTCGCGCCAGAACCGCCAGGCTACCCAGAGCAGCAACAGGCCACCCGCTAGAATCAGGCCGACAACCCCGAGCAATACGCTCACCATCAGCGCAAAGACAATACGCAGCACCAGAGCAGCGCTGATGCCGATTAGAATGACCTTACGGCGCTGATCCGCTGGCAGTCCAGCCGCTAATGCACCCACAACAATCGCATTGTCCGCGGCAAAGACCAGATCGATCAGAATGACCTGACCAAATGCCCAGAGCGATGATGGCGAACCAAATTGGCTCAGATCATTGAGGATGGCGAGCCAAAGCGCACCAAAGGAATCATAGCCTCCTAGATAAGAGCTCGCCTGTGCCAGATGGGTGATAATTTCCATATTCGGTATCCAGTGCGGTGTTTGATACCACCTACTGGTTCATACTATCGAAGAAATCTTCGTTGGTCTTAGAATCCTTCATCTTATCCAACAGGAATTCCATCGCGTCGATGGTGCCCATCTGCATCAAGATACGGCGCAATACCCACATCTTGCTGAGTGTATCCTTCTCTACCAGAATTTCTTCCTTACGCGTACCAGACTTGCCAACATCGAGTGCCGGGAAGATGCGCTTGTCGGCAACCTTGCGGTCGAGCACGATCTCGCTGTTGCCGGTACCCTTGAATTCCTCGAAGATCACCTCGTCCATGCGGCTACCGGTATCGATCAGCGCGGTGGCGATAATCGACAGCGAACCGCCCTCTTCGATATTCCGCGCCGCACCAAAGAACCGTTTGGGCCGCTGCAGGGCATTGGCATCAACACCGCCCGTCAGCACCTTGCCCGAGCTTGGCACCACGGTGTTATAGGCGCGACCAAGCCGAGTGATCGAGTCGAGCAGGATCACCACATCATGCTTATGCTCAACCAAGCGCTTGGCTTTTTCAATAACCATTTCAGCAACTTGCACGTGGCGGCTCGCGGGTTCGTCAAAAGTCGAACTGATCACCTCGCCGTTGACCGAGCGCTGCATATCCGTGACTTCTTCCGGGCGCTCGTCGATCAGCAGCACCAGCAGATAGACCTCTGGATGGTTATCGGTAATCGCCTTGGCAATATTCTGCAGCAGCACCGTTTTACCGGTACGCGGTGGTGCAACGATCAGCGCGCGCTGGCCCTTGCCCTGGGGCGAGATAATATCGATCACCCGTGCTGACTTGTCCTTCACCGTCGGATCGAGCGTATCAAGCGACAGTTTCTGATCGGGATAGAGCGGCGTGAGGTTGTCAAAATTGACCCGAGTGCGCACCGCTTGCGGGTCTTCAAAATTCACTTCGGTGAGCTTGGTCAGCGCAAAATAGCGTTCACCATCGCGCGGCCCGCGAATTTCGCCTTCCACAGTATCGCCGGTGCGCAGGCCAAATTTGCGCACCTGATTGGGCGAGACATAAATATCGTCAGGACCGGCAAGATAATTGGCTTCAGGCGAGCGCAGAAAGCCGAAACCATCAGACAGCACTTCAATCGTGCCTAGGCCCATAATCTGCTCGCCATCCTCAGCCAATTGCTTGAGAATGCCGAACATCAGATCCTGACGCCGCATGGTTGAAGCGCCTTCAACACCCAGCTCTTCCGCCATGGAGACGAGTTCAGCAGGGGTTTTCTGTTTTAATTCTTTAAGATGCATGACGCACAAATCCGAGTTGAAAAGAGAGTCTGGCCAGTGTGAAACAGTCAGAGCAAAATGAGAAAATGTAGCGCGGTTATTAATTAGGGGAGTGGCGCTATATACCCGAATGGGCTTGGTGTAATAAATACGCTGTCCGGTGCTTCATGTCAATGAAACACAGCGCAACCTCGATGATGGTCTGGTTAAATAGGCCGCACCACCACCAATATCACGATAATCGCCGCCGCAATGCCGGGTACTTCATTGAGCAGCCGCAAAGTCTTGCCGCTCATCGGTCGCTCACCACGCGCAAGCTTTTTGGAATAGCCGACCATCCAGCCATGATAGCCTGAGAGCAGCAGCACAAACAGCAATTTGGCGTGGAACCAGCCCTGGCTGAACGCGCCAATGTAATAGGCCAGAGCTAAACCCACGATCCAGACAATGATCAGTGCCGGGTTGAGAATGATTTTACGCAGACGCATTTCACGCTCGACCCATTGTGCATCTTCGGTCGATCCTTCGGGCGCTTCCTGATGATAGACGAAAAATCGCGGCATCATAAATAGCCCCGCCATCCAGAAGATGACGAAGATCAGATGCGCCGCTTTGAGCCATTCATAGAGCAATGCGAATATATCCATCAGTTTTCGCGGGATGCAAGATTAGCAAAATCAGGGGCCATTGCGCACAAGAGTAAGCAGCTTCTCAACATGTGCAATAGGGGTTTCCTTGATAATGCCATGGCCAAGGTTGAAAATATGCGGCCGTTCGGAAAATGCCTGTAATATATGCGCCACAGCAGTATCGAGTGCCTCGCCACCTTGCAGCAGAGCCAGCGGATCAAGATTGCCCTGCACCGGCATATCGGCGGGCAGCGAGGCATGCGCCCAGACCGGGTCCACTGTCTCGTCAATACCCAGCGCATCAACCCCGGTTTCACGCGCATAGGCGGGAAGCTTGCCGCCAGCACCTTTGGGGAAACCGATAATCGGCGTATTAGGGTGACGTTCTTTCAGCGCTGCTACAATCGCCGCATTGGGTGCGATCACCCAGCGCTCAAATTGGGCAGGGGACAATGTCCCTGCCCAGCTGTCAAATAGCTGCACCGCATCAACACCGGCTTGAATCTGACCAGACAGATAATCCACGGTCTGTGCGGTAATGGCATCAATCAGCGCGCTGAACGCCGTGACATCCTGATAGGCCATAATCCGCGCCTCGGCCTGATCCTTGCTCCCCTGCCCGTTCACCATATAGGTTGCGACAGTCCAGGGCGATCCGGCAAAGCCCAAAAGCGCGCGCTCTTCATCATAATCATTGTCGAGCATATGGCGCACTTGCCGTACTGTCTCATAAATCGGATTGAGACGCTCCGGCACCGCTTCGAGGCCTGCTAGGTCATGATCGACCATTTTCGGGCTCAGATGCGGTCCCTCGCCCGCGAGAAAGGCAAGATCCTGCCCCATAGCATGCGGGATATTCAAAATGTCGGCAAAGAGGATCGCCGCATCAAACCCGAAACGGCGGATTGGCTGGATCGTGATTTCCGCCGCGGCCTCACTATCATAGACCAGTTCAAGAAAGCCGCCTTTCTGCGCCCGCAATTCGCGATATTCGGGAAGATACCGCCCTGCCTGGCGCATAAGCCAGACGGGACGGGTTTCGGTACGCTCACCTTTGAGCTGCCTTACGATCAGTGCATTCTCGCTCATATATAATCTTTATATATTAGAATCTTTAGATGATGTTTGTTGTCAGGCTGACAAATGGGATAAATACTCTTTGCAGCAATTTTCGACAGATTGACAGAGCGGATTCATGCTTTGGTTAATGAGTCGTTTTCCTTATCCGCTTTTTGCACAGGCTGTGGATGGACAAACGCCCATGTGGATATCTGATGGGAGAAAAATCGGCACTATGAGCAGAAAAACAGCATTGGCATTTGTCCGCTGATTTGTGCACAGGCTTTCCAGAGGGTTTGTGGCCGGAGATTGCAGACCGGGAAACTGCGGCGCTATGGCCTGACCACAGCGCATGTGGATATTAGGGGATCAGAAAGAAAAGGCTATGGGCGCAAAGCAGCTGCATCTCCATCTCCTGTCTGATTCCACCGGCGAGACGCTAGAAAATATCGCCAAGGCATCGCTGGCGCAATTTGATGGCGTGGAGATTATCAAGCATTTCTGGCCGATGGTGCGCTCTGAAAGCCATCTGGATCGGATATTGACCGAAGTGGCCGCCAATCCGGGGCTGGTGTTGTTTACTTTGGTTAACCCGACAACACGCCGCAAACTGGAGCGGCAATGTAGGACGCTAGGACTACCGGCCGTTCCCGCCCTCGATGCGGTGACAGATGCCCTGTCTAATCTGCTCGGTCAGGAAGCGAAAACACGGCCGGGCCGGCAGCATATACTGGATGCAGCCTATTTTGAGAGGGTCGAGGCGATTCAGTTCACCATTGCCCATGATGACGGTGTTGCCTGGCAGAATTGGGAAGAGGCGGATATCGTGCTGGCGGGTGTCTCGCGATCATCGAAAACGCCAACCTCTATTTATCTCGCTAACCGCGGTTTCAAGGTGGCGAATATTCCCATCGTGCCGCAGTCGCCTCCGCCTGATGCGCTGTATCATCTGAAATTTCCATTGGTGGTCGGCCTTACCACCAATGCCGACCGGCTGGTACAGGTGCGGCGCAACCGTCTGCTGTCGCTCAATCAGGCCCCTGAAACCGATTATGTTGATGCCGATGCGGTGCAGGAAGAAATCCGCTACGCCCGGCGGATGTTTGCTGATAATGGCTGGCCGGTAATTGATGTGACGAGGCGCTCAATCGAGGAAACGGCGGCGGCGATTATCAATCTGGTCAATGACCGGGCGATGGCGCGGTCGCAGGGTGAAGCCGAGGCCGCCGAACAGGATAAAGCATGAGCCTGATCCTCGCGTCACAGAGCCAGTCACGACAGACTATGTTGCGCAATGCCGGCGTGCCTTTTGTCGCGCAAGCTGCCCATGTGGATGAAGAAACATTGCGCGACGGTTTGGTCGATCGGGGCACCAGTCCGCGCAATATCGCCGATGCTCTTGCCGAGGCAAAAGCGTTAAAAATCTCGCTGACCCATGGTGACGCATTGGTCCTCGGGTCTGATCAGATATTGGAAACTGCTGATGGCTCCATGCTCAGCAAAGCACCATCACCCGATGCTGCCAAAGCGCATTTGCAAAGGCTTTCTGGACAAAGACATACGCTACATAGTGCTGCGGTGATCGCGGAAAATGGTGAACCAATATGGCGCGCGCTGGAAAGCGTGACCATGATCATGCGACCGCTGAGTGACAGCTTTATTGATCAGTATGTCGCAGCCAATTGGGAATCCATTCGCTATTGCGTAGGCTGCTATCAGATAGAGGGCGCAGGAGCGCAGCTCTTTGCCCGTATTGATGGCAGCCATTTTGCGATATTGGGTATGCCGTTATTCCCAGTACTGGGATTTTTGCGCGAGCGGGGGATGCTGCAAAAATGAGTTTTGAGACCCGTTTTGATCGACCGACTGCCGAAGTCATCGGCGATCCGATCAGCCATAGTAAATCGCCGCTAATCCATCGTTTCTGGCTAGAGCAGCTGGGACTGGATGGCGATTATCAGGCCTGTCATGTCGCGCCCGATCAGTTGGCAGACTATTTTGCTGCCCGGCGCAGTGATCCCGATTGGCGCGGGTGCAATGTCACTATCCCGCACAAGCTGGCTGTGCTTGATCATGCAGAGGATCGTGGTGATGTGAAACAGAGTATTGGCGCGGCCAATACGGTGTTTCGCGAGGAGGGCACCGAAAGCTTGATCGCGACCAATACCGATGCTGCCGGATTTTATGCACCCTTGTCGCAAAGCGATTTATCGGGTCGCTCGGCGCTGGTGATTGGTGCCGGTGGTGCAGCACGGGGGGTGTTGTTTGCTTTGGCGCGGGCCGAGATTGGCGAAGTGACTTTAATGGCGCGCAATCCACTCAAGGCGATGGCATTGCTCTCGGGCCTTGGCGTCAAGAGTGAGGTGATCGGCTTTAATGCCCCCCTGCCCCCTGCTGACCTGCTGGTGAATGCCAGCCCATTGGGGATGACCGGTTTTGATGCCCTGCCCGCTCTGGATCTGGGCCGACTGCCGGATCATGCGATTGTCTATGATCTGGTCTATGCGCCGCTGGAGACAGAGCTGCTGTCTGCCGCCAAAACGCGCGAGCTGGAAGTGATTGATGGCCTGTCGATGCTGATCGGACAGGCAGCTTTGGCATTTGAACTGTTCTTTGGCGCTGCGGTTCCGGCTGATAGTGAGCAAGAATTGCGCGAAAAGCTGATAGCATGACGGAAAATACGCACCACAACCGCCCATATATTATCGGCCTCACCGGCTCCATCGGTATGGGCAAATCCACCGTCGCCGATATGTTTCGCGATGCCGGGGTGCCGGTATTTGATGCTGACGCTGCAGTGCATATTCTGCAAGGACCGGGCGGTGCCTTGGTCAGTGCGATTGAAGCGGAATTTCCGGGCACGACCATAAGCGAAGGTGCAGACGCTTATGTTGATCGGCAGAAGCTAGGTGCGGCGGTACTGGGAGACAAGGACAAGCTGGCGCGGTTGGAGGCATTGATTCACCCCGCCGTGGGTGAGATGCGGGTGCAGTTCTTTGCCGACAATGCCGATGCGCCGATGGTGGTGTTCGATATTCCGTTGCTGTTTGAAAAAGGTGGTGCGGACTATGTCGATGCCATCGTCACGGTATCCGCCCCTGCCGATGTGCAGCGTGAGCGGGTATTGGCGCGACCGGGCATGACCGAGGAGAAATTCACCCATATTCTCGGCCTGCAGACACCCGATGCGGAAAAGCGTGCCCGGTCTGACTATATTGTCGATACTGGCGTTACCCTTGAGGAAACCGCCGCAGCGGTGCAACAGTTGGTAGAACAGATACGCGAAAAACTTGCACACAAGTCCAACCAATCTGATATATCAATTTAAAGGGGATTTATGCGCGAAATTGTTTTCGACACCGAAACCACCGGATTTGAACCGGGACGCGATGGTGGCGACCGGATGGTCGAAATTGGCTGCATAGAGATGGTCGACCGGATCGAAACCGGACGCACCTATCATTGTTATTTCAATCCGGAACGCTCCATGCCCGCAGCGGCAGAAGAAGTGCATGGCCTTTCCGATGCATTTCTCTCCGATAAACCGCTTTTTGCCAGCAAGGCCGAAGAGATATTGGAGTTTATCGGCGATGCCAATCTGGTGGCGCATAATGCGGCTTTTGACTTCAAATTCCTCAATGGTGAGCTGGAATGGGCAGGCTTTGAACCGATTTCCTATGACCGTATGGTCGATACGCTGGCCATTGCCCGCGCCAAACATAGCGGTGCCAAGCTCTCATTGGATGCCTTGTGCACCCGTTACGGCATTGATCGCAGCCAGCGGGTGAAGCACGGCGCGCTGCTCGATGCCGAATTGCTGACTCAGGTCTATATCGAGCTTACCGGCGGTCGCCAGATCGGTCTGGGATTGGATAGCGAAGCCGTGGCAGAGGCCAGCGTCGAAACGGTCAGCACGATCAGCCTAAGCAATAAGACCGTGCGCCCTGCCCGGCCGCATCATGCCAGTGAAGAGGAGCGTGAGCGCCACCGGGCTTTTCTGGAAAAGGTCGATGACCCCTTGTGGGAAAAGCTGGAGGCGCATATTGCGATGCGCATTTCGGGATAGTCCGAATAGCAAGCATATATATTTCAGTAAGATAGTTAGGTTTCAATTATGGATATTCGCGTTTCAGGGCATCAGGTGGACACCGGTTCGGCTTTGCAGACCCATGTGGAAGACCGGCTTGGCGCGATTGTCGACAAATATTTCGACAAGGCGATTTCCGCACATGTGACGCTGAGCAAAGGGCCGCATGACAGCTTTATCGTCGATATTGTCATGCATGTGATGCAGGGGCTGATCCTGAAAGGCTCGGCTCAGGGCCAGGAAGCGCATCCGGCTTTTGATGGCGCGGCAGACAAGATCGAGAAGCAGCTACGACGCTATATGCGGCGGTTGAAAGACCGGCATGAGAAGATGCAGCACGCCGCGAAGATGGATGAAGCCGCCTACACCGTTTTTGAAACGCCCGATGGCGAAGAAGAGCCGGTACGAGAGGAATCTGCCGATGCCCCACTGGTTATTGCCGAAACGCGTGTGGATATACCTGAAGCCTCGGTCTCCGATGCGGTGATGATGCTTGATCTGCGCAATACTTCGGCGCTTTTGTTTAAAAACTCTGGCACTGGCGCGCATAATATGGTTTATCGCCGCGCCGACGGCACGATCGGCTGGGTTGAGCCACAGGAATAAGCAGACAAACTGCTCATGTCGAACTCCCGAGGTCCGGCATTTCTGTGCTTGATGTCGGTGCTCTTAAAAGGGTTTGAGGACCTTAAACAGACCATGATGTATCAGGATACGCGCATGCTGGTGCTTGATCGCAAAGGCGTGATCACAGGCCTCAGCATTGCGAATAAGAAACAGTTATTTGAGATTATCAGCGATCAGCTGGCCCATGTCTATGCGCTGGACCGGCAGCAATGCTTCGACCTGCTTATGGCGCGCGAGGACATAGGCAGCACCGGCTTTGGCCGGAGTATTGCCATTCCTCATGCCCGCATTGAAGGGCTTACGCGGCCCGTTGCACTGTTTCTCCAACTTGCCCAACCAGTCGATTATGACGCGGTAGACTCTGAGCCGGTTGATCTGGTCTGGGCAATGCTATCTCCGGTCAATCAGGGCGCATTGCATTTGCGGGCATTGGCGCATGTCTCGCGGTTGCTGCGCGATGAGGCGCTGGTTAGTCAGTTGCGCGGTGCGGATGACAATCACGCTATTCATGCGCTGCTTGACGAAAAACTCCAGCGCAAGGCGGCATGAGCGATCCTGAAAAACAGCGACAGGGCGCAGCTGCCCATTTTCGTTCGCTGGAATCGCTCTATGCCTCGGCACCGGTCAATGCTGTGTTTGACTCACAGCTTAGCATTACCGCAGAAGGCCATTCGGTCATTGAGTTCACCATAACTGACGCCGTCTACCATGCCGCCGGGGCTGCGCATGGCACGATTTACTTCAAAATGCTCGACGATGCCGCCTTTTACGCCGCCAACTCAATGGTCAGCGACCGGTTTCTTTTGACCACCGCATTCAATCTGCATTTCACCAAGCCGGTAAGCGAGGGTAAAGTGCGCGCCGAGGGTAAATGGATTTCCGGCCATCGTCGGGTATTGGTGGCGGAATCGCGGCTGATCGATAGCGAGGGTGACGAGATTGGCCGCGGCACTGGCACCTTTATGCGGTCGCATATCGCCTTGAGTGGCCTTGATGGTTATCATCAATAATTCTGCCAGAACTAGGCCGAATCATGCTTGAACCGCGCATCGCGACGCATGTCCGTGTTCGCGCCTTGCGACAATCGGTTGAAGCGAAGGGCGGATTTGCCATTGTGTTACAAAAGGGCGATCCGGTCTCTGGTACGCTTTTGGTGCAACAGCTAAAAAATGGCAGAAATCCTGTCCTTTTTGAACAGATGCCGAGCTTTGACGGACCCGGTGAATGGCTGGAAATCAGGCAGGAAAATCCTGATAACCTACAGGAATATAAAGAGTATTTATCGCGAAGGATGGAACGTGACCGCGATTTATGGCTGGTTGAACTGGATATCGCTGATAGCGCACAACTGGTCGCCCTGCTGCAATCTATTGGTTGACACTTTTTACAACATCGCTATTTGCGCCCCCACATTGATAAAGGCGTAGGCAGTCTGTGGAAAGAGTACAGACGAGCGCGCAGACGGGGAGCCGTCGAAAATACCCGAGTGGTTGATTGTAATGATTAACGACAGAATGGCATTTTCACCGGACGCGCTCACCGCACATATATTTGGTATATGAGTACGAAATTGCAGATTGCGAGCGCGGTGGCTGTCACCGCGTCGACCCTAACTGTCCTTATGGCCGGCGATGTCGGTCTGGCCTATGACAAGATGGTAAATAGCGCCCAGATGGAAGTTGTTTCCGAAGGCGCAACAGAAACACAGACCGTGGATCAGCAAATTGTTGATCAGACAGCCAATGAAGATCAGCTTGTTGAAAGCACCTCGGAAGAGAGTGCCCCGCTCATGGTTCAGCCTTTACCGGCAGATTATAAGAGCCCTGAAGAGAAGCGCGCCGAAATAGAGACTGGAAAGATTAATGCGAACAGTCTGCGCGAATTGGTGCAGATGCAGGATCGCAATGCTGATCTGGATGACCAGATGCGTTGTCTCGCCGGTGCCGTCTATTTTGAATCCAAGGGTGAATCACTACGCGGTCAATTGGCGGTGGCACGTGTTGTGATGGCGCGGGCTGAGTCGTCACGTTTCCCGAACAGCTATTGCGGCGTGGTTTATCAGCGCAGCCAGTTCTCCTTTGTTCGCGGCGGAAAGATGCCGCGGATCAACACCGGCAGCCAGTCCTGGGCCAATGCCAAGGCGATCGCGCAGATTGCGCATCAAAATGCTTGGGAAAGCGATGTCGAAGGCGCGCTGTTCTTCCATGCCCGCTATGTCAATCCGCGCTGGCGCCTGAAGCGTATTGCGCAGATCGATAACCACGTCTTTTATCGCTGATAATTGAGCGAATAAGATCACCAAAGAGGCGGTATCGGGACATCGGTGCCGCCTTTTTCTTCCTCCCCGGGACGGGGAGGGGGACCAGCGAAGCTGGTGGAGGGGGCGTGCCTCGGGTGCAGCGCAAGTGGAGATCCCCCTTCGTCAGCTCCTTCGGGGCTGCCACCTCCCCGCATGCGGGGAGGATATATCGGATCAATCACGCAACAGATCGTTAATCCCGGTCTTGGAGCGGGTCTGCGCATCCACGGTTTTGACGATCACCGCGCAATAGAGCGATGGACCCATGCTGCCATCGGGCAGTGGCTTGCCGGGCAGGCTGCCAGGCACCACCACCGCATAGGGCGGCACCTTGCCGATATGGACTTCACCGGTAGCGCGATCGACAATCTTGGTCGAGGCGCCGAGATAGACGCCCATAGAGAGCACCGCACCCTCGCCCACGGTTACACCCTCGGCGACTTCGGCACGCGCGCCGATAAAGGCACCATCTTCAATCACCACCGGCCCGGCTTGTAGCGGTTCCAGCACGCCGCCAATGCCGGCGCCGCCGGAGATATGGACATTTTTGCCAATCTGCGCGCAGCTGCCGACCGTGGCCCAGGTGTCGACCATCGTGCCCTCATCAACATAGGCGCCGATATTGACGAAGCTGGGCATCAACACGACATTTCTGCCGATAAAGGAACCGGCGCGGACAATTGCCCCCGGGACAGCGCGGAATCCGGCTTCCCGGAAGCGGTTTTCCCCCCATCCGGCGAATTTGGAGGGGACCTTATCATACCATTCGGCGCTGCCTGGTCCGCCATCGATCACCACATTGTCATTCAGCCGGAAGGATAGCAGAACTGCTTTTTTCAGCCATTTATTGACTTGCCATCCGCCCTGACCATCGGGTTCGGCTACCCGCGCACCACCATTATCGAGCATGTCAAGCGCGGCATTGACCGCATCGCGCTCTGCTCCAAGGCTGGAGATGTTGAGCGTATCCCGCTTTTCCCAAGCGGCGTCTATGGTTTCGGCCAGGCTGGCATGCTTCTGCGATGTCATGATGATGTGGTCCTTTGGATCAACGGTTATGCTGTGTGCCCGGTTCAGCCGGTTGCAATGTTTATATTGTCGTTAATGGATGCGCGGATAGTTGCAAGCGCCTGTGACAGGTCTTTGATATGCAGGTCAATATGCTCCGGGTCATGACCATGATCGCCGAGCTCTGAACCATTGTCGATCCACACTGTCATCATGCCGAGCTTCTTTGCTGGCAACAGGTTGCGCGCCATATCCTCAAAGAACAGAGATCGGTGCGGATCAATGCTCAGCGTTTCGATTAGGCTGTCATAGGCATGATCTTCAGGCTTGGGCTGATATTGTGTGGCGTGAATATCATGAATGCCGCTGAATAACGCGCTCAGTCCCAACCGCTCGAGCACCCTTGCGGCATAGGTCGCATCGGCATTGGTGAAGATATATTTCTCTCCGGGCAGAGCAGCAATTTGCTGCGCCAGATCGGGCCGCGGATCGAGTGCGGACATATCAATATCATGGACATATTCGAGGAAATGGTGCGGATCGATGCCATGATGGTGCATCAGCCCGGCCAATGTTGTGCCATGGTCGCGGAAATAGCGTTTCTGGATGACGCGCGCATCGGTGGAGTCAACGCCGAGCAGCTCTGAAATATAGCTGCCCATTTTGACATCAATCAGATCAAACAAGCCCAAAGAGGCGGGATAGAGCGTGTTGTCGAGATCAAAAACCCAGTTGTGGATATGGTCAAAGCGTATTGGAGAAGAGGATGAGGCCATGGCGAGGGCATATGGCCGCGCCTGCAGCTTTGCAAGCAGCGGCTCCATATCAGAAACCCATAAAATCTCTGCCCGGCCAGTTTTAATTCCGCAGGACGGTTAAGCGCTGTCGATTGATGCCGTCACTAATGGGGAAACTCACATTATGTAGGCGGGGAAATATGGCATCAGGATATTCAGACACGGGCAGCGCAACAGACATAATCAGGTCAGTGCGCGTCAGGCTGCATCTTGGTACCGCCGCCATGGCGATGACCTTGCTTGGTGCATGTGGTGGCAGCGGTTCTTCAGATGGAGCGCCGGTCAGCACGCCGGTGCCGCCAACGGCTGGCCCTGCGACACAGCCAACACCCACTCCGTCTGAAACACCAACATCTTCTGATACGACAAATTTTGAAACCGCCGAATTTCACCGGTCAGATGGACCGGGCTTCCATAATGCCGTGAGCGCATGGGAAGCAGGTGCCACTGGTGAAGGGGTTACCATTGGCGTTATCGATAGCGGCATTGATACCGACAGCCCCGAATTTGCCGGACGGATTGATAGCCGCTCGCGCGATCTCGCCAGTAATCGCGGACTGGAAGATGAAGGTGGTCACGGTACTGCTGTAGCGACTGTTGCTGCGGCCGGGCGCAATAATCAGGGCGTGATGGGCATGGCGTTTGATGCCAATCTGCTGGTGCTCCGCGCCGATACACCGGGAAGCTGTACCAGCAATTCGGGTGGTGACAGTAGCAGTAATCCCTGCCGCTACAGCAATGCCGCCATTGCGTCAGGGCTGGACCATGCCGTCGATTCCGGCGCGCGTATCGTCAATATCTCGCTTGGCGGCAATAGCCCCAATACTGCACTGCGCGATGCTGTGGCTCGGGCGACAGCAGAAGGGGTGGTGGTGATTGTATCTGCGGGCAATGATGGTGATGTGGCCGGTGTTGACGCCAGCAACCCCAATGCCTTTGCTGCAGGTCTGAGCAATGCTGGCAATGGCTTGGTGATTATCGCCGGATCGGTTGATGATGCGGGCGAAATATCCGATTTCAGCAACCGCGCGGGCAGTTTTGGCGATGCTTTTCTGACTGCGCGCGGCGAACGCATATGCTGTGTCTACGAGGACGGTGCTATTGCCAATGATGATGGTTTTGTCAGCGTCTATAGTGGCACCTCTTTTGCCGCGCCGCAAATAGCTGGCGCTGCGGCGCTGCTGGCCCAGGCTTTCCCCAATTTGAGTGGTGGTGAGATTGTCGAGCTGCTTTTGAGTACCGCTGATGATGCAGGAACAGCGGGCACGGATGCGGTCTATGGTCGCGGGGTGCTCAATCT
This sequence comes from Pseudomonadota bacterium, assembly GCA_038748365.1. GTDB lineage: Bacteria > Pseudomonadota > Alphaproteobacteria > Sphingomonadales > Sphingomonadaceae > Alterisphingorhabdus. The sequence continues at coordinate 52,040 of JBCDIZ010000009.1, forward strand.
GGAAGAGGCGTTTCAGCCACAGGGCCAAACTAGCCTGGCAGGTACCAATACAGCAATATCTCCCTTCACCAGCACCGGCATGACGTCAGCCGCTATGGGCGATGCGGCACAGACCGGTCAGGGTCTGGGCGCGGTGATATTGGATGGCTTCGATCGCGCCTTTGCAATCGATCTGGCACGTTCGGTTGGAACAGCTCAGGTTGAGCGCAAGCTTACTCCAGCATTGGTCGCTGTTGGTCGAAACCGCGTGGCTAGCGGCGGCGCAACCCAGATTGCGCTGACTATTTCCGAACGCCCCGACAGTCCGACACTGGTGGAACGGCTGCGCCTCTCCGGACGCGATGCGGATCGGGCGCAGATCCTTGCCGGGTCTATCATCACTAAAGTCGCGCCCAATACCGGTTTTGCCATTGGCCTGAACAACAGTGCTCAGGGCCTTGCGGCGCAGCTTCAGGGCGCCGCTGGTCCGGCGTTTTTAGTGGCAGACAATGGCAGCACGCGTTTTGGTCAGCTTCGCGTAGTCGATGGCTCAGTGGCTGTTCGGCAGAGTTTTGGTGATTTTTCGCTGACCGCTTCTGCAGAAAGCGGTGAGGCGCTTGTGGCGGGCAATGATTTGTTTGGCCGCCTGTTCTTTGGCAATAACGCGCTCGGTAATGGCGAATTCGGTCAGGAGCGGCTGAATAATGGTTACCGTTCGGCATCATTGGCGATTGATCGACGCTGGGCCTTGCCGGATGGCGGCATAGACACGGCGCTGTCCTTTAGCTGGGTTGATGAGGCGGAGACCATATTGGGCGCGCGTTTTGATCCACGCTTCGGTGCCAGCGGTGCCACCAGTATCTTCGTGGATGCGCGCTTTGGCGTCGATCTGCCTGATCGTTGGCGCTTTGGCGCCGAATGGCGTCAGGGCGTCACCCGTGCGCGGTCAGGCGGCATGATTGCAGGTGATGGCCAAATGCTCAGCACCGCCTTTGCCTTTGATGTGTCGCGTCGTTCGATGTTCCGGGCGCATGACCGGCTGGCGCTGCGCTTCTCGCAACCCTTGCGGGTGAGCCAAGGCGGCGTCGATTTCCTGCTGCCGATTGGCTATGACTATGCGACGCAAACAGCAGAATTTGGCACATCACGCTTCAATCTGGCTCCGCGCGGACGCGAGCTGGTGGGTGAGATTGCCTATAGCATGCCGCTTTGGGGGGGCGCACTGTCGGGGAACGCCTTTATCCGCCAGGAGCCGGGGCATTTTGAAACGGCTGATGACGATATTGGTCTGGCCCTACGCTATGGGTTGCGTTTTTAGGCCGGACATTCTCTGCGCCATTCGTATTGCACAGCGGGGTCATTTTCATGCCGCTCCAGTTCTTGCCGCAAATTGGCCGCATGATCCGGATCGAGTTGCCATAATCCCCATATCGCTGCACCGCGCACTATGGCGCTGTCATCGCGAGTCAGTTCGGCAAGCGGCCCAACAAAGCGCGTATTGCCGCTATTGCCAGCGGCAATACAGGCATTGCGCACGATCCGGTCGCGGCCAGAGCGCTTTATTGATGAACCGGCAAAGACAGCGGCAAAGCTCTCTTTATCGAGCGACAGAAGCGCATCGAGATCAGGGCTGACAAATTCGGCGCGCGGCAGAAAGGCGCGGTTGCGCTGTCCGGCATCGGCGAATTTGTTCCACGGGCAGGCGGAGAGGCAATCATCACAGCCATAGACATGATTGCCCATGGCGGTGCGGAATTCATGCGCAATCGGGCCGTTATGCTCGATAGTAAGATAAGAGATGCAGCGCCGGGCATCGAGGCGATAAGGCTCGGGGAAGGCCTTGGTCGGGCAAACATCGAGACAGGCACTGCAACTGCCGCAACTCTGATGGCCAGAGCCACTGGCAGGCAGATCGAGACTGGTATATATGGCGCCGAGGAACAGCCAGCTACCATGGCTACAACTAACCATATTGGTGTGTTTTCCTTGCCATCCTAACCCTGCTGCTTCGGCAAGCGCTTTTTCCATAACCGGGGCGGTATCGACAAAGACCTTTAGCTGTGCCGCATCATCTGCGCTATTCCGCGCACATTCCTCAATAATCCAGCGCGCCAGGGCTTTCAGCGATTTTTTGACATGCTTGTGATAATCGCCGCCCTGGGCATAGACCGAAATCAGGCCGTTATCGCGATGGGCAAGGCGATCGCGCGGATCATGATCCGGAGCATAGCTCATGCCCAGCATGATGACCGATTGAACATCGGGCCATAATGTCTGTGGCTGGGCCCGTTCATTGCTGCGGTTTTCCATCCACAGCATGTCACCATGACAGCCATCGTCCAGCCATTGGTGCAATCGCTCGCTGACCTTTGCTGACAATCGCGCCGGGGCGATCCCCATATCGGCAAAGCCCAGACGCAGGGCTTCGCTGCGCAGTCTGTTGGTAAAACGGCTCGCCGAAGGTGCAGCCGCAATTGGCCGCATCATCGCCTTGCGCTTCGGCGGCTGTGGATCGGCCACCAGGACGCCGCTTAACTTTTTCTTGCCGCTTGCCATGCTACCTCGCTATTCCCCATTGCAATCGGCGTGTCACGCCACAGCCTTGGCCAAATTTAAGGCCAATATCGAAGGGAAGTGTGAGTGTCAGATTATGCCATTGAGGCGCATGGGCTTGTCAAGAATTTTGACGATGTCCGCGCCGTGGACGGAATTGACCTTACGGTCCCCAAAGGCAGCATCTTGGGCATATTGGGGCCCAATGGTGCGGGCAAGACCACGACATTGCGGATGTTGCTCGGCATTATCGACCCGGATGAGGGCGGATGTCGCCTTTTGGGGTGTGAACGCCCGCTCGATGCTGCGCATGATGTGGGCTACCTGCCGGAGGAACGCGGACTTTATCCAGCGATGAAAGCGTTTGACGCCATTGCCTTTATGGGTGCGCTGCGTGGCCTGTCAATTGCTGAAGGGCGCAAACGGGCGCGGGTTTTGCTTGATGATGCCGGGCTGGGCCATGCTGCCGAAAAAGAGGTGCGGATGCTCTCCAAGGGCATGGCGCAAACGGTGCAGCTGCTCGGCACGATTGTCCATCGCCCCAAGCTGATCGTGCTGGATGAACCCTTTTCGGGGCTGGATGCACTTAATCAGGCCAAGCTGGAGCGGTTGATCCGCTCGCAAGCTGAGGCCGGGGTGACGGTCATCTTCTCTACCCATGTGATCGCGCATGCTGAGCGATTGTGTGAGGATGTAGCGATTATCGCCGGTGGCCGCATACCGTTTTCTGGCAAGGTTTCTGAAGCACGCGACCGATTGCGGCCGCAGGTGCGTTTGGAAACGCGCTCTTTAAAAGGCGAATGGCGCAGCGCAATTCCTTCAAATTGTGAGCCTGAGGGCCATTTCTGGCATTTTACGCTGCCTGAAACCGGGGTTGAGCCATTGCTCAAGGCATTGGTTGAAGGCGATGCTGGGGTGCAGTCGCTGGCGATTGAGCGGCCTGGCCTGCATGACGCTTTTGTCGCTATTGCCGGGGAGGCGGCTGCTGCACAGATGGACCAGCCAGAAGGGGAAGGCGCATGAGCGAGACCATTCGCGCTGCCTGGGTTATTGCCCGTCGCGATTTTGCCGCGATCATCTTTTCCAAGGCGTTTTTCTTCTTCCTGCTCGGTCCCCTCTTCCCGGTTGCGCTGGGTCTTGCCGCAGGCGGATTGACCCAACAGGTTACGCGTGAAATTGCCCAGCCGGTTGTGGCGGTGGTGATGGCCGAAGATGATGCGGAGGCTATAAAGGTAGCGCATGCTACCCTTGTCGAGCAACTAGGCGAACGCCGTCTTCCAGGCATTGAGACCGTTGCTCCGGATGGCTCGGGTCAGGCGCAGATTGACGCTTTGCTCGGCGATCAGCAGTCGGAAATGGGCAAGCTCGACGCGGTGCTATCGGGTAGTCTCGCCGCGCCTGCACTCACGGCACCGCCCAATTTTGTTCAGCGCTGGCAGGGGCAGTTATCGCTGCTTACCGACTATGCGCGTTCTGGCCGAGTCGAGACAGGCCCGCCGCTTGATGTCCGCGCAGTCGCCGATTCCAGTGGTCAGCAACAGCAGCAGCAACGGCTGACTGCGCAATTGGGGCAGGGGCTGCTTTTCCTGCTCACTATGTTGCTAGCGGGCATGGTGCTCTCCAATCTGGTCGAGGAAAAGACCAATAAGATTATCGAAATTCTCGCTGCGGCGATCCCCATCGACTCGATCTTTCTCGGCAAGCTGTTCGCCATGCTGGCCATGGCGTTGATCGGCATCAGCGTTTGGATGGTGTTCATTGTCGGCGGCATTACGCTTTTTGGCGATGGCTTGCCGCAACTGCCCACCCCTGCAGTCGGCTGGCCACTCTTCCTTTTGCTCGGGTTTCTCTATTTTGCCATGGCCTATTTGCTGCTCGGCTCATTGTTTCTGGGCATTGGCGCATTGGCGACCACGGTACGCGAGGTACAAACGCTGTCGATGCCGGTAACCATGGCGCAGGTTCTGGTGTTCTTTCTGGCGGCTTATTCAGTGACCAAAACCGGCGAGATGATTGAATGGGCTGCAGTGCTGTTTCCCCTGAGCTCTCCGTTTGCCATGCTGGCCCGAGCGGCGCAGGATGGCAATATATGGCAGCATGGTCTGGCACTGGTGTGGCAGATAGTCTGGGCGTTTCTCATCATCCGCTTTGGTGCCGGTATTTTCCGTCGCAATGTGATGAAATCGGGTCCAACGACAAAGAAAGCCGGATTCTTTGCTGCTTTTGGCCGCAGCTAATTCCATCAGTCTAACCGGATAGGCGCCGGGAAAACTTTATAAAATAACGGTTTGCATCAAGGCCATTGACATTATTGTCAATACAGACAGACTTGGTTTCGAAAAGCAACCGATGATCGCCAATACATGGCGGCACAAAAATGCAGAAGATGATCGCTGATAAACAGCGGCGCTTTGCAACATAGCTTTGATTAGGAGAGAAGATCATGGCCAGCCAAGCGGCAATAGATACGTCAGCACTCACCAAATCCCCAACTGCGGTTGAGGCCCTGAAAAGCTGGTACAAAGACAATCCTCAGTCGTTTGATGAAAACGCCAATCCGCGCGATGTCAGTCGGGCAGAGCTCTATTCCAGAGATTTGTGGCGCGCGCCTTTTGCCGAAATGCGGGCCAATGATCCGATCAACAAGGTCGAAGACTCCGCCTATGGCCCTTATTGGAATATCTGCAGCCATAAGGCGATCCAGCATGTCGAGGCCCTGCCCGATCTCTATTCCTCGGATACCAGCAATGGTGGCATAACCATTGCCGAAGGCAATCCGGAAGCGGATTTCCAACTGCCCATGTTTATCGCCATGGACCGGCCGAAACATACCGGCCAGCGTCGTACAGTCGCTCCGGCCTTCACCCCGGCCAAGATGAAGGAGATGGAAGACGAGATTCGCAGACGCACTGGCGAAGTGCTCGACAGCCTACCCTGGGATCAGGAGTTTGATTGGGTCGACAAGGTATCGATTGAGCTAACCACAGGCATGTTGGCGATATTGTTTGATTTCCCCTGGGAGGATCGGCGCTTGCTGACATTCTGGTCGGATTGGGCCGGCGATGTCGAATTATCGCTCGCCCCAGAACTGGAGGAACGGCGCCAGTCCATCCTTTATGAAATGGGTGGCTATTTCATGCAGCTGTGGAATCAGCGGGTCAATGCCGAGCCGACACCCGATCTGATTTCCATGATGATTCACAGCGAAGCCATGAATGATATGGATTTTCAGGAGTTTATGGGCAATCTGGTGCTGCTGATCGTGGGCGGCAATGATACTACGCGCAACTCCATGTCGGCCGTAGCCTATGGCCTAAACCAGTTCCCCGAACAGCGCGCCAAGCTACAGCAAAATCCCGACCTCATCCCTAATGCAGTGCAGGAGATCATCCGCTGGCAGACACCATTGGCACATATGCGGCGCACGGCGACCGAAGATACTGACCTGTTTGGCCATGCAATCAAAAAAGGCGATAAGCTGATTATGTGGTATATCTCGGCCAATCGTGATGAGGGCGTGTTTGAGGATGCCGACCAGATCATTGTTGATCGCGAAAATGCGCGGCGCAATCTGTCTTTCGGCTATGGCATTCACCGCTGTGTCGGCGCCCGTCTCGCCGAATTGCAGCTGCGTGTGCTGCTGGAAGAAATGGCGGCACGGCGCATGCAGGTTAATGTCACCGGCCCGATTGAGCGGGTCCATGCCTGTTTCGTCCATGGCTATCGGGCAATGCCAGTAAAACTCAGCAAATATTGATTGTGTAACCGCGATCACATCGCTGGCGAATTCCTTGCTGAATGATTATATCCAGCAGAGACAGGTGATATGGCAACAGAGCGCAGACATATATTGGCTGGATTGGCAGCAGGCGGCGTGATCATGGCTGGTTTTGGCGCGACCCGCATCGGCATTGGCGCTACTCCTGCGGCAGCCAAAAGCAAGCGCTTTCCGATTAGCCGCAGCGATGCCGAATGGAAAAAGCGTCTGACTCCGATGCAATATTATGTGCTGCGCAAGGAAGGGACAGAACGTTCCTTTACCAGCCCACTCAACAAGGAAAAACGCCGCGGTACTTTTATCTGTGCCGGATGCAATTTCCCGGTCTTTCGCTCAACCGATAAATATGACAGCGGCACAGGCTGGCCCAGCTTCACTCGCGCGGTCGGCGAGAATATTGGCACCAGCACCGATTATAAAATCGGCATCCCGCGCACCGAAGTCCATTGCAGCCGTTGCGGTGGACATTTGGGTCATGTGTTTAACGACGGACCCAAGCCGACAGGCAAACGCTGGTGTATTAATGGCGCTGCGCTGAAATTCCGTCCGGCGTAGCTCGTCAGACCTTCGGCTTCGCCTCAGGCGCCGCACCGGCCCCCCCCCCCCCCGGCCCTCCCAACCCTGATACTGGGGCCGTGGGGAGGCGGGGGGGGGGTGCGGGCCGGTGCGGCGATCTTCCGTAAGGAAGATTCTGGCAAAAACCCTATTCCGGTGCTGCTTTTTGCTGCCACAGCTCAATCTTCACGCCATTGGGGTCCATTATCCAGGCAAATTCGCCATAACCCTCATCGACATGATCAAGCACATCAACATTGCGTGACTTCAGCACCTCGATAAAGCCTTTCAGATCATCCACCCGCAAATTGATCATAAAGTGCTCATTGCTGGGCTTGAGATATTCGCCATCTGAAAAATGGCTGATCAGACTATAGGGTTTGTCGCCGCTCTCTTCCGACCATTTCAGCATGGGGCCATATTCTCCATCCAGCCCCAGCTTTTCGCGATACCAGGCGCGCGTCGCTTCTGGGTCTTTAGCAACATAAAAAACGCCGCCCAGTCCGGTAATTTTAGCCATAGTTTTATCCTCCCTGATGCCGAGGATAGCATAGGCTAAGGCTATTTACCCTTAAACTTTTGCGCGATGACATACCATTCTGATGAGCCTTTGCGGCTGGCAGGGGGCTTGGCATGTTTGACGGTGGCAAAGTGGCGTTTCAATTGGGCGAGCAGATCGGCGTCGGTGCCGCCAGCAAACACTTTGGCAACAAAGGCTCCGCCCTGAGCGAGGTTCTCAATAGCAAAATCCGCAGCCGCCTCGACCAGACCCATGGTGCGCAGATGGTCGGTCTGTTTATGACCGACAGTATTGGCCGCCATGTCAGAGAGTACCAGATCGGGCGCTGCGCCTAGCGCTTCAGTGATCATATCGGGGGCGTCATCCTCCATAAAATCATGCTCAAAGATGGTCACGCCCTCAATCGGATCGGTGGGCAGAAGGTCAATGCCTACCACCTTGGCCTTGGGCGAGGCTGCCCGCACCAGCTGCGCCCAACCGCCCGGCGCTATCCCCAAATCAACCACATGGCGCGCCTGACGCACAAAGTTGAAGCGCTCATCCAGTTCGGCGAGCTTATAGGCTGCGCGTGAACGATAACCATCGGCCTTGGCGCGTTTGACATAGGGGTCATTCAGCTGCCGTGTCAGCCAACGCGCTGAGGACTCTTTGCGGTTGCGATTCTTGCGTAGCCGCTTTTCAGAATCAGCGCGACCACGGTTAGAAGAGCGCGCCATGTCTTAGTTTTTCTTGGAAGTGCGGTTGCGTCCGCGATTGGGGGAGCGGTTCCTTGAGCGGACGCGGCCATTGCCCTTTGCTTTTCGGTTGGCGGACGATTTTGGCATAGAATTGGTCGCCATCAATCCGCGCAATATACCTTCCCTTATACCCCGGTCTGCGACGCCGAGACGCTCGGCTGGCCAGATATCGAGAATAGCCTCAAGAATAGCGCAGCCGGCAATGACCAGATCGGCCCGTTCCTTGCCAATACAGGGCACATTGCTGCGCTCATCAACATGCATCTCCCCCAATTTCTGGCTGATATCGCGCATGGATTGCGCCGGAACGATCAGCCCATCAATCGCCGAACGGTTATAGCAGGGCAGTTTGAGATGCAGGCTGGCGAGTGTCGTTACCGTGCCGCTGGTGCCGAGCATGCGATAGTTGTCGCCTTCCTTGTGCGGCAAGCGTTCGGCGAATGCGCGGAAACTATCCAGTGCGGTTGATCGCATCTTCTCATATCCGGCGATCCGGCTTTCGCTGCTGCTGGCGTCAATGTCTACGCTTTCGGTGAGCGAGACCACGCCATAGGGGACACTAACCCAGTCACGGATTTCCGGGGCGCGGCCATCGGTATCGATCAGCACCAGCTCGGTCGAGCCGCCGCCTATATCAAAGATCAGTGCTGGCCCTTGTCCCGGTTCGAGCAGGATATGACAGCCCAGCACCGCCAGCCGTGCTTCTTCTTCAGCGCTGATAATATCCAGCATGATACCGGTCTCGCGGCGTACGCGCTCGATAAATTCCTCGCCATTGCTGGCACGGCGACAAGCTTCGGTAGCGACCGACCGGGCGAGACAGACATTGCGGCGTTTCAGCTTGTCGGCACAGACCGAGAGCGCCGCCACTGCACGGTCCATCGCCTGTTGGCTGAGCTTGCCCTTATTCGCCAATCCTTCACCAAGCCGGACCACGCGCGAAAAGGCATCGACAACGACAAAGCTGTCGGCAGCAGGTTTGGCGATGAGCAGTCTGCAATTATTGGTACCCAGATCGATTGCGGCATAAGCGCGACGGGCGCGCGCAGGTCGATTTTGCGCTGGACGATTTACACCATTGCTGCCTGGATTATTTCGGGAATTCTGCCGTTGATGACTAGTGCTGCTGCTTACCGGATTTCCGGCCTGTAACTGTGCATCCGTTGGCGCCGACCCGGCCTCAATATCGGAAGCACTGCTGTGGTCAGCGTCGGATGCCATGGGCGTTGTTCGCTCCACCATGGCACATACTCTATATCTATCAGAGCGGATCATTCCGGCTCCACTTGGTTGCCAAGGTAACGACTAGGTCGCTCTCCCGCAACCATTTTGCTTGTCGCGCAGTGGGACAGTCCGGTGAATCGCTTGACAGCCAGAGGAGAGCGCGATAATTGCGCCGCCTTCCATTGCCCCGTCGTCTAATGGTAAGACTACGGACTCTGACTCCGTCAATCGAGGTTCGAATCCTCGCGGGGCATCCAGCTATATTTACGCAGCCTTGACTTAGAGCTTGAGCGAACTCAGCTTGTCGCGTGCTGTGTCATCATCCGGCACGATAGCCAGTAGTCGCTCCAGTCGTGCAATAGCGATTTCGCGATTACCCAAATGTTCAGCAATATCTGCCGAGAGAACAAGCGCGGGCGGATAGTCATGAATATAGTCGGGCATCGCCTGTAATATGTCATTAGCCTGACGATAATCCTGTTGTGCGAAGGCTAGCCGCGCTTTCTGGAATTGCAGAAAGGGAAAATCAGGATGCTGCGTTGCGGTCTCGCGGATCATCTGGGCTGCTGCGTCATAACGGCCCTGATCAATCTCCAGCCCGGCAATATTGGCCATTGGTACGGCATGATCGGGGAACAGACTCGCGATAGAGCGATAGGTTGATTTTGCTGATTGCAGATCCGCATCATAAATCTGCATCTCGGCCTTGAGCAGCAGCGCCTCATAATTCTCGCCATCATTTTGCAGCGCGGTTTCCATGGCGCGTCGGGCAATATCCCAATCGCCATTGTTGATCGCATGCCGCCCGATCAGTGCATGAATATCGGCGCTGTCATCATAGCGTTCCAGTGCCTCGGCAAACAGTTCTGGATCATCCTCCAGACTGTCATTTTCCATATGGGCCCAGATCAACATACGGTATATCTGGTCTGTATAGGTGTGCGCAGGCAGCTGCTCCAATCGGCTAATCGCCTTTAGCGGCTGCCCACGGATGATATCCGCATGCGCCTGTAGCGCGATATAGTCGGGGTTATTGGCCTGGCTGCTGGCCAGCTTGTCGAGCGCGCTTTGGGCAGCAATGCCATCGCCCAGCGCCAACATGGTGCGGGCATAGAGCAGATTGGCCGCCACGTTGCTGCGGTCTTCATTCAGGATATTGAGCAGATGGATGCGCGCAGTGCGGAATTGATTGTCCGTAAAAGTGGCTTCGGCATCGCCGATATCCGCCGCCGGCCCTATGCCGCAGCTTTGGAGGGCTATGGCGAGCAAGGGAATGACCCACAGGCGCCGCCAGGCGGCAATCGGCCAAATGATAATCGGGACCTCCAGCAACTGTTTCATGCTGCTGGCGATAACCCGATTTGGTGAATTTTCCATAAATTACGGGGCCAGACATATGCCTGACCCCGTAGCCCCTGTTTGAAGATTTTTGCCGCGCTTAGTCGGACTTTTTCTTCAGCAACCTGCGTCCGCCGACAAGACCGCCTGCGCCGAGGCCAAAGAGCAGCAATGCGCCCGGTGCCGGGACCGGTGTACCGCCTGAAGACCCTCCGGACGAACCGCCGGTGCTGGTGCTGGTCGAGCTTGATGTGCTCGAACTGGAGCTGGTTGAAGACGAGGTTGAAGTTGAACCGCCGGTCGATGTCGAACTGGTCGAGCCGCCGGTGCTGGTCGAGGTTGAACTGCTCGTAGATGAGGAACTGCTCGACGAAGTAGAGCTGCTGGAACCACCTGACGAGCTTTTTGATCCGCCCGATGAACTCTTCGAGCCGCCGGAAGAGCTTTTCGAACCGCCACCGCATTTGCGCGACCAACGGCTACATTTGCTGCTCTTGGACCAGCCATAGGAACCACCATAATAAAAGCCTTTTGAGCTTTTGCTGTTGCTTTTCGCATGCGCGGTTTCGGTAGTGGCTGCCATGGTGCCGGCTGCGCCGACAGCCATCATTGAGCCGATAGCCACAGCCTTGGTCAGTTTTGCATATTTCATTCCACGTCCCTCTTGAAGCTTGCTCTTATCGTGCAGAACCAAATTTCGTTTCAGATACGCAATGGTAAAGCACACCGCGTGCCAAAATGATGGGATCATTGAAAATTGAGGCGTTTCAATGGTTAACGCATGTAAAGTGCCGTATCATTCTGTCAGAAATCCCGACAGATATGGCGTCTATCAGGTCCAGATACCCAGCATATGCGCATAGGGTGTGATCGTCGTTTCGGCGAATTTCTCGAACTTTTTGGCCTTTTTCGGATGCGGGAAATGGTTGCCGCTGATCGAGACGCGCTTTTCCTGGCTCATATTGCGCTTTGTGTAATGCGGCGCGTAAGAGGGAAAGAGCAGCAGCGTGCCGACCTCCGGCTCGAGCTGCACATGATTGCGCCGCGCCACTGCGTCGAGTACGAAGACAAGCGCGCCGCTATTTTCCGGATAGTTGGAATAATAGACCCAGGACACGCCATCGGGCCAGTCATTGCGAATATGGGTATGATAATCGGTATTCTGGCCGGGATTGAGAATATGCCCCCAAGTCTCGCAATCCTCCAGATCCTCAAAATAGGGGTTGAGGGTGCGGATAAAGCCGTCAATGCGACCTAGCAGCTTGGCAACCTCGGGATGCTCATAGGGCAGTAGCGAATCTTCTGATTTGGTATCGTTGATATCGTTGCAGCGGCGATCAGCCTCTTTGGCGACGACGGCGCGGGTGATTTCCGCATTGTCGAGATCAGCGCCAATGGGGACGCGCAAATGGCCGACCGATAGCAGCGGTGCATAATAGGCAAAGGGGTCTTGATCAAAAGGGATGAGCCCGGGAAGCTCAATCGGTGCCATATGAGTCATGTATGCATATCCTGAACAGTGTATCGTCACCCTGCTATTAATGATAAGCGTTTAATGTTTCGTTTCGGATAGCCAATAAGTCGTTTTCTGGGCGCTGTTTTCTGCATCTCTTACGGGCTTTTGATTGACCGATGAAACCATCAGGGTCAGATATACAGACATGACGGAACGCCCATCTCAATCAACCCATCGCCCGCGCCGCACTGCGCTCTATGTACCTGCCGACAATGCCCGCGCATTGGAAAAGGCGCGCGGGTTGGATGCGGATGCCCTGATTTTTGATCTGGAAGATGCGGTTGCTCGCGATGCCAAGGCAGAAGCGCGCGAGAATTTACAGCACGCCCTGAGCGCAAGCGACTATGGCCATCGCGAATTGGTCTTACGGGTTAATGGCCGTGATACTCCATGGTTTGCCGATGATCTGGCGCTGGCCTCTGGGCTTTCGGTTGATGCGCTGTTATTGCCCAAGGTGAATGGTCCCGATGATGTGCGCGCCTTCGCTGAAAGTGTAGGAGCGATGGGTGTTTCCAGCGATGTTGCTATATGGGCGATGATAGAAACCCCGGCGGCGATATTGGCGCTAGGCGACATCGCAGCCACTGCGCCTCATACGAGACTTGCCGCATTGGTCGTGGGCACCAATGATCTGGCCAAGGAGATGCGGGTGCAGGCCGATGCAGATCGCACCGCTTTTCAGACCGCGCTCTCAACCACTGTGATGGCAGCGCGGGCGCATGGTCTGGCGGCGCTGGACGGTGTATTTAACGGCATTGGTGATATTGACGGACTGATACGCGAGGCAGAGCAGGGCAGGGGCTCGGGCTTTGATGGCAAGACGGTGATTCATCCGTCGCAGATCGAAGTCTGTAACCGGATATTCGCACCCGATCCCGATGCGCTTACCGAAGCGCGTGCGATCATTGCTGCTTTTGCCGAGCCGGATAATGCCGATAAGGGCGTGATTAGCCTGAACGGCAAAATGGTCGAAAGGCTGCATCTTGCTGAAGCCGAGCGGCTGGTCGCTGAGGCCGAGGCAATTGCGGCGCGATAAAGCCGCATTACGCCATCAGAAATTCGCCCATACTCCACCACCGGCATATTTCTTCTCGACCTTGCCATCATCATTCATGGCGAAGAGATGGATCCAGCCATGGTCTAGCAGATGCCGGACATGGTCATGGCTGGCGATGATTTTATCCATTTCTTCGGTAGGCGCGGCGATAATCACATTAAGACGCATCGGCTCGTGGATCAGCCGGTCACCATCATGCAGTGATTGCCAGGAAAGCCCGGTGCGCAGATCGCCGCCATGGCCTTCCAGCACCCCGACTTTGCCTACCACATTGTGCAGCGTTTTGTCGCCGCAGCCAAAGTTCACATTGTCGACGGTCGAGGCAAAATATTGCAGGTTGATCCAGCTTGCGACCACCATCGGCGCCGTCATGATCAGTTCCAGCACGCCGCCTGTGGTGTCGGATGCAGCGTCATAATCATGCAGAAAGGCGCGGCTATCGAGATTGATGCCGCGGGTGCGTTTGCGTGGCGCGGCGATAAAGGTGGCGCATCCGGCAAGGCCCCATTCCGGGCGTGTCTGGCTCCAGTCATTGCTACGCGCCTGAACCTGATCCGAAACGCCATTCTGGTTACGGATGGTGAACTTGTTGCTGCGCTCCAGCCTTGCGGTCTCGCTGGCGGCGTCAAGCGCGGCTCTGACCTCTTTCAACTGCGCCTTGTGGCTTTCCGGCACACAGCATGCGTCAAGTAGCTTCACCTCGTCGGTTACGGTATCATGCTTGGCCGCGACAAACACCGTATCTTCAGGGATAGGCTGTTGACGCTCTGCAAGACCGGTACGGACATCCGGATCATTGAGCAGGGTTACCGCAGCGCGGGCATTGCAATCACCTGGGCTGCCGCCACAGGCACCGCAGTCGAGACCGCTGGCATGCGGGTTATTGGCGCTGGTCGAGCCATGGCCGATCAGCAGGGTCAGCGGCGCAACGCGATTGGTCAGGCCCATGCCGGCCAATATGCCCGCTGCCAGATCGACGCGTTCATCGGTCGGGATACCGGCAATTTCGGACTGTGCGTCCAGCGAGGGTGCCAATGTATCAGCCTCGCCTTTGCCGACGCCGCGCTCGGCATGATTGGGACCGGGGCGGGTAATGCCCAGCGTATCGGTGACCAGCTTGGAGACAAAGCCGAGGCCAATGGTCTCGACAAAGGCAAAGGACGAGATCGCGCCCATTTTCAGCGCATACCAGGCGGCACGGGTGGCTTCCTTGACGCGCTTGGCGCCGATCAACTCGGCATCTTTCTCGGGATCGCCGCTGGTTTCAGCGACGCGAAAACCGGGGTTGAGCAATACCGGACATTGGTCAGAACCCGACTGTGCACCCAAGGGCACATATTCCATCGCCACGCCGAAAAAGCCGGCGAAACCGATGGTTTCAATTTCGGGCATCGCCTGCTCTAAGGCGCGGCGATACACCTCGCAACGCACATCGATGCAGAACGCCGCCTGCACGGTTGGGCGCTCCGGCAAATCGGTATCGGGCTGCGCATTGATCTTGCCGATCAGATCCTTTTGCCAGCTCATCTCATAGGCATTGTGCACCGCATGGATCATCGCCAGCGCTGGATCGTCGCTTTTGGTTTCTGCGGCGTCCAGTGCTTCGGCCCAGCCTTGCTTTTCTGCGACGCTGGCCGTCTTCCACAAAGCCCAGTCCCAAGCCAGACGGATGGCGAGGATCTGCATGACGCTGTCATTACTCTCGCCCTTCAGCTCATAGCCCCAGGCAATATAGCGCGTATAGCTCGCCCAGCCATTGATGCTCATCAGCATGCGATCGAACACCATTTCCAACCGGTCGGTGCCAAGACCCATCTCCATGGCGATCTGCGCAATCGCCGCTTGTGGGTCTTCTGGCAGGCTTTTGAACAATGGACGCAGACCTTTTAGACCTGCAACATTGGCCGTCTTGTCAATGCCCGCAAAGGTCTTCCAGGAAGCGAAATCGCTTGTGTCGAGATCGGGGCGCCAATCCGCCTGACCCTCATCATAATGGGCCATCGCCCAATGCGAGATGCGGTCTATGACAAAATCCTCGATATCCCAGCCACGTGTTTCTGCGAGCAACGAGGCCATGGAATGCGCTTTAATGAGGGTATCATCCATCACCGTCAGCCGCGCGACAATGGCATCGGTGCGCTCGTCAATATTGGCGGCTTTAAGCGCAGCGGTCAGAGCCTCAGACGTGATGCGACCGGAGTCAATCGCTTCGATATATTCGGTGGGCTTGAGCGTCAGCGGAGAACCGGCGGTCTGCGCCAGCCAGTCCGCAGCAGTCATAAAGCTCTTATCGGCGATGCCAAAATAGGGGTTTACCGCGACGAAATTCTTGAGAGGCCAGCACGGCGCAATGCGGTTGCAGGATGCGCTAATGGCTGTTTCCAAAGCCTCGGCAGGGATATCGATCATCTCCGAAGCGGATGCGGGCAGGTCTTTTACGTTCTCGATAACGTCAGTGGTCATAATCTATACAGCCCTCTTACTGTCCGCGCGACGCGCCGACGATGCGGTTGAAAACGGCATTGGCGTAAAAGCCGTTGGTGGTGTGGATGCGCATGGATTCGGCAAAGCGGGTGCGCGCTAAGGATGCCGGCAGATGCTGCACTGCCATCAATAAGATGAAGCTGATGGTAAAGCCGATCATCATCGCGACCAGCACCGGCGAGGTCATCGCCGGGGCGGGCAGGCTATTACCCACCATCCAGGCAGCGCCCAGTTGCAGGCCGAAATAGAGCGCGGAGAGTGCGACAGAAGACGCGCCAATGCGAATAGTGCTCGCAACCCAGCTTTTTGCTGCAAGGCTCTTGGCCATAAACCGCGCCAGCGCCAGCACCAGCACCGCGCCGAAGACCATCCAGCCGGGTTTTTCGGTGAGCTGGATGCCCATCAGCGAGCCGATACCGACATAGAAGGTGAGGGCGGCAGCAGCGCCGACAAGGAAGCGCGCCATATCCGGGCGACGCACCGCGTCATTGGTGGTGGGCACGCGCACCGCGTCAATCACGCTGCCGGATGAGAGGAAGCTGTGCGCCTTATAGAGTGAGTGGGCGATGATGTGCAGCAGTGCCAGCGAAAACGCGCCAAAGCCGCATTGCATCAGCATGAAACCCATTTGCGCCACGGTGGACCATGCAAGCTGGTTCTTGATGCGCGATTGGGTGAGCATCACCGCGACACCGATCAGCGCGGTGACACCGCCGACAAAGGCGAGCAGCCACAGCGAGGGCAGGGCGAGCAGCATGACATCGGCAAAACGGATAACCAGAAAACCGCCAGCATTGACGATACCGGCATGGAGCAACGCCGAGACCGGGGTCGGTGTTTCCATTACCTCAATGAGCCAACCATGGGTCGGGAACTGCGCCGATTTGAGCAGAGCCGCCAGCGCGATCAGGCAGGCGGCAATGGTGATGCTTGTCGAACCTTGGCCTGCCTCAGCCGCCGCCAGTATCGCGCTGATCTGGGTTTCGCCAAAAGCACTGACAAGCAAGGCGAAAGCGATGATAAGGCTGATATCCCCAAGACGGGCGACGACCGTACGCTTGCGCGCTGCAACAGCCGCGGCCGGGCGATCCTTGAAGAAGACCAGCAATTTGTGCAGGCCAAGGCTGGTGGCAATCCAGGCAAGCGCGAGCTGAAACAACGTGCCCGACAGCACCAGAAACATGACCGCTGCCAGTGTCAGGCACATCCAGCCGAGAAAGCGGCCCTGCGCCGCATCGCCGTCAAGATAGTTGCGGCTATATTGCAGCACGATCACGCCGATAAAGGCGATCAGGGTAAAGAGCGAGGTACTTAAAGGGTCGATGCGATCGCCAAGGGTGAACCATCTACTGCCAATCACCATGCCATCTGTAGGACCAAAGGCGATGAGTACGCCAATGGTGCCCAATGCTGCTGCCATGGCGAACAGGCTGGCAAATCGGCTTGCCGCCAGAGCTTTGCCAGGTCGCAAACCGGGGTTATGAAAGCAAATCAGAGCGGCGATAATCAGCGCTACAGGCCCCAAAGTAGGCAGCAGCGTCAACAGCTTAGGCATATATCACTCCAGAGAATATATCTTCTGATTGCACTAGGTGATGCTACGTCATTCGCTAAATTCAATGTTTGTCTGATATCGATCTATTCTGTATATATAGAACGAAAGGACCATCCTTTGGCACAGCTAAACTATAACCATCTGCGCTATTTCTGGGCTGTCGCGCATGAGGGCAACCTTACCCGCGCCGCGGAGAAGCTCAACGTGTCGCAATCGGCGCTGTCGGTGCAGATACAAAAGCTTGAAGCGCAGCTGGACCAAAGCCTGTTTGAGCGGCGCGGCAAGAGACTGCATCTGACCGAGGCAGGCCATATCGCGCTCGACTATGCCGATTCCATATTTGCTACTGGTGATGAACTGCTCGGAACATTACGTGACCAGCATAGCGCTGAACGCTATACTTTTCGCGTTGGCGCAGTCTCCACCTTGTCGCGCAATTTTCAGATTCAGTTTCTCGAGCCATTGCTCGGTCGCGATGATGTCCATGTCACCATCGATTCCGGCAATTTCCGCGGCCTACAGGAAAGCCTCGAAAATCACGAGATTGATGTGCTGCTCACCAATATGCCGCCGCAGCGCGACAGCGAATCCAACTGGGCGGCGCATCTGATCGATGAGCAGCCGGTAAGCCTGATCGCGCATCCTGATTTTGGTATAGGCGAACAGGCTCTGGACACCATACTTTCCAGCTGGCCTCTGGTTCTTCCTTCCGCAGAAAGCAGTATCCGCGGCACGTTTGATGCCATGGTTGCGCGCATGGGCCTGACGGTACAGGTTGCAGCCGAAGCCGATGATATGGCGATGCTGCGCCTGCTCGCGCGCGCAAAAAAAGGTCTGGCGGTGATCCCGCCCATTGTGGTTCAGGAAGAATTGCGCAGCGGCGAACTGGCCCAGGTCGCTGAGCTGCCCGGCATGGTCGAGGATTTCTACGCCATCACCTTATCGCGCCGCTTTCCTAATCCGCTGTTGGAAGAGCTGATCAGCGCCTAAGGACTACCGTAGATACTCAGTGAATTTCTCGCGCCACCAGATCACGTCGGTTTTTTCCATGATATCCATCATCGCGCGCCAGCGGCGTTGGCGTTCCTGCAGCGGCATGGCGAGCGCGGTGCTGATCGCGTCGGAAAGCTCTTCGGCGGAATAGGGATTGACCAGCAGAGCCTCGGTCAACTGCAATGATGCTCCGGCAAAGCGTGACAGGATCAATACGCCTGGGTCGTCCGGGTCCTGCGCCACGACAAACTCTTTGGCGACCAGATTCATGCCATCGCGCAATGGCGTCACCAAAGCCGCCTTGGCCGCGCGATAAATGCCAGCCAGCTCGGCGCGCGGATAGCCGCGATTGGCATAGCGGACAGGGGTCCAGTCAACATGAGCAAAAGCGCCGTTGATCCGTCCGGTTTGGGCATCCAGCGCGGCGCGTATCTCCTGATAGCTCTCCACCTCCCCGCGTGAAGGCGGCGCGATCTGCACCATCACCACTTCACGCTGCTGATCAGGATTGTCGGTAAAGAACCGCTCCAACCCATTGAACCGCTCTTCCAATCCCTTGGAATAGTCGAGCCGGTCAACGCCTACGATCAGTTTGCGATCCTGCAGGCTGGCGCGCATTTTACTGTGTGCTTTGTCAGCGTCTGCGGACTGGCTGGCGGCAAGAAATTCGGTGTGATCAAGGCCAATCGGGCAGGCGATGGCCTTTAGCGTCAAATCGTCATAGCTGATCGTTTCGCCGTCAATGTTTGCACCCAGTTCTTTCTCGCAATAATGGCGAAAGCTCTCGAGCCATTCCTCGGACTGAAAGCCGACTACATCATAGGCGAACAGCGATTCCACCAGTCGCTCATGATAAGGCAATGCCACCAGCAGCCGCGTTGGCGGCCAGGGGGTGTGCAGGAAAAAACCGATCTTGTTCTTGCAGTCCAGCTTGCGCAGCCGGTATCCCAAAGGGATGAGATGATAATCATGCACCCACACCGCGTCATCGGGTTCGATCAGCGGCAGGACGGTATCGGCAAAGCGGTTATTTACCCGCTCATAGCCCTCGCCAAAGCTGCGCTCATATTCCGCGAGATCAATGCGATAGTGGAATAGCGGCCAAAGCGTGCGGTTGGCAAAGCCGTTATAATATTCATCGACATCCTGCTCATCGAGATCAATCGTTGCGGTGCGCACACCGCCATGTTCCTCAATATTGAGATGACCGGTGAACTGCTCGACGCGCTGGCCCGACCAGCCAAACCACAGGCCATTATTCTGTCGCAAGGCAGAGTTGAGCGCCACCGCCAGCCCGCCTTGGGCGCCACCCTGTTTCCATTTGGAAACCCGGTTGGAGATGACGACCAATCGGCTCATTTCGGTTTTCTGCTCATCGCAATTCGCTCCATGGTCGGCTCAACAACACCGCGCAATTGATGATCCCCACCAGCGAATAGGTTTGCGGATAATTGCCCCATAGCTCCCCGGTTGCCGGGTCGATATCCTCAGACAATAAACCGGCCGCCGTGCGCCGCGCCAGCATTTCCTCAAAAAGATGCCGCGCCTCGGTTTCGCGGCCCGACAGGTGCAACGCCTCGATTAGCCAGAAAGTGCAGACATTGAACGCGGTTTGCGGCATGCCGAAATCATCTTCGGCGGCATAGCGCAGCATATGATTGCCGCGCCGCAGCGCCTCTTCCAGCGTCGTCAATGTACTGCGGAATTTGGGGTCATTGGCGTCGAGAAAGCGCAGATCGAGCAGCTGCAACAGGCTGGCATCGCGGTCATCGCCGTCAAATGTCGCCGATAATGCCTCGCTTTCCTCATTCCACGCCTGTTTGAGGATCGCGTCTTTCATTGTTGACGCGCGCCGCGCCCAATGTTGTGCCCGCTCTTCCAGCGCCAGCATATTGGCGACATTGGCTAATCGATCACAGGCGGCCCAGCACATCACCGCAGAATAGGTATGGACATGCTCGCGCGTGCGCAGCTCCCACAACCCGGCATCTGGCTTGTCATAAACCTCCCAGGCAAGTTCTCCGACCAGCTCCAGCGCTTCGAAATCCTCTTCCCCCGACATGCGCAACAGCCTGTGGTCCCAGAATGCCTGCGCCGAGGATAGCACGATCTGGCCATAGGCGTCATGCTGGGTCTGGCTATAGGCCTGATTGCCGACGCGCACCGGACCCATGCCGCGATAGCCGGGCAAATGCTCAGCCTCAGTCTCGTCGAGCTCGGCATGTCCGAGCACACCATAAAGCGGCTGGATATGGCCGTCGGTGGCATTGTCGACAATGTTGCGCAGATATTCGAGATAGGATTCGAGCACATCCAGCGCGCCGATCCGGTTCAGCGCCTCAACCGTGTAATAGGCATCGCGGATCCAGCAATAGCGATAGTCCCAATTGCGGCCACTATCGGCATGTTCGGGGATGGAGGTGGTCATCGCCGCCACGATCGCGCCGCTATCTTCATGTTGGCAAAGCTTCAGTGTGATCGCCGAGCGGATGACTTCCTGCTGCCATTCAGCCGGGATTGCCAGCGTACGCACCCAGCGCTGCCAGCTATAGATGGTGTCGGTCATCATCTTCGAGACGGTCTCGCCGAGCGGGCCGACAAAACTCTCATCCGGGCCAAAGAAGAAATGCAGATTACGCTCAACCCGGAAGCTGTTTTCGACCGAGATATGGCCTATAGGGGCATCGGTGCTGAGCCGCATATTCATTGCCGCCAGCGGATAGCGGATATGGTTGGAGCCGAAGGAGAGTTTCGGCCTTTCCCGGCCCCAGCTCGACAGCGGCCGCAGTTTCACCTTGATACGCGGTGACCCTGATACCGGGCGGACGATGCGGGCAAAGGCAGTGGGGCGATAAATCCGCCCACGCTGGGCGCGGCGGGGGCAGAAATCGAATATGTCAATTGTGCTGCCATTGCTGTCAGTCTTACGCGTGCGCAGCACCGGCGTGTTGCGGATATATTCCTGCTCGATAGAAACGCAGCCTTCCAGGTCAATGCTCCAGAAACCCTTGGCCTGTTCATCGGCAAAATCATCGGTGTTGAGCAGGGCGCAAAAGGCGGGATCACCATCAATACGCGGCAAGCAGCCCCAGATCAGCCGCGCTTCGCTGTCGATCAGCGCCGAGGCCTGGCAATTGCCAATCGGCCATAGCTCCAGATTGCGTTGTTGCATGGCATTGGGCGCGGTTGCTGCGCTCACAAATGTGTCCCCTGTTCTGCATCTGCGGCAAACGCCATGAGATAATCGTGCACGGCGTCTACATCTTCTAAGCCATAGCTTGCATGGCTTTGGTCTGAAACGCCAACTTTAATTCCAAAGCCGCCCAAAGCTGTAGCGGCGCGAAAGCCATCTTCATCGGTGACATCATCGCCGATAAACACCGGACGTCCCAAGCTAAAAGGCTCCTGCTGCATTAAGGTGGTGAGCGCCACGCCCTTATCGGCATTATCGGCGCGCATTTCATAAAGCATCTTGCCCGGATGGACAGACAGGCCAAAGCGCGCGGCCATATCATAGGCCTGCTCCTTACAGGTTTCGGCCAGTTGCGGCGCCAGCCGATAGTGCAGCCCGATACCCAATGCCTTTTGCTCGATCAGCACGCCTTCATGCTGTGCCGCAAAGTCATGCAGCTTAGCTTGAGCCTGCTCCAAACCCTCGTTTCGCAACGGCGCTGCAACAGGCCGGCCGGGCAGGGCGATTTCTGCACCATGGCTGCCAGAAAGGGTGATAGTATCAAGGCCAAACTTGCCTCTCAGGCCCGCCACATCGCGCCCGGAGATAATCGCCACTCGGCCCTGCAGAGCATGGCTCAGCTTGGCCAATAGCGCTCTGGCTCTCGGCGGCACCACTACCGCATCGGGTGTCTCGGCCAGCGCTACCAATGTCCCGTCAAAATCGAGAAACAAAGATGCCCCATGAAGCAGATTATGCGGTGGCTGCACTAATCGCATGCAATCGATACTCTGCCCGGCTATCGCGCCGTTCAATAACCCAGCGCCTGCCCGTCTTTGCGCATCTCGGTCGCACCATGATAGACGCCGCTTTCCGGGTCGCGGATAATCGCCTGATAGCCGCCGAACATCACGCCGTTGCTAACCACATTGACATTATGCCCCATGGCTTTCAGCCGCGCGATGGTTGCTTCTGAAATACCCGGCTCAACATTGAGTGTGCCCAGCAGATCGGCATCTCGTGTATTCAGCACGTCAGTAGGCGCGCGCCCACCGTCATGGTTGAGCCGTGCCGCATCACCCGCTTCCTGCAGGTTCATGCCATAATCGACAATATTGACCATCACCTGCACATGCCCCTGTGGCTGCATGCCGCCGCCCATCAGGCCGAAGGACATATAGGGCTGGCCATCCTTTTTCATAAAGGCCGGAATAATCGTCTGAAACGGCCGTTTCCCTGGCGCATAGACATTGGGGTGATCGGGATCGAGCGAATAGAGCTCGCCACGATCCTGAAACATAAAGCCCAGCCCATCGGGCGTGAGGCCACTGCCCATGCCGCGATAATTGGACTGGATCAGTGAGACCATCATGCCGTTCTTGTCGGCGACGGTGAGATAAGTGGTGTCACCTTCGCCTTCCAACTTGGGCTCACCGGGGCCAAAGGCGGGCGAAGCCTTTTTTGGGTCGATCAGGGCAAAACGTTCGCGGCCATATTCATCGCTTAACAGCCAATCCAGAGGCGCAGGCGACATATCCGGGTCGGCATAGAAGCGCGCGACATCCTCAAAGGCGAGCCGCTTGGCCTCGGTAATATAATGCAGCACCTCGGCGCTGCCGCGCGGATATTGCGCGAGATCGATATTTTTGAGGATGTTGGCCATTTGCAGCGCGGCAAAACCCTGCGAATTGGGTGGTAGTTCGCATAGTTCAAACCCCTTGCGATAACTGACGCAACCCGGCTCCACCCATTTGCTGCTATGCGCGGCAAAATCCTCATAGCGCAGATTGCCGCCAACACGGCGCATATAAGCATCCATTGTCCGGGCAATTTCGCCTTTATAAAAAGCATCGCGCCCGCCTTCTGCAATCAGGCTCAGGGTCTTGCCAAGATCGGGGTTTTTGAAAATCTCGCCGGCCTTGGGCGCGCCATTGGCGAACCAGGTGGCGCGGGCGTTGGAAAAGTCACCGATCATTGCCTCATTGCGCTCAAAAGCGCGCAAATTGCGGCTGAAATAATAGGCGATCACCGGCGATACCGGATGGCCCTCATTGGCATAGCCAATCGCGGGGGCGAGGATGTCCGCCATGGGCAGCTTGCCGAATTTGCCATGCAGTTCAAACCAGCCATCCACCGTGCCCGGCACGGTGATCGGTAGCGGCCCCAGCGGAGGGATACTGGTCCGCCCGCCCAGCTGGTCGATAAATTCGGCATAGGATGTACCCATCGCGCTTTTGCCTGAGCCGTTCAGACCGTAGAGCTTTTGCGTCTTCGGGTCCCAGATAATAGCAAACAGATCGCCGCCAATGCCATTGCCTGTCGGCTCCATCAGCCCCAGCGCCGCATTGGCGGCAATCGCCGCATCCACCGCGCTGCCGCCTTTTTTGAGGATATCTATCGCAATCTGACTGGCTAGCGGATGCGCGGTCGCGGCGATGCCATGTTCGGCATAGACCGGGCTGCGCGACCAACTTTGCCCTACTGGCCGTCCCCCGGCCCCTATCTCCAGCTTCGGTTCTGCGTCGCTCGCCTTTTCCTCCTGCGCAGCGGCAGGCGTGGACAACAGAGAAAAGGCGCAGAGAAGAGGCAGAAGAGAGAGACGCATATCGCTATCATCCTGAAAGCTGTGAGATAAGAACCGCAGTACCCTAGCCCATTCCATCCGCTTGCCAAGGCCTTATTGCCGCTCTGACAACAGCGCTTGATCTTTACAGCTGTCCAGAAAATTGTACGCTTGCTTTGATGCATCCGTTCGAGTTTCTTGTCGTGCTGCATGTCATTGCAGGCACAATTGGCCTGATTTCTTTTTGGGTGCCGATCATCGCGCGCAAAGGCGCCAAGCCGCATCGCAAATGGGGGCGCATTGCCTGCTATGCTTTTATGGCTGCCGGGGCGTTGGCGATCGCCATGGCATTGCTCTCACTTTATGGCCCTGAAGAGCGTATCCCCTCAATTACCGACAGAGAATTGTTTGCCGGGCTGTTCGGCTGGTTCATGCTCTATCTTGGCCTGCTCACCATCGGTTTTGCCGATTATGGCCTGGCGGTGGTGAAGCATGGCCGCAAACGCATCGCATTGCGCGCGCTGCGCTACCAGCTGGTGATGTTGGCGGTCATCCTTTCGGGCATATGGTGTGCCTATTTTGGCTTTCGTGTCGAGCATCCGCTGATGGTCCTCGTCGCCGCTGTCGGCCTTGTCGCCATGGCATTGCAACTCCGCTTTGTCTGGCGCAGCAGCAAACCTCCGGCCACCGCCTATATAGGCGAGCACTTCCGCGCCCTGCTGGGCATGGGCATTTCGGCTTATACGGCTTTTCTCTCGGTCGGGCTGATCCGCCTGATCCCGGAACAAGTATTCAATCCACTGATCTGGACCGGGCCCAGCATTATCGGTGTCGCACTGATTATCTATTTCACTATCCAGGCAAACCAGAAACGCGGCGCCCGCTAATTCAGCCTTTGGAACAAACCTGCCCATAATGCGCTGTTATCCTGAGCTGGCAAAGCCAAAGGGGACAGATGAGCAAGCGCAAAACACAGATTGTCGTCGTCGGTGGCGGCGCTGGCGGGCTGGAATTAGTGCGTAAGCTAGGCTCCAGATATGGCCGCAAAGACCATGATATCATCCTCGTCGACTGCAACCTTACTCATGTCTGGAAGCCATTACTGCATGAGGTCGCCGCCGGATCGCTCGATGCCAATATGGACGAGGTCGGCTATGGCGGCCATGCGGTGCGTTGGGGCTATCGCTTCTTCCATGGCGCGCTGGAAAAGATCGATCGCGATAAACAGCAAATCATCACTTCGCCGCTGCTCGATGACAAAGGCGAGGAGATTATCGGCCGCCATGTCATCCGTTATGATTATCTGGTGCTGGCCTTTGGCGGCATTTCCAATGATTTTGGTGTGCCGGGCGTTCGCGAGCATTCCCATTTTCTTGAGCATCGCGGCCATGCCGACGGATTTCGGCAGCGGTTGCTCAATGCCTGTCTGCGCGCCAATCATGCGCACCAGACGGGCAAGGGCGATGCCGATGTGCGCATCTGCATTATCGGCGCTGGAGCCACCGGCGTGGAACT
The DNA here is from genome assembly GCA_038748365.1 of Pseudomonadota bacterium. Taxonomy (GTDB): domain Bacteria; phylum Pseudomonadota; class Alphaproteobacteria; order Sphingomonadales; family Sphingomonadaceae; genus Alterisphingorhabdus. The sequence goes on from JBCDIZ010000009.1 coordinate 77,579, forward strand.
GGCCGCCGAATTATATAATGCCGCCAGTTCGTTGCGCACTTACGGTTTGGAAGTGTTTGATGAAGACAAGCTCAAGGTGACGTTGCTTGAAGCCGGACCGCGCATATTGCCCCAGCTTGATGAAGACCTGGCCGGGACAGCGCATCATGAGCTGGAGCGGCTGGGCGTTGAGGTGCAACCGTCGACCCAGGTAACCGCTGTGCATGCCGATCATGTTGAGACCAAATCGGGCGATCGCATAGAAGCCGATCTGATTGTCTGGGCCGCTGGCATCAAAGGGTCGGATGGCGTTGCGCAAATGAGCGACCTGGAACTCAACCGGCTGGACCAGTTTATCGTGCGCCCGACATTGCAGACGACAAAGGACGACCGGATATTCGCCCTAGGCGATTGCGCCTCGTGCCTTTTACCGGGCGATGAAAAACCGATCCCGCCCCGCGCCCAGTCGGCGCATCAGATGGCCAGCCTGGTGTTCGACAATCTGGTCCGCGCGCAACAGAGCAAGCCGTTAAAGGACTTTGTCTATCGCGACCGCGGGTCATTGGTTTCCTTAAGCCGCTTTTCCGCATTGGGCAGCCTGATGGGCAATCTCGTCGGCGGCCGTATGGCGATAGAGGGTCGTCTCGCGCGTTGGGCCTATCAATCGCTCTACCGCCTGCATCTGCTGGCGATTCATGGCTATGTGCGCGGCATCATGCTGATCATAATCGGCCGGGTAAACCAGATCGTCCGACCCAAATTCAAGCTGCATTAGGACAGTGTTGGACTTTTCCAACGGATTATCCAACAAAACCAGCTTTGCCTATGCGGCACAGGTGTGAACTTAGCATAAATAAAATGACGGTGTTGTCGGTCTAATGTGAACTAGTCTCTGGTAGGCATGAAGCCTACTATCCTCGCCACTTCTCAGGCCATGAGATTTTGCTACTCCGCTGTGGAATGGATCGGGGTGGTTTAGCTTTTGATTTGGGGTTTAAAGGAGACCCAATATAAAATCTGCAGTCTGACAAGCCTCAGCTCGCTTAAGCGCCCTCTAGACTCGCTCGATAATCGTGGCGGGTGCCATGCCGCCACCGGTGCACATTGTTGCCATTCCGATATTGAGGTCGCGCCGTTCGAGTTCATCGAGAAGGGTGCCGAGAATGACAGCTCCGGTTACGCCAATCGGATGTCCCAAAGCGATGGCCCCGCCGTTGACGTTTACAATCTCGGGATCGATATCGAGGTCGCGCATAAACTTGATCGGGATCGCTGCAAAGGCTTCGTTCACCTCGAACAGGTCGATATCCGAAACAGCCATCCCGGCGCGCTTGAGGCATGCCTCGGCAGCAGGAGTAGGCGCTGTCAGCATAAGTGTCGGCGAAGCACCGGCATTCGCGCTCATCCGGATCTTCGCTCGTGGTGTCCAGCCTTGCGCCTTTGCATAGCCGGGGGAAGCCAAGAGTAGCGCAGCAGCACCATCGACTACTCCGGATGAGTTGCCCGCGTGGTGAACGTGATCAATTTCCATGCCGGTATAGACAGCTTCAACAAGAGCGCGGAACGTTGAGCCTTGCTCGTCCAGCGGCGTATCAATAATGCGCGGGAAGACCGGTTCAAGTGCCGATAGCCCTTCCATCGTGGTGGCTGGGCGTGGGTATTCCTCATGGTCGAGAGCAACCGAGCCGTCTTCGTTGTGAACCGAGATTGTTGAGCGATTGAAGCGGCCCTCGTCAATCGCCTTCGCGGCCCGGACCTGGCTTTCCAGTCCAAGCTTGTCGACGTCTTCGCGGGTGATGCCTTCAAGCGTTGCGATCATGTCCGCCGAGACGCCTTGATGGGGCTGCGGAACGGCTTTGCGCAGCCGCATATTGTCGCCATCGATGAAGGTATTAACCAGCCCGGAGCTTGCCAGATAGGACATGGATTCTACACCGCCAGCGACGACGCAATCCTGCATACCCGACATGATGCCCATCGCTCCCAGATTCACTGCGGTGAGCGCCGACCCGCAAAAGCGATCAAGGGTCACGCCACAGGCGTTGTCATCCCAGCCAGCATCAAGAACCGCCATCCGCGCGATGCAGCAGGACTGCTTGCCGCGTTGTTCTCCGCATCCAGCAAGCACATCATCAACCTCGGCAGTGTTTATGGCATTGCGCTGTTGGAGCGCCTTGAGCGTGGAGGAAAACAGAATTTGCGGATGGAGATGCGCGAGCGCACCCTTGCCGGGTTTTCCGATCCCTCGGAATGTTCTGACGGAGTCAATAATCCAGACCTCTGGCACGCGACCTCTCTGTTGATGTTCGAGTTTTTCGCTACTGGGGGCAGGCGCGGTGATCTGCGCGCGGTTTTTCCTCCACAGACCTAAGCTGACAGGAGGGAGAACCTGTCACATCGCCTGGTACATTGTGACGACGCACGATCCCGGTATGCCGATATTGTGCTGAAGCGCCACCTTGGCACCTTCTACCTGACGCTTTTCAGCATCGCCGCGAAGATGCCAAACAAGCTCGGTACATTGCGCCAGGCCAGTAGCACCAATGGGATGTCCTTTCGACATCAGCCCGCCTGATGGATTGACTACGACCTTACCGCCATAGGTATTGTCGCCATCGTCAACGAACTTTGTGGCCTCTCCCTCTTCACAAAGGCCGAGCCCCTCATATGTCACGACCTCATTTGGAGTGAAGCAGTCATGCAGCTCAACGACATCAACCTCGTCCGGGCCAATACCAGCAGCCTCATATGCCTGCTTTGAAGCCCTTTGGGTCATATCCATGCCAACAATGTTACGGCGATTGGTAAGCTGCACCTCGCTGTCCGACGCCATGCCCTGCCCGGCTATACGCACAGCGTTTGAAATGCCTTTCTCGCGCGCAAATTTCTCGGTCATAATGATTGCGGCTGCTGCACCACAAGTGGGCGGACAGCACATGAAGCGAGTAAGTGAGGGAGGAACGACGACCTTTGAGGCCATTACGTCTTCAACCGTAATCGGTTCTGTGAAAAGCGCGTAAGGGTTCTGGCCTGCATGCTTGCGTGTCTTGACGGCCACCTTTGCGAATAAATCCGGGTTAGCCCCATATTTTTCTATATATTCAAACCCGGCCGATGCGAACATCGCTGGTGCGCCGGGTACGTTGCGAGGCATATCTGGATTAAGCTCCATAATGGCTTCAAAAACTGGCTGAGCCGGGCTGTAGCGATCCTCCCAGTGTGACACGAGCGCGCCAGGACGCATTTCTTCAAACCCGAAAGCCAGCGCACAATCGACCTGCCCGGATTCAACCGCTTGGCGGGCAAGGAACAAAGCATTTGAACCCGAAGCGCAATTGTTGTTGACGTTGAATACTGGAATGCCCGTGCGCTTGACCCTGTAAAAGCCAGACTGCCCATTGGCACTGTCACCATAAATATAGCTGGCATAGGCCTGCTCGATATCATCGGGCTCAAGCCCAGCGTCCTCCAGAGCAAGGCGGATCGCTTTTTCGGACATGACCTCATAGCCCTCGCTTTCGCCAGGCTTGGCGAACTTAATCATCCCAACGCCACCAACAACTGCCTTATTTGTCATCACATCTTCTCCAAATCTTGATCAAGACTGGCCACGAAATCCGGGGCAAGAGCGGCGTGACATTTGCCGCGCTAACGCAAACTCTGGGCCAGGACTCGACACCCTGTTTTCTGGGTCCTATCCTAGAAGGTGGGTTAAATTAAGCGTTCTAATTTTGATTGTAAATAACGCATAATGGTTTTTTATCGTTATTTATCTCCCTATGCGTTCTACACTCTGGCATAGTCACACTGATAGCGCTGTCGCCAAAATCATGGCCATGTTGGCATCAGTGTCATTCTGTCTGGACGATATCTGGAAAAGAACCGCGCCACTATTGCGGCTGGGCACGAGCTTTGAATACCAGCTCTTTTACTTGGCCCGGACTCAGGGCTCAAATGTCGTCCAGCTGGAAAAGTCGCGGTCCATGCCTTGTGCAAAAGTGGAATAGAAATAGTCATTCGCCCTGCGACTGACCTGCGCTTTCGGCGCCAGAAACTCAGATCCATGGAATGCGCCCGGGAAGAGCGCAAATTTGCACGCCACCCCGGCTTTGGAAAGGGTCTTGGCAAAGCGTGTGGTTTCGCCCGCAAATAGATCGATACTGCCGACCATTGTCGCGGTTGGAGGTAATTTAGCGAGATTGTCAGCCCGAGCAGGTGCAGCGTCGTAAGGCACATTAGCAGAACCAGGTTTGATCTCACCAAGATAGAGCGACCAGCCGAGTGCGTTGCTCTTCCAGCTCCAAACCGGGGCTCTTTGACTGGCAGGCGATGGCTCACCGAGCCTGTCATCAATCATTGGATAGATAGGCATTTGAAATGCGATAGGCGGACCTTTTCGCTCCCGCGCACGAAGACTAAGGGCGGCGGTCAGTCCACCGCCTGCGCTATGACCGACAACAGCAAAGGCTTCGTCATTCGCGTTGATTAGCCGTCGACTCCTCTCAGCCCAAACGAGCGTGGTGTAGCAATCGTCAATTGCGGCCGGATATGGCTCATCAAGGGATTTGCGATAGTCCGGCACAATTACGACGCACGGACGTTCCTTGATCATGCGGGCGATAATCTCTCCCGCGCTCTCGGGATTGCCCATGGCGTAGCCACCCCCATGCAAGTAGATCACCGGCGCTAGCGTCGTGGACCTGGCAACGTCCTTTGGTCGAAACAGACAAATACGGATCTGGCCATTTCCTGTTGGCCGGTCGATCCAAACTTGTTCGATCGAAGTATCTTCCGGTGCCTTGCCCTCGATCGTGCGGCCGATCCAGCGAGACAACCGGAAGAACCATTTTGGGGAAATGGTGAACAGGCGAAAGAAACGAGCAGCATTTCGTAGTTCGGGATCGATCTCACCTCGATCTAGCATCAACGCAACCTCCTCGCATTCAATTAAAAGGACAGGCAGACGCCACATCCCGGACCAAGACCGCACCCGTCAAGAACGAGGGTAAAGGTCTACAACAAGCATCACTATACAAGGCCATAGGCTTTGCGGATCGCCTCGCTGTTTGTCTGGCTGCGCATATGCGGCTCGATGTCAAACTCCATCAGGACGGGGGCGTCAGGACTATATGGGCGCCAAGCAGGCAACCCATCACCATTAGGGTCGCCTGTACGGGCAAATTGCACCAGCATGGCGCGCCATAGTTTCGATAGTTCGCGGTTCTCTGGTGTGTCTGGATGGAATTCTGGCATCATAGTCGGTTGATTGCCAAACCAACCAAAAGAAAAAGCGATCTCGGCTCCATGTGTCACTCCCATCGGATGATCCGTTGGTACGGCGAAGTGGTAGAGCCATCCGCGGCCGCCACCTTGGCTCACTGCCTCAACATTTCGCATTGAGCTTGCGCGAAACAGATCGTTCCAAATCTGCTCTTTCTTCTCTTCATCACTGCCATTTGGATGGCACTCGTCGACAAAAGCCACATAGCCGTCATGGTCGCGGGCATTAATGAGGCAAACGAGTCTGTCCTTGACCTCGTCCAGTGTCGAAGGCCCGACACCTCCCAGATTCTTCAGGTAACTCGCTTCGTTCAAGTTGGAGCCTGACATAAGGGGAGGCCCATCGGCACCCTTGCGTCGTAAAGCCGCACTGTGATGTTCCGTTATCACTGTTCCGTCAACAGTTTGAAAATACTGCAAAACGCCAGTCAGAAATAGTTCGAACAATCGCTCTGCAGGCATATTCAGGAGCGTCTGCTCAATATCGCCTTCTAGCGAAAGATGGTCGCGCAGCGCCGCAACAGCATTGGGCGGTGCCACTTCCCCGATATCAATATCACCCGGGCTGAATGCAATCGACGAATGAAACAGCCCTTCGGCACTTTTCGCCCCTTGTAGTGCGAGGACAGACCCAGCACCCCCACTCTCACCCCAAATTGATACCTTGGAGGGATCACCTCCAAACTCTGAAATATTCTCTTTGATCCACTTAAGCGCAGCGATTTGATCCTCAAATCCCCGGCTAACGCTTCCCTTATATTCTTCGCCTAGCTCGCTAAAGTCGCAAAAGCCGAATACACCAAGCCGGTAATTGGCCATCACCACGATACAGTCGTTTTCCCGGGCTAGAGTTTTGCCATGATAGTCATTCGCAGAGCCTTGAAGATATCCCCCTCCGTGAATCCACAAAATAACGGGACGATCTCCCGGTCCAGTCTCTGGCGTATAGATGTTTAAGTAGAGACAATCTTCCGACATATCTCCTTCGACCACCGCGCCTTTGGGAAGCAGCTCTTCGGGAAGTGGTGGTTGGTAGCTTCTATTGCCAAACCGGGTCGCATCCCTGACGCCGTCCCAACTTTCAACCGGTTGAGGTGACTTCCAGCGAAGCGCTCCAATTGGAGGCGCTGCAAATGGCACTCCAAGGAAAATGTGTATCCCGGATTCCTGAAATCCGCGAAGTGCTCCAGCTTTTGTAAATGCTTCAGACAACTGACATTCCTCAGGATTATTATGTCGCATCATTTCTCTTGGCGAAAGGTTTTGAGATCAGGCATCGAAAATTCCTAGCTGAAACATTTGGGGAAAGGCGTCGAGCGTTCGCATTTCAAGTAAGCCATTTACGCCAAGAGCGCTTTTGGGCTCTACGTTTTCGAGAACAGATAGAGCATCGCATCCTGCAGCGCGGGCAGGACCACCGAAAGGTGCGTCTTGTCGGGATATATCTTGTCTTCCCAGGACAATGCCGAATTTGATGTGCTGCGCAGCGATCCAACCATATCGGCGTAGCTGCGCCCCAGAGCCCGGAAGGACTCTATCGGGCTGTGCATTTCCAGTTCGCCCAGACTGATGAATATCCGGGTATCATGGACGAGTTCTTTTTCGAGCGTTGCCGCAAATTGGCCGAGATAGTCTTCCTGCGTTTTGTAGATTCCAGGGCTGCCGAGCCAATAACGGTCAAACAACTCCGTTTGCTGCGTAAAAGCATAGGCTCCGAACGCGCCACCCGCTGAATCTCCAAGGAGTGCCGCCGGCTTGTCAGTAGTCTTGTACTTTGCCCGGATGAGCGGATCGAGCTCGTTCTCAAGGAACTTCAGAAATTGCGCCGCACCGCCCGGTGTGGTCTCGGGTGTTGTTTGAGGTATGAGCCGATATTGTTCGGGAATTGCGTTAGCGGGCATATAGTCACGCAGCCGCGCATTGGGTGTGCCCTCAATATAGTCTATCCCGACTATCAACAGCCGGGGAAAACCCTGCGAAGCTGGATCTATAAGCTCGCTCAAAGCGACCTGCGCAGCTATCGGAAGCATCCATTTCCCATCAAGTGCATAGACTACGTCATGGGTCTGGTTGGGATCATAGGTTCCGGTCAGCTTGGAGAACTGAACATCCCTCCATACCGAAACACTGAAGCGGTCGCCCACCTCGTTGGAGAATATCTCTAAAGCTTCGCTATCAGCAATTGAGACCGAGGTCCCAAGCGATTGCAAACCTTGGCCACGTTGAAAAGCCTGCGCTACGCCGGGTATCAGACCCGCGCTTGCCCCCAAGGCGGAGCCCGCCAAAACCGCGCGTCGTGAAATCCCGAATTTTGTCATGATTGGTCCTCTCCGTTCGATCACATTAGGTGTGATATACGGGATAAGGCATGATATGCAAATTTTTGCGTATTTATTTGATATAAATAAAGCGCATTTTGTCAAAATATCTTGTTCGGATATCTTTATGCGCTATTATAGCATGGTTGTCGTTGCATCCAAGATAATAACAAACTGGCAGGAGCGACAAAAAACAAGGGAGAGGAACCAAAGAATGTTCAATCACGTCTATATGAACCCGCAAACACAGGCTATTGTGGCGCAGTTGGCCGAGCGCAACCTTGATGAGATACCCGAGCAGACTATCGAGGCCATTCGCGAATCCGCGTCAAAGCTCTACGTCGAACTCGGCCCCAAGCCGCGCGAAGTTTTTGAAGATGTCTATATCAAGGTCCCAGGACCTGCTGGCGATATCAATTGCAAAGTGATCACTCCGGTCGACCCAGGCGAGGATCAGTTGCCTGTACTACTCTACTTCATTGGTGGTACTTTTGCACATCAATCAGCGAGCGAAATGGGAGGAATCCCTTATGTGCTCGCTACCGAAGCCAATTGCATTCTGGTCATTCCAGAGCACCGGATCCCTCCTGAAAACCCGTTCCCGGCAGGTTTTGATGATATTCTTGCGGTCTATGAGTGGGCGCTGGAGAATGCTGCCGAGATTAAGGGGGATCCCAATCGCATTGCCGTAGGTGGCGCAAGCTCAGCGGGCACACATGCAGCAGCACTATGCCTCGACGCCAAGGAGAAAGGCTTGCCCCAGCCGCTCGTGCAGTGGCTTGATGTTCCGTTCCTTGATCAGATTGGTGAGTTCACCTCGGTTCACGAAATGGATTATCTGGTAAATCGAGATACGCTTCGCTTTGGGGCAGCGATTCACTTTGGTCATGATCGCACGCTTGAATACTCATTGCGCGCCTCGCCATTACGCGCATCAGATCTGAGCGGCCTCGCCCCAGCCTATATCACCACAGCCGAGCTCGATCCGCTGCGTGACGAGGGCAAGGCATATGCCACCCGGCTACGCAAAGCCGGCGTCCCATGCACCCATATCTGCTATGAGGGGCAGATCCACGGCTTTACCGGTATGGGCGGGGTTGTTGAGGAGGGGCTGATCGCGCTGTGTCAGGCGGCCGGTGTGCTGCGGCATTACTTTGATAAGGCCTTGCACAGTGACTGACTGCTCCGGCGCACCTCTGATACACCGCATGCCCTATGGTTTTGGTCCCGGACCGGGTCCACGACAGGGGCCTGACGGTCAGCCATTTAACGGATCAGGCAAACCCTATATTAAAGCGTTCGCGGTGCGTTTCGAGTCAGAAGAAAAAGCATTGGCCGCTCTCCTTCCTCCAGGGTTTAAACTTGATGGCGAGCCTGTTGTGACCATTGATGTTCAATATCTGACCGACGTAGAATGGCTCGCCGGTCGGGGATACAGCTCCGTCGGTATCAAATTCCCTGCCCGTCGCGACGATGTTCGCGGCAGCTTCTTTCTTGTCGGCTTTCAAAACAGCGCGGATGCGATCACATTTGGCCGTGAGGAGTTAGGCTACCCCATGCTTTACGCCAATATCGAAGAGCCTGTCGAAACCGATCAGGGGACCGACATCAATATCAGCTGGGACGGCACGCGCTTTTTGACTCTCCGCTTTTTGCGGGATTTTGCGCCGGGCGTACCTCCGTCTGGAGGAGAGGCCGGAAATGAAGGAACGCTACTTTACAAATATATGCCGCGTACTGGGCGCTGGGGCGAAGCGGACATCGCCAAGGCAACGCTGACCCCGCCCGGTCTGGGCAACACAGAAATTCTGTCTATCGAAACAGGTACTGGTCAAGCGGTGTTCACTCCAGGAAACTGGGAACAGCTTCCGACCCTGCATCACATAGTTGAGACGCTGGCGGGATTGCCTGTCAAAGCTTGGCGCACCGCAACCACTGCCGAGGCCAAAGGTGGGCGCGACCTGCGCGATCAAATCGAGCTGGCTTAACGCCATATTTCATAAAGAGATTAGGTGAGCGTCCATAAGGGCCGATTGAACACTCGTGAACTGCCTACCGCCCCACAATCTCAGTCCTTCTTACCAGCGCTATAATCACCAAATTTTGTATCGCGATCGGTGATCGCAGACTTCACGCCGCCCGCGACGATCTTCTCGAAGAAATCAAGTGCGGTCGGCGTAAATTGCGCCAGTGCCTGCAATTCGGTACCAGCGCGCACACCCGCACGAATGCCCATAATCTCCATCTGGCGGTGCACGCTGCGCTTACAGATTTGCTGCACATCGGTTGGGATCAAGGTCATCCGCTGAGCGACCTTGAGCACTTCGTCTTCGAGTTCATCGGACGGGAAGGACTTGTTGGCGAGGCCCTGCTCGACTGCTTCTTTGCCCGAGAGACTGTCGCCAGTGAGCATCAGGTACATCGCCTTTCGAAATCCCATCAGCCATGGCATTGTCTGATTGTCGGGCGGACTGAGCGAACGCACCGGGGGATAACCAAATTTGGCATCGTCCGAGGCGAAAACCAGATCACAAGCCTGGCTCAACTCGAAACCTCCGGCAAGGCAAAAGCCCGAGACCTGAGCGATCACAGGCTTTTGCAGGTCCCAGATCTTCAGTCCTCCGTCAGTAACCTGACGCGGCCAGATCCCGATGCCTTCCGATGTGTGAAAGGGAAAATTCGCGGCTTTGTCCTTGGGCTCTGAAAGGTCATAGCCAGCCGAAAAAAGATCCGGACCGCCGGTGATGATCATCAGGCTGATCGTCTCGTCGACATCTGCTTTTTCCAGTGCATCAAAGAGTTCGCGACGCAGCTGGTCCGATAAGGCGTTGCGCTTTTCCGGACGATTAAGAGTGATCCGCCGAACGCGCTCAATCGGCTCGTCTACCAGAATGCAGCTATAGTCTTCAGATGACATGGCCATGTCCTTTTCTCAGTTTGATTAGAGGGTTCTATTGATCAGTGAATTCTGCGTATCCGTCGCGGATCGCAGGCTCGCCTTGAGGCGTGAGGATTGAGAAGGTGACCCTTCGCGTCGTGCCGTCGAGCACGGATTTAGCCTTCAGGGTAAGCATTGTTCCGGGCCGCACCATTGCCCCCATTCGGCCGCGCAACCGCTTGAGCTTGCGGGTATCCCCGCCGCCAAGGCGATGTGTGAGCTCACGACCGGCTATCGACCAAGTCGCGACGCCATGGAGAATGATATCAGGCAATCCAGCCGATTTCGCGACCGCACGCTCGGTATGGATAGGATTCCAGATATCAGCGCACTCGGAAAAGATGTGTGGCAATGTGCGAGCGATAGGAATCTTGAACTCATGGCTGTCAGCCAAGCTTTCTTCAATTTTCGGCACGGCAGGCTTGGGATCGAGCGGGAACGGTTCTCCATCCATTGCAACGGCAAGAAAAGTGCTTTGCATATGTGTGCGACTGACAGGAGCACCATTTTCTCCTGAGGTAACCAGCGTATAGGCCATATTGGTACCGCTTCGACCGGGCCAGATCGCTACAATCTCTCCTTGCGTAGTTAACCTCTCCCCGGGCTTAACAGGGCACAGGAACTCGGTATCTTGTAAGGCATGCAGCGCCCGCAGCGCTTCCTCACGACTGAGGCCGATATCTTCCGGGGAATCATTATTGAGCATCAGCGCCCACTCAAGCGCGACACAGATCTGGGGAGCCGCATGAAAACCCGGGTTTGTATCATCGAGAAGGAGTTCGGAACTCTCTTCAATGCCAGCTGCAAAGGCGAGCAGGCGGCGGGTTGTCATTTCGGTGACAACAGGGTTCAGCGCCGCACCGACGGCCATGGTTGAGACAGGCATTCTCCTCCCAATCGCATTCTCAATGTGCTCCAGCGTGACACGGGCCACGCCTTTATTGAGCACGTATTAGGCTAGCTATATAGCGCATTATATATATTAAAATGATATATATCTTATTATGCGCTATTGTAAAAGATATTATGACCGTATAATGATATGAAGGCTAGGGTTGATGAGGAGCAGCTCCCTTACACATGGCAAGTTGGGAAAGTGAGAGTGAAGGCTTTATGTCGAAAGCATCGCTGCATGCAGCAAATAGCCAAAAGCTATCTGCTCTCAGCCACAACAGTGCGACAGGATTCACAGCGAGAGTCGCTCACTCGAGTTCCGATCCAGAGAAAAGCAAGTCGGCCTAGGCGACAATAACCGATATGGATTCTCCACAGATGCACTCCGCAGACTTGGCAGTCGAAGCGTATCCTATAGAAGGGACAGCCCACACCGCTGAGCTTATGGAGCTGCCAATGAGAATGCCTGATGGACTCGACCTCAAGATTATTGAGGCGCTACAGGACGATCCTACTTCGACGAACAAGGCTATCGCAAAGTCGCTCGGGGTTTCCGAAACCGCCATTGCCCAGCGTATTCGATCGATGTCTGAAGACAATCTCATGCGCGTTGTGGCCCAGCGCGATATCTTCTCGGGTCCCTACAACCTGATGGTGAGCGCTCGTGTGCGTGTAGCGAGAGGCTTTGAGAAAGAGGTCATCAGACATTTTGTCGAAATGGACGAAGTCTATACGCTTTCTACCTCGTTAAGTACGCCAGATCTCGGGTTAACAATCCTGGTCGAGGACCGGCACTCGCTGGAGCAATTGCTACGTTCACGGATTGGCGTGATTGAGGGTATCGAGGGCATACAAACGCTCATTCATCTCAAGATCCACAAATTCCTCACGGATATCGGCTTTCTGGATCTGAAGATGCCTCCGATGCCATCATCGAACAATGTCAATGAGAAGGACCAGGCCATCATGGCGCTGCTGATCGAGAATGGTCGACTCAGCAATCGAGAGATCGCGCGCCAGCTCGGCATTTCGGAATCGAATGTGCGCCAGCGACTCAAAAAAATGGCGGATGCCAAAATCATGCGCCTCAGTGCACTCACCCATCCGTCAGCCGCAGGGCAGTCCGCGATCGCAGCGCTTGAGATCACGGCAAAGCCCTCACGGATCGACACTGTCATTAGAGCGCTAGCGCAGCGCAAAGAGATCGGACTTCTAACCAGCACAAGCGGCTTGACCCCGGTGTTTGCCATGACCGCAGCCAACTCGGTGCAAGATCTCATGGATATGGTGCGCAATGACTATATGGCCATAGATGGGGTCACTGATATCCAGGCAGATCTGCACGGCAAAGCGCTCAAGCGCCGACACGACATCACACGAATATTATAGATAATCGGGCGCGCGACTAGTGCTGCCCTGCTGGGAGAACAGAATGAGCCTGGAATGGGAAGAACGGACTGTAAAGCGCGGCGATCAAGAAATCTTTTTTAAAGTTGCTGGAGAAGGGCCGTTAGTCGTTATGTTCCATGGCGGCCTTGGTAACGGTACATCCGATCTTATCGATACAGGCATTGTCGAACCGTTTGCAGAAGGGTTTCAGATCGCGGTTCCGGATTCACTGGGCCATGGGCGCAGCAGCAAACCCGCCGACCCGGCACTCTATCAAATGGATCAGCGCGCTGCCGACAACATTGCAGTGGTCGATGCGCTGGGCGTCGAGAAGGCATGGTTTTTTGGTTATTCCATGGGCGGCTGGACTTGCGGAGCGATGGCCAAACACTATCCTGAACGCTGCGCTGGCATGGCAGTTGCCGGTTGGGATCTGGAAAACGGCATGTACACTGGCGCGCCGCCGTTGGGTGTCGAAGAGGTCGATTACGATGTTCTCATTGCGGCGGCCAAAGCGGTGGTGCCGCAGTTGGTGGAGTGGATCACACCCGAGGTCGAACCAGGCCTTCGCGAGGCGATAAACGCGATCAATTCGTTTGAAGGCGCTGCTGATGCGGTTGCTGCTCTGAACGTACCTGTCCTGATCTGGGCAGGCTATGATGATCCCTATCACGATCCCATGCTTGATTACGCACGGCGCAATGCAATGCCGTTCCTGTCAACGCCCGGCGATCACACCAACGCAGGGATGATGCACGGAACCACCGCCATGGCCAATATCGCTGGCTGGATCCGGCATCTATCCACGCTTTGAGTAAGTGGCCGACTGAGAGGGAGACAACGCGTGAAGCAGGAAAAATTTGAAGTTGGGTCGCAAGCGTGGATCGATGAATTTCGCCGCGTCGCGCAGGGTCTTTGCGAAGAAGCACTGGCAGTTGGCACGCTGAGCAAAGACGAATCTTTTCGTCTGGTTGAATCCTATTACGACACCCCTGCACATATCGCCCCCGATGGTGTGGTTACAATCTCTGTCACGCTGGAAAACGGCACAATAGAGGTAACCGAGGAAGCGATTGATGCGCCAAACATGAACATTCGCGGTGCCTACCCAGTGATCACGCAACTCGCTAAGCTAAAGCACGATGGCGGGATGATGCCTTCGGCTGATGCTCAAGCAATCATGCGCAAGGCATGCGCTTTGCGTCAACTTATCATTATTGGGCCTGACGTTCCCAAACCTGTGGCGCTGTTGCCGATGCACGACCTGATGGCTGAACGCAGCCAATAGCGCGGCGCGCCCTCCCCTCATTCAAAACCCAAATCACATCATGGAGATGGACCGATGACTATTAGCTTCAACGACCGTGTTGCCATTGTCACAGGAGGGGGCAATGGCCTTGGCCGCGAGCACTGCCTGGCTTATGCACGCCTTGGCGCCAAAGTGGTCGTCAATGATCTTGGTGGCGCACCAGACGGAACCGGATCATCGACCAGCGCGGCGCAATCGGTCGTGGATGAAATTCGGGCAGCAGGAGGTGAAGCCATTGCCAACGGCGCCAATATTGCCAAACGCGACGAAGTGGATGCGATGGTTGAGGCCGCTATGGCTGAATGGGGTCGGGTCGATATTCTGGTCAACAACGCCGGCATTCTGCGTGATAAGTCTTTTGCCAAAATGGAGCTCGACGATTTTCAAGCGGTAGTCGATGTGCACCTGATGGGGACGGCCAATTGCTGCAAAGCAGTATGGCCGATCATGCGCGAGCAGAATTATGGCCGGATCGTGATGACGTCCTCATCCAGTGGCATTTTCGGGAATTTTGGCCAGGCCAATTACTCTGCGGCCAAGATGGCGGTGGTCGGCCTGATGAACACGCTTCACCTTGAAGGGACAAAGCTCGATATTCGGGTAAACACCATTGCCCCGTTCGCCGGCACGCGGCTTCTGGAAGGCCTTATGCCAGACGATTTGCTGGCATTGGCCGCCCCCGGGCAAGTCACTCCGGCGGTTCTGTTTCTTACCAGCCATGACGCCCCGAGCCGTACCATGATGGGTGCAGGCGCAGGTGCGTTCTCGGTAGTTCATATTTACGAAACCAATGGTAAGTTTCTTGGCACTGAGGGCGTTTCAGCTGATGATATCGCGACGAACTGGGAAGAGATTTCCTCAGCCCAAAACGAGCGGGAAAGCCAGAACGCGGGCGAACAGTCGCAGCACTTCCTGGCGCTGATGCAAAAGGCGCTCGGTTAGAAGCGCGGTTTCTATTCTGCTGTATAGCTTTGCGGAGCAGGCGATGGTGGAAATTCGGTTTCGCGTGGGCGGCGCGGATCAAACGCCTTGAGTTCGGAATCCGGCTTCGCGGCCTCTTTGTCAGCGTTGAAGCGCTCGAACGTGTAGGTCTCCTCAATAAACTGCGATGAGTTGCGAAAAAACAGTATCAGCGTCACCAGGATGATCGCGATGCAGAGTCCAAAGACTTCTGGCCGGATCCAGTCATAGTAAAATATTGACATAGCGGCCATGAAGTAAAATTCAGGCACGATCGGGATCGCTTTGAGGAGAATTCTCTTGCTCGGCGGTATGATTGTCAGCACCATCCATGTGATCGTGGCAAGGCTGATAAAGATGAACTCCATCTCGAACCGGGTCACTTTGCCTTCTACAGCGCCGTTGAGCGCTACAATGCCCAGCATCAGCGCAAACAGAGTATGGGCCTTGTTACCCTTCTGCTCGCGGTGCCAGATATAGGTGTTGAGTCGCCCGTCAACATAGGTCCACTTCATCGCCGGACGATAGAATTCCTCGACGATCTTGTAGATGAGAGTGCCAATATAGGCGACCACCTCGGCCCACAAAATGACCTGCAGAACAAAAGGGGCTTCGCGAAACTCGGTCGCTCCGATTACACCTTCCACATCGCTATCCTTTGAAAATAAGCCCGACCGACATCACTCTGTAATCGGTTCGAGGCGATCACGCAGATCTTTCTTGGACACTTTCTCTAATGTAGAGCGCGGCAATTCATCGACCACGAAAACACGCCGCACGACCTTAAAGTCGGGCAAATTGGCGCGGCAATGATCGATCATTTGCGCTTCGATCTCTTCCTGGGCAAGGTCCAAACCAGGGGCCGGAATGACAAAAGCGACAGGCACTTCATCCAACATGAAGTGCTGCTGGCCAACCACCGCGCATTCTGATGCAAGGCCTGTCATCATCAGGACTGTTTCTACTTCGGAGGCCGCGACATTCTCGGCTCCAACCCGGAGCATGTCCTTGTCACGATCACGAAAGTAGAACCACCCTTCTTCATCGATGCTTGCGATATCCCCGGTGTCGAGCCAGCCATCCTCGTCGAAAGCTTCGGCGGTGGCTTCAGGGTTGCCATAATATTCCTTGAATACAGACACGCCGCGAACGCCTCTTATGTACATCCGACCGGTGCTCCCTGGACCAAGCACATTGCCCTCAGCATCGCGTATCTGGATATCGTAGCCAGGCGCAGCGCGACCAATATTGAGACGCGGTCCCAAGTGGTCTGGATCTGTATAAGTACCGTGCGAAACTGTCTCGGTCATGCCCCAGAGCCCTAAAGTGGGAACGCCGAAGAGCTCCTCCGATTCTGGAACCTGGACACCAAAGCTCCAGAACCGCATTTTATGATCCGGCACCGGCTTGTCGATCAAAGCCTTGGCACCAAAGGGAATCATAGAGGCCCATGTCACGCCATGGCGCATCACCAGATCCCAATAGCGCGAAGCGGAAAACTTTGGCTGCAACACCATTGTACCCCCAGACCAATGCGTCGAGAGCATGGAATAGGACTGAGCATTGGTGTGGAACAACGGTAGGTTCGTTAAAGTAACATCGTCCTCACGTAACCGGTAATGCTGGGTGTTGCTCTTGCCAGCCCAAATGCCATTGGCGTGTGTCCAGACCACTGCCTTGGGCCGTGACGTTGTGCCAGAGGTGAATTGAATTCCAAGATTAAGCGCAGCGTCGGGTTTGCGTAACTCAATCGGTTCATCGGCAAACAAATCGGTGAATGGAACAGCGCCTTTCGTGCGCTCCATGATCGTCGCGTAATTCTCTACGCTTTCCCCAGCATCGCTGTCAGTTAAAGCAATAAACTTAAGGTCTGGGCAGGCATCTGCGATCAAGTCCGCAAATTTGGGTTGAGACAGCGCGCAGACGGCCTTGGTTACGTCAACGAAATAGGACAGATCGCGACCGACAGACCGTGTATTAGTGGAGACAGCCACCGCACCAAGAATGGCACAGGCATACCAAGACTGAACAAATTCAGCAGAATTATCCATGTGCAGCAGCACAAAATCCCCACAACGCACGCCTTTGCTATGCAGCCCGGCAGCCAGCCGCCGCGCGCGGGTAAAGAGCTGAGAATAGGTAACAGTCTCCTCATCACCGTTAAACGGGCACCAGATAAGTGCAGGCTTGTCAGGACGCCTGAGCGCCCACTGCTCCAGCATCCAGGGAATATCCATACCCGCGACTGAAAGCCGATAACTTTCCTCAATCTGGCACTTCAAATCTAAAGACATCGCTTTCCCTCTAAAACAATCGAACGCATGCAATGAGGTTCGGAGAATAAAAAGGTGGGCCGGCCCAATATTGAAGCCGACCCGAGGAGAGAGGATCAGAATTTCAGTGTCCCGACTAAGCCGATTGTTCTTGGGCGATTGACGGCTGCGTCCGTAACTACAAGGTCGAAGCCGCCATCCGGGGTACGGAAACCGCTTTGTCCCTCATTGCCAAACAGCGTAACAAACTCGACGTCGTTTGTGAGGTTTCGCACATAGGCTTGAAGCGACCACCACTCGCCTTCAAAGCCCAATCGTATGTTGAAGATATCAAGCGGCGCGAGCTCCGTTGAAACAAAGTTCTGCGGCGTGCTGAAGCGCGAGCCAGTATGAGAGTAGGAGACACCGCCTTTGAGAGCTATCGTGTCGCTCAAAGGCACGTCAAAATCGGCGCCAGCTGCCACCGACCACTCGGGTACGTTGATAGGCCGATTGCCCTCACGAAGGTCCGGCTCGGTGAAGATTCCGGCAGTTAGAAGCTGATCACCTTGGAAAGCAGCGTCCTGGTATGACGCATTCACATATGCAGAGAATATGTCAGTAATCTGCCAAAATGATTCAAACTCAACACCAAAAATATCTATATCCGGCCCATTTCCGGTAACCCCACTATTAATAATGAATGTGATCTGCGGATCCTTGTAAGTCGAATGGAATGCAGAAACATTCACTATCAAGTCGTTGTTGAGCCATGTGGATTTCATGCCCGCTTCAAAAGAGAGAATCTCATCTTCGTTGAAAGTGGTGAATTGGTTCAACAACGCAGGATCACCGCTTGATGCCAGCAGAGCATTACCAAGAGAGTTGATGTTGCCATTACGGGCACCAGTAGCGACACTTGCATAGAGCAATACATCGTCTGACGCGTCGAACTCAATCGCGGCACGGGGCAGCAACTTGTCGAGAACGAATGCCTGCGAAACATTGACACCGGCCAATTCAAGAAGGTCGCCGGTATCATTCACAATATAGGGTGGAAACAGAGGCGGCGTGATCGGAAACACACTCCGCTCCTGAACAAAGGTAGAAACAATCTCTTCACGCAGATAACGCGCGCCACCAATGAGCCGCAGTCGGTCGCTCACAGAAAAGGTGAATTCTGCAAATGCCGACCATTGCTCTGTTTCAAACGTGTTGATCGCCGCCACCACTTCATCCGTGGCATCAGCTGGATTAATGAACAGCGGGCCAGTCACTGCGGCAAAACCTGGGATATCAACCAAAGTTTCGGCTGTGGAGTCGACGGATTGATAATTGAGTCCAGCGACGAAGTTCAGTGGCCCGTCAAAGTCCGACACGAAACGGAATTCCTGGCTGAAAAGCTCATCTTCAATAGCTTGAAGCGTCAGTGCAGTTGGAAACAAGAATGGATCTGCGCCGAAGCTTGCCGAGACGCTGAACAATTGAGCGAGGACGTCAGCCGCTACAGTTGAGTCGAAGTCACGATTATAATAGCTGCTGATGGAGGTTACTGTGATGGGGCCAAAATCATAGGCGAGGTTAACCGAGAGCATCCCATAGGTGTCGGTTGTCGGAGGCAAAACCGCAGAATTGAAAACAAGGTCCTTTGGCGATGCTGGAGGAGGCGCTGCGATATTGGCACCGAAGGACTCGTCTTCGCCATACATTCCAACAATGCGGAACGAGAAACGATCAGTCGGCTCACCAACGATTACAATCCGACCACTGAACTGCTCGAAGTCGTTGGCATCTGTTAGTCCAAGGACCGGATAGTCAATGAATCCGCCTCCATCGCGATAACTAAATGACGTTCTGACCGCGAGTTCGTCTGGAACGAGCGTTGCAGATGCTGCGCCAGAAAATCGATATGCCAGCGAGCCGTCCTTTGTGTCTGAAATCTCGCTCTGGAGGACGATATCATTGATACCAGTCGCGCCAAGGTCGGGGCTTCGAGAAACGAACCGAATAGCGCCCCCAACCGCACCTTCACCAAATAATGTCGGCTGCGGACCACGCAAAACCTCAATGCGTTCAATGTCAAACATAGCAAAGTCTTTTTGGGATCCGGTCGCTGCAGAAACTGGAATATCGTCAAAAAACTGGCTTATCAGAGGGCTGTAGCGACCTGTGTCCGCCGAGATCGAAATCGTATTGTTCGATACACCTCGCAAACTTGGGTCATTTTGGTTTGGACCGCGATCAATGCTGTCCAAGCCGACAATCCGGTTGGCTATAGATTGAAAATCGGTGATGCCCTCTTCTTCGATTACGCTCGCATCGAGTGCAGCGATACTTGCACCGATGTCTTGACTTGTTTCTTCGCGAAATCGAGCCGTCACAACGACAAGATTTTCGTTGGTTTCATCCTCTGCAACTTCGTTATCAGCTTGATCGTCGCTTCCGGCCGGCGCTAAGTCTTGAGCATAAGCGGCCGATGCCCCGGCTAGCGCAAACGCGCAGACTGAGGCCTTGAGAACAAACGCTGTCCTGGCGCATGCATTTTTCATGGTTTTCTCTCCCGAACTCGCCCATTTGCTGGGCTTGTCTTTTGCTCTTTGCTGTCAGCACCTCGCATCTGAGCGCGATAGCGTCATGAAGATCGCAAAAAGCTTACCTCTCTAGATTTTGACATTATACGCATTATTTTGCTGATGCAATAGCGCATTATAATGATATATAAACCATATATAGATAAACGCGTTTTCAAAACGACATAAAAGTTGCGCGAAATGTGAAGCGCATTGGAGGGACATTTTGAAACTTCCGAAAGAAGAAATCGGAATCTTCCCTAATTCCATGGCATATGCGCGCTGGGGAACCGGGCCGCGGCATTTAATCCTCATTCCTGGTGGACCCGGAAACGCCATGGCGCCTGGGTGGTTACTTCGAGTTCAGATGAAGCCGTTCGCGTCGTTGTTGAAGGACGGTTTCTCGCTTTGGCTTGTGATGCGAAAGCAAAATATGGCAGAAGGATATCGAGTAGAGGACATTGCAAAGGACTATGGCGAATTAATCGAGCAGGAATTTGACGGTTCCGTCGATACAGTAGTCGGCATTTCCTTTGGCGGAATGATAGGATTCCACCTTGCCGCCGATTATGGTCACATGATTGGGAAAATGGCCATTATCGTAGCCGCCGCAACCGTCACTGACTGTGAATATGATATCGAATTTGCCAGGCTCATTGCTGCAGGCAAAAAAGTTGAGGGCAACACCTTTCTGCTTAAAACGCTTTATCCCCAATATTCGCTCTTGGCTCCAATATTAAGCAGATTAATTATCGCCGCATCACCTAAGGAAGTTCACCCACATTTCGCAAAAGATATTGTTACTGAGGCGCGGACCGAGCTGACATATGACGCAAGCGAGTGCCTCTCGCGAATTTCCATTCCCATGCTCCTTCTGAATGGCGACAAAGACAATTACTTCCCGATCGACGCTGTCAAAGACACTGTTAGCCAGCTTCCGAACTGCACTTCCATTATTTACTCGGGCAAAGGTCACTTCGGAGCAGGCATGGACAAAAGATGCGGCATTGACACGGTTGCCTTTGTTCGGACGTTCGACACTAATGTTTAGTCTCACATTTCTGCTGTTAAACGCTTCAGCGGTGCTGTCTGTCTAACGCGAACTCGTCTGTGATTGGTGCAGAGCGCCCTTCCCTCGCCTGTGATCAGGCCATGAGGCTTTGCCACTCCGCCAGAGCGGCGGAACGGGTGGCCTTGTAGGTTGATCTGTCGGCGAGGTGGCGGTCGTAGTTGAAGTGGTTGTGGACGTTGGCGTGAACGAAAGCGAATATCTGAACGGACTTCATCCTTCTGAAACGCTGCATCACGCGTTCTCGTCTTCGGAAGGGCGAGTGCGAGTTTTCCACCCGGTTGTTGGACCAGCTACCGCTCTCCTGCCACTCTAGATTGCCGAGCCCTCTCATCGCCGCCTTGTAGGAAGAATGCCTCGTTGGTCTGACAAAACCTTCGAGAAGGATTCTAAACGCTAAGTGGACCACTTTTTTACACACACTAAACCTTCATGGCAGAGCTCCACCGAGATCGCGTCAAAACACCATCATATAACATGCACCAAGCAGCAGGCTAGCTTGAACCGCTTTCTCAAGCATTGCATCTTTCACAGCCAAGATCTGGCCCGGCATCTATGGCACGACACATTTCCAACCCCATCATCACAATAGCAAAGCTAGGGTTGCGACCAGCCCAAGCCCGAACTACGCTTAGCCAGCACAAGCGGTACCACCCTACTTACTAGTGTTGGAGACCAAAGCGATGGATGAACTTGGCAAAGCGCTATCCCCCGACTTGCATGAGCTATTCCAAAGTCTGCCCGCGAGCATAGTGCATGACATGATGCGAGCCCAAGGCCTTGGTCAAAGGGTGCTACCGCCGACCATCCGACCGATTGCTGAAGGTTCCAGACTGGCGGGACCTGCATTCACCGTATCAGGCCAAGCCGTCAAAGATCACGACGCGCATGAAACCCTGCTTGCCTGGACTGCCATGCTGTCGCGGGTACCCGCAGGGCATGTGCTGGTGATGCAGCCAAATGACAGCAGCGTGGCGCATATGGGTGAACTCTCCGCAGAGGCGCTGCATCTGCGTGGCGTATTGGGCGCCGTCATTGATGGAGGGTGTCGGGATGTCGAGCGGATCAACAGTGTCGGTCTGCCCGTCTTTTGCCGCTATTTCACGCCTCTGGATGTGGTCGGGTGTTGGCTACCCGATCGTTTTGGCGAGACCGTCATTATCGGCGATTGCGAGATCGCCACGGGAGATATCATCGTTGCTGACACTGATGGGATCTGCGTAGTGCCGCAGGCTCATGCCGAACAGATCGCCGCCGCTGCCGAGACAGCGATGAACCAGGAAAATCTTGTACGCACCGCGATTCTGGAAGGCGTTGATCCCGAGACTGCTTACCGGCGGCACGGCAAGTTCTGAGTATTGCGCCTCAGCGGGTGCTTGCTGGGAGACAGGACGGCCCGGCAGGTGTGAAACTCTTATAGGTCAGAATAAACTCCTGATGGCCCAGCGCTTCTGAACAGGTCGGCGTGCCATCGGCAACCGCCTCGACCAGCTCGGCAATTTCCGCCCCAACTACGTCCAGATCGGCACGGCCCTCCAGAATACGACCGGCATCAATGTCCATATCATCGGGCAGTCGGCGGAAGGTTTCGGGATTGGCGCACACTTTGATCACCGGCGAGATTGCCGAACCCACAACCGATCCGCGCCCGGTCGAGAACAGGATCACATGCGCGCCGCAAGCAATCAGTTCGACGATCTCTGCATTGTCCGAAATGTTTGGAAAGCCGAACCGCACCTCGCCGTCCGGCACCACGTCGAGCAGATAGAGGCCGCCCCCAACGGGTTGGTCCCCGGGCTTCAGCAAGCCGACGATCGGGGATGCGCCCGATTTGGCATAGGCGCCCATGCTCTTTTCTTCCTGCGTGGTGAGTCCCCCATCGGCATTACCAACCGCGAAACTGCCATGCCCCAATGTCGTATAATAGCGCGCAGCCTTGTCGACGCTGGCGACGATTTCAGCAGCCAGCTCGGGCGTCGCCGCGCGATTGGCCATATGGCCCTCGCAACCAATCAGCTCTCCGGTTTCCTCAAATATGCCTGCGGCTCCGGCTGCAATTAGCTGGTCAAATGCCCGGCCGATCGCAGGGTTGGCGGTCAGGCCGCTGGTGCCATCCGATCCGCCGCAGATGGTTCCGACCACAAGATCGGCCGCTGTCATCGCTACGGTCGGCATTGCTGCGAGCACCGGCAATGTCGCATCGACCCAGTCACGGCCCTGCTCGATCGTGCTTCGTGTGCCGCCCTTGTCCTGGATGACCAAAAGCGATGCGGGCCGACCACTGGCACGGACGACCTCCAGCAAGCGATTGCGCGCAAAGCTCTCGCAGCCCAGCGACACCAGCAGGACGGCGCCGACATTGGGATGGCAGCACAATCGCTCCATCATCTTTTGCGCATAGTCGTTGGGATAACAGCCCGGAAAACCGATCAGATGGACCTCACCACCGTCATGGCGCTCGGCAATGGCGCGTGCGACATGATGTGCACACTCCACCAGATAAGCCACAACGACAACATTGCGAATGCCCTTGCTTCCGTCCTGGCGCTGCCAACCTCTCATGCTGCGTCTCCTTCTGTCCGGGTGGCAAGATAATCGCTGGCCAGATTGTGGAGATGCACCCAGTCACCTTGCGCTATATCGCACGTGGCTGATCCGATACCGGCACCATATTTGGTAACCTTGGTGCCTGCCGGGATTTCTTGTCGGGCGAGCTTATGGCCAATCGGCACATCCTGCCGAACCACAATCTGTCGCTCCCCGTCCATCACATGATGGCCGGCAGCCAGATCGGTGATAGCGATCAGCACATTGTCGTCCGGCGCAAGCAGCAAGGCAGGCTGGACACCAGTCATGCGGTGACCTCCAGCACGGTAGCGGCTGACCCGACAAGGGTTGGCGGAATATCAACCACGAGATCATCGCCCTCACGTCGACAGGGAAGAGCTGGTCCATCAAGCACAGACAGGCCATCCACACCTTCCCAACCTGCCAACCGGAGGTTCGCCGGTAACGGCCCGGCAACAAGCGCAAAACGCTGTTGACCGACGCGTACTGGCAGGACATCGGTGCCGGAAATATCGAGTTTGCACAGTTCGTCATCCGGGCGGCTGCCATAGATCGCCCGCCCATTGGTCTTCAGGAAAGTGCCCAAAGCGCTTAGTGGCCGGGCCTGTTCATCGGGGATGCTGCCATCGCCGCGCGGTCCGATATTGATGAGCAGATTGCCACCATAGCCGACGATTCGCAGGAACATGGCGACCAGTTCGTCCCCAGTGAGGAAATCCGCGGCAATCTCATTGGCCTTATAGCCAAAGCTATGACCGACGCCGCGCACGGTTTCCCATGCGACATCGCCCATCTCGGAGCTGGTGGCGTATTCCGGTGTGCGGTGATCGAACACGGCGGGCACATCAGGCGCGAAGGCAAATCCGGACTCGCGCAAAGCTGCGGCAACGTCGCGATTATACGCGATTCGCTCCTCCGGGTCGGACATGGCCAAATGCGAGGGCGTAGGCAGTTGGAAACGGTCGTTGATCAACCGGTCCTCGCGGTCGTTGTAATAATCGGCCAGCAAATCCCAGAGATCGCCCGCATCGGGATAGCCGATATCGTTCCACAAAATATCGGGATCGGTTGCGGCAATCAGTTCTCGGTAATGGTCCAGCATCATCTTCCGGGCCAGCGAACCTGATGGCAGCGCATTGCGCATCTCGCCGAGATTAGCCATCGGTTCCGGATTGAGCGTCCAGTCAAGGCCAGCACTATAATAGACGCCAAAGCGCATGTTTCTGGCGCGGGCTGCGGTCGCCATTTCCGAGACCAGATCGCGCGGCGCATGCCAATCCGCACCTCGCAGCAGGTTGGCTAAGGCGGTTGGCCACAGGCAATAGCTGTCATGATGCTTGGTAACCGGCACGACATAGCGCGCGCCGATACCGGCGATGAAATCCATCAACGGTTCCGCCGACCAATTGGCAAGGCCAGCCTCGAATGTGTTTCGGAACGCGGTATAGGGCGCATCGCCAAATCGTTCCCGGTGCTGCTCTGCGGTTGGCCCGTCGGCGAACTTCAGGCTGTTCTCATACCATTCGGCATAGGGTGTCAGTTTAAGCGCGTCATCGGGTCGCTCGGCCAACAGCTTCACCACATCTATGCCACGCGGCGCAAAGGCCGGGACCGAATAAAGCCCCCAGGTGATCATCACACCCAGCTTGGCATCGCGCCACCAGTTTGGCGCGCTGTGGGCGGCGAGGCTGTCCGGGTCTGGGCGATACTGTGTCATGACCAGAGATATCCCTCTGCCCCGGGACGCAGATGCGCAAAACGCTGCTTCAATTCATCGAGCGAGAGGACATGGGCATCGCCGCCGGTCTCGCGCGGATCGGTGTTGCGGTGCCGCTTCAGCTCGTGTCTCGCCAGCTGGTTGCGGTGCACCTCATCGGGTCCATCCGCAAGGCGCAGCAGGCGCGCGGTGGCAAAGGCGGCGCTGAGCAGGTGATCATTGGCAGTGCCGCCGCCGCCAAACATCTGCATCGCATTATCGACCACCTGCTGTGCCATGGCCGGAGCAGCGATCTTGATCATCGCTATCTCGGCGCGTGCCTCCTTGTTCCCGACTGTGTCCATCATGTGCGCCGCCTTCAGAGTGAGCAAACGACATTGTTCGATAGCGAGACGCGCCTCGGCAATACGCTCCAATGTCACGGACTGCTCGGCCAGCGACTGGCCAAAGGGATTTCGGTGCTCTGCCCTGCGACACATACGCTCCAGCGTGCGCTCGGCAAGGCCGATGAGACGCATGCAATGGTGGATACGCCCCGGGCCCAACCGGCCCTGCGCAATCTCGAAACCACGCCCTTCGCCGAGCAGCACATTGGTTTGCGGTACACGCACATTCTCGAACAGTACTTCAGATGCACGGTCGGGCACACCATAAAAGCCCAGCACAGGCAAAGGCCGAAGCACGGTCACACCCGGTGTATTCTTGGGCACCAGGATCATCGATTGTTGGCGATACCGGTCCGGATTGTCCGGCGCTGTCTTGCCCATCAATATGATAATCTCGCAGCGCGGATCGGTGGCACCGGTAGTGTACCATTTGCGACCGTTGATCACATAATCATCGCCATCACGCGCAATCGAACAGGCGATGTTGGTCGCGTCTGATGAGGCAACCTCTGGTTCGGTCATCGCAAAGGATGATCGGATCTCGCCAGCAAGCAGCGGCGTCAGCCACTCTGCTTTCTGTTCGGTCGTGCCGTAGCGAAGCAACACCTCCATATTGCCGGTGTCCGGGGCGGCGCAGTTGAATATCTCAGGGGCCATCAGCGAACGCCCCATAATCTCGCACAAGGGCGCATATTGGAGGTTGGTGAGCCCGCTTTCCTGAACGCCAAAGTCCTGCGCGTGGTCGGGCAGGAACAGATTCCATAAGCCCTCTGCCCGAGCCAGCGGTTTCAGCTCTTCGACCACCGGATAGACACCCCATGGGCCGAGCTTTTCGGCTTCGGCATAATAGCGCGCCTCGTTCGGGTAAATATGGCGTGCCATGAACGCCTTGATGCGTTCCGCCAGCTCCTGAGTATAATTATCGTGTTCGAACATGATCTTGGTTTACTCCTCGCAGCGTTCGATCAGGGTGGCATTGGCCATTCCGCCGGATTCACACATGGTCACCAGGCCAAAGCGACCGCTTGTTTCCTCCAGCGCCGCCAGACAATTGAGGAAGAGCCGTCCGCCCGACGCGCCAACCGGGTGGCCCAGCGCTATCGCGCCGCCCATAGGGTTAACCTTGGCGGGATCAGCCCCGGTCTCGGCCAGCCAATGCAGCACCACGCTGGCAAAGGCCTCGTTCACCTCGAATATATCGATGTCATCCATGGTCAGGCCAGCGCGATCCAACAGCTTGTAAGTGGCTGGCACGATTGCGGTCAGCATCATGATGGGATCATCACCGGCAACAGCAAAATGGGTAATGCGCGCGCGCGGACGCAGACCCAATGAACGCGCTGCCTGCTCCTCCATCAGCAACAACGCGCAGGCGCCATCGCTGACCTGACTGGCATTACCAGCCGTCACTTGCCACCCAATCGCGGGGAATCGGGTCGCCATTTCTTCGCTGTAAAATGCCGGGGCGAGCGCTTTCAGTCGTTCCAGCGTGCTGTCGGTACGCACCCCCTCGTCCCGATCTACGATGCGGTCATTTGCCTGAACCGACACTAGCCCGGGTGCTGCGTGCGCGGCGGCTAACTGGTGAGAGCGCAGCGCGAACTGGTCCATGGCTTGGCGATTGATGTTGGCGTGTGCGGCAATCAATTCAGCCGATATCCCCTGATGCACCAGACCGTCGGGATATTGCGCGGCGATGGCCGCACCCATATTGTCGCGCCCCAGCCGATTGCTCTTAGGCGGTACCGTCGACATCATCTCGACACCGGCTGCTACCGCAATGTCATAAGCACCCGCAATGATACCGCAGGCAGCAAAATCAATCGCCTGCTGGGCCGAACCGCACTTGCGATCAAGGCTTACAGCAGGAACTGTCTCGGGCCAGCCCGCCGCCAGCACTGCCTGCCGACCGATATTGCCGGCCTGCTCGCCGGCCTGAATCACGCAGCCGGTGATGACATCTTCTACGTGTTTTGGATCGATGCCGGTTCGTTCAGCAAGGGCCGAGAGACATTGAGCGAGCAAATCCACCGGGTGCAGGCCATGCAATGCACCGCCCTCTCTGCCCTTCGTGAAAGGCGAACGCACACCGTCGACAATGACCGCGCGCCTCATCGTGTCAGTTCCACGGACAGGGTTTCGCTGGCGAAGCGAAACTGACGGCTGGACAAAGTCTTCATAAGCCGGACGACCTGATCCGCTTCGACTGAAGAGGCCAGCGGCAAGCTGGTAACCAGCGGACCGGCAGCACGCATCCGGTCAATATCTGCCTGTGGTACGAGCGCGCGCAGGAACAGTTCATCATCGTCATCCGTGCCGTGCCGACGCCGCAATTCCTCCAGCGTAGGCTGTTCCGGCGGATTAGCCAGCACCTCTTTGGCTTTGGGATCAGCCATGATGCGGTCAAGCACATCGGGGTCAATCGGCGCCACCGGCTCGCCATAATGGCCCGCCGCATAGGTGATGACCTCTTCGGGAATAATCGACCAACGCTCACAGGTGACGATGTTCAACACCGCCTGAATGCCGACAAGCTGGCTGAAAGGTGTCGCCATGCCGGGCCATCCCAATTCGCGGCGAACACTGGCGACCTCGGCCAGCACTTCTTCCAGCCGGTCCTCCATACCATGCTGTTTGAGCTGGGATTTCAGGGTGCCGACCATGCCACCGGGGATCTGGTGGGTAACCGCGAACAGGTCATATTCGGCGTGCTGATTGACAAGAAAGCCGCTGGCTTGGCCCACTGTCTCGAAATGCTCGGCAACCGGTGGCAGGCACGAGAGGTCGAGATCATGGCTATAGCCAAGATGGGCAAGATTGGCCGCGATGCACTCGGTCGATGGCACTGAGGGGCCATTGGCCATGGGTCGGCTGGCGGTATGCAATATGCTCACGCCCAGCGCCAGCGCATCGCAATAGGCCTTGGCAGATTGGCCCATCAGATTATTGGCATGGAACTCTATCGGCTTCCCCCGGCTTTCCGCAACGATGGCGGGCAACAGGGTCGCAAGCCGCTCTTTCTCCAGCACCCCTGCGGTATCATACAGCAACAGCGTGTCCACTTCCGGGAGCGCCGCCAGCGCCCGGGCCTTTTCGGCATAATAGGCATCGGTGTGCACCGGTGAGAGGGTGAACATGATCGCCCCCGCAATTTCCGAGCCGAACTCCTTGGCCACCCGGGCGAGGCGTTGGGTTCGTTCAATGTCGAACAGCACGTCATAGATCCAGAAGCTGCGGGCACCGTGGCGATTGAGCTGCCGCATCCACAGGTCCATCAGCGCATCGGGCGTGGTGCGAAAGCTGATCGCGGCATTGGCGCGCATTCCTGATCGCAGCACCGTGCGTGGCATGGCTGCAACCAAGGCGTCCATCATCGCCCATGGGTCTTCACGGCAATGACGGACAAGTACCTCGAAATGATGCGAGCCGGTCAGATCGATGACGCGAAAGCCAGTGCGATCAAGCGCGTCACAGGCCGGCAGAGCGTGGCGCGCCTGCATGCGCATGCCCCAAAGCGACTGCTGACCGTCCCGCAGCGTCTGATCAAGAAACTCGACCTTCATGGTTTACCTGTGGAGGCTGGGATAAGTTCGGCTTCCAGCCAGCGTGTGGACAGGCGATTGGCAACGAAGTCGTCATGCGCCGCGATGTCGCGCAGGAAAGGAATAGAGGTGGCGATGCCGTCCACGTCGAAATCGGACAGGCCAACCTGCAATTGGTCGACCGCTGCGGCGCGGTTTGGTGCAGCAACAATCAGCTTCGCTACCATGCTGTCATAATAGGGAGGTACATCGCAGCCGGTACCAAAGCCGCTATCGACACGCGCGCCCGAAGGTGGCGTCCAGCCGGTTATGCGGCCCGGTGCAGGGCGAAAATCCGCATCTTCAGCAAGGATACGAACCTCGATGGCATGGCCGCGCGGGGTCAGCTCGGCGGGCGGTTCAAAACGGTCAAAAGCCAGCGCGATCTGCCATTGCACAAGGTCTATACTGCAGATCATCTCGGTCACCGGATGCTCGACCTGGATGCGGGCATTGACCTCAAGAAAGCGACTTTGCTCGCGCGCCTCATCCCACAAGAATTCTACGGTACCGGCACCGCGATACGAAATTGCCCCCAGCAATTTTGCCGCCGCCGCTTCCATGTCAGCGCGCGCAGCCTCGGGTAAGGCGATAGCTGGTGCTTCCTCGACCAGTTTCTGGTAGCGGCGCTGGATCGAACAATCGCGCGTCCCCAGGGTAATCACCTGACCATCGCCAAGGCCAAAAGCCTGCACCTCGACATGACGCGCCGCTTCGACGAACGGCTCGAGATAGATGCGACCATCGCCAAAGGCAGCTTCCGCCTCGGTCTGGGCTTCGGAGATGGCGGCCGCAAGATCGGCTTCCTGACGCACGATCCGCATGCCGCGACCGCCGCCGCCAGCCGATGCCTTGGTGACCACAGGATATCCAAGGGTGCGGGCCGCAATCGCCGCAGCATCAGGATCGTCCAGAGCCTCGCTCGCCTGACCGGTTTCGACACCCAGTTTACATGCGAGAGCGCGGGCCGCGAGTTTGTCGCCGACAGCTTCCATCTGTTCTGGCGTCGGGCCGCAAAACGCAAGGCCTGCATCGGCAACGGCTCGGGCGAAGGCAGCGTTTTCGGATAAAAAGCCATAGCCCGGATGCACAGCCTTACAGCCGCTGGCCACAGCCGCGTGCAGCAGGAGATTGCCATCAAGATAGGACTGGCGCGCCGGTGCCGGTCCCAGCACTAGCGTCCTGTCAGCCGCCTTCGCCCACAGGCTGTCCTTATCCGCCGCAGACACGCCAGCCACGGTCTCGATATCAAGCGCCTTTGCCGCGGCGATAATGCGGCATGCGATTTCTCCACGGTTGGCGACGAAGAGCCTGCTCATGAGTCTGCTTCGTCATCCGGCATGATCCGAAGCAGCGTCTGGCCATGTTCAACGAGATCGCCATCGCTCGCCAGAATCGCTGTGACTGTGCCGGAGCACGGCGCGGTCACACTGGTAAACAGCTTCATCACTTCGATAAGGCACAGGTCATCGCCAGCCTCCACGCGCGCACCCGATTGTGTGAACGGTGCCGCACCCGGCTTGGGCGCCCGGTAGAAAGTGCCAAGGCTGGGGGCGATGATGGCAATGCTGCCGTCGTCGGTCTCAGCAGGTGGTTCGGGCGGCGAGGTTTGCACCGGTTCCACCGCAGGCGCGGCTACAGGGCGGGATGACGGCGCAGGCACCGGACCGCCATCTTTCGACAGCATGACCTCGACCCCGTCAGCTTTGAGATGGATGGTGCGCCAGTCGCTGGTCTCAAACGTGGCAAGGATAGCATCGATATCGGCTCGGGAAATCGCCATGGCGTGATCAGATCCTCGGTTCAACCAACACGGCAAGGCGCGCCTCGTCGCCCGCAGCGCTGGCCAGTTCCTGGTAGCGAGCGAGGGCTGGTGCCAAGCTCGGCTGCACAAGCGGCAGCGCGCCATCGAAAACCTGTCCGCTGGCCCCGCATGCGGTTATAGTCCGCCCCTCCAACGCAGCCAGAACGCCCGGGCCGCATCCGGTAACAACCGGTTTGGCCAGCGATCGTCCGACGACCGCGGCATGGCTGGTTGCGCCCCCCGCTTCAGTGACCACGGCTTTGGCGGCCAGCATGCCGCCCACATCATTGGGGCTGGTGGTCGGACGCACCAGAACCACAGCTTCGCCCGCTTCAGCGCGGCGTTCCGCTTCAAGCGCGCTTGTCACCGCAACCCCGACACCCGCACCGGGTGAGGCGGGCGTACCACTGGCCAGCACTGGGGCATCGCCCGGCTCGGACAGGACCGGTGCCAACATGGCCGTCAATTGTTCCGGCGTCACTCGGGCCAGCGCTTCGTCACGGTCGATCAACCCTTCATCGTACATCGCCATGGCGATGGTCACGGCCGCATTGGCGGTGCGCTTGGCCGCCCGGCTTTGCAGGAAGAACAGCTGCCCCGCCTCGATAGTGAACTCGATGTCCTGAGCATCGCCAGCGGCCTGCTCCAGTGCGCGCGCACCGGCCAGAAGTTGCGCATGCGCCTCAGGCATTGCCGCCGCCAGGCTTTCCAGCGGCTCGGCGTTATGGGTGCCGGCGACCAGCGCTTCGCCCTGGGCACGTGGCAACCATTCACCCCAAGGCTCGGCCTCGCCGGAGATCGGATTGCGACTGAACAGCACCCCGGTGCCAGACTGGTCACACAGATTGCCGAACACCATGGCCTGCACGGTGACGGCGGTGCAGAGATCATCCGAAATTTCATGATGCGCGCGATAGCGACGGGCGCGGCGACTGTTCCACGACGCCATCACCGCTTCGACAGCTGCAAGCAACTGATCCTTGGCAGTTTCAGGAACAGCCCCAATATAATCGCTGAACTGGGTTTCAAAGCTGGCCTTAACATTGGCCACGAAGCCGGGATCACCAGTTTCGGCTGACAGGCCCGCCGCTGATTGCTCGGTGAGGCCGAGATTGAGCAGCGTTTCCATCATACCGGGCATCGATACAGCAGCGCCCGAACGTACAGATAGCAGCAGCGGCCTCTCGGCACCGTCGAAATGCCGCCCGGTCCTGGTTTCCAGGCCTTTGACCCCGGCGATTAATTGTTCGGCGAAACCATCGGGTAGCTTGCCCGTCGCCAACCAGCCGCGTGTCACCTCTACCGGCAACACAAACGCAGGTGGCACAGGGAGGCCCAATCTCGCCATTGCCAGCAAAGACGCCGCCTTGCCGCCGATGCGATCCGGTCCTGCGTCCAGCGTTGCGTCCAGCGGCAATATCATTCCACCCGCTCCGTGCCCGACAGGCGCAGCAATTCTTCATGCAGGTCGAACCACAGGGTGTGATAACTCTCGCAACCGACATCGGATACAAAGGCAATATCCCCGTCTTCCGCCGCCTCAATCGCCTTCAAAAGCCCGTCGCGATAGACGGCAAGGCGCGGCACCAGATTGGCAAACTGGTCCAGCAGCGCAGTCACGCGGTCATGGAACCGGCCCAGCCGATCGATGATGCGCTCGTCATATTCCGCGTCGCTATGGTCATTGGCTATGGTCGTGCCGGCGATGGTGCGGGTCTGCCAATCGGTCATCAAAGCCTTGAGGTCGCGATTCACCACTTCAAAGCGCTCTACCGCAGAGACAAAGTCGGGATCGGCCCGCAGCGAAGCGCATATACGCGAATAATCGGCGCTGAGCGCAAGCTGGGCAAGCGGTGCCAGCATCAGCCTATCACCGGCGCGCACCACACGGCCCTGAGTTTCAGCAATCTCCAGCATCGCTTCGACCTCGCCAAGCTCGATAGCCATGCGATGCGCGATGTCTGCCGGCGTCGCCGTGCGCAAGATGGCGAGGCCGTGGAGAGTCATATGCCAGTTCGGACCGGGGTTCCTCATGCCGCCACCTCCTGTCCTTCAAGAACGCGCCGCTTCACTTCACGGCGCAGAATCTTGTTTGCCGGGCTTTTGGGCAGCGCAGTCCAGACATTGACCGATTTGGGCGCTTTATAACCTGCCAAGGCTGATCGGGCGTGGGCCAGCAGAGCAGCCGTATCGATATTCTGCCCACTCACCACGGCGTGGACACGATCGCCCCATTTCTCGTCGGGCAGGCCGATAACAGCAGCTTCGACCACCCCGGGAAAGGCGAGCAGCACGTCTTCCACCTCGCGTGGATAGACGTTGTAGCCGCCCGAAATCAGCATATCGCCCTTACGGTCGAGCAGATAGAAAAAGCCGTCCTCGTCCATTCGGCCAATATCGCCGGTGTGCAGCCAGCCACCACGAAAGGCCTCTGCTGTCGCGTCCGGTCGGTTCCAATAGCGGGCCATGAGTTGCGGCCCTTTGACTACAATCTCCCCCACAGCGCCCGCTGGCAATAGCTTATCATCATCGTCCATCACCGCCACTTGGGCGATAGTGAACGGCCGTCCACAGGAACCGACCCGATCATGCTCATCGGGCTTAAGGCATGTGATCACCATCGGCGATTCTGCCTGCCCATAGGTTTGCGCAAAGATTGGGCCGAAACGCTGCTCGGCGCGGGCATAGAGCGCGGGTGCAATCGGCGAGGCACCATAGGCGATCCGCTGCAGCACAAGCTCAGCGCCATCAAGGCCAGGCTCTTCCAGCAACAAGGCCAGCATGGTGGGCACCAGGAAGGTCATCGTCGCGCGCGTTGATGCGGCCAACTTCACAAAGTCGGCAGCATCGAATTTTTCCATGACTAGGGAGGTGGCACCGCGCACCAACGCCGGCAGGAAGAATGCGCCCGAGGCATGGGCAATAGGTGCGGCATGGAGGAAGCTGTCATCGGGACTGATGTCCGGTACAAGATCGGTGAGAAAAGCGGAAAGCTCGGCCAGTTCCCCGCGCTCGGTCAGGGTCACTGCCTTGGGCTTGCCAGTGGTGCCGCCGGTGAAGCCGAGGCGATAAGGCTCATCCAGACTGCGTTCAACGATAACGGGATCATCACTGGCAGCATCGAGCAGCGCCTGCAGCCGCGCCGGGGGCAGCGTGATCTCTACCCCCAAGTCGGGCGCGTCCCCGCTCACCAGAACCGCGCTTGCGCCGACCTCGGCCAGTTTGAAGCGCAAATCAGGCAAGGTGTCACGGCTGTTGAGACTGACCCGCACCAACTCTGCTTTGGCCAATCCGTAATAGGCTATCAGGCAGTCAATCCCGTTTGGTAACAATACCCCTACCCGGTCACCATCGGCGAGGTCGAGGGTCCGCAGCGCGTTCGCAAAGCGGTTTGTGGCGGCATCGAAATCCGCAAAGCTCACCACACGCTCGCCTTCTATCAGGCACGGCTTGCTGCCGAACTGACGGGCAGCCCGAGCGATCAGGTCAGCGATCTGGCTCATCTGTCACAGCCCGGATAGGCGCGTGCTGTCTCGCACCGGAAATTCTCGTCCGGGTGGCAGTTTTCCGGCACAAAGCCGCGCGCGGCCTCGTTATACTGCGCAAGGCTGAGCACGCCGCGTGTGGTTTGATAGCGGTCATTCTTGGCTGGCAAATGACTGCCCCCTGGCATTGGCGGGGCCATTCGCGGCAGGAACGGGGCACCGTTCAGGACCGATAGCGGCAACGGGGTCAACACCCGGGTC
Organism: Pseudomonadota bacterium; assembly: GCA_038748365.1. Taxonomy (GTDB): domain Bacteria; phylum Pseudomonadota; class Alphaproteobacteria; order Sphingomonadales; family Sphingomonadaceae; genus Alterisphingorhabdus. The sequence goes on from JBCDIZ010000009.1 coordinate 112,339, forward strand.
GGTTTGTCTGACCATTTCATCATGCCGTGCGGCGCTGTCTGCTGGCTTGGGAGTGTTAAGCTGCCAACCAGTTCGCCCAGCGCAGTATCAGCATATTCATCTGAAAGCAGGGGGCGGAATCGTTCAGCCCGTGGGTCAATCTCTAGCCAATCAGCCGGATCGAACACGCCCGCGATATGCGCGACCTCCTTGCAGATGGCGTAATAGGACAGGGCACCGGCGTCGATCAGCTGATCACGGCTCCATTCGGCCATGCGCAGCCAAAGCTTGTCGGTCGCCGCCTTGGCACGATCAGACAGATCGTCCAGCATCGCAGTGAGCGTGTCCGGCGCGTCCATGCCCACCGGCACATGGCCCTCGCTCAGCGTGTCCGAGGTATAGAGGCCGATACCGGTCAGGCGGTCGGGCGTGAACTCGGGCGTCGATTCAAAGCTGCCCCAGTCATCGACCAGGTGGAAATGGCAGCCGGTAACCTCCATCGCCACGGTGAGATTGTTGAAGGGCATATCGCTGGCAATATCGTCTAGCCATGGCAATGAGGTCTCGCCGAGATCCATGAAATCGCGCATCAGCAGCTGGCTGTCATCAGTGAGGCGATAGGGACCCGAATTGGTCAGGCTGATGCGGCTCTCGGCGCTTACCAGAAATCCATATTGCGACACCGTGGCGAGGAAGCGCTGGGCCGACACAGACAGGGCGCTACCAGGCTCGACCTTGTGCATCTCGCCTGCAAAACGCTGCACGGTGCTATGCGGCAGGATCTGCGCGCGCTGGTTGTAATCGGCATTGGTCAAATGGCCGTCATTACGGTGCCAGGACAGTTGGAAGCGCTTCCAGAAATCCATCACCGTGATCACATCTTCCATCGCATCCTGCGGGCGCAGAAAGCCAAGGTTGATCAGATATTCGCGGCCCAATAGGTAGAAGCTGGGCAGCGCCCAGCCGATTGAGCTATTCTGTGCCTTCACGCCCATTTGGCGCGCGCGATCAGCGATCTCCTCAGCAGGCATCGAAGCCTCGACCTTTCGGATCAGGCTGGGATAACGGTAAAAAGCGTTGAGATAGGACAGAAGAATATAGGCCGAGACCGGGTAAAGTTTCGATCCCTGCACCGTGCGCGTCAGGCACAGCCAATAGGTGCTGTCGGCACAGGCCTGGATCAGCTGGTTGGTCTCCAGCAGCTGCGCATAGCTGATGGCAGGGCGCTCGGCAGATGCAGTTTCCGTCATGACAGCTTCCAGATGCGCGCCGGCATCTCGGTGTCGGTGAGGTACGAATCCGCGGTGCGCGCAGCGGCGGTGGTTTCCAGAAGGACGCGATCTCCCTCGCTAACGCCCGAGAGGCGCACATTCATTAAGCAGGGAATACCGTATTCGCGGGCAAGGATGCCGAGGTGCGAGCGCACTGTGCCGCCTGCGCATACCAGTCCGGCAAAACTTTCGAGGATCGGCGCGGTGAGTGTCCCGCCGCTATCGTCGATGATGGCGATACTGCCCTCGGGGACGCCCTCTTCCATCAGCGCAATAACCTGCGCGGCTGATCGTACATATCGCGCCACACCGGTCACGTCAGCGGTACCTTGCACCACATTGTCACCCACTCCGCACAGCACCTTGCCGTCAGCATCCGCTGGCTCAGATGGGGCATCGGGATGATCAAAGCCGCCCTCCAATGCGGCCAGGCCCTGATAAGCATCGGGCCGCTCAACCGCCGAGATGGTGGCGGAGAAGCTGTAACGGTGGCCGCTCGCCAAAATGGCGGCATCGATAGCGGCAAGGTCGTCCTTGGTTATGACATTATCGATAGGCCCGGCGACAAATGCGTCCCAGTCAAGCCCGCTCTCTGCGAACCGGCGCCGCGCCAGGTCGCGGACACTCAGATGGACCGCCGCAACCAGCGGCGAATCCGGTTCACCTCCCCATAGGCCATTGTCGGTGGGCAGCAGTGTCATGCCCGCGCCTCCTTTGCCCCCGGGTCGGTCATCACCAGCAGCGTGCCATTGTTATGCCCTTGGAAAAGGTCGCCAAAATGCTGTGGTAACTGGGCGAACCCCTCACGCAGGTCATTGCGATAGACTATCGCGCCACTTTCATATTGCGCTTTCAAATCCGCCCTTGCGGTTTCCCATTCAGCGGCAAAATCACCGACGAGGAACCCCCGCATGGTTATGCCACCATAGATGAGCCGCATCATATTGGCCGGACCGCGCATAGCCGCGCCGTCATAGCCTGCTATCTGGCCGCACAGAACTATCCGGCCCATCCGGTTCATCGCATCCACAGCGGCATCGAGTGTGTCACCGCCAACATTGTCGAAGAACACATCGACTCCGTCAGGACAGGCGTCTGCAATGGCTTCAGGCAGTTGCTCGTTTTGATAGTCGATCGCGGCATCACAGCCGGCTGTCTCTGTCAGCCAGCGGCACTTGTCCGGCCCGCCGGCAATACCGACGACGCGGGCACCAATGGCGCGGCCCAGCTGGACCGCGACGCCGCCAACCGACCCCGCTGCGCCCGATACCAACAATGTCTCGCCAGCACGAAGCGCCCCAATCCGGTGAATTCCAAACCAGGCGGTAAGCGGGTTGATACCGAGCTGTCCCATCGCATCCACAAGGCTGAGATGTGACGGCACCAGCTCGGTCTCGCCGCCGGGCAAGCGCATCCGGCTCTGCCAGCGTCCAAGGCAGGTAATATCAGCACCCACCGGGCGATCGGGGTCGTTCGAAGCAACAATGCGGCCACTGGCAGGCGCCAACATAGCCTCCCCCAGCGGCACGGAGGGATAAAGATTATTCCCCGGCGGATCCATCCAATTGCGCATGGTCGGCGCGCACAGGAACAGGCGCAATTCCACTTCCACCTCGCCAGGAGCGAGCGGCTGCTCAAATGTCGGCTGCTCCTCTAAGGTAAAGATATCTGTGTGCAGGCGACCTTCTGGTCGGCGTGAGAGAATCCATTGCTGATCAGGCATGGCCAGCTCCATTGTCTGATCGTAAACCCGAAAAACGGCTTTGATGCGATGGCCCTACCATCCTCTTCTACTCTCCCGTTGATTATTATAGTCTGCTTCATTGGTGAAACGACAGTTCACTTATATTAAGCACGAGCTTCTAAAACTGGCAAGCCGCATTGAGCCGACAGCGAAAAAAAATGTAATCGGCGTATTTCCACTCTTGCACATCAATCACACTCGTGAAATGATGATTTATAAATAAAACACCGGAGAAGCATGGGGAGATGGCATGGATTATCGCACACTCGGAAACACCGGCTTATCAGTAAGCGCTCTGTCGCTTGGTGGTCTCTTTGTATCCGCGGCGGGAGGTCCATTTGAGCGTGCTCGCGATGCTGTGCATCACGCGCTGGTGCGTGGGGTCAATTACATCGACACTGCTCCGATGTATCTCGACAGCGAGGAGGTTCTGGGTCGTATTCTTGCCGATACATCCGAGCCCGTCATCCTCTCGACAAAGCTTGGTGCGCGGCCTCAGCCATTTGATCCGCGCGATGCCGATGCGCTGCTCGAATCATTCGAGACAAGCTGCAAGCTTTTGGGGCGAAGCAAAATCGACATACTGATGATCCACGAACCCGACCGCCCGCGCCAGTTTGACTGGTGGGAAGCCATGGACGACGCGCTTGGTCCGGTGATGGAGGTTATCGACCGGTTGAAGGGCGAAGGCCGCATCCGCTTTGCGGGCCTGGGTGGAACAACGGCCTATGACATGGCGCGGCTGATACGCACGGGGCGGTTCGACGTCGTTCTGACGGCCTTCAACACCAGCCTGCTCTGGCGGGAAGCCTGGCACGAGATCCTTCCGGCCGCTGCTGAACATGGTGTGGGCGTCGTCGCAGGATCGCCGCTGCAGCAGGGTGCGCTGGCGCGTATATGGCGTGATGAGGTGGAAACCGCAAAATGGTTGTCCCGCCCGCGCCGCGAGCAGTTCCGCAAGCTGTATGCTCTCGTCGATGAGCTAGATATCCCCCTCGCCGAGTTGTCGCTGCGCTTTTTATTGGCGGAACCTCGTATTGCGACCATCCTGATGGGTGCCCGCAGTGTCGAAGAGGTGGATGCCAATGTCGATGCTATAGCCAAGGGGCCGCTGCCATCTGACCTGATGGATAAACTCGACGAAATTGCCGCGATGGTGCCGTTTCGACCCCATGACGAGCCTTTCGCCCTGCCCTTTGGTCGCCCCTATGCCGGCACCCCCGCAGCCGGACCTGTCTAGGCCCTGACCCTAAAAGGAGAGATATGATGCGCGCTGCTGTTGTCGAAAATCCTGGCCAGCTTGTCATTCGTAACCTGAGCGATCCTGTTCCCGGCCCTTATCAGGTGCTGACTAAACAATTGTTCGGCGGAATCTGCGCCGCCACGGATAATCATCTTGTGCAGGGCAAATTGCCGATCCCGGGCATCAGCTATCCATTGATCCTGGGGCATGAAGCCATTGGCGAGGTGATCTCGGTGGGGAGCAAGGTGCGCAATCTGAAACCCGGCGACCTTGTCACCCGAACGGGCGCGCCGGCCACCGATGACTGTGCTGCCAATTGGGGCGGCTTTGCAGAATTGGGACTAGCGCATGATTTTGCAGCGATGCGCGATGACGGCTTGCCCGAAGAAGAGTGGCAGCTGCACACAATCAATCGTGTCTTGCCGGCTGGCACCGACCCTGCAGCCGCCACCATGATGATCACCTGGCGCGAAACGCTTAGCTATCTAACCCGTCTTGGCTCCGTCAATGGCAAGCGGGTACTGATTATCGGTTCCGGCGGCAACGGATTTTCCTTCCTTGCTCTGGCTAAGGCGCTCGGCGCGTCGGCGGTGGCCATGATTGGCAACCCACGATGGTCCAGCCACGCCGCCGAAACCGGTGCAGACGCCTTTGCCGATTATCGAGACGCAGATGCTATCACCGCTCTCAAAAGCGTCGGGGGAACCGACGGGTTTGATCTCTTGTTGGATTCGGTTGGCCATACCGGCGGAATTGAAGATGCCCTGCCGCTTATGGCACCGGGGGCAGCCATCGGGCTGTATGGCTTAGAAGCAATTGGTGAGCGGATGACCGTATTGGAGGCTATTAAGGCCAAGGGGTATCGTGTACATGGCCCCGGTGAATATGCCGAAGGCGAAGCGCATGATCAGGCGGTTGAATTGATGCAGTCCGGCGCACTGGATGCCCGGGTTTGGTTCGATCCGGCCAATCCCTTTTCGTTAGACAATATCAACGACAGTCTTGCTGCTGTTGCCAACCGGGAGAGCTTGAAGGCGGTGGTCCGTATATCGGACTGAAACCTTGTGTTTCATGGCAGCGATGCCATAGATGACCTCGTAATGAGGTGTCAGGCATGAATGAACGGACAAAAAAATACTCCGCCCCAGCTCTGGACAAGGGGCTCGATATTCTTGAGCTGCTTGCTGAGAGCAGCGAGCCACTAACGATGGGAAAGGTCGCAGAGCTCCTGAATCGTTCCAAGGGCGAGATTTTCCGCATGCTGGTCGCCCTGGAACAGCGGCGCTATATTCTGCGCGACGAGGCGACAGATGGTTTTCTGATCGGAAACCGATTGTTTGAAATGGCGATGAAGACGACGCCGACCCGTGATCTTGTTGCTACCGCCATGCCGCATATCTCTACTGTAGCGCACGTCCTCGATCAGTCATGCCACCTCACCGTACTCTCGGATACCCAGATCGTTGTGATCGCGCGGGTCGAAGCGCCCGGCGAACTCGGCTTTGCCGTACGACTGGGCTATCGCCGCAGGGTCGACCATTCGACATCGGGCCGAGTGCTGGCCGCTTTTGCCAGCCCGGCCGATCGGCAGCGGCTGATTGCAGAGATGCATGAGCGCTATCCCGATTTCGACCGTGCCGCCTTTGAGGCCCAAATCGAGCACGTTATCAAGCAGGGATATGAGAAGGGACCCAGCCGCACGGTCCAGGGCGTCACGGATCTGGGAGCACCCATTATCGGCGAGACCGGCTGGGTGATCGGCACATTGACCGTGCCCTTCATATTGCGGGACGGCAAACATGCAGGGCTCGATGAAGCAGCGGACATGGTTGTTCGCGAGGCGGCGGCCATATCTGCAGAACTTGCAATTGGTATGCCCAAAGCCGCGACGACCTGAATCGGACTGCACCATCCAGTGCATATAAGAAGTTGCATTTTATCTCTGCAACGGTAATCATCCTGAGAAAAACAGACGCACAGTTTGCGGTCGGTCCCTGGCCGATATTCGTCTGACAGGATGGGAGTTGCAGCAGGATGACGGCGGCATATCGACAACAACAGGTTTGGGCCTCCGCGGCTGAGGCACCCAAGGGTTTTCGCTTCTTCCTCTTCGCCTCGCCCCAGCTTGCCCTGGCCACCCTCGGCCTGCCTATCGTCATCTACCTGCCAGCCTATTATGCCGGTCCGCTCGGACTAGGCCTCGCGGCCACCGGCTTTATCTTCATGATCACACGCTTCTGGGACGTGTTTACCGATGGCTTCCTTGGCTGGGCTGTAGACCGTTTCCCGACACGCTGGGGCCGACGCAAGATCTGGATGCTGGTCTCTACCCCGCTGATGGTGGCTGGCACCATCGCCATCTGTTTCCCGCCTGAAGGAGCCGGCAATCTTTACCTGATGTTCTGGCTCATATTCATCTATATCTGGTGGACGCTGATCCACCTGTGCCACATTGCCTGGGCTGCCGAACTATCCGACCGCTATGATGAGCGCTCAAGCATCCAGAGCCGTATTCTCGCAGTCTATTTTTCCGGTCTGCTGCTGGTGTTGACCGCACCGATAGCCGTGGGCGCTATAATGGGTGAAACCGACCTTGAGACCAAGGTGCGGGCTATGGGCATCTACGCTGCGGTGCTGCTGCCGATCACCGTTCTCGTCTCTGTTTTCATGGCGCGAGAGAAGCCAGCACCGCCCCGCGCATCGACCGAAAAACCATTGGGCTTTGTTGAAGGATTGTCGCTGGCGGCGCGCAACCCCGCATTGTTGCGTTTGCTGGGCGTTGACATGCTGGCGGGCCTTGCAGGCGGCACGGCCAGTGGCCTGTTCGTTTTTGTCACCGGCGAGCTGTTCCAGCTAGAGGGCGCGCTGACGATTGGCGGCGTTGCGGTCGATCCGGGCGCGCTGCTGATCTTCACCTATGCCGGAGCCTTCTTTGGCATCCCATTGTGGCTGAAGCTGTCCTATCGCATTGGCAAGCACCGCGCGGTGTCCGCCTCAGCCATCCTGACGATCCTGGCCTTCCTCTATTCACTGATCATGCCGAAGGGCGACTTTCTCGCGGCCTCTGTTTTCTACCTGGTGAATGGCATTGCCTTTGGCGCGGCCCCTTTTCTCGACCGGGCCATGCTCGCCGATGTCGTCGATCTCGATCAGACCCAGAGCGGCGAGCAGCGCACCGGTTTCTTCTTTGCCTTAATGTCGATGACCAACAAAATCGGTTACGCCTTGCCGATCGGGATAATTTTTCCGCTGCTCGCCCTGATCGGCTTTGACCCCAATGGCAATAACGATCCGCAGGCTATTGCCTGGCTTGGCGCCATTTTTGTCGGCATTCCCGTTCTTTTGAAACTGCTCATTATCGCGCTGACGTGGAACTTCCCGATCACCCGCGAAATGCAGGAAGACTTGCGTACCCAGCTCACAAGCCAGGAGGCGAGCTAGGCCGTATAGACGTTACAGGGCCAGAGCCAGTTCTGTCGCTTCGGCAATCGCGCGTTTGGCATCCAGTTCGACCGCTTCATGTGCACCACCGACAAGTCGAGCCGAGACACCGCGTGCTTGCAGTTCATCATAGAGTGTCCGCTCTGGCTCCTGTCCGGCGCAGATGATCACAGTATCGACGTCGAATAGCCTTGGTTCATCGCCGACCAGCGTATGCAGGCCTTCATCGTCGATCCTGAGATAGGTCACCCCGCCCAGCATCTGCACACCACGCTGAGCGAGCGACAAGCGGTGCGTCCAGCCGGTCGTGCGACCAAGCGATCTGCCAGGCTTGCTGTCGCGGCGCTGCAATATGAAAACTTCGCGATCTGCCTGATTGATGTGCTTCTCGACACCGGCGACACCGCCGCGCGGATGGTTGGCAAAATCGACGCCCCATTCGCGGCAGAATGTGGGAATATCCATCGCTGCCGATGGCCCGGCATGGGTTATAAGTGTGGCGACATCAAAACCGATGCCACCGGCCCCCATGATCGCGACGCGTCGACCGATCGGCTTATGGCCGAGTATGGCGTCGATATAGCCCACGGCCTTGGGATGATCGATCCCGGCGAGATCGGGGACGCGCGGGCGAATGCCGGTGGCAATGATGACTTCGTCATAGCCGCCAGCCGCGAGCATTTCAGCATCGGCGCGGGTGTTCAGTTTCAAGCTGATGTCGAGCTTGTCGATCATCCGGGCGAAATAGCGCAGCGTCTCGTGAAACTCCTCCTTGCCCGGCACCCGTTTGGCGAGGTTGAACTGACCGCCAATTTCGCTGGCGGCATCATAGATGGTGACCTGATGACCACGCTCCGCCGCCTCTACCGCGAATGCTAACCCGGCTGGCCCGGCACCCACCACGGCAAGGTTGCGCGCCACCTTTGCTGGTTTTGCCTCCAGCAAGGTCTCATGACAGGCTCTGGGATTGACGAGGCACGAAGTGAGTTTGCCGCTAAAGGTGTGATCGAGACAGGCCTGATTGCAGGCGATGCAGGTGTTGATCTCGTCTTCACGGCCTTCAAACGCCTTGTTCACCAGATCGGCATCGGCCAGCATGGGCCGCGCCATCGAGACGAGATCGGAATGCCCGGCGGCAAGCACCTGTTCGGCGACTTCGGGCATGTTGATGCGGTTCGATGTGATCATCGGCACCGAAACATGTTTGCGAATGCGCCCTGTCACCTCGGCAAAGGCAGCGCGCGGCACCATGGTGGCGATGGTCGGCACCTGCGCTTCGTGCCAGGTGAAGTGGGTGCTGATGATGTTCGCTCCGGCAGCCTCAATCGCCTGGGCAAGCTGGATAACCTCGTCACCCGACATGCCTTCTTCCAACATGTCCATTGCCGGTATGCGGAAGATGAGGATGAAATCATCGCCCACCGCGGCACGCGTCCGTCGAACCGTCTCAACCGGGAAGCGCATCCGGTTCTCGAAACTGCCGCCCCATTCATCATCGCGTTGATTGGTCTTTTCGACAAGAAAGGTGGAGAGAAGATAGCCGGCTGAACCGATGATCTCGACGCCATCATAACCCGCCGCCTTCGCCTGCACCGCGCAGTTGGTGAAATCGGCCAGCTGCTTCTCGATTCCCTCACCGTCCAGTTCATTGGGGATGAAGCGACCGATGCGCGATCGTATGGCCGATGGGGCCACGCAGTCAGGCGTATTGGCCAGCGCTCCGGCATGAAGGATTTGCATGATGATCTTCACGTCCGGGTCGGTAGCGTGGACTGCCTCGGTCACGATGCTGTGGCGCGCTGCCTCTTCCGGGGTGGAGAGCTTGGCACCGCCGCCGCCTTCAACATTCGGCGCGATACCGCCGGTGATGATCATGCCCACCCCGCCGCGTGCACGGGCCGAGAAAAACGCAGCCATACGCTCAAATCCGCCTTCGATATCCTCCAGGCCGGTGTGCATCGATCCCATAAGGATGCGATTCTTCAAACGGGTGAACCCCAGGTCAAGCGGCGAGAAAGTGCGCGGATAACGCGGGTGCGCATCCGAAATTTCACAGTCACTAGCGGTGGCAGCCATTGTTACTCTCCTCTCCTGAGAGGGCCTTGTACTATGTCCGGTGCCTATTCTTGGCCCGACGGGGCGGGCAGGCCAAAGGCGTACCGGACAGCATAAACTCGGGCTAATTGCTCCAGCCGCCATCGATGATATGCGGCTGGCCGGTGGTGTAGCTGGCCTCATCCGAGGCGAGATAGACCGCAAGCGCTGCAACTTCTTCGGGCTTGCCGAGCCGACCCATTGGCTGGCGGGCAATGAATGCGGCGCGTGCCGCCACCGGATCAGGCTGGGCGTTGATGCGGCCTTCCAGCGACGGGGATTCGACAGTGCCAGGGCAGATCGCATGGGCGCGAATACCGGCGGTGACATAATCGGCAGCCACTGCCTTTGTCAGGCCGATTACAGCAGCTTTGGTGGCGCCATAGGCGAAACGGTTCGGCACACCTCGGATCGAGGAGGCAACCGAGGCCATGTTGATAATGGTGCCACTCCCGCGTTCCAGCATCCCCGGCAGGGCGGCGCGAATGGTGCGCACCATGCTAGTGACATTCAGGTCCCAGCTAAATTCCCAATCGCTGTCACTCATCTCGAGGATCGTACCGTGATGAACAAAGCCGGCGCAGTTAAAGAGTATATCTGGCGCCTCCCCGGCGAGTGCCGCGGCCACCGCTGCGCTGTCGCGTATATCCAACCGGGCGGTCACTATCTCTGGTGCCTCTTGCTTGAGGCTGGCAAGCGCATCTTCATCAATATCGGTGGCGGTCACCAAGGCCCCTTCGCTTGCAAATGCCAGCGCGGTGGCCCGTCCGATACCTGCGCCTGCCGCCGTAACGAATGCGCGCTTTTCAGCCAATCGACCCATTTCCTGTCCTTTCAATATCTGCTCATTATCTGGTACCCCGGTTCCGGGCCATCAGTCGCTTTGCCTCAATCCATATGAAAAACGCATTCCATATCGGACCACCATTCGTCTCGCTCTGCCGTTGGCCAAGGGGTCTGACAGGGATCGGTGAAGCTCCACCAACGCTGGGTCTCCGGGTCGGCCGCGACCTTTGCCATATCGGCTTCCCAATCATCCCCGCTATATTCAAGATAGCCGAAAAGCACGTCGTCTTTCAGGAAGATGGAGTAGTTGGAGACATTTGCCGCCTTGAGCGCGGCGATGACACCCGGAAAGGGATTGGCATGGAGCGCCTTATACTCCTCCAGCTTTTCCGGTTTGACCCGGATCACCATTGCGCGTCGCTGCATCACTGCTCCTCCAGCTTGTAGAACCGCCGGGCGGTATCACCTAGCACATGTGCCTGTTGTTCCTGGTCGAGATCGGCCAGCAAGGTGTGGCTTACTACGACCCAGCTGTCGTAACTGCTGGCGAGATTCAGCACCGGCCAATCGCTGCCCCACATCACGCGCTCTGGTCCAAAGGCCTCCAAGACGATTTCGACAACCGGGCGCAGATCATCAAGACACCAACCGGCCGCGGCTTCGGTGACAAGGCCGGACAGCTTGCAGTGGGTAACGCCGTCGGCGGCCACCGCCGCCAGGTCGCGCGACCAGCTCTTCAGGTCGCCCGAAGCAATATCGGGTTTCGCTGCATGGTCGATGACGATGCGCAGGCTCGGGTGACGTTCGCGCAGAAGGACCAAGCGAGACAGGTGGCGTGGGCGAATCAGTGCATCAAGCGCCAGTTTATGATGTGCCATTGCCGCGAGCGCGGGCTGCACCTGCGGCGCTAATATGGCATCGTCATCATCCAGGTCCTGCAGCATCGGGCGCAGGCCTACCAGAAGCGGTTCTGAAGCCAGCGCTGCGATTCGGATTGGCGCGTCGATGGCTGTCAGGTCCGTCCAGCCGACCACGCCCCGGATCAAAGGATGCTCCCGCGCCAGCGATAGCATGAACTCTGTTTCCGCATCGGTCGGTGCGGCCTGCACCAGCACGGTGCCGACTATTGCATGGCTCTCTAGGATCGGGGCAAGATCATCGGGCAGATAGTCTTGCCAGAGTGGCCCCATTTCCGGGGTCAGCCAGTCATAATCGCCGCGGTCACGGCGCCAGAAATGCTGATGGGCGTCGATACGCATATCTTGCTCCTGAGCTTAAGCCGGCACCGGGGCATCGGCGCGGATCAGTCCTTCCTCCTTCATATCGGCCCATAAAGCCGCCGGGATCGGGTGGGCGAGATTGGCGATGTTGGCAGTCATCTCCGCCGCCGAGCGGGCACCGGGGATCACACTGGCGACCGCAGGATGGGCAAGCGGGAATTGCAGCGCCGCCGCAGGCAGCGGCACATTGTGACGTTCGCAAATGGCCGAAAGTGCCTGCACGCGGGCAGCCACTGCCGGCGGCACTGCACCATAATCATAATGGGGGTTGCCCGCGAGCACTCCGGAATTGAACGGCCCGCCTACAACCACCTGCACACCGCGCGATTGGCACTCGGGCAGCAGGTCATCCAGAGGGGCTTGCTCCAGCAGCGTGTAGCGTCCCGCCAACAGGATGATATCGAGATCAATCTCCGCCAGCACCGCGAGACAGATGGCCACTTCGTTGACGCCAAGTCCGACGGCGCGCGTGACGCCACGTTCCTTCATCTGCGCCAGCGTCGGGAAAGCGCCTTCCATGGCAATTGCGAACTGACGTGCATGATCATCACCATGGGTTAGCGCACCGAGATCATGGACGAGAAGCATGTCGACACTATCAACACTCAGCCTAGAGAGGCTTTCAGTAACCTGCTGCTCCACCGCTGCGGCAGCATAATCGAAATAGGGCCGGGCGAGGCCAGCATCGACAAAGCCGGTATCCCCTGGCGCTTCGCCATGGGCAAGGCTGCGGCCAACCTTGGTCGACAACATTGGCCGTTCTGGCAATCCATTGAGAAACGCACCCAGCCGATTCTCGGACAAGCCATGGCCGTAAAAGGGAGCCGTGTCGAACAGGCTGACGCCACCGGTCGCGGCGGCCTGCAACGTCGCCTGGGCGTCAGCATCGCTGATCGGTGCATAGAGGTTGCCCAGCGTCGCACATCCCATTCCGAGGGTGGGTAAAACCAGAAATGGCTTTTCATCTGTGAAATATTGGTTCACAGTTGATTAGAAGCATGACTGCCAGCAGGAGGCAACAAAAAACACCATCTGTGCTGGCTTGAGAAGTTTTTTTCATAGAGGGACTTGCCGAAACACCGATTTATGGGTGAAATAGCAAATCATCTATATGATTGCAGGGACAATTATAATGAATCTTAATGAAGGCGGAGCACGGTTGCGAACGGGCCTTACCCCGGAGCCAGTGATCGTCAGTGCCACAACGGCTGACATCCGGTTTCCGACTTCGCGTTTCCTCGACGGATCAGACGCGATGAATCCGGACCCGGACTATTCGGCCGCCTATGTCACGCTGTCGGCTGATGGGCTGGAAGGCCATGGCCTTGCCTTCACGCTGGGGCGTGGCACCGATCTGGTCGTAGCCGCGATTGACGCGTTGCTACCGCAGGTTATCGGACGCAGCCTTGATGGTATCGAGAATGATCTCGCCGGTTTCTGGCGCAGTCTGGTGGGGGATAGCCAGTATCGCTGGCTCGGCCCGGAAAAGGGCATCATCCATCTTGCCACGGCTGCTATTGTCAACGCAGTCTGGGACATGTTGGCGCGCCGTGCGGGCAAACCGCTATGGCGCTATCTGGCCGATATGCCACCAGAGCAGATCGTTTCAGCGATTGATTTCCGTCATATTGCCGATGCGGTGCCGCCAGAGCTGGCACTCGACCTGCTCAAGCGGAATCTTGCCGACAAGCCAGCACGCATCGCGCAGCTAGAGGCCGAAGGCCACGCCGCCTATACGACATCGGCTGGCTGGCTCGGCTATGATGACGACAAGATCCGTGATCTGGCCGGCAAGGCCATTGCCGATGGCTGGTCAGCGATCAAGATGAAGGTGGGAGGCAATCTTGCCGACGATATACGCCGCTGCGCTGTGCTACGCGAAATACTCGGCCCTGACCGCCTTTTGATGATCGACGCCAATCAGGTCTGGGATGTCGACCAGGCGATCGACTGGGTCAATGCACTGGCTGACTATAATCCCTATTGGATCGAGGAGCCGATTAGCCCCGATGACATATTGGGACATGGCCGTATCCGGCAAGCAGTAGCCCCCATTCGGGTCGCCACAGGGGAGCACTGCCATAATCGCGTGATGTTCAAGCAGTTCCTGCAAGCGGACGCTATCGACGTGGTACAGGTGGATGCGTGCCGCCTCGGCGGTGTGAACGAGGTTCTGTCGGTGTTGCTGCTTGCTGCGGCGTTTGACAAACCGGTATGCCCACATGCCGGAGGCGTTGGCCTGTGCGAATATGTGCAGCATATCAGCTTTTTCGATGCGGCAGCCGTTGCCAGCAGTGCCGAAGGCCGCATGATCGAACATGCCGGTCATCTGCATGAGCATTTCATTGACCCCATCCGCATTCGCGCCGGTCGTTACCTCGCGCCCGAGCTGCCGGGCTACAGCATTGAGATGAAACCCGCCTCGCGTGCCGAATATGCCTTCCCAAACGGGCGTGCCTGGCAATCCTGAGTAACCGTCCCGGTCAGGCCTGGACGGTGCGTTGCCGCTGTTCGCCCAGGCCTGAAATGCCCAGCCAAACCTCCTGCCCGGGGCGGAGATAGGTTGGCGGGTTTTGACCGAGGCCAACACCCGGCGGCGTCCCGGTTGAAATGATATCGCCTGTCTGCAGCGTCATGAACTGGCTAATATAGGAAATCAGAAAAGCGACGCCATAGACCATCGTCCGGGTGTTCCCGTTCTGATAGCGATGGCCATTAACCTCCAGCCATATGTCAAGCGCTTGCGGGTCCGGCACATCGTCCGGGGTTACGAGATAGGGGCCGATCGGACCAAAGCTGTCATGGCTCTTGCCCTTTACCCACTGCCCCTGATGCTCCATTTGAAACGCGCGCTCCGATACGTCATGGACCACGCAATAGCCTGCAACATGCGATAGCGCGTCTTCCTCGCGCACATATTTGGCTGGCTTGCCGATGACGACCCCCAGTTCCACCTCCCAGTCTGTCTTGGTCGAACCGCGCGGAATCTCCAGACCATCATTCGGACCGCATATGGCGTTCACGCCTTTCATGAAAAGCACCGGCTCGGATGGCACTTCTGTGCCGGTTTCCGCAGCGTGATCAGCATAGTTGAGACCTACACAGATGAACTTCGGCACTTGGCCGACACAAGCGCCAAAGCGGAAGCCGGGTACCACTTCCGGTAGGTCGAGAGGGTCAACATTACGCAGTTGCTCAAGGCCCGCTGGCAAGAGTGCAGGACCACCAATGTCGTCAATGATGCCAGAGACATCACGGTGACTGCCATCGGAGGCAACCAAGCCAGGCTTTTCAGCGCCGGGCTTGCCATGACGAAACAGTTTCATGCCGGATTCTCCATATCGGGTGCTACAGGTTCAAAGCGAGCCGGGTCACAATCAAACTCAAGTACCAAAACCGTTGCAATAGGATCGCGCAATGCTTCCGGCACGTCGATAATCACCTCACCCATGCCATCGACATTCATCAGTTCATCCATCACGGGTATGCGGATTTCATAGTGCAGCGCGTCGCTATGGCCGAGGGCCTGGACTCGCTGGAGGTGGTGGACTGGTACACCGCGAACCGAAACCGGTGCTACCGGCTGCATCAGCAGGTCGCAATAAAGCGTCTGCCCTTTCAATGTTGTCGGCCCGTGAAACTGCCACGGTTTAAGACCTGCACTGGTACCGATAATGGCTTCGCCGTTTCGGTCCATCCAGCGCTGAAAATGCGCCAGGCGATCAGCTTGCGGTTGTGGGATATGTCCGTCACCATCGGGGCCGATATTCAGCAATAGATTGCCACCCTTGCCCGCCACTTCGCACAAAGTGTGCACCAATGTTGCTGGTGATTTGTAGTGATCATCGACCGCATTGAAGCCCCAGCTCTTATTCATCGTCAGGCAGGTTTCCCAAGGTCCTGGCGGCGGCTCGGGCGGTACGAATTGCTCGGGTGTGTCAAAATCACCATGGTTAGGCAGGCGGTTATTGATCAGTATATCGGGCTGAAGTTGGCGGATCAGCCGCTCAAGCCCGTCAACATCCCACATTTCGGGAGAGCGTTCCCAGGCACCATCGAACCAGATGGTGTCAATCATGCCATAGTCGGTCAGCAATTCCGTGATTTGACCGCGCAGATAGGCCTGATACTCCGCCAAGCCCTTAGCGGTTGGCGCTGGGTATTGGCCAAAGACATAGGGCCGCATCGCGTCGGTAAATGGCGGATAGGCGGGGTGATGCCAGTCCGGCAGCGAATAATAGAGACCGACCTTCAAGCCATGGCGGCGGCAAGCATCGACGAATGACCCGACAATATCTACGCCAGGCGCAGTTTTGGCTACGCCATAGTCGCCATAGCTGCTGGGCCAAAGCGCGAAGCCGTCATGATGGCGGGTGGTGAGAACAGCATAGCGCATTCCCGCAGCCGCCGCGGCAGCTATCCATTCTTCAGGCGCAGCCGGGTCTGGCTGCCATGTCCCGGCATTGGCATGATAGACGTCGGCGGGGATATCCTGACCGAGCGGCAGGCCCACAACGCCGCCTACAAGCGGCCAGCTCGCTTCCCAACCAGCCTGTGCCCATGGCCCCCAATGCACGAACAGGCCGAAGCGGGCCGGCTCGAACCAGTGTTCTGTACGAGACATGGCGTTTTTCTTTCTTCCCTGGGCGAGCGGTTACGTCGCCTGTCTTAGTTGAACAGTCGGTTCGCTGATATATCTAGCTTATAGCGCTAACTTATACCGCTTCTGCCGGGATCCAGTTGCCGTGAAAGCCAAGGGGCACAAGCTGCGGTAGCGGCACCGTTGCAACCGGGTCTGCGGATATGTCTTGGGCGTCGAGCACAACAAAATCGGTGTGGTTACGGCTGACGTCCAGTACATAGCCTATCATCCAACCGTCATTCTCGGCTGAATCCGGGCTGCGCGGTACAAAGACGAATTCTCCCGGAATGCAATCCGCGCCGAAATCATGGACTTTGCGCTCACCCGTCTCCATGTCATGGGCAATCACACCGGAAAATGGCGGACCGCGTCCTTCGTCCAGGGTTACGGTATAGGCATAGCGATAGGGCTTTCCGGTCAGACGTTCATCATAACGCGGAAATTCCTGCGGCACGCTGTCGGTGACCTGACGATCGACAGTCTTGGACTCCAGGTCGCATGTCCAGCGCTCGAAGGTCACCTTGGACCCGCCCGGCTCCTCAGTGCCCTCAGCGAACAGCCGGTCATGCACCGCCACGTCGACCACGACACGACCATCGGGCAGGTCATAGGCATTGCAGGGATGGAAAACATAGCCGGGCTCTACCGAGCACCAGATTATATCCTCTGCCGTCCCTTCGCGCGGCAACAGACCCACACGCGCCGGATGCTCCTCCGGATTCCAGATATAGGGCACGCTCATCCCGGCCTTTGCCGTGGCAACCGAAAAGGTGACCGGCATATCGAAGATGAGGACAAACCGCTCGGTCAGCGCACAATCGTGGATCATCGGCCCGCCTGACATGGGAATCTTTAATTCCCGGCGGACCAGCCCGTCCTGCCCAATGACCACATGCCGGATAAACTCCATATTGCCGGCATCATAGCAAATCGCATGAAGTTCGCCGGTGTCAGGGTCAGGATGCGGATGGGCGGTAAAACCACCCAGTTTCAGGCTGCCATCAAGGTCGGTATAGGCCTTTGTGCCCAGCAAAGAATCGACTTCCACCGGATAGCCACCCGCTTCGATCAGCGCCAATATCTTGCCGGCATGGCTGATGACATTGGTGTTCACAGTATCGCCCCGTTCATGGCGCGGTCCGGGCGCCGGGGGTTCGCCCAGCACCTCACTGACTTGATTGGACCGGATATATCGGTTGCGATACCATAATGCCTTGCCATCCTTGATCCGCACAGCATGAATCATCCCATCGCCCGCAAACCAATGATGGGTGCTGCCATCCGGCGGGGTGATCGGATTGGGGCCGATCCGCATATAGGTGCCGTCTAGGCTGGCCGGCAGTTCACCGTTGACTGGCAACCCCTCTACGATCAGTTCATCTCGTATCGGTGCATAAGGACCTTCGAGATAAGGGTTTGTTTGATCGGATGGCTTATCTGCTACCTGTTGTATGCTGTTCATGTCATCACCTCTCTGATCGTGCTAGCTATCATCGTCCTTGGAAAACAGAGACAAGGCCGTAATCCATACGGCCTTGCCCCAGGGGGTGGGACCAAGTCGTCTAGGGTATGGCCCGACTGACCGCCCATCAGAAGCTCACACCAAGCCTGACACCATAGGTACGGCCCAGATTGGGAGTGCCGTTTGCCCACAAATTCGCAACCGGGGCAAAAGTCTGGAAAAAGCGCTCGTCGGTCAGGTTGCGACCATAGACGCTGGCCCGGACTTGCTTGCCACCAGCATCGAACGTGATCCCGATCTGCGCATCGAGCAGGCCAAAATCGTCGATGAAGCCACGTGGATCATTGATCAATGGTGACGGCCCGCCACCATCAAAACGCGGCCCCAGGTGGAAGAAATAGCTGTCGGTCCAGCGATATGTGACCAGCGCATCCAGCCCGACATTATCGGTCACCTGGGTCTCATATTGCACAGTGCCTGAAAGCTGCAACTCAGGCGCATTACGCGGCTCCACAAAGTCGGTGACGTCAAAATCGTTGAAGATAAAATCACGGTACCTTGCGTTGAGATAGCCGCCCGTACCCGACACGGTCAGGCCCTCGGCCAGCACCGCCATTATCTCCGCTTCCAAGCCCCAGTAACGCACTGAGGCGGCATTGGTGACCGTGGTGATCGTAGCCCCCGTTTCCGGATTGCGGCGGATCACTTCTTCCTGCTTGTCCGTATAGTCGGTCAGGAAAGCGGCTAGGTTGAAGCGTAGTCTGCGATTAAGCCATTCGCTTTTGAGACCTAGTTCATAGGTATCAACTAGCTCGGGATCGTAAGGCCCGATTGTCTCGGTACTATTGCCGCGGCCATTGAAGCCACCCGACCGGAAGCCCTGGCTGTAAGAAGCATAGATGAGCATATCCTCACGCGGCTGGTAATCCACAGCGATGCGCGGCGTGAACTGGCTCCAACCTTGAGTGTCGGCAGCAACATTGTCGAAGCCTTCTGTTTCTGGAAAGAAGCCGCCACCTGTTTGGTTGAACCCGTTGCGATAGATAAAGTCTTTATACTCATAAGTATAACGCCCGCCCAGAGATATGCGTAAATCATCTGTCACGCGATAGTCGCCGGTGAGATAAGCGCCAAAGCTGTAGGTGGTCTGCTGGCGGTCCACGATCTCCACCGTGTCAGGCGGGAAACCCAAGAGTTCGAAGACAAACAGCGAGTTGGCTCCGTCCTGATAGTCGACAAATTGGCCAAACAGTCCACCGAGGATTCTCAATCTGTCATTCACCGTCCAATTGGCACGAAACTCTTGCATGAACTGCCGTTCGGTCACCGGCTGTATGCTGGCGAATGTCGGGATCGGCACGCCATCGAAATCCGTTTGCTTGTCTTCCTCAAACAAGTTGAAGCCAGTGATCGATGTGATGTCGACATCGTCTGCAGTAATGTTGGCTGTCAGGTTGACGGAATGGGTCGTGGTACGCAGAAAAGTCGGCGTGTCCTGATTGGTGCGACTGAGATCTTGGTTGGGGTCAGCGCAGCGTGGAATATCGGTGACGACAACACCGATACACATCAGCTCGGTCGGATTCGAGCGATTGAAGAGCACACCCCAATCGCCTTCATTGCGCAGATAATCATATTGCAGCAATATCTCGACATCATCAGAAGGCGTGAAACGAAGCGAGGGTGACACGACCAGGAGATCGACGAAACCACGATTCTCGCCATTAAAGTCGTTGGTAAACTGGCCGTCATTGGTGACGCTGTTAACCGCAATGCGCGCGTCAATTTTGCCCGGTACAATCGGACCGGTCAGCGATCCGCGCAGGTTGAACTCGCCGAAATTACCCACAGTGACCTGAGCATCGCCACCAAACTCATCTTTGGGCTTCGGACGCGTTATATTGATGACGCCGCCAATACTGTTTGCGCCAAACAGCGTGCCTTGCGGCCCGCGCAGCACTTCCACGCGCTCTACATCCACGACGTTGAGTAGCTGACCGGCGATCGATGATCCAAAAATCACGCCATCAACCACCAATGACACTGCAGGGCTAAACGTCCGGTCGAAATCGGCAGTGCCGACGCCGCGAATGAATATATTGGCACCGCCTGCCGACACGGCATTGGGATTGATCACCAGATTTGGCGTGATCATTTCGAGTCCCTTGACATCGAGGATCTGGCGCTTGGCCAATTCCTCGCCGCTCACAACGGTTACCGCGATTGGCACATCTTGCAGGTTTTCGGTGGTTCGCCTGGCGGTCACGACGACCATGTCAAGCATGTCCTCCTCCTCCTCAGCCTGGAGCGTGTCCTCCTCCAGAGCATCATCATTGGCCTCCTGGCCGAAGGCTGGCTGCGACAGTGCCAGCAATGAAACGAAACCCAGAACGGGCGAATACCGAATGGTCATTTATTTGCCTCCCACTACATCCTCACCGAAAATTGTAATTTTTTCTCGGGGGCGCGTTCCGAAGGGCTGCTGCCGACTCTTCTGGTCGATCATTCACTGCAGCACAAGTGAACTGCCGTTTTAAGATTGCAACGGTCTTGCAACTTGTGTCAAGTACTCAATTGTCCCAGTGCGTGTTTCTATGGAGGTCAGACTTGCGATTGAGAGCCATGCATAGCGTTTGGATAATGTGCTTCCGAAAAGGATCGGTCCGGCTGTGGTGCCGACCATGGTGATCGCCGAAGTCGCTGATTTTCGGGAGTCTGCGCGACGCCGAGTACCGCACTTCCTATTCGAATACATTGATGGCGGCAGCTATCAGCAAGCCACCTTGGCACGAAATGTTGAAGACCTTGCAAATGTTGCACTTCAGCAACGTGTTCTGCGCGATGTCTCCACAATTGATCCATCGATCACGCTTTTCGGGCAGCGACTCTCCTTGCCATTGGTGCTGGCACCGGTCGGACTTGCCGGCCTTAACGCCCGCCGCGGCGAAGTCCAGGCTGCCCGCGCTGCAAACGCAGCCGGAGTACCGTTATGCCTTTCAACCGTTTCTGCTTGCAGCATCGAGGAAGTTTCGACTGACTCCGGCCAGCCACCTTGGTTTCAGCTCTATATGCTGTGCGACCGCGGCTTTGTGGCAGCCATGCTTGATCGCGCAAAGGCGGCCAATTGCCCGGCACTCGTTTTCACCGTGGACCTGCCGGTTCCCGGTGCGCGTTATCGTGACCGGCGCTCCGGGCTGACTGGCGCTCCAGGCCTTTACGGCCAACTACGCCGCCTTGGTCAAGCTTTGGCGAAACCGGGCTGGTGCTGGGATGTCGGGCTGCGCGGTCATCCTCTGACGCTGGGCAATGTCGCTGGCGTGTTGGGCTCCAGTACGCCGCTGAGCGACTTCCTCGACTGGCTTGCCAACAACTTCGACCCGGCGGCGACATGGACGGATCTGGAATGGGTGCGCAGCCAATGGTCAGGTCCACTTATTGTGAAGGGCATTCTCCATCCTGACGATGCGCGGGCCGCAGTTGCAGCCGGAGCTGACGGGGTCGTTGTATCTAACCATGGCGGTCGTCAGCTTGATGGTGCTGTCTCGGCGGTAAAGGTACTCCCGGACATTGTCGATGCCGTAGGCGAGGATGTGGTAATCCTTGCAGATGGCGGCGTACGTTCAGGCCTAGATATCCTGCGCTACTGGTCCTTAGGTGCCGATGCCGTCCTGGCAGGGCGTCCATGGGTTTGGGCATTGGGCAGTGGCGGCGAGCGCGGCGTGGCGCAATTGATTGCGATGTTCGACGCCGAGTTGCGAGCCGCTATGGCGCTGACGGGAGAAAAGTGGCTCGCTGCGAAAATGGCAGAATAGGCCAGATTTGCTTCCATACATCTACGAGCTGTTCTTCTTTGACTACTCGCGCGATCGGCGGCTGGATAGCAAAACTGCGCTGGGAACGGACATCAGGCCTGACGCCTCGACACAATCCTCATTACAATGTCTCCTAGGGGTGCTCGCAGTCTTCGAACCGATAGTTCGTAAAATTCGATAGCCTGTAATTACGTTGAAATCCAGTATTCATCAGATGTCAGCGGAGTTGTTTCCCGCTCAAAAGTGTAGAAAATTCCCTGTTATTGAACCCACAAAGCAATCCCTTACCTCGCCAATTGGCGACAGAGAAAGCTGCTGGAATTGGGCCAGTGTCGCGTACGTAGAAGCCCTCTTTATTACGGCTTTAGGCGAGAAATCGCGTAGAACTGCCAGGTTTAGCGGTATATATTCACAGATTTCAGGAAAGTTGCAGACTGGGTGGCGGTGCTGTCAGTCTAACGCGAACTCGTTTCTGCTAGACGTGGAGTACCCTACCCTCGCCGTTCTTCAAGCCATAGGTTTTGCCATTCAGCTAATGCGGCTGAACAATGGGCCTTGTAAGTCTGGCGGTCGGTGAAATGGCAGTCTAAGTTGAAGTGATTGTGAACATTGGCGTGAACGGAAGCGAACTTCTGGAATGACTTCATCCTTCTGAAGCGCTGCATTACCCGTTCCCGTCTTTGAAAAGGTAAGTGCCAGTTTTCCAACCGGTTGTTGGCCCAGCGACCGATCTCCTGCCGCTCTGGGTTTCCAAGCTCACTCATGGCGGCTTTGTAAGATACAAAACCATCGGTGGCGATTGTGTCGACAGGTCCGTGGTTCTTCAACGCTTTCTTCATGAAGCGCAGAGCCGCCTTCTTGTCTCGTTTCTTGATGACATAGCTCTCTAGAACCTCGCTCTCATGGTCGACGGCTCGCCAGAGGTAATGCCTCTCCCCATTGATCTTCATAAACATCTCATCAAGGTGTCAGCGCCAATGCCTGAAGCCCTGCATTCGGTTGATCCGCCGCCGCTTGATATCCGCAGCGAACATTGGGCCAAACCGATTCCACCAGAACCGCACTGTGCCATAATAAATGTCGATAACACGCTCGAACAGCAGGTCCTCGACGTTCCGCAGGCTCAGCGAAAAACCGACACACATCCTCACCA
>JBCDIZ010000010.1:0-102500 GCA_038748365.1 Pseudomonadota bacterium
AATGGTACGTCCTACCCTTCCAGAATTGACCCACTAGCGGTTCGTGCCAGCCGCAAAGCTGACACACCCGTGACACATTTTTGGAGACCCCAATCAGGTTCTTGTGCTAAACATCAACCTGCAAGCAATCGAAGCCTGCGAGAGAGCGTGGTTCTGGCTCAGCCCCAAGCTGTACTGCTAAGACTGCTGCCCTCCGAAGGCAGAGGCCAGAGGTTCGAATCCTCTCGGGTGCGCCATTTCCAATCAAAATGGTAATGGTATTTCGATCTATCATATTGCAGATTTTGCGTTACTCTAGCGCAACTTTGAAAAGTAACTGCAATAGTTAGGACTGCCATGGCTTCTTCCCCCAGCAAGCTGGCGATTATCACAGGCGCATCCTCGGGTGTCGGGCTTCATGCCGCGGCCGCACTGATTAACAGAGGCTGGCATGTTATCATGGCCTGTCGTGATCTGGCTAAGGCTGAGGCCGCTGCTAAGGAACTGGACCTGCCCAAACAGGCTTATGAGATAGCCCATATTGATCTCGGCTCGTTGGAAAGCGTCCGCGCTTTTCATGCGGCATTTCGCGGTGACAAGCCCGATACCCCGCGTCCACTCAATGCACTGGTGTGCAACGCCGCCACCTATATGCCGCTGTTGAAAGAGCCGCTGCGCTCGCCCGAAGGCTATGAGCTCAGCGTCGCAACCAATTATTTTGGCCATTTTCTGCTCGCCAATCTGATGCTGGAGGATTTGCAGGCCGCATCCGCACCACGGTTGATAACGCTGGGCACGGTCACCGCCAATTCCGAGGAATTTGGCGGCAAGATACCGATACCAGCACCGGCTGATCTGGGCGATTTTGATGGCCTCAAGGCGGGTTTCAAAGCGCCCATTGCGATGATCGACGGCAAGGGATTCAAGGCGGGCAAGGCCTATAAGGACAGCAAGCTGTGCACCATGATGATGAGCCGCGAGCTGCATGCGCGCTATCATGAAAAGACCGGTATCATCTTCAACACACTTTATCCCGGTTGCGTCGCCGATACCCCGCTGTTCCGCAATGCGCCGCCACTGTTCCAGAAGATATTCCCCTGGTTTCAGAAGAATATCACCAAAGGTTATGTCTCCCAGCCGCTCTCCGGCGAGCGGGTAGCACAGGTGGTGGATGATCCGGATTTTGCGCAATCGGGCGTGCATTGGAGTTGGGGCAATCGCCAGAAACAAGGCCGCGATGCCTTTGCTCAGGGTCTGTCTGATAAAGCAACCGATGCAGCGCGTTCTAGCGAGTTGTGGGAGTTAAGCGCCGGGCTGGTGGATATACCCTAGCCAGTTATCGCTGAGCAGACTGCGGCGCTTTTGGCTCAGAGCTCCCTAATAGCTGCCCCTCTTTCATCCGCAGTGATATGCGGCCTGTATTGTCAAAATCGGCCAGCGGGTCGCCCTCAAGCACCACAAAGCTCGCTTCATAGCCATCGATCAGCCTGCCAATCTTGCGGCCGGGAAACACTGCCTCCGCGCATCGTGTTGTCCACATATTGAGTAAAGTGCGATTATCCAGCACATCAAGACTGGCAATATGCTCTGCCTCTCCGCGTGATGTGCCGCGCGTATTATCACTGCCTATGACAAGATTTACGCCTGCAGCATGAGCACGCTTCAGGTTATCACGCTGCGCGGCAATCGTCGCGGCATAGCTTTCCGGGTCTCGCTGCTCAAACCGCTTGGCAAGCGACAGCGTCGTAACAACAATGGCGTTGGTCTCTTTTGCCAGAGCAATCGTCTCATCGGAAAGCTGCAGCGGGCTTCGGTAAGACGGCATATGGGCAATAATATCGACACCGGCGCGAAGAGCCATGGCCATATCAAAATCGGTATTTACGTGCACCGCAACCCGCAAATTCTCTGCCTGCGCCAACCTGACGACTTCGGGCAGAAACTCCGGATTCAACCCACGCAGACCATAGTATTCAGGGTCATCCTTACGCTCTTGATATTCCTCCGAATAGAGCAGCATGACCTTGATGAAATCCGGCTTCTCGGCCAGGATCAGCGCCCATTTCTCATACACTTCGTCGAGAGTATCGGCCTCAAAATATCCTTTGTCGGCAAATGTGGCATTGGTGAATTCAGGATAACGCCCATAACGCCTCTTCAAGAACTCCCTCAGCTTACGCGGATGCCCGCCTGATCCGGTCAACCCGTTATTGGCAAAGACAACATCAACCGAATCCGGTTTGTTTATCTTGTCCGCAATCTGCTCGCGATAAAGGGCGAATGACCCCGGCATCATTGCGTAGAAAATGCCATTATTCAGATAGGCCTGGACCACCTCTTCCACACCATCGGCCCGACCACCAATATTGTGGTTATGCGCCTCACAAAAGGGCGGCACGACATACGCCCCGTCAAGATCAATGATATCAGCAGCTTCGGTTTCTGATGGGGAGAATTGCAGGCTGTTGCCGATAACATATGCGGTTTGCGGTTCAAATGTCTCGCCATTGAACCACAGGCCATTGTCGAGGCGATATTGTGGTAATGCGGTCTGCTCAATGGTGACGCAACTGGCCAAAAGGGACGACAGCATAAACGTCATCAACCCTTTGTGCAGATTTTGCGACAACATTGACCCGGCTCTCCTTGGTATGCCGGGCTCAAAATTGCACTATTCTTCAGCTCTTTGATCGGCAACTCGGCCAACATCAGAATTGCCATGGTGAACAGCGGGAATGGCATGTTCAACGGATTGACTCCCATGCCTATAGTGCTTGTCATGGCATCGATAGCGAATCATGGCTTTGCACCGCGGGACGCGGTTTTTGAGCGCAAGATCCAATGGTCAGAATATAGCCAGGCGCTCTTCGTCTGGGCCATCTATGGTTTTGCCCAGCTCTTCATCCTGCCGGCCGTAATGCCGGAAAGCTGGTATTTTGTCCGTGATGCTGAAGCGATTTTTGAGGTATGTTTTCATGGTGCTATTGCCGCTTGCTTGGCCTTCCCACTCAAGGACTGGTTTCTTGCACGGCAGCGTTACACGCTGTTTGCCGTTGTCGCTCTAGCTATATTGCTGTTGGCGGCAGTATCGCTGGAGTTTTTGATCAATCCGCTTCTGTTTGGTAGCCGAGTTTTTCCTCCGGTCATCTATTATATATTCATTGACGGAACGAGCATTGCCCTATTGCTGTTTGCAGTAAGGTTGCTCGCCAATCGCCGCTATAATGAACGTAGGCTGGAGGCACTTGAAAAGGCGCGAGCCGAGGCCGAATTGCAGCACCTCAAAGCCCAGATAAACCCGCATGTGCTGTTCAATGCGCTCAACAATATCTATTCGCATGCGCTGCACAAATCGGACAAGACGCCGGAGCTGATCCTCAAGCTGGCCGATATATTGCGCTATATGATTTATGACTGCGCCGATGATGCGGTACGGCTGGAAAAGGAAATCGCGTTTCTATCCGACTATGTCGATATTCAGAAGATGGCGCTGGATGGCCGGGGCAGTGTCGATTTCCGGCTGCAGGGCGATACAGCGGACAGGCAGATTGCCCCGTTTCTGCTTATCCCCTTTGTCGAAAACTGCTTCAAACACAGTCTGGATACGCTCGATCAGGGCATTGATATCGATATCGATGTGCACATGAGCGACGGACGATTGCAGCTGGAATGCAGCAACAGCTTCGACCCACAAGCACCCCAGAAGCCACAGCATGAAGGCTCACAAGGCATAGGCCTTGCCAATGTCCGGCGCAGGCTGGAGCTGTTGTTCCGCGGTGATTTCACACTCAATATGTCATCTGATCACGGCAAATATCATGTCATGCTCAATGTCCCGGTAAGCGCATGAAACGATTAAGCTGCGCCATATTGGAAGACCAGCGCCCGGCGCA
This sequence comes from Pseudomonadota bacterium, assembly GCA_038748365.1. GTDB lineage: Bacteria > Pseudomonadota > Alphaproteobacteria > Sphingomonadales > Sphingomonadaceae > Alterisphingorhabdus. The sequence goes on from JBCDIZ010000010.1 coordinate 3,873, forward strand.
GAAAATCCTGATCAAATATATCGAGGATGCGGACACACTCGACCTAAAGGGAGTCTTTGGCTCCGCTGCTGAAGCGGCCCATGCTCTGCCTGCTGCGGCTGTCGATCTTCTATTTCTCGATCTGCATCTGCCGAAAATGGACGGTTTCCCTTTCTTGAAGACATTGACCCGACCACCGCTGGTGATCGTCACCACCGCCGATGCGGATCAGGCGATTGAGGGCTATGCGCATAATGTCGTCGATTATCTGCTCAAGCCCTTCTCTTTTGACCGGTTTCTGCAGGCAATCGAGAAAGCGCGACAGCAAAGCGTTATGCCAAGCGATGGGGCCATCGAAAGCAGAGACACAGTGCAAAGCCATGACCTGTTTGTCAAAAGCCATGGCGAGATACGGCGCATCCCGGTCGAGAATATCCAGTTCATCCGGGCCGAGAGCGATTATGTCGAGCTCTATACCGAGGATGAGCGTTTCTTTTTCGCCAGCACATTGCAGTCGTTGCTGAAAGAACTGCCAACCCATCTCTTCGCCCGGGTTCACAAATCCTATATTATCAATATCCGACAGATTTCGCGGATTGTCGGCACCGAGGTTCATATTGGCGGGACGACAGTGCCCATCGGACGCAGCTATAAAGAAGGGTTTTTGCAGCGGATTTCTATTCGGTAATATTGTGCAGATTGGCGGACTCTGTTGACACCATCGGCGCGATTATCGAGGCGGAGCTGAAAAGCCCGGCATCTGGTTAGCGCTTACTACCCGTATATCAGCATTGCCCCGAACCGATGCGGCAATTGGTGCGTGCGCCGGAGCGGGACAGATAATAACCGCTGGTGTTGAACTTGCTGACACCGCTCCAATAATCAATGTCGGGCGGCGTGTACCAGGTACGGCTTGAGCTGCTAGGCGGCGGCGCGGGGCGTGTGGCTTCAACATAGCGGTTGCGTTCGGCGACATAAGCATTCCATTTTTCGATCCGCTGTTGCCGCTGATAGGCAGCATAGGCCGCATTGCGACGCCGCTGCTCAGCCATGGCTGCGGAACGCTGAATGGCGCGTTCCCGTTCCGCCCGTTTACGCGCTTCTATTTCCGCTTTTATTCGGGCTTTTTCCTGCTGCTCACGCCGCGCTGCCCATTGCTCCGATTCCCTGATGGTGGCGACTATATAGTTTTCCAGATTGCCAGCGGGCATAGTCTTCAGGAGAGACATGGCGATCAGCTTGCCCGAAGAGTCCGTATAGCCGCGTTTATATATCTCCGCTGTGCCATTCTCATGCACGAGATACAGGCCATTTATCGATCGCCGGTCACGCATCTTTTTGTATGTCTGGCCGGGATAGCGATTGCTGACAATCGCACCGACATCACGGTAATGCGCACCGGTGACCGAGCGCATAATCTCGTCATAGGTCGGCAGCGTGCCCTTCAGGCTGACAATCGCCCAGCGGTCGCCAACCTCGGTCTGCCATTTGGCAACCCAGCCAGCAGGCGCTATTTCCATCTTCTTGCAACATAGGATGTCGCCATGCGTCGCCTCGATCAGCTTGAGCTCAAACGGCACATAATAGTCGTCCGGAGTTTCGCGCTCAAAGGGGAACATCCCCATCGGCCGGATGCCGATCAGATTGCCCGGCGCCGCCTTATAGCCAAGCTGATCGGTATAGATCGGAAAATAGAGATGATCGTCACTATCCGCGGTGAAGAACAACACATGCTTCTTCGTCGGAACGCCGCTCAGGGTTAGCACCTTGTATCCGGGCAATATTGTCAGATCGGACGTCTGGTTGAAGGTCAAAGCACCGGTCTCTGGATCGGGCAGCACGGCAACATCATGGACGATACCATCGCCGTTGCGAACTCGCGCAATGGCCGCGCTGCCGACGGAAAATATCTGGCTGAATTTCACACCATGCCCGCCGCCAGCATTAAACGAGGCCAGCACCAGATTATCGACCTGGCCCAATATCTCGCCTTCTGGCGTAAAGAACGTCGCCGTGGCCGTCCGCTTGTTTTCGTCTATGGCGAGCGCATAGACCGGCGCCGCCCAGAATGGCGCCCCGCGTCGCCCGGTGCCGCTACCATTTTCCGAATAGAGAAAGGCGCTGAGCTTTACCCGGCCAATGTCCTGACAGCCCTTCTCTGCATGGCGCTTTATGCACCAGCTTCCGTCCATCTTCCGGGCGAAGGAAAAATCGGGACCGCCCGCCTCAATATCGCGGTATCGCGGTTCGACCACCCAGCGCGGTTGCGCGCCTGAGAGATCGAGGACGCCGTTGAGTGTATAATATTTGCCCTTGGCGGTATAGACGACCTGCTTCAGATGCTCGGTGCCGCTATGCTCTTTAGGTTCATAGTTGCGCAACCTGGCAAAGCTGAAATCCTTGGCGGGTGTCTTGGTTTCATATTTTGCGGCGGGGACTTTTTTGAACTTGGGATCATCTGCTGCCGCTGCCGGTCCGGCAACTGCCAACAGGCATATGCCGAGAAATGTGGCGCAAATTCTATAAACATAGCTGCGGACCATAGCGCATCCTCCCATCATGGGACAATATGGTGCAAGCCATTCTCGGTCTTGTAAGGAAACGACAAAAGCCGTTTCAACCCAAATCAGCAACGATCCATCATGTTGACACAATAACCATAAAAATATAACCAATCGGTTATGAATAAGTCCTCACTCAACACTATTTTCTATGCTCTGGCCGATCCGACCAGACGCGGCATGCTGGCGCAACTTTCTGAGGGCGAGGCAAATGTACGCTCGCTGACAAAGCAATATGCCATTTCACAGCCAGCTATATCCAAGCATTTACGGGTATTGGAACAGGCGGGCCTGGTGACAAGGACAAAGCGCGGGCGCGAGAGCATCGTGCGCGTCGATCCGCGGCCGATTAACGAGGTCACATCATGGATCGAGCGCTATGCGCATTTCTGGCAGGACCAGTTCGATGCGGTTGAGCACTATCTTCAGGATAAGGCGGCAAGGAGGAGGAAGCCATGACAACGATAACGGAATTCGGTGATGGGCAATTGACAGTAACCCGTGTCTATAACGCACCGATCGAAGAGGTCTTTGAGGCGTGGATCGAAACCAGCAAGCTTAAGAAATGGTGGGGCTGCGCGGAATGTGTCGATGTACAGTCGGAAGTCGAACCGAGACTTGGCGGTAAATACAACCATCACATGACCCTGGAAACCGAATATGGCCGACATGAACAGCCCGGTTTTGCAACATTGGTTGAATATGATCCTCCAAGAAAGCTGGCCTATACCTCCAATGAGCAAGGTGACGAGATGGTGATCTCGGTCAATTTCAATTCAGTTGAAGGCGGCACCAAAGTGACTCTCGTCCACTCCAGAATCCCGAACATGAAAGTCGATGGCGGTGTCGATCTTCACGACATTATTCGCGGCGGTTGGACCGCTGCATTTGAAAAACTTGCGCGGCTCTTCGAAAGAGCGGATGCTGTGCTTTGAGCAAGCAAATGCTGATAGGCAAGACCAACGAGAACTGCTGAATCAGGTCTTGGCCTGCCATCAGGTTTATGTGCCGAGATCATCAACCATCTCGGCCAGCACAGCCAGACAGTCATCCCCCAACCGCTTGCAGCGTTCCGGGCTCCAGCCCTGTTCTGCATCGGGCAAGTCGCGATTGTCCTTGAACGGCATTTCCAGTGTCATTGCGACACAGCCATGGCTTTTCGCGAAGCGTTCGGCGACCTGGTTCGTCGACATGGAGAGATTGGCCTTGCCCTTGGGCGCGACCGGATAGCCGAGTTCGGTCTGAAAATCGGGAGTGCGCGCAGCGAGCAGATTGCGATAGCGATGATAAAGCTCGCCCTGCCTTTCGGTCCATGACGGGATGCCCTCAAAACCGGCGATAAACACTGCCGGGATCGCCTCATCGCCATGAGCATCTATGGCAAAGGCGCAGCCGGTCTCGTCCATCGCATTGCGCACGCACAGCACTTCGGGGCTGCGCTCTGCTGTCGGATCATGCCATTCGCGATTGAGATTGACGCCTGCATAGTTAGTGCGCAAATGGCCACGGCGGCTGCCATCGGGGTTCATATTGGGCACGACATGTATCCGGCATTTCTGGCGCAGCAGCCGCGCATGCGGATCAGCCGGATCGGTCAGCTTTTCCAAAACCCCTTCCATCCACCATTCGGCCATGGTTTCACCTGGATGCTGACGCGCATAGAGCCAGACCGGAATATCGCCCTCGCCCATTTCGAGGCAATCCATCGGCTGGCCTTCAAGGCTATGGCCAAGACAACGATAATCGACGCCTTCCGCCGATGCGGCTTCTGCAACCAGATCATGGTGCCGCTCCATGGAATAGGGCGCAAAATAGGCGAACCAGCACACACCCGAAGCCGGAATATGGCGGATGGTCAGCGTGCCGCTCTGCTTGTCATAGCTGCTCTCGGCGCGCTCCCAATAGTCGCGGTCCTCACTGACACAGGCGGCATAATCGGGCCAGCCCTGCGGGTAGGCGGAGTCCGTAAGGCCGGTAACCTCCAGCACCACTTCCTCGCCCGGATCGGTGGCGAGGCGGAAATGGAACCATTGGAAGAAATCGGACTCGCGGTCCTTACTGATGGTCAATTGGGCGTGATTGTCGGATTGCTCGATAATCTGGATGTTGCCGGAATCGAATGCGCTACAAATGTCATGAATCATGGCACCGAGATAGTCTCACCCGAGCGCCCTGGGAAGTCGCTAAATATGGCCGAGAGCATTTTATCGGCACAGGCAGCAGGGGTGGCCTCGGGCGTGTCCGGCTTGGCCTCGCTCTGGCCGCGCGATTCCCACAAGGCAATGCCCTGAGTGCGATCATTGATAGAAACGCGCAGCCGACAATAAACCCGATTGGGGTTGCCGCCAAAGGGGATGGTAAGCGTGCCACCAACTGAACCCCCGGTGCCGATAGCGGCTGGGCCGCCGCCGGACAGTATCGCTTGGTCATCGACTTTGCCGCCATCAACAATGCGATAACCGATAGTGGCAATCTGGTCGCTCTTTTGGTCAGTACCGACGACATTATAGCCCTGCCCAATTAGCACACGGGTAAGACGCTGTTCAAAAGCCGCATAGCCGCTGGTTGAGGCTTGCTCCTCATATAATGGCAGGATGGCAATGCTGCCTTGCCCCAATTCGCTCTGCCGCTCAGGCAGATGAAAACGGGTTAACTCGCCAGGGGCAACCGGCGTGGTGCAGGCTGCAAGCAATAACGATGGCGTAATGAGAGCAAGCAGCCGCATCAGCACGGCTTAATCCACCTCGATAGTCGCGCCTGACTCACCAGGAAAACCGGTGAACAGCGCAGAAGCGATCTTCGCGGCAGCCAATTGTGGTTCGGCTTCGGGTGAACCCGGCTTGGCTTCGCTTATCGCCTGTCCTTCCCAGAGGCGGACATCGTCGGCAGCGCGTTTGATCACCACTTCCATGCGGGTGAAGATACGTTCACGGCTGCCACCACCGAGATTAAAGCCAACGCCCAAGCCGCCAAATCCACCGCCACGACCACCAAAGCTACCGCCTCCGCCGCCAACGCCGACATTGACCGGACCATTACCATTGCCGGTTTGGCGGGTCTGGCTGTCATAGGCTAGTGTCGCCAGCTGCTCGGGCGCAGTACCTGCATCAACGACAGTGTAGCCAAGCGCCGAAAGCTGACGGCTTATAGCTGAGGCATAGGTGCGAAATTCGAGACTGCTATCATCAAATCCGTCCGCCGGGACCACCGCAATCCGGCCCGAAGTCGCATTAGGTGTCTGGTCTATCACATGGAAGCGCCGCACCTCAACCGGACCGACTGGCGTAGTACATCCACTCACCAGAGCAGCGCCGAAAAGCGCGAGCAAAAGGGCAATGCTACGGGCAGAAAGGCTCTTCAACATATGACTTTATCCTTGTCCTGATCGCTACAGCATAGCCCAAAACAGCCAAAAGCGCGATGCAAATGGGGCGCAGAGTTGTAACAACTGGTTCTGCGGCATTTGTGCTTTGCTCTTTATCGGCTTCCGCATTAAGCGGAGCTTACTAACTCTCACTGCTACAAAATCTCACCTTAGCTAGGCTTTATCATGGCAACAGAACCGTCCACCAGCGCAGCTCATCCCACAGTTCTGGTCACAGGCGGCGCAGGCTATATTGGCAGCCATGCAGTGCTGGCGCTGCGTGATGCAGGATGGCCGGTGGTGGTAATAGATAATCTGGTTACTGGCTTTCGCTGGGCAGTGGCGGATGATGTGCCCTTTTACGAGGGCGATATTGCTGATGCGGACCTGGTGAGTAAGATTATCACCGAGCATAAAATTGGCGCGATCATGCATTTTGCCGGATCGGTGGTGGTGCCGGAATCAGTTAGCGATCCGCTGAAATACTATCACAACAACACCACCAAAAGCCGCGCGCTTATCGAGGCGGCGGTGAAAGGCGGCGTCAAGCATATCATTTTCTCCTCAACCGCCGCGACCTATGGCATTCCCGAAGCGATACCGGTGCGCGAGGATTGCCAGCAGCGGCCGATCAACCCCTATGGCATGTCCAAGCTGATGACCGAGATCATGCTGCGCGATGTTGCTGCGGCGCATCCGCTCAATTTCTGTGCGCTGCGCTATTTCAATGTCGCGGGGGCTGACCCGGACGGCCGCTCCGGCCAGTCCACTGCGGGTGCGACGCATCTGATCAAGGTCGCAGTCGAAGCAGCTCTGGGCAAGCGCGCCAAGGTGGCCGTGTTCGGCACCGATTTTGATACAGAAGATGGCACCGGAGTACGCGACTATATCCATGTCACTGATCTCGCCAATGCGCATGTGCTGGCTTTGGAAAAGCTGGTCGAATCGCCGCAGGAAAGCCATTTCCTCAATTGTGGCTATGGCCATGGCTATTCGGTGCTTGAGGTGCTGGATGCCGTGGATCGCGTCACCAACACCCCGATAACCCGCGAAATGGCCGGTCGCCGCGCCGGCGATCCCGATGCGCTAATCTCCGACAATAGCGCGATAAAGGCGCGCTTTGGCTGGCAGCCGCGCCATGATGATCTCGACCAGATTGTCAGTGACGCACTGGCCTGGGAGCGGAAACTGGCGGAAAAACACGGTCGCTAAGCGCAATGCGCGCTTGACTTGCCCCCCGCTTTTGCCTTATCCGCCCGGCTTCGCATTACACGCGAGTCACCTGATCCGCCGGACCATCAAGAGTTTTCGGCGCTCATGACTTGCGAACAACAAGGCAGATGACAGATGAAGATTCGCAATTCGCTTAAATCGCTCAAGGGCCGTCATCGCGACAACCGCGTTATCCGTCGTCGTGGCCGCACCTATGTGATCAACAAAACCAACCGCCGTTTCAAGGCGCGTCAGGGCTAAGCCCGGACGACCGGTTAAATCATAAGAAACCGCCCTTTAACCGGGCGGTTTTTTATTGCCTGAAATTGTGACTGAGGCGCTTTATGGCTGCAATCTCCAATATCATTTTCGATGTCGGCAATGTCCTCTACCAATGGGATATCCGCGCGCTCTACAGCAAGCTGATTGATAGCCCGGAGCGGCTTGACTGGTTTCTCGATAACGTTGTTACACTGGAATGGCATTTTCAGCATGATGCCGGTCGCGAACTGGCGCCGATGGTGGCCGAGCTGATCACTCAATGGCCCGAAGAGCGCGAACTGATCGAAGCCTATGTCCCGCGCTGGCTGGAAACTATCCCCGGTCCGGTGCCAGGATCACTCGCAATAGTTGAAGAACTCCATACACACGGCGTCCCGATTTTCGGCATCACCAATTTCGGCGTTGAATTCTGGGATATGTTCCGCCCAACCGCACCGATTTTTGATCTGTTCGGCGACATTATCGTTTCCGGCGCAGAGAAGATGGTAAAACCCGATCCGCGCATCTATCAGCTGGCGATCACCCGCTTCGATATAGACCCTGCAGCAAGCCTGTTCATTGATGACAGGCAAGACAATGTCGACAGTGCGCGTGAATGTGGGCTGCAAGCGCATCGGTTTGAGGATGCTGGGACGTTACGGCAAGAATTGGAACGACTCAGTTTACTGTCCCACCCCTAACCCCTCCCGCAAGCGGGAGGGGGACTATATCGCGCGATCCGCTCCCCTCCCGCTTGCGGGAGGGGCTGGGGGTGGGTCCGAATTACTCCTCATACCCCTTTAGCTCATCGCCCGTTAGCGTGACGATATGCAGCACATTGGTCGAGCCCGGCGTGCCAAAGGGCACGCCAGCGAGCGCGATGCAGCGATCTCCTGCCTGGCCGAAACCATGGCGCAGCGCCATGCGTTTGCCCTTGGCGATCATTTCCTCAAAGCTGCCAATATCCTTGGTCGCCACCGCATGCACACCCCATAACAGCCCCAGCCGTCGCGCTGCTGCGCGTTTCGGGGTCAACACCAGCACCGGCACCGATGGCCGTTCGCGCGCCACCCGCCGCGCCGTCGAACCTGAGCCGGTAAAGCACACGATCGCCGAGGTGCTGACCGTCTCGGCAATCTGCGCGCAGGATGCGGCCAATGCATCGGCGGTGGTTTCATCGGGCAATGTCTCGGTGAGATGTACCCGCTCGAGATAGCCCGGATCGCTCTCCACATGCGCCGCGATCCGGTCCATGATCGACACCGCCTCTACCGGCCATTCCCCAACTGCGGTTTCTGCCGACAGCATCACCGCATCCGCGCCATCATAGACCGCCGTGGCAACATCAGAGACTTCGGCACGGGTTGGTGTTGGCGCAGTAATCATAGATTCCAGCATCTGCGTTGCCACCACGACAGGTTTGCCCGAACGCCGTGCCGCAGCGACGATATTCTTCTGTAACGGCGGCACTTCTTCAGGCGCCATTTCAACGCCCAGATCACCGCGCGCCACCATGACCGCATCGGATAGTTCCAATATCTCATCCAGTCGATTGACCGCTGACGGCTTTTCAATCTTGGCAATCAGAGCGGCACGACCATCAATCAGCCGCTTGGCTTCAGCAACATCTTCCGGCCGTTGCACAAAGCTTAGCGCAATCCAGTCCGCGCCCTGTTCAAGCGCAAAGGCCATATCCTTGCGGTCTTTCTCGGTCAGCGCCGCCAGCGGGATAACCGCATCGGGCACGTTCAGCCCTTTGCGGTCCGATATCCTGCCGCCAACCTCGGCACTGGTCAGGATGGAATCCTTATCCGCCCGGATGACCCGCAGCTGCAATTTGCCATCATCGAGCAGAAGCCGCGCGCCCTTTTCCAATATGCCGAACAACTCCGGATGTGGCAGATAGACACGATTTTCATCGCCGGGCGTCTCATCGCGATCGAGGGTGAAATGGCTGCCATGGCGGATAATCGCCTCGCCATTTTTGAATGTGCCGACGCGCAGCTTCGGCCCCTGTAAATCGCATAATATTGTGACCGGCCGCCGCACCTTTTGGTCAAGCTCACGGATATGATGGATCACCTCGGCATGATCGGCATGGCTGCCATGGCTCATATTGATGCGAAAGGCATCCACCCCGGCACGATACAGTGCTTCGATCATCTCGCTACTATTGCTCGCCGGACCCAAAGTAGCGAGAATCTTGACTTTACGATGGCGTCTGCCCGGCCGTTTTTTTGCTCTATCGCTCACCGCTTATCCTCTCGACTGTCATAGAAGCTATTTACACAAACCCTCATGCAATGGCTCTATGACATCCCGGTTGCGACCAGTGCAATCCGCCTAGGCTCGCCGAATATGAAAATCTGTGCACAGCCCTGCAAAGCGCCATGGCCGAATCATGGCCACAGCAATAGACCCGGACGCCGACACATCAGTGATTTACCAAAAATAAGGAGACCATAATGAGCGAAGGAAATGTCGCAAAGGATCAGTTACGACTTTTTCTTGAACGCGTTGAAAGACTTGAGGAGGAAAAAAAGGGAATCAGCGATGATATTCGCGATGTCTATGCTGAAGCGAAATCACAGGGCTATGACCCCAAAATCATGCGCCAAATTGTGCGCTTACGCAAAATGGAGACCCATGATCGTCAGGAAATGGAAGCTGTGCTGGAAACGTATAAGGCTGCAGTAGGTCTTACATAATTAACGCCTATGCCTTGGGTTCGTAGATAGTTTCAGCCTTTGCAGCTTTCAGCATCATGCGTATCTCTGCATAGTTTTCTCTGAGCGATCTGTTTGTATTCTCAACTGCGCCTACTGTCGTCTCAAGGAACCAGAGCAAACCGCCAACGGAGTCGTTTAATTCATCCATGGAAACGATAAGATGCGAAGCATTTTTGGGATGCATGATCCTATTCCTGATATCTGTAGCGCGCTTTACCTGGGCCCAACCTTTTACTGAAAGATCAAGTTTCCAATCTGGGTTTATTCTACGTAGAGCCTTCCCACACAGCTTAACCATGGTTACAAAAGGAATGTGATTTTTCCTTTCATTAACATTTCCGTCGCTGTCGATTGAAAAGCTTATCTCGGACAAAGCAAGAATGGTTTTTAAATCGAGACTATCGCTATGCTGGGCAAAGTCGAGAATACTCTCTCGCCACCACGCCAGCACTCCTTCTAGTGACGCAAAAATAGTCCGGATAGCATCCCGGTAATTTGCCGCATTATCTTCATTACTGCAGCGATTAATGGCATTGATAGCATCTTCAAGAAGCGTACGAAGAAAATGTTCTTCGAAACCAGATTCTCTGTCATCCTCATTATCTTTGCTTGGCATAGCAAGTAACATATATACTTCTTCGCATAATGAAACGTCATTAACGAACCGGAGAGAGAGAGCCATTATGTACAAAAAGTTGCTGATCAGCACGACACCAACGCTCGAAGGCTATCGTATTACCGAATATTGCAATGTGGTCACCGGCGAGGTGATTGTTGGCGCTAATCTGTTCCGCGATCTCTTCGCCAGCGTCCGCGATATGGTTGGCGGTCGCTCCGGCTCCTATGAGAATGTCCTAGAGCGCGCTCGCACCGAGGCACTGGCAGAAATTCAGGAACGCGCCGCCGATATGGGCGCCAATGCGGTGATCGGCATTGATCTCGATTATGAGGTGGTTGGCCAGAATGGTTCTATGCTGATGGTCTCGGCAACAGGCACAGCGGTGACGGTGGAACGCATTTGAGTGACACTTCTGTAGCTGGGCTCGCAAAGTCGGCTGCCACAACCATAGCTGACAGTTTTGGCACAACGTGGGCATATCTCATATTGCTTACACTTTGCATGCTCTATGCTGTTGGTAGCGATCTGCCATTTGCAGAAACAAGTGTTTGGGGAGGTCTTATATCTCTCAGTATATTGCTACTAGCTTTCTATACAGACTGGCGCATAACGCGCGTTTATGGGCATGCGAAACGCCCTGGTTCTGTGCTGGGCTGGATCCTGTGGATTATACCAGTTGTGCTTATTGGGTTAACACTGGACGGGCTTAATGAAGCTCTGCCCCGAGGATCATCGGCAGAAATAACGGGAGTGCCTTACTGGCTACGGGATAGCTTGTTTCAAGCACTGATTATTCTGATCAGTACCCCATTTCTTGTGATGTCTACCGGGCGCGCTATCGACGCTAATGGACTAGAATTCTCGAAACTGCTCGACACTGGCCGAAATGCAATGATCACAGCTGCCATATTGCTTTTCGCCGCTACCTTTGTGCTGATATTTGTCGACTATGCATTTCTTGAAACACAACAACACTCAGCAACATCTTCATCTGGGATCACGCCGGTTAGCTTTGCAAGCAGCATCGTTGCCTCACTGATATGGATCACGCAAGCTGGGATTACTGCAGTTGTCTATCGGCATATTGAAAGCGCAGTCATAACCGAGGGCGACCGCTTGTAATCGCCATCCTGCTTATCTATTGCGATGGCAATTCATTCAAATCTGACAGAGAATATCCATGGCAGGCCATTCCAAATTCAAAAATATCATGCATCGCAAGGGCGCGCAGGACAAGAAGCGCTCGGCTATGTTTTCCAAGCTCAGCCGCGAGATTACCGTGGCGGCGAAGATGGGCATGCCCGATCCGGATATGAACCCGCGTCTGCGGCTGGCGGTGAACAATGCCAAATCGCAGTCCATGCCCAAGGACAATATTCAGCGCGCCATCGACAAGGCGACGGCTGGCGAAGGCGATGATTATGAGGAAATCCGCTATGAGGGCTTTGGCCCGGGCGGAGTGTCGCTGATCGTCGAAGCGCTGACCGACAACCGCAACCGCACCGTCACCAGCGTGCGCACCGCCTTCTCCAAAAATGGCGGTAATATGGGCTCGGCGGGTTCGGTCGCGCATGGCTTTGATCGGCTCGGCCTGATCTCTTATCCGGGTAGTGCGGGCGATGAGGAAAAGGTTCTCGAAGCCGCGATGGAAGCGGGTGCGGAAGATATTGAATCGTCCGAAGATGGCCATGACATCTGGACCAGCATGGACGATCTGCACGAAGTCGCGGGCGCGCTGGAAAAGGCGCTGGGCGAGGCAGAAACCGTGAAACTGGCCTGGCGTCCGCATACCAAGGTGGAAGTCGGCGAAAGCGAGGCGCAGACTCTGCTCAAGCTGATCGACGTGCTCGATGATGATGATGACGTGCAGACCGTCTGGGGCAATTATGACGTCTCCGACGAGGTCATGGAGAAGCTGGGAGCCTAACGGTGCCAACAGCCTTTCACTTCGAGCACATTGCGAAGAAAACACTGTGTCTCGACTCCGCTAGACACGGAAATCTATAGTGGCAAGATGATGGCTAAACTCACTCGAAAGTTGATGATTTCAGCAGCGACACCGCGATAAGCGAAATGCAGGGCGCCGTCGACAAAGTGACGTTGGCAATTCAACCGACTCTGTGTACTCGGATATATCCATGAGAACACTGACCTTGAGCGTCATAACCAATGTTGATGGTCTCTCCTGCCGCCTTCGCTGCCATTGCTCTAGAATACAGACGGTCAAGCCTCGACCCCGGGGTTGATGCATCAATCGAAAAATACCGTCTGTTACATGTAGGGTGGGAGCTTGGCTGGTTGTCTAAAGCAATAAGAATGTGTTCAGCATCCGTGTAAACTAAGATGTTAGTTATTTTGCCCTGTATATTCGCATTGTAAACGGCACCAGCAGACGTTGGAAAAGCCATTCCTAGGATTGCGAGAACCAAAAATACATTTTTCTTCAATACTATCTCCATTTGATTTAAACTGATTGTATATATTAGATTAATCGTATCGTACGCACTTATTCAATTCATTGACAGCAGTAATATTTTGCTAAGATGTCTTGCTTCTACACATGGTGCGCATTACAGCACTATCCACAAATGAGATCATTACAAAGCATAATGTTCATATGAGCATCATCCTCGGCCTTGACCCCGGCCTTGGCACCACCGGATGGGGCCTGATTCAGGCAGATGGCAATCGGCTGGCGCATATCGCCAATGGCCAGATAAAGACCAATGCCAAAGCCCCGATCGCCGAGCGCCTGCTCGATCTCGACAGCGCTTTGCATGACCTGATTCTGGAATGGCGACCCGACGCTGCGGCGGTGGAAGAGGTTTTCGTCAACAAAAACCCGCAATCGACGCTCAAGCTGGGGCAGGCGCGTGGCGTGGTCTTGCTTGGCGCAGCACGAGCGGGAGTGTCGGTGGCGGAATATTCAGCCCGGTCGGTGAAGAAATCTGTCGTCGGCACCGGCAGCGCGGACAAGGCGCAGATACAGGCGATGCTGAATGTGCTGCTCCCCAATACGGAGATAAGCGGCCCCGATGCCGCAGACGCGCTGGCGGTGGCGATTACCCATGCGCATCATCGGTAAATATCCTCCCCGGTCGCGGGGAGGTGGCAGCGCATAGCGCTGGCGGAGGGGGTTGTCCACTTGCTCTGCACCTAGCGGCTCGCCCCCTCCACCAGCCTTCGCCAAGGCTGCGGCTGGTCCCCCTCCCCATGAACGGGGAGGATTTACTTCGCGCGACACGAACGGCTATAGCATTTTCATGATCGCCAAACTCACCGGAAAACTTGACGATGTCAGCAGCGACACCGCGATAATCGATGTGCAGGGCGTCGGTTATCTGGTCCATGCCTCGGCGCGCACCCTCTCCAATCTTGGCGCGCGCGGCGACAGCATTACGGTGCATACCGAAATGCAGGTCAGCGAAAACGATATGCGGCTAATCGGCTTTGCTAGCGCCGCCGAGCGCGATGGTTTCCGGCTTTTGATTAACGTCCAAGGCGTTGGCGGCAAGGTCGCGCTGGCGATCCAGTCCGCGCTGACGCCAGAAGAACTCGGCACCGCCATTGCCCAAGGCGATGTAGCGCAAGTGACCCGCGCACAAGGCGTCGGCCCGAAACTTGCCAAACGCATCGTCAATGAGTTGAAAGACAAGATGGGCGGCGTTGATCTGGGCGGCGCGGGCGTATCCGGCGCGGCCCCCGCCCCGGCAGGCAGCGCCAGCGCCGATGCAGTATCCGCGCTCACCAATCTGGGCTTCAAGCCAGTCGAAGCAACCCGCGCCGTTGCGGCCGCAGAAGCGGAACTGGGCGATACTGGCGATCTGGATGGGCTGGTAAAACTGGCGTTGAAGAAGGTCGGACGCTAACCGGACCTCTATATTTATTCGACAATTTCCTACAATTCTCTATAATAATCCTATGACTCAGCTAAACGTCTCCATCCCACCCGCCCTGAAAGACTGGATTGACAGCCGCGTTGCCGAAGGCCGCTATGCCTCGGCCAGCGACTATATCCGCGATATTATCCGCCGCGATCAGGACAGCATCAATGCCGAAACCGAATGGCTGCGCGAGCAGATTCAGATCGGGTTGGATTCGGGTATAAGCGATGAAACACCCGAAACGGTCATCGAGAATGTGATAGCACGGCGGAAACAACGCCATGGCCTTGGTTGAATTCGCGAACGCCGCCATAGCGGATTTGGACGAAATCGACGACTACAGCATAGAGCAATTCGGCGAAGACGCTGCGCAAAGCTATATGCATGGGTTTAAGGAAGCATTTGCTCAATTGCAGGACTATCCGCGATCCGGTCAACCCGCGACAGAACTGGGCAAAAGCATGCGCTGTCTAACCCATCGCCGCCACCGCATCTTTTATCGCATTGAGGCTGAGCAGGTGTTGATACTGCGCATACTCCACAAAGCCATGGATGCTAAGCGGCAGTTCGCCAGCTAGCCTTGCCGACATTCCCAACCCAATTCCCGCTTTCACGAAACAGACATTTTGTTTAGGTGGAAGCCATGGAAGCTGAAGACCGCCTGATCTCCGCCGAGCGTGCCACCGAAGACGCCGACGCTGCCTTGCGGCCGAAAAGCCTGTCCGAATTTATCGGACAGGAAGCGGCGCGGGCGAATTTGCAGGTGTTTATCGAAGCCGCCAAGGCGCGCGGTGAGGCGCTGGACCATGTGCTGTTCTTCGGCCCGCCTGGGCTGGGCAAGACGACCCTCGCCCAGATTGTCGCTAAGGAAATGGGCGTTGGGTTTCGCGCCACGTCCGGCCCGGTGATCGCCAAGGCTGGCGATCTCGCGGCGTTACTCACCAATCTCGAAGAAGGCGATGTGCTGTTTATTGATGAGATTCATCGGCTCAATCCGGTGGTCGAGGAAGTGCTCTATCCGGCGATGGAGGATCGCGCGCTTGATATCATTATCGGTGAAGGCCCCTCGGCGCGCTCGGTACGGATTGATCTGCCCGCCTTTACCCTGGTCGGTGCAACCACGCGGCAGGGGCTGCTGACCACGCCGCTGCGCGACCGCTTTGGCATTCCGGTGCGGCTCAACTTCTATACTGTCGAAGAACTGCTCCTCGTCGTTACCCGCGCGGCCCGCCTACTCGGCCTTGCCATCGCTGAGGATGGCGCACGTGAAGTGGCCCGCCGCGCGCGGGGTACGCCGCGTGTTGCCGGGCGGCTGCTGCGCCGGGTGCGCGATTTTGCCAATGTGGCGGGCGCCGAAACTGTCGATGCCAAAACCGCCGATGCAGCGCTGACCCGGCTGGAGGTCGATGCGCTCGGCCTTGATGCCATGGACCGACGCTATCTCACCATGATCGCCGATATCTATAAGGGCGGTCCGGTGGGCGTCGAAACGCTGGCGGCGGGCCTCAGCGAACCGCGTGATACTATTGAGGATGTGATCGAACCCTTTCTGATCCAGCTCGGTCTGATCGCCCGCACAGCGCGCGGTCGCCAACTCAATGATCGTGGTTGGAAGCATTTGCGACTGAACCCGCCGGAGGATAAGCCGGTTGATGGCGATTTGTTTTCCGAGTGATTGGCAATGCGCTCGCCCATGCTAAACCGACGGCAGGTGGGCCAAATACTGGGCGGCGCGGCGCTCTTTTCCGCCCTGCCCACTCTCAATGCCTGCACCGGGGAAGCCGCTATGACTGATAGCAAAGGCTATTATCTCCCCGAAGAGTCCGAGCCGCATCAATGCACCTTTATGCAATGGCCGGTGAACCGCAACGTGCATCCCGATCCGGTGTTTCTCGAGATGCTGCAGGCGAGTATTGCCAAGGTCGCGAAAAGCATCGCCGCTTTTGAGCCGGTCATCATGCTGATGGCAGCAGAGCATAAAGCATCCGCGCGGCGACTTTTGAGCGATGCGGTGGAGATATGGGACATCCCCACCGATGACCTGTGGTGCCGCGACTCTGGCCCATGTTTTGTGCGCAATGCCGCAGGTGATCTGGCGGTGCGCCAGTTTAACTTTAATGGCTGGGGCGGCAAACAGGTGCATGGCCATGATGGCAAGGTCGCCGCGCACGTCGCCGAACGGCTCGGCCTGCCGGTGCTGAATAACGGCCTTGTCGGCGAGCCGGGCGGGCTGGAGCATGATGGCGAAGGCACCGTCATCGCGCATGAATCGAGCTGGGTGAACCCCAATCGCAATCCTGGCACGCGCGACGAGATTGCCGCGCTGATCCTCGAAGCGGTCGGGGCGGAAAAGCTGATCTGGGCTGAAGGTGTCTATGATCAGGATATAACCGACTATCATATCGACGCACTGGCGCGTTTCCCGCAGCCCGGCACAGTGCTGATCCAACTGCCCGATAAGGGGGATGTTGCTGATGATCCCTTCGCCGCTTCCGCTTATGATAGCTATGATATCCTCGCCGCTGCCAAAGACGCCAAGGGCCGCAAGCTGGAGATGGTCACCATCCCGCAACCCTATGATATCCGGGTCAAGGCCGAAGATTTTGTCGCCTCTTATGTCAACTACTATATCTGCAACGGTGCGCTGATCGGAGCGCAATTTGGCGATTCCGAGGCCGATGCAGAGGCTCAGTCAATCCTCAGCGACCTTTACCCTGACCGCGAGATTGTCCTGCTCAATGTCGACCCCATAGGTGAGGTCGGCGGCGGCATCCACTGCGCGACCCAGCAAATGCCGATCAGCGGCTAGCGTGTTTAAGGCGTATGGGATTTCGTTTGAAATACTCCGTTCGTGTCGAGCGTGTCGAGACACAGTGCCCTACCGCACCGGCCTCTCGACTTCGCTCGAGGCGAACGGGCAAGGTGGATTATCTATAATTCTAACCGAATAGCCGCAGCCCATTGCGACCAGTTGAGTCACGGTTGCGATCAGTGACTCTGACGCAGCAGATGCCGCTTTTCATGGGCTTTGTTTCCGCCTATTTGCCTGTTCATGACCGAAACGAAACCACCTGCGGACCTCGCCCCCTTTGCCGGGCGCTTTGTTGACCGGACGCACTGGTTTGCGGTGCGGGTCTATTATGAGGACACTGATTTCTCCGGCATCGTCTATCACGCCAATTATCTGCGCTTTTGCGAGCGTGCGCGCACCGATATGCTGCGCGCCATCGGCATTGATCAGCGCGCGACACACGAGGCCGGTATCGGCACCTATGCGATTATGGGCATGGATATCCGCTATCATCTGCCGGCAAAATTTGATGATGCGCTGATCATTGCCAGCCGCGCGACACAAATCCGCGCCGCCGGGTGCCATATTCAGCAACGAGTCATGCGCGATGATGATCTGATCTTTACCGCCGAAGTCAAAGCCGCTTTCCTCAACCCCAAGGGCCGCCCGACACGGCAGCCAAAGGAATGGGTTGAGGCGTTCAATTCCGTTCTTGTCAGCGAATAAACTGCAATAAACCAAGGGAATCAACCAGCCTATGCTCGATCAAATGGGGTTATCGACCGAGACCGTCACCCTCTCCCCCATCGCCCTGTTCATGGAGGCCGATATCATCGTTAAGCTCGTGATGATCGGCCTGGCGCTGGCCAGTATCTGGACATGGACGATCATTTTCAGCGTTGCCGGGCGGCTGCGCGGCGCGCGGCGTGACAGCGAAAAATATGAGGCAGATTTCTGGAAGACCGACGATATTGATGCCTTTTACAAGACACGCGGCAACGATGATATTCCGGCTGCCAAGGTGCTGTCCGCCGGGGTGGACGAATGGCGGCGTTCTACCTCCAATGGCAAGCTCGACCGCGAAGGCACGCGTCAGCGGCTTTCCACGGTGATGAATGCCAGTGTCACCGAAGAGATTGACCGCATGTCGGAGCGGCTGAACTTCCTCGCCACGGTCGGCAGTGTCGCGCCCTTTGTCGGCCTGTTCGGCACCGTCTGGGGGATTATGCGCAGCTTTTCCGCCATCGCGGCAGAGCAGAACAGCTCGCTTGCTGTGGTCGCGCCGGGCATTGCCGAGGCATTGTTTGCGACCGCTATAGGCCTGTTTGCCGCGATCCCGGCGGTGATTGCCTATAACCGTTTCTCGCATAAGCTGAATATGCTGGAAGCGCGGCTGTTCCGCTTTGCCGATGGTTTTCACGCGACGCTGAGCCGTGAGCTGGAAAAGGGCGCATAGGGATATGGGTGCGCAACTGGGCGGCGGACAGAGCAATGGGCGGCGGCGCGGTCGCGGTGGTCGTGCGCCGATGTCCGAGATCAACGTCACGCCCTTTGTCGATGTCATGCTGGTGCTGCTGATCATCTTTATGATCACCGCGCCGCTTCTGGTGGCTGGTGTGCCGATTGAACTGCCCGAAAGCCGCGCCAACCCGATTGAGCAGGAACGCGAACCAGTGCAGATCTCGCTGACCAGCGATAATGCCATCTATATCAATGAGGAGGAAGTCAGCCCCGGTGATCTGCCTGCTGCCTTGCAGGCGATCCGCGCTGATGGTGGTGAAGAGGCGCCGCAGATCACATTACGCGCCGACCGGGCCCTCGATTATGGCAGTGTTGCCTTGGTATTGGGCGAGCTGAATCGCGCAGGTCTGAACAAGATTTCGCTGGTAACACAAGCCGGTGGCGATAGCTCTGGACCATCGCGACCAGCCGCTGACATCGATACTATTGACCCCGATCTGGTCACAGGCGGTTCATCTGATGGCGCTAGATAATGGCGCTGTCATGAGGCAATCCGAAGCTATCGGACTGGGCGTTGCCATTACCGGTCACGCCATATTGCTGGCGGTGCTGTCGCTGGGCATCGCCTCGCGCGCCGGTTTGAGCGTCCCGCAGCAATCGGTTGCGGTTGTACTCGCTGATGAGGTCGGGCTGGTGGACACCTCGCCCACACCCAATGTCGAAGCGGCCACTAGCATGGCGCCGGAAGTCGGCGAGATAGAGCCTTTTGCGCCCGATGAGTTTGCGGAAGAAACCCCGGATGAGGTGCCGCCGCCCGAAGTGAGCAAGCCGACGACGCAAACACAGGTCGCCGCTGCTCCCAAGCCACCACCGAGACCGGTTGACCGCAGCCAGCGCCGTCGTCCCGACCAGAGACAGCGCGGATCACGACTGGGCAATGACTTTCTCGACGGCGTGACCGATCAGGAATCGCTCAGCCGCAGCCGCAATGCTCCAGGAGCTAAGGCTGGTCCTGCCGTAGTCGCTTCCTTGCAGCGCGAGATTGCCAACAGGCTCAAACCCAAATGGAACAAGCCCAGTGGTGCGGATGTCGATAAGCTTATTACGACCGTGCGTTGGACTATGAAGGAAGATGGTTCCCTCGCAAGCGCGCCACGGTGTATCTCCCAAAAAGGCGTTACTGCATCAAATCGTCCACAAAAGGACAAGCATTGCGAAAATGCTATTCGCGCTGTGCGTTTAGCAGCCCCCTTCACTACCCTGCCAGCAAAGTATTATAGCAGTTGGCGGGAAGCTACTTTTACCTTTGATTGGAAGACCTGATGATAGATCGAGTTCAAGCTTTTCTGGCATTGGCTGCCATCATCATGGCGATACCAGCGGCGGCCATTGCCCAAGTTGAAGGAACTGTGACGGGTGAAGGTGGTGCCAACCAAATCTCCATCGCCGTACCTGCCCTGCCGACACCACAGAATGCCCCAACACCCGCAGGCGATACCGATGATCTGGGCGAACAGGTGAGCGATGTGGTGGTGTCCGATCTGCGCTCCAGTGGCCTGTTCAAACCGCAAGGCCGCAACGCGGTGCGCAATATCAGCTTTGGCGAAGTCACCAGCCCGCAATTTCCCTATTGGCAGGGTCGCAATGCCGAGGCGCTGATTCAGGGTTTTGTTCGCGCCATGCCCGATGGTCGCATCACCGTGGGCTGCTATCTTTATGATGTCGCGCTGGGCAGCGAATTGACACGTCAGGGCTTTGTGGTTGAGCCAGCCGATTGGCGCCGCGCTGCGCATAAATGCGCCGATACCGTCTATTCGCGGCTCACCGGAGAAAGCCCGTTTTTTGACAGCCGCATCGCCTATATCGCCGAAACCGGTCCCAAGGATAATCGCACCAAGAGACTGGCGATTATGGACAGTGATGGCGCCAATCACCGCTTTATCACCAATGGCCAGGCAACGGCGCTGACCCCGCGTTTCTCGCCCGATTATCAGTCGATTGTATACTTAAGCTATCTCAATGGCAGCCCCAGCATCTATATCTATGATGTTGGCAGCGGCAAGCAGCGGCGGGTATTCACCACCACCAACGCCACCTTTGCGCCACGCTGGTCACCCGATGGCAAAACCATATTGTTTTCCATGGCAGTCGCGGGCAACACCGATATTTACAGCATCTCGGCACAAGGTGGCCGCCCCAAGCGGCTGACCAATTCGCCGGGTATTGATGTCGGCGGCAGCTATTCGCCCGATGGCAGCCGGATCGTGTTTGAAAGCGACCGCTCCGGCTCACAACAAGTCTATGTGATGAACGCCAGTGGCGGCAATCAGCGCCGGATCAGCTTTGGCGGCGGTCGCTATGCCACGCCCGAATGGAGCCCCCGCGGTGACCTGATCGCCTTTACCCGGACATCGGGCAATTTTCGCATCGGCGTGATGACGCCGAGCGGCGGCAATGTCCGGCTGCTCACCAATAGCTGGCAGGATGAAGCACCGACATGGGCGCCAAATGGACGTATCATCCAGTTTTTTCGCACTGAGCGCGGGTCAGGAAGGACATCATTATGGCAGGTGGATTTGACCGGTGCCAGCGAGCGACGGTTGCGCACACCAGTAAGTGGCTCAGACCCGAGCTGGGGGCCGGTGCTACCCTAAATAGGGCGTCATATTCTTGCAGTGTATCGCGATTACGCTGGTGACAAAGGAAAAAATGAGCATATTTTATTGCAGGGGAATATCTGTTGGCACAGGCATTTATGAAAGGGCTGGTGCTGACCAAGGCAAGGAGAATGAAATGATTCAGGCTGTCTCGAAACATGTAATAGGCCGCACTATCGGCAAGGTTGCATTGATCTCTGTGTCGATATTGGCGCTATCCGCATGCGGCAAAAAGGCACCGCCCGAATTGCCGCCCGAGCCGGTAGCGACCACTACACCTGCTCCCGCTCCGGTATCTACGCCGGCGCCGACCGGCCCTGTTCCCGGCAGTCAGGCTGATTTTATTGCCTCGGTGCGTTCGGATCGGGTGCTGTTTGACACCGACCGCTTCAATATTGACAGCGACGATCAGGTGACACTGCAGAGCCAGGCCCAATGGCTGTCGCGTTATCCCGGCAAACAGATCATCATTGAAGGCCATGCCGATGAACGCGGCACACGCGATTATAACCTTGCCCTTGGCGAACGCCGCGCCAATGCCGCGAAAAACTATCTGGTAACGCTGGGCGTGGCGCCATCGCGTATCCAGGTGATCAGCTATGGCAAAGAGCGCCCCGAAGCTCTTGGCTCCACAGAAGCCGCCTGGGCACAAAACCGGCGTGCGGTAACTGTGACGGTGCAGTAACCACTCGCAAAGACGCATAGAAAAAAGCCGCGCGAACCTCTCTGGTTCGCGCGGCTTTTTGTTCTTTGTTTTATAGCGTGATCAGGCTTTTTTGGTACCTGTCATCGCCATTTTGCCGAATGCACCAGCATTGACAGTACCGGTCAGCGAATCGCCATCGACC
Organism: Pseudomonadota bacterium; assembly: GCA_038748365.1. Lineage (GTDB taxonomy): Bacteria > Pseudomonadota > Alphaproteobacteria > Sphingomonadales > Sphingomonadaceae > Alterisphingorhabdus. Next base: position 26,239 of record JBCDIZ010000010.1, read on the forward strand.
GTGGCTTCGCATTCCAGCTTCATCGGCATCGGCACTTTCATGTCCATGGTCCAGGTCAGGGTGCTGCCATCAACTTTGCCGTCGGTGATTTCCAGCGTGCCCATCTGGCCAGCGTTTTCGCCAGTCCAGCTATCGCCATCGACATTGACGGTCAGCACAGATGTCTGGTCGCCCATGGGGGATTTGGTTACGCAATCATAAGAACCTGCTACGGACATAATCTTCTCCTTACTCAAATTATCTAAGCACTGTGCTGTCTTAGCATCGGATGCGTCTGGCTCAAGCCGTTTATCGCGCTATTCAGGGCGATAGGATTTTGCACCACTGGCGAGCAGCGCCTCGCGAGTGAACAAGACCGGCTTTAGCTGCTGCTTCACAAACAGGGGAGCCTGATCGGTATGGTGCGGGCTATCTGGCCGTGTCGTAGCGGCACCGAATGGCTGGATAGATTCTGAGCGAACATTGCCCTCTTCGTCCCACTCGACAAACATCAGGAAGCTGTCGCCATGGATGATGTAAATCCTGCCATCGTCATCCACCTCCCAGCGGGTCGCGGCGCGCAGCGCGTCGCTCCCGCCAAGATAGGGCAGATCGACATCGCCTTGCCGCAAGCGCATCAAATCACCCAGCGGCGGATCGATCGAGTCGAAATGGGTATTCAGATGCTCCGCTGCCTTGATCAGTTCTTCCTTCGGATCGAGGTCGTCGGCCAAGCGCCTGCCTTCCGGCGCGTTAAACAGCGCGACATTCATCAGCCATGCCGCCAGCGCATCGCCCTCGCCTGCTCCATCCATTTTCCAGTCCCAGGCGCGCAATAGCCGCTGCGCTTCGGTCAGCGTCCAATCACCATCGGTGTTGACCGCCAGCAACTTGTCCATCCACAGCTTGGGGTATTGGCTCTGGGCATAGCCCTTATCATATTTGATCTGCTCCAGTTCTGCGCGTCCAATCGGCCCAACCGCTTCCAGCAGCTCAATCGCCCGTGCTGCGCGGTTGGTCCAGTTTTCCTCAATGCCTAGCAACGGTGAGAAATCGGCGCGTTCCAGTTCATCGCCCGGCCCGGCAGCCATATAGGGTGTGTTATTGGCGTTCATCACATAGCCCGATTCCGGGTTGATCAGCTTGGGTACCACAGCCCAATCCACCGGGCCATCCCAGATCAGGTCCGAGCGATCGCCCGGAACAATAGCACGCCAGTCCACACCGGCTTTGCGCTCGGGGAAGCGGGCATTGTAGAACAGGGCGATATTGCCGTCCTTGTCGGCATAGATGAAGTTGGTAGCAGGCACGCCCTGCATCGCCATGGCCGCCTGCCATTCTTCGAAATCGCTCGCTTTTTGCAGCCGGAAATATTGCGTCAACTGAGTCAGATCATCGAGGCTGGCATAGCGAAAAGCGAAATAGCCATTGTCATTCTTGATCACCGGACCATGCGCCGAGCGATAGACCATTTGCGGATAGGGAATGGTGAACGGGCCATATTTGACCCGCAGCCAGACCTGCTTGCTCTCCAAAGGCTGCCACTCGCCATCGAGCTTATACTTCTCGCCCGCCTCGTCGACTTCCAGTTTGTATACGTCAATCAAGTCGGGACGGTTGACGGTATTGGTCCAGCCAAGATTCTTATTGTGGCCGAGAAACGGATAAGGCGATCCGGGGAAGGTCGCTCCGGCAAAGTCCCATCCTTCCTCGCTATGCACTACCAGTTCATACCAGGCGACCGGACCTTCCCATGGCTGGTGAGAATTGGAGACGAGACGGGTGACACTATCGGATGAACGCTCAGGCGAAATCGCAAAGGCATTGGAACCATTCAACTCAGGATGGCGGCCGATTGGCGTCATCCGTGCTGTTTCGGTCTCAACACTCCCCTCAGCCGTCTCTTGTTTTAGAGCCTTCTGCCCTTTCCCAAGCGGCGGGCCACCATCAACCCTCAATTCCTTGCCAGCGACAAGGGGGCCAACGATATTGTTAAGACCAAAGAAGAATGGCGAGCGCAGCGCAAAACCGGCTGCAATATCCCGGCCATTGATTGGGAACAGGCCGGAAAGCCGCACTTCTTCCGGATGCGTCTCGGCATAGCGGTTCATGCCCGAAGCATAGGCATCGAGCAGAGTGCGCACATCCTCAGGCAGCGCGTCATATTTGCGATCCACCGTGCCGCGCACATCGAGCAGATGGGCGACATAGTCCACCTGCGCGCCATCCTGCCCGGTCATGGCACCCAGCCGCATCCGTGTCATCGCCGCGACTTCCTGCAGCGTCGCAAAATCATCCTCGGCATGGGCCCAGGCTATGCCATAGGCAGTATCCGCATCGGTCTTGCCATAAATATGTGGCACGCCGTAATCATCGCGAAATATCTCAACATCATAGCTGCGTTCCGCTGGCGCGCCGACTTCATCGACGAACCATGGCTCCCAAAAAGCCAGGGCAACAGCAGCAAGAAGCAAAAGGATGAAAAGAGTGGCCGCAAGGCGCTTGAATATCAGTGTCATAGGGGACACATTATCGACGGGCAGGAAAGCGGTCCATAGCCAATATGGCGCCGCTGGTTTTTGAGAAGGGAAATGCCACTAGCATCTTGTGTTGCATAAATACAACACTATCTGGGAAGCCAGATGCTGAAAGGCTATGAAGGAGTCCGCCCCCTATGAATATCGACAAGTTCACCGACCGCGCCAAAGGCTTTTTGCAGTCTGCTCAGACGGTCGCCATCCGCATGAACCATCAGCGCATTTCCTCAGCGCATATCGTCAAGGCGATGCTGGAGGATTCAGAGGGCATGGCCGCTGGCCTGATCGCGCGAGCTGGCGGCAATGCCGGGGTGGCACAGGAAGAGATTGATGCGCTGCTAGCCAAGGTGCCGCAGGTGTCAGGCGGCGGCGCGCAACAGACGCCGGGGCTGGACAATGATGCGGTGCGCCTGCTCGATCAGGCCGAGCAGATTTCCGAGAAGGCCGGAGACAGCTTTGTCACCGTAGAGCGGCTGTTGCTCGCTGCGGCACTGGTCAAGGGGCAGGATGTCGCCACGGTGCTGCACAAGGCCGGGGTGACGCCGAACAATCTCAACAAGGCGATCAATGATCTGCGTGGCGGGCGGACGGCGCAAACGGCGGGCGCAGAAGACAGCTATGAGGCGATGCAGAAATATGCCCGCGACCTCACAGAAGCCGCGCGCGAGGGCAAGCTCGACCCGGTGATCGGCCGCGATGAGGAAATCCGCCGCACGGTGCAGATCCTTGCGCGTCGCACCAAGAATAACCCGGTGCTGATCGGCGAGCCCGGCGTCGGCAAGACCGCCATTGCCGAAGGGCTGGCGCTGCGCATCGCCAATGGCGATGTGCCCGAGAGCCTAAAAGATCGCAGCCTGATGTCGCTTGATATGGGCTCGCTGATTGCGGGTGCAAAATATCGCGGCGAGTTTGAGGAGCGGCTGAAATCCGTACTCGACGAGGTGCGTGGCGCCGAGGGCGAGATGATCCTCTTCATTGACGAGATGCACACGCTGATCGGCGCGGGTGCATCGGAAGGTGCGATGGATGCTTCCAATCTGCTCAAGCCTGCACTGGCGCGCGGCGAACTGCATTGCATCGGTGCAACGACGCTTGATGAATATCAGAAGCATGTCGAGAAGGATGCGGCGCTGCAACGCCGTTTCCAGCCGGTGTTCGTGGATGAACCCGATGTGCCTGACACCATCTCGATCCTGCGCGGATTGAAAGAGAAATATGAGTTGCACCATGGTGTGCGGATCACCGACGGCGCGATTGTCGCCGCCGCGACGCTGTCGCATCGCTATATTTCAGACCGCTTTCTGCCGGACAAAGCAATCGACCTGATGGACGAGGCCGCAAGCCGCATCCGCATGGAGGTTGAGTCCAAGCCGGAAGAAATTGAAGCGCTCGACCGCCGTATTATCCAGCTTAAAATTGAACGCGAGGCATTGGCCAAGGAAAGCGATGATGCCACCCGCGACCGGCTCAGCAATCTGGAAAAGGAACTTGCCGAGATTGAGCAACAATCAAGCGAGCTCACCACCCGATGGCAGAATGAGCGCGACAAGATTCAGGCTGAAGCTATCTTGAAAGAGCAGCTAGATGCCGCGCGGATCGAGCTGGAACAGGCGCAACGTGCGGGCGATCTCGCCAAGGCGGGTGAGCTTAGCTACGGCACTATTCCCGATCTCGAGCGGCAACTCGACGAAGCCGCCGAAGCCACAGAAGGCGCGATGCTGCGCGAGGAAGTCACCAATGAGGATATCGCCTCGGTGGTCTCACGCTGGACCGGCATCCCGGTCGACAAGATGATGGAAGGCGAGCGCGACAAGCTGCTCAAAATGGAAGAGCATCTGGGCAAGCGCGTCATCGGTCAGAGCGATGCGGTGAGCGCCGTCGCCAAGGCCGTGCGGCGCTCACGCGCTGGCTTGCAGGATCCGGGTCGCCCGCTCGGTTCCTTCCTGTTCCTCGGCCCCACCGGTGTCGGCAAGACCGAATTGACCAAGGCGCTGGCCGGCTTCCTGTTCGATGATGATCAGGCGATGGTGCGCATCGATATGTCGGAATTTATGGAGAAGCATTCGGTCAGCCGCCTGATCGGCGCACCTCCGGGCTATGTCGGCTATGATGAAGGCGGGGTGCTCACCGAAGCGGTGCGCCGTCGCCCCTATCAGGTGGTGCTGTTCGATGAGGTCGAGAAGGCGCATAATGACGTGTTCAACGTGCTGCTCCAGGTGCTCGATGACGGCCATCTTACCGATGGACAGGGGCGCAAGGTCGATTTCTCCAACACACTAATCATCCTCACCTCCAATCTCGGCGCGCAGCATCTCGCCGCGATGACCGATGACCAGACCGTCGATGATGTCGAACCACAGGTGATGGAAGTCGTGCGCGGCCATTTCCGCCCTGAATTCCTCAACCGCTTGGACGAGATCATTCTGTTCCACCGCCTGAGCGAGGAACATATGGCCCCGATCGTCGATCTGCAGGTGGCACGGGTGCAAAAGCTGCTCAAGGACCGCAAGATCACCATTGCTCTGGAGGAAAGCGCCCGCAAATGGCTGGCGCGGGTCGGCTATGACCCGGTCTATGGCGCCCGCCCGCTGAAACGCGCAGTGCAACGCTATGTCCAAGACCCTCTGGCGGATATGATATTGCGCGGTGACCTAGGCGATGGACAGACCGTAACCATAGCCGATGGCGATGGCGCCCTCTCCATCGCGGTAACTGAGGCAGCGTGACCGAGAGCAGCCGCCTTGGAGATCAAGCCAAGGCGGCTATAGCTAAGGGCGATATCGCCGAAGCGCGGACGTTACTCCAACAGGCACTGACGCAAGATGATCGCAATGTTCGCCTGTTGCAACTGGCAGCTCAAACCGCCGAGATAGGGGGCAAAACAGAAATAGCAGTGCAGCTATTGCGTACAGCACTACAGCTTGAACCAGAGAACCGCGCTACCATTGCAGCCCTGTTCCGACTGTGCCTCGCGGAGCAGGATTTGGCTACGGCAGAGCAGCTAGTCGAGCAGGATAAAGCCATAGATGGTGCGGATGTTCCGCATCTATTGCTATGTAGCCATCTGGCACTAACCAAAGGCGAAGAGACAGAGGCTGAGCACTATCTGTCTGGTCTGCTTGCACACGAGCCCGAGCACCAAGAAGGACTTGCGATGCAGGCGCGTCTCGCCATGCGTCGGGGACGACCAGAAGCTGCATTGTTTTTTACCCGGGCACGCCAGGGCAACAAAGAGAATATTGCTCTGCTACGCGATCATGCTCGCTCACTGGCCAGTCAGGGTGATTATGATGCCGCGCTGGCAATTCTCGACGAGGCTATTGCCAATAATATATGTGCACCTGAACTAATAATCGATCAGATCGCACTGCTGAGCGAGGCCGGGCGCGATGCAGACAATACTGCCGCGCTTGCTGCAGCAGAAGAACAGGCCCGCGATAATGGCAACCTACGCATGGCATTGGCTGACCTGATCATGCAACAGGATCGACCTGCCGATGCGCTGGCCCTATTGGCCGATCAAAAGCAACCGGAAGATCACCCAGAAATCCGCCTGACCGAAGCGCGAGCCGCGGGAATGGCAGGCGAACTTGACCATGCGGAACGTCTCTTCGCAGCACTGCAGAATGATCGATACCCTATTCCGCCACTGACATTGGTGCGTCATCTGATACGGCGGAAACGCTATAACGATGCCGAGAATCTGTTGCAGAAGCAGCTAGAACACGACAGCAGCGATATCAGTGCATGGGCACTGATAGATTGTGTCTGGCGTGTCACCGGCCAGCACGACAAACACAAATGGCTGCATAACCCAGAAAGCGTTACGGCCAATCTCGACCTCGGAATGTCGCTCGATGAAATAGAAGCAGCCGCCAACTGGCTACGCGGCCAACACAAAGCGAAAGCCGCTCCTACCGGCCAATCGCTCCGTCACGGCACCCAGACCGGCGGTTCGATCCTCGCCTTTGATGATGACATAACGAAGCTGCTACGCGCGAGAATCAGTGCCGCTGTCAACCACTACATTTCGCAGTGGCCAGAGCAGCACAGCCGACATCCACTGTTCCAATGGAAGGACCATCAATGGCGCTTCTGTGGTAGCTGGTCGGTACGCCTTACTGATGGCGGACACCATAAACCGCATATACATCCTGAGGGCCATGTCTCATCGGCGAGCTATTGGGTATTGCCAATAAGAGAGAGGACAGAGCCCTTTGCGGGTGCATTTGAGCTAGGCCGACCCCCAGATGACCTTGGCATAGATTTAGGGCCTGTTAGAATCATAAAACCAAAGTGCAGTCACCTAGTACTGTTTCCAAGCACTTTTTATCATAACACCCGGCCATTTAGCGAGGGTGAGAGGGTAACGCTGGCATTTGATGTAAGTTTCCTGAACCGAAATTGCTTCAGCAGTAGACTATGAGTGTTTTGATACTGCCACTTGGGTCTAGATCAAAAGAAAAGGCGGTCCTTGAATTAACAGGGACCGCCTAGCATTATTAATATGTTAAGCCTTAGAAGTTGAAACGTGCACCTGCGTACAGGAACCGGCCAATATTGTCATAGAGACCGCTACCAGCGCCTGTGCCTGTCAAACCCAGAGGCGGGTTGGTATTCAGGATATTGTCTACGCCAAAGTAGAACGCATAGTTATCGTCAGTTTCCAGATCGATCCGGAGGTCATGATAAAATGTTTCCGGATACTCACTCGGGAATGAGAAATCAGGGTTCTCTGGGGGACGGCCCTGCAACGAATTGAAAGCTTCAAAATCGTTGACAAACTGCTCACCAATGTAGCGCATCGTGTAAGTTACTCTCGGAACACCGAAATCAAGACCCAGGATCAGGTTAGCAGCCCATTCCGGATCACCCAACTCAGACAATTGCCGATCAATGAAATTCGGATCATTAATGTCAGTGAAGTTATCACGCTCGATGACGTATGAGACGAGAGCACGAAGGTTCAAAGCTACATCACCAAAGTCGCGCTGGTAGTTAACATCAAAATCGATACCCGAAGTTCTTTGCGTAGCAAAGTTGAACGGACCAGAGATGAATGACGAATCGTCAGGACCTACCGGCAAACTTAAGGTTGCACCGCCCAGAATACGATCAGACTGACCCGCGAATGTACCGTCGGCACGACGTGTAATTGAAGCACAGAATTGGTTATCAATACCGCCTGGTGCGTCATAACACTGGTCGATAATAGTTTGCGGCAGCAATGAGAAGATCACGTCTTCGATCTCAATGTTATAATAGTCAATCGAGATGACAAGACCGGGAATAAACTCAGGTACAAATACCGCGCCAATCGTCCAGCTGTCTGAAACTTCTTCACGCAGATTAGGATTACTACCATTCAATCCACGAATACCGGAAGCCGGAATATTCGTGAATGGCTCATCAGTACCGGCAACATTAACCGTAGTTGGTACCCCATCAGCAGCACAGTTAGCTACGCGATTAGGATTCTCGTTAATGAAACGCGAGTCACAAGGATCAACCAGTCCATTCAGGAAGGTCTGACTAGGTACTGCAAATAGATTGCCCTGAGTTGGTATACGAACTGAACGCGCATAGCTTGCACGAAGGCGCAAACTTGGGAACGGAGAGTAAATGACGCCGCCATTCCAAGCAAAAGTCGAACCCACATCACCAACATTGTAGTCGGAGAAACGTGCAGCACCTTCAATCGTCAATTCTTCTGCCCACGGCACATTTGCAAGAATAGGGATGCGGACTTCACCAAATGCTTCCCAGACCTCAAGATCAGGCGGATCGAAGACCGGGATCGCATTGAGGAAGGTCGCACCGCTGCGCGTCACTTCATCAAATGCAGAGAATGCACTCTCGTTGCGGTATTCACCACCAATGGCGAAACTAACTGGACCACCTGGCAGTTCAAAGAGCTGGGAAAGATCCCCACGCATAAATGCGGTTACTTGATATTGCTCAGCTTTTTGCTCCCGGCTGGATGCAACGGTTACATAGTTTAGAGCTTCTTGAGAAGGTGCCCCAAATCCGAAAAGATTTATTGGGACACAGGCGGCGTCATCGTTCGATGGATCAGCATCATTATTGATACCACAGACAATGTTGCCATTCGCATCGAACTGCGCGTCACGCGCATTGTTAAGATTTGCAGTCAGGGTATTCCCCTCAGTTACGTAATCGGATTCAAACCGACCATAGTTGAACGCAACTTCGTAGAACCAATCGTCGTTGAAAGTACCATCAACACCTACGACGGCACGATAAGTTTCACGCGTATGCTCTTCTCCACGTGCGCCGAAATCAATGTTGAAGCGGAACGCGCCGAATGCACCTGCACCAGGGGCAAGAGATTGTTGAAGAACGTTGCGCGCTTGATCATTTAGAAAAGCATTGTCTACGGAGAATACATTAAAGTTAAAAGTTGGCTGCCCTTCCTGAATCGCATCAATGCGAACATATTTTGCTTCGATAAACGGACGAAAAGCCTCAGAAACTTCATAGTGCGCCAAAACATTGTAAACTTGACGCTCAGTTTGCGGAGCCAACTGACCGGAGAGTCTTAAAGTGGATCCAAAACCACCAATAGAGTTAGCAGAACCGCTGATAGCGCGGAAGTCTGTGGTGACAGGGTTACGGATCAGGTTACCATTGCTATCAAAAACAAAGGTTGCACCAAGATCATTCCCATTAATATCTTGAGCGCCAGTACAATTGAATGCACGACGCGCCGCATTTTCTGGGGTATCCGCTGGACAGAAAGAGCTATACAAACCACCTTCAGAAATATTGTTATTGCGGATACCACTGACGAGCACCCGGTCAGCAATACCGTTGCCGCCTGCTGGCTCACCAATCGTATTTTCTACAGTTTGTAGCTGGGTACGCCCTGAGAAAGCACCAAAAACGCGATCACGGTCAGTGAAAAAGACAGCATCCTGGAAACTATACTCGCCAGCAAAAGTAATATTACCACGATTATCACCAAAATTAGTACCAGCTAATATTGAACCAAAGAAGCTGCCACGGTGACCGGCTCCTGCGACGCCGCCCTGAACATTGGCTTCAATACCTTCAAAGTCACGCTTCAATACGAAGTTAACTGCACCAGCAACAGCGTCAGCACCGTAAACAGCACTATTGCCGCCGGTCGAGATATCAATACGCTCAATCAAAGCATTGGGAATAGTATTGATGTCAACACTGGTCGGCGTGCCTGGCTGCGACGTAATGTGACGCCGACCGTTAACAACAACCAGAGTTCTGTTAGTGCCGAGTCGACGCAGATCAAGCAGGTTAAGACCGGCAGTACCAATGAAACGTGTAGAGTTTTGCTGGCCGAATGTTGAACCCAATGACGGCAGGTCATTAAGCGCGTCACCAATGTTGATGTCACCGTTCGACAGCACTTCGCCGAGATTTAGTGAAACGATCGGGTTGGAACTATCAAGGTTCGGACGCGCGATGCGCGAGCCGGTGACCACAATAGCTTCATCAGCGCCAGCCTCATCTTCAGCCGTTACATCCGGTTGATCTTCCGGAGTGGCTTCCTCTTGAGCAATTGCCGGCGTTGCAGCGAACGCTAAGGCAAAAGCAACTGGCGCAGCACCAGACATGAACCTTGTCATCTTTTTCATATTTGTACCCCTTTGAAGCCCTTGCACCTGCAAGAAGCAAAAAATGTGGAGGCCAGCTACTAACTGTCCCAATCCTCCGTTATGAGTACATTGATGCGACATGAGCGCAGGAGTGTAAAGTGGCTGTGACATGTTGCAGCAGGTTTTCGCTCAGTTGTCGTTTTTTTGTCACAGTATATTGCTCTGCTAGATTACGAGTAGGCGCATATCCTCTAAGGCAATGGAACAGTTAATATGCATTGGTCTAGGGAATTAGATTTAGTCTATCGGGTATCTAGGAGGCTCTGGAAACGTCTCTAAAGATTTGAAACCTATCGCCAGTTCAGTTGCCGCCAGCCATAAATCCAGGTTGGCTCTGGTCGATGAATTCGCGTGAAGATTCGTTACCTTTTTCTGACGCTTCGGCCCATTGTGCATTTGTCATGCAGATGCGGCGGCGCTTTGCAAGTGAGCCCAGCACCCGCTCACTTTTGCAACGAACATAATTTGGGTGGCTACGATCAGTAATCTTCTCGCGCTTGGCTTCAACTACGATTTCACGTTCCACGTCTCCCTTTTGCTCTTCCGGTGACTCATCTTGCGCAGAAGCAGGAGGGACAATTAACAAAGCAACCGCTGCTATTGCCAGACTATGGGAAACGAAAAATTTCATAACTATACCCTCAGTATGTTTGTTGTGTATGTTTAACATAAATTGCCTTCGATAACAAAAAGAAAGGCAGGCCAAGGCCTGCCTTTCCAAAGCATTGCTGCATTCTAGAAGGCACTAGAAACGCAACCGTGCACTTGCGGCAAATCGACGTCCCAATGCATCATAGCTCGATGGGAATACGTTACCGCTGTTGAACGCAGTAGCACCAACATCAGAGCCCACTACGTGCGGTTGATTGTCGAACAGATTCTGCACAGTAAATGTAAGCTGCAGATTTTCTGTCGCATCCCATTGCAATGTGAGATCAAAATAATGCTCATCTGGAATGAAACGGAAATCTTCCTCAACGATACAGCCGCCCGGGTCAGCACCTAGCGGGTCAACGCAGTCAACATCTGCTTCAGCAGCCGCCAAATCTGAAGCAAATTGAGCAGGCTCATAATCCAGACCGCTCAGGAAGCGCCAGAACAGAGATACTGTGAACTCATCATCAAAAATAAGCGAGGTCCGCTGATTGAATGCAAATTCAGACTGGGGCGAACCTTCCAGGCCACAGTTGACACTGAAGAAACCAACACATTCACGATTCAAGCTCGATGGTGTAGCTTGGAACCTGTTGGAATTAGTCCAGGTACCGTTGAAGAATGCATTCAGTGCAATATTATCAGTAAGGTCAGTGCTATAGTTGATTCCTAGATCAATACCGTCGGTTTCAATCCGTCCCAGATTACTGAGGGTCTGGAACAGGCCGAGGGTCGTATCTGGTGAGCCAACAAGACCGCCAGTAAGAGGGTTACGGGAAATACGGTCAATTTGACAGGCTTCAGCCGTAGCAGATGGATTATCAAAACATGCGTCAAGAACGTCCCCAACAGTTGGGTTGGTGATAGCGTCAGTGATAGTGATGTTCCAATAATCGATGGTGACGGTCAAACCAGGGATAGACTCAGGCTGGATAACTGCACCTACAGTCCATGTCTCAGCTTGTTCAGTGCCCAGATTAGGATTGCCACCAGTAGTCACATTGACTTGTCCAGCTCCTTCATCAGCAGGAGATTGAACCTGGCCATTAATGATAGCCTGAGCACCGGCACTGCCAGGAGCAACCTGAGCCAAACACGCGTCAAGAATGTTACCAGTAGGAGCTACAGGCCCCTGACAAGGATCATTACCGAGATTATCCAACCCTGTATTTTGTGGGAGGAACAATTCTCCAATATTTGGTGCGCGTGCAGCGCGCTGAAAATTACCACGGAACGTCAGCCCGATAACAGGAGTCCACTGACCGCCAACTTTCCAAGTCCATTCTGTACCGGCAGTAGAATAATCAGAGAAGCGCACACCTGCTTCAAGTACCAACTCTTCAGCAAATGACTGACCTTCAATCAATGGAACGACCAGTTCACCAAATACATCAAGGACATCATAGCCGCCGTCAATATTCGGGTCAGCACCGCCACCACCAACAACTTCGCCTGGAGTCTGTGAAGCATCATCTGAAACGCGTGAAGCAGTAAATTCACGATATTCAACACCAGCGGCAAAGGCGATTGGAGTCTCAGCTATTGCGAATCCATCGAAATCGCCAGATATGGTGCCGTTGAGCGTCGCAATTGTCGAGGTATTCGCAACAGTCTGGGTAAAGTCAAAAACAAAATCAATTGCTTCCTGCGAACCAAGATTCCCTAAAGTACCAAACAGATTAATCGGTACGCACCCATTGGAAGGATCGATACAGGTCCCATCAGGTAGCGCCAGCAAACTCTGCTGCAGATTTGTCCGCCGGGCAAATCCAGTTTGACGCTGTGTATTATCACTTTCGCCATAAGTACCCGACACATCAAACTGAATATAGTCAGTGATGTCACCCCGAACACCCGCTACAATGTTGAACAACGTCGTAGTAAACTCTGAATCACGAGTTCCAGCCTCTACGGTACGTCGACGCAAGGCAGCTACAGTGAATTCCTGATAGTCAGGGTTTGCGGTGCCATCGGGCAGAGTTGCACCAAATGGCGTATTTATGCCAGCCTGACATGCTGCATCACTAAGCGGCGTTGGATCGCCATTAGCATCAACAGGACCCAGACCTTGACAGAAAGTATTAGCCACCGCTGTGGGGATGAAAGGATTGTTAAGGTTCAACTGATAGGCGTTGAAGAAAGACCCGCCTGGCGCAATAATAGTGGAAACCCTGTTACGGGAAAACGTGCCCTGAGTGTAAACCTCTATACCGTCACTAATCTCGTAGCGCGCAGAGCCAAAAATATTGAAGCGTTCAAACGGGGTTTGAAAGATATTGAACGGATTGAAGTTAAATGGACGATCAAATGGCACCAGATCGGTTCCAGCCTCATTAAGTTGAAGCAAGCCGCCTGTTCCTGGGCCATTTACAGTTGCAGGCACAGCATTGGATGATCCCCCTGGGTTACCTGTAAAAGAGCCGACATTAAATACAGAGAAATCACGATCACCCTGAAACACTTCATCAGCACTTTGATAACCGACACTAAAAACCGCGTTACCACGACCATCATCAAAATTAGCACCGATTGTCGCATCTACACGAAAAATAGCGCCGTCGCCCTGCTCCGTGATCTGGCTAGAAGCGTTTATATCGAGCCCGGCAAAGTCGCGACGAGTAACAAAGTTGACCACGCCCGACACAGCATCAGCACCATAGGTTGTGGTAGCACCGCCAGTCAGGACGTCTGTACGCTCAAGCACCGCTAGAGGAATAGAGTTCAAGTCAACTTGGCCGGTAAAGTTTGCCGGAACGAAACGTTTTCCGTCCAGCAATACCAAGTTACGTTGCGGGCCTAGATTACGTAAGTTAACAAACGCCGCGCCGCCGTTACCGTTATTCACAGCAGAACCAGTGCTTGGAACAGAGGCTGGAAGTTGCCGTAGAAAATCTTCCGCCAAATTGGTCTGCCGAAGTTCTAGTTCTTCCGCTGAAATAACGCCAACTGGGCTGGTGGACTCAATAGAAGGATTCTGAATCAATGTTCCTGTAACGACAATGGGATCATCACTAGCAAACTCATCATCTTCGGCTTCCTGAATGTCTTCGGGAGCCTGGGACTGCGCGTATGCCGGCGCAGCAATGAGCGACAAGCTTAATACGAGCGGCGCTGCGCCTGTCTTAAGCTGTTGAGCAAAGTCCTGTTTTTTCACGTAAATTTCCCCTTATGGTTATTCAATGCAGTATGCGACAAGCGAATCTTTCTGTGTCACAAAGCTAATATATTTGGCCATCATTCGGTTGTTTTTCCCTAAAAAACTAACCTGATAGGAATGGCCTACTACCCACACTTTGAATGTGCCCCGGCATTCGTGCTCTGTAAAGCGTACAGGCTTGAGGGTTGGCACTTTCACGTGCCGGTGAGACAAAATTGCAACATTTGTGTCGGATGTGGAACATTGTAATGCAGAGGGTCATCGCAGCGAAAAAAACTAGCATTGTTGCGGTTTTGTTGCAATGTAGCTCGCAAATATGCGAGCGTTTGGGCACCAGCCAGCTCATAGCCTCATCAAATAATTGCTAGGCAGTCATTTATGTTGCAGAATACGTCGGTTTTTCCACTCAGCTTTGTTTTGGCTTGAGGAAGAACGCTGCTAAATGGCTGGAAGATAAATTGCGCTTTGCCAATCAACGTTTCGGCATCTATCTAAGTCTAGAACGCGGCGATCAGACGAAACCTTTGGAGAAACTGATGAAGAAGCCCAAATCTGCATTTCTCGGTATGCTCGGAGTTGCTTCTATCGTACCCCTCTACCTTTGCTCACCAGCTAATGCGCAAGAGCGTGAGGGTATCGATAACGCCGATGCTTCTCAGGCTCTTTATGCTTGTCTCGACATCGAAAATGATATGCAAAGGCTGGCCTGTTATGACAGGGAAGTTCAATCCTTCAGCCAGGCGCAGAATTCTGGTGAGGTCATTGTCGCAGAGCGTAAGGATGTGGAGCAGGCTAGGCGTGAGCTTTTCGGATTAAGTCTCAGCGAGAACCCGCTATTTGCCGATAAGGATGATGAAGGGGTGAACAGTATCACCGCAACGGTGACCGCTGTGCGGCAAACGCGCGATGGCAAGTGGATAATGGCCTTAGATACAGGCGCAAGGTGGATTCAGACTGAAGCCAGACGGACACGCCGCGGGCCGAGAGACGGCGATGTTGTCGAAATCTCGCGTGGCACATTCGGCGCTTTCATCGCCAGGCCTGAAGGCGGTCGATCATTCAAGGTCAAGCGACTCAACTAGCGCCTGATTACCGCTCAATTCATCGGCCCGGTTAGCAATATCGGATCCAACCGCGCTGCGCCCCATTTCAGGCTCCAGTGCAAATGCGGGCCGGTGGAGCTGCCGGTGGTGCCGATATTACCGATATATTGGCCTTTGCGGACAGTATCGCCTTCTTTCACCGCGATTTTGGAGAGGTGCAAGAAAGCGCTGTTGAGGCCCATGCCATGGTCCAGCATCAGCAGATTGCCCTCTAGCGAAAAGGGTTTTGCCGCGGCCAATGTAACCACACCATCGGCGGGTGCGACAATCGGTGTGCCGGTGGGGGCAGCGATATCTATGCCGGTGTGGTAGCCGCCCGGTGTGCCAGCATAGATGCGTTGATTGCCGAACATGCCGGAGATACGTCCCTTTGCAGGCCAGACAAAATCCTGTCGCCAGCCTTCAGAATCTGTGTCCATCGCGCGTGCCGCTGCGATCGCTTCTAGTTCGGGTGTGCGGCGGCGTAGCCATGATGCGCTGGCAGTACGTTTGCGGCGGGGTAGATTAACCCGCTGAATAACCCATTTGCGCTTGGCGATGGAGATCAGCTGACTTTGTTTCGCGCCCGAGGCGAATTGCGCGGTCAGCAGGGCAGAGGATTCGGCATCGCGGTTAAATGCGACCATGAAATGGCCATCGTCGGCTACTTTTACCGGTTCACCATTGAGCATCAGTGAGGACACATCGCCCTGCAGCTTCCCCAGTAAAACGCCGCCTTGAATTGAACTGTCGGCGATAACCAGTTTTTCCTGAAAAACCGGCGCTTTCGCAACTGCAAGCGTTCGATCGACAGGTGCCGAGCGTGCCACTTCTACTTCCTCGGCCTTATCGCTGGTGGCGGCAAAGGCTGTGCCGATCGCTAGCAATCCAAAACCGACAGAGAGTGCAGCTATTTTTGGCAGCATTAGCGGCCTGTCTCCTCCAATGCCGCCTCAACCGATATCTCCGCAGTAGAATAGGGTTCCTGCCGGGTAACGCTCCAATAGCGCAAGTCTTCCAGCGGGATACGCTCGCCCGAAACGGCACACACAACATGGTCCCCCGAGGACACGATACGGAAGGTGCCGGGCAGATATTGCAATTTGGCCATGCGGTTCTTGTTTGATAGCAACATACTGTATCCCTAAAATATTTATGCTGACTATAGCCTTTATAGGTCCGATTGAAAACCGCCTCTAAATATGCACTGACGCTAAAGCAACTTCGGCTGATCCGCATTCTGGGCCGATGGCTTGCGCCGGACTGGCTTTTTGGCGGGCGCAACGGGAGGCGTTTTGACTGCGGTCGCCGCACCTTCTATGCGCGCAGCAACGGCTTCATCCGCAAAGTGCAGACTGACCTCACCAGCGGCTTTTGCCGCTTCGCCTGACGCGACAATCGCGCCTTTCCTATTGGTCACCTTGGCATAACCGCGTTGCAGCGGCGCATCAGGATGGCATTGTGCCAGCAACCGCTCCAGCGCTGCGAGCCGCTCTGCACTGCGTTGCAATGGTGCGGTGACCAACGCCGGGCGCAGTGGCACGCGCGCCAGATCTCGCGCGGCGTTTTCAGTGCGGCGGGTCAACATATCCTGGCTAAGGCGACCAGAAATTCCATGCAAACGGTCACTGGCGCGTTGATGGCTGAAGCCTAAAGCCCTGCCCAGTCGTTCGCCCTGATCATCAAGCCGCTGCGCAGCTGGAGCGAACAGTGCTTCGGGTCTGGGCAGTAATCTTGCCCGCTGTTCCAGCCGCTCGGTCGCCAGCGCCTGTTGCCGCCGCACTGCGCGACCTGCTCGCAGGCCGAGTTCATTGAGCTGCGCCGCAATCTCGGCGCGTACAGGCACCGCCATCTCCGCTGCTGCGGTTGGTGTCGGCGCGCGTTGATCCGCGGCATAGTCTGCCAGCGTCGTATCGGTTTCGTGCCCAACCGCACTGATCAGCGGGATGGTGCAATCGGCAATGGCACGAACCACCACTTCCTCATTGAAGCTCCACAGATCCTCAATCGAGCCGCCGCCACGCGCGACGATGACCAGATCAGGCCGGGGAATTTCGTCACCCTCAGCCATATCTGAAAAACCGCGTATTGCCGCCGCAATCTGCTCTGCCGCACCTTCGCCCTGCACCAGTACCGGCCAGACCAGCACATGGCTGGGGAAGCGGTCGGCAAGGCGATGCAATATGTCACGGATCACCGATCCGGTGGGCGATGTCACCACGCCTATGGTGCGCGGCAGGAAGGGCAACGGCTGCTTGCGTTCGGACGCGAACAGCCCTTCCTCGCCCAGCCGCGCCTTCAGCTTTTCAAACAGCTGCATCAGCGCGCCCTCACCCGCCAGTTCCAGCCGATCGATCACAATCTGATATTTGGAGCGCCCGGCATAGGTGGTAATCTTGCCGGTGGCGACGACATCCAGCCCGTCCTCCGGCGCAAAGCCCAACCGTCCGGCATTACCGCGCCAGATCACGCCATCAATCACCGCCTTGTCATCTTTCAACGCCAGATAGACATGGCCCGAGGCGGCGCGCTTAAACCCGGAAATCTCGCCGCGCAACCGCACATGGCCGAAACGGTCCTCCACCGTGCGCTTGAGCGCAGCAGATAATTCGGTGACAGAGAGCGGCGGCGCATTGTCGCCCGCCGGGCTCTTGGCTAACACGGGACCGGAATTATCGGTGGGAGCGGGCATGAATATCCTTTTAATCGGTGGTGGCGGGCGTGAACATGCCCTGTGCTGGAAGTTGGCGCAATCGTCCAATGTCACAAAAATTTTCGCCGCCCCCGGCAATCCGGGTATGGCAGAGGATGCGGGCTGTGTGTCGCTGGATGTTGGCGATCATCAAGCAGTCGTCAGCTTTTGCGCAGAAAAAGCGATTGATCTGGTGGTGATTGGTCCCGAGGCACCGCTGGTCGATGGCTTGGCCGATAGCCTGCGCGCGGCGGATATTGCTGTATTCGGTCCATCAGCAGCGGCGGCGCAATTGGAGGGCTCCAAGGCGTTTACCAAGGCGCTTTGCGATGAAGCCAATATTCCTACCGCCGCCTATGTCCGTGCTTCCAATATCGCCGAGGCGCGCGCGGCGCTGAGCAGTTTCAGCCTGCCGGTGGTCATCAAGGCCGATGGCCTTGCGGCAGGCAAAGGCGTGATTATCGCCGAGACCGCAGAGGAAGCGGAAAACGCTATCGGCCATATGTTTGCTGGCGGCTTTGGCGAAGCTGGTGCCGAGGTGGTGATCGAGGAGTTTCTGGTGGGTGAAGAGGCCAGTTTCTTTGCGCTGACCGATGGCGAAACGGTGGTCCCCTTCGGCACAGCACAGGACCATAAGCGCGTCGGCGATGGCGATATCGGCCCCAATACCGGCGGCATGGGGGCCTATAGCCCAGCCCCCGTGCTGACCGAGGCGCTGCAGGCCGAGGTGGTGGAGAGGATTATCAAACCGACAGTGAAGGCGATGGCGACACGCGGCACACCCTATTCAGGCGTACTCTATGCCGGGCTGATGCTCACAACCGATGGCCCGAAGCTGATCGAATATAACTGCCGCTTTGGCGATCCGGAATGCCAGGTGCTGATGATGCGGCTGGAAAGCGATCTAGCAGCGCTGATGCTTACTATTGCAGAGGGTCAGTTGGCTGAAGCGGATGCACCGGTTTTTGCCGATAAAAGCGCGATCACCGTAGTTATGGCCGCCAAAGGCTATCCCGGCACTCCGGAAAAAGGCGCACCGCTGGATGATCTGGACCATGCCGAAGCGCGCGGCGCCAAAGTGTTTCATGCCGGTACCAAAGTGCAGGATGGCCAGCTTGTGGCAAATGGTGGCCGCGTGCTCAACGTGACAGCCACAGGCGACACCTTGGCTCAGGCGCGCGAGGACGCCTATGATGTGCTTGAGATGATCGATTTCCCCGGCGGTTTCTGGCGCAGTGACATCGGTTGGCGTGAGATTGCGCGGGACCAGCATTGACTTGCCCCACCTGCCCCGCGCATATGCGCTGACGCTTTGAAAAGGGGCAGGAAATGACAATGGAAAACTGGATTCTCATAGCTGTCGCCGCAGCGATCCTCGTGGCGCTTATATTATGGCTGGTACTGCGACCCAAGGGTGACGGCACAGTCACTACCGACGATAGTGAAACCCCGGAACTCGACCATGAAAAGACGCTGGATCAAGGCCGCGATGAGCTGGTTATCGAGAAACAGCCCGAAGCCAAGGCCAATCCCATAGCAGCGATGCCTGCTCCAGAACCTGCCGCTGTCGAGCCTACCAACGAAGGCAAACCAAACATCACCGCTGCTGTCGGCGAACCGGACGATTTGCGCAAAATCAAGGGCGTCGGCCCCAAGCTCAACACTCTGCTCGGCACGCTGGGCGTCACCCGTTACGACCAGATCGCCGCCTGGACCGAAGCGGATATCGCCGAAGTCGATGTCTATCTCGGCAATTTCACAGGCCGCATCACTCGCGACAATTGGGTCGATCAGGCAGGGTTCCTGGCCAAAGGTGACATATCCGGGTTTGAGGAGAAATACGGGAAGGTTTGAATTAGGTTTAGCCCGGTATCTGGAACCTGATATCGATCCTGTAGTAGGAATCGATTGCTTCGCCCGAAGCATCAATAGCAGGTTCAAATCTGGCCCTTTTCTTAATCGACCCGCAAACTGCATCATCAAATTCCTTAGGTCGCGTGGTGCGCTGAATGTGGCAGCCCGTTAGCTGTCCCTCGCGATCAATCATCAGCCTAGCACTGACAATTGCCGGTTGTCTGGAATTCAGCATATCCGTTGGGTAATCCGAAGAACGTATCCACTTACTCAAATCAACCAAGGGCGTGACTTCCCTTTGCAGGTTTTTGTGTTTTTCCGCGTCCAGCCCCCATGAACTTACGAGCTCATCGGTACATCGCTCCATAATTTTGAGCGCCTTACCCATTGGACCAGTATCGAGGATAAGCGGTGTTTTAAGAGGGTAGCCAATTTCAATAGAACGAAACGCATATTGTAACGCTCTTATTTCCTCATCCGGCATTTCATCAAGAGTCTCTTCAGAGTAAGGCAATCCTGTTGTTGACCCACGAAAAACCAACGCAGGGTCATCCCCCGTTTTTCCTCTAAAGAACTCTATCTCAAGATATTCATCTTCGGGTCTGAAACGCAGCTTTGCGGGTTTGCTATGATAACGCGTTCTGAACGGTTGCCCTGCTAAGGTCATCCAGAATCGGGTAGATGGAGAGTAGCGGCGCATTACCAGCAGCGCGGATTCCTTACCCTCGCCGAACTTACGGTGCAGGCTACAAATCTCATCATCAAATCTCGCCACCCATTGGCCGTCAGGTGTGAGTACCACTGGTTCTTTTTTGGCATATGCCGCTTTTGGAATTAGACTGGCAGATGAAACAGCCAATCCTAGCATAACAAATTTTGACAAGCGCAAATACATAATGACACCATACAGCAGGTTGGGCTTATTACTTAAAATATTCTCTTATAAAAAATTGCCTATAAATCAGGCAAAGCCCTGTGATATCTTCGACCGCAATGAGCCTGCTTTAGCGCTAAGCAGTCAGATTTCACTCCAATTTTTCGAAATATTGGCCAGATTATTTATAGATCCGACAGAGTTGTTGATATTGTATCACACACTACACTCATCGGCTTTCTCACTTATTGTTATAGAGAATTATCATTTTCTCAATCTGTAACGCGCTGCTAGGTCGCAGCCTACAGATGCGCCTTACCCCACGCAAATGCCAGATAACGGCATCGAGCTGCGGATTCATGCGCTCTTCTTTGAACTCTCTTGCGATAACTGAAAAAAGTAAGGATTCCTGATGCGCCTTTCCCTGAAATCTCTTTTTGTAACAACCGCTGCTCTTGCTCTGACCGGCACCGCGTATGCTACTCCGCCCGGCTTTATCGGTGGCGAACGCCCTGCCGCACACCCTTCATCAGACAAGGCCCGCCCCAACAGCTTCTGGTGGCCAGACCAGGTCGATTTGTCCGAGTTACGCAAGAACCGCTATACGGCGGACCCGGCTGGTGAGGAGTTTGATTACCCCGCCGCTTTTGCGCAACTCGATCTCGACGCTGTCAAAGCCGATATTGCCGAGGTTCTGACCACATCGCAGGATTGGTGGCCTGCCGATTTTGGCACCTATGGTGGCCTGTTCATCCGTCTCGCCTGGCACAGCGCCGGCACCTATCGCGCCGGTGATGGTCGCGGCGGCTCCGATGGCGGCCAGATCCGCTTTGAGCCGCTCAACAGCTGGCCCGATAATGGCAATCTTGACAAGGCCCGGCGTCTGTTGTGGCCGGTCAAACAGAAATATGGCAAAAGCCTGTCCTGGTCGGACCTGATTGTCCTGTCTGGCAATGTTTCACTCGAACAGGCCGGGTTCAAAACCTATGGTTTTTCCGGCGGCCGCACCGACGCTTGGCAGCCAGAGCTGGTCTATTGGGGTGCAGAAAGCAAGTTTCTTACCTCCGATAAACGCTATTCGGACGGCCGAAAGCTGGAAAAACCGCTTGCTGCCTCAGAGATCGGTCTGATCTACGTCAATCCTGAGGGTCCGGAAGGCAATCCCGATATTCTCGGCGCCGCAGGTGATATCCGTACCACCTTTGGCCGTATGGGCATGAATGATGAGGAAACTGTCGCGCTGATCGTTGGCGGGCACACTCTTGGCAAGGCGCATGGCGCCCATAAGGCCGCAGAATGCAACGGCCCTGAACCGGCAGCCGCAAATGTTGAAGAACAGGGCTTTGGCTGGAAAAATCGCTGCGGCAAAGGCAATGCCGAAGACACGGTGACCAGCGGTCTGGAAGGCGCATGGACGTCATCCCCGGCGGTGTGGAGCAACAATTATGTTGAGAATCTCTATGCTTTTGACTGGGTGCAAACACGCAGCCCCGGCGGCGCAATCCAGTGGGTGCCGGAAGATGCCGAGAATCTGAAGATTGTGCCCGATGCGCATGATCCGAACAAATATGTTCCCCCGGTCATGCAGACCACTGACCTGGCACTGCGCTATGACCCGGAATATGGCAAAGTCACTAAGCGCTTTCTCGAAGAGCGTGGCAGCATGGATGAGGCCTTTGCGCGGGCGTGGTTCAAACTGACCCATCGCGACCTCGGCCCGAAAGCGCGCTATGTCGGCGCAGAAGTCCCCGACGGCAGCATGATCTGGCAAGACCCTGTACCGGCAACGCGTTCGGACGCGCTGACCGATCAGGATGTCGCTAGCTTGAAACAGGCTATTCGCGAAACCGGCCTCGGCACATCAGAAATGGTCCGGGCCGCCTGGGCCGCAGCCGTGACCTTCCGTGACACCGATTATCGCGGCGGAGCCAATGGTGGCCGCCTGCGTCTGGCGCCGCAAAATGGCTGGGACGTCAACAACCCGGACGAGTTGAACATCGTGCTTGGCGCACTGGAAGATGTACAAGGCGGCTTCAATCGCGGCGGAAAGACGGTCAGCATGGCCGATTTGATCGTGCTCGCTGGTGCTGTCGGTATCGAGGATGCGGCGAAAGCCGCTGGCCACAGCGTCACCGTACCGTTCACGCCGGGTCGCGGCGATGCCAGTCAGGAACAGACGGATGTCGCCTCGTTCGAATTGCTGCGCCCAGCGGCTGACGGTTTCCGCAACTATCATAGCGAACGCGCACGGCTGAGCCCGAGCGAAATGCTGATCAACCGGGCCGATATGCTGACGCTGACAGTGCCGGAAATGACGGCACTGATCGGCGGCCTGCGGGCGCTCAACGCCAATGTCGGCGGATCGCAACACGGCGTCTTCACTGATCGGCCGGGTGTGTTGAGCAATGACTTTTTCGTCAATCTGCTCGACATGGGCACCGAATGGAAACCGTCGGACACCAGCAAGGGCATATACCAAGGCACTGACCGCGACAGTGGCGCAGCCAAATGGACCGCAACCGAAGTCGATCTGGTATTCGGCTCCAACGCGGAACTGCGCGCTGTTGCCGAGACCTATGCCTTTGACGGCGCCGAGAAGGTGTTTGTCGATGACTTTGTCAAAGCCTGGACCAAGGTGATGATGCTCGACCGCTTCGACGCACAATAATAGCGGCCAAAAAAGCCGCTACTCATACCCTCTAAGGGTCGCATAAAAAGCCCCGGAGCCGCTGTAATGCAGCTCCGGGGCTCGTTTTTGGCCGTTTGCGAAAACGCCCGGTCAATCTCCGGAAAGATTGACCAGGTCATTCATCAGGCCGAAAGTACCATTGGCAACCGTCAGCTTGTCGACCTTGGTCGCGATGCTTTCCAGGGCTTCCAGCTCCTTCAAGCGGAGCATCACCGGGTTGTCAGCCATCACCTTGGCTGTGTTGAGCAACGAACGGGTTGCGTTCGTTTCTTCACGGCGCCGGATAACATTGGCTTCCGCCTCCTTCTGCGCGGCGACGACCTGGTTCAGGATTTCGCGCATCTCGCCCGGCAGGATGACATCCTTGAGCGCGATGTCCGAAACTTCGATACCGATCTTGGCCATGTCGGCACGGACCTTCTCTGCCGCTTCGGCATCGACCGAGACCTTCTTTTCGAGGATCTGGTCGAGCGTCATGGCGCCGAGCGTCTTGCGGAACGCGTACTGCAATCCGCGATAGAGCGCATCGACAAAGTCACGCACCTCGGTCACCGCCTTGACCGGATCAACTACGCGGTATTCCGCCGCAATGTTGATCCGCAGCGTCACCCGGTCACGAGTCAGTATTTCCTGTCCCGCCACATCGAGCGACTGTCGTGCCAGATCAATCTGGCGCGCAGTGACCTTGCGGCCCGGGATCCAGTAACCATAGACACCCGGTGCTAGCGTATCGGCCAGCTGACCGTCGATCGAGACGAGCGCGGTCTTGCCCTCGTCCACCTCGACCAGCATCACCTGCTGCATCTGGCCAGCCTTGATCAGCCGCTTGAGCAACTTGGCCGAGACCCGCGGCTCATCGGCAATATCGATAAGCTGCGACGTCCACGGACCGGCATCGGTCCACAGAACCAGCTTGGCATCCGGCTTGAGAATGGTGTTGATCATTCCGTCGCGTTCGATGACAGCTATCTCGTTTTCGCTCGTGCGGACCTGGGTCAGATGCGTCGCCACATCATTGTCCAGCCGGTCAAGCACAGCCTGGGTATAGGCCGAGACAAACAACTGGCGATCCAGCGCCTGCCGTTCGAGCATCAGGCTACCGTCCCGATTGGGGAGCATGTGCTCACCCGGTCCGACGATGCCCTTGACTATACCCTTATAGAGCCAGACGGCCCGTTCATTTTCATTGATGAGCACGCGCTGGCGCCCCATCAGCTTGTCAATCAATCGCTTTATCATATCATTCACCAATTCTATCCGGCTAAGTCACTCGGATTTCCTTTCTTCTTCGCTGTGAAACGGAAACCATTTTCCGCCTCTTCTCTTCCCCCCGATAAAAAGGACCGGGGATCGGTGGCATGCCGCATGGCGGGTGGCACAGGAGCGGGCCTGGCAGCATCCCGGACAGAGCCAGCCGGTTCGAAAACCGACCTTGTCGATCCGGGTGCGGCCTTGCCTTCGCTGCGCACCAGTCCATTTGGCATGGATCAGGAAGCGGGCTTGAGGCCGCGCCAGCGCCTGAAAGCACCTTTGCGGCCCGCCACCGGCTTTCCGTCACATGCCGATCCCCAGCCCCTCAAAATTGCAAACAGCGTGACAGGCTGTTGTCCATGTTAAGGACGAGTGTGGAGCAGGAATCGAACCTGCAACACCGGAATTATCATTTCCGTGCTCTACCGTTGAGCTATCCAAAGGGCATTGAGACGGGAATCGAACCCGCGCTCCTAGCACCTGAAGCTAGTGCTCTCCCACTGAGCTACTCATGCAACCGATCTGACGGTGCAGCATCCGTACACAAAAGCCCGATCAGAGCCCTGTGCGGGTGGGCCCTGCAGAGACCCTTACCGTTGATGTCCGCCCCATCCGGTGACCGGGGGACGCGCCGTCTATGCGCGTTCATTTCACAGCGCAACAAAAAAAGTCACATATAAAGAAGAATTTATATGTCAGAAAAAAGACAGCGCGCGGGTTGGCATCTGTGTGCAAGGCTAAAATGCAGTGTCTTTGATATAGTCGCTGTAGAAGTCATTGCCCTTGGCAAAGCCGGTAAAGGACATGCTGATGGTGCGGTCGAGGCCGGTGACATGGTGCCACCAGCCGACAGGCAGAAAGATCGCCTCGCCCGGGCCGATTTCACATTCGAGCATGGGCGGCATGGTGTTGCTTTCGGACTCAGCCTGATCGAAATCCTCGGCGGTCCATTGGCTAAAGCAATGTTCATGATTGCGCATCTGGCCGACATGGTGCGCGGCGACCATGCGGATATGTTTGCGGCCATCAATCTGAACCAGCAGATTGTTGGTCAGGTCATGGTGGAAGGGCGTTATCGTGCCCTTTGGCCCCATCCAGAAAAAGCCATTGGCAACACCATCCGCATCTAGCAGCGGCAAATCACCCAGATCATCCCATAGAGCGGCAAGCGCCTGTTTGTTGGTGGTGTCATTATAGGCGGTGATATAGAAATCATTGCTGACCTCATCGGCGCGCAAATCGCGGATTACATCGGCCATGCGGACATGCCGGGTGTGCCGGGTTTTGGCGATTTCATAATCCTCACCGGAATCCCTGTCGCCCTGTAGTTCAACAACAACATCGCCGACCTTTTCTTCCAGATAGTCGAGCGTCCAGCACTCCAGCGCAGGCCAGTGATCGATCAGGCCGGTGAGCTTGACTGGGCGATTGGTATAGTAAAACTCGCGGAAGAACTGTTCGGGATCAATCGCATCAACAGTCGGGATAGACGTCTGACGCTCATCCATCGCGGCGAGCTTGCCATAAATGCCCAATGTCCAATCGCGCTTGTCCAGCCGTGCGCGCAGCCTTTTTGCGGCAACAAAAAGCGGGTCTTTAGGCGCACGCGATATTTCATA
Source organism: Pseudomonadota bacterium (assembly GCA_038748365.1). GTDB lineage: Bacteria > Pseudomonadota > Alphaproteobacteria > Sphingomonadales > Sphingomonadaceae > Alterisphingorhabdus. Next base: position 52,282 of record JBCDIZ010000010.1, read on the forward strand.
ACGCGCTTTAGATTCACTCATACCCGCAGCCAACAACCGCTGAAACATTGCCGCTTCATCACAGCCATCGAGCAGTGCTTCAGCCAGTAGGCTGCGCGTATCACTTTTGCCTTTGGGAGCTTTTGCTGCGGTTGCCATAGGATTCTCTGTCTTTCAGATACAAAGACACGGCTTTTAGGCATTGAGAATGACATATTAATGACGCCTCAAAAGAGAGCCCCGACGCTAACACGCCGAGGCCTCTCAATTTCGTCATCCTGAACTTGTTTCAGGATCTGTATTGCTACGTTCCGCTTTTCTCGTGAGATGCTGAAACAAGTTCAGCATGACGATTAGGGTAACATTAGCCTGCTCAGACCTTCCCGGTCAGCTCCGGAACCGCATCGAACAAGTCGGCAATCAGGCCGATATCGGCGATCTGGAAGATCGGTGCGTCTTCGTCCTTGTTGATCGCGATGATCGTTTTGGAGTCCTTCATGCCTGCAAGGTGCTGGATCGCGCCGGAAATGCCGATGGCGATATAGACTTCCGGGGCGACGATCTTGCCGGTCTGGCCGACCTGATAGTCGTTCGGCACATAGCCTGCATCGACAGCAGCGCGCGAGGCACCAATACCGGCGCCGAGTTTGTCCGCCAGCGGTGTAATAACTTCCTCGAACTTCTCGCCCGAACCCAGGGCGCGACCGCCGGAAACGATGATCTTGGCGCTGGTCAGTTCCGGACGTTCGCTCTCGGCGATTTCTTCGCTGACAAAGCTCGACAGGCCCGCATCGCCTGAACCGGAAACCGCTTCAACCGTTCCGCTGCCACCTTCGGCTGCGGCCTTGTCAAAGGCAGTTCCGCGCACGGTAATCACCAGCTTTTCGTCGGCGCTCTCAACCGTTGCAATGGCGTTGCCAGCATAGATCGGACGGGTGAAGGTCTTGTCGCCTTCGACCGAGAGAATGTCGGAAATCTGCATCACATCGAGCAGAGCGGCAACGCGCGGCGCGACATTTTTGCCGGTGGTGGTGGCAGGCGCGAGGAACGCATCATGATGGCCCATCAGATCGGCGATCAGCGGCGCCAGATTTTCCGCCAGTGCATTGGCATAGGCCGCATCATCGGCGACATGGACCTTTTCGACGCCAGCGACCTTGGCGACTTGCTCAGCAACCGCGCCACAGCCAGAACCGGCGACCAGTGCATGGACTTCGCCGAGCTTTGAGGCTGCGGTGACAACCGCCAGAGTTGCGTCCTTCATCGACGCGTTATCATGTTCTACGAGTACCAGAGTCTTCATCAGGCCACTCCCAATTCTTTGAGTTTACCGACCAGCTGGTCGACATCTTCTACCTTGATACCGGCCTGACGCACCGGCGGTTCGCTGACGTTCAGCGTTTTGAGGCGGGGCGCGATATCGACGCCATAATCGGCAGGCGATTTGGTATCGATCGGCTTTTTCTTCGCCTTCATGATATTCGGCAGGGTGGGATAGCGTGGCTCGTTGAGGCGCAAATCGGTGGTGATGATCGCGGGCAGATTGACTTTCACCGTCTGCAGTCCGCCGTCAATCTCACGCTTCACGGTGGCGGCATCGCCCTCAACCTCAACCGTATTGGCAAAGGTCGCCTGACCGGTGCCGGTTAGGGCCGCGAGCATCTGGCCGGTCTGGTTGCTGTCATCATCAATCGCCTGTTTGCCGAGCAAGACGATCTGTGGCGATTCTTCTTCCATCACCTTGGCGAGCAGCTTGGCAACGCCCAGCGGCTCGACGTCTTCGTCGGTCTCGATGAGGAGACCGCGATCGGCACCCATGGCAAGCGCGGTGCGGAGCGTTTCCTGCGCCTTGGCCGGGCCCACAGAGACAGCGACAACTTCTTCGGCTTTACCCGCTTCTTTGAGACGAATGGCCTCTTCAACCGCGATTTCGTCAAACGGGTTCATCGACATTTTGACATTGGCCAGATCAACGCCCGAACCATCGGACTTGACCCGTGGTTTGACGTTATAATCAATCACCCGTTTTACGGGCACGAGGATTTTCATATGACTTCCTTCCCATTCAGTTGGCGCCATTGAGATTATTGGCTGCCCTTAACTTACGTTCACGTAAACGTCAACTATCTTAGGGCCGGGGTTTTGCCCTTTTATCTCCCCTCCCGCATGCGGGAGGGGCCGGAGGTGGGTCTGTCCCAACGAGCGTTGCGCTTGTGGCTGGCCCACCCCGTTGCGACTAAGAGCCTTGCGGCCCTAAGTCTCACCGCCCCTCCCGTAAACGGGAGGGGTTTAATCTATATCAAGCCGCCTCTTTTACCTGTGCCACGATCTTCTGTGCAGCATCACCCAGATCATTGGCACTAACGATTGGCAGGCCACTATTGTCGAGAATGGACTTGCCCTTGTCGACATTAGTACCTTCAAGACGAACGACCAACGGCACGTCGAGTTCCACTTCCTTTGCCGCGGCGACAATGCCCTCGGCAATGGTGTCGCAGCGCATGATGCCGCCAAAGATGTTCACGAGAATGCCTTCAACCGCATCATCGGCAAGGATGATCTTGAACGCCGCGGTTACCTTCTCGGTGGTGGCGCCGCCGCCGACATCGAGGAAGTTGGCCGGGAAAGCGCCATTCAGCTTGATGATATCCATCGTCGCCATCGCCAGACCGGCACCATTGACCATACAGCCGATATTGCCGTCGAGCTTGATATAGGCGAGGTCATATTGGCTGGCCTCAACTTCAGCGGGGTCTTCCTCGGTCTCGTCGCGCAGTGCCTCAATATCCTTATGACGGAACAGCGCATTGCCATCAAAGCTCATCTTGGTGTCGAGCACGAGGAGTTGGCCGTCAGTGGTTTCCACCAACGGATTGATCTCCAGCATCTCGCAATCCATTTCCATGAAGGCGTGATAAAGCTGCTTGCCCAGCTTTTGCGCCGCCTTGTTGAGATCACCCTTCAGCTTGAGCGCAAAGGCAAGCGAACGGCCATGATGCGGCATAAAGCCCTGGGCCGGATCGATAACGATAGTGGTAATCTTTTCCGGCGTGTCATGCGCAACCGCCTCAATATCCATGCCGCCTTCGGTGGAAACCACCATGGCAACGCGGCCTGTGGCGCGGTCGACCAGCATGGAGAGATAATATTCCGACGCGATATCGACGCCATCGGTGACATAGAGGCGGTTGACCTGCTTGCCCGCATCGCCGGTCTGGATTGTCACCAGCGTATTGCTCAGCATTTCAGTTGCTGCTTCGCGTACTTCGTCAATCGACTTGGCGAGACGAACGCCACCCTTGGCATCAGGGCCCAGTTCTTTGAACTTGCCCTTGCCGCGGCCACCAGCGTGAATCTGCGCCTTCACCACATAAAGCGGCCCAGGCAGTTTTTCAGCTGCAGCAACCGCTTCCTCAACCGTGAGGGCTGCATGGCCCGTGGGCACGCCAATGCCATGTTTCGCCAGAAGTTCCTTGGCCTGATATTCATGAATATTCATGGGGAAGAGCAGCCTTTCTATATGCTGTTTGTTCGGGACTGCCCGACCGGTTCGCCCGGCCTGGCAAAAGGACTCAGGAAATTGCGAAGTTCCTAAAGCATAGACCGAGCATGATTGCCAGTAGGCGTAGAGAAATTTGCGAAACTATTGGCGCTATAACCCAGAAGCCCAGCCATATGCAGTGATGATCATCGTCACGTAATGTTCTGTAAACAAGCCAGAGCCGTGCATTACATCCATTGTGGATGTAATTTTCCTTCTTTATGAATATTCCTTATCAGCCATGCATCGGATGGGGGAAGATGGCCACGAAAAGGGGCAGTAGAGGCTTTACAAAACGGCCGCAACACACTGTTATCGCAGCATATGCCGCGATGCTATTCTGTGCCTTCTTGTTTGCTCTGCATATACCCTATGCCAAAGCGGATGATTCGCTAAATGCCTCTCCAGATGATCGGGCATTCGTCCAACAGCCCATCGCACTCTCCGGCAGCATATGCGCCCTGCCCGGCAATAGCGGTGCTTCCCCGGAACAGATAATCGCCCGGCGCGGTGAGTTTGACTGCACATCAGACAAGATGGACAAAGCAACTGACCATTTCTGGATGGTCACAGACATCACCAAAGAACAGACAGGTTTTGCAGTACCGGTTTTGCGCTATCGTGCGGCACGACATGGCGATGTCACCATCTATCGCAAGTTTAATGATGGCCGCTGGCTATCCACGCATCATGACATGGCGGACATGACAGCAAACTGGCGCACACCATGGGCTGTGGCGGCTCCTCTGCTTGGGCCATCGGGAGAACGCCCCGAAACCTTGCTGATCAGCGTCAATCAACCCTGGAACCCAAGCAATCTTTCTGATGTACAGATATGGGAAGCACAGCAGGACATAGCCGTCAGCGAGAGCGAAAGCCTCTTAAGCGCGCTGTTTATCGGACTGCTGTTCGCACCATTACTGTTAAACATAATATTTTTTGCAACTCTGCGACAGCGTTTCATCCTGTTTCATAGCCTGATGCTGGTGGCGATATTGGGCTGCAATCTGTTCTGGACCGGATTGATCTTCGAACTGGCGCCCAATGCTACCATGGTTGACCGCTCAATTGGTTCTCATATCTCTCTTGCCGTTCTGGCCTTCGCGATATGTATGCTGGTACATTCTCTATGCGATCCGCAAAAACTGGGGCAAACCGCTTATCGGGCTCTGCCTGCTGTCGGAGTGCTCGGCCTGGCTACGACCATGCTCATCCTTGCTATAGCCCCGGACTGGCCACTTGTCGGTTCACGTATATTCAACGCCGTTTACGGGCTTATGGTAGCAACAGTTACCGTAAGCCTGGTTACTGCGGCAACGCGTGGCGACCGTCTGGCAATGCTTCAGATTCTTGGCCTATCGGGCTTTCTGGTTGTGGCTATTTCCCGGTTGGGCCGCGCAATGGGCTGGCTAGCAGAAACGCCTATGATGGACTCAAGCGGCTTTCATTTCGCTGTTCTGCTGGAAGTATTGGTCACCAGTCTGATCGTTGGGATGAAAATCTGGCAATTGCGCCAGAACCATGACCATGCCCTGCGCCAAAGCGCGAATGAAGCTCTGCTTGCCCGCACCGATTCGCTGACCCAGATTATGAACCGCCGCGGATTTATGGAGCAATTCCGGGCGCTTGAACAAGATGGGCGCGCGCCATCGAAAGTCACCGCGCTTATTCTGGTCGACATCGATCATTTCAAACGGATCAATGACAAATATGGCCATGATGCCGGTGATATGGTGCTGATACAGATGGCTCAACTCTTACAACAATGCTGCCGCAAAGGAGATAGTCTGGCGCGTTTTGGTGGCGAGGAATTCGCTATATTGGCGCAATGCAGCGACACCATCGGAATAAGACAGCTGGCCCGGCGCATACAGCAGACCATTTCTGAGATGACATTTGGCAATCCGGGCAAGCCTGTAGGCGCAGTTTCTGTCAGCATGGGCGTAACCCAGATCAATCTATATCCCACTACACTCGACTTTGATCACCATTATCGCGCTGCCGACCGTGCTCTATACCGTGCCAAGAATATGGGTCGTAACCGCATTTGCCACGCAGAAGATGATGATAATTTGGCACAGGGAGTATTGGCACTACCCTCAGGTTCATGGGCAGGTGCCGGCAGCTCCTGATTTACAGATTATCGGGTCACGGCACAGATGGCACCGGAACTGGCGGTGACACCCACTATCTCCGGATCGCGCAAGGCCCGGGTCATATCGACAAACTGATTGATACTGATATCACCCGGATCGCGGCCTTCAAATTCACCCAGATCGCCTAAGCGGTTAAGCTGCACCAGCGACAAGCGATCGGCCATGCGTTCCGCCATACATGAAGCCATAGGTCGTGACAGGCCGACATTCATCAGCGCCGAACGCACACGACTCTCCGGCGTGGCGCAGGCAGAAAGCGTAGACACAGCGGTTACGATCATCGCCAAGGCGAATGTGCGCATCATGCTTTGCCATGCTCCTTCGCGCGATCCATTGCCTCCAGTACAATCTGACGCGCTTCCTCGGCATCACCCCATTTGCCAATGCGAACCCATTTTTCAGCTTCCAGATCTTTGTAATGGGTGAAGAAATGCTCGATCTGCTGAAACACAATATCGGGCAGGTCCTCGCGCTCGCGCACATGGGTATAATAGGGAAAGGTCGCGGTATCGGGAACGCAGACCAGCTTCTCATCGCCGCCATGCTCATCTTCCAGATTCAGCACAGCAATGGGACGAACGCGGACAACCGAGCCCGGCATAAAGGGCGAGCGAGCGACGACCAGCGCATCGAGCGGATCACCATCAGGAGACAATGTGTGCGGTACGAAGCCATAATTGGCCGGATAGCGCATCGGTGTGTGCAGAATGCGGTCGACAAAGATGGCGCCCGAGGCCTTGTCAAACTCATATTTGACCGGCTCGCCACCTGACGGCACTTCGATGATAACATTCAGATTGTTGGGCGGATTTTTGCCTACTGGAATTTCGCTTATCCGCATGGATTGCCTTTCATATGCTGGAAAAGGCAGCGTGGCGCATCTGCCTATTACTCCTGCGCAGTCACCTGCGGTGCGAGCAACAGATCAAGTCCAGCCGGCCCTTCTGAAGTCTTTTCAAGGCGCGGATAGCGCAGCCCTCCGCGATAGTCCATGGTTACTGTCTTGTAACGCTCGCCCTTTTTCACCAGTAACGTCACTGGCGGTGCATCCGCATCTTTTGTCGCACTGATTGAGGCTTTGAGCGTATCCAACGAGAAATCCTCTTCATTCACCGCCACAATCCGGTGGGCATTGGTCAAGCCTGCATAGAAGGCAGGTGAGTCCCATATAACCGAGCTGATATTGCCATTGCTACGCACTGTAATGCCAAGACTATAGCTGTGATCGGCATTTCTAGCGCGACGCTCACGGTCGCGTAAATAGGGTGTCTGCTCCTGAGTGTAGACCAGTCGATAGCCGCCTAGCGTCAGGCCGTTTTTCGGTGCTTCGCTGGTGGTTGAATAAAGACGTGGTTGGAAGAAGCCATCCCAATCATAGGGCTGCACCTGCTGCAGCGTATTGATGACATCGTCATAATCATAGGTGACCACACCCCAATCGCCATCTCGCCCGCCAAAAAACACCCGGGCGAAATCCTGTAACGATTTGGCACCACCACTTTCACGCCGGATAATACCGTCGGCTTCGAGCCAGATCAGCATCCCCTCATTATAATAGGCTTCGGTCCGCTGCCAGCTGGTCCAGGGTTTGGGCTTGCGCGCGGCAACCACCGGGTCATGCGTCGTGTCAATCAGAGGCCGCCACTCGCGCCCTTTGCGCAAGTCGAAGGTGGCAGCGATGGAGGCAAGTGCACTCAATACATCCTGCTTGGAATAGAGCCCTGATCGCGCCGAGAGAACATAGCCCCAAAACTGTGTCTGCCCCTCATAGACCCAGAGCAGATTGTCACGCTTGGTGGTGCGGTAATCGGGCGTCCAGATCCCCGCCGGACGGCGATATTTGCCATTCCAGCTATGCGCCATTTCATGCGGCAACAGCCCGCGCCGGCCGACGCCCTTATCCCATTCGGTGAAATATTCGCGATCAACACCATTTTCGCTCGAGCGGTGATGCTCCAGTCCAATGCTGCCCATCTCATTGGTCAGTGCGAGCAGAAAATCATATTCATCATATTGCTGTGAACCAAAGAGATGCACCGCTTCGGCAACGAGACGACGATGGGCTTCAATCTGCTCTTTATCGGCATCAAGATATTCCGGCGCATCGGCAGCCACATTCAGCCACACGCGGTCGGACAATTTCCAGCGCTTGAAATACTCCCCGGCAAAGACCGGACTGTCGACCAGTGTGTCATAATCGACCGTGGCATAGGTGACGGTATCGCCTCTTTTCCGCTCAGCGCGCAGCGCGGTTCCAGCTCGCCAGTCATCAGGCCATGTCACGGTCGCAGTCACCGGAATATTGCGGACATAATAGCCCGCCGGATAGAGCGACAGGGAATTCCATTGCAAATTCATCATCTTCGGCGTGACAACAACGCGACCTTGCGAAGGCTTGGTTGCCGAGGTGAATTGAAACCGCGCAGTTATTTCACCCACGCCTTCGGGCACTGTTACATGAAAGGCATAAACATATGCAGGATCGCGCTCCCAGCGTAGTTTCTGATCACCGGCGAAAAACATCAGCCCCGCCAGCTTTTCAATCTCGCCGCGCGGCGCATGTTTGCCTGGCAACCATTCGGGATAGAGTAAAGTAAACCTGCCCGATTGCGGCACCGATATGGTTTGTTCGACTTTGAATATGCCGCGCTCCACATCGCTGGCATCTACTTTGAGCGCCATACTGCCAGGGAAGGGTTTGTCCTCAGCGACTGCTATGCGATCCGGATAGACCGCTTCGGTCGGTTTACTATTGCCCTGTTGCGCCATCGCCGGTTGCGCAGTGAGCAGACTGGAAGCGGTCAGTAGAAGGAAAATAAGGCAGGCAAAATGCATAAAGTACGATTTTAGGTCAGGACGGCGCGACCGCGCCAAGGCATTAGGTTCTGACCCAAGCCATAAAGCGCCCCTTTGGATTTTGCAAAAAACACGCTAGAGCGCGCAGAAATTTGGATATGAGAGACTATGGCAAAGCATAATATCCCCGGCGCAGTGCGGGGCACGCAGGATATTTTTGGCGAGGATCAGGAGCGTTTCGGCCATGTTGTCGAGACGTTTGAGCACGTGCGCCGCCTCTACAATTTCCGCCGCGCCGAATTGCCGGTGATTGAAGCGACCGGTGTTTTTGCCCGCTCGCTCGGCGAATCCACCGATGTGGTTTCCAAGGAAATGTACAGTTTTGAGGATCGTGGCGGCGATTCCATCACCCTGCGCCCGGAATTTACCGCAGGGATTGCGCGTGCCTATCTCACCAATGGCTGGCGGCAATTTGCGCCGCTCAAACTCGCCACCCATGGTCCTTTGTTTCGCTATGAGCGGCCGCAAAAGGGTCGCTATCGCCAGTTCCATCAGATTGATGCCGAGATTATAGGTGCCGCTGAACCGCAGGCGGATGTGGAACTGCTGGTGATGGCGGATCAACTGCTAAGCGAATTGGGCATTAGCGAAGGCGTGACGCTGCAACTCAATACGCTGGGCGACAGCGCCAGCCGCGATGCTTGGCGCGATGCGCTGGTGGCGCATTTCACCGCGCATAAGGGTGACCTTTCCGAGGATTCCCAAGACCGGCTGGAACGTAATCCGCTGCGTATCCTTGACAGCAAAGACCCGCGCGACCGCCCGGTTGCCGATAGTGCGCCCGATATTGATGCGTTTCTCACCGATGACGCCGGACAGTTTTTTGAGAGCGTGACAGCAGGACTGGATGCGGCAGGCGTTGTCTGGACGCGAAACAGCCGATTAGTGCGCGGTCTCGACTATTATCGCCATACCGCGTTCGAATTTGTGACCGACCGCTTGGGTGCACAGGGGACAGTGCTGGGCGGTGGGCGCTATGATGGGCTAATCGAAAATCTCGGCGGGCCACATACCCCGGCTGTCGGATGGGCCGCAGGAATTGAGCGGCTGGCGATGTTAGTGGAGGACGCCAAAGCGCCCGCCTTGGATATCGCAGTAGTGGCCGAAAATCGTGATCGCGAAGCGGAAGCCATGGCGCTCACTGCTCACTATCGCCGCGCAGGCTATGCTACCGAGTTGTTCGCCAGCGGCAGTCCGCGCAAGCGCTATGACCGTGCCGTCAAATCGAACCCGCGCTTTATCGTCTCGCTCGATATTCGCGATGGCGCAAACCATCAGGGATTGAATGCCGTTAGCGGCGAAAATGACCAGAAGGTGCAGAGCATTCTTGACGCCGTTGCCCAAGCATAAAGCCGCAGCACCATGACGACCACTACCCCACATATATCCGCCGAACGCATTGCCCAGATCGAGGCTCGTTTTGCTGAGCTGGAGGCCAAAATGGCCTCCGGGACGCTTGAGGGTGATGCATTTGTTGCAGTCTCCAAAGAATATGCAGAGGTCGAACCCGTAGCCAAGGCAGCCGCAGAGGTACGCAGGTTGCGGGCCGAGATGGAAGTGCTGGATGGGCTGATTGCCGAGCCTGATCAGGACACGGAAATCAAGGTCATGGCCGAGGAGGAGCTGGGCGAACTCAAGGACACTTTGCCTCAGGCCGAGCATAACCTCGCCATCAAATTGCTGCCTAAAGACAGTGCCGATGATCGCCCGGCGATGCTGGAAATCCGCGCTGGCACAGGCGGCGATGAGGCGGCTTTATTCGCTGGCGATCTCTACCGCATGTATGAGCGCTTTGCATCGGAACAGGGGTGGCGCGTCGAGATGATCAGCGCCAATGCCGCCGATCAGGGCGGGTTCAAGGAAGTCGTCGCCAATGTCACCGGCACCGGTGTGTTTGCCAAGCTGAAATTTGAAAGCGGCGTGCATCGCGTCCAGCGCGTGCCGGTGACCGAGAGCGGCGGGCGTATCCATACATCGGCGGCGACAGTGGCGGTGCTGCCCGAGCCGGAAGATGTCGACGTCGCCATTAACGACAATGACCTCAAAATCGATGTCTATCGTGCCTCGGGTGCGGGCGGTCAGCACGTCAACACCACCGACAGCGCAGTGCGGATCACCCATTTGCCCAGCGGGTTGGTGGTGACGCAGCAGGATGAAAAGTCGCAGCACAAGAACAAGGCGAAAGCGATGAAAATCCTGCGCGCGCGGCTCTATGAACAGGAACGCGCCCGCATCGCCGAGGCTGAGGCTGGCGCGCGCAAATCCATGGTCGGTTCCGGCGACCGCTCCGAACGCATCCGTACTTATAATTTCCCGCAAGGGCGCGTTACCGATCATCGCATCAACCTCACGCTGCACCGGCTGACCGAAATATTGGAAGGCGCTGGGCTCAATGAATTGACCGATGCGCTGATTGCCGAGGATCAGGCCGAGCGTCTGGCGAATTTGGCGAATGATTGAGACTAGATATCACGATTCCATACATCTTCCGTTCGTGTCGAGCGTAGTCGAGACACTGCTCTCCACTTGCACCGGCCTCTCGACTTCGCTAGAGGCCAACGGGGAAATTGTTCGCCCTAAGTGCCAACACTTTGAATGACCAATATCGCCGAAACCCTGCGCCACGCCGCCGAGCAGCTCGAAACGATAAGCGAAACCCCACGCCTTGATGCCGAACTACTGATGGCGCATGCGCTGGATATGGAGCGTGGCGCGATGCTGCTTAACAAAATGCGCGATCCGGCACCGGCGGTTTTTGGTCCGATGCTGCTAAGACGGCTGGCGCATGAGCCGGTGGCCTATATCACCGGCAAGGCAGAATTCTGGAGCCTGCCGCTTACAGTCACCCCCGATGTACTGATCCCACGTGCGGATAGCGAAACCTTGATCGAAGCCGCTCGAGACTATTTCGTCAACTGCGCACCGCAACGCATCCTTGATCTCGGCACCGGATCGGGCGCGCTGTTGCTCGCCGCCCTGAGCGAATGGCCCTCAACTCATGGACTGGGTATGGATCAGTCCGCCAAAGCATTGGCAATTGCGCATAACAATGCCGATCATCTAGGTCTGTCGGATCGCTGTCAGTTTGTCTGCCAAAGCTGGAGCGACGGTGGCTGGATTGAGAATCTTACAAAACCCGTTCACCCTGAGCCTGTCGAAGGGTCGCACTTAACTTCTGAAGAAAAAAACAGCCCTTCGACAGGCTCAGGGCGAACGGAGATAGGATTGTTCGACCTGATCCTGTGCAACCCGCCCTATGTCGAGAGCGATGCCATCCTCGCGCCACAGGTACGCGATTATGAGCCGCATCAGGCGCTTTTTGCCGGGTCGGAAGGGCTGGACGACTATCGCCATTTGCTGCCATTTGTACCGAAACTGCTCCATCCTGACGGCGCAGCGATTTTTGAGATTGGCGCAACACAGGCTGAGTCAGTCAAAAATATTGCGCAAGAAAACACTTTGCGATCACGGCTTTATCATGATCTTGCGGACAACCCCCGGGCACTGTTATTTACGCACTAAGCCAATAGCCATTAACTATAATGCACTTTTTGCTTGGCAAGGTCGGATTCGCCCGTTAGGCATTTACACAGTTGAACAGCACTGACCATTTGGTCCCTGTTTAACAGGTCCCGACAATGAAGGATGTTTTCTGGACCCATTGACGCATCTGCATGATTGGTTGCCCGGCATATTTGCTGGCCCCGGCTCCTCCGGACCATGCGCCAGCAAGAATTTGTTGGATATTATGCGCTAAAGACAATGGACCATGTAACATTCGGCAAGACGGGATATCGCCCGACAACAGATATTTTAGGATAGGCGAACAATTGAATCAGAATAACCGGGGACAGAACCGCCGTCGCGGCCGCAACAATAACCGCAATAATAGCGGCAATCGCGGTGGCGTCGACAGTGGCAATCGTATTGACAGTCGGGCACGCGGCAACGCCAACCAGCTGATGGAAAAATACAAAAAGCAGGCGCATGACGCGCAAATGGCCGGTGATCGCGTCAATTACGAATATTATCTGCAATTTGCCGATCATTATTTCCGGGTGCTGGCCGATAACAAGGCGCGCCAGGAAGAGGCCCGCGCCAAGCGTGAGGAAGAACGGCAGGAACGGCGCGAGGCTAATAGTCAAGGTGATGACGAAGCTGTCGAGGCGCAAAGCGCTGACGATGCACAGCTCGAAGCAGAAGCTGACGACTCCAGACCACGCCGCCGCGCTCCACGTGGTCGCAAGCCCAGAGCCGCGGCTGCTGAGGCCGGTGCCAGCGAGGGCGAGGATAATGGCCTGAGCATGGATGCGCTGCCGCCTGCTATCGCCAGCGATGAGGAAGAGAAGCCTGCCCCCAAAAAGCGCGCACCGCGTCGCCGCAAGCCCGATGCCGATGACACCGCAACTGAAGCGGTTGCTGCTGAGTAAGCAAAACATCACCGTTAGGGCTGAGCCTGTCGAAGCCCGCCTCTCGTAACGAGAAACGCCCTTCGACAAGCTCAGGGCTAACGGTTTATGTAGATAGAAGTTTAACGGCAAAAAACCCCATAATCACCTGTTCATCTTTCCCGCATTACGTCATGGTCGGACTAAGGGGAGATATTCATGCGCTTCAATTCCTTTGCCAAATCTGCGGCGTCGATCATCGTCTTTACTACCCTTTGCGCCCAGACCGCGCCGACGGACAAGAGCGCGCAGGGCGATGTTGCGGTCACCATTTACAATAACAATCAAGCGCTGATTCGTGATGAACGGCGGATCAATGTCCCTGCTGGTACCACCCGCATCCCCTTCCCCGATGTCTCGGCGCAGATCCGCCCCGAGACGGTAACGCTGAATGGCGATGGCTTTGATATTGTCGAGCAGAATTTCGATTATGATCTGCTCTCTCCGGGTGCCTTGATGGCAAAGGCGGTGGGGCAGACGGTCACACTGCTGCGCACCAACCCCGCGACTGGCGCGGAAACGCGTGAGCGCGCCAAGATATTGGCGGTCAATGGCGGCGTGGTGATGCAGATTGGCAGCCGCATTGAGGTCTTGCGCGATGATGGCCTGCCGGTGCGGGTTATCTTTGACCGCATCCCACCCAATTTGCGCGCCAAGCCAACACTCTCGATAACCCTTGATTCCGCACGCGGCGGCACCCGCCCGCTGGCGCTGAGCTATCTCTCACAGGGGCTGGGCTGGGGCGCGGATTATGTTGCGCTGTTCGATGAGGGCGGCAACAGCATTGATGTGCAGGGCTGGATCACGCTGACCAACAATACCGGCACGACTTTTGAGAATGCGCGGACCTTGCTGGTCGCCGGCAGTGTCGGGCAGGTCAGCCGCGGGCGCGGGCGTAATAACATCCGTGGCAATCGTCCCGGCACCGAAAGCGCCGACCGCGAGCGGCTGGGCGATTTCTATATCTATCCGCTGGAAAAGCGCACCACCATCGCCAATGCGCAGCAGAAACAGGTGAGTTTCCTCGATATCGCAGGCGCTCGGGCGCAGCGCGGCTATCAATATACCAATGGCTGGCTCGGCAGCAGTGATGATGCCCGTAGCGTCAGCTCGGTGCTGAAATTCTCGACCAGCAATGAGGGCGGCCTGGGCGATGCCCTGCCTGCCGGAACCGTGCGCGTCTATCAACGCGATGCCCGCGGCAATGCGCAATTTATCGGCGAGAGCGGCATCGGCCATACGCCGGGCGGATCAGAGCTCGCGCTGGTGACGGGCGAAGCGTTTGACATCAAGGTGCAGCCGGTCGTGGTCAACCGCAGCCGCATTGCGGCGAATGAATGGGAACGCACCGCACGCTATCGCATCACCCGTTCGGATGGCAGCAGCGAAACCGCCACGGTTGAGCGGCAGAAGCAATTTTATCGCACCGAGATGCGCTACACCGTGACCAATGCCAGCAATCGGCCAGTAACGGTCGATCTCGCGCAAAGGGGGCTGGACCGCTATTATGGTGACACCAGAGTGCCCAGCGAAAGCATCGTCGGCAAACAGCGCAATGCCGATACCCGCGTCTGGCAGGTTCCGGTGCCCGCCAATGGCGAGACTGTCCTGACCGTCACCTTTGATACGCAGTATTGATTGCTGTGAACGCCAGAGCTTTCTTGGCGCTCTGCTTATCTCCCGTTCGTGTCGAGCGTAGTCGAGATACGGCTCTCCACTTGCACCAGCCTCTCGACTTCGCTCGAGGCGAACGGTGTGATTGGGGCGTCAATGGTCAGAAAAGCCTCAGTCGCCTTCGGCTCCTCGCAATGACGATGCTGTTGCTTTTCCCGGCTCTGGCAGCGGCCCAGTCGGTCGTCACTTCCAATGGTCCAGATGCGGTCGAGGTATCCATCTACCGCGACAATAGCCGGGGCGATTATGGCGAGCTTGATCTCAGCTATCTGCAAGGCTTTGCGCTGATCAGCGAGACCCGCACCGTGAGCCTGCCCTCTGGACCGGCGACCATCCGTTTTGAGGGCGTTGCCAGCGGTATTGATCCGGCGAGTGCACTCGTCACCGGCATTGGCATCGAAGAAAAGAATCAGGACGCCCGGCTGCTCAGCCAACGCGGGCTGCTCGATCATTTTACCGGCCAGCGCGTCACTCTACGTCGCACCGATCCGGCAACCGGCGAAACCACCGAGGAAAGCGCCACAATCCGCTCTGGCAGCGACCGGCTCATTGTCCAGACCGCTGCCGGATTTGAGGCGGTTGCCTGCACCGGACTCAACCAAACACTGGTGTTTGACCGCGCTCCGGAAGAGCTTTCGGCCAAGCCGACACTTTCGGTCGAGGTCGGGGATCAGCCGGGCGGTGAATACACGCTTACCCTCACCTATCTGGCGCAGAATTTTGACTGGCAGGCCAATTATGTCGCCGAGTTCAATGAAGATGCGTCGGCAATTGATCTACTCGGCTGGATGACCATGGCATCGGGAGATGCCACCAGCTTTGTCAACGCCAACACCAACGCCATCGCTGGGACGGTTTTCCGCGACCAGGACTATGCCAATACGGTATTTGCCGAAGGCCTGGCGCCGGTGCGCTATCAATGCTGGCCTATGGCGACGACCGGGGCGTTTCAGGGCTATAATTATGCACGCCGCAGATACAGCCTGCGGGAAGAAGGCGTGGCACGTGGTGCTTTGGCAGCTCCGCCCGCGCCGATGATGATGGAAGCGGTTGCCGCCGATCAAGTAATCATGGTTACTGGTTCCAAAATAGCTGAGCAGGAAGAACTGGGTGACCTGAAACTCTATCGCATCCCCTTCCCCACAACCGTTGCCGCCAACAGCCAGAAACAGGTCGCCTTTCTCAAAAAGTCCAGAGTGTCAGGCGAAATCATCTATCAACTGCAAGTTGAAGAGAGATATGTTCGCAGCAGCCAGCCAAGCCGCTTATTCCGGATGCAGAATGAGGCCAAGGATGGCCTTGGCGAACCGCTCCCGTCCGGCCAATTTGCGTTTT
The DNA here is from genome assembly GCA_038748365.1 of Pseudomonadota bacterium. Taxonomy (GTDB): domain Bacteria; phylum Pseudomonadota; class Alphaproteobacteria; order Sphingomonadales; family Sphingomonadaceae; genus Alterisphingorhabdus. The sequence continues at coordinate 68,271 of JBCDIZ010000010.1, forward strand.
TCCAGCAAGCACTTGGCTTACGTCAGCTTGTTGGTGAGGACAGCATGAGCGACAAGGCGGTCGGCGAGGAAATCGAGCTGACGCTGGGCGGCGCCGATAATGTGACCTTCACCTTAGACGCCACCGAGAAATATGGTGCTGATTGGAACAGTTATGAACTGACCATTCGCAATGCCAATCCCGAGAGCATTGCCTTTGAGACCGAATTTCTGCGCGATCCGGATTATAGCTATCGCAAATTCAGCCGACGCACTTTTGAGCGGGATGGCAAGACTGTCTGGCATACTATCGTACCCGCCAATGATGAGGTCACGCTACGCTACCGCGTCTATGACGAAGATGATGGTTAAACATCCTCCCCGCTTGCGGGGAGGGGAGCCGCCAAAGGCGGTGTAGGGGGCTATCAAATTGGCACAGCGCAAAGCGGGTATTCCCCTCCGTCAGCCGCTTCGCGCCTGCCATCTCCCCGTGAATGGGGAGGATAAAGATTATTGATCCTCACCCCAACCGGCATCGACCCGATCATCGATCGATTCATCATGGCCCGTTCCACTGGAGAGAAACACCAAACCCATCAACGCCCCGGTGATCATCAGCGTCGCGCCTATGCCCAAGGCAGAGGCGATATAGAGGTGGATTGAGACAAAGCCATGCTCCCAATAGAGCAAGGCAAAAGCAATGAGGATGCACGCCAAAGTCACAAGACCCATAAGCCGCATCAGCCGCCAATAACGGCCCCAGGCATGGGCCGCGATATGTGGATCATCGAGGTTGGAAGGCTTCGTCAAAGCAGATATCCTGTGCTCTAGGGGGCAGATAACGCGCTCAAAAGCACGCTATGTATATTTGTGATATAAGTCAGTTAGGCTTCACTGCCAACCATGGCTTCCTACCAGACACTTTCCAAGAAAGTTCTTTGATGGAGCCATATAGAAAAACAGGAGTCATCCTGCCGCTAAAAATGGGTCAGTTGAGAGGGGCCGACGGCAAAAACTAGGGAGAGAATGCAATGACTATCGCTACCATATTAGAACAGCATAAGGATCATGATGTTGTCGGTTGCAACTGCACGGACAAGGTGCGTGAGGTTGTTGCGATGCTCGCCAAAAACCGTATCGGGGCGGTGCCGGTGCTGCGCGATGGCAAGGTTGTCGGTATCTTCTCGGAGCGCGATCTGATCTATCGTGTCGCCGATCAGGGCGATAGCATATTGGATAGCGAGGTCGAAAATGCGATGACGTCGCCTGCCGTCACTGTCACTTCTGATACCGGCGTTCTGGCTTCACTTTCGCTTATGACCCGGCGCCGTATCCGCCATCTGCCGGTGGTCGATGCCGATATGCTGGTGGGCTTTGTATCAATCGGCGATCTGGTGAAATATCGCATCGACAAAATCGAACAGGAAGCTGCAGCGATGCGCGATTATATTCAGCACGGCTAATATTATGATAAAGGCCAATCGGCCAGCTCTGCATAATGGCTGCCGCCACGGCCCAAATGACTCTCGAACAGAATCAGGCTGTCGAACCGGAACAATGCGCTGGTGAGATCGCCGTGACGCGCGACATATTCCGCCGCGCCCCTCGTCTTTTTGCCCAGTCGGGCTAGCGTGATATGCGGCATATAGCTGCGTGCTTCCGGAGCAAAGCCCAACCCGGTTATAATACGCTCGCACCGCTGGTGCAATGCTGCCAATGGCTCTTTGGGCGTCACGCCGGCCCAGATCTGATCAATATGGTCCTTTCGGGTAAAATAACCCATTGCCGCCAGCCGCGCATCGATCATCGGTGCAGACAATCGGTCAAGCGCATCAACCAGCAAGCCAGCCTGATGCCGGTCAGCTTCTCCAATATAGCGAATGGTGAGATGCAGTTGTTCCGCGCTCTGCCAGCGGGCATTTTCTATGCCATGCTGGAGCAGCAACAGATGCTCAATAATATGACCTGGCGGACGCAGGGCTAGGAAAAGTCGCACGGAAAAGGCCAAAAATGAAAGATGGTGAATGGGCGGTTTTACTTGAAAATTGGCAAGAAAGTAGCGATATTAGACGTAATTTGGCAATATTGCTGATTTTTAGGAGTAAGACCTTATGGCCGATCGCTTTGATCCGCGCATGACCGGCAGCCAGCAGCCGGGACAAACCTATGCTGGTGATGTCCGCAGCGAGGCCTTTGATGCCGGACTGCGCAGCTATATGCTGTCTATCTACAATTACATGGCCAGCGGTGTCCTTCTCACCGGTCTGGTGGCAATGCTGTTCTCTTGGGGCGGCGCCGAAAGTATGGCAGCGCAGGTCTTTGGCGGCCCTGGTATATTGAAATGGGTGATTATCCTATCGCCGCTGGCCATCGTTTTCGCGATGAGCTTCGGCCAGAATCGTTTCTCAACACCGGCGCTGCAATTCATGTTCTGGGCCTTTGCAACGCTGATGGGCCTTAGCATGTCGACGATTTTCCTGCGTTATACCGGGGAATCCATCGCGCTGACCTTCTTCTCGACTGCCGCGGCGTTCGCAGGCCTTAGCCTGTGGGGGTATACCACCAAGAAAGATCTGTCCGGCTGGGGCAGTTTTCTGATCATGGGTGTGGTTGGCCTTTTGATTGCAATGATTCTGAACACATTTCTCCTCCCTCCAGAGGCTAATTATACAATGAATCTGGTAATCAGCGGCTTGGGTGTGCTGATTTTCGCCGGTCTGACCGCCTATGATACGCAGAAGCTGAAAAGCATGTATGCCTATGTTGCGGGTACGGACATGATGGGCAAAACCGTTATTTTAGGCGCCTTGAACCTGTATCTCGACTTTATCAATATGTTCCAGTTCCTGCTCAGCTTTTTGGGCAGTCAGGAATAAACAAAGCATATAATCTGATTAGAAATCGCCCGGCTCGCCATCAAGGCAGCCGGGCTTTTTTATGCGATTTACGACTCATCTCGTCGCAGCGATGCTTGCGCCCGTGCAGCAGGAGCAATAGACGGTTAAGAATATGCCCTATATTATAATGAAACTTGAAAACTAAAGAGGCAAAAATGGTCTTCCGGCAGATGAAATTCGGTGCAATCGCGCTGCTTATTGCGGTTGTTGCAGCATGCACCGCCCCTCCACCCCCGCCCGTTGTCACTGCTCCGCCGCCGCCTCCCGTTTTTACACCACCGCCACAACCGACGCCGCCCCTGGGCGCTACCGCTTCTATGGCCATTCCTGCTGTGGGTGCGGATGGGCTGCGCTTGACCCCCAATCGCGGCATTGGCGAACTGGAAACGCTGTGGCATTTCCGCGCCGCCTATAATGTTGCCGCGCTCAACTGTCAGGAGACCAAGCACGCGCCGATGGCCGATGAATATAATCAGTTTCTGAGGACGCATCGCAGCGAACTGACCCGCGCCAATCGCGCAATCGAGAACAAATATCGTCGCGAACATGGCAGCAGCTTTCGCCGTGTGCGCGACACCCATTCGACCCGTGTCTATAATTTCTTCTCGCTGCCGCCGGTACGGGGGGAATTCTGCGACAGTGCATTTTTGCTGGGACGCCGTTCGCTCAATGTGCCCTCCAATGAGCTGGTCGGTTTTGCGGCGACTGCCTTGCCCGAGCTTGAAGGCGTGTTTAATCGCTTCTTCGCAGACTATGAACAATATGAACGCGACCTCGCTGCATGGAATTCAATTTATGGGCAAGGGGCGCCGCAAAGGTTGCAAGCGGTCGATGGCATGAATGGCACTGCCCGGCCTCTGCAGTCCAATCCATTTGACCCGCCTGCAACGACGCAGCCTGACCCAGCGACACCCTCCACATCCGAAACGGCGATGCCGACAGATGGAACCGGTGGTCCGCAAGGCTAGGGTCGAAAGGGCTAAATTTTGACGGGAAAGCAAAACCCGGTGACTCAAGGGGAAAAGTCACCGGGTTTCTTTCATTTGCCGCTCCTCTGAGGGTGAGGGAGGAGTTGAGAGCGAGAAACGGCAAACTGCCTACTCTCATCCGTTCGCAGCAAAAGTCTGGCTGGTTACACAGGCTATAAAAATTGTGGAAATTTTTATCCGCAGCAGCGCCAGCGCCCAATAACAGGGCGATGAACAGACTGGCCTTATCGCTATCTCTGGCATAAAGCGCGCTTATGCATTTTCTTGATCAGGCCAAAATCTATCTGAAATCGGGTGCCGGTGGCCCCGGTGCGGTCAGCTTTCGGCGCGAAAAATATATTGAATATGGTGGCCCCGATGGCGGCAGTGGTGGCAAGGGCGGCGATATCGTCTTTGAGGCGGTGTCCGGCCTCAATACGCTGATCGATTTTCGCTATAAGCAGCATTTCAAGGCAGCACGCGGCGCAGGCGGCATGGGCAAGCAGCGCACCGGCGCGGGCGCGGATGATCTGGTGATCGCGGTGCCAGTGGGCACGCAGATATTGTCCGAAGACAAGGAGACGGTACTCGCCGATCTCACCCATGCCGGACAAAGCCTCACCATGCTGCATGGTGGCGAAGGCGGGCGCGGTAATCTCAGCTATAAAAGCGCCACCAACCGCGCTCCGCGTCAGCACCAGCCGGGCGAGCCGGGCGAGGAGATGTGGGTCTGGCTGCGGCTGAAGCTGCTCGCCGATGTCGGGCTGGTAGGGATGCCCAATGCCGGGAAATCCACCTTCATCAACCAAGTGACCAACACCAAGGCCAAGGTCGGCAACTATGCCTTCACCACATTGCGGCCGCAACTGGGCGTGGTGCAGCACCGGCATCGCGAGTTTGTCCTCGCTGATATTCCCGGACTCATCGAGGGCGCGGCGGAAGGTGCCGGAATTGGCGACCGTTTCCTCGGCCATATTGAGCGCTGCCGCGTGTTGCTGCATCTGATTGACGGCGATGGTGATGACCCGGCGCTGGCCTATCGCACGGTGCAGCAGGAGCTGGAGCAATATGGCGCAGGACTGGCGAACAAGCCACAGATCGTAGCGCTCAACAAGGCCGATGCGCTTGATGCTGACCTTACCGATTTTATCGCCGGATTGCTGGCCGAGGAAGGCGTGAAAAAGGTCATCCCTGTCTCCGCAGCATCGGGCAAAGGCGTAGAGACGCTGCTCGATACGCTGCTCGATTATCTGCCCGAGATAACCGCGACCGAGCAGCCCGAAGGCGTGCCTTTGACAGACGATGCAGAGGGCGGCGAGAGCGACGAAAAGCCATGGTCGCCGATCTGACCGCCGCGCGTTTCGCGCCCGAACATTGCCCGCGTCTGGTGATCAAGATTGGCTCATCGCTGCTGGTCGATGAGGACGGAGCGTTGCGCGAAAGCTGGATGCAGAGCCTGTGCGCCGATATCGCCGAACGCATTAAGGCCGGGCAGAAAATTATCATTGTCTGTTCAGGCGCTATTGCCTTGGGCGCGCGCCGTCTGGGGCTGGCGCAGGGTGGCCGCGCTACGCTCGCCGATGCACAGGCCGCAGCAGCAGTGGGCCAGATCGCGCTGTCGCGTTTCTGGCAGGAAGCGCTGTCAGATCGCGGCTTTATCGCGGCGCAGATATTGCTGACGCTCGATGATATGGAGGATCGTCGCCGCTATCTCAACGCCACCGCGACACTGGAAAGATTGATGGAGACCGATGCAGTCCCGGTGATCAACGAGAATGATAGCGTCGCGACCGAGGAAATCCGTTTCGGTGATAATGACCGGCTCGCAGCCAGTGTAGCGCAGGCTGTCCGCGCGGGCGGGCTTTTGCTGATGAGCGATGTTGATGGCCTCTACACCGCCAACCCTGCAAAAGATCCGGCAGCAAAACGCATCGCCAAAGTTGATGCTATCGACACCAGAACCACCGGCCTGGCCGATGATGGCGAGGGCTCGTTGATGGGAACCGGCGGCATGGCTTCCAAGCTGGGAGCGGCCAGACTGGCGACCGAAGCCGGAATAGTCACCGCTATCGTCTCGGGTCGGCATGACTATCCGCTGCAGCATTTCGCCAAGGGCGATAGCGGCACCATTTTTGCCCCGAGCATAAGCCCGAAAGCCCGTAAAAGCTGGCTTGCCGCGCGCCAGAGCGCAAATGGCACGATCACCATTGATAAAGGCGCAGTGCGCGCCTTGCAGCAGGGGGCAAGCCTCCTTGCCGCTGGGATTACCACGATTGAAGGTGAATTTCAGCGTGGTGATCTGGTGCGGATATGCGGTATGGATGGCACTACCATCGCCCAAGGTTTGAGTGAATATGATGCCATCATAGCTCGTCAGCTAATGGGACGCCGCAGCGAAGAGCATCAGGCGATTTTGGGCACTTCTCCACGCAGCGCTGTAGTGCATCGCGACCATATGGTGCTGTTATGAGCACCAAGAATGATGGCGGCATGACCCTTGCTATGACCGGTGCTACCGGCTTTCTCGGCAAGCGTACGCTTTCCGCCGCGTTACAGCAGGGTTTTACAGTACGCGCACTGACCCGAAGACCGCAAGAAGATCAACCGAGCGTGACATGGGTTGCAGGTGCGCTCGATCAGCCGGATGCGCTCGACACGCTGGTCGAAGGAGCAGATTGCGTGCTGCATATTGCGGGAGTGGTAAACGCCCCCGATCGCGCCGGATTTATCGCGGGCAACATCACCGGCACCGCCAATATGCTGGCCGCGGCCCAAAAGGCTAAAGCCACGCATTTCATCCATGTCTCCTCACTCGCGGCGCGTGAGCCGGGGCTGTCCGTCTATGGCTGGTCCAAGGCGGAAGCTGAGCGGCAGGTGGTTGCATCCGATCTGCCATGGTCGGTCATCCGTCCACCGGGGATTTATGGCCCGGGCGATACTGAAATGCTCGACATGTTCCGCATGGCGAAACGTGGCCTGGTCCTATTGCCACCCAAAGGCCGGGTATCAATCATACATGTTGATGATATAGCGCAGCTATTACTGGCGGTTGCTGTGACCGGCCCAACCCGCGCTGTATGGGAAGCCGATGATGGCGCGGAAAATGGCTGGAGCCATGAAGATTTCGCCCATGCTATCGCCGATGCTGTCGGCCGATCAGCGCGCACTGTGGCGGCACCGGCGGCGATGCTCAATCTTGCAGCGCGCGGCGACCGGCTTGTCCGGCGCGACAAGGCCAAGCTGACACCCGATCGCGCCCGCTACCTCTCGCACCCTGACTGGACTGTGGACGCAGCACAGCGTCCGCCCGAAGGGCTATGGACACCGCAAATCGCAACGCCTGAAGGGCTGAAACAAACCGCCCGCTGGTATCGCGAAGCTGGTTGGCTTTAAGCACCGGTCAAATGCCCCAATCCTGCCTCACATTGCCGCATTGCCGCTGCCTTGTCTTGCCAATAGCATGACGCTAGAGGCTGAAATCAGAAGCACGCAACAGAAAGATACACGCAATGACCGATCGCAGCGCGACATGGGACAAAGTGACCGAACAAATCGCCCCTTTCAACAAAAAGGGCATTGAGCTGACCGAAGCCACAACCTTCCAGCATGATCTGGAGTGGGACAGCCTAACCGTCATGGATTTTGTCGCTGCGATCGAGGACGAGTTCGACATCATCATCACCATGAACATGCAAGCCGAGATCGAAAATGTCGGCCAGCTGGTCGATGCGGTGATGAAACTGGCGGATAGCTGAAAGCCTCCGTTCGTCTCGAGCGCAGTCGAGAGACGGACTTTCGCGCAATGGTGTCTCGACTTCGCTCGAAACGAACGGAATATAATACAAGATGACCGACCTACTCTCCAAATTTGACCCATTGATTCAGGAACGCGAAGCGCTCCTGTCGACCGGCGTGGCTGATCCCTATGCGGTGGTGATGGAAGAGGTGAAATCGCCCACCGTAGCCATCTGCAACGGGCGCGAGACCATCTTGCTCGGCACCTATAATTATATGGGTATGACCTTTGACGATGATGTGCTGCATGCAGGCAAGGAGGCGCTCGACAATTTCGGCTCTGGCACAACTGGCAGCCGCGTGCTCAACGGCACGTACCAGACGCACAAGGAGTGCGAGGACGCGCTGAAGGAGTTTTACGCCATGGATCATGCCATGGTGTTCTCCACCGGTTATCAGGCCAATCTGGGCATGATATCGGCGCTGGCGGGCAAAGGCGATTATGTCATCATCGATATCGACAGCCATGCCAGCATCTATGATGGGTGCTCTATGGGCAATGCCGAGATTGTCGCCTTCCGCCATAATGATGTCGAAGCATTGGAGAAACGCCTGCGCCGTCTGCCCGAAGAGGCGGGCAAGCTGGTGGTGCTGGAAGGCGTGTATTCGATGTTAGGCGATGTCGCGCCGCTCAAGGAAATGGTGGCGCTGTGCAAGCAATATGGCGCGATGACGCTGATCGATGAAGCCCATAGCATGGGCTTTATCGGCGAAAATGGCCGTGGCGTTGCCGAAGCTGCAGGCGTTATTGATGATGTCGATTTCATTCTCGGCACCTTCTCTAAAAGCGTTGGCACCGTTGGTGGTTTCTGTGTCTCAAACCATCCAAAGTTTGAGATTATGCGCCTCGTTTGCCGCCCATATATCTTCACCGCCAGCCTGCCCCCCAGCGTCGTCGCCACCGCCGCGACGAGTATCCGCAAGCTAATGCATGCGGGTAACAAGCGTGCGCACTTATGGGAAAATTCCAAACGGCTGCACCAGGGCCTGCGTGACATGGGCTACCGCCTTGGCACACCCGAAGCACAAAGCGGCATTATCGCGGTAATGGTCGAGGATATGCTCGAAGGCGCAAAACTATGGCAGGCGCTTTTAGAAAACGGCCTCTATGTCAATCTCGCTCGCCCACCTGCTACGCCGCTGGGCATGACTCTGTTGCGCTGCTCGCTCTGTGCCGAGCATAGCAGCGAGCAGGTGACGCAGATTTTGGGGATGTTTGAGAAAGCCGGCAAAGAGGTCGGGGTTATTTAGGCCGCCTCTTCGATTGGCTCGACATCAATTTCATCCTGATATGCGCGAGCATCAGCCAGTTCATACGCTGTCTGCATTCGACACAAAGTATCAGCTTTAATACCAAATGCCTTTTCAAAGCGGATAGCCATTTCTGCGGTTAATCCCGTGCGGCCATTTAACAAAGAACTGATCGACTGGCGCGATACGCCAAGATGCGCGGCTAGCGCGGTAACTGTTAGTCCAGCCGGAACCACTATTTCTTCATACAACCATGGTCCAGGATGTACCGCAAAGCTGGGGTGAACATTAATCGCCATTAGTGATAATCCTCTAAATCCATATCTATGATCTGGTCATCATCATTAAACCGAAATGTCAGCCGCCAGTTTCGCGTCACCGTCATCGCTGCTGTGCCTGCACGGTCGCCTTTGAGGATATGAAACCCGAAATTAGGCGGGATTTTTAATTCTTCCACATCTTCGGCAGCAATTAAGAAAGCAATCATGTTGCGCAAACGGCCAACCAACTGAGCATCCAACCCTTTGGGCTTTCCTGTATCCACAAAAGCTCGCAAAGCCTTATGCCGGATGCTTTCAATTTTCATGAAACACGAATATGCACGCTATGATGTATTGTCAACCGTCGCTTTACGCACGACACTTATGGTCTCACCGTACTGCGCCCTTCAGCAATAACCGCGGTAACAGGACCATCGCTCCCAATATCGGCCATTTACGCTGCCAGGGTTTGATCGCGATCTCGGTTCCCGCATGGCGGTTTATCTTCCAGGCGAGGTAATCGATGCCACCTGCATAGGTCGCGCTTGCCTTGGCGAGGCGGGCTAAAGTCATCCATTTCCCGCGGCGTCGTAAAGCGGGCCAGCGCTTTTGTTCGGTCTTAATGGCGGTTTCCTGTCCCGGAAGCAGCTGGACGACATCGCCCTCTAACTCGGCACGTATCCTCGCACCCGCCAATGCCGCGCTGGTGAAACGCCGATAGCGATCCGGGTCAAAATCCACCACCGATTGCGAGCGATTGCTGCGTTCGGCGCGCAGTTCCGCGCCATAGGTCAGCGCATAGCCGCGCTCCCAAAGCTCCAGCGCGTCGCATTGATCGCTCTCCATATGCGCCAATGCGCCGGTGAGCAGTGTCAGTGCCGCACCTGCGATAGCTTCGGCGGCGCGATCCGCTGCCGCTTCATCGCGCGACCAGACCAGCCGCGATGGTTGCGAAAAGCGCGCCCAGACGGAAACCGTATCGGCCTCAACCCGGTTTAGCCGGTGAAAATCATGTTCGCTCAGCACTGCATATTTTGCCGCCAGCCCGTCATGCTGCGCCGGAAAGACATTGGGCGGGATCATCTCATTGGCGCGCACCATCCAGCTATCGCCATAGGCGGTTTGATAGTCCGAGACGATCAGATAGAAATCGAGCATCTCGCCTTCTAGCTTTTCTGAGCGCAGGCAGGAGCCGTAGAAAATTACCGTCTGCGCTGCGCCGTCTGGATAGCGCGCAGCGATATTGGCGGCAAATGCGGATATGCGCGGATCGACCGGTATCGCCAGTTCTTCGGCAACCAATTTTGTGAGTGACGCCATCAGCGCACCTTATCTGCTGTCAGGCAAGCTTCAGGCGGCAATGCGCAAAAACGGCATTGGCTCGGTCGTGCGCAGGGTAATCGGCTTGCCATGCTTTGCCTCGAACAATTCGCCATCAAGCACGACACAGCCGCGCTCGCCCTCAATCTGGATAACATCATCGCGCTCCAGATGCAGCCCCGCGCCCGGACGCGTGCCAAAGCGGCCGAAGATCGTATCGCGTACCATGGTCCACAGCCCGGCCCGATTATTCTCCACCGCAACAAATTTCATCTTGCCGACGGGGTCGAGCGTTGCATCTTCCTTCGTAGTGCTACGCAGCAGCAGCTTTTCCAGCGTCGTCACCATCAGCAGCGCAAAGCTGCCCTGTATCTCACCATGGCGGATCATTGAGATGCGCATGGTTGACGACGTCTTGGGCAGGAACCGGGCACTGACATTGAATAACATCGCGACAATCGTTGCACAGGCTGCAAGGAAATGGCTGAGATTGTTGGACAGGCCGAGTGGATAAATCTTGTTGCGACAATAGAGAATAATCTCGGCCAGTCCGGCGCCGCCAAGAAACATGCCTAACACTGGACGGCTATTCGCGCCGTCGCTCAGCGCAATCATCTGGCGCTCAATCACATGGCTATCCAGATCATTGGCGGCGATATCGACAATGCGCTCCAACGCTGCCAGCGAGTTGCCATCGGCACCGAGGTCGAGCGCAATCAGGTTAGTCTTGCCATTGGGCAGCACTGCAACCGGCGGCGGGTTATCGCCAAAATGGCCACCCTGATACATTTCCGTCAGTGTCGCCTGCACCGTGCCGTCGCCACCATTGATGACCAGCACCCTGGGCTTGACCCGGGCAATGCTTTCAAGAGCGCGAGCAATCTGATCGACCTCTTCCACCTCATAATGGAAAATATCCGGGTGGCGCGCGCAATAGGCACGCACCTCGGGCAGACCCGAGCGATTGCCGGTGGACATGGGATTGGAGAGCAAAGCGACCAGAGTCATGATTTGCTCCATGGTTCGATGGAGAGGCCCTGACGATAGTTGAGCACCACCGTGATTTTGTGCACGCCACCATTAATCGCGATGCTGGTCTTTTTCACAGAAGGCTTCAAATTGGTCAGCGAAATATCCGGGTTGCGCGAGAAACCGCCGCCATCGCTCCAGCCGGACTTACCATTACCATCGGCATCATGGCGCACGGCAATGCCATAACTGCCACTGGTCGGAACCGGCATGCAGAAACGCATCTTGCCGCCACTTAAGGATACGGGCGATTCAATACGATTGATCCATTGACCCTTTTTCAGCCATTTTGCCTTGGTCGCGCTATAGGACTGGACCCGAACACGGCCATTGGCATTTTTGAAACCGACAACTTCGACCAGCACTGCAGGGCCACTGGCACTGCTGCTGCACTTGCGCATATCGTTGGAGATTTTCTGGCGCTGGGCCACTGCTACAGAAGGGAGCGATAGTGTAACGCCAAGCAACAAGGCAACAAATGGCGCCAGGACGCGAAATTTGTGCATGGTGTTTCTGCTCCCAAAGTCTATATCAGGCTCGATAACAAGCGGCGCAAAATAGAATTTTGCCAGCCATAACAACCTATTTGAGAAGCATTTGCGGCCAAAACATGGTGAGAGGGAGACAAGAAGTTGAATTTTCTCACCGCCACTGATCGTTATATCGCCCGGTTGGTGATTGTACCGCTGGTATCCACACTGGTCATTGCCGCGATGCTGTTGGTCCTCGACAAGATGTTGCGCCTGTTCGATTTTGTCGCAGCAGAGGGCGGACCGGTCAGTGTCGTCTGGCAGATGTTGGCCAATTTGCTGCCCGAATATCTCTCGCTTGGCATACCCATCGGGCTTTTGCTGGGAATATTGCTCGCTTTCAGGCAGCTTTCGCTCTCTTCCGAGCTCGATGTCTTTCGCGCGGTTGGTCTGGGCTATGGTCGGCTTTTGCGGGTGCCGTTTATCTTCGCCATCATTCTGGCCGGGATCAATCTTGCCATTGTCGGATGGGTTCAGCCAGAATCGCGCTATGCCTATGAAAGACTGGGCTTTGAACTGCGCTCTGGTGCGCTAGGCGCTTCGATAAAGGTTGGTGAATTCACCAATTTAGGCGAAAATATGACGATGCGGATTGAGGGCAGCCGCGATCAAGGGCGACAGCTTTCGGGCATCTTTGTCCGGGTGAAAAGCGGGCGCGACAACATCCTCACCGTCACAGCCAAACAGGGCCAGTTTATGGCGACCGATGACCCGGATGTGATCATCCTTCGCCTCAGTGACGGCACATTGGTGCATGAGGATCCAGACTATAAAACACCGCGTACCCTCAATTTCAGCAACCATGATCTGCCCATCGATCTGCCGCGAATAGAAGCGTTTCGCGAGCGCGGCGGCAAGGAACGCGAATATACCCTGCCCGAACTGGTGCGGATCGGGACCAATCCCGATACGCCAGCAATTGAAAGGGCCGAAAGCCGGTCGAGCTTTCACTTCCGCATTGTCGAGGTTGTGATGATGTTGCTGATGCCGCTGTTAGCGGTCTCGCTCGCCATTCCACCCAAGAGATCGACATCGGCTTTGGGTGTGTTCCTGTCCATCATCATGATCGTCGCCTATCACAAGATCAATCAATATGGCGAGGATATCGGCGCGCTGGGCCGTGTTGACCCGATTATCGCTCTATGGGGCCCTTTCATCCTCTTTGCCGCGCTGATAATCTGGATGTATTATCAGGTGTCCTATGTGCCCGGCGGTCAGCCTATCGGCGCGCTGGAACGCTTCTTTGCCAAATCGGGCAGCTTCCTCAAAGGCATGCTCTCCATCGGCCGTAAACGCCAGATTCATATGGAAAATTAGGCCATGCAGCTTGAGTTTTTCCCTTCTCGGGCAATGGCCAGATATATGGGCCGGATGTTCGTTATCCGCGTCGTGGCCGTGGTGACATTGCTCGTCCTTGTGCTGCAAACGCTCGACCTGCTGGGAGAAAGTGGCAATATCCTCGCTTACCCCGGAAATGGGCAAAGCGAATTGCTGATCTATATCTCGCTGCGCATACCCCAGCTTATCGAGTTTTTCCTGCCTTTCGGGGTATTGCTCGCAACCATCATTACACTCGCGACACTCAACCAGAATAGCGAAGTGATATCGATGAAGGCTGCAGGCTTGTCCGCGCATCAGGTGCTGGCGCCCTTATTGCTGGCGAGTGTGATCATCGCTGTCCTATCTTTTCTGTTCAACGACATCGTCGTCTCACGTACCACTGCGACGCTGGAATCCTGGAAAGCGGCAGAATATGGACCGATCCCGGAGGACCCAAACAGCCGCAACAATGTCTGGGTACGCGACGGACATACGATCATTCAGGCACAAACGGTTATTGGTAAGGGAGAGGATACCCGGCTTCGCAATGTCACCGCCTTTTTCCGCGATGATGAAGACAGGCTGCGCGAGACAGTCTCGGCAAGCTCAGCCAGTTTTACCGGCAAAGGCTGGTTGCTTCAGGATGTGTCGCGCTTTGACCTGCTAACCGGCACTGTAACCGAGATGCCCGACCGCGTTGTTGGTGCAGAGGTAACGCCCGACCAGTTTACCCTGAGCAATATCAATGCGTCCGGCCTCTCCTTTTTTGAACTGGGCCAGACGATTGAAGATATGCAGCTTGCCGGGCGGCGTACCAGCGATCTTGAGACCACCTATTGGCACAAAATCTCCAAGCCGTTATCGTCTATCCTGATGCCGCTGCTAGGCGCGGTGGCGGCATTCGGGCTGGCACGATCCGGACGGCTGTTTTTCCGCGCGGTGATCGGTATGGCGCTTGGTTTTGCCTATTTTGTTGTCGATAATTTTGCCCTCGCCATGGGCAATCTGGAAGTGTACCCGCCGCTGCTCGCGGCTTGGGCACCCTTCGTCCTTTTCTTGCTGATCGGTGAGACGGTGCTTGTCCGAACCGAAGAATAGCACGGCAGATTCACCTGAACCCAGCGTAAGCCGGGGCGATGTCGAAGCCAATATTGGCCGACATGATGTCGGCAGGGGCGCCGGCATGGCCGCGCTTGCCCGTCTCGGCGCGCTAATCGAGGTAGTCGCCCAGCCTGCTTATGTCTGGCTGTATGGCCTGGCGGGTTATGGCCTCTATGTCAGCCTGTGGTCTGCGGTGAATGTGCTGGGCTTTGTCGTCAATCTGGCGATGCATCAGGCGTTGCAGCGGCTGATCCCAGGCGCTGATAATGAGGAACAGGCGCATGCGACATTGCGCTTTGCGTTGCTGGTAACCGTACTGCCTGCTTGCGCCATCGCAGCGATCATAACGCTATTGGCCCCGATGATCGCTCCCGCTTTCTCCAGTAGTGAGGAAGCCGCAAGCGCATTACCGCAAATTGTGGCGCTGTTTATCTGGTCGTTGCCATTGCTGATCCTGCTTGAAGTCGCCACCGCTGCGGCGCGTGCCAGACGTGCTTTCGGCCCGGAAATACGGCTGCGTATATTCTGGGAGCAATGCGTCCGGCTTATCCTGGCGGTCGCCGCGTGGTTTGCCGGATTCCTAGTTTTCGGGTTGTTTATCGCACATATCGCCTCACTGGCTGTGACAGCGCTATTGGCGTTGCGGCTGATCGGCAAATATTATGACTGGCGCCTGTTACTGCGCGCGCCCAGTCCCAAGGGCATGGCGGGCAATATACTGCTCACCGGAATGGCGATGCTGCCGCCCAATATCGCCCGACGTGCCTTTAACGATCTGCCGCCGGTCTTGCTCAACCTCACCCTGCCCGGCACCGGCGGTGCGATTGCTGCTGGCCTATATGGCATCGCGCGCAAGGTTGCATCAGTGCCGCTGATTGTGCGGCAGGCATTTCTCTATGTGCTCGCTCCCTTAAGCGCCGCACAGGCCAAAATCGACCGCGCCGCTATCCTGCCGCTCTACCAATTCTCCAATCGGCTCGCGGCGATATTGGTCATTCCACTGACTGTGGCGATGATCCTTATCGGCGATATCATCCTGCTGATTTTCACGAAAGATGCACTGGCCGCATTACCGATACTGGTGGTGCTCCTGATCGGTCGCGCAGGCGAGGCCTTATTGGGGGCCGCGACGCCGATTGTCGAGATGACCGGCCATCGCCTGTTGCCGCTGGTCAACAGCCTGTTGGGGCTGGCGGTTGCGGCGACCATCTACATGCTGCTGCCCGCCAATAGCGGCGCTGTGGGCATGGCCGTTGCCGTCGCTTTGGGCGTTACTGCTGCAAGCTGGATTGCCGCATGGGAACTCAGCCAGTTCGACAAAATGCCTGTCTGGGATCGGCATATGGTCTGGGCCGTGGCGCAGCAGCTTGCTGGATGCGCGCTTCTCGCTTTTGTCGCGCGCATAGTGGAACAGGAAAGCATTGCCATCCGACTGAGTGTCGTCATTGGCGGTTTGCTGCTGCTTGTCTGGTCCGGCCTGAAATGGGGGCTGGAAAGCGACGACAAACAGGCGCTGGGACGCGCCGGAAGATTGCTCCGCTTATGAGCGGTGTGCTCCTATAAAGGTGCTGCGCACCAACCGCGATACCAGTCCGGGTAGACCCTTATAATTAGCGCCATGATATTGCGATGTTTGCGGCAGTGCCTCAACCAGACGGCGATGCGCTTCACCAAGAGCATGATAGGGAACACTGGGGAGCAGGTGATGCAGCGCATGATAGCGCAGACCAACAGGAGCCCAGACCTCAGGCAAAAGGCCCGGTGGCGGAACATTGACGCTGTCGAGATATTGCGCGGTCACGCTCATCGCTTCGCCTTCATTCTCCCAGAGATGCGCCACCAATGTGCGCACCTGGTTGAGCACGATCGAGGCCGACATAATGCCGAGAAAGATGACAAACGCCTTGAGCGGAATGATACCGGTCGCGGTCAGCGCAATCAGGGCAATGGCCCAGATGCTGGCAGCAGCCTCTTCCATCGCCCATTCGCGGGCAAACTTGCCCTTGGGCGCGCGACGGCGGAAATCCGGATTGATCGCCAGCGCCGAATAGCGCTCCACAACCAAGGTGCGCAGCGGCGGGATGATAAAGGAGAGCGGGGTCAGCACCGCATAGCGGAAAAGCAAGGCAATCGGCGCCAGTGCGGCGACCACAACAAATAGCGGCACCGACCATGGTTTCATCCGGGCCAGTGGCAGATATTCCGGATCGCGCACTGTGCCATAACGGGTTTTGTTGTGGTGCAGATTGTGCACCTCAATATACATGAAGCTCGGCACCAGCAGCGGCACACCGATCAACGCATTCCACACGGTGCGGAAGCCGGGAACGGCATCGCGCTTCAAATGGGTCAGCTCATGGATAAAGCTACCCGCACGATAGAGCGCCAGAACCGCAATAACGCCGCCGATAATGGCGATGGCAGTCGATCCAGCGAAAATGGCCGCCGCCAGACCGATATAGCCGATGATCGTCGATGCCAGAAAATCGGTCCAGTAGATCGTCGGATTGGCCTTGCTCAAATCGCGCGCCAGCTTGGCCGCAAGGCGGATCATATCCTGATCATCAGCAATCTCGCTAAGCTTCACGGCTTTTTTCGCGCCTGCCTGATCCTTTTCAGCCGCATCATGCGCGGCGCGATCCAATGGCAATGTTGGTGCATTCATGTGTCTATCATCCATTTCAACGTCGTGCCTGAAAGCAGGGCAAGATGGCAATATCATGGCGAAACTGCGCCCAAAACCCAGCCCGATGCCCTGCCATATAGCCTCTTGCTTGACAGGGTGGCGCTTTGCTCGTCACAAGGCCAGCCGGACATTGGTCTTATGATCCTGTCCAATCAGGGGAATATATATGTCTGCACATGACGAAATACGATTGAGCGAAGCAAACAGCAAGGCCGCGATGGCCGCTTTCGTCA
Organism: Pseudomonadota bacterium; assembly: GCA_038748365.1. Taxonomy (GTDB): domain Bacteria; phylum Pseudomonadota; class Alphaproteobacteria; order Sphingomonadales; family Sphingomonadaceae; genus Alterisphingorhabdus. Next base: position 85,639 of record JBCDIZ010000010.1, read on the forward strand.
ATATTGCCTTTCAGCTGAACGCCAATGATCCGCATTGGGTGCCGCCGTTGAAACAGGACGTGTTTGACATGTTCAACCCGGCGAAAAACCCGTTTTATGGCCATGCAACGGTGCAACCGATGATCGCAACCCGCGACGGGCGCATCGTCGGACGCATTTCGGCGCATATCGACCATCTGGCCGCAGAACAGCCTATAGAAAAGGGCATGGGGCCGGGCACCGGCAATTGGGGGATGCTGGAAGCAGAAGACGGTGACGTTGCCAGCTCGCTAGTAACTGCAGCGGAAGATTGGTTGCGCAAACAAGGCATGAACCGCGCACTTGGCCCATTGAGTCTGTCGGTCTGGGATGAGCCGGGCCTGCTCGTCAAAGGCTTTGAGCAAGACCCGACCTTCATGATGGGGCATCACAACCAGGCACAGGAAACATGGGTTCAGGCCGCTGGCTATAAGCCGGTCAAATCGCTGTTCACCTATGAGCTGGATATCACCAAAGACTTCCCGCCCCTGATCCAGCGCATCGTCAAATCGGGCGAGCGCAGCAGCAAGATCAATGTCCGCGGCGTCGATAAGAGCCGTTTCGATGAAGAGGCAGCGACGATATTGGGCATTTTGAACGACGCCTGGTCAGACAATTGGGGTTTTGTGCCGATTACCGACGATGAGATCGCCCATGTCGGCAAGAAGCTGAAGCCCATTGTGCGCGAAGATCTGATCATGATTGCCGAGGTCGAGGGCGAACCGGTGGCGTTTATGATGACGCTGCCGGATCTGAACGAAGCGATCAAACCGCTGAACGGCAATCTCTTTCCCTTTGGCTGGGCCAAATTGCTCTGGTGGCTGCGCACTTGCCGCGCCAACACCATGCGGGTGCCGCTTATGGGAGTGAAGAAGGAGCTGCAAAATTCGCGGCTGGCGAGCCAGCTGGCGTTTATGATGATCGAATATATCAAGCGCAATGCCACCAGCCGATATGGTGCCACCCGAGGTGAGATTGGCTGGATATTGGAAGATAATCAGGGGATGGTCGCGATAGCCGATGCGATTGATAGCCATATCAACAAGGAATATCGGCTGTATGAGAAGGCGCTTTGAATCATCCTCCCCGCTTTCGGGGAGGTGGCAACCCGAAGGGCTGACGGAGGGGGATTTCCACTTGCGTCGCGGCAGTTTGATAGCCCCCCTCCACCACCTTCGGCGGTCCCCCTCCCCGCAAGCGGGGAGGATTTTAATCCGTCACATCGTGGCCGTATAGCCAGGCCAAACGCCGATCCGCGACGTCGAGTTTCAACCGGTTGGCCGCCATCATTGGGCCGTGGTTGGTCAATTTGCCAAGTGGTGTTTTTTGGTGGAAGAGTTCGCCATTACGCCGCGCCGCCATTTGCACGCGGGCAGTGCGATCATGGCGCTCGCTAAAATAGCTGGTCAGTGCATCGACAACGCTACCGCTCTTTGCCAGCTGCCGTGCCAACACATAGCCATCTTCCATCGCCTGCACCGCGCCTTGGGCCATAAAGGGCAGCATCGGATGGCAAGCATCGCCGAGCAGCGCGACGGTACCATCAACCCATTGGTGCACCGGTTTGCGGTCAAACAGAGCCCAGCGATAATGCACCTCAGCCTTCTCGATTAGGGTTGCCACCACGGGATGCCAGTCGGCAAAATCCGCCAGTACCTGTTCGCGCATACCCTTTTCGGTCCAGCTTTCCGATTGCCAGTCATCACACTCGACCACACCGACAAAATTGGCCAGTTCGCCGCCGCGCAGCAAATAGGTGACGGCATGTTTGCCCTCGCCAAACCACACACCAGCAACCGGATCTGGGACATGCGGCCTCAGCTTCGCGACCGGAACCACTGCGCGCCAGGCAATATTGCCGGTAAAGCGCGGCTTTTCCGCTCCCAGCATTTGGGTGCGGATTGCCGAGTGGATACCATCAGCACCGATCACAACATCGCCAGAAATTTGTGGACCATCTGAAAGCATAAGCCAGGCGCTATCCGCCCCCTGGCCATAGCCGGTCACTTGCATATTGGTGCGAATGGCTTCCGGCATCCGCTCCTCCACCGCCTGCTGCAATATCGCAATCAGATCGGCGCGATGGATATGGACATAGGGGGCACCATATTTGGCTTCATAGCCCACCATGGACTCGCGAAAGATCAGCCGCCCCGATGTACCGCCGCGAAACTCTGCTGCTTTGGGGCGGAATCCTGCCGCCAGTACTGGCTCGCCCAGCCCAAGAGTGCGCAGCACCTTGATACCATTGGGGCTGATCTGGATACCCGCACCAACCTCGCCAATTGCTTCGGCCTGTTCATAGACAAGCGCATCCCAGCCAAAATGGTGCAGGCACAGCGCAGCGGTCAGTCCGCCTATGCCGCCGCCTGCAATAATGGCTTTGCCTGTCATCTATATCTCTCCGCTCTGCTGCTCAGCTAAAGCGAAATATCCTCGACATAGCCAGTCATTTCAAGATAACCGCGTCCACTCTTTGTAGTTACCGCACCTTCCCAATAGGTTGGCGTGAACGGCCCGCTCAGCTCTTGCGCATCGAACAGTGGTTTGAGCACAAAGCGCTTCTGTTTACCCCCGACCGTAATCGCAAACTCCGCCTCGACCGGATAGGCCGCACCTGTTTCCGGCGAGGTCCATATCCGCTTGGGGCTAAACCGGACATCATCCGGAGCCAACACCGTCTTTGTCCCATCCGCACTACGAAAAGTGCCGCCAGCATACACCGGCTGACCATCGCGCCCGCGCACCTGAAACGCCATTAGCGCGCTGCCATCATCGAAATTCAGCCCGGTCCATTCCCAACCCACGGCATTTTCCGGTAGCACATCGGAAGACCATTCGCGATCAAGCCAGGCGGTGCCGGTGACTGTGCTGCGTTGGCCGTCACGCACCACCGCACCACGCACTGCAAGCTGCGGCATGGAATAATAATAGCTGGCCTGAGACGGCTGTCGGCCTTTGCGGCTATAGCCCGCCTCACCATTGAGCATAACCGGTTGGGTCGGTTGAAAGCTGAGATCAAGGGTGAAGTCACCGGCCTCAATATGGCTGGAAAACTGATCATCGGCGCTGCGCTCCAATGTCCAGCCGAGCAATCGCACCGAAGCATCGCCCTTGGCTGCGCCGATTATGTCAAAACCGGCACGGCCAATGCGCTGGTCATGGAGCAGTTTCCCGGTCTTGGGATCGGATATGGCGGCATGGGCAAAGATGATCTGGTTAGGCGCAAATTTACTCGGATTATCCTCAGCGATATCGGGGCGGCTGCGGAAAAAGGTGATCTGGAAACCCAGTGGCTCGCCCTTTTCCGTCTCAAGCCAGCCGGTAAAATACCACCATTCGGTGCGAAAATCGTCATGCGCGCCATGGTCTTCGGGGAAGGTGATCCCTTTACCCGGTGTGACTTCGGGATAGCTGATAGCCGCCATTGCTCCCGCTGCGAGCAGAGCCGCCATAATCAGCCCGAAGAAACCATAAACCCGCATCACCAATCCTCATTTACGGCGCGGAGCACATCTTGGGATGCGGCGCGGCGGCCTGCAAACATGGCGGTCAGCGCCGAAGTTACCAACAAAGCTAGAGCGATACTGGCGAGCAGCACATAGGGAATATGGGTAGTCATGGTGAGGTTGAACGATTGCGGGTTAATCACATGGATCAACACCTGGCTGATCGCCAGCCCCGCCAGTCCACCCGCAACCAGCCCGATAGCGCCGAGGAAAAAGCCCTCGCTGGCGAGCATCGCGATGATCCGGCGACGTTCAAAGCCGATATGGCGCAGCATACCGAATTCTTTCACCCGCGTCCCCACCTGCGCCGCAAAAGTCGCGCCGACACCGATCATACCGATCAGGATCGCCACTGCCTCCAGCCCATAGGTTATAGCAAAGCTGCGGTCGAAAAGGCCAAGTGCCAGAGTACGCAGACCGCGCGCATTGGAGATATCCACCCGGCTGCCGACAATGGCGCTGATCTGTGGCTGCAACCGCGCTATAGCCGCGTCCATATCGCTGCCGGACTCCAGCGTGATGGCGATATCGCTGCGCTGCCTATCACCGGTAAGACTGACATAGTCCTTGGCCTCGATCACAATCGCACCTTGCTGCCGCGCATAATCGCTCCAGATGCCGACAATATACGCCTCGGTGCCATCAACTCCAAGTGGCAGGCGCAGTGTGTCGCCAACGGAGAGGTCATAGAGCCGGGACGCTGGTTCTGAAATCCAGACGGACAGCATATCCTGTTTTGGTGCCCTTTCCGGGATCAGCGCCAAGGGATAGCGGGTATCGGCAAGCGGCCGAATTATGAGATTAACCGGAGGCCGCTCCGGATCAAGGCTAAGCGGGACGGTGTTGCTGAACTCAGCATTGGCCACATTCGGCAGAGCGGAGATTTGCCGTTGCGCTTGCGGGTCAAAGGTCGCCGCAGAAAAGCCGCCGGTAACATAGATATCCGCGCTCAATATCGCGCCGAGCCAGTTATCGACTGAGGTGCGGAAGCTGGAGACCATGATCGCCATTGCCATCATCAGCCCAACACTGGCAACAATGCCAGCCAGCGCGGCAGCCGCCTGTGACGGCGAACGGATAAGATGATGCAGCGCCATATCAAAAGGGAGAGGGTTGCCAGAGAGGCGCGTCAACGGGCGCAACAGGGTCTGCGCCAGCCAGGGGGTGAGCCAGATAGCGCCACCCAATATCGCAGCAATGGCAATATAGCCAAAGACCGGCAGATTATTGACCGGCGGCAGGAACGTCAGCACAGCGCCGATAATCAGCAGTGCGAGACCGGGCAACCAGACCGGCTTGCCACCACTATCAAGTCCATCGGCAGACGATTTTATCGCCTGTGCCGGGACCATCCGGGCGGCGCGACGACCCGGCGCAAAGCTGCCGATAATCGCCGTACCAATCCCGAAGAGGAGAAACGCCAGCACCGCCAGCGGCGAAACATAGAGCGGTTGGCCGCTGCCGCCAAAATATCCTGCGCCAAGATCAGCGCCGACGGTTCTGAGCACCAGCACAGCCAGACCATAGCCCAGCGCCAGGCCGATAAGCGAACCGATCACACCAAGCGCCAGTCCTTCGATCACCAATTGCCGCTGCAGGCTGGCTTTTTGCAGGCCCAAGATGCGCAGCAGCGCAAATTGCTGTTGGCGCGTCTGCGCTGATAGCGATTGCGCGGAATAGACGAGAAAGCCGCCGGTCACCAAAGCCACCAGCGCCAGCATCTCCAGATTAACGCGATAAGCACGCGACAGGCTGGCGCGCTTTTGGGTTTCATTTTCTATGCCGGTAATCCGGGCATTGTCGGGCAGGGTGGCCTTGAGCGCATTGAGTAGCTGAGTCTGGCTAACACCATCAGCGCGCTGGATGTCCAGCCGATCAAGCTGGCCAAGCCGATCAAAGCGCCATTGCGCGGTGGCGATATCGGTCACCGCAACAAGCTGCCCGATCTCCATCCCCGGCAAGTCGCCTGCAACAGTGAAGCGATGCGCACGGCCATTGGCACGCACAAGTACTGTGTCGCCGATGGCCAGCTCCGCCTGATCCAGTGCGCTCCGGGTGAAATAGATTGCGTCAACATCAAATGCCGCCTGTGTATTGCCACGCCCGGCGGACTGGTCTTCGGCAATCTCCTGCCGCCCCAGCAACAGCGGCGTGATATTGGCAGCACGGAAGAAATCGGTGCCCAAGAGCCTGACCGATAGGCCGGAATCCGCCAGAACCGCGCGCATTTCAATCACTGGGCTGACATCAGCCACTTCGTCGAGTTGGAATATCTCGGGGTATAGCGCTTCATCAAAGCCTAAGCTGGATGCTCCGGCCACCTGTGCATCGGCGCGACCCGAGATATTGCGCACTGCGTCGCCAAAACTGTCACTGGCGGATGCATTGATCAGATGGATCGAGAAGCCGAGCGCAATACCGACGGCAATAGACAAGGCAGCAAGGATATAGCGAAAAGGGAAGCTGCGAAACTGCCCGACCAGCAGCCAGCGCCAGATGGTGCCACTGGACGAGGATGCAACCATCTCAGCCATTGAGCGCCTGTATGCCCTTTGCGGTGAGCAGCAATTGCCGGTCAGCCGCAGCGGCATCTATCGGCGAGTGGGTCACCAATATCATCGCCGCGTCGGTGGACCGCACCACATTACTGAGCAGGACCATAATCTCTTCAGACGTCGCCGGGTCGAGATTACCTGTTGGTTCGTCCGCGAGAATAAGCACCGGCTCATGCACCAACGCGCGGGCGATGGCGACACGCTGTAACTCGCCGCCCGACAGTTCTGCAACATAGCTGGCCGTGCGATCGCCGAGCCCGACCTTGCCCAGCATCACCGCTGCCTTCTGCATCGCAGTATCGCGATCATCACCGCTCAATATTGCAGGCAGCGCGACATTCTGCGCCAAAGTCAGAAAGGGCAGAACATGAAAGGATTGAAAGACGAAGCCGATTTTCTGGCCACGCAATGCGGTCAATTCAGCTTCTGACAGGCCAGACAAGCTCCACCCTGCGACCTGCACTTCGCCTGCGCTGGGCGTATCCAGCCCGGCGGCGAGATTGAGCAAGGTCGATTTGCCGATGCCGGATTCCCCCTGAATCGAGACAAATTCCCCTTGCGCCAGTGTCAAATCAATATCAGCAAAAAGCTGACGGCCATTGGGCAAGGATTTCGCCAAAGAGGTGAGGCTCAGGGGCGGATGATCGGCCATATCATGCTTCAAGCTTTGGTCCCGTCCGCTTTTCCAATACTCTCACGCGCTCCGGAAGCGATGCCAATATGGCGCGCTGGCGCTGTTCAGAGGCGGAAGCCCATTTGGTTATCTCAGCTATAGTGCGGCCACAGCCTTCGCAATAGCCGCTTGCCTTATCAATGGTGCAGATATTGATACAGAGTGAGGCTATCATTGCGGTTGCTGCATCCCGGAAAAGGGCCGATTGAGCAGAACAATTTTGGCGTTGAGCACCGAAGCAAAGGAAACCCATAGAAGATAGGGCAGGATCATCAGACCGGCAGTTGGTGAGGCATTCCAAGTGACATAAAGCATCGCTGCAATGGAAAACCAGAGAAAGATAACTTCAAACAATGCCCAATCAGGACGCTTGAACTTGAAGAATAAGGGGGACCAGGCAAAATGGAAAAGGAAGTTCACCCCATAGACGATAAGGATCGACAGGCGTGTGCTGTCACTGATTGCGGCGTTCCACGCCAATATCGCAGCCCAAGCTGCCAGACCCAATATTACTGTCCAAGCTGGTCCAAATAACCAGTCAGGCGGTTGCCAACTCGGCTTTTTCAATTCGCGATACCATGGCCCGATCTCCGTAAGCGCACCTCCCAGACCGCCCAGAATGACGGCCCATAGGATGGCAGTGATGACGGGCGCAGATAACATGAACCTGAAATAGGGCCTACCAGCACATTTCGCAATTGCACAATGCGTGACCGAAACACGTATTGGTCAATCAGAAGCAGAAAGATCGCACCGGATATCTATTCGACTTTCGATGGGTTAGAACCCGAAAGCGACGCCGATGCGTCCAGCTGTTGTTCCTTCCACGGTAGAACCTGCAATGCCTCCCGAGACATAGACGTTCTCCTTCAGGCGTCCGACAATCGCGGTGGAGAAGCCCTGTTCGCCTTCGAAGGTGGCGAGATTGAAGGACATTGACCAGGTTTTATCCGGTATGATTACCGAGCCGCCCAGAGCCATGGCCGCGGCAATGCCGCCATTCGCGATGCGGCGGTTGCGGGTAATGGCCTTGTCCAGCAAGCTGACTTGGCCTTCCACCGTGCCCACCCGATTTTCCAGCGACACGATGTTGTTGAGATCAATATCTGCTGTTGCCAGATTACCCAGCGCGTCTGTTGTCACCAGGCTGAGCGCGCCCTGTTGTGCAGCGCGGCTATCGGCTGAGGTTATCCCGGTTGCGCGTACGCGGCTTATGGAGCTGCCTAGCGCGATCAGATTTTCCTCATCAGCCACCGCGCCCTGACCGATGGCGACAGCGCCATTGGCCGTTGCCATTGCGCCATTGCCCAATGCCACCGCGCCGTCTCCATTGGCGATATTGACATGACCGATGGCGACCGCACCGGTTCCCATCGCCATATTACCTGCACCCAAAGCCACCGCTCCATTGCCGATTGCGGTATTGGGGTTGCCGATGGCGACAGCACCGTTACCACTGGCCATATTGTCATAGCCGATGGAGACCGACTGACCATTGCTGGCTTCAGCCATCGCCCCGATGGCCACCGAGCGATCGCCCGATGCCGTGCTTTGCGGACCAATGGCAACCGCATCGCTGCCGGTCGCGCTGGAGCCCGCTGCGGTGGAGTTGACCGCGAAATATTCGAGTTCCTCGCTATTGCTTTCCGCGATGGCCAGCGCGGCATCGGCATCGACTTGCGCCTGCATCGCCTCGTTGCGCGCGAGGTCGGCATCCGCCTGTGCCTCGACCGCACGTTCAAAGGCATCATCAGCAACAGCCAGTGCCTCGGCACTGTCTTCGCCAGCCTGCATCGCTACCGTCATTGCCTCGCGTGCTTCGGTTCGCGCTTCATCGGCCACCATCTGCGCGTTGGCGGCATTGGCAAAGGCCTCATCTGCGCGCGCCTGCGCTGTGGCGGCATTGGCCAAAGCCTGATCTGCTGTATTCTGCGCCGCTGCAGCACTGGCGGTGTTGGCCGCGATCGCACCATCTTGAACCACATTTTCGGCCAGAGCCTGATCTGCTGAAGACTGGGCCGCTGCGGCGTTGGTGAGTGCCTGTGTCGCATCGCTCTGCGCCATATCTGCGGCTGTCTGTGCTGCCGCCGCATCAGCAAGCGCCTGCGTTGCATCCGATTGGGCCGTGCTGGCAGCATTGCTCACCGTGTTCAGCTGCGCCAAATTGACAGCGTCATTATCCTGTGTGCCCGCTGCGACATTCACGATCTGCCGCTCGTTTCCTGAAGCGCCAACAGAGACGCTGTTATCACGATCCGCGACCGAGCCGGCCCCTAAAGCAACGGAATTGCTGACATTCATACTGACACTGGCGCCATTGCCGAGTGCAACGCCATTGGTTGCGCCAGTGCCGACCAGCGCATTTTGGCCAATAGCAATGCCATCACTGCCCGAGGCAACCGCCGCGGCTCCGGTGGAGTTGACATCAAAATAGGCCAGCTCTTGAGCATTGGCATCGGCTGTATCCTGTGCATCCGAAGCATCGGCCAGAGCCTGATCCGCATCGGCCTGGGCATCATCAGCAGCGGTTTGCGCGGTCGCCGCTTCCGCCAGTGCCTGCGTCGCATCACCTTGCGCGGTAGCGGCAGCAGACAGTGCCTGTGTGGCATCCGTCTGCGCAGCGCTGGCAGTGGCGCCCACCGCATTCAACTGGGCCAGATTAATCGCGTCACCATCCTGCGTACCGGCAGCGAGATTGGTGATCTGCCGCTCGCTGCCTGCCGCGCCCACCGAAACGCTATTATCGCGGTCTGCAAGCGAGCCGGCGCCCAAAGCGATGGCATTTTCGCCCGAGGCTGTGCTCGCCTGTCCAATTGCCACCGCATTTGCCCCACTTGCATTGGCGGCGAGACCGGTGCTGTTGATCGAGACGAAGGGATTGCCGCCGACTGAAACATTGGCAATGGCGGTATTGAGCTGCCCGACCGTAGCTGCATCCGCATCTGCGGTGCCATCGGCAACATTGACAATACGACGCTCGCTACCCACCGCGCCTACCGAAACGGTATTATCTTCATCGGCCACCGAACCGGCACCGAGCGCCACCGCATTGGCCGCCGTTGCCGACGCCCCTTTACCGAAGGCCAGGCTGTTTTGCGCGGTTGTGTCAACAAAGGCGCTTTCACCAATCGCCATGCCATCGGCGGCCAGCACGGTGGCGTCATCGCCAATGGCAATGCCGTTATCGCCCTCGACCAGACTGTCATCACCGATGGCTATGGCATCATCGGCAAGGGCAACGGCCTGCGCGCCCAAGGCCACCGCATCTTCGCCCGATGCCAGACTTTCCGAGCCGAAGGCGACCGCAAAATCGCCATCGGCCAGTGCGTTAAAGCCAATCGCAACGCTGTCGACATTGGTCGCGGTGGAAAAGGTGCCGATGGCAATGGAATCAAGCCCAGCGGCAGACGCGCCATCACCCGTGGCGATGGAACTTTCGCCAAAGGCGACCGCATCCGGCCCCAGCGCGATGGCATAGTCGCCTATGGCCTGAGCGCCGATTTGAATATTGGGATCGAGCGGGAAGTCGACATCGCGGCCGTCACTGCCGATCGCGATCGCGCCTTCGCCGGCGGCAAGCACGGTGCGCCCGACAGCGATGGTACGCGCATTACCGGCCTGAGACCCGGCGCCGATGCCGACACTGTCGGCAAAGGCCACCGAGCCCGCGCCCACAGCTGTGGCGTCCGCACCAGAAGCTTCTGCCGCATTGCCGATGGCGGTCGCATCGCTATCCGCCGCTTCCGCGCTAAAGCCGATGGCGGTGGAACTGCCGCCCAAGGCTTCGGCTGAAGCGCCCAGTGCGACGGTTTGGGATTGAGTCGCCTCGGCTCCCTGCCCGATTGCGACCGCTACAGGGCCACTTGCCACCGCCTCTTCACCAACGGCGATAGCATCGGTGCCTACTGCGCTGGCCGCCGTGCCGGTCGAGTTGACGACGACATAGTCGCTACTGGCAAAGGTCGCGCCACTGATGGCGGCGTCAAGCTGGCCTATGGTTGCCGCGTCATTGTCGCCCGTACCATCAGCGACATTCACGATCCGGCGTTCGAAGCCAGACGAGCCGACCGAGACGGTGTTCGCTTCATCGGCTATAGAACTAGCCCCGAGAGCAACGCTGCTGTTGACGTTTGCGCGGGCATTTGACCCAAGCGCAACAGAGCCGAAGTTCGTCGCTCTGGATCTTTGCCCTAAAGCGAGAGCTTGTAAGCCCGAAGCGTTGGCGCTGAAGCCGAGCGCGGCAGCCCCGCTTCCACTGGCGACGGTATCCGCGCCGACCGCAACCGTGCTCTCCCCGCTCGCGTTGGCGCTGCGGCCCAGCGCGCTGCTGTCGGAGATGGCGTTGGCGTTTTGCCCCACAGCAGTGGCGTTATTCGCTGTGGCGCGCGCTCCAACACCCAAAGCGGTCGTGTTTGCGGCCGTGGCTTCGGCAAAGGCACCAACCGCAACGGAAAATCCTACGCTTGCTTGGGAACTGCTACCCAGCGCCGAGGACAACTCGCCGCTGGCGAGCGCTGCGGACCCCACTGCAGTGGACGATTCGCCGCTAGCCTGCGCGCTGTCACCGCCGCTTCCGTTCGGGCCGCCAAGCGCCACCGCGCCAATGGCAGTCGCCTGTGCCCCGGTGCCCAATGCAACAGCACCAGCTTGCGAGGCGCTTGAAACCCCGCCAATCGATACAGCGCTATCTCCTGTTGCACCGGCTCGCTCGCCCACGGCGATGGTCGAGATCCTTGTCGCTTCGGAGTCTGCACCCAATGCGATGGCTCTCTGCCCGCTTGCTCTTGCACCGATAGCATTCGGATCGCCGCTGTCCCCGCCAATGGCGATGGAGAGGCTGTTAGTAGCTTCACTGGCCGAGCCTAGCGCTATTGCTTCTGCGCCGGTTGCGCTGGCGGCGGTGCCGGTGGAGTTCACATCGAGATAAATCGAGCCGCCGCTTGCCCCGGCCACCGCCGCGTTGAGCTGACCCAGATTCACCGCGTCATTGTCGCCCGTTGCATCCGCGACGTTGACGATGCGGCGCTCCGAACCGGCTGCGCCAACCGAAACCGTGTTCGCGGTATCGGCTATAGAGCCAGCGCCCAATGCAACCGCATTATCGGCGCTGGCGACAGCATCATCCCCAAGGGCAACCGTGCGGTTAATATTCAGCGTGGGACCGCCCGGAGAATTGGTGCCTGCATTTCTGCCTAAAGCGATATTGCTATCGCCGGAGATGTTTCTACCTGCAGAATAACCACTGGCAATATTATAGTCACCGTTGACATCTCTGCCGGCAGAATAGCCATTGGCAATATTGTGATCGCCATCAACACCCTGCCCAGTATAAGTACCGCTGGCGACATTATGGTCGCCCGTTACACTCTGGCCTGAATTCGTGCCGCTCGCGATATTGTAATCGCCCAAGATATTGTTACCCGAAACAAGGCCAAAGGCGATGTTGGCATCACCAGTGACATTTCTGCCTGCAAAGCGGCCACCGGCTGTGTTGCCATTGCCATCGACATTCTGACCGGCGGTTTCCCCGGTGGCGACATTACCCGCACCGGTGGTGCCGATACCTGCATTATAGCCTATCGCGACTCCGTTTGTGCCAGCGGCCACAGCGCCATTACCTATCCCGATGGCGTTGGTCGCGCTTGCAACACTTGAACTGCCCAGCGCGATGGAAGACTCTCCCGATGCTTCGGATCTTTGCCCCACTGCTGTGGCGGCGAGCTGAGTCGCTCTGGTGCTTCTGCCCAGCGCGATCGAGTTCTCCGCTGTCGCTTCCGAGTTGCCGCCAACTGCAACGGAATCTTCTCCGATTGCATCTGCCCCGCGTCCAAACGCGCTGCCGCCATCATCAGCGATCGCGCCCGATCCGATTGCGGTTGAAGACCCACCCGTGGCGCGAGCAGACGGGCCAAATGCGGATGAGGAGGTTCCTGTGGCCTGTGAGTCATTCCCCACGGCAACGCTGCCGGTATCGGTAGCCTGGGAGTTGCGTCCCAAAGCGACAGTAAAGACACCGGTCGATTGAGACCCATTGCCGATAGCTATGGCCGAGCCCTCAGTAGCCTGGCTGTTGGCTCCAAGCGCAATGGTGCCGCTATCCGCTGCCTGTGCGCCCCGTCCGACGGCGACTGCGGTGCTTCCGCTTGCCGCAGCGTCCGCGCCGATCGCTATCGCCTCTTCTCCGGTCGTAACCGCGCCCTGATCATCGCTGTCTCCGGCATCCCCGCCGATTGCGATCGATCTTGCGCCGTTCGATTCGCTGGCGACCCCCACCGCCACGGATTGCACCCCGGTCGCCTGCGCGGAACTGCCGAGGGATGTCGCGGAGGTCGTTGAAACGGCTCCCGCGCCGATCGCCGTCGCATCCTCGCCCACGGCAGTGGTGACCGCCCCGATGGCTAGGGAGTCGACGCCTGAGGATGAAGTGAAGGAACCGATCGCGATGGCCCCGGTGTCGTCGGCAACGCTGCCACCACCAAGAGCTACGGCTTCCGCCCCTGAAGCGTTGGCCGCGCCGAGGCTCGAGTTCACATCGAGAAAAATCGAACCCGTACCGGCAACAGCGGCGTTAAGCTGGCCGACCGTCGCGGCGTCGCTGTCGCCTATGCCATCGGCGACGTTGACGATGCGTCGTTCGCTGCCGGTGTCGCCTACGGAGACGGTGTTTTCTTCATCGGCAACCGACAGGAAGCCAAGCGCAACCGAGCTTTGCGCATTGGCTCTCGCACCTCCGCCCAAAGCGGTGGCTTGTATCTCCGACGCGCTGGAGACGACGCCTATCGCAACGGTAGAATCAGCACTAGCTTGAGCGGCGTTTCCGATAACAATAGAGCCGATTCCACTCACTTGGGCCTCGGCACCGATCGCGACCGAAACGGACTGATTGGCAGTGGCTCCCCTTCCCAAAGCAAGGGAGCCAGAGAAGCCAGCTTGTGCATCAGTGCCGATTGCAATCGTATCCCGGTCGGTCGCCTGCGCGCCCTCATTGCCAACATCGTTGCCGTCGCCGCCAATGGCGATGGAACCGGTCTGGTTGGCAACGCTTTCGCGACCCAGCGCCAGCGCGTTATTGCCCGAAGCACGGGCCTGGCGACCAAGCGAGACCGCGCCAATGGCTGTAGCCTCCGCGCCTGTACCCACAGCGGTCGAAGCGATTGCGGTTGCATTGCTGTTCTGCCCGATAGCAAGCGCTTCACTCTGACTGGCGATGGCAAGGCGGCCTAGCGAGGTCCCGAATGTTGCCGCTTGAGCGCCCGCGCCAATAGCTGTTGCATCCGTGCCATTTGCTGCGGCGTCTCCGCCCAGTGCGACGGCATTTACGCCAGAGGTAATTGCCCCTTGCGTGTCGCCATCGTCGCCATCTGCCCCAATAGCGATGGAGTTTTCACCCAGAGCATCGCTGTTTTGACCGATGGAGATCGCACTTGCCGCCGTTGCGTTTGCCGCTGTGCCAAGCGCGAGCGCATTGCTTTGGTTCGCGGTTGAATCTGATCCAATCGCTATCGAACCTGCTCCAGAGGCGACCGCCCCGGCAAAGCCACCGTCATCAAAGGAATCGTTGCCGATGGCGATTGAATCGGTGCCTGTTGCTCGCGACTCCCAACCAAGAGCGGTCGAGCCCTGACCGCTGGCAGTCGAATTCGACCCAACAGCCGTGGAAGTCTGTCCTTCGGCGAGTGATCCGTTGCCAAGCGCGCTGGCGTCAAAAGCGGTCGCTTGCGCGTCTTCGCCCAAAGCCGTGGTCTGGGAAGCCGAGGCAATGGCGTCGTTGCCAAGCGCTGTGCTTTCAGAGCCGCTTGAGATTGCGTCCTTGCCAAGCGCCGTCGAGCCATTGGTACCGGTCGCTCGTGCATTTTCACCCACGGCTACAGAATCCTCCTGATTTGCCAGTGAATTTGCGCCAAGCGCCGTCGCTCTTATATCAATCGCTTGCGCGTTTCGTCCCAAAGCGGTTGCGGATGTTGCCGAAGCTTCGGCGTTGAAACCCACTGCTGTCGCGCCGGGGGTGTTTGTTCTTGTGCCAAAGCTGGTGCCAGCGCGCGCACCGAAACCCAGAGCGGTGGTTTCATTATCATAGGCCTTCGCTTCATTGCCCACAGCAGTTGCCTGATTTCCGCGGGCGAGTGCTCCTTCACTGTCGGCGTCACCGCCGTCACCGCCAATCGCTACTGCATCCGCTCCCGAGGCTACAGCGCTCGGACCAACAGCAGTACTTGCGGCTCCGATTGCCCTGGCGTCGGGTCCGCAGGCGAGGCGCCCGCTGCCGCTGTCGCTGTTTGCACCATCGGTACCGTCAGCGGTGCCGTCCCCATTGGTATCTAGGATACAATCTTCCGCTCTGGCATCCTGCGGTGTGATCAGCAGCGTAGTGGCACCTGCCGTCAATATGGTGCTAAGCAAAAGCGAGCTGCGAATGGTCCTCATAGGAAAATACTCCTGTTATTCCGGGGCGACACCGAAGATGATTCTGAATGCGTCCCAACCTGCGGGGACGGGAAGGGCTGTTGTGAGCATGGCGTGGCTGATAAGGGCGCTCTCATCACGGCGCGTGACAGAATGGGACTAGCCTTACGCCAAAATGCGCCTGGATCCAGCCTCGTCATCTCTCCCTCATCTCCATCACTATAGCGTAAAACGCTCTCAGGGCTTACGCATGAAACGAGCCAAAGAATTGAAAAAAGCGCTTTGAATTTCAAGCTTTAACGCGGGATTGCTTTGCCAAGGGGCGGCAAAATCTGGCCGAATACGGCAGGTAGATTTCCGCTAATCACTTCATATTTATGAGGGATTGGGATAAACCTCCCAAGAACCTCCAAAATTGCATGCCGCTATAGGTAAGCGGCATGATTCTGACCTGTGGTAATGCTGGTGCGCTATTATTTTCATGAGTTTGCATTTTCGCCAATCACCCGCGAGCTGCGGCGCAAGGGCGATCTTGTAGAACTGCCCCCCACTGTGCTCGCCATGCTGGCGCATCTGATTGACAATCGGCATCGCGTTTGCACACGCGAGGAATTGGCAAAGGCCGCCTGGCCGGACCGCTTTGTGGCCGATCACACCCTGACCGCCCGCCTCAGCGATCTGCGCCGTGCGCTCGCCAGTGGCAAGCGGCCAAATCCTGTTCGGACGGTTTATGGTGAAGGGGTAAGGTTTGTTGGCGAGGTTACGACCGACAATCCGACCGTCACGTTTGCGGAGCGCGCGGAGGAAGCAGCTGGCCTGAAGGAGCAGACCAAAGGAAGACCATCGATTGCGGTTTTGCCCTTTAGACAAACTTCCGGATCGCCAGAGCAAATCGCCGTCTCTGATGCGCTTCCCGATGATATAATCTCTGAACTTACCAATCTTCGCTGGTTGTTCGTCATCGCGCGCGGATCGACTTTCCGCTTCCCCTCTTACGAGCACAGCCTTGCGGACATCGGACGCGAGTTGCAGGTGCGCTACTGCCTTTCGGGCGAGGTCAGAGATGAGGGAGACAAGCTGCGGATCAGTGTTGAATTGGCCGAGACCATTGGGGAAACGATCCTTTGGCGCGACAGCTTTACGACCAAAGTCGCCGGCGCGCATGAATTGCGCCAGGAAATCGTCTCGCGCATTGCCAGTGAACTGGATCGCCGCATCACCGACCATGAAATTGCACAGGCCCGCCTGAAGAACCCCAACAGTCTGGATGCGTGGGGTGCATATCATAACGGTCTCGCCAAAGTGCTCGGGCACAACACCCAGAATCTGGATGGCGCACTTGCCGATTTCTCTTGCTGTGTCGAGTTCGATCCGCGTTTCGCGCGCGGCTATGCCGGGCTGGTGCACACGCGTTGGTTGCGAACCCTCCAGCTGGAGCTCGATCAGAAAGCAGCGGAATTGACGGGCATGATCGAGGCGGCAAAGCAAGCCGAACAGATCGATCCCGGCGACCCTTCGGTGCTTGTATCCATGGGCCGTGCAAGCATGTTTACAGGACAAATCGACACCGCCAAGGGCCAATTCAGACACGCCCTCAAAATTGCTCCGAGTTCGACCGCAGCGCTTACCAACTTGGCTGGGCTGCACATGCTTCTGGGCGAATCAGAGGCCAGCATTAACGCCAATTCCGAAGCCATCGCGCTC
>JBCDIZ010000011.1:0-76707 GCA_038748365.1 Pseudomonadota bacterium
CTGGGTTCCGGCATATTGGCCAATAGTCCGGTGGTGATCAGCAATCTCGCCAATGGCATCGCCGATAATGACGCAGTGAATGTCAGCCAGCTACGCGATGCCGTATCGCAGGCCAACGCCTATACCGATCAGCAGTTTAGCCAATTGGCCAACCGTCTCGATGCCCGGATTGATAATGTCCGCTTCGATCTGACAGAATATCGCATGGAGGCACAGGCCGGTATCGCCTCGGTGTCCGCACTGACCCAGTTGCGCTATCATGACGATCCGGGCGCGATTTCAATCGGCGGCGCAATTGGCGGCTTTATGGGGCAGGTGTCGATCGCCAGCGGCATCGGCTACACATCGGAAAACCAGCGGATAAATCTCAACGCCGGCTTCGGTTTCAATCCAGCGCGAAACGAAGCGACATGGGGCGCGGGGGCGACAATCAGGATCGACTAGCGATTAAGTTGCCCGCTTGATCGTCTTATTGTCAGGGATATTCCAACTCAAACGCATCAAGCTTGGGGTCAAGAGCCAGCGCCTTTTGCAGATATTCGATTGCGCGCGGCGTATCGCGCTCAACACCGCGGCCCATGGCATAGAGAACACCCAAATGCCTGCACCCCAGGCCATGACCGCTGTCGCACGCCTTGGCATAACTCTGCGCCGCTCTGCGATAATCCTGTTCCAGCCCCAGCGCGTTTTCATAGGCCCAACCGACATTGGAGCAGCCATTGGCCGAGCCACCAGCACAGCCGCGATTATAATATTCCGCAGCCTTTGTCTGGTTGATCACGACACCATGCCCAAGAGCATGCAGCACGCCAAGGTTGGAACAAGCCTCCGCAAAACCCAGCTCGCAGGATTCCTCGAGGAAAGTGCGTGCCTTTTGCCAGTTACCCGCAGCATAGGCCTGATTCCCCGCCTCATATTGCGAACGCCCGGAATCTCCCTCCTGCATGGCCGCCCCCGGTGTCGCCAGCAGAAAGAGTGGGAAAACTATCCGCAGTAATTTTAGCATCGCGTCGGCCTTTCAGCGGGAGAATATACATTATGCTTTTCGACAAGGCACATCTTATCACCTTCCACCCTTTAGGCTGCATATTTTATATGCATTTTCTATAGTGTTGAGGCCATTTTTAGGGCCTTAATCCTAGTTGAATGGCATGATCTACGGGTAATTTGTAACGTCTGTTTTCTGTTAAAATGGCCGCCAAGGAGATCTGCTGTTGAAAGACAAGAAATAGAACGCTTACGTCTTAGGTTAAAAAGCGAAGCTTTTGCTTTTGCGTGCGATTTCCAGCCTCTGAGCCCTCGGGACCCGTGCAGAGTTGCTCACAGTTGGAATTGCCTATATTTCATTGAAAAAATTTGAATGCACTAGGGTTCCAATCCAAGACCTGCTAATTAAGGGCGCGGCGTAAGCTCTTTCTATATCGCTTTAAATCGCCTCTTTTTAATGCAAAATCAAATTCGTGATTTCTGTAGATTGTTAAAGCATCTTTCAGATTCAGATGAGCAAATTTAGGTGTCTATGCTGCTAATATAGCTATGCTTCACAGGTTAACTGGCGGATTACATCAAGGTAAAAAAGATGCACCATGTGCGTGGTGCTCCCTTCCATCCCCAGACACAGAGAAAGATCGAACGCTGGCACCAGACCCTGCAAAACCGCATCTTGCTGGGAAACTACTTCCTGCCCGGAGACCTGGAACATCAGATCGAGATGTTTATCGAGGACTATAACCGCCAGCGCTACCATGAAAGCCTAAACAATGTCACACCCGCCGATGCCTATTACGGTAGGGCCGCAGCTATCATCCATCGAAGAGAAAGGATCAGAAGAAAGACAATTGAATATCGGCGCTTGCAGCAATGCGAGCTAGCCGCTTAATATCAACCCAACAGACGAGGGCGATCTTCCTAAAGATCAAAACCAAATCTGTGCCAGGAGCAGAATCTGAGCCCTTACGACACGAGCGCGTTTTCTATGATTGATTGCGAGACTTGAGCATAAGCGAAAATGCCTGCGCCCATCACGGCGGTGACCAACACGATCGACGCTGCAGTTAATCGTTGCACAAATGCATTTCCGTAGTTGCCAGCCCACCAGTAGATTTGCAAGCCTGCAAGCGGCATTAGAAAGCAACCCCATTGCCAAAATTGAATGAAGGGATCCTCCTCAAAGCTTGGTTGCCGCCCGGTCATTTGCGAAGTGGCGAGGTATCCGAATACACCGATGCGCAAAAACCATTGCGCGTTGGCAACCAGAAGCAGACGCATCGCCCATCGCTCGTGCACATCAATTTTACGACTGATGGCGTGTTTCACTGTCAGGGCCGAGAAAGAAAGGATGAGCAAGCCATTCACACTGAGAGGTGAATCATAAATGGGGACCGGTATAGGACCACGCACCCAAACCAAGTAAAGGCCGGTCAAGCTGAGGGCAGTCACCGTCACCAAAAACACCCGCCCATTCCATCGATGGAATGTAGGAGCCTTGCGTCTTACGATCGGTATCAACTGCAGGCCGCCACCAAATGCGATGATCGTGGCTCCAAGCGCATGCATGCCAAACATCGCGGTGCTGAATGACTCTCCGGGGACTGAGGGCCTCGACCTGAGGAGGGGATTGGAATTCCAGGTCGATATATCTCCAACAACGAGTGGTAGCCCGTAAAACGACACGAGATAATAAAAAAATGCCAATTGCCCTGCTAGAAAAATGATGAACCAAAAGCGGCCCGATATTCTCAAAAGAGATAGGCTTGGTTTTTCTCTTTCCGTACGACTACTCATCTGCGGCACCAACGCCATCCGATGACCGTGTAGTTGTTCGGGGAATATCTTACCGAACATGTCAGGTTCCAATCTCGGTATTAGGTGAAACCTTTGGACTAAGACGCAAGACCGGACTGAGCCAGTTCTTGGCAAAGCGCACGCGGAAGAGCCAGAAGACCATAAAGACCAAGGTTGCCAGGGAAGGGACGAACAACAGCGGCGATCCGGCCATAAAAAAGAACACATCGTCCTGCTGCCCTAGAAAAAGCGATGTTGCGGCTATGAGATAAGCGCAGCACATCCGCCATAGATGCCGTGCGATGCGCTGGCGTTGATTGACTTTGCCGTGCATGAGGTAGTTAAGGTCGAGCGCGACCGCCAAGAGCCCGATGCCGCCGAAAACGAAGAAGGGTTCGGCCGAAAAGCCACCGATACCCGCTTCGCTCTGCGTCGCAAGAATTCCCAGTACGATAAGCGCCGATGCGAGAGTCGCTGCAACTGGTAGGAGGGCCCATTCATAGTGTCGCCACCCTTTCCCGTGATCTCGCACCGCCATCCACGATGTGGAGACGAAATACATCACCATGACCCCATTCAGCATCGAGAGTGGGTCTGGTTCCCAGTAGGTAAGCACCTTGGCACTCCCCGCCATGACCAACATAGAACCGAAGAAGAAGTTGCCAGCCTGTGTATGCAGCCCTGAACCGCGTTTGCGTGCGAACATGGCTGTAACGCCGGCTCCAATGGCAATTGTTCCGGCAAGAATATGAACCACGAGAAGCGGGGTAAAAATCAGAGAAGAGAGGGGCAATTCGGTTTCCATAGTTTCAAAACAAAACTTGTTAGCACCGTCTTACCTAGCTAATACATCTAACGTCCATGGCCCAGCGTTCCAAAAAGTTGTCCCGAGGTTGCAAGCGTGGCTGATGCGTCTGTCTCTGCAGGTGTCGTCAAAGGCTTGATCGAGTTTGCGGTTGGCCAAGGCGCCGATCGCGTCACCCTTCACTCGCGTTCCGGAATACCAGTTTCGCTGCTTATGGACGATGACAATCGCGTGGCCATGTCAGACTATCGTTCGCTAATGCAGACCGCGAAAGACCTGACTGGCAATCCCGCCATTGCCCTGCATTATGCTGAGCAGATCGATCTCTCCGAGCTCTCGTTGGTCGGGCTGATTACCCGGTCATCGCCAACTATGCTGGACGCATTGAAGCAGCTTAACCGTTACGGCGCACTGGTGATGGAGGTCGACATCGGCGCCGCGCAGCGATTTGAGATCATCCGTGAGAACGGCGAGATCTGGTTAGTCGACAATCGACGTGAATCCGGCGACTTTCCGGAATTGACTGAGGTGACATTCGCGCGTCTTGCGTGCGGGCCGAGACACTTCACGAACGAGTTGAAAGTCGGCGCGCTCGAATGCACCCACCAAGCACCAACATACGCAACCGAATATGAGCGCATTTTTGAGGCGCCCGTTGCCTTCGAAAGCAGCCGGAACGCCATGAAGCTGGATGAGAGCTGGTTGGCCTATCCCGTTGCGGTCACACCATCTTATATGTTCGGCATCCTGACCTCGAAGGCGGATGATATGCTGCAAGCTCTTCGAGCCAAGGCCACATTTCGGGCCAAAGTGGAAAGCCTGCTTATGACAGTGCTGCATGGCGGCGAGGTTTCTGTTCGCGAAATCGCTTCGCAGATGGCGATGAGCCGGCAGACGCTTTACCGCAGGTTCAAGGATGAGGGCACAACCTTCCAGGAAGTGCTTGATAACCTTCGCCGCCGACTGGCGCTCGAATATATGAAGGGAGGCAAAGTCACGGTGAATGAAGCCGCCTATCTCACCGGTTTTTCCGACCCCAGTGCCTTCTCCCGCGCGTTCAGGCGTTGGACCAGAATGAGCCCACGTAAATTCGTGCAAGAGAATTCTCATTCTGTGAAAGCCGCCAGCGAGGCGCTGTCAATCTAACGCGAACTCGTCTCTTCTTGACCGGAATGGCCTCGGTGAATGTCCGATTTCAGAAGCTAAGATCTGGAATGGCTACGTTTTAGATTAGGGCGCAAAGCGGCCACACGGAGAAGTATTTCGCTACTCTGTGACCCCATTGGGACCCACGCTGAGTAGGTAACCTTGCCAATCACCCATAAGTCATTGAAAATATGGTGGACGCACTAGGGTTCGAACCTAGGACCCGCTGATTAAGAGTCAGCTGCTCTACCAACTGAGCTATGCGTCCATGCCGGGATAACCGGGCTGCCGATTCGTTGGGCAGAGCGGGGTAAATAGGGATTTTTGCGCGGATGAAAAGGGTTTTCTTTAGCGTGCTCTGCTATTTACACCAATAATCCGCTGCTCAGGCTGGTTTGGGGCTGCTTCTTTGTCTGGCGGTCTATGGCCATTAGCATGCCGATACAGATCATTACGGTCAGCATGGATGAGCCGCCATGGCTTAAAAAGGGGAGGGGGATGCCGACCACCGGGGCCAGACCCATCACCATCATCATGTTGATTGCGGCGTAGAGGAAGATGGTCATGGTGAGGCCACCTGCGAGCAGTTTGGTGAAGCGGCTGGGGGCATTTAGTGACAGGCGCCAGCCCCATCTGAGCAGCAGGAAATAGGCGAAGATGACCGCTATGCCGCCGATCAGGCCCCATTCCTCTGCCATGGTAGCAAATACGAAATCGGTATGACCTTCGGGCAGATAGTCGAGATGGCTTTGAGAACCCTGTAAAAAGCCCTTGCCGTCAATGCCGCCTGAACCGATGGCAATTTGCGATTGAGTGATGTGATAGCCCGAGCCTAGCGGGTCATTTTCTGGGTTAAGGAAGGTCGCCACCCGGCGTTGCTGATAAGGTTCGAGCAGGAACAGATAGGCGAGCGGAATGGCAATGGCGGCGGCCAGACCTGCACCGACGAAGAGGCGCATTGGCAGGCCAGCTAGAAAGGCGACGGTGACTGCGCCGACGCAGATGGTGATAGTGGTGCCGAGGTCCGGCTGGAGCAGCACCAGCGCGGCGGGCAGCCCCATCATGATCAGCAGCGGCCAAATAGCGCTCCAACTGCGGATCATGGCCGGTGGCAAAGAGCTATAGAAACGGGCGACGGCCAGCACGATGGCGGGCTTCATCAGTTCCGAGGGCTGGATGCGCATAAAGCCCAGTTCCAGCCAGCGCTGGCTGCCGCCTCTGACCTGGCCGAGAATTTCGACGCCGAGCAGCATCAACAAGATGATCACAAAAACTGGCAATGCGGCGAATTTGAATAGTTCCTCGGGCATATAGCTGATCACCAGCGCCATGATGAGAAACACCATGAAGCGTACCGCATGCAGTCCAGCCCAAGGGGTGAAAGAGCCGCCAGCCGCAGAATAGAGGATGGCGACACCGAAGCCGGTGAAAACCAACAGCAACAGTATGATACCCCATGGCTGGGCGCGCAGGGGTTGAGGAACGAACGCAATCTGCATCCTTAGCCTGCCTCGTCCGGAGAATTACTGCTGTCGTTTCCCGCAGAAGCCGCGGCTTTGTTGGCTTGAAACGCGGCGAATTTTGCTTCGGCGCGTTCTTCTATCGTGCCGCCCCATCCCGCTTCGAGAGCGGCGATGTCTTCTAACGCTTTTTCGCGGTCAAACAGGAAGGTCAGCACATCGCGGGCCACCGGATAGGCCGCGCCTGATCCGCCGCCATGTTCGATCACCACCGAACAGGCATAGCGCGGATTGTCAAAAGGCGCGAAGCAGACAAACAGGCCGTGGTCGCGGAATTTCCATGGCACATTGCGGCCATCGCCGCGTGATAGGCTGACCACCTGCGCGGTGCCAGTCTTGCCAGCGACTTCGACATTCTCCACTGGCAGGCGCGCGCGCCGCGCTGTTCCTGCGCCATAAACGACGTTGCGCATACCTGCCCGGAC
Organism: Pseudomonadota bacterium; assembly: GCA_038748365.1. Lineage (GTDB taxonomy): Bacteria > Pseudomonadota > Alphaproteobacteria > Sphingomonadales > Sphingomonadaceae > Alterisphingorhabdus. The sequence goes on from JBCDIZ010000011.1 coordinate 6,681, forward strand.
AACTTCCAGATGTTCCGGATTGATCTGCATCGCCTCATGCTTTGTCCTGCGGGTGTTGGTCAGCAGGTTGGGAACAAGCTTCTGGCCGCTGGCTAAGCGCGCTGTCATGACAGCGAGTTGTAACGGATTGGTCAGCACATAGCCCTGACCGATAGAGGAGTTTGCCGTATCGGCGCCGGTCCATCGCCGGTCATATTTGCGCTGCAGCCACACTGGATCGGGGACGGTGCCGTAAAACTGATTGGGCACGGGCAGGTCATATTCCTCACCCAGCCCATGCTCTCGCATCATTGCCGCAACCGGGTCCATACCGATGCGTTGGGCCATTTTGTAGAAATAGGTGTCACAGCTCTGAGCAATGGCCTTGTCCATATTCACCGACCCATGGTTGCTGTGACAGCGGAAAAAGCGATTGCCGACACGGGTGCCACCGCCGCATGTAATGGTTTCTTCAGGGTCGATGCCAGCTTGCAGAAAAGCAAGGCAATTCATAGGTTTGATGGTGGAGCCTGGGGGATAAAGCCCGACCAGCGACTTGTTGCGCAGCGGCACATGGTCGTCTTCGCGCAGCATCGCATATTCGTCAAAACCGATACCATCAGAGAAGCTGTTTGGGTCGAAGCTCGGCATCGAGGCGAGGCACAATATGTCGCCATTTTTGCAGTCCATAACGATGACCGAGCCGGACTCTTCACCCAGACGACGCGCGGCATAGCGCTGTAACTCGGCATCGATGGTCAGCTTGACCGGATCGCCAGGAACATCGTCGCGCTTTTCCAGATCGCGGACCACGCGACCGCGTGCGGTGACTTCTACCCTCCGTGCCCCGGGTTCGCCGCGCAGTTCCTGTTCAAACTGCTTTTCCAGCCCGTCCTTGCCGATCTTGAATCCGGGCGTGATCAGCAGTGGATTGGGCTCGGCGTCATATTCTTCGGCATTGGCAACGCCGACATAGCCGACCAGATGGCCGACAGCGGCACCGGCGGGATATTGGCGGCTAAAACCCTGTATCGGCGCGACACCGGGCAGATCGGGGAGGCGTACGCTGACGGCGGCATAATCTTCCCAGCGCAAGCCGGAAGCGACCTGTACCGGCTGGAACCCGCGCGATTGTTCCAAGTCTGTGCGGATGCGTTCAATCTCGTCATCGGGCAGGTTGAGCAGCAGCGCCAGCTCATCCAGCGTCTGTTCTGGATTGACCAGCCGATCAGGAATAATATCGACGCGAAAATCGGCGCGGTTGCTGGCTATCGGCTTGCCATTGCGATCGATAATCCAGCCTCGGCGCGGCGGCACCAGTGTTAGATTGACGCGATTGCTTTCTGACAGCATTTGATAGCGTTCATTCTCTGCCACCGCGATATAGGTCATGCGCCCGGCGAGCAGCAGCCCGACACCGGCTTGTGCTCCGCCAATCAACAAGGAACGACGATTGAAGGTGATATTCTGCGATGCCGCCGAAATGATCTTTTTTTTGCCGCCCCCGAAAATGGTCATGTCCTTTGCCTCCGGGCGTCTATCCTGGCGGTGAAGCGCAATATGAGGGGGAAGAGAACCATGGAGAGCAATATCTGGGGCACAAGCGCTAGCGGCATAATCGATGCGTCATGGGCAATATTTATAACATAGCCGGCTAAAATGGCGAATAGGAGGAACAGGCTGGCAATGACCCAGTCCTGCCAGAAGCCACGCAGCAAGAAACGTTGATCGGCGAGATCGAGCAAGATCAGGATCACTGACCATATTAGCATAGCAGACCCTAATGGCTGGCCGCTGAACAGATCATCGACAAGACCGAGTGGGGCGCCGATCCATAATGGCCATATGCCGGGGCGCAATATTCGCCATGCTATGAGCACCATAAAGCCAAATGGCGGCAATAATGGCATGGTTGCCACGATTGGTAATAGCATCGGCAGGGCACTAGCTATAATCACCGAGAGCAGGGGATAAAGTCTGAGCTTTAGGCCCGATTTTTCCTGATTGATCCGGGGTTTATAGGCGCGCGCCACTATTCGGCTCCGTCGCTATTCTCGGCCCCGCTATCGGTTTCCTCTTCACTTGGGACTTCGGGATTATCAACATTGCTATCATCAACAAGATCAGGCTGATAAACCTGCTGTACCATTACGAAATCCGTTCCCGCTGGATCAGCGAGCAATGTCGCCAATGCGCCGTCACTGGTGATCTCACGGATGATCGCGACCGGGATGTTGGGGCGGTATAGCCCGCCGCTGCCCGATGTCACCACAACGTCACCCTGCTTAAACGGATTGACCCCGACATTGATCAGGCGGATGGCGATATCGCCATTGCCCAAGCCCTCGGTAAAGGCGACCACGCCATCGCTGGCGCGCTTGATAGGGACAACATTGCGTGGATCGGTGAGCAGTAGAACGCGGGCGGTATTGGGTGTGGTCTCAATCACCCGTCCGATGAGACCCTTTGGCGCGCGCACCGGTTGGCCACGTATCACACCCTGACGCGAACCTGCGCCCATCGTAGCAAAACGCCTTGTGCTGGATGCAGAAGAACTGATCAAACGGGCAAGGGTGACAGGCTCTGGTTCGGTCTCCATCAGGCCGAGCAAACGACGCAAACGCTGATTTTCCTGTTTCAACGCGCGGGCTTCAACCAGCTGGTTACGCGTATCATCAAGCTCGCGCTGTAATTCGGCATTTTTGGAGCCGGCATCGAAATAGGCGGCAATCTCCTGCCAGCCATTGCGGGTGCCAGAGCTGGCGCTGGCGAGCGTGCCGGATACCGGTGCGGTTACTTCTGAAGCGGCACCACGCAATACGGCAAAGCCTGTTGGATCAATCCAGGACAGAGCGAGCAGGAACAGGCCAACCAGGCCGCCCAATATGGCAAGCACATAGGCTGTAAAGGCGCGATAATGGGCCTTGCGGCTAAAGCCGAGACGCCGTTTGTCTGGCGTCGCCATGCTGCTTTTCCTTCCTAAACCAATATTTTAGCGATTATGCAGTTTGCAAAATCGTCCGATATACCGGGTCTTCCATGGCGCGACCGGTACCGATGGCGACACAGCTCAAAGGGTCTTCAGCCACCGTGACTGGCAGCCCGGTTTCATCGCGCATATGGGCATCCAGGCCCTCAACCATGGCGCCACCGCCAGTGAGTACAATACCCTGATCGACAATATCAGCAGCCAGTTCCGGTGCGGTGTTTTCCAGCGCAATGCGTACGCCTTCAACAATGGTACTGATCGGTTCAGCCATAGCCTCGGCGATCTGTGCCTGATTGATCGAGATTTCTTTGGGCACGCCATTGACGAGGTCACGCCCCTTGATCTGGATGGTATGGCCGACACCATCTGCCGGCGGACGGGCGACGCCGAAATCCTTCTTGATGCGTTCAGCGGTGGTTTCCCCGATCAGCAGATTGTGGTGACGACGGACATAGGAGACCAGCGCCTCATCCATCTTGTCTCCGCCCGTGCGGACCGATGTAGTATAAGCAAGGCCGCGCAGCGAAAGGACCGCCACTTCGGTCGTACCACCGCCAATATCCACGACCATCGATCCAATCGGCTCGGTCACCGGCATACCGGCACCAATCGCCGCCGCCATCGGCTCGACGATCAGGAACACCTGACTAGCCCCGGCATTGGAGGCAGCATCACGAATGGCGCGGCGCTCTACCGATGTCGCGCCAGAAGGCACGCAGATGGTGATCTCCGGCGGATTGAACATGCTCTTCTTGCCGTTCACCTTGGTGATGAAATATTTGATCATCTGCTCGGCGACTTCGATATCGGCGATCACGCCATCGCGCAGCGGGCGGATTGCCTCGATGCTGTCCGGTGTCTTGCCCATCATCATCTTGGCGTCATCGCCGACAGCTTTGACCTTTTTGACACCGTTCACCGTTTCAATGGCGACAACCGAAGGCTCATTGAGCACCACGCCCTGGCCTTCCACATAGACAAGAGTGTTAGCGGTGCCGAGATCAATTGCGATATTTTGCGAACCAAATTTGAAAAGGCTGGAAAAGAACGACATAAGTAAAGATATTCCGTTAGCTAAGATCGGATAAGTGGATGAGAACGGTCAAAGCCTATGGGTTCTGACCCTAGACTTTGCCGTTTAATGTACGTGCCCCATATACAGATTGAGACCCCATGCCAAAGAAAACTGGTGGATGAAAGGCTTTTTGACCCTCGCCACTGGCGCTTCGTCCTTTTAGATACAGATTTATGCCTATTCGCAAACTTCCGGACGCTCTTATCAACCGCATTGCCGCCGGTGAGGTGGTTGAACGACCGGCCAGTGCACTGAAGGAAATCATTGAAAACGCGATTGATGCAGGCGCGCAGAACATTGCGATTCGCCTTTCGGGTGGCGGGCTGGAGAGCTTTGCCGTGCGCGATGATGGTTGCGGTATGGATCGCAAGGAGATGGCGCTGGCGCTGGAGCGTCATGCCACCTCCAAACTGCCCGATGATGCGATTGAGCAGGTGACGACCCTGGGTTTTCGCGGCGAGGCGCTGCCTTCGATAGCCAGTGTCGCCAAGATGCAGCTCATCAGCCGGACAACAGAGGGCGATGGCTGGTCGATCACTATGGACCATGGCCAGAAAATCGCCGATGGCCCCGCGGCGACAATGAAAGGCACCGAGATTATCGTCTCGGATATGTTCGCTAAGGTTCCGGCCCGGCGCAAATTTCTGCGCACGCCACGTAGCGAATATGCTGCCTGTACAGACGTGGTCAAACGGCTGGCGATGGCGCGTCCCGATATCGGCTTTAAGCTCGAGCATGATGGCCGCACCGCGATTAATGTGCAGCCGGGACAGGACAAGCTCGCCCGGGTCGCGGCGCTGACAGCGCGTGGGCTAGCGGATAACAGCATTGCCATCCATCTGGAGCGCGAAGGCGTGACGCTGAGCGGTGTCGCGGGCCTGCCGACGTTTAACCGGGGTGTGGCGGATCATCAGTTTCTGTTCGTCAATGATCGCCCGGTAAAGGACCGGATGCTCACCGGTGCAGTGCGCGCCGCCTATGCCGAAATGCTGGCGCGCGACCGCCATCCGGTGGTGGCGCTCTATCTCACCGTTCCGGCGAGTGAGGTCGATGTGAATGTACATCCGGCCAAGACTGAGGTGCGCTTTCGCAATGCAGCGATGATCCGCGGGATGATTGTTTCCGGGCTGCGGCGGGCGTTGGACGAAAATGGTTTCCGCGCGGTGCAGCGGCCAGCAGAAAGCGCTTTGGATAGGTGGCAGGCGGAGCCGGTCAAAGCCGATCCGTCCTTCTTCTCCCCCGCCCCTTCAGGGGAGGGGGCCGGGGGGTGGGGGCGTCCCGCAAGCACAGCGCTGATGGATAGCCCCCACCCCAACCCCTCCCCTGAAGGGGCGGGACTAAGTCTGCGTGAAAACCCGGACAGCTATGTCTATGCCGAACCGCTGGGTCGCGCTGAACCAGCGACTGAAGCTGTGCCCGATTCCATCCAGCATCCGCTTGGCGTAGCGCGCGGGCAGGTGGACAAGACCTATATTGTCGCCGAGGCCGAAGATGGGCTGGTGATTGTCGACCAGCATGCAGCGCATGAGCGGCTAGTTCTGGAGCGGATGCGCGCTGCGAAACAGGGGGCAGCCATCCCGTCTCAAGGGCTGTTGGTGCCGGAGATTGTCGAACTGGAAGAAACAGCCTGCGATCGGCTCGAAGCGCGCATAAAAGATATGGCAGCGCTCGGGCTGGAAGCGGAGCGCTTTGGGCCTACGGCGATGGCGGTGCGTTCCGTTCCGGCGATGCTTAAAAAAGTCGATATTGCGCAACTTATGCAAGATCTGGCCGATGAACTGGCAGGGTTGGGCGATATGCTAAGCCTCAATGAACGCATCGAGCATGTTGCCGCGACCATGGCTTGTCATGGTTCGGTGCGCGCAGGGCGGGTGCTTAATGTTGCCGAAATGAATGCGCTCTTGCGCGAGATGGAGCAGACCCCACATTCAGGCCAGTGCAATCATGGCCGACCGACATGGGTCAAGCTGGCGCATGAGGACATCGAAAAACTGTTCGGGAGAAAGTGAATATGCGGAAATCTGTTATCGCTCTGGCGCTTTGCGGCACGATATTGGCCAGTGGTTGCGCGCGGCAGGAGCCGATCACCGAAGAAGAGCTGCAACGCACCCCCGAAACGCCGGTTGCTGATGACAGTGCTACGATAACTGACGAGACCGCAACCGAAACGGCGGAGACGGAAACTGACGCCGATGCAGGACCAGATCTTCAAGCAATGGCATTCACTGAGGCCGAGGGTGTTGTCGAGTCTGGCCTGGGTTGCGCCTTTATCAGCGCCGATGATGAAGCGCTGTTCTTTGTTGATGACACCGCCAATGCCGCGGTCAAGCTGAATGATACTGTGGTCGCGCTCAAGACCGAGGGTGAGGCCAATTACGAAGCGGTAGAGCAGGGCGGCACTTATGCCACTGAAGCGCTGAGCATCACCATTGATCGCGCCGAGGGCGATGGTGAAACATCAGCGCTGGAGACCATCGAATGGTCAGCGACGCTGAATGTGACCCAGGATGAAGGCGGCAGCCGCAGCTATGAAGGTGGACGCTATAGCTGCGGGGCTTAAGCGCTTTGTTTCTCGGCAAGTGTCAAAACTAAACCGCTAGGGCTGAGCTTGTCGAAGCCCGCTTCACCGTGTTGAGAGACGCCCTTCGACAGGCTCAGGGCTAACGGTGCTAAATTGGGTAACGCGCCTATTCATTATCCCCAATCGGGGCCTCAGGGTTACGCACAGAAATCAGACCGATGGATTTCATCCGCATCACCGGCTCGCCATTCTGGTTAAACAGCGTCAATTCCCCCTGCATGCTGCCCATTTCAGGACGGCTGCGGGAGCGACGCTTGGAGAGAGTGGTGCTCTCACAGCGCAGCGTATCACCGGGATAGACCGGTTTCAGCCAGCGTATTTCGTCAACCCCGGGCGATCCAAGGCCTGCCTGCCGATTGACGGTCATATTCTCTACCATCATCCGCATAGCCATGGAACAGGTATGCCATCCGCTCGCGGAAATTCGACCAAAATGCGTTTTTGCCGCGGCCTCATCGTCTAGATGAAAGGGCTGGGGGTCATATTTCCCGGCAAATTCGAGGACTTCTTCGCGCGTGACATCATAATGGCCAAAGCTCTGCTTCGCGCCGACTTCTATGTCCTCAAAATAGAGCATATTCTCTCCTGCCAGTTTCATCTTATGGGGTTTGACTTGAATTACCTAGCCTATCCTCACCGTCAACAACGCTTATGCTGTTGTCCGCGCTATCATTCCATCTCCATAGGACGCAGTTTCTGTCCTGCACGGTGGCACCATTGGCAGAGCTCGGCGCGATCAGGCCGCAATATCCTTTTGCGATCAACTCCATAGCCAATTGCTGTGTTGGGACGACTTTGCCGCTTTTCATCCGGTTGCGCCAAGCTGGGTCGCCAAGATTGACCGGGACGAGACCTTCGCGCTCAAACGCGTTGGCATCATAACTATCAAAAAGCGGTCCAATATCGGCGCGTAGAGAAACCAATGTGGTCGGCTGCAAATCGCCGACCTGATTGGCTTCCCTGATCGCTGTTTGTACAGACATGGCGCAATAAAGCGCTTCTGTACCTTTGGGGTTAAAGCGTCCGCCATAGAGCGCGGCGCCTTCTCCGGACAGTGGTTCGCGGACATAGCGTGGATTAAGGGCGCGATAGAGTAGGCCCTTATAGCGCACTGCTATCAGGCAAAAATGCCTGCATCCACTGCATCAATATATTCGAGTACATCTGCCGCGCGATTGGCATGGACAAGGTGCATCGCGGTCATGCCATCAAAACCTGCCAGCGGCTGCGAACGATACCAGGCATAGGCGATGAGCGGAGACCCAAAGCGCGGACTGACCTTGTTGAGGATTTCGATCATCTCACGCAGTCGCTTTTGCGTCCGCGCAGACTGAATACGGTCCTTGCGCTGCACCGCATCCTTGCCGAGACCGACGCTGCTGGCGACTTCTTCGCTGGTGGTGCGCAGCACGGCAGCGATCTGCTTGGGATTGAATGTCCCATTTGTGCTTAATGCTATCAGCTCCATGTCATATCTCCGCTAATTATGACGCAATATAGCGTCAATTTTAGCGAATTTCAAGATGTCGAAGTTTCAGACATTGAATTTGAACAGCATCACATCGCCGTCCTGCACCACATAGTCCTTGCCTTCCTGGCGCAGTTTTCCGGCTTCTCGGGCGCCGCTTTCGCCGTTTAGTGCGATATAGTCATCAAAGGCAATGGTCTCGGCGCGGATGAAGCCGCGTTCGAAATCGGTGTGGATTTTACCGGCTGCTTGCGGTGCTTTGGCGTCGCGCTCGACGGTCCAAGCACGCGCTTCATTGGGGCCGGCAGTAAAGAAGGTCTGCAGATTGAGGAGGTCATATCCGGCGCGGATAACGCGGGCGAGGCCGGTTTCGCTCAGGCCCATTTCTTCAAGGAACATCTGTTTCTCATCCGGCTCCATGTCGACCAACTCTGACTCGATGGCGGCGGAGACGACGACGGCTTCTGCGCCTTCCGCCTTGGCCTTTTCAAATACTTTTGCGCTGTAATCATTGCCATTGGCGGCGCTTTCTTCCTCGACATTGCAGACATAGAGCACCGGCTTGGAGGTCAACAACTGCGCCTGCGCCAGATGCCTCGCTTCCTCATCGTCCCCGGGTTCAGTCAGCCGCGCTGGTTTCCCCTCGCGCAGCAGGTCGAGCGCCTTGCCCAGCACCGATGCCGCGATCTTGGCTTCCTTGTCCTGTCCGGTGGCGCGCTTCTGCAGATTGGGGACGCGCTTTTCGAGGCTCTCTAGATCGGCGAGCAGCAGCTCGGTCTCCACCACTTCCGCATCGGCGAGCGGATCGACATGGTTGGAGACATGCTGGATATCATCATCCTCAAAGCAGCGCAGCACATGGACAATGGCGTCCACCTCGCGGATATTGCCGAGAAACTGATTGCCCAGACCTTCGCCCTTGCTCGCCCCTTTGACGAGTCCGGCAATATCGACAAAGGTCAGTTGCGTCGCGATTACCTTCGCGCTTTCGGCGATGGCGGCGATCCTGTCGAGCCTGTCATCGGGCACCGCGACCACGCCCTCATTCGGCTCAATCGTGCAGAAAGGATAGTTGGCCGCCTGCGCCGCCTGTGTCTCGGTCAGTGCATTGAACAGCGTCGACTTGCCGACATTGGGCAGGCCGACAATACCGCATTTGAAACCCATAATAACTCCTGATGGCAATCCTTTCTTCTACGAGAAAGGAGGGCTATGGAGCGCGCTCTAGACGCTGCCGGGGGAAGTTTCAATCACTGGCGCGCAGCATATAATTGGCAACTGCCGCTGCCGAGCCATCACCGGTAAGCGCTACGGATACAATCCGCTTGCGCTTGATATCATAGCCGACCCAGGCATTGACCCCGGGCGCATCGCCGCCATGGCCCAGCATCACCAGACGACCGCCGGCAATGGGCGTATCGACCAGCATAACGCCGAGGCCATAATAGGTGGTGATGTCAAACATCGGCAGCATGGTATCGAACATCGCCTCACGCATTTTGCTGCTGATCAGTTGGTTGCTGAGCAATGCAGCCCAGAAACGCGCCATATCACCAGCGCTTGCCGCTACTGGTCCTGCTGCACCCGGTCCGGTGATATCCAGCACCACCTCGTCGCCATCGGTTTCCAATGGAACGACGCGGCGGGCATTTTCAGGAGTAACGACAATCGTTTCCTTAAGGCCGAGCTTATCAATTACCCGCGTCTGCAGTACTTCGGCAAAGGGTTTGCCCTCGACCTGCTCAACGATGCGTCCCAAGAGCGTGTAGCCTGAATTGGAATAGCGCCAGAACTGGCCGGGGCAGAACATGGCACCACGCTTCTTCAATATGGCATCATGATGTTTCGCCGTCATCTGGCGACTGTCTTTTTCGCGCCAGTCCGGGTCTTCATTGGCACTGAACAGGCCACTGGTATGCGCCAGCAGATCGCGGATGGTGATATGTTTGGCATTGGGCATGCCGGGTTCCCAGCGTGACAGCCGGTCCGCCAGCGACAGCTTGCCTTCATCGACCAGTTGCAGCACCGCAACGGCGGTATAGGTCTTGGTCGCGCTGGCCCAATAGAAGAGTTGATCATCCGCAGTAGTGCTTTGCCATAGCCGACCATCAGGCGTTGCGAGTGCGACAGAGAGATTTTTCGCTTTCGCGTTTTTCTGTGCTTCAGCAAAGGCCTGACTGAGATGTGCGGTATTTACAATGCGATTTATGTCATCAGATAATGGCGCAAATTGAGCCATTGAGGTGAATGCTGGCGAATATGCCGGGCGGCCTTGATAGACTTTGCGTTCATCGCATTTGACCGGACGGTAAAGTGCTTGCTGATCTGATGTGCCGAGGCGCGACTGGGTTGGCGACTGCGCCGATACATTTGCCATAGGGATGGACAGACCAAGAGCCATCAGGCCTGCGAGCAGGGTTCTCGTCATCATTTTGTGCATTGGGGAATTACGCCTTATGTACTGCCTTGATCCATGGACCATAGGGGGTATTACCCAGCCAATCCACCTGCGTTTTGGCGGATATTTCGTTTATCGCCATTTGCGGCTTATTGCCGGGGTGAACTGCGCGGCGGGCGGGTCTTTCAGCGACTGGCATGCCCATAATTTCGGCCATTGTGCGTGGTATATCCATTGGGTCGGCGGTACGGCCCGAGCCATCCTCAGCGCCCATGCGCGCCACTAATGCGGGATAGCCTGCCTTGCGCTCTTCGGAAGCACGATCACGCAGCGCTTTGGTATAGACATTACGCTTCTTCCATATGTCGGTCGGGTAACCGCCGGGCTGGATGACGGTAACGCCAATATTATGTGGCACCAACTCATACGCCATCTGTTCGGCCATGGCTTCAACCGCGAATTTGGTCGGCGAATAATGGCCTGCACCGGGCACAATAACCCGGCCAAGCTGCGATGATATGGCGAAGATATGCCCCGATTTCTGCGCCCGCATCCCCGGCAAGACTGCGCGCGCCAGCCGGTGATAGCCATAGACATTGGTGTCAAAGATCAGCTTGGTCGCTTCCATATCCTGCAGTTCGATCGGCCCGGTAATGCCGATACCTGCATTGTTGACCAAAATATCAATCGGACCGCCAGTAAGGCGTTCGGCTTCAGCAACACCTTTGCTCACGGAGTCATCGGAAAGGACATCGATTTCAACAATATCCAACTGAAGCTTGCTGTTCCGTGCCTCTTCGGCGAGGCTTTCCGCTTCAGGCCGCGGCAGATTACGCATGGTGGCGATCACATGCGCACCCAATGATGCAAAATGCAATGCGCTTAAACGGCCAAAGCCTGAGGAACAGCCGGTGATAAGCACTGATTTACCAGAGAGGGGAGGGGATGCTTTATCAGTCGACTGGGCGGTGGCAGCAGCCAGACTATAACCACCCGCTGCGAGGGCGCCGACGGCGGCGGTCCCGGAAAGCAATGTTCTGCGACTCATTATACTATCATTATCGGTCATCATGCTCTCCTCTATTGCTATCTGCGGCTGCTATACTGTGTTGCGGTTTTATCAGCATCGCTCAACCCGCGTGACGGCGGGATCCGCCAGCTATGGCTGAAACGATAAACTCCGGTTACTGGACGCTTTTGTTTGTCCAGCGCGGGTTTGAATCGGGCTCTCTGCACCAGCAATTTGCACGTTTTGCGGTCGAGTCTGGGGTCGCCGGAGCTGCTGATGATAACGCATTCGCTGACCCGTCCATTTTCGGTTACGGTTAACTCTGTCTCCACATCACCTTCCTGACCATCAAGGGCAGCATGCATCGGATAGTCGGTGACGGTGATCCAAAAATCCGGGGCAATAAGGGGTATCGGTTCTCTGCGCTCGTTTGGGACTTTTTGCGGTAATCCGGCATAAGCCGCCGCGCTATGAAGCAGTATCAGCGTGCACAATAGCTTTATCGACTGCCCAAGGGACATATCTGCTCTCCTGCAGATCAGCATATTGTTTTTAGATTAATCGCTGCTGACCCTGAGTACAGCCTATCACTGTTGCATCCTGAGCGCCACATCACTCATAAAGCGGGCGTCGTCATCCTCGGCCAGCCAATGCGCTTCTGCTGCTATGGCCCCTAACATATCGGTGAGGCTGTCCATCTCCGCCTTGGCGTAATTGCCCAGAACGTGGCCATGTACCCGTGCCTTACTGCCGGGATGACCGATGCCGATGCGGACGCGGCGGAAATCGGGGCCGATATGCTGATCGGCTGAGCGCAGGCCATTATGCCCGGCAGTGCCGCCGCCGCGCTTTACCTTGATCTTGAATGGCGCCAGATCGAGCTCGTCATGGAAGATGGTGACATCTTCCGGTACCAGCTTGTAAAAACGCATTGCCTCGCCAATCGACTGGCCCGATTTGTTCATGAAGGTGGCGGGTTTGAGCAGCAGAAGTTTCTCGCTGGCACCATTGGAAAGGCTGAGCCGCCCCTCGGCAAGCCAGCCCTGAAATTTCACCTTTGGCGATGAGAAATCATGCACTTCGGCAATGGCATCTAGCGCCATAAAGCCGACATTGTGACGGTGCAGGGCATATTCAGGCCCCGGATTGCCCAGGCCGACCCAGAGTTGCATATCGGGTCAGCCTCTCATGTTATTGCGGCGCAGCGGTGCTGTTCAGTGCCGTAGCGCGGGCAGCCGTCATGGTCTGACGCGCGCCGAGATAGAACTGAGTGCAGCGCTGCATTTCGCCATTCATCGCGGTTTCATCCATGCCGCGGATCTGGCGTGTGGTACCGGTCAGGGCATTTGTGCGCTGGTTCTCATTATACTGGCTGGCGCGGCCATTAAAAAAGGCCGTAAGCACATTGAGTTCTGCCAGGCGCGCCGTTTTCTGATCATCGGGAACATCGGTACGGTTGAGCAGCAAGTCGCGTTGCGCGCCCATCAGGGCAAAACAGCGAAAGTCACTGGCTGCAAGCTCTGAGAGCTGTTGCGGTGCGGCCTGTTGCTGGGCCATGGCTGGCGTGCCAGCCAGGACCAGTGCGAGAGATGCGACAATGCTGTTTGACCTGATAGACATATTCACTCCTTGACGATTATTCGCTGTCACCTTCCTCGCCGCCTTCTTCAGCAGCTTCGGTTTCTTCGCCTTCTTCAGCTTCAGCCTCGGCTTCGCTATCCGAACGCTTCAGAGCCGATGGTGCGACAACGGTGGCAACGGTGAAGTCACGATCAGTAATCGCCGATTCGCTACCTTCGGGGAGGTTGACAGCGGAAATATGCACCGAGTCACCCACTTCGAGGCCGGTAACATCGATTTCGATCTGATCCGGAATGCGCGCGGCATCGCAAACAAGGTCGAGCTCGTGGCGAACAACATTGAGAACGCCGCCGCGCTTCAGGCCAGGCGAGGCTTCTTCATTCACGAAGAGTACTGGAACGGCCACTTCAACCGTTGCATCCTTGGCAAGGCGCAGAAAGTCTACGTGAATCGGGCGGTCAGTAACCGGATGAAAAGCAACATCTTTTGGCAGGGTGCGAACGGCATTGCCGCCGACTTCCACCATGACCAAAGAGTTCATGAAGTGGCCAGTACCCAGCATCTTGTTGAGCGCACGCTCTTCCAGATGGATCGGGGTCGGGTCTTCATTATTGCCATAAATTACGGCGGGAACGCGGCCTTCACGACGCAGCGCACGAGAGGCTCCCTTGCCTGCTTTTTCGCGCTGTTCGGCCGACAGGGTTAGCTGATCGCTCATATTCTGTCTCCAATTGGTGTTTGCAAAACCCCGCTATTAATCTCGCCTCCAGGGATGACCAAGATGACGGGGATGCGCGCGCTTAAGCGAAAAGCCTCACTATTGCAAGCATTCGTCGTCTGGAGATGTAACTAAGCTGTAACGCATAAGAGGGCGAATATATTCGAATCCATTTCGGATATAATGGGTAGGGCCGTATCAAAAACTACTTCAACCACTCTGGAGCCAGTAACTAGCGGTGTGTCGCCATCTGGTTGCTGACCATCAGCAACTGGCCATCAGCGGACCATGCCTCGACCCGTTGGTCATATTGGCTAAGGGCTATGCTGGCGCTATCGACGCGCAGAAAAATGGGCTGTGAGCCGCAAGCCGCGATCTGCTCAGGAGTCGCCGTGATATGGTTTTGCATCTGGATAGAGGAGCCCATACGCAATTCATTTGCTGCAAAGAATGTCCGTGGCATCGGGACATCGACCATGGCAACAAGTCCTTTGATATCTAAAGGACGCTCGTCAGCCTCTGCAATCCATGACCAACTTTCCGGTGTTGGATTGACGCTGAAAAGTTGCCCTTTGGCCAGCCATTGACGATATTTCCCCATCCATAAGGGGGCAAGTGGCGGGGCAGCGGCCAGAGGACTTGAGTCTTCAATGGATGGGGCGTCTGGCATAGTGATCTGCGTATTGAGATCACTCTCGCGTGGTAGGCCGCAGACCAGATTGACGCTCACCATGACATCATCATTCTGAACAAAATCGACCCGCCAGAAATCAGTACGCGCCCGCTTGGTCAGCTGGCTGACTTTCAGTGTAACACTGCCTGCTGCGACACCACCCATGAAGCTGGTCTGCATGGTCTGAAGCACACCGCGAAAATCGGCATGCTGCATCACTGCATGAACCGCCAGTGCATTAATCCAGCCACCAAAGGCTGCTTTGGGTGTGTTGCAATAGTCTGTCGTAACCTCGGCGCGCCATGTCGCTGTCTCGCCTTCGTTTAGAGGATCGAGCATCAGTGCCCGATCAAGCGCATAGCGCCCTGCGTCTTGTGTCATTATTGTATGCGCTCCACCAGAAATCCCTGCTCCGCCAGCATCGCCTGAACGCTGTCCCGCCCGGCCAGATGTGCTGCGCCAACGGCAATAAAAGGCCGTTTATTTTCATCAATCAGCTCGCTGATAGGCTCTGTCCAGGCCCTGTTGCGCTGTACCAGCAGTGCTTCCCGCACGGGACCTGTAGCTAGCATACCCGATTGTGCCGTCTCTGCGAGCGCCGCAACATCACCCTCAAGCCAGTTAGCCAACAACTCACGATAGCTTTGCTTGGCTTCATCTGCATCGGCGATAACTGCTTCGAGCATCCTAGTCTGATGCTCCTCGGAAAGACCATCAAAATAGCTGAATTGCTCTGCCGCACTTTCCAGAGCGATGATCGACAAATTGCGATCTTTTGCTTCAGCGGTCAGAGCGGCCTCTACCCCATAGGATTGGCTGACGCCCAGACCGCGGGTGGCAATCCCGGCAAGCGACAGCGCCGCCGCCCAGCTCTCGCGCCCGGCAAAAGCATTTTTCGGCAGTTCCGCTTTCTCGGCAATCTCGGCATATTCATCGCGCCATTCCAGCGAAATGCGTTCCTGCACCGGCGGAATGCCTGGCGTATAGCCCATATCGCGAAAGGTCTCGGTAATGGGCTGGTCTTCCTGCCGTGCATCAATCTCCAGCACCAGTAGC
This sequence comes from Pseudomonadota bacterium, assembly GCA_038748365.1. GTDB lineage: Bacteria > Pseudomonadota > Alphaproteobacteria > Sphingomonadales > Sphingomonadaceae > Alterisphingorhabdus. The sequence continues at coordinate 22,208 of JBCDIZ010000011.1, forward strand.
GCGCTATCATCAAGGGCATCGGGCACAGCATTATCAAACCATTGCACCTTATGCGGCAAGGCATGAACCGCGCCGAACAGATAGCCATACCGGCCATCGCGGCTGACTTTCCAAAGCGCTGGGCGATGCTCACTCGGCATTGCGGCCCAATCATCGGTGATATCGGGCTCTTGCTGACATCCGAAAAGCAGCAGCGTGAATAGCAGACAAGAGAAAAGGGCGGGGAACCTTGGCATTGGTAACGCCATAAGCTCCCCGCCCTAATCAGGCAATCGGGATTAGGTCCTGACCCTAAGATCCGAAACCTAAGCGATCAATATTCGATACGGCTGGTCGTAATATTCTTCTTGGCAAGCTGGGCCTGCACACTGGTGTCGCCTGCAAGGTGGCCGGCGCCGACTGCGATAAAGACAGTACCTGGTGTTTCCAGACGGGTATCAATCCATTCCGCCCAGTTCGCATTGCGTTTAGTCAGCAGCGCATCATAGACTAGCTTGTCCGAGAAGCCTTCATTCATAAGCGCGGCTAATTTCTCGGTGTCACCACTACCCCATGTGGTGACCATGGAATCCACAAAGCTTTCGATCTCAGGTATCGCAGCAACAGCTGCATTCAGCATCGCGATCTGGTTTTCTTCCGGCAAATCATCGAAGAAACCAAGCTGCTGTTCAACAGTTTCAAGTTGGCCAAGTGTTTTGCCATCATTTTCGGCCTGCGCTGTCAGAACCTTTTCAGCGCCGCTATTCACATCATAACCTTTGGCCAGCAGTGGCACTACACCCAAGGTAATGCTGGCGAGCCAAGGCTCAAACTGGTCGAGACCGGCAGCAGGAATACCCAATGAACCAAGAGCTGTTTCATAGGCTGCCTTATTCTCCGGGGTTAGTTTTTCCCGAAATGGGCCTGTCACTTCATCGGTGCCCATAGCCATAGCTTTTTGTTGCGATGCGGGGTCATCTGCACCCACAATCTCAAGCACCAGCTCATCAGATGCATCAAAAGCCTCTTTCACCGCTTCATCAAACCAGCTCAGGCCAGGCTTTAGGATATGGACAGTGCCGAAAAGGTAGATGGTGGTATCCTTATCTTTGACTACCCACAGGGCAGGGTCGATATCTACTGTCTCGGCAGCTGCAGGGGCTGCCGCAGTTTCCTGAGCGAGCACTGGGCTGGATGCCAAAGAGAAACTCGAAATGGCTGCAGCCACAGCAAGGATTGACGATTTAAGCATGGAATTTTTCATAGATATTTGCCTTTTATTCTAGTGTGTTTTGAGAGGAGGGTTAGAAAATGTGTTAAGAAATTAACGTGCGCGAAATTTGACGATCCCGAACGTGACCATGGTAATCACAAAACCGACCAGAAAGATCGCAAAGGGATCGGGTTGGCGTACCAGCTCGCCAGCAGCCAGCACTTGCCATATCGGATATGCGCCTATCATAGCGAACCAGCCCGCCGACATGCTGATCAGGTTGTTGCGTTCGACCAATTCATCTACCTGCCTGAAGGAATAGATCGGCCACAAAACCAATCCTATAAGAAACGCGATTGCCAGTATGATTGCGATAACCGGTGGCAATATCAGCCTGTCGGCATCACCGGCGAAGAGATTGCCGTCACCAAGATCGAAAAATGCCGTCCCAAAGCCGACAAAAAATCCAAGTGCGCCAGCCGCGACCATAGTTATATACATTGCCCTGCGGCGTTTGCGCATTTTTGCTTCGCCGGGATTGTGCGTGTTGTCATGACTTTCAGCCATTGGCATGCCCTCCGGCCTGTTCAGAATATTGATCATCAAAAATTTCCTCAATCGCCTGCCCGAACAGGCGCGCTATCTTGAATGCCAGGGGCAGGGACGGGTCATATTTGCCAGTCTCAATCGCATTGACTGCCTGGCGGGAAACATCCAGCCGTCCAGCCAATTCTGCCTGGCTCCAGTCTCGCTCGGCGCGCAGGACTTTGAGCCTGTTCTTCATCACTGCAGCCCCCTACGTTGAAAGATAAAATATGCCGTTGCCCAGCTGAGCATGGTGATTCCGACCAGATCGTCACCATATAATTCTCGCAAACCTGTGAGGTCGCGCAGAAAATCCAGTGTCGTAATTATATTGAAGAACAACAATGTAGTCACTGCGACAAGAGCGGCATTCGCCATAAGCTGGAACGTATAATCTTCGGTGCATCGTCGGTCGAAACGGGACAATATAACCACCACAAAACTGAGTATCGGAACACCAAGACCCAGAGCAATTGCGCTGAATTCCGGGTTGGTGATGGTTGCAATAGGCTTGATTTCATCAAAGCTGTTATCAACCAGCATAATCAGCCCAACGACAAACAGCATGATCATGATACCATTGATAATGTTTGCGCTGTTTCTCCCGTAAAATATTTTCTTCACGGTTTTTTCTTTGGCTGCCATTTTTCTTTTCCTTGATTTACAGAATTACCGTTTCAACCAATCATCGCGGCAATAATCTGCAGCGTTTCCAGTCCACGGTCGTACCAAGCGAGAAGATTCTCATTGGCCTTCTTGACCAGTGCTATGCCGATAACGCTGCCAGCAATCAGCCATAATGCGTTTCGGTCGGATTGTGTCATCTGACAGGGTTTCATGATCTCTATCCTTATCGTCTCTAATGTGTTTCGTGACACTGACTTAATGTCAGGTCTCCATGACTATATGACGTGATTCGCTGACAATGTCAATAACACATGACTTTTAGTATATAATAACTGACTAAGTGCAATGCCTACATGTCATAAAGCGATGTTTCAGCGACATTTTGTCAGGTGCAGACCGCTGACCTACTCCATCGGCATGCTATGCCTGCAATGATTATGAAGATCATCTGCTGCTTTTCCGAGTGAGCGATAGCGCTTGCAATTACTGAATGCGCTCGGCCTTCAACCCGCGCTTATCGAGCATCACCTGAACCGAGTCTGGCCCGGCCAGATGGCCTGCTCCGACCGCGACCAGAACCGTGCCCGGCTTATCCAGCCGGTCATCCAGCCATTCTGCCCAGGCGCGATTGCGGTCAACCAGCAGAACATTATAGAACGGCTCACCCAGCTCTTCGCGCGACAGGCCGGATTGCATCGCGCTGACATCGCCCTGGGCCCAGCCATGGTCATCGGCATAATAGGCCACCGGGTCGCTGATCTGTTTGCTCTCGCCAAAAAGTGGCCCGGTGCCGCTCCATTTGCTCAATGCGGTATTGAGCTCGGCAATCATGGCGGTCTCGTCAAGGCCGTTCATCGCCGCCATGACCGCTTCGCCATCCTCAATCGCGCTAATCGGCTTTCCGGCTTGCTTGAACAACCGGGTCAGAACTGTCTCGACGCCATAGGCGTCGACAGAACCAAAATTTTCGGCTGCATCATAAAAGGTGAAGAAGGTCAGCAGCCAAACAGGCATATGCTCGACCACTGGAAGCGGCAGGCCAATCTGCTTCGACAGGCTGGCGAGCTTCGGACGATTGACCTCATCCAGCCTCGTGCTGAGCTGCCCGCGTTCAGACGTTGCCTCGAACATGCTGGTGAACAGGTCGATGCTCATCAAGTCCTGTTCTTCCTCGTCCGTGGTCTCGAGCACCAGCGCATCAGCCTCGGCAATCATCGCGTTGACTGCCGCCGAGCGCCATTTGAAATCCTTGTGCAGCACATGGATGGTGCCGAACAGATAGATGGTGGTGTCCTCATCAGAGAGCAGCCAGATGGCGGGATTGGGATCATAATCCTGCCGCAGCGCCAGTTTGAGGCGGCTGGAGTCTGGAGCAACACGGGTTCTGCGATAGGGCTGGTTTTTCTGGGTACTGGCGGTCTTGCTTTTGGTGGCGTTTTGCTGCTGATCGATAGTGGCGGTGCCATCTCGCGCTTCGGCCCATGGTGCAATCAGCAGCGCGACGGCAGCAATTATGACGCTGATCGCTTTTACCGGCTGATAGGCAATAGACATGCGTGGACAACCTGCTTTCTATCTTTGCTCCACACAGACGATATAGAAAACAGGAGTTTGGAGGGCAAGGCCAAGCCATTTTACCAAAAAAGGCTGAACGGCCCCGTTCCGCGTCTTGACCCTGTGCCGCGCATCCGCCAAAGCCGCCGCTTACGTTCAATGCTTACGCGCAGTCATAAGGAATCTCCGGTGGCCGATCCTACGCCGCTCAGCTTTCAGGAAATCATTCTCACCCTCCACGCCTATTGGGCCAAGCAGGGCTGCGTTATCCTGCAGCCTTATGACATGGAGATGGGGGCAGGGACATTTCACCCGGCAACCACACTGCGAGCGCTCGGCCCGGAGCCATGGAATGCCGCCTTTGTCCAGCCCTGCCGCCGCCCGACCGATGGCCGCTATGGCGAGAACCCAAACCGGTTGCAGCATTATTATCAATATCAGGTGATATTGAAGCCGTCGCCGCCGGACATTCAGCAGCTCTATCTCGATAGCCTGACCGCCATCGGCATTGATCCGCTGCTGCATGATATCCGCTTTGTTGAGGATGACTGGGAAAGCCCGACACTGGGCGCCTGGGGGCTGGGCTGGGAAGTCTGGTGCGACGGCATGGAGGTGACGCAATTCACCTATTTCCAGCAAATGGGCGGCTATGATTGCAAGCCGGTGGCGGGCGAGCTGACTTACGGCCTCGAACGGCTGGCAATGTATATTCAGGGCGTCGACAGTGTCTATGACCTGACCTTCAACGACGCCGCCGCCGACCATAAGCCCACCAGCTATGGCGATGTCTTCCTAGAAAACGAGCGCCAGATGAGCACCTGGAATTTCGAAGTGGCGGAAACCGAGGCGCTTTTCGACCTGTTTAGAAAAGCCACCGCCGAATGCGAGAATTGTCTGGAGAAACAACTGCCACATCCGGCTTATGAGCAGGCGATCAAGGCCAGCCATATCTTCAACCTTTTGCAGGCGCGCGGAGTGATTTCGGTTGCTGAACGCCAGGCCTATATGGGCCGTGTGCGTGATCTCGCACGTGGTTCGTGCGAGGCGCATATGGCGAAGGAGAAGGACCGCTGGGCCGAGCAATATCCGGGGTGGTCGGTGTGAGTATTCTTTCTACTTCCGTTCGCCCTGAGCCTGTCGAAGGGCCGCTCTTCACTTCTAAAAAAGAAAGTGCAGAGCTTCGACAAGCTCAGCCCGAACGGTTGGGGAGAAATGGGCAATGACCGATTTCCTCCTCGAACTGCTCTCCGAAGAAATCCCGGCGCGGATGCAGGCCAAGGCGCGGGCCGATCTGGAGCGGCTGTTCACCGCGCAACTGGCCGAGGCCGGGCTCAAGGCCGAGAGCATCACCACCTACTCCACCCCGCGGCGGCTGGCGCTGATCGCGCGTGGTCTGCCGGATGAGACTGAGGCGGTGCATGATGAGGTCAAGGGCCCACCCGAGGGCGCGCCGGATCAGGCGGTGGATGGTTTCTGCCGAAAGAACGGCGTTACCCGCGATCAGCTGGAAGTGCGTGAGGTCAAGGGGCGCGCGACCTATTTCGCCGTGATCAACACCCCGGGCCGCGCCACCAGCGATGTGCTGGCTGAAGCAATCCCGGCGATCATACACGCCTTCCCATGGCCGAAATCGATGCGCTGGGGCAAAGCCAGCATCAGCACTGAAAGCCTGCGCTGGGTACGGCCGTTACAAGGCATTATCGCGCTGTTCGGCAGCGATGTGATCGAATGCGAAGTCGATGGCATAAAGGCTGATCGCGTTACTGTCGGCCATCGCTTCCATTATGGCGCGTCCCCGGCAAGTCTTGTCGAGAGTCTGGCCGATATGATCCCGCTGGAGCGCATCGCCGCGAGCAGTTCGACGCATAGCGATATTCCGCTGATCACCATCAACAGCGCTGATGACTATGCGACAAGCCTGCGCGGCGGGCATGTGATTGTCGATCATGAAGAGCGGCAGAACATCATCCGCGACGGCGCGGCCAAAGCGGCGGCGGATGCCGGTCTGGTGCTGGTCGAGGATGAGGGGCTGGTGATCGAGAATGCCGGCCTCACCGAATGGCCGGTGCCGCTGCTCGGGCGCTATGACGAGGCGTTTCTCGATGTCCCCGAAGAGGTGATCCAGCTGACGGCGCGGGTGAACCAGAAATATTTTATCTGCCGTACCCCCCTCCCGCCTGCGGGAGGGGACGGGGGAGGGCCTGAAAATGGCTCAACCTCTGCACAAGAAAATCCCTCCCCTAACCCCTCCCGCAAGCGGGAGGGGAACTTGGCCCCGGCCTTTGTCTGCACCGCCAATATCGATGCCAGCGATGGCGGCAAGGCGGTGGTCGCGGGCAATGAAAAGGTGCTCGCCGCGCGGCTCGCCGATGCGAAATTCTTCTGGGAGTTGGACCAGAAAACGCCGCTGGAGGTTCATGCCGAGAAGCTGAAGGATATCGTCTTCCACGAGAAGCTGGGCACCGTCGCCGACAAGGTGGAACGCGTCGCCAAGCTGGCGCGCTGGTTGTGTGAGGAGGGCATCATTCCTCCCCGGAACGGGGAGGTGGCAGGCGCCGTAGCCCAAGCGAAGGCGGCTGACGGAGGGGGTTCTCCATCAGGCACAGCGCAAGCGGACACCCCCCTCCACCGCGCAAGCGCGGTCCCCCTCCCCGCAAGCGGGGAGGAATTGGCGGACCTCGCCGGACAGGCGGCTAGACTGTGCAAGGCCGATCTGGTGACCGAGATGGTCGGCGAATTCCCGGAATTACAGGGCCTTATGGGCGGCTATTATGCCGAGAAGGAAGGTCTCGACCCGCAAGTCGCCGCCGCCATCCGCGACCATTACAAGCCGGTGGGGCAGGGCGATGATGTGCCGACCGAGTCGGTAACAGTTGCGGTGAGTTTGGCGGATAAGTTGGATTCAATCCTTTGTTTTTTTGCAATCAATGAAGCTCCGACAGGATCCAAAGATCCATTTGCATTGAGGCGTTCAGCAATAGGAATCTTACGTTTGCTAGAGGGCAATGGTCTCCAAATGTCTGTGGGGCGAGTTTTGTACAGACATTTGCAGACGCTCTTTTGGAACCATTACTGGATTATTGCTTCGGAACTAGAATTACGACGTACAAGAACTCTTGGCCAGCAACCAAGAAGCAGGGATTCTAAAGAATTTCGAAATGCTTATGGCTATTTGCTAGAAAACGACCCTTTCCAGAGCAATGTCGATGGCATGGAGGTCCTTCTAGACTTGTTTCATGAAGACTCTGAAATATCTCCAATAGGGACAGAGGCCGATATCGTAGAAGCATTCGGTCGCAATGCGCTGGCAGAAGTACCTAATCTCCTCGACTTCTTCGCCGATCGCCTCAAAATCCAGCAGCGCGAAAAGGGTGTTCGCCATGACTTGATCGACGCCGTATTCGCACTGGGTGGCGAGGATGATCTGGTCCGTCTGCTCGCTCGTGTGAAGGCGTTGCAAGGCTTTGTCGAAACCGAGGACGGTACCAATTTGCTCGCTGGCTATAAGCGCGCGGCGAATATTTTGAAGAAAGAGGAAAAGCCCTCTCCCCTTCAGGGGAGAGGGTTGGGAGAGGGGGCTGTCGACTCTGATGCAGCGCCTGCGGATGGTCCCCGCCCCCTAACCCCCTCCCCTGAAGGGGTGGGGGAATATACCCCCGAACCCGCCGAAGCCGCATTGATCACCGCACTGACCGAAGCAAAGCCTGCGACTGCGAAAGCCGTCGAAGAAGAACGCTTTGAAGACGCGATGACCGCGCTGGCATCGCTGCGCGCCCCTATCGACGCGTTTTTCGACACCGTCACCGTCAATGACGAGAATGCGGATAAACGCGCCGCGCGGCTGGCTTTGCTGGCGGATATTCGCAATACCATTCACACTGTTGCCGATTTCTCGAAGATTGAAGGCTGAGGCGCAATAGAGGCACCTGAACTCATGACCCAATATGTTTACAAATTTGGCGGCGGCGTGGCCGAGGGGAGTGCGGATGATCGCAATCTGCTCGGCGGCAAGGGCGCGAATCTGGCGGAGATGGCGGCGATTGGTCTGCCGGTGCCGCCGGGCTTCACCATCTCGACCGAGATGTGCACCCGCTATTATGATGATGGCGAGCGCTTCCCCGAAAGCCTGAAGGCCGATGTTGCCGCGGGCGTCAAACATATCGAGGCGATCACCGGCAAGCGCTTTGGCGGCGCGGATGATCCGCTACTGGTTTCGGTGCGTTCGGGCGCGCGGGTGTCGATGCCGGGCATGATGGACACGGTGCTTAATCTCGGCCTGAATGACGCCACCGTTGCCGGGCTGGCGAGCATTTCGGGCGATGAGCGTTTCGCCTGGGACAGCTATCGCCGTTTCATCCAGATGTATTCCGATGTGGTGCTCGGGCTGGAGCATGATCTGTTTGAGGAAGCGCTGGAGATCATCAAGGAAGACAATGGCTTCTTTCTCGATACCGAGATGGAGTCTAGCCATTGGCAGGCGCTAGTGGGCGAGTATAAAGAGATTGTCGAGCGCGAATGGGGCAAGCCTTTCCCGCAGGATGCCGAGGAGCAGCTTTGGGGTGCGATTTCGGCGGTGTTCGGCTCATGGCAGTCGGAGCGGGCCAAGGTTTATCGCCGGTTGAACGACATTCCCGCCGACTGGGGCACCGCGGTCAATGTACAGGCGATGGTGTTCGGCAATATGGGCGAAACCTCGGCCACCGGCGTGGCGTTTACCCGCAACCCGTCCGACGGCACGCACGCTTATTATGGCGAATGGCTGGTCAATGCGCAGGGTGAGGATGTTGTCGCCGGTATTCGCACACCGCAATATCTCACCAAAGCCGCGCGCGAGGAAGCGGGCGCCAAGCCGCTGAGCATGGAAGAGGCGATGCCCGAAACCTATGTTGAGCTGGCGCGGGTGTTTGATCTGCTCGAAGCGCATTATCGCGATATGCAGGATATCGAGTTCACCGTGGAGCGCGGCCAGCTATGGATGCTGCAGACCCGCAGCGGCAAGCGTACCGCCAAGGCGGCGCTGAAGATCGCGGTCGATATGGCGGGCGAGGGCCTGATCAGCGAGCAGGAGGCGGTGCTGCGCGTCGATCCAATGGCGCTCGACCAGCTGCTACACCCGACGCTCGATCCGGATGCGGCGCGCGATGTGCTGACCAGCGGATTGCCGGCATCGCCCGGCGCGGCTTCGGGCGTGATCGTGTTCGATGCCGATACCGCCGAGCGCCGTAATGAGATGGGCGACAGCGTGATATTGGTGCGCGTTGAAACCAGCCCCGAGGATATTCACGGCATGCACGCGGCCAAGGGCATTTTGACCGCGCGTGGCGGCATGACCAGCCACGCCGCCGTGGTGGCGCGTGGCATGGGGCGGCCCTGTGTCTCGGGTGCGGGTGGCCTGATCATTGATGCCAAGGCGGGGACGCTGACGATTACCGGACGTGAATTCCGCGAGGGCGATGTGCTCACCATTGACGGTTCGACCGGCGAAGTGATGGCGGGCGAAGTGCCGACGATCCAGCCTGAGCTGGTCGGCGATTTCGGCACGCTGATGGGCTGGGCTGACACCGTGCGGCGCCTTGCGGTGCGGACCAATGCAGAGACGCCGCTCGATTGCCAGACGGCGCGCGATTTTGGTGCGGAAGGTATTGGCCTGTGCCGTACCGAGCATATGTTCTTTGACAGTGCCCGGATTACCGCGGTGCGCCAGATGATCCTGGCCGAGAATGAAGATGGCCGCCGCGCGGCGCTGGCGAAATTGCTGCCCGAACAGCGCGCTGACTTCGCCCGGATTTTCGAGATTATGGTCGGCCTGCCGGTGACAATCCGCCTGCTCGATCCGCCGCTGCATGAATTCTTGCCGCATGGCGAGGCAGAGTTTGCCGAAGTCGCTGAAGCCGCCGATGTCGGTGTTGAAACCCTCAAGCGCCGGGTCGCCGAGCTGCACGAGTTTAACCCGATGCTCGGCCATCGCGGCTGTCGTCTTGGCGTGACCTATCCGGAAATCTATGAGATGCAGGCGCGGGCAATCTTTGAAGCGGCCTGCGACGTTGCCGAGGCCAGCGGTGAAGCACCGATCCCCGAGGTGATGATCCCGCTGGTCGCCACCCGCAAGGAACTGGCGCTGATGCGCGATGTTGTCGACAGCACCGCCAAGGCGGTGTTCGCCGAAAAGGGCCGCGAGATTGCTTATCTCGTCGGCACCATGATCGAGCTGCCGCGTGCGGCGCTTATGGCCGATCATATCGCCAATGAAGGCGAGTTTTTCAGCTTTGGCACCAATGACTTGACGCAGACAGCTCTGGGCGTTTCTCGCGATGATGCAGCGCGCTTCCTCGGCCAATATGTCGATAAGGGCATTTATCCGCGTGATCCCTTTGTCAGTCTCGATATTGAAGGCGTTGGCCAGCTGATCGAGATTGCGGTCGAAAAGGGCCGCGCCACCCGCCCCGATATCAAACTCGGCATTTGCGGCGAGCATGGCGGCGATCCGGCAAGTATCGCGTTCTGCGATCATGTCGGCCTCGACTATGTCAGCGCCTCGCCTTATCGCGTGCCGATTGCGCGACTGGCTGCGGCGCAAGCAGCGCTCAAAAGCTAACCCCACAAGGAGCATTAATGCTGCGTTTCCTCGGCTATCTCTTGTGTATCATTCTCGGTCTTGGCACCGGTGGCGGTCTGGCGGCATGGCAATTGCGCAGCGAAGGCATGGCGGCGGGCATTAGCAATGGCCCATGGAGCACCGCTGACAATATCGGTACGCGCTCTGCCGATATGCGCACCAGAGCAGTTACTGCGCTGCGCGGGCTCCTCGCCCTGCCGGATAGCGAGGCGGTTTATTACAATACTACAGTGGATAGCAAAGGCGAGGCGCTGAACGGTAGCTGCCATTATCGCGTCAGCGGCGGCGCTTTGCCCGCGCGTTGGTGGAGCGTGACCGCTTATGATCTTGAAGGCTATCTTATCCCCAATGACAGCGGCCATTATTCGGTGGGCAGCGGCGCGCTGCCAGCAGAAGCAAAAGGGGATTGGTCCTTTATGGTTGGTCCGGACAATATAATCGCACCGGATACCAAATGGATAGAAGTGCCAGCGGATACGCCATTCGAGTTAACGCTCCGCACCTACCATCCGGCAAAGGCGCTGCTTGAGGCTAAGGACAGCGTACCCTTGCCAACAATCACCCGGCTGGAGTGCGCGCAATGAGGCCGCAGAGCATTATCTTCGGTGTCATTCTGCTGCTGGCTTCGGGGGTGGGTGGCTATTTCGGCCTGTTCAGCCAGGCACCGAGCTATATTATGGGCCGCGCTTGGGATACCATAACCGAACGTATTGGCGAACCCAATCAGATGGCCCATGTGCCGCTGGTTGATGCATCATCGCGTGATGTCGTACGACCCAGTCCCGACCTCCTGTACTCAATCTGCCCATTTAATCTGGATAAGGCACCACTGCGCCTCTATGCCGAGGCGGTGCCCGATCATTATTGGTCGCTGACGGTGTTCGATGAGGAAACCAATGCCGTTTATGTCCGCAGCGACCGAGATACGGATGGTGAGTCGATTGATGTGATCGTTGGCCGCTTCGATCAGCTGGTCAACAAGACCGGCGAGAAGGTGCAGGTGCCGGGCAATAAGGGTATTGCCTTGATCCGCGTGCTGATGAACGATCGTAGTGAGTTTGATGCGATTGACCCGATCCGTAGCAAATCGACGTGCGAGCCAATTGTGTCAAGATAAGGGTATTCCCTATTCCGTTCGGGCTGAGCTTGTCGAAGCCCCGTACTTCTTTTGAAGATATAGAACGGCCCTTCGACAAGCTCAGGGCGAACGGGAAGTGGTTACAGCGCGATCTGCCGACCGCCTTTGAACAGCGCAGTGACACGGCCTTGAACTGGCATCTTGTCAAACGGTGTATTCCCCGCCGCAGCTTCCATTTTCGCTGAATCGACGACCCAAGGTCGATCCATATCAAACACCATGATATCGGCTTCCATCCCCTCTGTCAGAGCGCCAGCATCAACGCTGAGAATCGCAGCCGGGTTGGCAGTCAGTTTGGCGATAGCATCGGACAGGCTCAGCACCTTATCACGCACCAGATTGAGGGTCAGAGCAAGCAATGTCTCTGCACCCGCCATACCCGGCTCAGCATCGGCAAAGGGCAGACGTTTATCCTCGGGACCGCGCGGATCATGGCCTGAGGCGATCACATCGATTGTGCCATCGGTCAGCGCTTCGAGACAGGCCTGGCGGTCATCTTCACTGCGCAACGGCGGCGACAAGCGGGCGAATGTACGGAAGCCGCCCAGTGCGACATCTGACAGCATGAAATGCGCCGGGGTAATACCGCAGGTGACCGATAGACCTTCAGCCTTGGCAGTGCGGATCAGATCGAGTCCGGCGCGGGTCGTTACCTGACGGAAATGCACATGCGCGCCGCTTAACCGTACCAGCGCGATATCTCGGGCGATGGATATGGCTTCGGCTTCGGCAGGCGCAGAAGGCAGGCCGAGGCGCAGTGCCATTTCGCCATCGGTCGCGACGGCTTTGCCGGTCAACCCCTGATCTTCGCTATGGACAAACAGCGGTAGATTGAGCGCTGCGCAATATTGCATCAGGCGCAACATGGTACCGCTATCGGCGATCCAGCCGCGCCCGGTGGCGACGCCGCGCGCGCCAGCATCCTGCATAAGTGCCAGTTCAGCCATTTCCTTGCCCGCCAATTCGCGGGTTGCGCCGCCCAGCGGATGGACCCAGAAATCGGGCTTTCCCGACTGCGCAACAAAGCGCACCCGCGCCGGATGGTCGAGCGGCGGGTTCTGATCGGGCATCACCGCAGCGCGCGTGATGCCGCCAAAATGGAAGGCGGGCTTGTCGATGGCGAATACGCCGAGATCAATAATACCCGGCGCGACATAATGGCCTCCGGCATCCAGCGCGTCAGCAGGAGCAATATCGGGATTGATGGCGCTGATCTCATCACCCGACATGGCGAGGGATCCGGCCTCGGATATGCTGCCATCGGGCAGGATGAGTTGGCCATTGGTGATGCTGGAGGTATTGCTCATGACCAGCCCTCCACCTGCCGCGCTCTGCGGGTCAGCACATCAAGACAAGCCATACGCATCGCCACGCCCATTTCCACTTGCTCGGTAACGCTGGAGCGGCCGGGATCATCGGCGACATTGCTGTCAATCTCGACACCGCGATTCATCGGGCCGGGGTGCATCACTAGCGCATCGGGCGAGGCACGGGTCAGGCGCTCTTCGGTCAGGCCATAAAGCCGCCGATATTCCCGGGTGGAAGGGATAAACTGCCCTTGCATCCGCTCATTTTGCAGCCGCAGCATCATTATGACATCCACGCCGTCCAATGCTGCATCAAAATCGGTAAAAGCGGTAACCTGCATTGCCTCAATCGCGCTGGGCATTAGCGAGGGCGGGCCGACTACGCGCACTTCCGCGCCCAATGTGCTGAGGCAGATGATGTTCGATCGTGCGACCCGGCTGTGCAAAATGTCGCCGCAAATCGCTATCTTTAGTCCGCCAATCTCACCCTTACGGCGGCGGATGGTGAGAGCATCGAGCAGCGCCTGAGTCGGGTGCTCATGGCTGCCGTCGCCAGCATTGAGCACCGGGCAATCGACCTTGTCGGCGATCAGCTGCACCGCGCCCGAGCTGCCATGGCGGATGACAATCGCATCGGCGCGCATGGCGTTGAGCGTCATTGCCGTGTCGATCAGCGTCTCGCCCTTTTTGATACTCGATTGCGCCGCATGCATATTGACGACATCGGCGCCAAGGCGCTTGCCAGCGATCTCGAACGACAACAGCGTGCGGGTCGAATTCTCGAAAAAGGCGTTGATAACGGTCAGGCCTGCCAGCCTGTCATCATGCTTTGACGATTGTTGGTTAAGCGCCACCCATTGCTCGGCCTCGGCCAGAAGATACTGAATTTCCCAGGGTTGCAGCCCGGCAATGCCCAGCAAATTGCGGTGCGGAAAGGCATCCGAACCTTCAGGAAAAGGCGGATAGGCTGGAGAATCTGTCGCTGTCATTAAAATGGGAGCATTAGGCACAGTCGGGCGTAACCGCAAGGGCTAACCCGGTGCGTTGCTGTTGGCCTTTGCTGTGAACCCGGAAATAAGGAAAAGGGCTGAACCCAGTCCCATGACCACCATTGGCAACCATCCATTCAGCATGAGTGCCAGCGCACCGCAGGCAAACACCGCTGCGGCCAGGATCACGCAAATCGGAAGACGGACATTGGGTTTCCACAACGCGAGGAGCCCAAAGGCCGCTAGTGTGAGCAAAAACAGGCTGGGCAGGATGAAAAGTATCGGAAACATCCCCTTGAGAAAATCGGGGGCATCGCTCGCATTCATCTCATTTGTGACACCTGAAAATCCTGAAATATGCAAGGCGGCTATGGCGAGGACGAAAGTTATTCCGAGAACACAGGAAATTGCAGACATATCATTCCTCTTCGCTTTTATGGGTGCAGAGTCCCGCTTTGCACCAGTGCATCAATCGCGCCTTGCAGGATATATTCCGCCGCCTTGGCATCGACCTGCGCCGCGCGTTTAGCACGGCTGACATCGGCGGCGATCATTGCGCGTTCCACCGCCATAGTGGACCAGCGCTCATCCCATAACAGGATCGGCAATTCCAATATCTGCAAGTTACGAGCAAAGGCACGGGTGGATTGCGTTTGCGGTGTATCCCGCCCGTCGAGCGAGAGCGGTAGGCCGATGACGATACCGACAATATTCTGGGCGTTGATAATCACGCGCAGCTTTTCCACATCCTTGCTGAACTTGCCACGCGGCAGGGTTTTGTCAGCCGAGGCGATGCTCCATCCGGCATCGCAAAAGGCAATACCGATGGTTTTGCTGCCAACATCCAACGCCATCAACCGCCCGCCTCCAGGCAGAGCCGCGCGGAAATCGGCGGGGTCGGTGGTCATATTATCTCCTCCCCGTGCCGAAAGGCATAGGGAGGTGGCTCGCCGTAGCTTTAGCGAAGGTGAGACGGAGGGGCCGCAGCCCGAAGGGCGAGGAAGCTATTGTTGCCAACGGCGCAAAGCTCGCCTTCGGCTTCGCCCCCTCCACCGCTTTCAGCGGTCCCCCACCCCATAAATGGGGAGGAGATGGTGCATGCCTCATCACTCGCCTGTATCTCCAGAACTATCCTCGCCCACAAATGCCGCCACCCTCCGTTCAGCATCAGCGCGAATATTGGCCCAGAACAGCGGGTAGTCATAGACATGGTAATTATTGCCCGGCAGCACATAATTGCCCAACTCCGGCGGGTCGCCGATTTTGAGGAACCCGCGCTCATCGCATCGCGCCGGGACTGCTCCAGCGACAATCTCGCCATCGGTCAGCTTTTCATTTGGCACCAAGGTGCCGATATTCTCGTCCGCCGTCGTTTCACCATTGACCACACCGCTGACCGGATTGACGCAGAGGGCAGGCTGTCCCGCGCGCGATTGGCCATCAAATCCGGTGGTCGAATCATAGGCGGAGAGAATAAGATCAGTATCCGCCGGTTCGGCAAAGCTCTGCCAGCTTAACATGCAACCGGTCTGATCCGGCGCTTCGCATCCGGCCATTCCCATGGCAGGCAGGTCATTCGCCACCGAGATCGGCCAGCCGACAATATACGCCGCGACAATACGATCCGCGACCGGCTTTCCGGCAATCCGGTTCTGCAGCAAATAGGTGAGGTGCAGCGCCCCCTGGCTATGCCCGCCAAGAATGATCGGGGCATCTTCGGGAATATCGCGCAAGAACTCGGCAAAGGCGGTATCCACGTCCTTATAGGCCGCATCCAGCGCTTTTTGCGCTTCAGGCTGATCGGTGAGAAATGCACCAATCGCCGCCTGACGATAGCGCGGCGCCCAGATATGGCTGATGCCGTTGAACACGCTCGCCTGGCTGCGCAGGAAGATGCGCGCACGGTCTTGCGATTCCTTGTCATCCAGCGGCGCATTCCAGTTATCGGCGGCGAGATAGGACGTGGGATGAACATAAAAGGTATGGACCTTCGGGTCTTTTGCGACCTCAAAACCACCCGGCGTCCACAGCACCTGATTATTCTCGGTAATTTCCGGCCGTGAGAACCACATATCCACTGGAGCATAAGCCGTCTCTGCCATCAGCTCCTGCTCGACAAACTCCGCCGTTGGCACAAAATAGAATTGCGAAAGCTCTTTGGGGAAGAGCCGCAACACGGTTAATCCAGCGATCACCAGCACAATCATGAAAGCAAAGAAATAGAGGAATTTGCGTGCCAAAAGGCTCTCCAACAGCTTGTCGGTTTAAAGAATATCGCAGCGATATAGGCGGCGGATAGCACAAGGCCAAGCGGCGAATAGCGCAACCGGCATGAATTGCGCTTGAAGCAATGAATAGGCGATGCTAGCGGCAAAATCATGTCTGTAAACGAAGATGATGTTCGCAAAATGGCTGTGTTGGCGCGGATTGCCATGCCCGATGAGGAAATCGCCGGGCTGGTGCCGGAGCTTAATAATATTCTCCACTGGGTCGAGCAGCTGGGCGAAGTTGATGTCACTGGCGTCGAGCCAATGGCCTCTGTGATTCACAATAAGCAACGTCTGCGCGACGATGAGATCAATGCTGATCCGCAAACCGCAGGCGGCGTGCGCGACAAGGTGCTGGCCAATGCACCGATGGCCGAGCACGGTTTCTTTGGTGTGCCGAAGGTGATTGAATAATGACCAATCTAACTGACCTTGGCATCAAGGAAATCCGCGATGGCGTGCGTGCCGGAAGTTTCAGCGCGCGCGAAGTGGCCGAGGCGCATATCGAGCAGGTGTCCAAGGCCAAGGCGCTCAATGCCTTTCTGATCGAGACGCCGGACCATGCGATTGCTGCTGCCGATGCTGCCGATAAGGCCAAGGCCGCTGGCGAGGAATTGGCGTCTTTGGCTGGTGTACCCATCGGTATGAAAGACCTGTTCTGCACCGAGGGTGTAGAGGCGCGGGCCGCCAGCGCGATTTTGGACGGCTTTACGCCGACCTATGAATCTACCGTTTCGGGCAAACTATTCGCCGCAGGTGCGGGGATGCTAGGCAAGCTCAATATGGACCAGTTCGCCATGGGCTCGTCCAACGAGACCAGCGCCTTTGGCAATGTCGTTTCGCCCTGGCGGCGCAATGATGGTGGCAATACCGATATGTCGCCTGGCGGCTCTTCGGGCGGTTCGTCTGCAGCGGTCGCGGCGCGGCTGTGTCCGGGTGCGACAGGCACTGATACCGGCGGTTCGATCCGTCAGCCAGCCGCCTTTACCGGCATTAGCGGCATTAAGCCGACCTATGGTCGTTGCTCGCGCTGGGGGATTATCGCCTTTGCCAGCTCGCTCGATCAAGCGGGTTCAATGGCGCGCGATGTTACCGATTGCGCGATCATGCTCGAAGCGATGGCGGGCTATGACCCGAAAGACTCCACCTCGCTCAATGCGCCGGTGCCAAATTGGGAAGCGGGTCTTAATGCCGATCTGAAAGGCAAGCGCGTCGGTATCCCTAAGGAATATCGCATCGACGGCACACCCGCTGAGATCAATGCACTTTGGGATCAGGGCGCGGCGTGGCTGAAAGATGCGGGCGCGGAGATTGTCGAGGTCTCGCTGCCGCACACCAAATATGCGCTCCCGGCCTATTATATCATCGCGCCGGCGGAGGCGTCGTCCAATCTCGCGCGCTATGATGGCGTGCGTTATGGCCACCGCGAACTGCCGGATGGGGCAGGTCTGCAAGACATGTATGCTGAAACGCGTGAGGCGGGCTTTGGCGCAGAGGTAAAGCGGCGTATCATGATCGGCACCTATGTGCTGTCGGCGGGCTTTTACGATGCCTATTACACCCAGGCGCAAAAGGTCCGCACCCTGATTGCACGCGACTTTGAACAGGTGTGGCAGCAATGCGATGTGCTGCTGACCCCGACCGCACCAAGTGCGTCCTTTGGTCTAGGTGAGAAAAGCAACGACCCGATTGCGATGTATCTCAATGACGTGTTCGCTGTCCCAGCCTCCATGGCAGGTCTTCCGGCGATGTCGGTGCCTGGTGGGCTGGACAGTCAGGGCCTGCCATTGGGCTTGCAGATTATCGGCAAAGAGCTTGACGAGCAGGGCGTACTCAACGCGGGCCTCGCCATCGAACAGCGCGCAGGCTTTACCGCGCGTCCGGAGCAATGGTGGTGACAAGCAATGACCCGGTTTTTTGCTGCTCTTATGCTACTTCTTTGCGGATGCGCTGAGGATAACAGCTTCATGCAAGCCTGCATGGAACGAAGTGATGTAGAAATCTACGATGTGAAGATTTGGGAAGAAGCAAAGGCAAAGATTAAGAAGACTATGGCCACGGCTTTACCGCTCTACGCGGGCACAAAGCCCTATGAACTTGAAGGATATAGGATACAGCCAGACGAAAAACCGGACTTTACCGGAATGGAAGTGGGCGGCATCAAACCAGTGGATTACATAGTGTATAAAGATACTGCCAAAGACACGATAAGGGTAGCTAGAATAAAGGGCTTTGTGCAACAAGGATCACTTCCCACGGGAGGGCGTGGTTACCCTGACCATTCTTCTCTTTTTCAATCATGCTTCTCGTTTAAGAGATGGATTCGAAGTTTATGAGAGATATGCAGAAACTTCATATTGTGGCTAGAAGCATTGCCATTTTCGGTGCCTTTGCGCTTACTAGTTGTTCGCTAGTCGAGCCACCAATCCATCGCGGTACGCTGGCGGGCAGCGCCGAGACCGAGCAATATTATGGCCCGGTGCTGACCATAGCTGAGGATACCCCCGCAGAATCAGCCACCGCCTTGCAGCAGATCGCTGATGAGACGCTGCAGGTGATGACCTCGAACCGGTTTCTGGAAAATGCCATCGCAATGAGCGGGCAATATCCGGAACTCTTCATCAATGGCAAACTCGGCTATCGCTCGGCGGCCTGGACCGCGAGCAATTTTCAAGACCCGGTGGGTGATTATCGCTTTAACGCGACGCCAATAACGCTGGGCGAGAAGCGCGCCTTTACCGGTTATGACCGGCTTGGCTGGCGGATGCAGGTGCCGCAGGAAACCCTTACTCTCTGGGAATCAGAAGATGTGGTTGAGCGCAGCTGTGCGATACGGATTATCGCGCATGAGACTAGCCATACGCTGGTCGATATGGATGGCAGCATCGTAATGGTCGATGACGGCGCCGACGCCTTCAGCTCGCGCCGCACCGGTACCACTGGCAGCTATGTGATGGCCGGTCTTGCGCAATGCACCTGGCTGCAAAATCAGGGACGTATCGGCGAGAAAGAAGTGCCGGCCTGTGTCGCGGAATTCTATAAGGCGCCGGTCTTCCCATGGGAACGCGGCCAATTTGCTGACAATAAATGTGATGAATTTCCGGGTGATACGCCAATTGGCAAAGTCGGCCCGTAAGTGGAAGTAGGATTATGAGCGAAAATGCAAATGAGGATTTTAGCGAGTTGAAATCATTCATCTCCGGTAGCCTTAGAGCGGTCATGGAAGGCATAACTGAATCTGGGGCGCAGATGCCATCTGCTCATGGCTCAGGAGTTCACAAGTATAATGCTCCAGAGGAGGTTTCATTCGACATCGCCGTCTCTGCAGAGCGCTCAGGAGGCGCTAAAGGCGGATTTTCATTGAAAGTGCTATCAGTCGGTGCCGAGGCTGGAGCCAATATCGAAAAAACACAATCGACTGTAACACGCATCCAGTTTGCAGTTCGGACGGAATTCAAAAGCAATGATTCCGATAAACCAATTATTGTACCTAGTAAGGGTGTCGTATGACAGAATCGACATATAGAGTGCAGGGCGCAACCGGTGAGTGGGAGGTCGTGATCGGCCTTGAGGTGCATGCTCAGATCACCAGCCAGTCCAAGCTGTTCTCCGGCGCGGCGACTGAATTCGGCGCCGAGCCGAATACCCAGGTTTCTCTGGTGGATGCTGCGATGCCTGGCATGCTGCCGGTGCCGAACAAGGAGTGCATCCGCCAGGCGGTGCGCACGGGTATGGCGCTTAATGCCCAGATCAATCCTTGGTCACGGTTCGACCGGAAGAACTATTTCTATGCCGATCTGCCGCAGGGCTATCAGATCAGCCAGCTCTTCCATCCGATTGTCGGCGAGGGCGAGATTGAGGTTTCGCTCGACGAGAAGAACCCCGATGCACCGGGCAAATCAATCGGCATTGAACGCATCCATGTCGAGCAGGATGCTGGCAAGCTGATGCATGACCAGCATCCGACCATGTCCTATGTTGACCTCAATCGCTCAGGCGTGGCGCTGATGGAAATTGTCTCGCGCCCCGATATGCGCAGCCCACAGGAAGCCGGTGCCTATGTCCGCAAGCTGCGCTCGATTCTGCGTTATGTCGGCTCGTGCGATGGCAATATGGAGCAGGGCTCGATGCGCGCCGATGTGAATGTTTCGGTGCGTAAGCCGGGTGAGGAATTCGGCACCCGCACCGAGACCAAGAATGTCAATTCGGTCCGCTTCCTGCAGCAGGTGATTGAATTTGAAGCCAATCGTCAGGTCGATGTGCTCGAAAGCGGCGGTCGTGTGGTGCAGGAAACGCGGCTGTTCGATCCGGACAAGATGGAAACCCGCTCCATGCGGTCCAAAGAAGATGCGCATGATTATCGCTATTTCCCCGATCCCGATCTGCTGCCGGTCGAACTGGATGATGCATTTCTCGAGGAATGCAAGGCTTCCCTCCCCGAACTGCCCGACGCCAAACGCGCGCGCTATGAGGGCGAGCTGGGTCTTACCGCTTACAATGCCGCTGTCCTGACCGCCGAGGTGGAAACGGCACAGCGTTTTGAGGAATTGCTGGCCGAAGCCGCCACCGCTATCGGCAAGCCCGAACCCAAAGTGGCGACACAGGTCGCGAACTGGATACTTTCGGTTGCTCCAGGTGTGATCAAATCGCTGGGTGAAGACGCCAATCTCGAGCACAATACAGCCAGCGCCAATGCCGCCATTCTGGCCATGGTCGAGAAGGGCAGCAGCTCAGGCGGGCAAGCTAAGGAAATCTACGAAATCCTGCTCAAAACCGGCCGCGATCCGGCTGAAATTGCCGAGACCGAAGGGCTGCAACAGACCTCGGACACCGGCGCAATCGAGGCTGCGATCAGCGACATCCTCGCCAATAACGCCGACAAGGTCGAGCAGTATAAGGGCGGTAAGGACAAGCTGTTCGGTTTCTTTGTCGGTCAGACGATGAAAGCGATGCAGGGCAAGGCTAACCCGCAAATTGTAAATGAGTTGCTGAAAAAGGCCCTAGGGTAAGGACCCAGCTAATAACGCGCGAATAGGCGCAAAGCCCCCTTGCCCTTTGTCTCCGCTTTGTATAGACGCACGCGCTCGACCGGCAGTGTGCGGGCGTGGCGGAACTGGTAGACGCGCCAGATTTAGGTTCTGGTATCGAAAGGTGTGGGGGTTCGAGTCCCTTCGCCCGCACCAATTGCCCCAGGCAATGACACTGTCGCACCCTTATATTCTGGCATGCATGGCTCCGATGTACGGGCCGTGCTGGCCAAAGTGCGGATTGAACACAGAAAGCGTAATGAGAAACCCATGCAGATTGTTGAAAAGACCAATGAGGGCCTGAAGCGCGCCTATAGCATCACCATCACCGCCAAGGACATTGACAAGCGCGTTGAGAGCGAAGTCAAAAAGCTGGCGCCGCAGGTGAAAATGCCGGGTTTCCGCCCGGGCAAGGTGCCGCCTAATCTGATCCGCAAAATGCATGGTGAGGTGCTGGCGCAGGATGCGTTAAGCAATGCGGTTCGCGAGAGTGTGGATGCGACGATTGCCGAGCATAAGCTACGCCCCGCGATCCAGCCTGCGGTTAATCTCAACGAAGATTATGAGCCCGGAAAGGACGCAGAAGTCTCGGTTGAGCTTGAAGTACTGCCGGAAATCACTGTTCCCGAGCTGGACGATCTGAAGCTTGAGCGTCTGGTGGTTGAGCCGGGCGATGCGGCGATTGATGAGTCGCTGTCAAAACTGGCCGAGAGCCAGAAGCGTTATGACACCGCCGCCAAGACCTACAAGGCCAAGGACGGTGACCAGATCATCATCGACTTTGAAGGCAAGGTCGACGGCGTGCCATTTGATGGCGGCAAGGGTGAAGCGATGGCTGTAGTCATCGGTTCAGGTCAGCTTATCCCGGGATTTGAAGACCAGCTGATTGGCCTGAAAGCCAATGACGAGACGGTTATCAACGTGACCTTCCCGGAAGACTACAATGCCGAAAATCTCAAGGGCAAGGATGCGACTTTTGACATCCTTGTCGGCGAGGTGAAGAAGCCGGGCGAGAACAAGATTGACGACGAGTTCGCCAAGTCTCTCGGTCTGGAAGATCTGGACAAGCTGCGCGAGCTGATGAAGGGCCAGCTGGAGCAGGAGCTTAACGGACTAACCCGCACCCATATGAAGCGCAAACTGCTCGACCAGCTGGCCGAAGCGCATGATTTCGAAGTTCCCGAAACCATGGTCGAAGCTGAATTCAACCAGATATGGCAGCAGCTGGAGCAGGAAGCGGCCAAGGAAGAAGATGCCGAAGCCGCCAAGGCCGAGATGGAAAAGGATCGCGACGAATATCGCGATATCGCCGTCCGTCGCGTGCGTCTGGGTCTTTTGCTTTCCGAGATCGGCCAAGCCAATGGCGTTGAGGTCAGCCAGCAGGAAATGCAGATGTTGATGAGCCAGGCAGCCCAGCAATATCGCCCGGAAGACCGCGAAAAGTTTATCCAATATATCCAGCAGGACCAGATGGCCGCTGCGCAACTGCGTGCGCCGCTTTATGAAGACAAGGTTGTCGACTTCTTGTTCGACAAGGCCGACATCGATGAGAAGACAGTAACCCGCGAGGAACTGGAAGCGGCGATCGAGGCTGACGAAGAGGCTGAAGAAGCCAAAGCATCTGCCAAGAAGAAACCTGCAGCGAAAAAGACTGCGGCCAAGAAGCCAGCAGCCAAAAAGGCTCCGGCGAAGAAGCCTGCTGCTACCAAGACAGCCGCAGCGAAAAAGGCACCAGCTAAAAAAGCGCCTGCGAAAACTACGGCTGCTGCAAAGAAGGCTCCGGCCAAGAAGCCGGCAGCCCGCAAGCCAGCCGCAAAAAAGCCTGCTGCTAAGTAAAGCGAGGCTTAGGCCTTAATCCTCCCCGCTTGCGGGGAGGTGGCTCGCCGTAGCTTTAGCGAAGGTGAGACGGAGGGGGCTATCCACTTGCGTTGCACCTAACGGCCCGCCCCCTCCACCACCTTCGGTGGTTCCCCTCCCCGTAAACGGGGAGGAACTATTCTTACTTAAACTTTACTTCCTTAGCGCTCGAAATCACCGTGCCGAGAATGCCATAGTCCTCGGCTTCCTCGGTCGACATCCAATAGTCGCGGTCAATATCCTTGATCACCCGGTCATAGGGCTGACCCGTCGCATCGGCGATCTTGTGTGCAATACGCTCGCGCATCTTCACAATTTCCTGCGCCTGAATGGCGATGTCCGAAGCCCGGCCACCGGCGCCGCCAGAGGGCTGGTGAATCAGAAAGCGCGTATTAGGCAGACAGAAGCGGCGCTCTTTCGGCACTGAAAGGAAGATATGCGTGCCGATGCTGGCGACCCAGCCGGTGCCGATAACCGCGACAGGCGAGCTGATAAACGCCACCAGATCGTGGATCGTATCGCCCGATTCGACATGGCCGCCGGGCGAATTGATGATCAGTCGGATCGGGTCATTATTCACATGATCGAGATAGAGCAGTTGCGAGGAAACGCGCTCTGCCAGCTTCTGATCAACCCCGCCGAAAATCATCACGGTGCGGGTGTCGAGGAATTTGGTCATCATCGCGCCGGGCAGGCTGGTGTCCTTTTCCTCTTCTTCTTCGGCGCGGAAGTGGGGCGGGGATGACGGCAATTCGGTCATAAAGGAAATGTCCTTGCTAGAAATGGTTTCCCCTCATCTATGCGTCGCATCGGGCCGGGGCAATAGCTGCGCACAGAATTTGGCAATAATGCCGCTTGTAACCAAGGATTTGACCGCATGAAGCAATCAGGTCTTGATACCATCGGCGATACACCAGATATAAGCAGCCAAAGACAAAAAGGACCTTTTATGAATCCCTTCGATAATGGCGACTTTATGGACCCGATCCGCGATGCTCTGGTGCCGATGGTTGTCGAGCAGTCCAATCGTGGCGAACGCTCTTTCGACATTTTCTCGCGCCTTCTGCGTGAGCGTATCATCTTCGTTACTGGCGGTGTTGAGGACAATATGGCCTCGCTGGTGGTGGCGCAGCTGTTGTTCCTCGAATCGGAAAATCCGAAGAAGGACATCTTCATGTACATCAACTCGCCCGGCGGCGTGGTGACGGCCGGCATGGCGATTCATGACACCATGCAATATATCCGCCCGCGCGTCGGCACCGTCTGTGTCGGCCAGGCGGCGAGCATGGGCAGCTTCCTGCTGGCAGCGGGCGAGCCGGGCATGCGCGTGGCGCTCTCCAATGCCCGCATCATGGTACACCAGCCTTCGGGTGGCGCGCGCGGCATGGCCTCGGATATCGAGATTCAGGCACAGGAAATATTGCGTATTCGCAAGCGGATGAACGATCTCTACGCGCAATATACCGGCAAGCCGCTCAATGAAATTGAAGAAGCGATGGACCGCGATACCTTCCTAGAGGCAGATGAGGCCAAGGCCTTTGGTATCGTCGATGAAGTCTTCGACAAGCGACCCAAGCCAGCGGATGATGACAGCTGATCTGCATCGATAGAGCTAGCCATTTATCAACCATAATCCTGTAGAACCTCTATTCTGCGGATAGAGGCTAAGGAATTATGGCTATTGTAACACGATCATTCTGGCGGGTTGCCCCGATTGTTGCACTGGTAGCAATAGTCGTTATGCTGATTTGGCGCACGCTGAGTGCGCCTATGAATATTGACGATATTGCTGAACGATTCCTGACAACCCACGATATTCCGGGTGCCGTCATTGGTATAGCCGTACCGGGTCAGCCTTATGATATTCGCGCCTACGGCCTGGCTGATCAAGAGACTGCGCGCCCTATGCAAATCGGGGATCGCTTCCGCCTTGCGAGCCTCTCAAAGCCTGTCACTGCTACAGTCGTACAACGCCTGATTGCCAGTGATCCTGAACTTGACCTCGATATGCCGCTAGCAAAAGGCTTTCGTGAGTTTGGGGAAGTGTATGACAAGAGGATGATGCAGATAACACTACGTCATTTGTTACAGCACAGCGCTGGGTGGGACTGGTCGCAGGATATCGACCCGTTTTTCCTCGAAGCAAAAGAGCTAAATCAGGAGCTTAAACTAAGATTGCAGCAATTAGAGAGCTGTGTACCCATTGCAAATGCCATGTTGGAACATTCACTGCAAACTGACCCCGGGGTAGCTTACTCCTATTCCAATATAGGATATTGCTGGTTGGAATTGTGGATCGTTCATCAGACAGGGGAAAGATACGAGTTAGCTGCCAAGGCCTTGGTCCCGGAAATTCGGAGTCTTTCTCTCAATAATGATGTAGTTACAGTAACACATCATGGCTTGTCAGATGAGCCTGACATGGCTGTAGAAAATCCAAATGTTATGGCAGCTGCAGGCGGTTGGATTGGATCTGCCGCGGACTATCTGCCATTTGCAGCGGCGCCGATTGGTTCCGCCGTTTTCTCAAAACCGGATTATGCTGAAGGAGAACAATATTATGGTCTTGGGTGGCGCGTTTGGGATCGTGCTAACGGGCCATTCTTGACGCATTATGGTGCTATGCCCGGGGTTTTTTCTGTCGTCGTTCGTAACCGAGAGGGTGCCACGATAGTAGCACTATTTAATGGGCGGCCTGCAGATGATTTGAGCGCCTTTCTGAGTCTTTTTGAAGAACTCCAAGCACTTGCGATATTTGATGGGAAAGCGCGAAAGTGAATTAGTCACAGTGCTGACCATCCTGACTTTGGAAATACACTGATTGCCTGAAAACAGATATTTAATCCTGTTGAAATATCCTGCCAGCATCTTACGATAGCGAGATGCCCTCCTTATGGATGGCGAGTAACGGAAAGACATATGACCAAATTGAGCGGATCGGACTCCAAGAGCACCTTATATTGCTCCTTCTGCGGCAAGTCGCAGCATGAAGTTCGGAAATTAATTGCTGGCCCCACGGTATTCATCTGCGATGAATGCGTAGAGCTATGCAATGACATCATCCGCGAAGAGACCAAGGCAGGTACGGTTGGTCGCAAGGATGGCGGCGTGCCCAGCCCGCAGGAAATCTGTGATACGCTTGATAATTATGTCATCGGTCAGGATCGTGCCAAGCGGGTACTCTCGGTTGCCGTACATAACCATTATAAGCGCCTCAACCATGCCAACAAAGCGGATGATGTCGAACTGGCCAAGTCGAATATCCTGCTAGTTGGCCCGACCGGTTGCGGCAAGACCTTGCTGGCGCAAACGCTGGCCCGTACTTTCGACGTTCCCTTCACCATGGCCGATGCCACGACGCTGACAGAAGCGGGTTATGTCGGCGAGGATGTCGAGAATATCATCCTGAAACTGCTGCAAGCCTCTGACTATAATGTCGAAAAGGCGCAGCGGGGCATTGTCTATATTGACGAGATCGACAAGATCACCCGCAAGGCGGAAAACCCATCGATCACCCGCGATGTTTCGGGTGAGGGCGTGCAGCAGGCGCTGCTCAAGCTAATGGAAGGCACCACCGCCAGCGTGCCACCCCAAGGTGGCCGCAAGCACCCGCAGCAGGAGTTTCTGCAAGTCGATACCACCAACATATTGTTTATCTGTGGCGGTGCCTTTGCCGGTCTGGAAAAGATCATTGCGGATCGCCTTGAAGGCAAGTCCATCGGCTTCGGCGCCCACGTCGCCTCGCCCGATGAGCGCAAGGTCGGGGAGCTTCTGAAGGAAGGCGAGCCGGAAGACTTGCTCAAATTCGGCCTGATCCCGGAATTTGTCGGCCGTCTGCCGGTGATTGCGACTCTGGAAGACCTCGACATTGATGCATTGGTCAAAATTCTGCGCGATCCGAAAAATGCATTGGTCAAGCAATATGCCAAGCTGTTTGACTTGGAGAACATCGCGCTGACCTTCACTGAGGATGCGCTCGAAGCCATCGCTAAAAAGGCCATCGAACGCAAAACCGGCGCGCGTGGTCTGCGTTCCATCGTCGAAGGTATCTTGCTCGACACCATGTTTGATCTGCCAGAGATGGACAATGTTGACGAGATCGTCATCGACAAAGACGTTGTCGAAGGCCGTAAGGCGCCAGTGCAGGTATTCACTGCCAAGGATAAAGTAGAAGCTGGCGACGCCGCCTGAGTCGGTTTGTCTGATAAGTGAATGATTGGAGCGCAGAGGTTCGGTCTATCTGGCACTGTCTAAAGTCAGCCCTTCAATCCACAGCATTTGGTGCGACTCAAAGGCTCGTCGAGCCAGTATTGCGAGCGCCTGATAATGCGTTTCCACATGAGTGATATTTATGTCACGCGGCAGCGGAAAAATCTGTTGCAGTGCAAAAATACCACATAGAGAGCGTAACAATATTACATCCATATTGCGCTGTAAAAGTGATTAATCATAGGGCTTTAGCGGATTTCTGCAGAGATGGCTATTCGTTGTCATATTCAATCGCACAACTGTAATAAAACTGTCATGCAACCGCATCACTTTTGTCTTTTTCCATCCTTAGGAGCGATTCTGACTCGAAGAGGTGAGTGAGTTTCATAAGCGCCGTTGCGGTGGGCATCGGCCGATAAGGGGAAACGACTAATGCAATTACGCTATTATCTGGCGGCCAGTGCCGCTTCGCTTTCGCTGGCCTGTGGCCTGGCGACTCCCGCTGCGGCGCAGCAGATTGTGTCTGGTATCGATGGTACTGTTGAGGATGAATTCGGCCAGCCAATCAGCGGTGCGACAGTAACCATTATCGATACCCGTACTGGTTCGACTCGGACCAGTGTTACCGGTGTTGATGGACGGTTCCGTACTGAAAACCTTGTGACCGGCGGTCCTTACACCGTTACCGTGACAGCAGAGGGTTTTGAAGGCCAAACGGTTCAGAATCAGATTATCAACTTGCAGGGTAATACTCAGTTCCGCTTCAGTCTTGCTACTGGTCTAACAACCGATGTGATTGTCGTTTCGGCCACCCGAGCTAATGCTGTTCAAGAAACCGTTGGTCCAGGCTCTTCTTTTGGGCAAGAAGAACTTGTTGGCTTCCCATCAATTACACGTGATGTTCGTGATATTATCCGCATTGACCCACGTGTCAGTTTGGATCGTGCGAATGAGGTTGATCGTATTTCCTGCTTAGGCGGTAATGATCGTTCAAATGCTTTCACGGTTGATGGTATTACTCAGAATGATACCTTTGGTCTTAATGGTACGCCGTTTGCTGCGCGTAATGCATTGCCGATCCCGTTTGATGCCATTCGTGAGACCTCAGTCGAATTTGCTCCGTTTGACGTTGAATATTCCGACTTTACCGGATGCGCTGTTAACACAGTGACAAAGTCGGGTGAAAACCAATTTCACGGTAGTGCGTTCTACACCTTCACAAACGAAGACTTGCGAGGCGATGCTGCAGGTGATGAGCCATCTACTGTACCGCCATTTGAAGAGCAACGTTGGGGTGTGACGCTCTCTGGTCCAATTATTCCGGACACATTGTTCTTCTTCGCTGGCTATGAAGAGACAGACCTTGGCGATGCCAATGAAGAGGGGCCATTTGGAAGTGGCCTGCCTAACGAGCAAAATTTTGTTACACAGGCACAATTCGACGAGTTTTCCCGTATTGCCAATGACGTTTATGGCATTGACACTGGCGGTTTTCCTCTGAATCTTCCAGAATCAAGTGTTCGCTATTTTGGGCGTCTTGACTGGTATATTAACGATCAACATCGCCTTGAAGGTACATATCAACGTCTCGAAGAAACCAACGTTGAAGATGACTTTGGTGGTCAGAATGTTACGGGTCTAAACAGCTTTGAGGATGAAGGTACGGTATCTGATAAATTCTCTATCCGTCTCTTTTCTGAGTGGACTGACAATATCTCAACTGAACTCCGCTTCTCGCGTGCTGAAGTTGGTGATGTTCAAGGCCCAGTTGGCGGTGGTGAAGCGCAGTCAGACAACCCTATCACGCGCCTAGTTGTTGGTGTTCCTAATGAGACTAGTGGTCTTATCCCAAGCGGTGATCCAGCACTTGGTTCGCCACAAAATGGCATTCTCTCAACTGGTCCGGGTATTTTCCGTTCGGCTAACCAGCTGGATACGACGATCACCCAAGCACGCGCTCTGATGAATATCGACTTTGGCGACCACAACCTGAAAATTGGCGCAGAACTTAATGATTTGGAAGTGTTCAATCTATTTGCCATCAACGCGACAGGTACGATTTACTTCCGTAATCTTGAGGATTTCGCGAACGGCGTTGTCGCCAGCGGTAACTTCTCAAGTGTGTTTGGCGATGTGGCTGACGAATTGATATCTGGCAATTTGGGCGGTGCTACTATCCGTTCCACACCAACCGGGGATATTAATGCTGCTGCAGCGCAGTTCTCACGTCAGATTTACTCTGCTTTCGTTCAGGACGACTGGCAGGTAACTGATCAATTTGATGTTAGCATCGGTGCCCGTTTCCAGGTCTATGATGGCGATGCGCCTAATGCGAACCCGCAGTTCCTCAATCGCTTCGGTTTTACTAATGCGAACGGTTTTGGCCAGCTTGATCCCCTGATCCTGCCGCGTTTTTCTGCGACCTATAATTTCGACAATGAGGGGTTCTTCCGAAATAGTCGACTAACTGGTGGTTTTGGTCTGTTTACTGGTGGCGATCCGGTTGTGTTCTTCTCCAACGCTTTTTCCAATGATGGTTTTGCGTCGGTTGATGGCGATACCTTCAGCGACGAATGCGCAGGTCTTCTTGATGCCAATGGAAACTTCAGTGTATTAGACAATGGCCAATTTACAGGCTTCCCGCAATGTGCTGTACAAGAAGCGATTAACGATGCCGCTGTTGGCGGTGGCGAGGTACAATCGACCGATCCTAATCTTGAGAATCCAACCGTTTTCCGTGCTAATCTCGGCTTCCAGACTGCCTTCGGTGCAGATACTGGCTTCTTCTCTGATTGGAATCTTGATGTAAACTACATCTACTCGCAGTTCCGCAATCCGTTCAACTTTGTTGATCTGTTGCAGACACCGGATATCACCGAAGGTCTGAACGGCTTTACTGTCGATGGCCGACCAATCTATGCAGCAATTGATCCGCTCCGTGACGGTTGTAATGCGCAGCTGCAGAATCAAGGTGGTACGCCACCAACCTGGACCGGTGTAAGTTCTGCGTGCTTTGGCACCGGGCTTGATGACTTTATCCAGCTAACAAATGGCCGGAATTTTGAGAGCCACGTGGCGTCATTTGCACTGTCAAAGTATTTCAGTCGCGGTCTGTTCACTGAAGGCGGCAGTGTGAATGTGTCTCTAGGCTACGCGTTTACAGATTCGACTAACTTCCGCAATGTCGGTAGCTCGACTGCTACGTCTAACTTTGACGTTTCAGCAGCATTTGACAGGCAGAATCCTCGTAACTCCACGTCAAATTTTGAAACTCAGCACAACATTACTTTTGCTATGAACTTCCAGGAACAGTTCTTCGAAGATTATGATACCCGCTTCGGGATTTTCTTTCAGGCCCGTTCCGGTCGTCCGTTCAGCCTGACCTTTGATGGAGGTGGCGACTTTGCTGACTCGGCATCAGGCAATGACAATGCTTTGCTTTACATTCCAACCGGTATAAATGACCCGAATATCGCTCAGCCGATTTTTGACGCTATGGGCAATCAGATTGGCGGTTCGGATCTAGGCGCCGTTCAGGCATTGGTTGACTATCTGGACAACAATACCAACGGCATTTCTGCTGCGTGTGATTTCACACGTGGGCAGACCATTAGCAGAAACACCTGTAATAATGACTGGGTATTTGATCTGGACCTTCGCTTCAGTCAGGAATTACCGGGGCCAGGCAGCCTATTTGGTCTGGATGATCGTATTACGCTTTATGCCGACTTCGATAACATCCTTAATATGATCGATTCTGACTGGAACGTTCTCCGTACGCGTAGTGACTTTGTCGATTTGGTTGAAGCAGGTAACGTTCTGGATGATCCCAACGATCCCGATGGCGATATTTTCGTCCCGGCTGTCGATAACCAGGGCCGTTATGTTATTTCTGGTTTCAATCCAGACGATCAGAACAATGTCGGCTTCTCGAATTCAGTTTGGCGTATTCAACTGGGTGTTCGTTACGAATTCTGATTTCGTAACAGACCGAAGCTAATTAAGGCGCGGGAGCATATCTCCCGCGCCTTTTCTTTGTTAGCTGTCGTCGAAGTTTCTTGCGCTGCCAGCATAGAGTCTAGCATGGTCGTGAATGCGGATGTTTATACGGATATAGAAAAAGGCGCCGCCCCATATGGAGCAGCGCCTTTTCTGGAGTATTGCTTTCTGCCGACTAGCGCGTCTTAACCTGCTGTCAGCGTTGCCATATTGCGTTCGCTGGTGATGCGTAGCATTGCTTTTTGCAGCTTTTCAAAAGCGCGCACCTCGATCTGACGCACGCGTTCGCGGCTGACATTATAGACTTGGCTGAGTTCTTCCAGCGTCTTGGGATTGTCGCTCAACCGGCGTTCGGTCAGGATGTGCTTTTCCCGATCGTTGAGCGATTCCATCGCTTCACCCAGCATTTCGTGGCGGACATCGGCTTCTTGTGCATCGGCGACCACCTCATCCTGAAGCGGACCTTCGTCGGTAAGCCAATCCATCCATTGGCCTTCACCATCTTCACGCATCGGCACATTGAGTGAGGCGTCACCACCCATGGACATGCGGCGGTTCATATTGACCACTTCGGTCTCGGAAACGCCCAGCTTGGTGGCAATGGCATCGACATCATCAGGATGCAGATCGCCTTCTTCAAAAGCCTGGAGCTGGTTTTTCATCCGGCGCAGGTTGAAGAACAGCTTTTTCTGTGCCGCGGTGGTGCCCATTTTGACAAGGCTCCAGCTGCGCAGGATATATTCCTGGATTGAAGCCTTGATCCACCACATCGCATAGGTGGCGAGGCGGAAGCCGCGATCGGGTTCAAATTTCTTCACGCCTTGCATCAGGCCGATATTGCCTTCCGAAATCAGCTCGGAAACGGGCAGACCATAGCCGCGATAGCCCATGGCGATTTTCGATACGAGACGCAGATGTGAAGTAACCAGCTGGGCCGCAGCCTCAGGGTCCTCATGCTCGGAATAGCGTTTGGCCAGCATATATTCCTGTTCTGCGGTGAGAACAGGGAATTTGCGGATTTCCGATAAATATCGGTTCAGACTGTTTTCCCCGCCTAAAGCAGGGATAGTTGCAGGTACATTTGTCATATTTATCCTCTTTGTCAGGCGCTCGGGCGAACCTCATCAAGCATTCGGCTAAAAGTGCCTACGTTTCGATCAACTATCTATTTAACGGATAATTGCGTCAAAAGTTCCTTAAAATCGGCGGGATATTCGCTCGAAAACTGCACGGGCTTTTGACTGACAGGGTGCATAAAACCCAGTGTTTCCGCGTGCAAGGCCTGTCGCGCAAAGTTTATGTTTTTAAGCAGTGTGTTTATCTTTCCGCCAATCCGGCCATAAACCGGATCGCCAAGTAAAGGGTGGCCTTGCGAGGTCATATGCACGCGAATCTGATGCGTTCGGCCGGTATCTAATGCGCAGCGGATGAGTGAGGCGCCTTTTAACGGACGCAACAGCTCATAATGGGTGACCGCTGTCTTGCCCTTGCCATCGGGCACAATCGCCATTTTCTTGCGATCATGCGGCGAACGACCGATATTGCCGGTAATCGTGCCCTTGGGCGGTACAGGCTGGCCGACAACGATAGCGGCATAGTTGCGGTTGATAGAATGATCGGCAAATTGCGCAGCCAGCGCTTGATGCGCGGCATCGGTCTTGGCGATCACCAGAAGCCCTGACGTATCTTTATCAATCCGGTGGACAATCCCGGGACGTGCCACGCCGCCAATACCCGAAAGCGAGCCTTTGCAATGATGCAGGAGCGCGTTGACCAGCGTGCCGCTTTCATGTCCGGCGGCGGGGTGGACGACCATACCCGCGGGCTTGTCGATCACGATCAGCGCATCATCTTCATGAACAATATTGAGCGGGATATTCTCGGGCGCGACATTCAGCGGTGTGGCTTCGGGGATGGTGAGGGTGTAATCCTGTTCAGTGCGGATGATATGCGACACCTGTGTCACCGGAGCGCCTGCAATCTGTAATTGCCCCGCCTGTATCAGCTTTTGTGCGCGTGCCCGCGACAATTCCGGGTGCAGCAATGGTAGCAACTGATCAACGCGTTGGCCGAAATGTGCCTCGCTAAATCGTCCATAATGCTCGGCCTGATGCTTGGATTGCCTCTGCTCCATCGCTAGGCTCATGGCCGATGGCTGTGGTAATAACAAGCACACTATGCGCCGAGATGGTACTAGCGGCGGAAAGTGCGGTGCCGCTGGAATGCTGCGGACTGTTGCTGGGGAAGGGTGATACCGTCACGTCCATCCTGCCGTCAGCCAATATAAGTGATACGCCAGAAAGCGCTTTTCTGATTGATCCGGCAGTTCTGGCCAAGGCGCAACGCGCCGCACGACAGGGCGGCTTGGATATTCTGGGCTATTATCATTCACATCCTAATGGCCGACGCGAACCATCGCAGCGAGATCGCGCAGAGGCGATACCCGATGGTCGGTTATGGGCGATTATTGCAGCAGGTGAAGTGCGGTTCTGGCGCTCGGAGCAGTGCAATGGTGAGACTATATTCGTGCCACAGAAACGGACGAAACCATGAAGGTCTTGCGTCAACGGGCGGAAATCGCCAATGACAATGCACTGCCTATTATCTCCATATTGGACAAACAATAGAGACCTATATGAGCGTTTCGGAAACCCATCTCGCCAGCCTGCTCTGTTCACGTCTGTGCCATGATCTTTTGAGCCCGGTCGGGGCGATGAACAACGGTTTAGAACTTCTCGCAGATGAGACTGATCCCGAAATGCGCCGGCGCTGCCTTGATCTGCTCAGCGACAGTGCCCGTGCTACGGCGCAGAAGCTGAAATATTATCGGCTCGCCTTTGGCGCAGCGGGGGGATTTGACGATCAGGTTGATGTCACTGAGGCCAAGGAGCTAGTACAAGGTCTCTTGGCTGATAAAGCATCGACCGAGCTAGACTGGTCTATTCACGCTGCGGCTTTGCCCAAGGCAGCAGTAAAGTTGTTACTCAACTTGGCATTGATTGCTCAGGAAGCTCTGGTACGCGGCGGTACAGTTGCTCTGGCAACCGAAGAAGAGGAAGGACGGCTGGAAATTGCGGTAAGCGCAACAGGACAGAAAATCGCCGTTGATGTCTCCATTCTTGATATGCTTTCGGGCAAAACTGGCGATCTTGAGGAAACGCTGACTGCAAGAACGGCTGCGGCCTATCTGGCACATGCCATAGCGCAAGAGGGGGAAGGCGCTATTCAGGTAGCGGTTTCTGCGGACAAGCTGGTCATCGGTTCGACAATTATTGCGGCGACAGCCTGAACTATAACGCTGTGATGAAAAGATAAGGCTTTCTGCGTCCTATATTTAGCGAAATATTAACCATGGCCTGAGCAAATGGCGTGAAGCCAATTGCCGGACAGGACCATGGACGACCTGCAACAGGAATTTATACTGGAAACCCGCGAGACGCTTGAGGCGTTGAGCGGTGAGCTGGTGATATGGGAAGCAGAGCCTGATCATGGTGAGCATCTCGACTCTATTTTTCGCTTTTTCCATACAGTTAAGGGAAGTGCGGGTTTTCTGTCGCTGCCACGCTTTGAAAAGCTGGCGCATGAGGCGGAAAATGCACTTTCTTCCCTGCGTGAGAGTAAGCTTCCCATAACCTCGCAGCTTGTTTCTGCAATTTTGGCGCTGGTCGATCGCATATCAGAACTCACTGCAGCGCTGGAGAGTGGTACGCCTGTTGATGATGGCGATGACAGCGCTTTGATTGATGCGCTGAAAGCTGCATGGGAAGCGACATATAACGCCGCAGATGGCGCGGAGCTTGCGGACAAAGAGAATAGTTCTGGCGCTGATAGCAGTGATCAGGATGTGTCACGCTCGACAGAGGTTGCTCCTGAGCAAAAACTGCGCACTATTCGTGTTCCTTTGGCGCTGCTGGATCGGATGATGAACAGCGTCTCCGACATGGTGCTGGCGCGCAATGAAGTAGCGCGCAAATTGCGTGAACTCGATGCGGCTGGTGATCTGGACTCAGCATTTGAGCGGCTTTCAACCTGTGTCGGTGATTTGCGTGACAGCATTGGGCGGACCCGGATGCAGCGAATGGAAGGCATATTCGCGCCGCTACCACGCATCGTCCGCGATCTGGCAAGTGACCTTGGCAAAAAGGCAGAGATTGTCTGCAAAGGGCAAGATGTTGAGCTAGACCGCGAGATGATCGAAATGATCCGCGATCCATTGGTGCATATTATCCGCAATGCGATTGATCATGGCATAGAATCTCCTGAAGACAGACAGGCTGCAGGAAAACCGGTTACCGGCAAGCTGGAAATCGATGCATCACAGTCTGGCAACCAGATACTTATCACAATAAAGGATGATGGTGCCGGGATAGACACAACCTATCTGGGTGAAAAGGCGGTCGCCGCGCGGATTTATGACCGGTCTGAGATCAATGCGATGAGCAAGACCGCCTTGCTTAATCTCATTTTTGCACCCGGGATCAGTACCGCCGATAAAGTCACTGCCATTTCCGGGCGCGGTGTCGGCATGGATGTAGTACGTGCCAATATTGAGCGCGTAGGCGGCGCGATTGATCTCCACAATTCGCCCGGTGAAGGCCTGAAGATCGTTATCAGGGTGCCACTGACTCTGACCATTATATCCTGCCTGATGTTCCAAAGCGGCGATCATCAATTTGCATTGCCGCAGTCAGCGGTGCGCGAGATTACCTCTCCCAATAATGGACAGGTTCGGGTGGACCATGTTGGCGGAGGAAGCTTCGCAGTCATCCGCGATGACTATTTGCCGCTCGTCCGCTTGGACCGTGTTCTGGATATTGAGCAGACTTCAGAGCAGGACGGGTCCGCTATTAATGGCCCCGACGAGATGCAGAATATGGTATTGATCGTGATTGATGTGCATGGCGGCTCGCGCTTCGCATTGGCCGTGGATGCTGTTACCGATCATGAAGATCTGGTGGTGAGGCCGGGCGCCCCGGCTATTATGACCACCGGGATTTTTGCCGGCACAACATTGCCCGATAATGGCCGCCCCATGCTTTTGCTCGATCCGGCCGGTGTTGCAAAAAGCGCCGGCGTTGCAAAGGATATCAAACATATCGGCGCGGCGGATAATATCGAGCAAAACGATAATGACCAGCCCGAAGCCCAGGATCAGCCAGTATCTCTGTTGGTGTTCCATGATTGCGCACATCGTAAACGCGCGATCGTACTGGATATTATTGAGCGGGTCGAAGACTGCCCTAGTGATGCACTAGCCTTTTCTGCCGGGCAATTGCGCCTGACCAAGGGCGACAAAACCTATCCGGTATTCGGTATTGAGCGCCCGCCCCAGTCCAGACAAGTGAAAATGCTACAGCTGACAGATGGCACTACGACCTTGTTTTATGCCATTGCGGGCATTGCCGATATTTACCGAACAACCAGTCAGGCTATTGTGCGCGGCGCATTGCCAAGCGATGATAATAGCGGCGTCTCAGCGATCATTGTGGCGGATGGCGAGCAGGTTGAGATGCTGGATAGCCATTGGCTCTTCAGCCAGATTCCAGGCACTGCTATTCCTCAGGGTGACGGTCGCCAGCCGCTCTGCTTATTGGCGGATCAGGATGATGGCTGGACCCGCCGGATGCTCGAACCTCTCATCACCAAAGCAGGCTATACGATCAGCTATGATGTCAGTGCAGCACACAAAGCCGATATTATTGTCGTCGCTGATGATAAGGCATCGGAATATTCCAATGGCAATAATGTCATCCGTCTAAGGCAACATCCGCAGCCGGAGTCGGGCAAGGACAGCATTTACCGCTATGACCGCATTGGCCTTATCGGTGCACTTCAGGCAAGCTATCAGACGCGGAAACAGGGAGATGCGGCATGAGCAGTCTCTATCTTTTAGCCAGCCTGGCCGGGCGTGAAATTGTCATTCCGGCGACCCATGTGGAAAGTGTAGTCAAGGTACATGATATTGTACCCGTACCAGCCGTCTCGCCACAAATATGCGGCCTCTTTGCATTGCGTAGCCGGGTTCTGACTCTGGTGGATTGCTGCTGCTTTGTTGAAGGCCACAAATGCGGTTATCAACCCGGGCAATTGGCGATAGTCGCAACGATTGATGGCCATCATTATGGCCTTTTAGTAGATGCTGTGCACGACATTATCACCTCTGAAGAAGAACCCATTGCAGCAACCGGTGATTTGGGCCAGGGCTGGAGCACCATCGGTAATGAGATGGTTTCTATCGATGATGGCCGATTGGTTCTGGTGATGGATATCACCAATGTGGTCAATCCGTCACAGCCTCTCGCGGCATGATCTTTGCGCTGAGCTTATCGTGTTAAGCTGATCCTTACTATTGAGACCTATCTTCATGTAAAACTGATGGCACGCCGAGGCTTGGCCGCAGCAATGAGGAACGCATAATGAAGAACTGTCTGGTGGTTGATGACAGCAAGGTCATCCGCAAAGTGGCACGACATATATTGGAAACGCTCGACTATAATGTCGATGAAGCCGAGGATGGCCAGAAAGCTCTGGCACATTGCCAGCAGAATATGCCCGATGTCATCCTGCTCGACTGGAACATGCCCGTCATGTCCGGCATGGATTTTCTACGCGCGCTGCGCCACACCGAGGGCGGCGATGAACCCAAGGTGGTTTTTTGTACCACAGAAAATGGTCGCAACCATATTGAAGCGGCTCTGGGCGCGGGCGCTGACGAATATGTTATGAAACCCTTTGACAGAGAAACCCTGGAATCCAAGCTGCAATTGGCAACCTGCGCCGGCTGAGGCGGGATGATGAAGCACCATATCATCGATAGCCGGGCTGATGCAGCATCTGGCTATTTTGACCCACATTGGGAAGCCGTTGCACCAACCAAAGTCATGCTGGTTGATGACAGCATGGTTGTGCGCTCTATCGTTGAACGCCTGATTTCCGCGCATCCACAATTTGAAGTGGTGGCATCGCTTCCGGGAGCGCAGGCTGCACTGGAAGCATTGAAAACACAGCCGGTCGATATCATCATTCTCGATATCGAGATGCCTGATGGCAACGGTCTCGATGCCATGCCCGAATTGTTGGCCATGTCCGATGCAAGGATATTGATCCTGTCATCGCTTGCGGAACCCGGCGGAGCGGCGGCAGTGCGCGCCCTCAGCATGGGGGCATGTGATACATTGGCCAAGCCGGGGCGCAGCAGCTTTGCCGGTAATTTCGGTCAGATCCTGCTCGACAAGCTGCAATCACTCGGTCGTTCAGTCGCACGTGAACTGATTCCGGCTGAACCCGTGGTTATGCGTGAATATCGTGATAGTGCAGCCTCACTGGAGTGTATCGCTATCGGTTCTTCAACCGGCGGTATTCCTGCGATGCTGGAATTTGTTGAGGCGTTAAACCCGGATATTCATGCGCCAATTCTGCTGACCCAACATTTGCCATGTGCTTTTCTTCCCTTTCTGGCGCGCCAGATTTCCGAAAAAACCCACCGAAAAGTACAACTGGCAGTACAGGGAATGGGTGTTGAACCAGACAATATCTACATCGCGCCAGGTAATGCGCACATGCAATTAGCTAATGGAATACGTTGTAAACGCTTCGCCCTGAGTACTGATGCTATAGGCCGTTACATGCCCGCAGTAGATCCGATGCTGCAATCGGTCGCCGAGCATTATGGCGAAAATGTAGTGGCGATAGTGCTGAGTGGCATGGGACGCGATGGTCTATTGGGGGCCGAAAAAGTCGCTGATGCGGGCGGTCGCGTCTACGCACAAGACCCGGCGTCCAGCGTAGTCTGGGGCATGCCCGGCGTTGTAGCTCGCGCCGGTATTGCATCGGCGATATTGCCGCCAGATCAGATCGCCGCACATATTGATCAGCTATATGGCGCAGCATCGGTTGAGAGTGCGCGGCTATGACCCAAGGTGCAGATGGAATGCCGCCGCATCCCGCAGCCCAGATTCTTGCCAGTCTGCTGGAGGCACGAACCGGTCAGGTGATTGCGCCCAATCGTTTCTGGCGCATCGAGACATCGCTAAAACCGGTTTTGCAACAGCATAATATCCCCGATCTTGATGCGCTTGCGGCGGTCTTGACCTCTGTGCAAAGCGAGGCATTGGTGCAGGATATTGTTGAGGCGATGCTCAATAATGAGAGCAGTTTTTTCCGTGATGCCCCCATTTTTGTCACGCTACAAAAAGAGGTGATTGGCCATATTGCGGAGAAGAAGAAACACACCCGGCATATACGAATCTGGTCCGCCGGTTGTTCGACAGGGCAGGAGCCTTATTCGCTTGCCATGCTGTTTGCTGAAGAAGGGCATTGCTGGAAAGACTGGACTATAGAGATAGTTGCCAGCGATATCTCACATAAGGCCATAGCAAAGGCAAAGGCAGGTCTCTTCAGCCAGTTCGAAATTCAGCGCGGTCTTTCTGCCGGGCGTATGCTTCGCCACTTCCGCCAGCGAGACAGCGACTGGCAGTTGCAACCGGATATTCGTGACCGGGTAACATTCACCCCTTCCAATCTGCTGAAACAAACACCGCGCAACGCCCATTTTGATCTGGTGCTGTGCCGCAATGTGCTGATGTATTTCTCGCCCGAAGCACAGCATCGCGCCTATGCCCGGCTGGCATCAAGTCTTTGTGATGATGGTATATTGGTGCTCGGCGCAGCAGAAACGGTGATTGGCCATGACACGGAATTTCGCGTGAGTTCGCAGTTTCGCGGCTGCTATCGTCGCGAGCCGAGAGAGAAGAGCCGTGATAAGCAGCGGCTTGCCATGCCGGGCTGATCGCCATAGAGCATGGGCATCTTTTATTAACCAGGGTGCCCGGCTGTAGTGACCAGTCTGAAAACAATAGGGACGCCATCGCCCAACTTTGATGAGCGTACGCTGCCGATCTCGAT
This sequence comes from Pseudomonadota bacterium, assembly GCA_038748365.1. Taxonomy (GTDB): domain Bacteria; phylum Pseudomonadota; class Alphaproteobacteria; order Sphingomonadales; family Sphingomonadaceae; genus Alterisphingorhabdus. The sequence continues at coordinate 62,479 of JBCDIZ010000011.1, forward strand.
GGTCGTGCTGCACTATACCGGGATGGAAGATGGCCCCTCAGCGATTAACTGGCTCGCAAACCCGGCGTCAAAAGTCTCGTCGCACTATGTGGTAGAGGAAGACGGCCAACTAATCGCCATGGTCGATGAAGAAAAACGCGCATGGCATGCGGGCAGAGCATTTTGGCGCGGGATCACCAATGTCAACAGCGCCAGTATTGGGATTGAGATCGTCAATCCTGGCCATGAATTTGGCTATCGTCCTTTCCCCGAAACTCAGATGCAGACGGTCACTGATCTGGTCGCCGATATTGTCCAACGCCACCACATCAAACCAATCAATGTCGTAGGCCATAGCGATGTGGCGCCCGAGCGTAAGGAAGACCCTGGCGAGTTGTTCGACTGGGACCGGCTGGCTCGGCTGAAACTGGCTGTCCCAAAACCGAATACGCGGCTGGTCGATCCCTATTGGAGCGACGGCGCCTTCCTGCTGGCGCTGGAGCGCTTTGGCTATTCCATCGCCGATGGCCCAGCCGCTGTGCGCGCCTTTCAGCGGCGGTTCCGTCAGGATAATGTCGACGGGATAATTGATGGTGAATGTCGGGCGCTGCTGTTTGCGCTGCTAATTGAGGAATATTGAGGACGGGTTTTTGGTCGCTTTTGCGACATAGCCTTTGAACTTAGATACGCCCGGCTTTTTGATTGTACTCAGATTGCCACACTGACCGAGGCCATTCCCGATCATTTTCTCAGTGGCGGTTCTGGAGGGAACCACCGCGATCAAGCCTGTACAGGGCGAAGTCACCAAAATCCTTTGGCAGGGGTTGTCGCCCAACCGATGTCAGGCGAAACTCCTCGCTGTCCGTCATCAGAAGCGCGGCTGCAAAGCTCTGGGTGCAATATACTCCTCCAACCGGGGTGATCGGCTCGATCCGTGCGGTAAGGTTGACTTCCTGTCCATACCACAGCCGATTGCCGGTTATCCGATCGGTCCCAACCCAGATTGGGCCGTAATGCAGACCGATGCGCATACCTGCATTGGCCTGATCAAGCTCCGGAGGAATGTCAGCTAAACCTGCCTGAAGCTCCAATGCGAGCGCGGCGGCGATTTTGGGCTCGTCGATAACCGCGTAAATGGCATCACCCCAGCTGTTACGGAACATGACATGGTCGCCAAAGTTCTGCAGTATCGAGGCGATGGTGCCCATAACCTTATGCATGAAGACAGGAAGTTCACGCTCGCCGATGCGGGAGAAGCCCTTGTAATCGGCAAAGATGATGGACCGGATTTCTCTCCGGGTGCCATCGCTCACGGGTTGCCGCTCAGGAAAAACCAGGTCTCGCGGCACCGGGCCTGCGGGAATGGTCACGCTCTCGCGGCCCAATGCCCGCCACAGCCGCATATCAGCCTTGGTGCCCGCTATCCCGGTAAGCGAAAGCGAGGCCAGTTCGTCGTTCACAACCGCTATCTGCACCGCCTTACAACCACGCTCGGTCGCGCGCAGACTTGCCAGGCCCATCGCATATAGGGTGTTATAGGCAAATTGGTTATCATCGCCGACATAGGTGCTGGCTGTCGCAAGATTGAATGATGCCGCATTTTCCCGGCACGTCTTATAGCGTTCCAGCCATTCACTGCCGCCGGACAACACACTTTCGGCTATAAAGTCTTCTTCAGCAAATGGCAGCACGACATGGAGCTCGGCGCCCCTTGCCAGCAGCGCCTCGGCAATCACGATATCCGCGCCGCAGGCAAGCGGGCCAAAGCCGATTGCGATATCGAGCCGATTCAAAACATCTTCGACGCGCTCTTTCAACGCGATCTCGGCGGTGCTGCCGGCGTTGAACATATGGCCGCAAAACACCGCCACATTACCGCCCTGCGAAACGCGGCTATCGGAGCTGTTGGATGGAGTCTCGGCCAAAATTCCCTCTTCGTCCATCGATGGTGACCGGCTGAACCATGGCAAGAATTTCAACGCCTGGCAAATAAGGCAATGCGGGCTTACTCAGTGATACGGTCCAGAAAATAGCCGTCCAGAGCGCCGCGCAGCGCAATCAGTGTTTCCGCGGCGTGCCAGGCACGATCCGACCGCAACAGGCCACGATTGTCAGCGTCCGCCGCCTGCAACAGCAAGCGGTTGGCTTTCACACGCATAGTGAGGTCGGCTCCCTCCGCTACTCTGGTCATCGCCAGCAATTGCCACGGGAACACGGTGTGGCCGGTGGTGTCAAAACGCTGGTCACGCCCGGCTCGATAGACCACCCTATCGCTCCTTTCGGTATAACCCGGTGTCTGGAAGCCATTAATTTCCTTGGCCCACGCAGCGCCATAGCCGCGTGGGCCGGTAACATCCTCGGGTGAAGCCATTACCACTGCGATTGCCGCCAGACTAAGCGAGGGCATGGAATTGGGAACCGAAGGATAGTCAAGTCTGCGGTCTGCTTGGGTCGGAGCGGTTTGGCGCAGAAAAATCCTCGCCCGCCTTAGGGCCAGATCTATATCGGGACGCAACGGCGCGCTTTCCGGCATTAGCGAGCCCTGATACATCAAGGCGATGACTGCCCAGGCCGTGGCGTAGGTGGAAGCGTGTCTCGCTTGATCGATGGTATCGAAATAGACCGGCCAGGAACCATTTTTGAATTGCTGAGCGAGCAGCGCCTGGATTTCGCGTTCCTCGGGCGCGGCGCCCAAACGCGCCTTCGCCGCAAGCACCCAGCTGGTCGCACCAATATCGCCAAGCCCTGGCGTCTCGGTCCAGCACACACAGGTCTCGTTGCGCCGGTCTTGGATATAGCGCAGAATAGTCTCGGACGGGATTTCGCGCAGGCCCGATAGCGCCATTGACATCTGCGCCACCTCCCATGGTTCATTGACCTCAGGATCGGCAAGCACAGCCTGCAACTGCGTCTCGAGATGATCAGCCATAGCCGTGACACTGTCCCGCAGATCGGCTTCGTCGCCGGAACCGATCGCCATTCCGTCCGGCTGGTCCACTGCAAGATACAGTGCGCGACCGTAATCAAGCGGTGTGAAACGCCCATCGGTAAGATCAACCGCGATTGCCAGCAAAGCGGCAGCAGGCAGCGCAAAGCGTAGAGAGCGAGCCCAGGGTAAGCGACGACGCTTCTGGGCCAGCCATTCTCGCGCCAATGGGGTAAAAGCGCTGGCCGGAAACTGCGCCACGAACTGCTCCAGGTCGGCCCGGCGTCGCTTGGTACGCACGCTGCGCCACAGTTCCATCTCCTGCTGGTTAAGCCGATCCTGATCGGCCAGCGCGAGCTCGCCATTGGCTGTCGGCTTGGCATCGGCCTCGCCAACGCGCCTGGAAACGATCTCCATAAAGTCGGCCAGAACCGGATCGGCAGGGTCGCCCGTCCAGCCACTAAGGTCATGGGTATGGGTGGTGTTAAATGGTACCGGCGGCTGTAGGGAATGCACCATCACCGGGGTCAGCACCCCGCGATCAAAGGCGCGCGATGCCTCGCTCTTGACCCATTTGCTGGCGAGTGATTGATCAGACCAGATTACGATCACCGTCTTGGCCTGATCGAGCAGTTGGTCGATTTCAGCCTGGAAATCTTCGCCAGCGGCTAGCTCGCTGTCCCACCATACGGAAAAGCCACGCTCTGCAGCGGCAACAGCCAATGCATGGGCAAGCGGCCGATCGCTGCGTGTATAGGAAATAAAAACATCGGTCACGGCTTGCCTTCAATGATCAGCGATATTTGACAGTAATCGGCAGCAAATCTGAGGCTTGGCGGGGCTATAAAACTGTATGCAACACGACGGAACCTCGGGTAAAAAATTACCGCGAAAGTGGCGCAGGGTCAACAAATCTGGAAACACTTAGAACATGCCTGCAGGGCCGTCTGTGCGAATCAAAGTGAAGTAGCTCCACCAAGTTTTCTCAGATGAATGCTAAAGCGATTTAGGACAGCGTTCGCGTCTGACAGCAATATCTGTAACAGATCGTAACCAGATGTCACGAATAAGCAGGTATATCGCTCATTAGGATGAATTGGCAGAGCTGGACCGCTCAAGGCAACATAGCACTTTTCGCCGGGTCTCCCGCTCGGAATATCAGCGTGTTTACACTGGTCCCTGATTCCAGATTGACCAGGTTTTCCTGTCGTGACCATATGTTGGAGAGGATTTGCGAGTGGACCAGCAATTCTGCGCCCGGTCCTGGAGATGTGCCTTCTTGCAGGACAATCAGATTGCCGCCTTCAATCTCGGTTCCCAACAGCGTCAACGCAATCACTTCCCCTCTGCTGCTGATCGAGAAATTTTCGGCGACATAGTTCGCAAAGGCGCGGCGGCTTTCGATATCTGTGACGATATCGGGGGCTCTCATGCCCTGGGCTTCCAGCGCATGTTCTGCATCATGCAGAGGTATCCGGTGCACCACTTCGAGCATCTCGGTGCGCGGATTATGCGAAACCGTTGAGATGGTAATCTTCTGCTGATGCGCCGCTACTGGCATCGCCAGCAGCAGCGCAGCGATCACAATAAGCAGCCGTGTCATTTTTTGGAGCTCTTTTTCGATCCTTGTGCTTCGCCCATCAGGTCACGGCCAGTGCGCGATTTGGGATCGGGGGATTTGAAGGCTTCCACCCGGCTCGGGATAATCCGCCGCGGATAGTGGTTGTTTTCGATATTCGCGTCCGCCGTCTCCCAATCGGGGTCGACGACCACTTGCGCCAATTCCTTGCCTTTGGGGAATACCAGCAGCTTCTTGACGCGCCGCGAATTGCGCCGCCAGATTTCCGCCGGGATCATCATCTTCTCGCTGCTGCCATCGGCGAAGGTCAGGCCGAGAATAATCGGCATCACCAGGCCGCCCTTATTGGAAAAGCTCAGTACATAATAGTTGGCATCTTCCTTGACCGCGCGGTCAAAGGCGCTGCGCATCCAGGGTTCGTCGAGAGATTCCAGAAACTCGGTATAGCTTTTGCGATCCTTGGGCGTGACGGTGAACTGGTCATTATCGTCATAGAAATCGGTGACGCCGGGATTCTCCAGCACCCAGATCGGCAGACGCTGTTCACGGTTCTGGCGGACGCCGACTTTCTCCGGCTCATCCGCCAACTCCTGGCGACGGCGCGGCAGGTCGATATCGGGGTCTTCGGTGTCGATGCGTAGCTTGTGAATCGTGTCGAGCGAGATATCGACATGATCAGTGGTGTAGAACCAGCCGCGCCAGAACCAGTCGAGATCGGTGCCCGAGGCTTCTTCCATGGTACGGAAGAAATCGGCTGGTGTGGGCCGCTTATGCTTCCAGCGGCGGGCATATTCGCGCAGTGCAAAATCAAACCGCTCGCGCCCGATAATCGTATCACGCAGGATATGATAGGCGGCTGATGGCTTGCCATAGGCATTGGGGCCGAGATTCAGCACGCTGTCCGATTGGGTCATGATCGGCACTTGCTGGCTCGAAGTCATATAAGGGATGAGGTCACGCGCCAGACTGCGGGTCCATGGCATATCCGGGTCCCATTCATAGCCCGCAACGGAATCGAGGAAGGAATTGATGCCTTCGTCCATCCAGGTCCATTGCCGCTCATCCGAATTCACTGTCATCGGGAAGTAGATATGGCCGATTTCGTGGATCACCACGCCGACCAGAAAGACCTTTTCCGACAGCGAATAGGTGCGGGTGCCATCCTCGTTCAGCGTTGTGCGCGGGCCGTTGAAAGTAATCATTGGATATTCCATGCCGCCAACCGGACCATTGACCGACTGCGCCGTTGGATAGGGATAATCAAAGCTGAAACGCGAATAGACCTTCATCGTGTGGACCACGGCGGCGGTCGAATATTTGCGCCATAGCTCGCCGCCTTCCTTGGGCCAGAAGGACATGGCCATCACTGTCTCGTTCTCGGCGCCCGGCTGTTGATGCCCTTGCGCATCCCACATGAATTTGCGGCTGGAGGCCCAGGCAAAATCGCGAACATTCTCCGCGCTGAAGCGCCAGGTCTTGGTGCCACTAGGGCCGGAGCCTTCATTGGCAGCCGCCTCTTGCGGGGTGACAATGAACATCGGTTCATCGGCGGTTCTTGCAGCTTGCAGCCGCTGACGTTGTGTTGCGGTCAGAACTTCTTCCGGGTTATTCAAAACCCCTGTCGATGCGACAATATGATCGTCGGGCACCGTCATCGTCACATCATAATTGCCGAATTCCAGCGTGAACTCGCCGCGGCCGAGAAATTCCTTATTGTGCCAGCCTTCATAATCCGAATAGGCGACCAGACGCGGGAACCATTGGGCAAGCAGGAAGATATCATTGCCGCCGGGGCGCGGATCATCGGGGAAATGCTCATAGCCGGAGCGTGCGGAAACCGAGTTTTCCTCGACGATATTATAGGCCCATTCAATCTCGAACTCGACGCTTTGCTCGGGCGCGAGCACGGTCGGCAGATCAATCCGCATCAGCGTGCCGACAATGGTGTGATCCAGCGCCGTCCCATCTAGCAACCGGACAGCGCCGATATCATAGCCGAAATCATTGTCGGCCATAGACTGCTGACGGCGAAGTTCTCCGAGGGAGAGTCTTGCTGGTTTATCACCACTTGCTGCTGAAACGCTGGGGCCGCGCCGGCCGGGGCCACCAAAGGTATTGGTCAACTGCGCCATTGAATCCTTGCGGAAAATATTCTGGTCGAGCTGCATCCAGATCCAGGGCAGGGCATCTGGGGAATTATTAGTATAGCGAATGGTCGCTCTTGCCGTCAGGCGGCGCTTTTTCTCATCCAGCTCCGCGGTGATGCGATAATCCGCCTGTTGCTGCCAATATTGATGGCCCGGAGCGCCCGAGGCGTTGCGATAGACATTGGGGTCGGGAAGAACCTCGTCAAGCTGACGAAACTTGTCTTCGAAATCGCCCTTGGTCTGTTGAATGCCCTGCGCCAATGAGGGTGATGCAATCAGTAATGCGGCTATGAAAGCGATAATTCTCAAGATGCTCTCCCTGAGTGTATGCAGGTGTCTCAAATGTGATGAAGTGAAGTATCTTCGGGAGGTGTTAAACACTTTCCTTGTCAATCGCAATTGCAGTGACACGGGCAGCGACCAGCTCGAAAAAAATGTCAACTAAAGTGTAAGAATCCGGGTTCGGCTTGCGTCTTTCCTTCTGAATGCTCAAATCAGAGGAGAAAAACATGGCTGATCTTAACCAATGTGCCTGTGGCACTTGCTCACCTCAATGCGGCTGCGCCCAGGTTCAACCGAATGAGACACAATGTTGCTGCGGTGAAACCTGCACATGCAAGGAATGCACATGTGGTCCAAGCTGTGGGTGTCAAAACGCCAGGAAATGAAGTAAGCTTCCGTCATGGAGGATATCGACCCTAAATCGCGTATTGAAGATGCGCTGCTTACCCACGGGCCAGAACTTAGGCGTTTCGTGGCGGCGCGCGTGCACGACTCAGATGTGGATGATATCCTTCAGATCGCCGCCATGCGCGCGGTCGAAAAAGCGGACAGTCTGCAAGATTCTCAGCGGATCTTGCCATGGCTATATCGCATACATCGCAATGCGGCGATCGATTTCGGGCGTAAACTGGCCAGCGAGCAGCGCAAGTTGGACGCTTTGGCGGCGGAGCCTGTATCTGTCGAGGCCGAGGATCACGCACATTGCCGATGCAGTATTGCGCAGGCTCGCCAGCTCAATACGCGCTATGCAACCATCCTTGACCTAGTCGATATAGGTGGCGCGTCGCTGAAAGAGGCGGCACGCATCCTTGATGTTACGGTCAATACCGCAACGGTCCGCCTGCACAGGGCACGTATCGCGCTGAAACAGAGTCTGCTGGAACATTGCGGCGTCAAAAACATGCGGGAATCCGTCGATTGCAAATGTTCCTCCGCCAGCTGCTGTTCGACCTAATCCGAATAGCTCTCCCAGACGCTGGACGCACCGCAATATCATCTGCTAGAAACTTTTAGGCCAGAGGGCTGGACAGCCACGCGTCGGAGCATTTGCGAAGGCTCGAGGAAAGTCCGGGCTCCACGAAACAAAGATGCCGGATAACGTCCGGCGGTCGTGTCTTTCGAGAGATTGGGTGGTACGATCAGGGACAGTGCAACAGAAAGCAGGTCGCGAAGGCTTCGGCCCCGTGACAGTGAAAGGGTGCGGTAAGAGCGCACCGCGCGCCCCAGCAATGGCCGCGGCACGGTAAACCCCATCTGGAGCAAGACCAAATAGGGATGGCGGGGCAGCGCAAGCTGCCGGACGGTTTCGGGTCCATGCCATCCGGGTTGGTTGCTGGAGCGTATCAGCAATGATACGCCAAGAGGAATGGCTGTCGAACCTGAAAAGGGGAACAGAACCCGGCTTACAGGCCCTCTGGCATAATATCGAACCGGATTAATATCCGGAAGTGACGGAAATAAAGGAAGAACTGCCGCCGGAAGCCGCCAGCTCGCTGGGAGCAGGCTCTTGTGCAAGCACAAAGCCCAGCATCATCAGGCTGGAAATCACCACAGAAAGAGTCAGTTGGCGGCTCATTACGTTACATATTCCTTATTGCTGCATTGCAATATGGGCGATGGTTAAGACGAAACAACCCGGGTTCGACCAAGAACGCTGGCGGACGATAAACCGCATTTATCGCCTTATCCATTTCTTGGGGTGGATATTCACTGCACCAAGGCTTAACTTATCAAAATGGCAAGAACGGGCAGATCGGTTGATTGGGGCTTCCCCCGCTGGCGTGGCTATGGCGCTGCGCGGGAGGCGGAAGCAGTGCGGATTTGTGATCGTCATGGTTGCAATGAGCCGGGTACCTGCCCCGCGCCGAAATCCCCCAACAGCCCCGAGCGATGGTATTTCTGCGAAAAACATGCAGCGGAATATAACCGTAGCTGGAACTATTTTGAGGGACTGAACAAGGAAGAAGCCGCCGCCCGCGCCAAGGATGAGGCTCGCGATGCAGGCGGTTATTCGCAAGCCTCGCACTATGGCTGGGCCGGATCGGGCGATGGCAGCCGGTCGGCAGATGAGATGCGCGCGTTGGAGGTATTGGGGCTTGAACCGGATGCGGATTTTGCTGCGGTGAAGAAGTCTTATCGCTTACTAGCCAAACAGAACCATCCCGATATCAACCCTGATGACAAGAAAGCCGCTGAGCGGTTTCAGGCCATTCAGTTAAGCTATCAGGTGCTGAAATCCGCAGAAGAACGACGCGAGTGGAAACCGGATTGAATCCTCCCCATTCCGGGGAGGATTTATAAATAGCGCTGTGCTGTCTCTTTGATCAGCGCGATCATGTTGGGGATACCTTGGGTGCGGTTGGAGGAGAGCTGGTTTTTGAGGTCAAATGGCTCCAGTGCCGCAGGAATATCGGTGTCGAGTATCTGTTGTGGTGAACCGTCTTGCACGGTGGTGAGCACCAGCGCAATAATGCCTTTGGTGATCGCGGCATTGCTATCCGCGAGGAAGTGCAGGTCGCCATTATCCGTGCGCGTTGGGTAGACCCAGACTGCGGCTGAGCAGCCCCGGACCAGTGTCGCATCGGTCTTGAGCGCATCGGGCATCGGCTCGAGCGCGCGACCCAGTTCGATCAACAGGCGATAGCGCTCATCGCTATCGAGAAATTCATATTCTTCAACAATATCATCAAGGCTCTGCATGGCCGCGCGCTTAGCAATGTCTGGGAGTGTGGGGAAGGGGCTAAAAAAATCCTCCCCATTTATGGGGAGGGGGACCAGCGAAGCTGGTGGAGGGGGTTATCAATCCGGCACGGCGCAAGTGGAGATCCCCTTCCGACCCGCCTTCGCTAAAGCTACGGCGCGCCAGCTCCCCGTGAACGGGGAGGATTTTAGGTTCTTACAACTCCACCCCCGCTGCAATCGCTTCTAGCTTGCGCAGACGCTCGCGCAGGTCTGCCAGCTCAATCCGGGTATTGGTATTGTGCGGGTCCAGCTCTTCGGTTTCATTGCCAGGGCGTTGCCGCAATTCCATACGCTTCAGCGCGATCCAGTCATTCCAGGCGCGCAGCGCGGATGCTGCTAGAATGGCGATGCCCAGCAGCGCGGCTGCGGTGACAATCAAGATGGTGTTGGGGTCCTGCATGGCGATAATCCTCTAAGGTTGCCTCTCATCAGTCCTTGCGTAAATCTTCAATTTCGCGCGCCAGTTCGCGCGATCCGCGGTCATCGGTGATCACCCGCTCAAGCACGGCGATGCGCTCCTTCAGCTGCTTGACTTCGGTCTGCAGTGCCTTGGCTTCGCCATTATCGGCATGATATTCATTACCGTCCTCGTCAGACAAAATGCCATGCTGGGCGCGATAACGGGCACGTAATACCCCGGCGATGGAAACGATCAGAACAATGCCAATAACCATTTCAAACGGATTCATCTGTATTCCCTCATTCCTGTTCTTATCTCTCTGCTTAGTTCAGCGGCTGATCACGCAAATCCTCGATCTGTTGTGAAAGATCATAGCCCTTGTCGGTGATCACCCGCTCCAGAACGCGTACCCTTTGCTCCAACCTTTCGGTCTGGGCCGCATAACGTGCAGCCTTTTCGGCGGTTTCGCTGTTCAAAGCTTCAATCTGCTTTTCCTTGATTTTGAGCCATTTATTCACAGTAGGAGCCAAGATTGCGATGATCGGGATCGACATACCGACAAACGGGATCAAGATAGCGAAATCTTCCATTGGCTTATCCTTTCCTTTTTCCTGCAATCAATTCGGTGTCTGGTCGCGCAGCGCTTCGATATCCTGAGTCAGCCTATGGCTGCTATCTGTGACGATGCGCTCGACATTGGCGAGGCGATCCTTGACCGAACCCAGTTCGGCGCGCAGTTCGGCATTTTCCTGAGTCAACAGTTTCACTCTTTCGACCGCTTCCTGATCATTCTTGGGATAGACAGCTTGCCCCCAGGCACCATCAAGCGGGTAACCATTTTTGATGCGCAGCCAGGTGGTTGCGACCCACCCGGCAACGCCAAGGCTCATCACTACTGCAATTAAAGGCAAAACGGTCTGGATGATTTCGAGCTTATCGGGTTCCATGGTATTTAATCCCTCAACTTGTCTATTTCTTCGGAAAGGCGGGCAGAGCTGCTTTCTTTGTCGGTAGCAATGCGCTCCAGCACCGAGATGCGTTCTTCCAGACGGGAGATTTTGCCGGTGAGCTGCTCATTTTCGGAAGTCAGCAGTTCAACTTTGCGTTGGGAATTCAGGTCGGCCTTTTCGGTCTTGCCGCCCCATTCATCTTCCAGCGGATAACCATGCTTGGCGCGGATCCAGTTGTTGACCAGCCAGCCGACGGTCATCACCGCTATAATTAATATAACAAATGGTGGTCCACCCCATGACATGCTTGCTTTTCTCCCTTCTGTGTTTCTGTGTCGCCGTGCCGCTTAGCGCAGCTGTTCAATTTCTTCGGATAGACGACCAGTTGTACCTTCGCGTTCGGTCGAGATACGCTCAACAACACTGATCCGCTCTTCAAGGCGCATCATTGCTGAGAGCATCTTGTCTTGTTGATTGATCAGATATGTGCGCTCCTGATTTTCCGGATTGCTGCCATTTTCCTTAACCGCCGCCCTTGCTTTTCTGCGGCCATAAAATTGGATGGCCAAAGTACTGAGAGTGCCGATGATCGTGCCCATGATCATGCCTGCAATAACAAATGGTTCTGGTTCCATGATGTGCTTTTCCTTACCCTATGCTGTGCGCTTAGCGCAGGCGCTCTATTTCTTCTGAAAGCTGGCGATTATTGCTGGTGTAATACATTTCGACGTCGGCCAAACGGCGATCGATTTCACGGAAGCGTGAGCGGACATCGCGGGCTGTACGAGCCGGCGACTGACGCACACCTTGCCAGAATTTCTGTTCTTCATGGTCGACATAGAGAGCGCTGGGCTTTTTCTCGGTCACCATCGCGGCAACGATGTATGCGATAATCAGTGGCTGGAATACGAACAGGGTGATGCAGACAGCTGCGATACGAACCCAGGCGACATCAATCCCGGTATAGTCAGCGATCCCTGAGCAAACACCTGCCAGCTTGCCATTTTGCTTGTCGCGATAGAATTTTGTGCGGCGGCTCATTTGCGTGCCCTTTCCTCAAGGATTTGTTCAATACGACTGACGGAAGAATCTGCGTCCCGGTTTTGGGTCAGGTCCTCCAAACGCTCATCCGGTCCGGACAGGCGTTCCGGTTTCCAATTGGGGTTATCCGCGCTGATGATCCGTTCGACTGTATCCATCCGGTCGTCGAGACGGCGGGCCATGATGTGCAGTTCATCGAGCAGGCCCTCATCCTCATTGGTCAGCGTCGCTGCGGTCTTCCACTTGGTAATGTAATGGAAGATGATCCATGGCAGGCCGATAAAAAGCATGCCAACGACCATGATTGGCACCAATACGTCTTCCATTATTTATTCCCCTTTGTTTTCTATTTCTCCGGCTGGTTTGCCCAGCGCCTTCTTCATCGCTTCAAGTTCCTCATCGACCTTGTCGCTTGATTCCAGCGCGGTAATCTGATCTTCCAGTGTCGGCGGTCCGGCATGGCCCAGCGCCAGCGCATCGGCTTCGCCTTCGGCCACATCAGCACGGCGTTCCAGCAGGTCGAAGCGTGAGAAGGCTTCCTGGACCTTGTCGCCATTATACATGGTTTTCAGCTTGATGCGGTTCTCTGCACTTTCCAGACGCGACATGATGGTGGTCTGGCGGCTGCGGGCTTCGCGCAGCTTATTCTGCAGATTGGCAATATCCTGTTCCGAGGCGCGCAGCGCGTCATCCAGAACCTTGATTTCATGTTGCAGCTGTTCCGACATATCGCTGGCTTTCTTCTTCTCGACCAGCGCCGCACGGGCCAGATCTTCACGTCCCTTTGACAGTGCAAGCTGTGCCTTGTCGGCCCAATCGGCCTGCAGCATTTCCAGCTTGTCGATATGCCGACGCATTTCCTTCTGGTCGGCAATGGTGCGCGCGGCTGAGGCGCGGACTTCCACCAGTGTCTCCTCCATTTCGAGGATGATCATGCGGATCATCTTCGCCGGGTCTTCGGCGCGGTCCAGCATGTCGGTGACATTTGCGGCGATAATGTCGCGGGTTCGTGAAAAAATTCCCATTTTGCTACCTCCTGGGGTATAAACAATTAAGCGGCCGGGACGGGGCAAGGGGTTAAACGTCCCGGCCGCCCTATTTCGTCAGGAAAAATACCTGACAGAAAAGACCTGACTGACATTAGTGCCAGTATCGGCGGCATCGTCAACCATAACCATCGGGCCAACGCTGCTGAGATAAAGAGTGGCGAACAACAGTGCGGGTGCGACCATCCAGCCCAAAACAGTTGCCTTATTGGCGGGCTGGCTATCCTCCATTGGAAAGTTCTGATCCTGTGCCATGTTCGTGTCTCCGTTCCCTCAAATTCTGTGTATCGAATTTGTATTATGTTAAGCAGACAACGTGCCAGTTTTTCTAAATTACTGATTTATATAGTATAATGGAATTTTTCCCACTTTCCCCATTGAAGAAGATGCGGTAAATTGGCAAAATACACTAGAAGTTAGTAAAATATGCTGTATTGCTAATATGCATCACGTTTTTAAGGGCAGGTTATGGAGCGCGCAAATCAGTTTATCGGCGAGTCCGGAGCGTTTCTCGACGCGGTCGAGCGGGCGAGCCGTGCGGCTGCACTGGATCGACCGGTGCTGGTCATTGGTGAGCGTGGAACCGGCAAAGAATTAATCGCTGAGCGCCTTCATCGCCTAAGCATGCGTTGGGACGGGCCACTGGTGACGATGAACTGTGCGGCACTGCCCGAGACCCTGATAGAAGCCGAATTATTCGGCCATGAAGCAGGCGCGTTTACCGGGGCGACCAAGGCGCGGGTCGGGCGCTTTGAAGAGGCGGATAGCGGTACGCTGTTTCTTGATGAGCTCGGCACACTCTCCATGGGCGCACAGGAGCGATTGCTGCGCGCGGTGGAATATGGCGAGGTGACGCGGATCGGTTCGTCGCGCCCGGTCAATGTCGATGTGCGCATTGTTGCTGCGACCAATGAGAATTTGCCTAAGCTGGTTGAAGAGCATCGTTTCCGTGCTGACCTGCTCGACCGGCTTTCTTTTGAGGTGGTGACCTTGCCGCCGCTGCGCGCGCGAGAAGGTGATATTCCTATTCTCGCTGACTATTTTGGCCGCCGCATGGGGACGGAGTTGGGCTGGGATATGTGGCCCGGCTTTGGCGATTTAGCGCTGGAGGCAATGCAGCGTTATGGCTGGCCTGGC
>JBCDIZ010000012.1:0-72253 GCA_038748365.1 Pseudomonadota bacterium
CTCGGGAAATGCGGGTTTGCCTGTGCCGCAATCGCCGCAATGCCGCGCTGGGCATCCCTGTCGACAGTATTGGCGAGATCAAAGGCGGCGACTATCTGTCCTTCCAGCGTAGCCACCCGTCCGTCCAGCTGGCCCAGAGATGCAATGTTGAGACTGCTTGTCCCCAAATTGCCCAGTGCATCGGTGGTGACCAGACTGACAGCCCCTTGTTGGGCTGTGTTGCTGGCATCCGAGGTAATGCCGGCGAAGCGATAGGTTGAGACCTCTGACCCAAGCGCGATGAGGTTCGGCTGATCGGCAATCGCACCGGTGCCAATGGCAACCGCGCCGTCAGCGGTAGCCATGGCACCATTGCCTAATGCTATCGCCCCGTCTCCATTGGCGACATTGAGGTTGCCGATAGCAACGGCACCCGTGCCGGTGGCGGTGTTGGTGGCGCCCAGAGCCACCGCTCCAGTGCCGATTGCAGTATTGGGATTACCGATAGCGACAGCACCATCACCGCTCGCCATATTGCTATAGCCGATCGAGACGGCCTGACCGTCCTGTGCCATGGCCTGATAGCCGATCGCCACCGAACGATCGCCTGCGGCATTGCTCTCGCCGCCCAGTGCCACTGCATCCATGCCGGTGGCGCTGGCTCCGGTGCCGGTGGAGTTGACCGCGAGATATTCCAGTTCCTCGCTATTGGTCTCGGCGAGGGCCAGCGCGGCATCGGCATCGACCTGTGCCTGCATCGCTTCATTGCGGGCAAGGTCGGCATCGGCTTGCGCATCCACAGCCCGTTCAAAGGCGGCATCCGCCTGGGCGCGCGCCGCGGCGCTGTCTTCGCCTGCCTGCACGGCGACCGTCATCGCCTCACGCGCTTCATCCCGGGCCTGATCCGCCGTCACCTGTGCGGTGGCGGCATTGGCAAAGGCCTCGTCGGCGCGTTGCTGCGCTGCTGCGGCTTCTGCACGCGCGGTGGCCACACCAGAGGTGTTGGCGGCGATCTGACCGTCCTGAACCATGTTTTGTGCCACCGCCTGATCGGCGGTTGCCTGGGCTGTTGATGCATTGGCGAGCGCCTGTGTGGCATCTACTTGCGCTGCGTCCGCTGTGCCTTGCGCGGCGGCGGCATTGGCCAGCGCCTGTGTCGCATCACCCTGCGCTGAGCTGGCCGCAGTGGAGACCGCATTAAGCTGGGCGAGGTTCACAGCGTCTGTGCCTTGCGTGCCAGCGGCGACATTGGTGATCTGTCGTTCCGAACCACTGGCACCAACTGAGAGGCTATTGTCACGATCGGCAACCGAGCCAGCACCCAATGCAATCGCGCTGCCACCACTTGCCACAGCACCCTGACCGATAGCAACGGCATCCATACCGGTTGCACTGGCGGCAAGGCCCGTGCTGTTGATCGCAATAAAGGGATTGCCGCCTACCGATACATTGGCAATTGCGGTGTTCAACTGCCCGATAGTAGCCGCATCGCTATCATCGGTGCCGCCTGCAACATTGACGATCCGGCGTTCATTGCCGGCTGCGCCGACCGACACCACATTGTCCTGATCGGCTACCGAGCCTGCCCCGATGGCAACAGAGTTTGTTCCGGTGACGCTCGCCACACCAGTGCCATTGGCGGCGAAGAAGGTTAGCTCATCGGCATTGCTGTTTGCGGTTGACTGGGCTGCATCTGCGGTTGTTTGCGCTGTGTCAGCCGTCCCCTGCGCCGCCGCCGCATCGGCAAGTGCCTGAGTCGCATCGCCCTGGGCAGCATCGGCCGCTGTCTGGGCGCCATCAGCGGTCGTCTGAGCATTGGCAGCGTTGGTCAGGGCCTGGGTTGCATCCGATTGCGCGTCATCTGCGGTTGTCTGGGCCGAGACCGCTGCCGCCTGTGCTGTCGCTGCATTGGCAAGCGCCGCTGTAGCATCGCTCTGCGCCATGTTCGCCACGGTCGAGACGGCATCCAGTTGCGCTAGGTTCACTGCGTCGGTGCCCTGCGTGCCAGCCGCGACATTGGCGATCTGACGCTCGCTGCCGACAGCACCGACCGAGACGGTGTTGGCCCGATCCGCGACAGCATTGGCGCCAAGGGCGACGGAATTGATGGCATTGGCCTGTGACAGTTCGCCAATCGCCACCGCATCTTCACCCAGTGCCACAGGCTGTCCGCCGGTCGAGTTAGCCACGATATAGTCGCTATCCGCGCCTGCCGAAACGCCCGAGATCGCGCTGTTAAGCTGGGCAAGGTTGACTGCGTCGGTATCCTCTGTGCCAGCTGCCAGATTGACAATCTGGCGCTCGCTTCCGGCGCTGCCAACGGAAACGGTGTTGGCGCGGTCAGCAACCGATCTCCAGCCAAGAGCCACGGAGCGTTCGCCGCCGGCATCGGCGTTCCTGCCGATGGCAATCGCATCAAGAGCGGATGCTTGGGTGCTTTCTCCCAACGCGATGGAATGATCGCCTGATGCGCGCGTGATGTTTCCTCCAGCACTGGCGCTTCCACCAAGGGCGATGGCGGCTCGTCCCGATGCGATGCTCGCAGCGCCAATCGCAGTGCTTCGCACGCCTGAGCTGTTCGCGCTCGGGCCGATCGCCACCGATCTCTCCGCAGTTGCTTGCGAATCGCGACCAACAGCAACAGCGGCACCTTGTTCAGCTTGGCTCCTGAAACCCAAGGCCACCGCGTCGCCACCCGCCGCGTTCGTCGCGACTCCCAACGCCACCGATCTCAAGCCAGTAGATTGCGCGCCGCGTCCCAGGCTAATGGCTTCCGATCCCGAAGAGACGCTCGCCTCGCCAATAGCAATCGCCCTCGTATTGCTTGCGGTGGCGAGGGTGCCCACAGCAACGGTGCCTTCAACGGTCGCGTTCGCCGCCTCGCCGATGCCGATTGATGAATCGCCTTGCGATTGCGCGTTGGTTCCGATGGCGATGGCGTTTACACGCGTTGATTGGGCATTGGTACCCAGAGAAACAGTGTTGATCGCGTTGCTAAACGCGTCCAGCCCGATCGCCACCGAGCTTGCGCCAATAGCGCTTGCCGAGCGCCCAAGGGCAACCCCGTTAGCAGCAAAGGCGTTGGCATCGGTTCCGATGGCAATGGTGTCTTCTGCTCTTGCAGTGGCGCCTAGGGCGTTGGCGTCATCGCCGTCGGTCCCGATCGCTATCGAGCGTGCCGCAAAGGCTTCTGTCGCTGATCCCAGCGCGATGGCTTCAGCGCCAGACGCCGTGGGCAGCAGCCCGGTCGAGTTTACATCGAGATAAGCACTGCCAACGGTTACGCCCGAAATCGCCGAGTTGAGCTGGGACAGATTGACCGCATCGGTGTCCGTAGTCCCCGCTGCGACATTGGTGATTTGACGCTCACTGCCGACGGCCCCGACCGAGACGGTGTTGGCCCGATCTGCAAACGAACCAGCACCCAGTGCGACAGAGTTAGCGATGCTGTCGAGACCTGCGCCAGCACCGATCGCGACACCACCGGTCGCTCCGGTTGAAACGGTGGTACCCTGGCCAAGGGCAATCGCGTTTTCCTCGGCGGCAGTGGCGCTTTCACCGATCGCTATGGCTTGATCCCTGTTGGCCGTTGCCGCTTGACCAATCGCCACCGCATTCGCCCCGCTGGCGATTGCAGCCGCTCCTGTTGAGTTGGCCACGAAATAGGGATTGTTGTTAGCCGTGATCGCGCTATTGAGCTGCGCCACGTTCACCGCATCGGTGTCCTGCGTGCCCGCCGCCACATTGGTGATCTGGCGCTCGTTCCCGGTCGATCCGACCGAGACCGTGTTCTCGCGATCCGCGACGGATCCAGAACCGAGGGCAACCGCGTTGTTCGCGCTGGCTTGCGCATTCGCGCCAAGGGCGATGGCACCTATTGCATTCGCAACGGTGGCGTCACCGATAGCGACGGTTTGTTCGCCGTTTGCACCGCTGTCCTGCCCAAGCGCGATGGCCCCTTCTCCCCCCGCAACAGCACCTGATGGACCTCCGTCATCGCTGTCACCGCCAATTGCGATTGCGCCGGGGCCAGTGGAGAGGGCTCGGCTACCCATCGCCACCCCCGAGGTCTGGTCGGCAATGCTTCCCGGCCCCACCGCAACGGATTCCCTACCGATTGCCCGGGAAAAATCGCCGATCGCAACCGCACGGAATTCCTCGGCCATGCTGTTCACGCCAATAGCGATGGTGTTAACGCCGGTTGCGCTTGATGAGCTCCCAACCGCCACCGAGTCCGCACCATTAGCGTCCGCGTTGGCACCGAAGGCCGAAGCGCGCTCTCCTCTCGCGCCGCTGTCGAAGCCGATAGCGGTTGCACCAGCCTCGCTGGCAAAGGTGTCCGAGCCGATGGCAATAGCGTGGGCGCCCAAGGCCTGCGAACCGATCGCGTTGCTGAATGTACCGCCAATCGCGATGGCGCCCGTCATGGTCGCGTCGGCAAGATTGCCAATGGCGATCGCTTCCGCTCCTGTGGCTTCGGCAGAACTACCGATCCCGATGGCAGCTGAGGCGTTTGCGTTAGCGCCGCCCCCAACTGCAACGCTGTCGCCCGCCGACGCCGAGGAGAAAGCACCCAGTGAAACGGAATTGGTCTGGCTGGCGGCGCTGGAACGGCCAATCGCTATCGCATCACCGGAGGATGCATTGGCCTGGCGGCCGAGGGAGATGGTCCCAAGTGCGGTCGCCTGTGCATCGGTGCCGACCGCGATAGCCGCCGTCGCGGTTGCATCGCTGTTCTGGCCGATAGCCAGCGACTCGCTACCACTGGCAACAGCAACGCTGCCAAAGGCTGTGCCAAATGCCTCTGCTCGCGCATTTGCGCCGATCGCGGTTGCACCATTGCCATTGGCCTGGGAATCGCCACCAACCGCGACGGAGTTGGTACCCATGGCCATCGCGCCCTGCTGTCCGTTATCGCCACCATCACCGCCAATCGCGACCGAGTTTTCGCCGGTTGCGTCGCTCTGCCTGCCAATCGCAATACTCGACAAATTGCTGGCAAGAGCAGTATCGCCGATGGCTATCGCTTCGTCTCCGGATGCTGTGGCTCCGTCGCCAAGTGCCAGGGCGGAACCGGCTGTGGCATTTGCGCCGTCGCCGATGGCAACGGCCTGGAAATCAGTCGCCAAAGCAGTATCGCCAATGGCAATGGTTTGGGAGCTGCTCGCGATGGAATCTTCACCGATAGCGATGGCCTGACTGCCCGCTGCTTGCGTATTGTCACCAATGGCGATCGCATCAATAGAGGTAGCAGATGCCTCTGTACCAAAAGCAATGGTGTCGGTTCCATTGGCAATCGAATCGACGCCAATGGCGATGGCCCCGTCCGCTGTGGCAAAAGCGCCTTCTGCTCCATCATCGTCGCTGTCGCTGCCAATCGCGATAGCACCTACCCCCGATGCGTTAACGGCCTCGCCAAGCGCGATGGCTTCCACTTCGCCGGCGAATGCTGCGGTACCAAGGGCAAGGCTTCTATCGGCATTCGCAGTGGTAGCGGAGCCAAAAGCGAGGGAATTCGAGCCCACTGCCCGAACCGCGGTGCCGATGGCGATTGTGGACAATTCCGAAGCGGTTGTCGCAGTCCCGATTGCGACCCCGTTTTGCCCAGAAGCGGCTGAGAGAGTTCCGAGACCGATTGAGTTGTCACCGGTCGCGCCGGAATTGCTGCCGAGAGCGGTCGCGCTGGCACCACTTGCGAGGCTGTCTTGACCGATCGCGACCGATTGGTTTCCCTCGGCAAGCGCGCCATCAGGACCCGCGTCTATTCCGTCCCCGCCGATGGCCACCGCACCAATCCCGCGCGCCGTGGCATTGTTGCCGATACCGATAGCATCCGTGGACTGAGCGAAGGAGAAATTGCCCAAGGCGATGGCATTCTCGGCGACGGCGCCTGCGTTGGTGCCACTTGCAAACGCGTTGAGCCCGGAGGCAAGCGCGCTGTCGCCAATGGCAACAGCCTGCACCCCGCCCGATGTACTATCCCGTCCAATCGCTATGGACCCCTCTTCGATGGCGTTTGCGCCTTGCGAGCCAGTGTCCGAACCGTCACCCCCGATGGCAATCGCCCCCGCGCCGGTTGCATCGGAAAGCGCGCCCAGAGAAAGCGCGAAGTCTGCATTGGCGTTGGCGTTGCTGCCGAGCGCGACCGAGTTGGCTCCGCCCGCATTGGCGTTTGCGCCGACAGAAGTAGCAGCAGTACCGCCCACGTCGGCGCTAAATCCTAAGGCGGTGGCGTTATCAAAATCCGCGACTGCTGACGTGCCGACCGCGAGTGCGTTAGTTGCTAACGCGCTAGCCGCATCGCCAATTGCAACTGCACCGGTGGAATTGGCCAATGTATCGGCGCCGATAGCGGTGGTGTTGGCAGCGGTGGCGCTGGCGTCGTTGCCTATCGCGGTCGCATCAACCGCCGTCGCCTCGGCGTCTTCTCCCACTGCAGTCGATTGGGTGCCAGAGGCCTCTGCGCCTTCACCAACAGCGGTGCTTTGGTCTCCCGATGCGTTGCTGTTGGCGCCGACGGCGGTCGCACCGTCTTGGCCCGTAGCGGAGGAGTTGACCCCGCATTCGAGGGAGTCCGGGCCGACTGTCGGATTGATATTACACGGCGCGGTGGCATCGGCGCGCGCCTCAGAGGGGTACAACGCGTAGGTTGCCATCGCCAGCGTGGCGCCACAGGTCAACAGTGCGTTGCGTGTCTTGAAAGTCGGATTTGCCATTGGATTGCCCTTTCCCATTTACTTTACCTCACCCACACAGGCGCAAACGGATCGGAAAAGCGGACACGCCCGAGCTAAAAAAATCGTGGCGTGGTCTCACAACAGGAAGCAAGGCGACCTAATCAAAGATCATCAGTCGCTAATCAAATGCTCATCATTTGCGACGAATTCTTTGCCAAATCGCCGATCTCTTGGCATTATTGCCTCCTCAAGTTTCGTGATATTTGGCGGGAGCTCCAGGAGTGAGTGAGACCGGATCGGCAACACCCAGCGACATCACTGAACTCTTGCTAGACTGGCAAGGTGGCAGCGAAGATGCGCTCGAAGCGTTGATGCCCAAGCTTTACAGTGAGCTGCGCCAGACCGCTGAGGCCTATCTTTACCGCGAACGCGAGGAGCACACACTCCAGCCAACAGCGCTTGTGAACGAAGCTTATCTCAAGATTCACACGCGTTCGCAGATACCGTTTGAATCGCGCCAGCACTTCTTTGCCGTGGCCGCAAAAGCCATGCGCCAGATTTTGGTTGATCACGCGCGCAAAGTGTCAGCTGACAAACGCTTTAGCTCCGCCCAGCAAGTAACGCTGCCCGATTTCAGCGACGAACCAAAGGCGGAGCAAGCCTCAGCGGACATCATCGCGCTTGACCAGGCTATCGAACGCCTGGCCAATGCCAATCCGCGACAAGCGAGTGTCGTGGAATTGCGATATTTTGGTGGCATGACGACCGAGGAGGTCGCAACGGTGCTTGAGGTGTCGGGCAAGACCGTTCGCCGAGACTGGAAGGTTGCGCGTACGGCTTTAAGGCACTGGTTGGCGGCTTAGTGACTCATTTATGCGGGACGAGCGTATATGACGGAACACAATGATGTCGACATTCTGGCGCTACTGGAGGTTGCATATTCCAGCCCGGAGGAGGAGCGCGAGACAAGCCTGATAGAGGCCGGTGCCGACGCAGACACTGTCGCCAAAGTGCTGGCCATGATTGAGCGGGATGACACCGCCTCGGCGTTCTTAAGCCGCACTCAGAACCAGCAATTGGCCGGGTTCGAAATGGGTCGCCTGCTGACGACACAATGGCCTGAGGACACAGAACAGATAGAGGAGGCGTTCGGTCCTTATGAGATCGTAAGGCTACTTGGCGCTGGCGGCATGGGCCGGGTTTTTCTGACGCAGCAAACCCAGCCCATAGAACGCACAGTCGCGCTCAAGGTCATAAAAAGGCATGTCAGACTTACCGAAGCGATGCGCCATCGTTTCGCTCAGGAGCAGCAGGCTCTCGCCAGGCTCTCCCACCCCAATATCGCGCAAATTCATGAAGTCGGCACTACGGACGACGATGTCCCATATTTCGTTATGGAATATGTTGATGGCGAACGCATCACACAGTTCTGCGACGAGAGGCTATACTCGATCAAGCAGCGCCTTGCGCTTTTCAAGCAAGTGTGTCTGGCGGTGAATTACGCGCATCAAAAACGTCTTCTCCACCTTGATCTGAAGCCATCCAATATTCTCGTATCATCCATCGACGGTGCCCCGGTGCCCAAAATCATCGACTTCGGTATCGCTCTGCAACTTGACCGCGAGGCTGAGGTCAAAGCAGATACGCAAGTTGGAATGGGCACGCCGAATTACACCGCCCCAGAGATGCTCGATCCTGAGCGCGATGCACTGGCTTTGGACACTAGAGCCGATGCCTACTCGCTCGGGGTTCTGCTCTATGAGCTAATCAGCGGGTGCCTGCCAAGAACCATCACGCGCGGATCACCAGAGCAGATGTTGGGCCAGTTGCGAAAGGCCGCAATACTCCCACCCAGCGATCGCTTGGCTCAGGAAACCTCGCAACTTACCGACCGCGCTAGCGCAAGGAACACCGGCGCCAGACGGCTGCGTAATTCCCTTTCGGGTGATCTCGACGCGATCTGCCTGAAGGCTCTGAGCCTTGATCGTGAAGACCGATATGGGGGAGCGTTGGAGCTTGGCCTAGACATTCAGCGTGTTATCGATGGCAAGCTGGTGAGAGCGCGTGATTGGACGACGGCATACCGGCTCCAGAAATTTGCACGGCGCAACTGGGTGCCAATCTCATTAACTACCGGCGTCGTAGCTGTGCTCCTTGGAGCGGTTGTCAGTGTGAACGCAGCGCTTCAGGAATCCATTGCGTCCGAACAAAAGGCGACGCAAGTCGCGCTTTTTCTGGAGGATTTGTTGAAGCTGAACGATCCCTATGACGCGCGCAAAAGGGCGCCGGGTGGCACCGGACGGGTGCTGGTCAATGAATTGATGCTTGAAGGCGCGTCGAGAGCCGAAACGCAGCTTGGGGATCAACCCGAAGTTCAGGCCAGCGTGTTGCACACTATTGGAAATGTCCTGCGCGCTTTCCCAGACCCGGACGAACCCGTGCCCGTGCTCGAACGCGCCGTAGAACTTCGCATCCAGGAATTGGGTGAGAGGCATCCTGATACGCATGCGAGTCAACGTCAGCTGGGCTTAGCGTATGAACGGCAAGGTCGATACGAGGAAGCCGAGGCGCAATTGGCTGCGAGCTATGCAGGATTTCTGGAAGCGCTGGGGGCCGATGCGTTCGAAACGGTTGAGGTTCAGGTCGACCTTGCGAAAATCCGTTTCACTCAAGGTGAGAAAGACCCGAAATCCACTGCCGACCTCAAGGATGCGCTGGCTGCGGCCGAGAAGACGGATATCGGCATTCTGATTCTGGCCGACCTCTACAACACGCTGGGATGGGACGCACATTACAAGGATCAGCCCGAAGAGGCGGTCGCGTACCTGTCACGGGCATTGGAACTCTATGAGGGCTATTTCCCAGAAATCCACGCGTCCACAGCGCTTATGCGTCATAATCTTGCGACCGTTTCCATTCCTGCCGGCCAGATTGACGAAGCCGAGAAACTGGCCGAGAGCGCGATCAGCATCCTGAGCCGGACAACCGAACCGCAATATTGGCGCAACGCAAACGCACGCGGGCTGCTTGGCACCATCCGTATGAAGCAGGGCCGTTACGAGGAGGCCGAGGAATTGATGTTAGATGGCCTTAAGGGAATTGTAGCGGGCACAGGGCCAGACACAGTTTACGCACAGGCGATGCGCAAAGAAATCGTAACGCTTTACGAGACCCTAGGACGCGACGAGGAAGCCGCAAGGTATCGAGCCCAAGGCATTAGATAGCATCGCTCAATAGAGAATTCTGCCTGCAGCGCGAAAATAGTGCGGTTGAAGTGTCTGCTATGAGGAACTGAGATTTGAGATCACAACGTCTTAGAGTGGGGCGCAAACCAGACCTTTAGACATTAGGGCTATTACCAAGCCAACAACAGTCCATCTGTATAGCTTTAGTCCATACTCACCAATTTTCTTATAAATGAGCTTTCGACTGGACTGTTGCGGCAAACCGAGCATTGCTGCTGGGGCGCTTCAAAGCGTGCGCATTGCTGCCACCGGACATAGCCCGACTGGCAGCCTGGGTCAGTGGAAGCGCTGGATTATCCAGCGCCAAACTAGAGACCCGAATATGCCACAAACAAAAACACCAAGCAAAGCTGCCAAGGTTGAGCGCCTGCTTTCGCGTCAACGCGGTGCAACTTTGGACGATATCTGCAAGGTAACAGACTGGAAGCCACATAGTGCGCGAGCCTTTCTTAGTAGCTTGCGCAAACGAGGCTTCACAATTGTACGCGAGAAGCATGACGAGACGAAAAGTAGCTATCGCATCACAGCTCGGCCCGAAGCATCCAAGCAAGCTGCGATATAGTCATGAAAGACATTACCAAGAAATTGAGTAAGTTAGAGGTCACGCCTCCAGCAGAGATACGTGACCAATGGGAAAGGCTGTTTCGTCGCCCCGTACCATCGCATAGCCCGCACTTGCTGAGACGACAGATAGCATGGAAACTACAGGCCAAGATGGCAAGCGATTTGTCAGCTGCCGTCATTCGACAGCTAGATCGCCTATCATCTGCAGCAGAAGAGCCTGTTACGACACGAGCGTCCGATGTCCTTACCATCGGCTCTCGATTGATCCGTGAATGGAACGGCCGAAAGATTGAAGTGATAGTGGTCGACAAGGGCTATGAATATGCTGGACGGCATTTCCGGTCACTGAGCCAGATTGCGCGCCATATAACCGGCGCACGTTGGTCTGGTCCACGTTTCTTTGGCATTAGCGCCAAGCAGCAACAGAGCAATGGTTGAGCGACGTATCCATCGTTGCGCTATCTATACGCGCAAATCAACCGAGGATGGGCTAGAGCAGGAGTTTAACAGTCTGGACGCTCAGCGCGAAGCTTGCAGCGCCTATATTCTCAGCCAGGCCAGCGAAGGCTGGGAATGTGTCGATGATCATTATGATGATGGCGGCTTTAGCGGCGGATCAATGAAACGTCCTGCGCTGGAAAGGCTGCTTGAAGACGTTAAGGTCGGCAAGGTCGATATCATCATCGTCTATAAGGTTGACCGGCTAACCCGTAGCCTTGCAGACTTTGCCAAGATTGTAGACGTGCTTGATGCGCATGATGCCAGTTTTGTTAGTGTTACCCAAAGCTTCAATACCACCAATAGCATGGGCCGACTGACGTTGAATGTCCTTCTATCCTTTGCCCAGTTTGAGCGTGAAGTTACTGGGGAACGCATTCGTGATAAAGTAGCAGCCTCGAAGAAGAAAGGCATATGGATGGGCGGCAATATGCCCATGGGCTATGTGGTGCAGGATCGAAAACTGCGTATCGATAGCGGACGAGCCGACATCGTAAAGCAGATATTCACTCGCTATCTCACGCTAAAATCGGTTCCTGCCCTGCAATATGAACTGCAACAATGCGGTATTCGGTCACCCAGACGCGTATCGCGCGGCGGACGCAAAATGGGCGGCAAGGCGCTTACCAACGGCGCACTCTACCATATCTTACAAAACCGCATCTATATCGGCGAAATCATGCATCAGGGCAAAGCCTATAAGGGCGAGCACCAAGCTATTATAGAGCGCAGCCTATTTGATGCCGTGCAAAAGCAGTTAGAGAAGAACAGGGTAGCCCGAAAGCATGGCAGCAATGTAGGAGCACCAAGCCTTTTGGCGGGGTTGGTTTTTGATGGATATGGACGACGACTGGTCCCCAGCCACACATCGCGTAAAGGCAAGCGCTATCGCTATTATATGTCCCAGCGCAAAAGCGAAGACGACATAGGCAAGCCCCTATGGCGTATGCTGGCATCTGATCTGGAAGAGATTGTCATAGGGCAGATAGTGGGTTTTCTTACGGATCAGCAGAAACTGAGAGAGCGTCTGAGCGATCTATCTCCAGCAGACCTTTTGAAATGCTTTGATGCTGCTTCCAGGCCGGCAGGCCTGCTTGATGCAACAAATGTTGTGGAAACCCACCCGCACTTGTCCGGACTGGTCTCCAAAGTGACAGTGCATAAAGACCGGATTGAAACGCATATGGACCTTGATTGGGTGACCACCGAAATCTCAAGTAATAATGCTGCCAGCCGAGATACGCTCCTCACAATCCCAGCCTCAATTGTCAGTAATGGTCGCCAGACCCGTATCCTAATCCCCTCACGCACTGGTATATCACAGCCGCGCAAAGACCCTGCACTCATCAAGCTGATTGCCAAGGCTTGGGATGCGCGAGCAAGGGTAGAAGCATCAGATGCGGATATAGCATACCTCGCGCAGGAAGCAGGACATGAGAAGGACTATTTTACCCGGCTTGTAAGGCTAGGCTATCTCGCTCCTGATATCATAACTGCCATTCTAGAAGGGCGGCAACCTGCAACACTGACCCGCCAGAAGCTCGTACGCATCAGCCGAGTCCCAAATGACTGGAACGAACAGCGCATAGCTCTTGGCTTTGCGCCACTCGACTGAGCAAACTCACTCGATACGCTAATTTGCATCTGTGACCCTCGCTTTTTGCCAGTAGAGACACTTGCGCAAATCAGCCGCGTTCTTCGCTGATAGACCAGTCTCCAAGCACAGGGAATGGTGTCGATTTAGGTGTAAGATACTGATTTATCAAGACGTATTTCTCGCACGCCTGTGAATTAAGCAATGTCGTAAAAAAGTGGTGCCCGGGGACAGAATCGAACTGCCGACACAGCGATTTTCAGTCGCTTGCTCTACCAACTGAGCTACCCGGGCATTTGGGAAGGCATGGCAAAGGCGAAAGCCCCCATGCGGTTGGAGCGACGCCTATAAGCACCCTGATATAGGCTTGTCCAGCCCAAAAACGCGCGCCAGGCTCAGTATCTAGTGATAGTCAAGATCACCTTCTGCGCCATCCTCGGCCGAGGGCATATCATTCTCATTGCCGGGCAGTCGATAATTCTCACCAAACCAGTCAAGCAGATCGCGATCGCGGCATGCGCGTGAGCAAAAGGGTGCGTAAGCACTGACAGTTGGCTTCTCGCATAGCGGGCATTTGGGGGAGCGCTTGCTGGCGTTTTTGGTTGGAGGTGCAACGCTGGTCATGATGTGGCATTTAGTGCGTCAGGCCTGTTGGCTCAAGCCGCTGGCGACGGACGCGATATGATAGTCTTCGCGGCTTCTGGCATCGGGCTGCATGGTGACAGCACGGCCAGTGCGTTTGGACAACTGCTCCAGCCAGCCACTATTGGTATTCAGCATATCCGCACCGGCCTGATCGACCACCAGCACGATATCGCCGGGCTGCTCCCAGCGCTCCGCCTGGCGCAATAGCTGAAGGATAGCCGTTTCGAGCGGCCGCAGCTGGCTCAATTCAACCAATGAAGGCCCCAGCCTTTTGCGTACCACCTGCATCAGGCCGAAGCCGTTAATCGCGGTGCGTTCAAATGGGCCGATCATTGCTGCGTCAAAAGCATCCGCCGCGCGATGGCGTTCCTCGCGCCGTTCGAGTGTCGGAAAATCAATCGCAATTACCCCGCCAATATCGAGGCGATGTAGCGCCAGCGCTATTGCTTTGGCGGCATTACAGACAAGGCTTGGGGTCGGGCCTGAACCATCAACATCGATGACCGTCATGGCCGGTGTCGGTGTGATCAGCAATTCGCCGTCGGGAAAGGCTATCACGCCACTCATTGCCTCCGCCATGAGATCATTCCAACCACATTCGGCCAGCGGATCAGGTGCAGGGGGCGGTGCGAGTGATACTAATTCAGCGGGGTGCTGGCTATCCCCGAGCAGAGCGAGCCAGTCTTCTCCTATCAGCACGGCATCTGATTTAGCGGGTGCAGCGCGGGCCGGTTTAATGCGATCGTGCAACCCGCTGCGCTCGACTATCGGCCCACGACGGACGCGTACCCGCAAATTGCCACCCTCGCTTATGCCTTTAGCTTCTTTTGCGAGCGCGATAATGGAACCATCACTCAGCCTCGCCTGAGGCGGGTTGGCGGTTTCCAGCGTGGCATCGAGAATCTGGCCAGCGTGCGGCAAAAGGCTGTCGCGCCATATTCTGGCAGCGATCAGCCTGTCATCCTCGATCAGCGCGGCGCGTGTCTCTCCAATGCCCCGCTCGACCAACCAGCGGCTCATCTTACCTCCCTCTCTATGCGTTTCCCTTCTCCGAGAGATAACCGGATGAAATGAGTGTATTGCGTGTTTCAAGCAATGGCAAACCGATAACGCCACTATGGCTCCCGCCGAGCCAGGCTACAAAGGCCTCGGCATAGCCTTGGATGGCATAGCCGCCCGCTTTACCGCGCCATTCATCGCTGGCAATATAGGCGTCGATCTCGTTTGCGGTCAGGCGCTTAAAGCGAACAATGGTTTCGCTGGTGCGCTGCAACTCCTGGCCATTGGGGCAATGCACGCATATCGCCGATAGGACGCGATGGCGCCTACCGGAGATCAGTTTGAGACAATCGCGCGCCGAGGTCTCGTCCTCAGTCTTGGGCAATATCCGGCGACCCGCAGCGACAACTGTATCGCCAGATAATATCCAACGCTGCGTGTCGCCCGCCTGCGATTGCGCGGCAACCGCTTGCGCCTTTTCCAGCGCCATACGTGTGACATAACGCGCCGGCAGCTCCCCTTTATGCGGAGTCTCGTCAATATCTGCGGGGAGTATCGCGTCCGGGACAATACCGATACGCGCGAGCAAATCGCGTCGTCTCGGGCTGGCAGATGCCAATATCAGCTGTCGTTCATCCGGTCCGGTCATCACGCCGGTCCAGCTTATTTGAAGCGATAGGTGATGCGACCCTTGGTCAGGTCATAGGGGGTAAGTTCGACCAGCACCTCGTCACCCACCAGCACGCGGATGCGGTTCTTGCGCATCTTGCCAGCGGTATGACCAAGGATTTCATGATCGTTTTCCAGCTTAACGCGGAACATGGCATTGGGGAGGAGCTCCACCACCGTGCCGCGCATTTCCAATAGTTCTTCTTTTGCCATTCAGCTCTAATTCGCCTTGTTAAACACTTAATTTGCAGGCTCTCTAACCGCTTCCGACCAAAAATGGAAGCGCAGAGAATGTGCCAATAGCGAACACCGCTTCAGCCAATACCGACAAGACACAATTGCCTGATTCATCACAATGATTTTGTACATTACCGTCTTTAACCGGCGTTTGAGCAACCATCCGTCAACATTGGCCACATAATTTTCGACGTTCATCGAGTTTCATGCCGCAAAGCCTCACGCACATTATGATTGCGCAATATGTGAGGAACAATATCGACGCATACCGAATGATACAAAGCGTTGGTTGAACTTGCAGCCTGGCATCATCAAGAAAGCCCTATGCCGATGAAACAGCTATTACCGCTACACTACGCAGCGCCGGTGGCTCTGGCCGCTGCTTTGCTGTCTCAACAGGCAGCGGCGCAGGAAAACCAGACGCAAAGCGAAGCACAAAGCAGTGAACCGACCACATCAGACAGTGCAGCCAATATCCCGCTCCCATTAGAGGATGACGAACCGAAGGCCGATATTGTTGTCACCGGCGCCCAATTGCGCGGCGCGGTGGTAACCGAAGTGCCGCCGATTGAGGAACTGGATGCCCAGGATATTGAAAGCTATGGTGTCGCGTCGCTGACTGAATTGCTAACGGTTATCGCACCACAGACCAATAGCGGCCGCGGGCGTGGCTCCGGCCCTCCTTCGGTTCTGCTTAATGGCCGTCGTATCTCCGGCTTTCGCGAGCTGGCACAATTCCCGCCCGAGGCGATTAGACGCGTCCAGATATTCCCTGAGGAACTGGCATTATCCTATGGCTTCCGTCCGGATCAGCGGGTGATCAACTTTATCTTGGTCGACAACTTCTCCAGCTTCGCCATGGATGGCGAATATGGCATTGCAACGCAGGGTGGTCGAGGCGAAGGTGAGATTGGCGCGACCTATACCCATATTGACGGCGGCGATCGTATAGTACTGGATATAGAATATCAGGGTGCAACGGCGCTGCGTGAGTCCGAGAGGAATATCATTCAGCCGGGCTTTGATCCTGCGCTGACCACAGTGGATAGCGACCCCGAGGATGCCGCAGAATTTCGCACGCTGTTACCAACCCGCCAGCGCTTTGAGAGCAGTGCGACTTTCGGCTGGGAGCTTTCACCCAGCACCAATCTGACGCTGAACGCAGTCTATGGCACCGAAGATACGGTCGGCCAGAACGGCCTTAATGCGCCCATATTTGACATCGATGCCACCAATCCTTTCAACACCAGCGGTACCGATTTGGAGGTGCTGCGGCTGCTCAATGATCCGCGCACGCTGTTGCAGCAACAGGATATCGAGACCTTTCAGCTGTCGAGCAGCCTGAATGGCCGCCGTCCCGGCATTTTATGGTCGCTGACCGGCGATTATGAGCGGATTGAGACTGATACGCGCATCGACCGGCTGGCCGATACGACTGGTCTGCAAACGGCGATTGATGCAGGCACGCTCGATCCCTTCAGCCCTGTGATAGGCGCCGGCCTGTTACCGCCTGAACTCGATATCGCGCGCAGTGTCCAGCAGACGTTCACTATGAAAGGCACCGCGACCATGCGGCCGCTGACGCTGCCCACGGGCGATGTGCAGCTTACCGCCGATGGCGAGTTTACCGATCTCTCGCTTTCGGCCAGCGACCAGACAGCGCTGGGCTTTAGCAGCAGTGATCTCGGTCGCACTATCGGTGCGGCGACGTTTAATCTGGAAATCCCGCTCGCCGATCGCAACGGGGTTAACAGCGCGCTTGGGCAGCTTTCGGTTAATGGCAGTTTCGGCGTTAACGAGCTGAGCGATTTCGGCACTTTGACTCGCTTTGGTTATGGGTTGAACTGGCAATTTACCCCGGGCTGGACCTTGCAGGCTTCATTTATCCGCACAGAAAGAGCGCCGAGTGTGGCCCAGCTTGGCAATCCGCTCATCGTTACGCCGAATGTGCCGATATTCGACTTTACCAATAACCAGACGGTTCTCGTCGACAGCACCACCGGCGGCAATCCCGATCTGCTGGCCGAAGAACAGCGCGATGTGAAGATCGGCCTGACCTGGCGGCCGGAGAGCATTGATGGTCTTAGCGTCATCGCCGAATTTTTCCGCAACCGCAGCTTTGACACCACTGCGAACTTCCCGACGCTGACCCCCGAGGTGGAAGCCGCATTCTCCGACCGGGTGTTCCGTGATGCAGCGGGTAATTTGACAGCCGTGGACCAGCGCCCGATCAACTTTGCCCGCACTTCCAGCGACAGCCTGCGCTATGGCATTAACTACCGCAAACGCTGGCGCAAGGCTCCCGCGGGCGGCTTTGGCGGAGGCGGTCGTGGCAGGGGAAGGCCGCAGGGCGCAGGCGGACCACCGCAACGCGGTCCCAATGCAGGCAATCCGCAAGGTGGGCCACCCAATGCTGCGGGCCAGAATGGCGGACCCCCGGCACAGGCGGGCGGGCCACCGCGCGGACGACCCGGCGGCGGACGGCGTAACTTTAGACCACGCATCGGACGCTGGAATATTTCAGTATTTCACCGCATTCGCTTCACTGAAACCGTCTTGCCCGCCCCCGGTATTGCCGAATTTGATCTGCTCAATGGTTCCTCGATTAGCGGCGCAGGCGGCGTGCCAAGGCACAGTGTCGAGCTGGAAGGTGGCTGGTTCTTCAATGGTGTCGGTGCCCGCGCAACCGCCAATTTTGAAGGCGGCACGCAGGTTGATGGCGTCGGCGGCGGTGATGATAGTCTAGATTTCAATCCCATCGCTACAGTCAATCTGCGCGCCTTCATCAACTTCGACAGCCGCCCCAAATGGACGAAGAATATGCCATTCCTCAAAGGCGCGAGGCTATCACTGCGCGTCAACAACCTGTTCGACGCACAGCAAAATGTCCGCGATGCTCTCGGCAATGTGCCGCTGCGGTTCCAACCGGGTTTTGTTGACCCGCTGGGACGTTTTATCGAGATTGATATCCGCAAACGGTTCTAGCGTGGCGTAACCTTCATTTTATAGACCGTTGTCCATGTCTGTTTATTGTCTGATGAAATCGATAATTCCCAGTCAAAACCTTCCTCATCAGGGGTAGAAAAGGTGATCCTTCTGGCTGGTGAGAATTCAGGCGTCACATAATGCATTTCCACACTGCCATCAGCATTTTGTGTTGCGGTTAACCGGCTCATCGCCTGTGACCCTTCACCGGTGAATACCACGTCCCAACTATCGCTTTTAGGATTGTACATTCTCAGCGTAGTGCCAAACCCGCCTGCTTTGGGCTGCCAGAAATCCTGAATCGCGATGCCTTCACCCAGACAGTAAAAATCCCACTGGCCGCCTGCGCCCTCTGTCCAGCTTTGTCCATCAGCAGAAATCTGGGAATCCTGAAAATTCCATTCGCCGATATAGCGGCCAAATGCCGAAACCGGTCCTTCGGAACATGCAGCACTTTGCCCGCTGCTCTTTAATGGGTTGGCGAAAGGATTGTCGATTTGCTCTCGGCTCTCCTGCGCAAAGGCGGTGCCTGTGGTAACAGTAAGACCGAGAATTAAAGCTGAAACTACCCGCATGACTGCTCTCCCCTTTTTTGGAAAATGCAGCTTTGTAAAAGGGCGCTAATCAAGCCATGTGATTTCGAGCAACCGCTGCAACGCTTCTGCCGACTGTCATATCTCTATCTCTCAGAGCCAATACAACGGCAAAAACCCGGACTAGCAAAAGCCAATCCGGGTTTTTGAATATTGCACCTTAGCGCAATAGGCTTGGGATCAAATGATCACCCAGCCGCCAATGCCGCCAGCATTAGCAGCGCGACGATATTGGTAATCTTGATCATCGGGTTCACCGCCGGACCGGCGGTATCCTTATAGGGATCGCCAACAGTGTCGCCGGTAACAGCCGCTTTATGAGCTTCGGAGCCCTTGCCGCCATGATTGCCGTCCTCAATATATTTCTTGGCATTATCCCATGCGCCACCACCTGCAGTCATCGACAGCGCAACGAACAGGCCGCCGACAATCACGCCGAGCAGCAATGCGCCGAGCGCAGCAAAGCCATTGGCTTGTCCGGCAACCAAAGTGATCAGGAAATAGACCACAATCGGCGCCAGCACCGGCAGCAAGGACGGCACGATCATTTCCTTGATCGCCGCCTTGGTCACCAGATCGACAGTGCGGGCATAGTCAGGGCGGCTGGTGCCGTCCATAATGCCCTTGTCCGCTGCAAATTGCGCACGGACATCCTTAACCACGTCACCGGCAGCACGACCAACAGCGGTCATGCCCATGGCGCCGAAAAGATAGGGCAGCAATGCGCCGAGCAACAGGCCGACAATCACATAGGGATTTTCCAGACTGAAGCTGACATCAAGGTTCGGGAAGAACTCGCCAAGGTCAGCGGTATAGGCCGAGAACAGCACCAGTGCCGCAAGACCAGCAGAGCCAATGGCATAGCCCTTGGTCACCGCCTTGGTGGTGTTGCCCACCGCATCAAGCGCATCGGTCTTGTCGCGCACGCTCTCGTCGAGCTCCGACATTTCGGCGATACCACCGGCATTGTCGGTCACCGGGCCATAGGCATCGAGCGCAACCACCATACCGGCGAGCGCCAGCATTGAAGTCGCAGCAAAGGCCAGACCGATCAGACCGGCCAGCTGATAGGCGATGATAATACCGATCACGATCACCACGGTCGGCAGGGCAGTCGCCTCAAGCGAAATCGCCAGACCCTGAATGACATTGGTACCATGACCGGTCTCAGACGATTTGGCGATGGAACGGACCGGACGATAATTGGTGCCGGTATAATATTCTGTGATCCAGATGATCAGACCGGTCACCGCCAGACCGACAATCATCGACCAGAACAGGTCCATGCCGGTAAATC
Source organism: Pseudomonadota bacterium (assembly GCA_038748365.1). GTDB lineage: Bacteria > Pseudomonadota > Alphaproteobacteria > Sphingomonadales > Sphingomonadaceae > Alterisphingorhabdus. Next base: position 19,983 of record JBCDIZ010000012.1, read on the forward strand.
CACCCTCGCCGGTGATGCCGCCACCAATGGTGGTATTCATATCACCGAGCGAATATTGGGTGACGAAATAGATCGCCGGAATGGACAGCACCGCGGTGGTAATAAAGCCCTTATACAGCGCGCCCATGATGTTTTCCGAACTGCCAAGGCGGACCATATAGGTGCCGATGATAGAGGTGATGATGCACACACCGCCGACAATCAGTGGCAGCGCCATCAGGTTGAGCAACAGCTCATCACCGATACCCGACACCAGCAGCGCGATCAGCACCATGGTAGCACCAACGGTCACGACATAGGTCTCGAAAAGGTCAGCGGCCATGCCGGCACAGTCGCCGACATTGTCACCGACATTATCCGCAATGGTTGCCGGGTTACGCGGATCATCCTCGGGGATACCGGCTTCAACCTTGCCAACAAGGTCGGCGCCAACATCAGCGGCTTTGGTAAAAATACCGCCGCCGAGACGCGCAAAGATGGAGATCAGCGAAGCCCCGAAAGCAAGCGCTACAAGTGCGTCGATCACTTCGCGGCTATTGGGCGCATCGCCCATGACTTCGACCAGCACATAGAAGAAAACCGCAATCGCCAGCAGCGCCAGACCTGCAACCAGCATACCAGTCACGGCACCAGCGCGAAACGCCACAGTCAGGCCCGATTGCAGGCTTTCGCTTGCGGCCTGCGCCGTGCGGACATTGGCGCGCACCGAGATATTCATGCCGATATAGCCAGCAACGCCGGACAACACCGCGCCGATCAAAAAGCCGACGGCCGATATTGGCCCCAGCGTCACACCGACAATGATAGCAACCACCACACCAACAATGGCGATGGTGCGATATTGGCGACCGAGATAGGCTTGCGCGCCTTCCTGTACTGCGCCTGCAATTTCCTGCATCCGCTCATTACCGGCTGATGCGGCCAGCACCTGTCGGCTGGTGATGATGCCATAGACAACGGCGAGTACACCGCAGATAATGGCCGTCAAGACAATGGTCATGTCCTGCTTTCCCCTTACACGTGGATAAAAAACGCCCCGCACTGAGTGGCGGGGTGGAGCACCGTATAAGGCGGCTTTGCGCGATTAGGCAAGCCTTATAAGAGCGCTCTGCACAAAGCATGGCTATCATGCTGCTTATCGGTGAAGATAGCCCAGTCGTTCCGGCAGCGGGTAAGGTGCGTCGCGGTAACGCAAATCCAGCCCATTACCGGCCAGGAAATGGCCGACACAATGCGCTGGAACGGCCGGGGTTGCATTTTTGGCCAGTGCAAACAGGAGTTGATAATCATCGCCCCAGCTCGCGGCAGCGCACAAAGCCTCAGCATCATCACCATGGTTTGCCCGGTATTCCATCGATAATGGCAGCGTTTCCAGATCAATCGTGACGCGCAAGCCGCTGGCCTGGGCCATGCGCGACGCGTCGAGCAACAGGCCATCGGACACATCCATCATTGCCTGCACCTGCCCAGCTAGCGCCTGGCCTTCAGCCAGCAAAGGCACAGGGCGGTTAAAAGCATTGACCAGCCTTGCCGCACCTTGATCGCCTTTTTGGGCCAGCAAATAACCTGCATAAGCATCGCCCACTGTGCCGGTGACATACAACCGATCGCCCGCCTTCGCTTCAGCGCGGGATGGCACAATATCGCTGGTTGCGCGGCCAAAAGCAGTCAGACCCAATGCCCGCATAGTTTTATCAGCAGGCGCAGAAACCGTATCGCCGCCGAGCAGTGGCACAGCATATTGCGCCAGCGCCTTTTCCAGCCCCTTGGCAAACCGCATATCCCAATCACTATCCCCAGCCAGCGTAAAGCCCAGCACTGCCCCCAGCGGAGCGACGCCCTTGGCGGCCAGATCGGAAAGGTTCACCGCCACCAGCTTCCACGCGACATCCGCTGGATCGGCATCAGGCAGCCAGTGGACACCCTCAACCATCATATCATGGGTGATAATCAGCGTGTCATCACCAAGTGGAAGAACAGCAGTGTCATCATCTAATCCGCGCGCCGCAGGGTGCGTGGCAATGCGGCGCAGATGGTCGATAAATTCGGTCTCGCCCTTATCCACGCTTGGCCTTGGCAACCGAATCAAGCAGGCCATTGACGAATTTCGCCTCGCGGGCATCGAAAAAGGCATGGGCGACATCAAGATATTCGTTGATCACCGTTGCGGTTGGGATATCCGGCATAGCGATCAGCTCAAATGTCCCGGCGCGCAAGATTTGCAGCATGGTCTTGTCGAGCCGCTCCGGGTTCCAGCCATCGGCGAGCCGCTCGAGGATCAGATCATCAATCTCGTCGATTTTTTCCTCTACGCCCAGCAGCAGATCATCAAAAAATGATCGCTCGGCATCGGCATATTGCGCATCCTCAATCTCCGCGCCCAGACGATGGTCGTGAAACTCTTTCAGCAAGCGTGGCAGTGGCGTCATTTCCATCTGCCGCTGATACAGCGCTTGCACTGCGGCAAGCCGTGCCGCTGAGCGGGATTGTGAGCGCGGGGCGGTAGTCATTGGCCGATCCTTCTCTCAACACTGGCGGCGTGGGCGGGCAGTCCCTCGGCATGCGCCAAGGCGGCCGTTGCTGGTCCAAGTGTGCCAAGACTGGTTTCATCCAGCGCGATAAAGCTGGTACGCTTCATAAAGTCGAGCACCGATAGCCCAGAGGAAAACCGGGCGCGGCGTCCTGTCGGCAATACGTGATTGGGGCCCGCAACATAATCACCAATCGCCTCAGGCGTATGGCGGCCGAGAAACACCGATCCGGCATGTCGCACCTGAGCAAATAGCGGGTCAGGATCGGCAACCGCCAGTTCCAGATGCTCCGCCGCCAGCCGATTGACCAGCGGCATCGCCTCATCAAGCGTTGCAACGGTAATAATTGCGCCATTGCTGTCCCAGCTTTGACGCGCCACTTTGCCGGTACTCAGTCCTTCAATCTGCACCTGAATACAGTCATCGACATGATCGGCGAAACAGCCATCATCGGTAAACAATATCGACTGGCTGGTCGGGTCATGCTCGGCTTGGCTCAGCAGGTCAGCCGCGATCCAGTTGGGGTCATTCTCGCCATCGGCAACCACTACGATTTCCGAAGGACCGGCGACCATATCAATGCCGACCACGCCATAAAGCTGGCGCTTGGCTTCGGCGACCCAGGCATTGCCGGGGCCGGTAATCACATCAACCGGCGCTATTTTATCCGTGCCATAGGCCAAAGCGGCGATCGCCTGCGCCCCACCGATGCGCCAGACCTCATCCACACCAGCAAGATGCGCCGCGGCCAGCACCAGCGGATTGATCTCGCTTTTGGGTGTCGGCGTGACCACCACCAGCCGTTCGACCCCTGCGACTTTGGCAGGAATGGCGTTCATCAGCAGCGACGACGGATAAGCGGCGCGACCGCCGGGGACATAGAGTCCGGCGGCATCCACCGCGCTCCAGCGCGCGCCAAGACGGACACCTTCGTCATCGGTATAATCGCGATTTTCCGGCAATTGCGCCTCATGATAGGAACGGATGCGCTCTGCAGCCAGTTCCAGTGCCTCGCGCAGTTCTGCATCCAGCTCGTCAAACGCAGCCTGCATATCCGCCGCCTCGATCTGCCAGCCCTTGCTGCTCAGGCTGTGGTCATCAAAGCGCGTGGTATATTCTTCCAGCGCCGCATCGCCCCGCGCGCGCACTGCCTCGATAATCGCGCTGACATCGCGCTGCACATCGGCATCACTATCACGCCGGGCATTGACCAGCCGATCAAATTGCGCCGCGAAATCCGGATCGCTGCTGTTCAGCCGCAAGCTCATGCCGCTACCTTCCCGGCTTCGGCGAGATCACGGAAACGCTCAATCAACGGCGCAAGCGCACCATGGCGCGTTTTTAAAGCCGTGCGATTGACGATCAGCCGCGCCGATACCGGCATAATCTCGGCGGTTTCTTCCAGACCATTTTGCTTCAGGGTGCGGCCCGATTCCACCAGATCGACAATATGATGCGCCAGCCCTAGCGACGGCGCCAATTCCATCGCGCCATTCAATTTGACACACTCGGCCTGAACACCGAGCGAAGCAAAATAGCGCCGCGTGAGATTGGGATATTTGGTCGCCACCCGCACATGGCTCATATGGCTAAGCGTATCGGCCTCGGCACGCTCCTTCGGCTCGGCCACCGACAGGCGGCAATGACCGAAATTCAGGTCCACCGGCGCATAGAGATCGGCATAGTCAAATTCATCGATCACATCGGAACCAACAATGCCGATATGTGCCGCGCCATGGGCCACGAATGTCGCGACATCAAAGGCGCGCACCCGGATCAGGTCCATATCGTTACGATTGGAGCCAAAGCGCAGCGAGCGATCCGCCTTATCAAAGAAATTTGCCGCCGGCTCGATCCCGACTTCACGCAGCAGCGGCAGCGCATCATCAAGAATGCGGCCTTTGGGGATGGCAAAGATAAGCGGCTGTGTCATAGAAGCGGCCATGTAAGCGTTGCATGAAGAAAGGGCAATAACACATGGCAGAAGAAGCGCAGAGCGGTTTCCCAACTGTGGCCGAAGCCTTTGCCAATCAGGTGGACTATTGCACCGCCAATGGCGCGCCGATCACGGCGCGGGTATGTGAAGCGCTTTCGGCACTTCTGCATCAGGACAAACAGGCGGCGGACACCGCTTTTGGCCGCCGGGTTCTTGGCTGGGAGGGGCATCCTCTGGGGGACGCGCTGCCGCTGAGATGTGCGGGCGGGTTTCATGCGCTACATCTTGCCGATATGGAGCCTGATCTCATGCCGCTTTATGCTGGCGAAGCGACTGCGCTCGCCAATGCCGAAAAGCTGATTGGTAACGCGCTCGAACGGCATGAGGTGTTTTTGTTGCCCTGGCTCGACACCCCGCCGCAAACCAATGAGGCCGGCCGGTCGAGCAATTTTGCCGCTGCGCTGTTATGGCTGGCGGATCAGGGCCTGCCACCCCGTTTTGCCTTGAATGAACTCGGCTCCAGCGCCGGGATCAACCTGATGATGGACCGCTTCGATTATGATCTCGCCGGAGTATCGGTCGGGCCGGGCAATGCCGCTATCCAGCTCAAACCCGAATGGCGCGGTTCTCCGCCACCGAAAGCGGACATAGAGATCGTCTCGATTCAAGGCGCGGATATCAACCCGATTGATCTTACCGATGATGTCGCTGCTGCGCGGCTAAAGGCGTATATCTGGCCGGAAAATCTTGATCGTTTCCACCGCATGGAAGCAGCCATAGCCGAGGCACATAAACAACCGCCCAAACTGATCCATGCCGATGCCGCTGATTTTGTCGATACCATGCTGGCCGAGCCGCAACAGCCGGGTACGACGCGGGTGCTGATGCATTCGATTGTCTGGCAATATCTGCCTAATGAAACACAGCAACGCATCACCGAAGCGATGGAAGCGGCCAGTGCACAGGCTACACCCGATACGCCACTCGCCTGGGTGATGCTGGAAGCCAATCGCACCATGCTGCGCCATGAACTAAAGCTGCGCTATTGGCCCGGCAGCGCGGACTGGACCACGCTCGGCACCGCCCATGCGCATGGCAAATGGGTGCAGTGGCTAGATTAATCATTTATCGTCGGCCCCGCGCTGGGGGGGCCAAGGCTGTTTGTTTCGCGCAAAGACACGAAGAGATAACGCAAACAAGAACCTTCTTTGCGCCTTCGCGTCTTTGCGTAAGTCTTTTTAAGAGAAGCCCTGGCCCCGCCTGCGCGGGGCCGACGAGATTGAAAAGTTATTCCATATATTAGGCTTTGGGACAGATTCCGGAATTCGCAGGAATGGCGCACTAAGCGCAAAAAAGATTCGTCGAATCTCTAATTCAAAAATGCATCCATCGCATCGGTCACCGCCGCATGATTTTCCCAGGTAACAAAATGCCCGCCCGGTAGCTTCACCAACTTCAAATCCTTGATCAGCGCATCAATGCCATCCAGCAATGACGGCCGCAGCGCATGGTCATCCATGGCCCAGATCAGCAGCACCGGCATTTTCAGCACCGGAAAGGGCTTGTCGAGAAACGCTTGCACCGCTGGCGGCGGCGGGCCGTCATAATCGACCGGCGGAATGGTGATCGCGCTGGCACGATACCAGTTGATCATCGCGGTAAAGGCGCCGGGCGTCTGCCATTGCTGCAGATAGATTTTCCGCTCCTCTTCCGGGATCGGCGACTGCACATGATCGGCAAAATTCTCTTTGTAATAGGCATCCCAGCCCTTGCGCTCGACATAGGCTTCAAAGTCCGGCCCGCGAAAGGCGGTGATATATTGCGTCGCGGCGCGCTGGTCCGGATCGGTATAGATGGCTTTCTGATAGGTATAGGGATGCGGCGCATTGGCGATGATCAGCTTCGCCACCCGGTTGGGATGCGTCAGCGCTGTTGCCCAGGCCCCGGCCCCGCCCCAATCATGCCCGGTCAGTATGAATCTATCGACGCCCAGCGCATCGGCCAGCGCCACCACATCACCGACCAGCTTTTGCACCGTATATTGGCTCACGCCCTCGGGCTTGGACGATCCGGCATAACCGCGCTGATCGGGCGCAATCACCCGGTGCGTCTTAGCGAAATGCACTATCTGATGCCGCCAGGTGCGGTGCGATTCGGGGAAACCATGGAGCAGGATCAGCGGCGGAGCATCCTCCGCACCGGCCAGGGCGACGTCGAGTTCCACGCCGGTTGAGAGGGTTATGCGTGTAAGGTCGAAGGGGGGAATGTGATCAGTCATGGTTCTTACTCTCTCCGTTCGCCCTGAGCTTGTCGAAGGGCTGCTCTTCACTTTGAAGAAAGCACAAGGCTTCGACAAGCTCAGCCCGAACGGTGCGGGTTTAGCAAGCCAACACTAACTCCGCCCCTGCGTCAATGGCACTTCAGGGATGGGAATAAATTCCTCCTCATCCCCCGGAACCTTGGGGAAACGCCCTGCATTCCAGTCCTCTTTCGCTTGCCTGATGCGTTCATTCGACGAAGACACGAAATTCCACCAGATATGGCGGCTGCTGCCAATCGGCGCGCCGCCGAGCAGCATGGCGCGGCCGCCGCTGATGCTTTCCAGACTGGGTTTCTCGCCGGGCGCCAGAACATAGAGGGTGAACAGTTCCATCGGCATGCCGGCAATCGCTGCATCGCCTTCGACCAGAACCAGCGCGCGTTCATCGGCGTCGCTGTCAATCGGGATCGTGCCACCTGCCCCCAGCATTATATCGGCATAGATGGTCGGGCTGTGGCAGGTGGTGGGTGCGGATTGGCCCCAGAGATCGCCCATAATCACCCGTGCCTGCACCTTGTTGTCCTCAATCAGAGGCAGAGCATCGGCCCCGACATTCTCAAACGCCGGATCAATCTCTTCCTTGCCATCGGGCAGTGCCAGCCAGGTCTGCATACCGAACAGCTTCGGCCCGGCCTCCATCTCGCTTTCAGGTGAACGCTCGGAATGGACAATACCCTTGCCCGCCGTCATCAGATTGACCTCTCCGGGGCGGATAGTCTGGAAACTGCCGACGCTGTCGCGATGGTCAATGGCGCCCTCAAACAGATAGGTGACCGTGGCAAGGCCGATATGCGGATGCGGTCGGACGCCCATATCAGCGCCGACCTTAAGCTCGGCGGGACCAAATGCATCAACGAAGATAAATGGTCCGACCATCGCCCTTTTTCGCGAGGGCAATATCCGCCGCACCGCAAATGCGCCGAGATCATGGGTGACGGGAAGAATTGTCTCGCTGATAAAAGTCAATTTTTCGAATATTCTGCTTGGGCGAACTTTTCTTTGAGCGCGCTTACTATTAATGTGATCTGACTCTCAAGATGTGGGCTGCCGCGAACAACTTCACGCGCCGAAAAGTCGAGCAATTGGAGCGCATAATCCAGGGAAATTTCACCAGCGTCCACTCTTAGCGAGAGCATATCCATCTGAAGCCTGAGTGCCAGCATTGCTACCGCTTCTGTTCCTTCTTCCTGACTCATGCCGCCAAGCGATCCTGTGTCGCAAAAGCAGACTGTACAGAAAAAGCCGACGTGACAGTGTCGGCCTCACTGACAAATTTTACCCCGCTATCCTTTACAAAGGCCCGGCTCATCTGTGGTCCGAGAATCTCACTATTTGGTATTGCTCTGGCAAAGTCCTGCTGTGTCCAGAAAGGATTATCAGGATCCTCAAGATCACGATTTCTCATAGCGTTTCATTTCCTTTTCGTGCGCTCGCCGAAAACTTATCAGCCGGACGGTCTGCTGACTAATTGTGAATGCTATCATATACCCCAAACCGTCAATTCTGCCAAAAGATCGGTAGCGCTCCTCTCGGTAATTGCGCCTTTTATCTTCAATGGTCACAGGTTCCCGATCAAAACCATTAAATGAATCCAAACCAAACCCATGTTTACGGCGATTAGCTTCGCTTTTCGCAGGGTCGAAGACAAATCTCATAGTGCTTTTACGTTATTCACCCGGCGCGCTGGCCTTGATCGCCATGGCATGCACCCGTTCACCCGGCAAATCGCCCAGCGCCTTGTTGACCATGCGCTGCCGCTGGAGGCGGGATACGCCTTCAAAAGCGGCGCTCTCGATCACCACGGTGAAGTGCGATTCCCCGCTGCCATCATCGCCCATATGGCCGCGATGGCTGGCGCTGTCGTTGATAACTTCCAGCCTTTCCGGGGCAAAGGCCTCGGTCAGAAGCTGGGTGATTTCCTGCTGAACGCTGATTTTCTCCATGGCCACCAAGTTAGGGGTAAGCCGCAATGTCGACAAGGGCAAAGCAGCACCTATATTGATAGCTTCATGCAGAGCTATCCAATCTCCCATGCCCAAGCGCACTGACCGCTTCCATGGCCGCTATGAAGGTAGCGGACGGCGCTGCGATTGGCCCGGTTGCAACAAGCCGGGCGAATTCCGCGCGCCGCCTGAGGACGTGCGCGCCGGGGCCTCGCGCTATGATGGGCCGGGCGAATGGCGCTGGTTCTGCCTCGACCATATCCGCGCCTTCAACCAAGGCTATAACTATTTCGCGGGCATGAGCATGGACGAGATTTACGAGGCGCAACGCCCGGCCAGCGGCTGGGATACGGAAACCCGCGCCTTTGCCAGCGCCTCAGTGGATGCGCCGCGCTGGGCCGATTTTCATGATCCGCTTGATGCCATAGGCGCGAAGTTCAAGGAGAACCTCAAGCAGCGCTCGCAAGCGGCCAAAGATGCCGCCGGGCTGGATGGCGTGCACCCTTTCAACCGCAGCGAGCAAAAGGCGCTGGAAACGCTGGGCCTGACCACCGATGCTGACCGCCAGACGATCAGGCGGCGCTATTCCGCTTTGGTGCGCAAATATCATCCGGATCGCAATGGCGGCAATCGGGCCTATGAGAAGCAGCTACAGGCGGTGGTTGAGGCGTATCAGCGGCTGAGAAAGTCGGCGGTGTTCGTTTAGTGAACAGCCGAAACCACAGCATTCATATCCGTTCGTGTCGAGCGAAGTCGAGACACCTACGCACATGTCTCTCGACTTCGCTCGAGACGAACGGAAACCTGGGGACCCTCCCCGAATCCCTCCCGCTTGCGGGAAGGGAGTATGATTTTCACGCAAAGGCGCAAAGATTTTGAAGAGGTAGCATCTTGATGCAACAGCCTTCGCGACCTTCGCGAGAAACATAAAGTTGTTACACTTAGCCGTTCCGCGCACCCACCAGACCAAATGGCGCGCCTTGCGGGTCAATAGCATTGACCGAGAAATCACCGCCGGGGATTTCCATCGGACCAACCGTCACCTGACCGCCCTCGGCCTTTATCGTCTCCACCGCCTTATCAATATCGGCGACACGGAAATAATAGTTCCACATCGCCATTGGTGCCTCGGCGGGCTTTTGCATCATCCCGGCAATTGAATAATCACCATGCTGCATCATGTGATATGTGCCCATCGGCCCCATATCCATGCTCTCGCCAGCGGCCCAGCCAAGTTGCTCACCATAAAAACCCTTCGCTGCTTCCGGGTCATCACACATCAGCTCATTCCAGGCGCAATGGCCGACCTTTGGCTCATGTTTGGCATAGGCCGGACTGTCGCTCGGTTGCTCGCCTTTCATGATATAGAACATCGCGCCTGATGGATCGGCGATGAAGCTCATCCGGCCAACACCGGGGATATTCCAGGGCTGCATATGCACTGTGCCGCCCGCCTTGCCGATAGCCTCGGCGCTGGCATCGACATCATCAACCTCAACATAGCCCATCCAGAAAGGCCGACCGCCGCCGCTTTTCATTTCCTCAGTCAGCGGCATCATGCCGCCAATCCCGGCATCGCCAGCGGTGAAGAAATGATATTCGGTATCGGGCATGCCGGAGTCAGTGAAATTCCAGCCAACCACCTTGCCATAGAAATCCTCAGCCGCCGCCAGATCACTGGTCACCAGCTCATACCATGTAAATTCGCCATGCACATTATTCGCCATGGTCATCCTCCCTCTTCTCTAAAAAGCCCTATTTCTCCAGCGTATAGACAGGTTCAAAGCCGCCCATAATCATCCGCGAACCGTCAAACGGCACCGGATGTTTCTCGCGGTCGAAACGCGGATCGTCCTTTACCAGCTCCTGCAGCTTAGCCATCGCGCTGTCACGGGTTTCCTTGTCGGGCCATTCCATAAAGGTGAAGACCACCGCTTCGCTCTCATCCGCGTCCACGGCGGTGAAGAAATCGTTTTTCTTGCCTTTGGGCACGTCCGACTGCCAGCTTTCGACCACCCGAATGAGCCCCATATCCATAAACATCGGATTGATCAGCGCAGCATGGTCAATAAAGGCCTGCTTATTCTCTTTCGGTACTGCGAGTACAAAACCATCTATAAAAGACATTGCGAGAATCCCCCCTTCTTATTCAATTTTCGCTACGGCACAGTAGAGCCTGTTTCCATCACTACCATGGCAATACGGCGAAGGCGCAGAAAAAACCGATACCCTGCATGCATAGCGGTCTTGCGCTACCCCGCGCCGCATGACTATGTGCATTGCACAACAGGAAACACAGGCAGAGACGGCATGAGTGATATCCCCAATGAGATCCCCCCCGGCACTGGCGACACAGTGATGGCCGCGCCCGACAAGATGGTGTCCGCACGCGATCTGTTCGGGCTGGATGTGGATATGGAAATTCCGGCCTTTTCCGAAGCCGATCCGCGCGTGCCCGATCTCGATCCGGCCTATGTTTTTGACCATGATACCACATTGGCGGTGCTGGCGGGCTTTGCCCATAACCGCCGGGTGATGATTCAGGGCTATCACGGCACCGGCAAATCAACCCATATCGAGCAGATTGCGGCGCGGCTGAACTGGCCGTGTATCCGTATCAATCTTGACGCGCATATTTCCCGTATCGATCTGGTCGGCCGCGATGCGATCGTGTTAAAAGATGGCAAGCAAGTCACCGAATTCCGCGAGGGCCTGCTGCCATGGGCATTGCAGACGCCAACCGCTCTGGTGTTTGATGAATATGATGCCGGTCGCCCTGATGTGATGTTTGTCATCCAGCGTGTTCTCGAGACCGAGGGTAAGCTGACCCTGCTCGACCAGAACCGGGTAATCCGTCCTAATCCGTTCTTCCGCCTGTTCGCCACCGCCAACACCGTGGGTCTCGGCGATACCAGCGGGCTGTACCATGGCACGCACCAGATCAACCAGGGCCAGATGGACCGCTGGAACATTGTCTGCACGCTGAACTATCTCCCCGCCGAGACCGAGGCCAAGGTCATCCTCTCCAAGGTCGGCGAGACCGATCCGAGCGTCGTAGAGAAGATGGTCAAGGTCGCCGATCTGTCACGGCAAGGCTTTATCAATGGCGATATCTCGACCGTGATGAGCCCCCGCACCGTGATCAGCTGGGCCCAGAACGCCGCGATCTTCCACAATATCGGCTTCGCCTTCCGCCTCTCTTTCCTCAACAAATGCGATGAGGCCGAACGGATGCTGGTTGCGGAATATTATCAGCGGGTGTTCGGTGAGGATTTGCCGGAGAGTGTTGTCGGCGGGTGATTATAATAAGCGTAAGAAATTCCCAACATAATGTTAGATTGGTTTGAAGCACATAAAAACCTTGCAGGTTGGGCACAGGTTCTCGGTGCTATGCTTGCGCTGGCAGTTACTTATCTTACTGCTTTTGTGCCAATCTGGAGACGCAAGAAACAACTTAGGAATGCAGCGGCCCGTCTACTAGCTAATGGCTATGAAGCGATTGAGAGCTACAGTAGAACTTCAGAGTATGGGACACCCTTACCGATCTCTCTTCGTCAAGCCGCATTAAGTATGGGAAAAGTGGCTGAGGAAATGAGCCGCTTCCCGATATATGAACTGGAAGACCAAGGTAGCAACTCCCTCGCCCGGCGCCTAGTAGCTATGGGGCAGAACCTAAGTTCAATGCAGCTCGTTCTAGAAAGCATGGCTAGCGAACTATCCGAGCGTCCTATGGATCATGAGGACAGAGAAGCGTTGCGAACTTTACTGCAAATGTCACTAGAAACAGCAGAGGCTTTGCTGCTGGGCAAAATTATGTCGCGTCCAGAGCCACCAAATCCATTACAGGAAACGCTCTAAACGCCTTGTGACAAATATGGCTAGATGTTATAACTCCCGTATGAACAAACCATCAACTCCCCCCGCTGGCCATGCGCTCAAGCTGGTCAAAATTGGCAACAGCACCGGCGTTATTCTGCCCAAGGAATGGCTTGAGAAAAGGGGCTTGAAACAGGGTGATGAGCTGTCCTTGTCTGAGGACGAAGACGGCTTCACCCTCAAGCCCAGCGATTCCGATTTTGCCGAGCAGATGAAGGCCGCGCGCGAGGTGATGATGCGGCGCAAGCGGGCGTTGCGCGAACTGGCAAAATAGCCATGGGCTGGAAATGGATCGGTAGCGATGCCGCTCAAACCATTCATGATGAACAACTTGCAGAGCATGGCGGGCCACAAGGTGTGCGCGATGCCAAGCTGCTTGAAAGCGCTCTGGCGCGGCCACAAAATCTTGATGGCTATAGCGACCCTGATGCTGCTGCGCTGGCCGCTGCCTATGCTTATGGCATCGCCCGCAATCACCCCTTCACCGATGGCAATAAACGCACAGCGGCAGTGGTGAGCGAAGCGTTTCTGATCATCAATGATTATCAGCTAACGGCAACCGATGCCGAAGTGGTGGTCGTGTTCCAGGCCCTCGCTGCTGGTGAGCTAAGTGAGGACGAGCTTGCCGACTGGTTTCGTCAGCATGTGGCTAAGGTCTGATGTGATAAACTAGCGCCATGCCGGACAAAGTTTGCATTGCAGAAAAGAGTCACAAAGCTTGGCTGATTTCCCGTGACGAGTCGGTCGATAAGGCTTGGGTCGAACGTTGCATTGGCCTGGGCGAGTATCTGATCGCGGAACGCAGCCAGGAACCGGTCGGGTTCCTGAGATGGAGTCGATTCTGGGGCAAAGTTCCCTATATGGATATGATCCATGTCGAACCTTCGCTGCGACGGAGCGGCATAGGCACGCTGCTGCTTGAGCATCTGCAAGAGATCGCCGCGTCACATGGCAGCAAGATTGTTATGACCTCATGCGAAAGCGGTGAGCAAGAGCCGCTTAATTGGCATCTCAAGCAAGGCTTTGCCCAGACTGGCGAAATCGCAATTCCGACGGTGCAGACTGCACGCGAGATTTTCCTGGTCAAACATTTGTAGCGACCGCGCCGTTTCTGCCGCGGGCTTGATCCTAGAATGAAAAATGGATGCCAACGATCGGTGCGTGGCCAACCGTGTCCACCTCACGCTGCTCCAGATCATATTGCATAAGATAGCCGAGTTTCAGTGCCAGATTGTCGCTTGCTTGATAGGCGACCGCAATTTGCGTCCGCAATTCGGTCTTGCCGATATCTCCGCCGGGATTTGAATTGCGAAAGGTGATAAAGCTCTCAATATCGGGCTTGAGTGTCCACGCTCCCTGCTCATCCAGGGGAATAGCGACACCGACACGAGAGCGCAAACGCAGGCCCATTCTGCCCCCGGCACCCTCTGCAAAACGCTGTTCAAGCCTCAGGCGCACATTGACGATGCCGATATGGCTTATAGCCTGCTGCATGCTGCGAATTTCGTCGCGTCTGCCATCATTGATACGCCGCTCTATGGCGCCGGAAATCTCGAGATCGTCTTCAACCTGCTGCCGCAGCCACAGCCGGAAGAAATAGGTGTCAGGGCGCCCCTGACTCTCTCGGCGCAGGCGTTGCGCGGTCTCCAGCTTTACCGAAGTATCTTCGTCGAGCGCGACCGCAACGGTGGGATTGAACCAGAATTCCAGATCGTCATCGGTGGCATATGCTGCGGAAGGGAGAGCCATGAACAGGCAGGCACAGCCCAAACGGCTGATAAACAGAGCGTAGCGCGACATTTTTCATACCCCCTATGATCTCATCCCGCACCGACGCACGATTTCTCGCTGCGTGTCTTTCCGGAACTAACTCAGCAAAGCCGGGCAGATTCATCCGCCGCGAGGATACCCATCAGCTATGTGGAGAGGCTTGGCGTTGGATTATCGCCTATGTGGAAGATTGTGTTGGAGGGGATGTAGAGGGTAAGATTTGTTAAATGAAATTAATAATTAATAATCATTCTATTGATAATATGAATAGTATATTGATGCCAACCTAACGGCATTATTGGTTTGCTTGATACCTCGCATGAGCGTGCAGCAGATTGACTGCTCACGATAACAAACCGCATCTTTAAGGCTTCCGCTATACAGTTAGCGCGCGCGGATCAGATCAAATGCCAACTTTTTCATGTCTGCATCGCCCGATTGATCAAGCGCGACATATGCGATGGTCAAATCAAGCGATGGCACGTGCATAGCATTCACGCCCCAAAAACCGCCATGCATATAGACTGTATGGCCGCCGATCTGCTCTACGAAAAGGCCTAGGCGATAAGGGCTATCTTCTGGATGGGAAGGCGCCTCCAGCATGAGTTTGAGCGTCTCGGGCGACGCGAATATCTGGCCGCCGAATAGCGCATCAAAATATGTGGCCGTATCCACCACATTCCCGATCAACCCACCACCGCCAAAGGCGTCGAGGCTGCCGTTGATTGCAAAGATATCCAGGCCGTCAATCCATTGATGTGCCCGTGTCGCCCCCTGCTCGACGCCTTGAATTGTTTCCCATCGCAATTGATCCATGCCCAGCGCTTCGAAACGGTTAAGGTCGCGAACTGCCCGTGACAGCGGTTCGCCGGTTAGCTTTTCGATAATTTCACCAAGAAGAATATATCCGGTATCGGAGTAGTGAAAACGTTCACCCGCTTTGCCTACCGGATCGGTAAGCTCCACCATAAGCGCCAGCTGCTCGGTCCGCGTCCATTGGCGTTGTGGATCGGCAAGGGCCGCAGCGATCCCTGCCTCTGAACCAAAATGATCATCGAGACCACCGGCATGCATCATGAGATGGCGCACCGTGATACTCTGGGGCATATAGCCATCGGCTTCGAGCAGCTGCACATGCTCATCTGAAATCAGATTAGTAATGGGCGTATCCAGATCGAGCTTACCCTGTTCCGACAGGCGCAACAGAGCCGCTGCGACAAATGTCTTGGTCACCGATGCCAGCCGGAACGGTGTCTCCACAGTCATGGGCGTTCCATCAGGGTCAGCAGCGCCAGATGCCGCTGTCAGCAATTTGCCTTTGTCAACGACCGCTATGGCAAAACCCGGAACATCATCCCGTTGGGCCTGCAACGCATCAAGGTCTTGCTGGATAGAGTTTTCAGTGAGCGGCATATCCGTTTGCGCATTGGGAAAGGCTGGCGACGCCCATAAAAGGGATAAGGAGACAAGCGCGCTTCTGGCAATATTGAATGATCTCATCAATCCTCATCCCCAAATATAAACCTGCTCATTTCTAATGTTCGACCACTATGCATGCAAGAGAGCGCCGAACCTTGCATATACTAACGGACTGGTTTCAAGAGCATATTGCGCCTAACGGTTGAGAAGGACCGAAAACAGGGAAGCCGATAAGCGATGACCGATACCCCCCATGGCGTGCATGATTATGTCGATGATCCGCGCAATGCTGATATCCTGATTTCCGTCAATGGCGAGCTGAAGCGCCGTGAAGAGGCGACTGTCTCGGTGTTTGATTCCGGCTATCTGCTCGGCGATGGCGTGTGGGAAGGCTTGCGGGTGAGCAATGGCGGGATTGCCTTTCTCGATGCACATCTGGACCGGCTCTATTCCGGGGCGAAGACCATTGATATGGACATTGGTCTCAGCCGTAAGGACATGACTCACAGGCTGTTTGACTGCCTTAACGCCAACCATATGACAGACGGCGTGCATATCCGCCTGATGGTGACGCGCGGTATCAAGAAGACGCCCTATCAGGGGCCGCGCTTTACCATTGGCTCCGCGACCGTTGTGATCATCCCCGAATATAAGCAGCCGTTGCCCGAGGTAATTGCGCAGGGCCAGAGCCTGTTCACGGTGCATGTGCGCCGCACCGGCCCGGCGGAGCAGGATCAGAAGCTCAATTCACACTCCAAGCTCAACTGCATACTCGCTTGTATTCAGGCCGACAAAGCTGGCGCAGATGAGGCATTGATGCTCGACGCCGACGGCTTTGTCGCCACCTGCAACTCGACCCATTTCTTTATCGTGCGCGATGGCGAGGTGTGGACCTCTCCCCCCGAATATTGTCTCGGCGGCATTACCCGCAGCAACATATTGCAGGTCTGCCGCGAGGCCGGAATTCCAGCTTTTGAGAAACGCTTTTCGCTGTTCGATGTCTATTCCACCGATGAGGCGTTCTTGACCGGCACCTTTGCCGGGGTAAGCCCGGTGCGCGAAGTCGATGGCCGAGAGATAGCGCAGCTTGGCGGCCCGGTGTCGCAGCGGATCAGCGCGCTTTATAAAGAACTGGTGCAGCGCAGCCTTACGCCGATCGGATAAGCGCATGGCGCAACTTTGCGAAAACCCGCGGCGTATCGCGCTCTGGTCCGGCCCGCGCAATCTCTCCACCGCGATGATGCGCAGCTTTGCCACACGTAATGATACTATCTGCATCGATGAACCCTTTTACGCGCCTTATCTGGCGCTAACCGGCCTCAATCATCCGATGCGCAATGAGATATTGGCGACGCATGAGGCAGATCCGACAAAGGTGATTGACCAACTGGCCTATCAGCCTGCGGCCCGGCCGATATTCTATCAGAAGCAAATGACGCACCATATGGTGGATAGCATCAGCCGCGACTGGATGGGTGAAGTTCGCCATGCCTTCCTTATCCGCCATCCTGCCCGCGTTATGGCCTCCTATGCCGGCAAGATGGAGACGGCGAGTCTGGACGCGATAGGCTTTCCGCAACAGCATAGTCTGTTCCAGCTGGTGACCGAGAAGCTGGGCCAACCCGCCATCATTATAGACAGCGACGATATCCTCCGCGACCCGGCGTCAATGCTCCCCAAATTATGCGCCGCGCTGGAGATTGCTTACCAGCCCGCCATGCTGCACTGGACCAAAGGGATACAGCCCGAAGACGGCATATGGGCGCTCCATTGGTATGATGCGATTATCGAAACCACCGGTTTTGGTTCAGCTCCGGGCAAGCTACCCGAGCTAAGCGGAGACTATGCCGCGATCGCCGAAGCCGCTATGGAATATTATACGCCGCTATGGGAACAGCGGCTGCGCTGAAATCCCCTCTCGCCAAAGCCGTTATAGTCAGCTAATACAGTTACAGCATGTCAGATATTGATGCCTATCTGGAAGAATATCGCCGCGCGCGCGAGGCTGAGCTGGCCGAGCGCCAGCCATGGACTCGGCGCAAGCGGCCATGGGATGCGGTGCGCAACTTCTTTGGTGGCAAGGAAAGCCAAGAGCATCATGCAACCGCACCGATAGACACACCCGATTATGTCCCGCCCGAAGAAGAGATTGCAGCGCCGAAAAAGCGTGGCTGGCGCTGGTGGACATTGCGTGGGTTGGGCATCGGTATCGGGCTGTTCCTAGCCATTATCGTCTGGCTGGCGATTACCGCGCCGCTGTCCAAATCGCTTGAGCCGATAGCGGCACCGGAGATTACCCTTACCACCAGCGACGGCGCGCCGATTGCGCGCAATGGCGCGATTGTCCGCGATCCGGTGGTGGCAGACGACCTGCCCGATTATGTCAAACAAGCGTTTCTCGCGATTGAGGACCGGCGTTTTTATGACCATTGGGGTGTTGACCCACGCGGTGTTGGCCGCGCTATCTGGTCCAATGTTGCGGGTAGCGGCCTGACTCAGGGCGGCTCCACCATCACCCAACAGCTTGCTAAGATCAGCTTTCTGACCCCCGAGCGCAGCCTGTCGCGCAAGGCACGCGAGGCTCTCATCGCCTTTTGGATGGAGGCATGGCTAACCAAGGATGAAATCCTCGAACGCTATCTTTCCAACGCCTATTTTGGCGACAATGTTTACGGTCTGCGCGCCGCATCTTTGCACTATTTCTATCGCCAGCCGGAGAATCTGAAGCCCGAACAAGCACTTATGCTTGCCGGACTGGTGCAAGCACCATCGCGCTACGCGCCAACACGCAATTGGGACGCGGCAACCAAGCGCGACAAACTTGTACGCAAGGCCATGGTCGCGGCGGGCTTTATGACCCAGGCCGAGGTTGATGCCCTGCCCGTCCCGGTGCTTGATGTACGCAACAAGCGCAAGGCGGTGCCGGTGGGCACCCATTTTGCCGATTGGGCGATGCCGCAAGCGCGCGAGCTGACCGAGACCAGCTACGCCACGCTAGAGCTGGAAACGACGCTGGATTCGTGGCTGCAAAGAATCGCCGAGCGCGCGGTGCAGCGCGGCGTCACCGGCGATACGCAAGTCGCGCTGGTGGCTATGCGTCCCAATGGCGAGGTCGTCGCCATGGTCGGTGGGCGCGATTACACAACATCGCAATTCAACCGCGCGGTGCAGGCCGAGCGGCAATCGGGTTCTGCCTTCAAGCTGTTCGTCTGGCTCGCCGCGCTACGCTCGGGCATGCGGCCCGATACTGTAGTCGATGACAGCCCGATTGAAAGCGGCACCTATCGCCCGAAAAATGCCGGAGAGAAATATATTGGCCGCACCACTTTGGAAGAGGCGTTTGTCAAATCCAGCAATGTCGTCGCGGTGCGGCTGTATAATCGGCTGGGCAGCGAGGCGGTTAGCCGCGAGGCGCGCAATCTGGGCGTCACCGCCAATTTTATCGACGGCGATCCAAGTCAGGCACTCGGCACCGCCTCAACCAGCCTGATCGAGATGACCGCCGCTTATGCCGCACTGGCTGGCAATGCTTATCCCGTCACACCCACTGCTTTTGCCGAGGGCGAACAGGGCTGGTTCGACTGGCTGTTCAGCGGCCCGGAGAGCTTTGACCGCCAGATGCGCGACGATATGCAACAGATGCTGCGCGCCGCGGTCAATCGCGGCACCGGCCGCGCGGCGCAACTGGCGATCCCCAATTATGGCAAGACCGGCACCAGCCAGGACAATCGCGACGCGCTGTTTATCGGCTATGCTGGCGAGGGCGCAAACAGGCTGGTGGTCGGCGTCTGGGTCGGCAATGATGATAACAGCCCGCTCGCCGGTATACAGGGCGGCGGCCTGCCTGCACGGATATGGAAGCGGTTTATGGCGCAGGCGCTCAAGGGGTCGGCACCTGCCGGGAAGCGCCGGACACCTGCGAAGAAGGCAACACCATCTAAGGAAACACCTACACAACCCAGGCCGGGCGACGCTGCGAATGATGACCTGCCATCCATCGCCAATGACAATGAGGACAGCGATGAAAAGACCCGCATCCGTCTGGATGAGAACGGCCTTGTTATCTCCCGCAAGATAGACGGACGCAATGTGCGGCTCAGGCTGGGCAACGACGAGGAGTGACATAGTTTATGGAAGAGCAGTTCTGGCAATTGCGTTGGCAGCAAAACAATATCGCGTTTCATGAGGCCAAGCCGCATCCTTTTCTCGAAAGCCATTTCGGCACGATTGGGGTCACATCAGGCGACACAATATTGGTTCCGCTCTGCGGCAAGTCACTGGATATGGATTGGCTATTGGCTCAGGGCTTTCACGTCATCGGCATCGAATTCAATCAGGAGGCGGTTGAGGAAGTGTTTGAACGGCTCGCTCTTGCTCCTGAAAAGAGCGAAACCCAAGGCCTGAAGCGTTATCACAATGGCCGACTCACCCTCTATGTCGGCGACTTCTTTACCCTCGACAAAGCAATGCTAGGCCAGATTGACGGCATTTTTGACCGGGGTGCAGTTGTTGCCTTGCCTGACGAGATGCGCACCCGCTACGCCGCCCATCTCGCCAGCATCACCGATCATGCGCCGCAACTGGTCATTGGCTATGACTATGATCAGCAACAAACACAGGGGCCACCCTTTTCGGTTCCGCTGTCTGCGCTGCAACAGCTCTATAGCGATATCTACAGTGCGGTACATTTGGCAGCACGCCCAATAGAAGGACCACTTGCCGCGCGATGCTCAGGTGAGGAATATGCGGCGGCACTCAGCCCCAAATAATCACTATGCGAACCGCGCCTGTCTGCATATGTAAGACTTTATGACCGAACGTACCCCGTTAGATGATCTGAAATCCGTGCTTGGCGGCGCGGCGCGTGCACTTTCGCTGGAGGATGAGGTGGAGCTGGCCTTTACCGCCGATCCGCCATCGCAGTCGGGCAACAAGCTGCGCGTGCCGATGCCGCAGCGGACGCTGCCCGCCGATCAGGTGGCCGAGGCGCGGGGCTATGCCGATCTCTATGCGCTCAAACTGCGCCATCATGATCTCGCTGCGCATGGTCGCAATGCGCCCAAAGAGGCGGTGGCACGCGCGGTATATGATGCTCTGGAGCAGGTGCGGGTTGAGGCGTTGGGAAGCAACGCCATGCCCGGCGTCGGCGATAATCTCGATGCCGCGCTCGATATGCGGATGCGTTCCGACCCGATTTCACGCGCGGCGCAGCGTGATGATGTGCCGCTCTCCACCGCGGTGTCGCTGATCGCGCGTGAGCGGCTGACCGGGCGCCCTATCCCCGAACGGGCGCAGGAGGGCGTTGATCTGGTGCGCGGCTGGATCGAGGAACGCGCTGGCGAGGATCTCGCGGCGCTTTCCGATGTCCTCGATAATCAGCGCGGCTTTGCCGAAATCATGGCCAATTTGCTCGAACATCTCGACCTGACCGAACCCAATATGGAAGAGCAGGAAGGCGAGGACGAGGAAGAGAATCAGGAAGACGGCGAGCAGGAGGACGAATCCCCCGATGAGGGCGAGGAGGAGGCCGCTGGCGATCAGGGTCAGGCCGATACTCGCGGCGAGCAGCAACAAGGCGAGGGCGAAGACGGCGAGGACCAGCAGACCGAGGGGGAATTTGACGAGGATGGCGATGGCGATCCCGGGGATGCCGGCGACGATGGCATGATGCCGGTGCGGCCCAATCGGCCATGGACCGATCTGCCCGATGATTTTGATTACAAGGCTTTTACCCAGCGCCATGACGAGGAAATCCCCGCGCCCGAATTGTGCGATGAGGAAGAGCTGCTGCGGCTGCGCGCCTATCTTGATCAACAGTTGACGACGTTGCAGGGTGCTGTGACCAAGCTCGCCAACCGGCTGCAGCGCCGGTTGATGGCGCAGCAGAATCGCAGCTGGGATTTTGATCAGGAAGAAGGCCTGCTTGATGCTGCGCGACTGGCGCGTGTCGTTGTCGCGCCGGGGCAATCGCTCTCCTACAAGATTGAGCGCGATACCGATTTCCGCGATACGGTGGTGACGCTGCTGATCGACAATTCAGGCTCGATGCGCGGTCGGCCGATCTCGATTGCCGCGATCAGCGCCGATATCATGGCGCGGACGCTCGAGCGCTGCGGCGTCAAGACCGAGATATTGGGCTTCACCACCAAGGCGTGGAAGGGCGGCCAGTGCCGCGAGGAATGGCTCGCCGATAACCGCCCGGCCAATCCCGGGCGACTCAATGATCTCAGGCATATCATCTATAAACAGGCGGATGAGCCCTGGCGGCGGGCGCGCAAGAATCTCGGCCTGATGATGCGCGAGGGGCTGCTCAAAGAGAATATCGATGGTGAAGCGCTGCTATGGGCGCATAGCCGCTTGCTGGCCCGGCCCGAGGAACGGCGCATATTGATGGTGATTTCCGACGGCGCGCCGGTGGATGACTCGACGCTATCGGTCAATCATGGCGGGTATTTGGAGCAGCATCTGCGCCAGGTGATCGACTGGATCGAAAACCGCTCGCCAGTGCAGCTTATCGCTATCGGCATCGGCCATGATGTGACCCGCTATTATAGGCGGGCGGTGACGATTATGGATGCCGAGCAGCTCGGCGGCACAATGGTGGAACAGCTGGCGGAATTGTTCGACGAGGAGTAGCTATTATCCTCCCCGTTTACGGGGAGGTGGCGCGCCGTAGCTTTAGCGAAGGTGGGACGGAGGGGGATATCAACTTGCGCTGTGCCTAGCGGCCCGCCCCCTCCACCAGCTTCGCTGGTCCCCCTCCCCATGAATGGGGAAGAATAAACTTACGCCGCCAGTTCTTCCGCGCTCAACGCATAAAGCAAATCTGCACCGCCCATGGCAGAGGCTTTCAGCCCCAGCGCTTCGGGGACTATATGGTCGCAATAATAGCGGCTAGTCACCAGCTTGGCCTTGAGGAACGCGCTGTCACCTTCCCCGGCATCGAGACGCTCCTGCGCCACACGGTGCTGTTTTGCCATCAGCGCGCCTGAAGTCGCAACCGCCATCATCGTCATATAGGCATAGCTGCCCGCCAGTCGCTCATCGACCGAAGCATTGAGCATCCAGTTGGTGACTTCCTGTGTTGCCGCGACCAGCTCGGCGACATGCGCTTCATTGCCCGCCATATCGCGTAGCTCGTCGAGAAACTCCTTAACCGCCTCACCGCCGCGCATTGCCAGTTTGCGGCCGACCAGATCAGCGGCCTGAATACCATTGGTGCCCTCATAGATCGGCATGATCCGCGCATCACGATAATGCTGCGCCGCGCCGGTTTCCTCGACAAAGCCCATACCGCCGTGAATCTGCACGCCGAGCGAGGCAATTTCGATGCCAAGATCGGTGCCATAGCCCTTGGAAAGCGGGGTAAGGATATCGACCTTTTCCTGCGCACCGTCCACGCCCAGCGTCGCGCGATCGACCTGCCCCGCGGCGAAATAGAGCAACGCCCGCGCCGCCTCGGTGCCCGCCTTCATACGCAGCAACATGCGCCGCACATCGGGATGCTCGACAATCGCGACGGGATCGCGGCTGTCGCCACCGGCGCGCGCTGATTGTACCCGCTCCTGCGCATAGTACAGCGCCTGTTGCGTCGCGCGCTCGGCAATCTCGACGCCCTGCAGGCCGACATTGAGCCGGGCATTGTTCATCATGGTGAACATCGCGCGGATGCCGCCAAATTCGCCGCCGATCAGCTCGCCGATACACTCACCGCGCTCGCCATATTGCAGCACACAGGTAGGCGAGGCATGGATGCCGAGCTTGTGCTCGATAGAGACGGTCTCGATATCCTGCTCCTTGCCCGGCGTGCCATCGTCATTGAGCTGATATTTCGGCACCAGAAACAGCGAGATACCCTTGGTGCCCTCAGGCGCATCGGGGGTGCGCGCCAGCACCAGATGGATGATGTTGTCAGCAAGATCATGATCGCCAAAGGTGATGTAAATCTTCTGGCCCTTGATCTGATATTTGCCGTCACCCAGCGGCGTCGCGGTGGTGCGCAGCGCTCCGACATCGCTGCCCGCTTGCGGTTCGGTGAGGTTCATCGTGCCCGGCCATTCGCCCGAGATAAGCTTGGGCAGATAGCGTTCCTTCTGCTCCTCGCTGCCATGATGTTCCAGCGCCTCAATCGCGCCGACCGAGAGCATCGGGCACAGGGTAAAGGCCATATTTGCCGCGCCAAGCGAGTCCAGCGCCACCGTGGCCAGCGCAAAGGGCAGGCCCTGCCCGCCATGATCAGGCATGGCACACAGGCTGTTCCATCCGGCTTCGACATAGCCCTTATAGGCCTGTTTGAAGCCTTCAGGCATCACTACCCGGCCATCGACCAGCTTAGCGCCAACTTCATCGCCAACACGATTAAGCGGCGCAAATTCGCCCTCGGCAAATTGCCCTACGCCCTCAACAATGGCCTGGACCAGATCGGTGTCTGCCTCGGCAAAACGGTCATGCTGAGCCAGTTCGGCAATATTGGTGGCTGTCTCCAGCGCGAAAAGCTGGTCCTTGGTCGGCGCGGTGAAAGTCATCGGTTGAGATTATCCCATAGAATCATTGAAAGTTCGGGGCTATGGCGGCCCGTGATGGTGGAAACTAATCCAGATAGACCGGAAATCCTAGCCTTTAGTGACGATGCGATTGCCTGCGTTGTCGAGGCTTTACAAGCCGATCAGCCGGTCGCCCTGCCGACCGAGACGGTCTATGGTCTGGCCGCCAATGCCGCATCCGGCGATGCCGTAGCGGCGATCTATCGCGCCAAGGGGCGGCCCGATTTCAATCCGCTGATCGTACATGTGCCGGATGTCGAAGCTGCGCGTACGATAACGCAGTTCGATGCTATGGCGGAGAAGCTGGCTTCGTCGTTTTGGCCCGGCCCGCTGACCATGGTGTTACCGCTCAGCGATTCCGGTCGTGATGCGATTACGCTGGCGGTGACCGCAGGACTGGATACCATTGCGCTGCGCTGGCCGGCGCATCGTGCGATGCAGACGGTACTCAAACAGTCGGGTCTGCTCCTTGCCGCACCCTCTGCCAATCGTAGCGGTGCGATAAGCCCGACCGAGGCCACGCATGTTGCTGCCAGTCTGAAGGACCGGATCGACCTAGTGCTCGATGATGGTCCCTGCCCGGACGGAGTGGAGTCCACGATTGTTGCAGTGACAGAGAGCGGATGGCGTATTTTACGCCCTGGCCCGATTGACGCGCACCAGATCGAGGCCGTGCTGGAACAGCCATCACTCCCGGAAGATAACACAGCCGGGATCACCGCACCGGGGCAACTGGCCAGCCATTATGCACCCGGTAAACCTTTGCGCCTGAATGCCGATAGCGCCGAAGCGGATGAATGGATGATCGGTTTCGGATCAGTAAAAGGTGATGATAACTTGTCCATTAGCGGCGACCTGGGGGAGGCAGCGTCCCGGCTTTATGCCGCCCTGCACCGCGCTGATGCCAGCAGCAAAAACGCCATTGCTGTCACCAGCATCCCGCACCAAGGCATCGGCACCGCGATTAATGATCGTCTGCAACGTGCAGCAGCATAGAATTTCATAATTATGACAATGGCTTAGTTTCGTGTTACATCTGTTTACCTGAGCCTTTGTGAGATGCTGCTATAAGCGCGCCCGGAGCAACAATTCATCCCGCCTCAGGGTCGCAACACCATGGGGGCATTCAAGCGGATGAATGGGGGCAGTCCGGGGACCATATCCCTCATGGTCCCCGGACTCGTATTTGACATATTCCGGTTCTATAGACCATCAGGGTTCAGTAATTCAGTAATATTGAGAAGCGTACAAAGAGGTAAACGACGCCATGACACAACGGGCAATTGCAGAATTATTGGGGACTTTCTGGCTGGTATTTGGCGGCTGTGGCAGCGCGATATTAGCGGCGGCTTTCCCGGATGTAGGCATTGGCCTGCTTGGCGTTTCCTTTGCTTTTGGTCTGACCGTGCTGACCATGGCTTATGCCATTGGCCATATCTCGGGCTGCCACCTCAACCCGGCGGTTACACTTGGCCTCGTCGCCGGCGGCCGCTTCCCGATCAAAGAAGCCCCGGTTTATATTGTCGCACAGGTTATCGGTGCGATTCTCGCTGCAGCAGCGCTGTTCTCTATTGCCAGCGGTGCCGAGGGCTATGCAGGTGGCCTCGCCACCAATGGTTTTGGGGAACATTCACCCGGCGGATATAATATGATGGCTGGCCTGATCGCCGAAGTGATACTTACCGCCTTCTTCCTGATGATCATCATGGGCGCCACCGATGGTCGCGCACCAGCAGGCTTTGCACCGATTGCTATCGGTCTCGGCCTCACTCTGATCCACCTTATCAGCATTCCGGTAACCAACACTTCGGTAAATCCGGCGCGCAGCACCGGCCCCGCCCTGCTCGAAGGCGGCATTGCGATGCAGCAGCTCTGGCTGTTCTGGGTGGCCCCGATTGTCGGCGGTATTGTTGGCGCGATTGCCTATAGGGTTATCGGCGGTAACGACCAAGGGTAAGCAATCTGGCGATAACGACCTGCCTGAGCTTGGGCAGACATGTTAATAGTCGAGCGGCTTGTCCTGCAGCTCGGCTATTTCCAGTTCCAGGGCATCCGCGTCTTCACAACGGCTCTGACGCCCTTTCTCGCAATCCTTCAGCGCGTCGTTACGACGGCGCTCCAGCTGGCCGAGCTTCTCATCACGCTTGCGCATCGCGCGGCCACGATCCTGATCGGCTTCGGACTGGGTTGTGGTGACGGCATCAATCGGTGCGGTGATGACTTCGGCCGCGAGGCATCCGCTCAATAACGGTGCCAGAGCAATAACAGGAATGATGCGGGCAATCATGTGACAAGCTCCTTAACAACAGCACGAACCTGATCGGCCATATCTTCCCGATCCAGCGCCAAAGCGAGATTGGCCTCAATATAACCCACTTTGGAACCGCAATCATAGCGGCGGCCATCAAAAGTAACAGCATTAAACGGCTGATTGCCGATCATCTGCGCCATGGCATCGGTCAATTGAATCTCGCCACCGGCACCGGCTTCCTGATGCTCCAATGTGCGCATCACCTCTGGCTGAAGGATATAGCGGCCTGAGAGGATCAGATTGGACGGCGCTTCTTCAACTTTCGGTTTCTCCACCAGCCCAGTCACCTCGGTCAGATTACTTTCGGCTTTGCCCGGCGCGATCACGCCATAGCTGGAGACCTTCTCTCGCGGTACCTCAAGGACACTGATCAGATTGCCGCCAGTGCGCTGATAAGCATCGACCATCTGCTTCATGCAACCGGGTGAGCCATGCATAAATTCGTCCGGCAGGAACACCGCAAACGGCTCATCACCGACAATATCTCGCGCGCACCACACGGCATGGCCCAGCCCCAACGGCTCCTGCTGGCGGACATAGGCACAACGCCCCGGACCAAGGCGAGTTGGCTCAAGAATGGATAAATCCTTGCCGCGCTCACTCATGGTTTTTTCGAGCTCAAAAGCGATATCGAAATGGTCTTCAATCGCGCTTTTGCCACGGCCGGTGACAAAGATCATCTGTTCGATGCCCGCTTCAATGGCCTCATCCACGGCATATTGGATTAGCGGGCGATCAACGACCGGCAGCATCTCTTTGGGGATAGCCTTGGTCGCAGGCAGAAAACGGGTACCAAGACCAGCGACGGGAAAAACCGCCTTGCGGATAGGTTGCATTGGAATCATCTCCAGAAACGAATTGCGTTCCCGCTAATAGCTGACGCAGCTTGCTGCAAGATTGATGATCTAAGACTTTACTCTATTGGCAAAGCTTTTGCGCAGCTTTTGCAGCTTGGGCGGGATTGTTGCCAGACAATAGGGATTGCGTTGGCCCTCGCCTTCCCAATATTCCTGATGATAATCTTCCGCCGGATACCAAGTGCTTGCCTCTTCGATCGTGGTGACAATCGGCTGCGGCCAGTCCGATGCTGCGCGTGTCTTTCCGGCTTCCGCCTCTGCACGCTGATCATCATCCAGCGGAAACAGTGCCGAGCGGTATTGGGTGCCGACATCATTGCCCTGACGGTTAAGCTGTGTCGGGTCATGGGTGGCGAAGAAAATATCGAGGATCTGGCCATAGCTGATGATGTCCGCATCGAACGTCACCCGGATCGCCTCGGCATGGCCGGTGCGCCCGGAACAGACCTGCCGATAGGTCGGGTTCTGAGTCTCACCGCCAATATAGCCGCTCTCGACCTTGTTGACCCCGATAACGTCGTTGAACACCGCCTCGGTGCACCAGAAGCAACCACCTGCTAATATTGCCGTCTGTTCGCTCATATTATTGCCCATCTGATTATAGATTTATCTTTTGGATAAATAGGGTAGCCAGGGGCTAGGCTCAAGCCTTGGATGGCTCTGCTGGTGCAACGGGTGCGTCATCACCTTTAGGTTCGCTGCGCGCGATCAGCAGATACATGACCGGGGTGATAATCCGCGACAATATCGTCGAGGAAATCAGACCGCCGATAATCACCCAGGCCAATGGGCCGTAGAGTGAGCCACCGGCAATGGCGAGTGGGCTGAGGCCGCCCACGGCGGTTACGGACGTCAGCAATACGGGAAGGAAACGCACCTCGCCCGCCCGCTCAATCGCCTCGCGCAAAGGCATCCCCTGATCGCGCAGCTGGGCGGTGAAATCGACCAGCAAGATCGAGTTTTTAATCTCGATGCCCACCAGCGCAACAAAACCGATAATCGCCATGTAAGAGAGCGAATTGCCGGTCAGCAGCAGCGCCAACAATCCGCCAAAAGTGCCCAACGGGATGACTCCAGCGACCACAATTGTTTCGCGAAAGCGGCCAAATTCGGCGACCAGCACCGCAAAGATACCGAACAGCGCGATAAATATTATCGGTCCGAAGCCGGAAAAGGTATCGTCGATCGCCTCGGTCTCACCACCAACCAGGATGCGATAGCCTTGCGGTAACTCAACCTCCTCATCAATTCGCTTCAGGGCATCGCGTGTTACATTGGTTACCAGCACATCGGGTTCGACATTGGCGGTAACGGTAACCGTCCGTTCCTGCTGATAGCGCGCAATCTGTGGCGGCACCGCCTCCAACCTGGGGCTGGCTATCTGGGTCAATGGCACAGGCTCGCCTGTCCGTGTCGCAACATAGACAGTGTTGAGCGCGGAAACAGGCTGATTATTCTCCAGCGGCAACCGCACCGTCACCGGATAGCTGTCACCTTCGCTATCCCGGAATGTCGCCGCTTGCTCGCCACGCAGCGCCAGCCGCAGCGCACGCCTTGGCTCGCCGACCGGGATGTTGAGCAGCGCTGCCTTGCGCTCGTCGAGACCCAGATTGAGGTCGATACGGTTGGTACTAACCGGATTGATAACATCGCGCGCACCGGGTGTGGTGCGCAATAGCTGTTCTATCTCACCAGCATATTGACGCAATGTTTCCAGATCATCCCCAACGATGCGTAACTCAATAGGCGCGGCGACCGGGGCACCATTTTGGAAAAGCTCAACATTGATACGGGCACCGGGAATGGCATCAAATTGTTCTCGCAACCGGGCCACAAGTACCGGACTGGTCTTGGCGTCCCATTCATCCAGCACCACGAGTGTTTCACCATAGTTGGTGCGCTGACGATTGGAGAAGACATTGTAGAAAACCTGCGGATTATCAGCTCCGACATTTTCCGCACGCGAGACAATCGCTTCTTCCTTTTCAAGGATGGTATTGACCTGCCGCATAATCCGGTCAGTACGGTCGAGACTGCTGCCTTCCTCGGATTCAACCGTAACCAGAAAATAGCTGGTATCCGCATAGGGAAAAAGGCTGAACCCGATAACCGGGATCAACCCGAAGGCAGAGATACACAAAGCCATGGCGCTCCAAAAGGTGGTCCGCGGATTATCCAGCGCGCGATGGAGTATCGGGTTGTAGAAACGCTCAATCTGGTGCGTCAGCCATTGCAACAGCGCATTGCCTTCTGGATCTTCATCGCGCGACAATAAGCGGCTGGCGAGAAAAGGAATGATTGTCAGCGATACCACCAGAGAGGCTCCGACAGTGAAGATAATCGCGAAGATAAAGGACCGGGTAAATTCGCCTGCGCCTTCCGGCAGAAACAGCAAAGGCGCAAAGGCGAAGATCAGCACCCCGGTTGAACCCAGCACGGCTGGTGTAATCTCTTTGGTCGCATCAATCGCTGCAATGCTTCGTCGCTTGCCCATGCGCAGATGCCGGGCGATATTTTCGGTCACCACAATCGAGTCATCGACCAGCAAGCCCAGTGCGACAATAAAACCGGCGATCGTAAGCTGGCTGAGATTATAGCCGGAGAGCTCAATCGCCAGCAGACCCGAAGCCAATGACAGCGGAATAGAGATCATCACAATCACCGAGGCGCGCCAGCCCAGCGGCAGAAGCGTGAAGATCACCAGAGTCACAGCGATGGTAAAGTCACGTGTCAGTTCGCTGAGACGTTTTTCAATATCACGGCTCTGGTCAAAAATCTCTTCCAGTTTTATATCCGGCGGCAACAGCTTTTCCTGTTGCTCCAGCTCGGTGATAATCTGTTCACGCAGACGGATCACATCGATGCCATCTTTCTGCCGAATAGTCACGAATACACAGCGCTTGCCGTTGAAGCGCGTGCGATAGAGCTGCTCGCTATTACCCCAATAAACCTCGGCGACATCATCGACGGTCAGGGTGGCGCCATTACCCGCACGTACCGGCAATTGACGGATGGTATCGAGATCGCGAAATGCGCCACCTGCCTCAACATTGAAGCGCCGTTCACCGCTCTGCACCGCGCCGGGAGGCAATTCCGCACCCCCTGCACGCAGAGCATCGGCAACCGCTGTCGGGGTGATATTCAGTTCCGCCAACCGTCCTGGCTGGATAGCCACCTCCACTTCAGGTGCGGCTAGGCCATCAATATCTACGCCGCGTATGCCGGGATAGCGCACTAATGCGTCCTGCAGATCACCGGCATATTTCTCCATCCGACGCCAGCTTGCAGTATCGCTAATCAGGGCCAGTTGCAGCACCGCGGCTTCAGTAGTGCGTACCTTTCTGTAGTCCAGACTCAGAAGGCCCTCGGGGAGTTGATCGCGGATCGCGCCAACCTCGCGCACCACATCATCAAAATATTTGTCGGCATCACCGCCCCAGTCAAACTCGGCGCGGATTACCGATTGGCCATCATAGCTGGTAGAAAATATCTCATCGACATCATCAATGCTCTGCAACACTTCTTCAATCGGCTTGGCGACAGTCTCTTCCAGATCGGCAGCATCGGCTCCGGGCTGGGCCGCGACGATGGTGACGACAGGAATTGGGAAATGCGGATCCACCGAGCGGGTGATTGTCAGCAGCGAAGTAACACCCAATGCCGCCAGCAACAGGAATAGTACCAGCGATAACTGCCAGCGCCCGATGGTAAAGGCGGCAGGACTCATCCGCCAAATGCCCTGACGTGCATGCTCATTTGTTGATCCCAGCGGTGACCATCATTACGCGGAATCATTGCCTCGCTCCGCTGGCCTTCTGCGCTTTGGGCGTTTTGACAACGGAAACGAGTTCGCCTTCATGGACATCCTGATGGCCGGTTACGATGATGCGTTCGCCCACCTTCAGGCCTGCACTTATGGTCATCTGGTCATCCAGCAGCTTACCGATCACGACATTGCGCGGGACCGCTTTAAAGCCCTTGGACTTTCCGTCTTCTTTGACTTCGTTCAGCACATAGACAAAGCCCTCATCGGCGCGGATATCAAACAGCGCTTCGGGAGGAATAGTCATCTGATTACCGGAATCACGCTTGGGCATGGTGATGATGGCGGTGCCAATCTGGCCCGAGCGCAGGCCGGGATTATCTGGCAGGGCAAAGCTGACGGTAAAGGTGCCGGAAAGCGTATCCGCACGGCCATCAATATCGCGTATCTGCGCATCAATTTCTGCATTGCCCAGCGCAGCGAGACGGATTTTTGCCGGCATACCGATGCTGAGTTCGGCGACGTCGCTGTCGATCACCGGCACCTCAAACACCATGCCCCGTGCCGCTTCACCCAAGATCAGTACCGCCGTGCCCGGCTGGACAATCTGTCCCGGCTCTGCACTGCGCGCCAATATCACGCCGCTGGAAGGGGCGATAATCTGCGAGGTTTCGCGCGCAAATCCGGCAGAGCTGACCGTAGCGCGCGCGGCTTTTGCCGCCGCTTCCGCCTGATCCAGCCGCGCGCGGGTAACCCAGCCTTGTTCAAACAGTTTGGCAATACGCTTATATTCCGCATCAGCGCGCTCAAGCTCTGCCCGGGCACTGGAAAGGTCAGCGGCAACCGTGGTGGTGTCGAGCGATGCCAACAATTCGCCACGCTTGACGCTCTCCCCGGCAACATATCGGATAGTCGCAATCTTGCCCGGTGTTGTGAAACCGAGTGACGTCTCCGCAAGATACCGCACCGTACCCGCCGCTTCGAGCACCCGCACAGTATCCGCAAGCTCTACAGTTGTTGCTGTCACTTCAGGCCGGGGCGGAGCTTTTGCTGCATCGTCACCCTCGCCACTGCAAGCAGACACCAGCAGCAATGCGCTTACAACCGCCAGCTGCTTGCACAGCTGCACAGAAAATCGTTTCTGCCAATAGATTGATAATCGCTTCACCAAAACCCCTGATGACCCCAACGCATTGTAAGATATAAAGTTGCAACACTATTCGCAAAGCTAGTTGCAAAGTGCAACTTAAAAATACTGTCCGCTATTGGATATGCAGTCAGGGTTGGTAACTGTCAGGCGCGCTTGACAAAGGTTACGAAAGTTACGCTCGCGAGGCGCAGAAAAGCTTGCTTAGGTTGGAGATACCCAACACTCGCAAGGTGTGGGGTATTGGATGATGCATAAGCCATGGGTGCGAGAGAGCCGAGTTAATCGTAGCAGCTTGTCGCCTTGTAGGACAGCCAAGCGATGCGGCCCGGGGTAATTCGGGGACAGTTTAATAACGAGTGCGCTCAAACGCAACCGAAGCTATCAAAAACTGTCCCCGAATTACCCTCTAGCGGTGCGGCCTTGTCCATAGCCCTTTACGCGCCTCGGCATCCGGATTGGTTCGCGGCGGTTGGGTTGCGCGCCAGCAGCTGCGGATGATCCAGCCGAGCTTGGCCATGCTGGTGGTGACCGTGCGATGGTCCCAGGCGCTTTGGCCGCGGGCGCGGACCTCTCGGGCAATATCGCCATAGATACCCGCCGCCGCCATCACCGCCCAGCGGGCACGATAGGGCAGCTTGCGCGCGCCAATCCGCGCCGAGGCCTCATAGCGTTCTGAATTGTCCGCCAGCCGTTTAGCCAGCCGCGTCAGGCCCTCACGGAAGGGCGGCTTCATATGCTGGCCGGGCGGAATGTCCATTTCCGCCAACCAGTCCATCGGCAGATAACAGCGCCCGACACTGTCATCCTCCTCAATATCCCGCGCAATATTGGCGAGCTGAAACGCCAGCCCGAGATCGCAGGCGCGGTCCAGCGTCGCCTCATCCTGTGGGTCAACGCCCATGACAATCGCCATCATGCAGCCAACCGCACCGGCGACATGATAGCAATATTGATAGAGATCATCCTCGCTGCGTGGCCGCCATTCGGCGACATCGAGCGCGAAGCCGTCAATTACATCTTCGGCATAAGGCTTTGGAATGCCACATTCCTGCGCTACCACGCCGAGACAATCAAAGGCAGGCTCTCCCGTAGGCTCACCGCGAAAGGCCATGGCGGTGCGCTCGCGAATATAGGCGAGCCGTGCCTCGGCATCGTCGACCTCTTTCATGCCATGGCCAAGATCCTGCCCATCGGCGAGATCATCGCATTTGCGGCACCAGGCATAGAGCAACCAGGCCCGCTCGCGCGTTTCCTGATCGAACAGTCGGCTGGCAATCGAAAAGGACCGCGAGCCCTTGCCGATCACGGTGAAGGCATGGGCCACCAGTTCCTGTCGGTTAAAGCGGGATCGCGGGGCGTGCATCAGCCGCTTCTACAAATCTTTGGTCTGCATCGCAAAGATTGTCTGGATCGGCTGATAATTCGCCATTTTGTCCACTAGGCTATTGATCGTCGCATCGACCTGCAAAATGCCGCGATGTTGCGGGCGAACAAAGCCGACCTCCCCCATATGGTCGTTAAATGCGATCAGATGGTCATAATAGCCCGCGACATTGAGCAAGCCAACGGGCTTTTGATGATAGCCAAGCTGGGCCCAACTGATCGCTTCCCACAGCTCATCCATAGTGCCGACGCCGCCAGGCAGGTTGATGAAACCATCCGACATATCGGTGAACAGCTTTTTGCGCTCATGCATACCGGGGACGACATGGAGTTCGCTGCACCCGCGATGCGCTACTTCGGCCTCGACCAGGGCTTCGGGGATAACGCCGATAACCTTGCCGCCGGCTTGCAGCGCACTATCCGCCACCGCGCCCATCAGGCCAAGTCTGCCACCGCCATAGACCACGGTAATGCCACGCTCGGCAAGCACCTGGCCTACTTGCTTGGCGGTTTCGATATAAACTGGATCGGACGGTGTGGCGGAGCCACAATATACGGCGAGGGATTTCATGTGTGATCCAAGCGATTTTGCAAGATAGAGAGTTTCAAAAAGAAAGGACGAGGCTTCGACAAGCTCAGCCCGAACGGAATTGAGATACATTTATCTCCGTTCGCCCTGAGCTTGTCGAAGGGCCGTATTTCTTTATTGTGATGAAATGGCATTCTGGACCTATATGCTGCATTGCCGAGGTGGCAAATTCTATGTCGGGCACACCGATAATCTTGAGCACCGCATCGCGCAACATCAAAGCGGAGCAATTCTCGGATTTACAAGAGATCGACTTCCGGTTGAGTTGGTCTGGTCGCAGGAGTTTCCAACGCGGCTGGAAGCTTTGGAGATGGAACGACGTATCAAAGGCTGGAGCCGGGCAAAAAAGCTGGCGCTTATTCGTGGCGATTGGGATGCTATTTCCAGGCTGGCAAAAAGTAAGGACAAGGCTTCGACAAGCTCAGCCCGAACGGGTGGAGAGGCAAGCAGATAGATAAACCGTTCGCCCTGAGCTTGTCGAAGGGTCGTCCTTCTTTTACATCAAACCATATCCGCAATCATCAGTTCCGCCGTAGCTTGCGCGCTGCCGACAACCCCCGGAATCCCCGCCCCCGGATGCGTTCCGGCGCCGACAAAATAGAGATTGTCGATCACATCATCGCGGTTATGGGTGCGGAAGAAGGCGCTTTGGGTGAGCACCGGTTCCAGGCTGAAGGCACTCCCCAGATGGGCATTGAGATCGCGGCCAAAATCGGCTGGTGTATAGTGGAATCTGGTGACGATACGCTCATGAATATCGGGGATCAGGCGGCGGCCGATTTCATCGAGAATGCGTTCGGCCAGCTTTGGCCCCTCCTTTTCCCAATCAATCGGCAATTTGCCCTGATGCGCGACCGGCGCCAGCGCATAGAAGGTGCTGTGGCCTTCCGGTGCCATGCCGGGATCGGTGACCGTCGGGTGATGCAGATAGAGCGAGAAGTCCTCGGGCAAAACCCCGTTGATATAGATATCATCAAGCAGGCCCTTATAGCGCGGACCGAACAGGATCATATGGTGCGGAATGCCAGGCCATGTGCCTTTCAGGCCAAAATGCAGCACGAACAGCGAGGGCGAAAATTTCTTGTGTGAGAGCGCCTTGGCCGCCTTTTTGCCGCGCGGATTGTCGCTCAAGAGATCGCGATAGCTGTGCATGATATCGGCATTGGTGGCGACCGCATCGAATGTCTGTGCGCCATGCGCCTCGGTCACCACGCCGGTGGCGCGGTCGCCATTTGTGGTGATCTGCTGGATCGGCGTTGACAGATGTATCGCGCCGCCAATCCGCTCAAAATGGCGGACCATCCCGGCGATAAGCTGATTGGTGCCGCCCTTGGCAAACCACACGCCGCCCGCCTTCTCCAGCTTGTGAATCAGCGTATAGATCGCGCTGGTCTGCATCGGGTGGCCACCGACCAGCAAGGTGTGAAAGGATAGCGCCTCGCGTAATTTCTCGCTCTTCACATAAGAAGAGACGATAGAATAGACCGAGCGCCAGGCCTGAAATTTCATCAACCCCGGCGCCACCTTGATCATTGAAGTGAAGTCGAGAAACGCCTTGCTGCCGAGCTTCAAATAGCCCTCATCATGCACGCCTTGGCTATATTTGAGGAAACGCTCATAGCCCGCGACATCATCGGGATTGAGCTTGGCGATCTCGGCACGTAGCTGCTCATCATCATTGGAATAGTCAAAGTTAGTGCCATCGGGCCAGTTGAGCCGATAGAACGGCATCACCGGAACCAGATCAACATCTTCCGCAATGTCGTGACCAGTCAATTCCCAAAGCTGTTGAAGGCATGGCGGATCAGTAATCACAGTCGGCCCGGCGTCAAAGATAAAGCCGTCTTTGTTCCAGTGATAGGCACGGCCACCCGGCTTGTCGCGACCTTCAAAGACGGTGGTTTGAATGCCCTCCGATTGTAACCGTATCGCCAACGCCAGCCCACCAAAGCCTGCGCCGATAACCGCTGCTGTTGTCATGCAAAATTCTCCGCCGCTTTCAGGAGAAAAGCGCCTTTATCGCCCGGCTTATCGGCATCGGTGGTTCGCCCGTCAAGATGCGTGCCTTGTCATAGCGTGTTGACTGGCCTGCATAAAATCGCTCGATCAGCTTTTCGGACAGGCCATAAAAGCGTTGGAACACGCCATAGCGCTGATCGGGCTCGGCACCGATAAACAGGAATTTGCCGAGCAGACGATAATACCAGCCTTGCCGCCAGTGCTTCGCGGCGAAATCGCTACTCGCCCGGGCAAGACTGGCACTGTCGAGCGTGTCCAAAGCCGAGATATGCATGGCAAAGCGCACCGCATCGGGCAGCGAATAGCTGGTGAGGCAATGGAACAGCCCGGCGCGCGATCCGGCGAGCGCGACGCCATTTTCATTGTCTTTGCGAAAGCGTTTGTAATCGCCTTTGAACACCACCGGCAAAACGCCCTTTTCCTCTCGCAGAACATTCTTGACCTTCCAGCCCTGCTCATCAGCATATTGCGCGATGCGCTGACGCAAGATGCGCGGATCGAGTTTGCTGCCATCGCTGTAATAAGTGTCCTCGACAAACACCTCGGTCGGGCTGAAGGGCAGGCAATAGACAAAGCGATAACCATCGCGCTGCTCGACCGTCGCATCCATCATAATCGGATGCTCCAGCCCGTGCGGTTCCTCGCATTCGAGCAATTGCCCGGTGAATTTCTGCCAGCCGCATGTCAGCGCATCGACATTGCCGCCGCCGCGCGCATCAATCACACCTGCTGCTTGGATCCGTGTGCCATCGGCGAGTTCAACGCTGATCTCGTCATGGCTGACCACGCTGGCACCGGTTAGATATTGATCTGCCGGGATTTTCTCGCGGATAACCTTATCAAAATGGTCTGACAGGATGGAATTATAGCGGCTGCCCAGCGTGCGTTTCAGCTTGGGGAAGCGGACGCTATATTCATTCCAGTCATAACAGATCAGTG
Organism: Pseudomonadota bacterium; assembly: GCA_038748365.1. GTDB lineage: Bacteria > Pseudomonadota > Alphaproteobacteria > Sphingomonadales > Sphingomonadaceae > Alterisphingorhabdus. The sequence goes on from JBCDIZ010000012.1 coordinate 57,332, forward strand.
GATCGACCAGCCATTTGGCGTCATCGGGAATATCATTGGCGAAAAATGACCAGACATGATCGCCACCAAAGGTCTCGGCCTCTTCGATTAGTAGCAAACGTACATCCGGTTGGCGCTTTGCCAGCGCCATAGCGAGGAGACCCCCGGCTAGACCGCCGCCAATAATAGCCAGATCACATTTTTTGACGCTCATAGATATCCTTGTCGCAAGGCTATATTGCAGCGCAGCGCCAGGTTACAAGGGTGGAACCAATATTAACCCGCTTTATTCTATAGAGTGGGTGCATCAAACGCCGCATTTTCATGAAAGGCCTTTCAGTTTGGCAAAAGATCGGGCTAGAGAAAGTTCCCAATGATAAAAATTCCGCTTTTCCTATCTCTGCTGGCGATGACCGGTATCATTGCCGCGCGTTATCTCGCTGCCAGCGGCTTCTTCGCCTGGGTGACGAGCAAATTACGCCCCGGCCATTACACCAAACAGGGCAAGCAGATCCGTAAGGAAATCTACTGGTCGCTTATGTCAGCAGCGATTTACGGCATTCCGGCGGGCTTTGTCGGCTGGGGCTGGCGGCATCATGGCTGGACTCAGATTTATGAGGATTTCTCGGCAATGCCGATCTGGTATGCGCCGCTTTCAATACTGCTCTATCTGCTGGCGCATGACACATGGTTCTATTGGACCCATCGCTGGATGCACCAGCCCAAATGGTTCCGCATCGCCCATGCGGTGCACCATGAAAGCCGCCCGCCTACAGCCTGGGCAGCGATGAGCTTTCACCCTATCGAGGCGGTCACCGGCGCGATTGTTATCCCCTTGCTGGTTTTTGTCATCCCGATCCATGTCGCTATGCTGGGTATCGTGTTGGCGATCATGACGATTATGGGCGTCACCAACCATATGGGCTGGGAACTCTTTCCGCGCTGGTTGGTTCATGGACAGTTAGGAAAATGGGTGATAACGGCGAGCCATCATGAACGGCATCACCAAGCCTATAATTGCAATTATGGGCTGTATTTCCGGCATTGGGATCGTCTATGCGGCACCGACCAGGGTTTAGGGGACTGGTCTGACAAGCGTTCCAAACGCAAGATCACCGCTTGAGACAAGCATAGCATCGGGTTGCCAAACAGCATATTTAGTGGGGACAATATGAAAGCATTATCGATTGCGACGCAAAAGTCGCATCTCTTTGGCAAAGCTGCCAAAGCTGGACTTTTGCTGGCGGCAACGCCTGTACTAGGCGGCGCCGCGCCCATGTGCGATCTGCATATCGATATCGACAATCTGCGCTCCACCAAAGGACTGGTTCAGCTCTGTTTGACCGCAGAGCAAAAGCACTTCCCCGACTGTGATGACGACCCCAATGCGCGTCGTCTGACAGTAAAGGCCATTGACCGCGCGGCCGTGTTCTCCAATCTTCCTGCGGGTGATTATGCTATTGCGATTGTCCATGATGAAAATGGTAATTCGCGGCTAGACAAATTTGCCGGCATCCCACGTGAAGGCATCGGCTTCTCACGCAATCCCAAATTCACCTTCGGCCCGCCCAAATTCCGCAAGGCGCTGTTCACCGCTTCGCAGAGCAAGAACCATGAGCGTATAAGGGTGAAATATTATCTCTGACACCTGATAATCAGAGAATAACCTACGCATCAATACGCATCAACATGCGCGCTTTATGCATTTGAACCTTCGAAGCAGTTCGTTTATCGAGAATTGCTGTTTCCTCAGTCTAAATTATTAAACACGGCATAAAGAGACCCTAAGCGTTGGCCAAAGTGCTGACCTATCATGGATTTGGAGGGCATATTTGCCTGCACAATGGAAATTTAAGGACCTGAAACCGCTAAGCGCTGGCGCTCTTGCGTTTCTGTTTGCCCTATCCTCAAATAGTACAGCTCTTGCCCAACAGATTGAAACTGTAACAACAGAGGAAAGTGCCTCTGCTCTAGTCTCTTCGACTCCAACTGATCTGGAACAAGCTGGCGACAATAGGCGCTCAACCGATCAACAGACCAATATCTTTGACGGCGATTATATCACTCTGGGTGTGGGCGCGCTGTACAGCCCCAGCTTTCAAGGTTCCGATGATTATGCAATCTTTCCCGCACCAGCCGTTGTTGGCCGCATTGGCGGCATTAATTTTGTCAGCCGCGGCACCGGCGTTTCTGCTGATCTGTGGACCAATGAAGAGCGGCGCAATGTTGACCTCATCCTCGGTCCAGTAGCCCGACTGCGCTTTGATCGTACCTCATTGGGAAGCATCAATGATCCGGTCATTGAGACTCTGGGCAATGTTGACCTACCTCTGGAGTTGGGCATCAGCGCCGGGGTGCAACTCTCCAATGTGTTCACCCCTGTCGACACCATCGCGGCGGCTATTGAGGTAAAACATGATGTTGTCGGCGCGCATAATGGCCTGATCATTACGCCCAATATCACCTATTTTACCGCGATCAGCGAAGGCGTGGTCGTCAGCGCCACAATATCCGGCGAGATTGTGAATGACGATTTTGCTGATACCTATTTCAGTATAGATGCTGCTGACAGCCTTGCCAGTGGTCTGCCTGTTTATCAGGCCAAGGGAGGCCTCAAAAACATCACCAGCCTGCTGCTTGTCGGTTTTGACCTTGATGGCAATCTCGCAAATGGCGGTTTCGCCGTCTTTGGTGCGGTCAGCTATCAACGCATATTGGGTGACACAAGCGACAGCCCGATTATCAGCATCAGAGGTGATGCCGATCAATATGTCGGTGCTATTGGCATCGGATATACTTTCTGAAAGCTATGCGCTGATAAAATTCCTTCGGGAACACTTTGTTCAGCAATTAGTTATTGAACGAAGCGTAAGCGAACCCTAACCGAAAAATGTCCTCATTCCCCACCATATAAGGATTTTACCGATGGCCTTTCTGATGCAGACAAATTTGCGTGGCAAAAGCATGATTAAAAATACCAGCTACGCAGCCATTGCGGCTATGATGCTCTGTATCAGCAATCCAGTTCTGGCAGAGGAAGACAGCACGCCTCAACCTGTGACACAGGACGAAACGGACAGTCTCCAGACAATCGATACCATCGCTCTGCTCCCGGATCAGTCGCAAGCTGTACCGGGCAGTCTCGACCCTGCCGTGCAAAATGCCATCGCTACAAAGGCGCAGGGCAAGCTGAGCCCTGAAGAGATACAGATGATCAAGGATCTGGCGACATCAGTATTCGCTGGCGACTTTGTCACCCTGGGTGCTGGCCTGGGAATGGTGCCGAGCTATCAAGGGTCGGACAATTATGTCCTCTTCCCTGCACCGCAGATCGTTGGCCAGATAGACGGCTTCCAATTTGCAGCGGTCGGCCCCGGTCTCGCAGTTGATCTGGTCCGTGAAAAGCCGCTTGATAAGGTCAATATCATTGCTGGCCCATTGGTCCGGGCCAATCTCAACCGGGTTATCCGATCGCAGATCAACGATCCGGTTGTCGAGGCACTGGGTGACCTTGACGCAGCGATTGAAATTGGCGGCCGCTTTGGTGTTGGCGTCAATGGCGTCTTTTCGCGCTTTGATACACTCAGCTTCACCACCAATATCGCTTTTGATGTTGCCGGAGCACATGAGGGCATGGTTATCACCCCGGCGATCAACTATCGTCGCCCCATCGGCCGCGCTGCCTTTTTCCGCACCAGCATCTCAACCGAATGGGCAGATAGTGATTATACGCAGTTCTATTTTGGCATAGATGGCACTGGTAGCGCAGCCAGCGGCTTGCCGGTGTTCAATGCAGGCAGCGGCTTTAATAGCGTCTCAGCCAATATGGTGCTCACCTATGACCTCTCCGGCAACGCCTTTGACGGCGGCTGGGGCGTGTTCGGACTGGTAAGCTATACCCGCTTGCGCGAAGATGCCGCCGCCAGCCCGATCACCAGCATCCGCGGCGATGCGGATCAGGCCATTCTTGGCGCTGGTATCAGCTATACATTCTGAGCCAGCCTATTCTGCTAGATGGCGGGCGCGGCATCGTTTTGGCGACGAAGCAGTTTGTCAATCAGTGCACGGCCTCGCAGCGTCAATATGATCGACCCTGCGATGATGATAATGCGCATGATATTACCTAATTGCCCGCCCATGGCATTTTCGCCAAGATCAAATAGCGACCACAGCAGGTTCAGACCGGCATGAAGAAAAAATGCAGGCCACAGGTTGAAATCCCATTTCCAATAGACCCAGCCAAACCAGATGCCGCCAATGCCGGTTATTGCAGCAATGCCGAGACTCTCTTCCAGCCCATCGCCCTGATACATATGGAACAGACCGAAGAATATCGACGGCAATAGTGCCGCCAACAGGAAGGGCCAACGGAAATGCCGCATCAGCACGCCGATAGCGATGCCGCGGAACATGATTTCTTCAAAAAGTGGGAACATCAAGCCGCCAAAAACAATATCGCCGACACTGATGCTATCAGCTGGGCTGGTGAGAAGCAGCAAAGCGATGACCACAGGCACAAACAGGATGGCACCAAAAACAAGTGCCGGCACTATGGGCTTGGCAAGGCCGGTAATGCCCCATTGCTGTGCCGGTGCGACACCGCCAATCAGCCAGAAACTGAGGAAGATCACTAGCAGATCCAGCGTGTTGAGCAACAATGGCCAGCCATAAGGAAAAGCCTCGAACCAGGCATTGACGCCCAGCGCACGCAGGATGTCTGCATCATAATTACAGAACAGCATCGCCAGCAGCACCGCCAAAGCAGCAAAATACCAGGGGCGGGCAGCGCGGGATTGATCTATAGGCATATGCAGCAAGCGGCTCCATAGAGGGTGTTTGATAACAGGTGTTTGCAAAGCAAGAATTTTTGCATTGGGCAATAGGCAAAGCCAGACATTACTATTAACGGCTGTTATTAGGGTCAGGATACGAGGAGACAGCTATGCCCTTAAATACATCCCTGGTTCTTGATCGGGGTGGCACATCGTTGGATCATATTGCCATTGGCGTGCCCGATACGCAGCAAGGTGTGCGACAGATTGCCGAGATGACCGGCGTTGAACCATTGATCCGCGAGCCCGAGCCCGACCAATTTTATTGGAGCGGCGCTATTCCACTGGGCCATGGCCGTTTTCTCGAAATTCTGGGTCCCAATCCCCACTACAAAAAATTTAATCCCTTCATTGAAGCAGTGCGCAAATTGGAAACACCGCACCCGATCTTCTGGTATGTCGCCACCGATGATTTTGACGCCTTTGGCGCGGTGGCTAAAGCGGCAAAAGCTCCTCTACAACGTATTGAAAGCATACGATATGAACGTGATGGCGATCTGACTGATTATCGCCGTGCTATTATGGGTCCGGGTTTCCGAAGCACCCGCCCTTGTGTCATCCAATGGAATGCGCGATCTGACTGGCCCGCCGAAACGCCCGAACTGCAAGTAGAAGCACTTCGCCTCTTCAGCCCTGAAGCCGAAAGGCTGAGACAGCTATTTGACCATCTCGGTATTGATCAGAAAGTCGAAAATGGCCCGGAACAGATCAGCCTTACCCTTGGCACCCCCAAAGGCAGCATAACGCTGGCCGGTCCCGGCATGGTCTATAAAGGTCTGGGCGCGATGGCTGCCATGGCGAGCATGTATCTGAGCTATCTTTTGCGGCCCAAAAAATAACCGACACCGCACAATAATTCTGACACTTTGTCCCAGCTTGAAGCGGTTAGTCTAACCCCATGGACAGCCCGAATAAATCCTCGTAACTCCTTGTAATCGCAGATCAGCTCAGGAAGGATATGCGGAAATATGGCGGCCACTTATAATCTTACGGCCCTGTTAGCCCTTGCCTTTGGCACCTATGCACTGGCCGCCGGCCTTGGCATGTTGCGCCATCCACGTTGGGGCATGGGCATGATCGACGAGTGCGAGCGTTCCGCTGCGCTGCGCTTTCTGGTCGGTATTGTCGTCTTTATATTGGGCACAACATTGGTGCTGGTTCATCCGATGAGCAGCCACTGGCTTTCCATCCTGATTACGGTGCTCAGCTGGATCATCCTTGCAGAGGGCGTGATCATGCTCGCCTTTCCCGGCTTAATCTGGCCGATTGCGAAGGTGATGCTGGCATCGAGCAATACCGTCTATGCACTGATGGCGATGATAATCGGCATTTTCTTCATAATTGCCGCCTTCGCCACCGGATTACAGCTACCCGCCAATGGATAATGCCAGTCTGATCGGCTGGGTCTCGCTATTCTATGGCCTGTATTGTTTTGCCGCAGGCATAGGCGAATTGCGCCTGCCGGGGCTGTGGCTCCGCATATTGAACAACATTAATGCATCCCCTGCCCTGCCCTTTCTCACCGGTGTGATCTGCATCTTGATGGGGCTGTTCACCCTGTTTGTTATCGGCGGTGAGACCGACCCGATCCCCAACAAATTCTTCATCATCATGGCATCATGGATCGTGGTCGAGGGGTTGCTTTTCATCTGCCTGCCCGACAATTTCGGCCGCTTTGCCGGTTGGTTGATGCGTATGTCGAGCCGTTTCTGGGCGCTGTTCGCTATGGCGGCAGGCGCTCTGCTGATCGGTTTTGGCCTAATGCGCTTGCTGCTATAATTGCCATGCTAATTTCTATGGTCGGGAGCCATAGAAACTATGAAGCCGCCCTAGTAATGGCCTTGTCTTCATGATAATGCTTATCAATAGCGTTCATCATGGGGCTGTGAGGAGTTTGCATTATGACACAAAATCCGAATCTCGTTCTTGATCGCGGCGGCGGCTCGCTTGACCATATTGCTTTGGGTGTGCCGGACACTGTCAAAGGGGCGCAGCAGATTGCCGAGATGACCGGCGTGGAGCCTTTTCTCGGACCACAACCCGGGCCGGAACAATTTTACTGGAGCGCAGCGCTTCGGCTTGGTTCCGGGCGGTTTCTCGAGATATTGGGACCGAACCCTGACTGGACCGGCTTTCACCCGATGGTTGACACGATCAAGCGATTTACCCAGCCGCAACTGCTGTTCTGGTATGTCGCCACCGATGATATCAAGGCTTTTGGTGAGGCTTCAGCCGCGCTCAATGCACCGCTGGAGATGCAGCAAACTTTCGAGCATAAACGCGAGGATATCACCGTCAGCTATACCAATGCGGTGATCGGCCCCGGCTTTCGCAGCACGAGGCCCTGCGTCATCGAATGGCATTCGCGCTCTGAATGGATGGAAGGCGAAGCGCAATTGGGTATGAAAAATCTGCAACTTTCCAGCCCTATTGCCGAGACGCTCAACGCCTTGTTCGCCAGCCTTGGCATAGCGCAGATCGTTAGCGAAGGCCCGGAAATGATGACTTTGGCGCTCGACACACCCAAAGGCGAACTGGTGTTCTCCGCACCCGGTATCGTGGTCGAGGATATTGCCGCGGCTCAGGCTGCGGCAGAGGTAATAGGCTGAAACATCAAAGTGTCCCGTAGAACCCCATTGCCCGGCGTTATATTTTCGCGTAAACGATAAGCTGTCCCCGGGGGGCCTGTGTGAAATCATGGGCTGAGAGCGGAGTATCCCGCGACCCGTTGAACCTGATCCGGCTAACACCGGCGGAGGGAGGGAGCGGTTTAAGCCTGAATACCCTTGGCCCGAGAACCGTCCTTGCTCCGCAAACTGATGGAGCAAGACATATGGCAGATATCCCCGCATGCACCGAAGTCAACGTCACCACCGGACCCATTCGTGGCAGCCGCAAAATCCATGTCGCCTCGCGCGGCGAACATTGCGTCCCCGTGGCGATGCGCGAGATTGATCTAGACCCGTCAAGCGGTGAGCCGCCGGTGCGCGTTTATGATACCTCCGGGCCCTATACTGATCCCGATGCGCATATTGATATCATGGCAGGCCTGCCTGCTCTTCGCCGCGACTGGATCATGGACCGCGATGATGTCGAGGAATATGATGCCCGCGAGGTAAAGCCTGAAGACAATGGCCAGCTCGGCCCAGATCGCTCGGGCGGCGTCCGCCCCTTCCCCAATGTGGTGCAGCGGCCTTTGCGCGCCAAACCGGGGATGAATGTGACGCAAATGCACTATGCCCGCAAAGGCATTATCACGCCGGAAATGGAATATGTCGCCGAGCGCGAGAATCTCGGCCGCGAGCAAGTTCGCGACCATATCCACGACGGCGAGGATTGGGGCGCAAGCATCCCCGATTATGTCACGCCGGAATTTGTCCGCGATGAGATTGCCCGCGGCCGCGCCATCATCCCCAACAATATCAACCACCCGGAATCCGAGCCGATGGCGATTGGCCGGAATTTCCTGGTCAAGATCAACGCCAATATCGGCAACAGCGCGGTCGCCAGCGATGTCGCTTCCGAAGTCGACAAGCTGGTCTGGGCCATACGCTGGGGCGGCGACACGGTGATGGACCTCTCCACCGGGCGTAACATCCATGACACCCGCGAATGGATCATCCGCAACTCGCCCGTGCCCATCGGCACCGTCCCCATCTATCAGGCGCTGGAAAAGGTCGGCGGCGTGGCCGAAGACCTGACCTGGGAAATTTTCCGCGATACACTCATCGAACAGGCCGAACAGGGCGTCGACTATTTCACCATCCATGCCGGCGTTCGGCTTCCTTACGTTCCGCTGGCGGCGAAGCGCGTCACCGGCATTGTCAGCCGCGGCGGATCGATCATGGCGAAATGGTGCCTGGCGCATCACAAGGAAAGCTTCCTCTACGAGCATTTTGACGAGATCAGCGAAATCTGCGCCGCTTATGACATCGCCTATTCGCTCGGCGACGGCCTGCGCCCCGGCAGCATCGCCGATGCCAATGACGAGGCGCAATTTGCCGAGCTCTACACACTGGGCGAACTGACCAAGCGCGCCTGGGCACAGGATGTGCAGGTGATGATCGAGGGCCCCGGCCATGTGCCGATGCACAAGATCAAGGAGAATATGGAAAAGCAGCTCGAAGCCTGTGGCGAGGCGCCTTTCTATACGCTCGGCCCGCTAACCACCGATATTGCGCCGGGCTATGACCATATCACCTCGGCGATCGGCGCGGCGCAGATCGGCTGGTACGGCACCGCCATGCTCTGCTATGTCACGCCGAAGGAACATCTCGGCCTGCCCGACCGCGACGATGTCAAAGTCGGCGTCGTCACCTATAAACTCGCCGCCCACGCCGCCGACCTCGCCAAGGGCCACCCGGCCGCGAAAGTCCGCGACGATGCGCTGTCAAAGGCCCGCTTCGAATTCCGCTGGCGCGACCAGTTCAACCTGTCGCTAGATCCGGATACGGCGGAAGAGTATCACGACCAGACGCTCCCCGCAGAAGGCGCAAAAACGGCGCATTTCTGCAGCATGTGCGGCCCGAAATTCTGCTCGATGAAGATCAGCCAGGAAGTGCGCGAATTCGCCGCGAATAATCCCAATGCCGAACTGGGCAGCATCCCGACAAGTGCGGAAGAGGCGGCCCGGGGCATGGAGGAGATGAGCAAAGTCTATAAAGACAAAGGGCAGGAGCTGTACCTTCCGGCAGACGCCGTAGATAACGAAACACCATAAACCACATCTCGTCATGCCGAACTTGGTTCGGCATCTCTTACAGTTATCTCAATCACAGGAGATCCTGGAACGCCAGTCACCGAAGGTGAAACAAGTTCAGGATGACGAGTAAAAGGGCTTAGGAGGCTGTCTTGCCAACAGTGCTGCGGATCAAAGGCTATCGCTTCTATTTCTATAGCCATGAGCCGAATGAACCGCCGCATATTCATGTGGATGAGGGGACCAACTCTCTAAAGGCGTGGCTGGAGCCGGTTTCGCTGGCGCGCAATATCGGCTTTCGCCCGCATGAGATTAATGGCATATTGAAGCTGGTCGAGGAACACAGCACCACCCTGTTGGAGGCATGGCATGAACATTTTGGCTAAAGTCAGCGATGAACGCGTCGCCAATGTCCAATGCACCGATGACAGCCTGATCGTCGATCTGATGGACGGGCGGACCATATCGGTCCCGCTGGCATGGTATCCCCGCCTGCACAGCGCCACGCCCGAGCAACGCGATAACTGGGAGGTAGCAGGCGGCGGCTACGGCATCCACTGGCCGGATATTGACGAGGATTTAAGTACCGAGGGCTTGTTAAGAGGAGCACCTGCGCCGAGGGTTGGATAAAAATCTCCATCTTCTGGAGTTCACGGCGAGGAATGCATCTTGTCCGGGCTGGCGAAGAATTCACCGAGCGAGACCTTTATCACCACCTACCAGCCTGCATTACGCGCCGACACTATCTTTGGAGCCAATGCGCGCGAACTAGAGGCCTAACAACCCGCAGCCGTAGGGAATAAGCTTCGATCAGTAATTCCCACTCGAAATTACTCTTTATATAATAATAAGTTAGCAATTTAAGGGCAATCAAACCTCAACAGATGTCCGCTATAAATAATAATATTAACAATGAGTTTACTTACACATCGAAAATAATTTCGCATTTTTCATATGAAATTCTTTATTATTTCTTGACTTAATAATATAAATTACCCTAAATTCATTATGGTTCGACAAAAGCTATAAATAGACTTGTATTGCAATAGGAGATAACATGAAAAAAGTTCTTTATGCCGCATCATCATTTGCCCTAGCTCTTTCCTCAACTGGGATTTCGGCTTCTACAGGCGGGTCTCCAACCGCAACACCGACGAGTGGTGACTCCGCTCCCCAAAGTATAGACGATTGGTATTGCGACGAGTTCGGCAGGTGCTGTCCTATTTGGCTGATCAACGCCAACGGGCAGTGCATGGATTCCCCTATCGGTGACTGACGCCTAATTAAGGGTTGAGGTCGCTAAATGCGACCTCAACCACCTTCCACTCAGCCCAGTATTTTAGAGTTCGATTACGACCGCTTTGAAGTACTCGCCCGCCCCTTGCACCACTAAATCCGATGCCGCTGACACGGCCCAAGCGAGAACGGGGCAGACTTGCCCCCAATATAGCGATATAGCCATTACCGTAATTCAGGGAAAATCACTCGAACTAACGGCGAGACGGGGTATTGCCGGACGGTTTCACATACGTGACGCAGGATTGTGAGCAGCTATGCTTTGAAACGAAGAGAGGCGGCACCCACCCTTTCCTACACCCCCAAAAACGGCATAAAGTGGCGGATGACAGACACATCATCCCCCACCCCCTCGCTCGATCCACTCGCCTTTGATCCGTTCCGTGATGACACGGCGGAGGCCTATGTGCCGCCTTTGCCGCCGCTCGATCAGCCGCCGCCTACACGCAAGCAGTTATGGGCTTCCAAACAACGGGCGCCTCGAAAGATGGTCGCTTTTCTCTCTATGCTCTCCGGCCATCCATTCGGTGAGCAACGCGGCCCGGTCATCAGTAAAGATATCCCGACAATCTGCCCAGTATCGTTTGTGTGCAAGGTTGAAGATCAGCTGTCAGACCATACCAGGTTCATCCGTCTCGTCGACGCGTGGCCCGAACTCGCTCTCGGGTGCCGCGCGGTGGACGAGGAAGTCCCACCAGCTAAAGTCTTTGCGCCAGGCACGTTCATGGAAGAAGAATACAACTGCATTGGCCAACGGCTCAACCAACGCGATCCCACTGGCGAGCGCGATTTCTCCGGTAAAGGCGTAGGCAACGGTAAAGCCGACGATGAAGTGCAGCGTCAGAAAGCTGAAAGTCTTCGCCAGATCGCGTTTATAGGGTTTGTGAGGTTTGCTAGCTGTAGTCATGTACATTATTAGACCATAAACGCGAGTGCGTTGCAATTGCATAAAGGGGATATTTGAAGCAGAAAATGGGCCGCGTATGTCCGCAATGCGGCTTACCGGTGCTCGCCCTGGGGCAATTCAGGGTCAATCTCTGGTTGCGGATATTTTCGAGGCCGATGATCCTGATCGGGGCATTGCTGCCGTCGATCATATTGCTTTTTGCCTTTGCCCCCGAATCGCGCCAATTCGGATTGCGGCTGATCTTTCTGCGATGGAAATCCCGCGCCCGTCCGCTCGCCATCTGCATAAGAAACCGGCATCAAATCGCCGCCATCTCACTACTCTGTTTTCACAGGCTTGTGCTTGAAGCTCGCTTTCACGATACCGTGATCACCAGTGCCTCTGGGCTTATGATCCTTAGGATCCTTTACGTTGAGATGATCATTCTCAATGGTCATCCCGTCAAACGCCCAGATACGGCGGCGGGACATGTCGTAGAATTCCTCACTGACCAATATGTGGTCGAGGCTCTGGCGCACATCTTTATGGACATGTGTATAATAGACATCACGCAGGCTGCGCAGTTGCTGCAATGCTTGTGCCGAATATAGCGCATTATCCCGGCCGCCAGACCTTAGCGAGGTGAGGAATTTCGGCTGCTCGGTGATGATATTGAGCGTGTTCGAATGCTGCCCGTCATTCAGGTCACCCAACAGCACTACCGGATCAGTAGTGCCTTTCATCCGCAGTGTCAGAATCCAGCGCAGTGCGGCGGCCTCTGCGGTCCGACGCAAAGTCGACAGCGCGCTGCCCAAATGCCCCGAATGGTCACGAAAGGTATCGCGATCAGCATTATACCATTCATCGCGCCAGATACGCGCCGGTGACTTCGATTTCAGATGGCTGACATAAAGGTGCACCGGCGGTGCATCAGATTTTGGCCGTAATTGCGCGTGCAGCACCGGTCGATGAAATCCGCTTAGCTCAACCTTGATCCGCGGTGATTGCTCGTCACCATCCGATTGGAGCAGAAATCCTTCGGGAAATTCGGAAATCCACTCCGGTCCCTCATCTTCGATAACCAATTCCTTGCGGATCGCGGCGGCACAGACGATGCGCGTACCGTTGGCGGCATTGTCGCCCTCGGTCGGGATCAGCAGCGTGTATTGGCTGGAAAGGCCCGCCGCATCAAAGGCGGCACGCAACGAGTCCGCATGCCACAGTTCCTGAAAACCAAAGACATCGGCATCAACACGCTGGAGCTGGCGGGCGGTCCACTCGATCTTCTTGTCATATTGCTCCTGCGTCCAGCCATCGACATCATTGTAGATGCGCAGACCCGGTTCGTTGAGATTGTAAAGATTGAATGTTGCAAAACTGACATCGCCATCGGCCACAGTTCGTCTCCTTCTCAGCACGAGGATTGCGACCGGTTTGCGTGTATGTTTTGATTGTTATGCGTGATAATTTGCGCATACATTATCGCCGTTTCCAACAAGGGAAGTCAATACCGAAACCATTTGCTGGTCTAGTAAATCTCGAATGTTATGTTGATCATGACGAGGGGCAAAACTCATACCGGGAGACGTAGCCGCCACCAACAAAGCCCTGATGAGCAGAGACTTTGCGGGGCTGGAGAAGGGCGAAGCGGAAACGGTCAGGGCAATCGCTATAACAATGACTAAGAGAGGAATGAAAATGCGTAAGGCAAATTGGATACTGGCAACGGCCGCTAGCTTCAGTCTGGCAATGGCGGCACATCCTGCAATTGCACAGGTTGCAGCGGAAACAGTCGAAGAAGAGGAAGAGGTTGAGGAAATTGAACCCAAAATCTCTATCATGCCAGAAAATCCGCAATCGCGCGCATTTCAGGAGCGGTTCGGCTATGCCTCGGCGGTGGTGCATGACGAGAAGGTCTATCTCTCTGGCGTTATCGTCGTCGAAAGCGATGATATGGAGGCGGAATTCGTCAAGGCGTTTGAGGCGATGGGCCGGACACTGGAACGCGCCGGATCAGGCTGGGAGCATGTGCTCGACATCACCAGCTTCCACCTCGATATCGATGCCAGCCTGCCGGTAATGGCCGAGGTCAAGAACCGCTATGTCAAAGCGCCCTTTCCGGCATGGACGGTGATCGGTATTGACCGGCTCTATCTGCCCGAGGCGCAGGTCGAGATAAAAATCATCGCCGCCGCACCGGACGATTGAGGGCTGTTACGTACAAGGCGGCGTCTAGCAATCGGCACGCATCTCGAAACCGGAAAACTCGAACCCCGGCGAGACGATGCAGCTAACAAGCGTATAGCCGGCGCCGCCTTCTGTGGGCACTGGTTCCGCCGCTTGCCAGTAATTGGTCGGGATGCGGATTTGCGGTTGCTGGCCTGCGGCGAGGTCGGTGCCGAGAATGGACTGTTGCGGCGCATCGTCCCATTCGGCCTTGATCGAAAGGGTGAGCGGGTCGCCAGCATGCCAAAGCCAGAGCTCATGCGCATCAACGCGGTGCCATTCGGAGCGCTGGCCGGTTTTGAGCAGATAGTAGATCGCGGTGGCGGTGGCGCGGTCGGGGGCATAGGCAGTGTTGTCGCCCAGCGCGACATCACTGCGCCACAATTCGCGATACCAGCCGCCCTCAGGGTGCGGCGCGAGGTTCAGAGAGGTGACGATGTCTTTTGCGGTCATTCAGGCGTGTCCTTACCAGCATCGCCCTTCAGCCCCTCGCCACGGCGACCGGTCATGCCTTCATAAAAGGCAAAGGCCGGGGCCATATCTGCCTCATAGTCGCCGGTTGCATGGATGACAGGGCCGAGGCCTGCGCGGCGCGTGTTGTAATCCATAAAGCCGCAGACAATCGGCACCTTAGCAGCCATGGCGATGTGGTAGAAGCCAGTGCGCCAGCGGGTGGCAGTGCTGCGTGTGCCTTCAGGGGCGATGGTCAGGATGAAATCATCGCGCGCCGCGAATTCCTCGGCCATTTGCTGCACCATATCCTTGGCCGCATCGCGATTCACTGGTACCCCGCCCACTTGGCGCATAAAGGTGCCCATCGGCCATTTAAACAACGACGCCTTGGCCATGAAGCGGGTGCGCAAGCCCATTTCGCGGGTTAGGCCGACATAGTTGGGGAAATCCCAATTGCTGGTATGCGGCACCGCGATGATGATGAATTTGCGGAATTCCGGCGGCTCGCCAACGGGCGTGAAATTATGCCGCCGATAGATAAACACCAACAG
>JBCDIZ010000013.1:0-68727 GCA_038748365.1 Pseudomonadota bacterium
CGCCGGGCGCTCCACCAAAGGAACGGGGACAGGAACCGGATCTGCAGATGGATCGGGTGATTCTGACACGACCAATTATGGCGGCTTGGTATTGCAACATATCCAGCGCAATCGCCGGTCCAATGCAGCCGGGGCGGGCAGGGTACGGCTCAAAATCACAATTGCTCCCAATGGCCGTGTTCGCAATGTTGCCATTGCCAAAACCTCCGGCTCGACCAGATTTGATCGTCAAGCGATGCGGATGGTGAAAATGGCTTCGCCTTATCCAAAGCCGCCACCTGGCCAGAGACCGATATTGGTTTGGATCACCGGCAGTTGAGTATGCCTATTCTAGATTGCTGGCCACAGAGCCTCATTTGGCGGTTCTATTGCCAAAATGGAATTGACCTAAATGCTAATGCAAATTAATACTAATTGCTAGTAATCAGAATCAAGGTCGTTAGTCAGTACAAGAATATTAGAATATCGACCCTGCCGAAAAAGAAAAACGGAGCGTATCTGCAATGCGGAAAATTGTGACCATCGGGGCTGCTGCAGTGCTGCTTGCGGCGACACCAGCATGGGCCGATGAGGGCACGGCTACTTTTGAAATTCCTCGGCAGAAAGTTTCCAATTACAGAAAGCCTTATGTCGCCATCTGGCTGGAGGATGCAAAACGCAAACCGGTCAAAATGTACCGCGTTCTCTTCGATCAGGCTCCAATTGGCGCCAAATGGTTGCCAGACCTGAAGACATGGTGGCGCCGCGGCGGCCGTGCGATGAAGATGCCCGTAAGTGGGGTGACCCGTCCGACCCGTGGCCCCGGCAGTTACAAGCTCAACATGGGTTCCTTGAGCGAATTGCCTGCGGGTAATTATGCGCTGGTCGTTGAGGCTGCACGGGAGCATGGCGGACGCGAAATTGTCAAAGTCCCCTTTACATGGAAGCCGGGTGGCACTGTTTCAGTCTCGGCCAGCGGCTCTTCGGAATTGGGGCGTATATCGGTTACGATCGGCAACTGAGCTGGGGCATGCTGAAGCGCTCAGCCGATGGCGGGCCTTGTAAAGCCTCACGGTTCTAGCCGGTCATTACATTTGGGTTTTATTTGCAACTATGGGAAGACCATGAAGAAGACCACAATAGGATACGGCCTTTTGGCATTCACGGCAGCAGTGATTTCTGCTCCTTCGCTTGCACATACAAGCTATATGCTCCCTTCGCTCTTTGTCGCGAACAGCGAACAAATGGTTACAATCGAGTCGTCCTTTGCCGAAGAATTCTTTGTCCCGGAAGTGGCGGTGAACAAGGCCGATTTTCACGTCATTCAGCCTGACGGTACGCGCGCGGATTTCGACAGCGTCAATCCACACAAACAGCTGGTTATCCTGGAGGCTGGTATCGCGGAAGAAGGTACCTATCGCTTTACCACCGGCGTGCGCCGCGGTCGGCGTTCCACGCTTGCCATGGTCGATGGCAAATGGCTCAGCGCACGCGAGACCGGCGGCAAGATCCCTGAAAACGCAACCGCGACCAAAGTCCGCGAAACCGAAACCGTCGCCGATGCTTATCTCACCAAGAGGGCACCGACGCGTGCGCCGGTCGATGTGCAGATGGGCCGTCTGGTCCTGCAACCAATTACCCATCCGAGTGATGCCTTTCTTGGCGATCCTTTTGAGTTTCAACTGCTGTTCGATGGCAAACCGCTAGCAGGGCATGTGATGAATATTGATCGCGGCGGGGCGCGCTATGACCCGTCAAAATTTCATCAGGAAGCGCCAACCGATGCGGACGGTAAGATGAGTTTGGATTTCGAAAAAGCCGGTGTCTACATCATCTGGACGCGTTTCAGCGCGCCTGCACCGGAAGGGGCTGATGTGGATGAGCGAGGATATACGACCTCGCTCATTCTTGAGGTTCAGGGTTGATAGTAAAGAACAACAGGAGTTGTGATTATGACAAAGGGTGCAAAAGTCGCGGCATTCATGGCTGCAGGAACGCTGTTGGCGGCCGCAAGTCCGATTTGGGCTGGTGAGCCCGAAGACGGTCAAAACACCGATGCGCAAGTCGCGCCGCAGGATGACCCCGAAGCACAGGAGCGTGAGCGCCGCGTGGGCGGTCATTCCAAAGGCGCATTTGTAAAGACCTATGACACAAACGCAGATGGGCAGGTCTCGATTGGCGAATTCATGGTAAAACGCGAACAGGGCTATGCGCGCAGAGATGCGGATGGAAACGGTTCGCTGACAAAGGCGGAGTATGTCGGCGATTTTACCGCTCGCATGGATGCGCGCGAAGTCAAGTTCACCGTCGAGAACCGCGATCGCCAGGTAAAGGCGGCCAATTTCCGCTTTGGCTTTATGGATACCGATGAAAATGAGATAATGTCCGCAGCCGAATTCCATGCCTCGGGCATGCGGATGTTCAAACGGCTCGATACCAACGAAGACGGCTATATCAACGAAAAGGATACAGCCGACAGTTTCTGAGCGGTCTAGACGCTAGGGCCTGGTCCGCAGATTTTTCATGCATTTGCTGGGATGGCACATTCCGGCGGACCTTGCCCCCTCAATGTGATCTGACTACGCCATCGATATGACGCCTAAAGTAAACACCTTCTGGTCCCGGCAGTTTCGGCAATGGCACTGGATCAGTTCCGCGCTTGTTCTGGCGCTCATGCTTCTGTTCAGCGTAACCGGTCTGACGCTCAACAACCCGGAATGGTTCAAGAGTGATCCGGTATCCAGCATGCGCGAGATCACCTTATCCGGTGACCTTCAAGATGCTTTGAGCACGGCTGAGAATGAGGTAATTCTGGCCCCCGATCTATCGGAGCAGATCGCCCGGGAAACAGGCGTCTTTATTCCCCAAGAAAATGCGCCTGTGGTCGAGTTCGAGGAAATGATCTTCGATCTTGGCGGGCCGGGTGTCGATGCCACGCTGACGATCGATCTGGCCATTGGAGAGGCCTATTATGAGCGGATCGATAATGGCATGATCGCGCGGCTCAATGATCTGCACAAGGGCCGCGATACCGGCTTTGTCTGGGGCCTGTTGATCGATATTACCGCACTGGTCTGCATCATTTTCTGTCTGTCAGGGCTGGGGTTGCTGGTGATAAATGCCAAGGCCCGCGCCTCTACATGGCCGCTCACAACGCTGGGCATCGCCGCGCCGGTCATCGCCTATATATTGTTCGTGCATAGCTGAACGGTGGTTTGCGATGCATCCGGACACTGACCTTGCCCTGAAATTGCTGATCCCGCCCGATGTGCCCAGCGCCGCGCAGATGACACAGGGACGTGAATTGCAGCATTCGGGAGAGGTGTTCGGGACTCAATGGTCGCTGCGTGTCTTGCGCAACGGGCGGACCAATCCCGACAATGACGCGGTCTATCTTGCGAACATCATCAAGGCGTGCGGTCAGGTGCTCGAACTGATCGATGCGCAAATGAGCCTGTGGCGTGAGGGATCGCATATCGTCCGCTATAATCGCCGGACCCATGGAGAGCGTCTGACTCTGCCCGAGCCGTTCGCCACGGTGGCATCCAAGGCATTTAGCATCAGTCAGCAAACGCACGGAGCATTCTACCCGGGGCTCTATGAAGCAGTGGAGCAATGGGGCTTCGGAGCGGCTTCAGTCGCTGACCCGGTAGCGAGCGGTCTCGCTTATGCGCAGCTTCATGAGCGAAACGATCTCCGCTTGCCTGAGATGCACGGTGCCGAAATTGCAAAACGAGATGGCTTCATGCTTGATCTCAATGGGATTGCGAAAGGCTATGCCGTAGATCTGCTGTGCGACGTTGTCCGTTCGCATCCGGATACAGTCTCCTGCCTGATCGAGATCGGCGGTGAGCTTAAAGGATTTGGGACGCGCGCAGATGGCATGCCGTTCTGGACAGATGTTGCCCCCGATGGTGATGCAGGAAAAGCGTCCTATCGCGCTGCACTATATGGCTGGGCCTGTGCGACATCGGGCGAAGCGGAGCGGTTTCATGTGGGCGAGGGCGAGATATTCTCGCACATTATCGACCCGCAAACCCGCGCCAGCGTCCGTACCGATCTGATCGCTGTCACAGTATTCGATAAGGAATGTGCACGGGCCGACGCGCTGGCAACCGCACTGATGGTGATGGGGGCGGACAAGGCGCTGGCATTCGCCAACGCAAACGCTATCGCATGCATCCTGACCCGCAGAGACGAGCCAAGCGACGTACTAAGCGATGCGATGCTGAAATGGATCGATGATGACTGACTGGGTTCTCAACGGCATCGCAGGAGAGCGCTGGCTGATCGCGGTGGCTGTCCTCGCGGTTTGGATTATAGCGAGTGTCTACTGGCTATGGCCAGCGCGCAAAACTATCGGCGAGTCTGCCGAGATACTGGTTGCGCACGCTTCTCAAACCGGCACCGCCGAGCATCTGGCCGGGTTGATGAAAAAACAACTGGACGGCCATGGTCGAGATGCGGCGCTGGTATCGCTTGGCAACCTGCCCAAAGAGCAGTTGCTTACCGCCAAAAGGCTTCTGGTCGTTGCTGCGACCACAGGTACCGGCGAAGCCCCGGATCAGGCGCGGCACATCGAACGACAGCTTATGGTGCAAGAGCTGACGCTGCCACACCTGGAAATCTTCATTCTGGCACTTGGTGACCGTTCCTATGCCGATTTCTGCGCTTTCGGCTTCCGTTTGAAAGACTGGGCGCAGGATGCAGGGGCGAGGGTTGCATTGGTGACGGTCGATAATCAGTCCACGGATGATCTGGTGCGGTGGGATGACCTGATGCAGGCCAATGACCTGCCGCCGATCTCGGAAACGCGGACACAAGCCATTCAGGACTGGACCGTCGACACACGCGACATTGTCGCGCAAGGGGACACAAAACCGATACAGGACAGCCGCGCCGGGTCACTTTTCCATATCCGGCTCTCACCGCTTAACGGATCGATGCCGCGATATGAGGTTGGTGATCTGTTCGAGTGGTACGGCGATGATGGCGTACGGCGCGAATTTTCGATCGCAAGCCTGCCGGACGATCCCAGCCTCGATCTGTTCGTGCGCCGTGTGGAGTTGCCCGGAGGCGCCATGGGCAAAGCTTCGGCAACGCTGACAGGCAGCGATGGCCCTTCACAGATCAAAGGCCAGATCAGACCCTTTCCCAATTTCCATGAAACGGCTGGCACAGGCCCCTTACTGGCTATAGCGGCTGGCTCAGGCTGGGGCGGCCTGCGTCCGCATGTTGTAGGTGCCATCCAAAAAGGGCGACCTGTCTGGCTGATCTATGGCGAGCGCGGACCAGACCGTGATCTTGCAATCTTCTCCGAGATGCTGGCCTGGCACAAAGAAGGGCGGATTCAGAAGCTCGATCTGACGCTTTCCCGAGCAGACACGCCAGCACCGCGATATGTTCAGGACTGTGTTGCGCAATCCGCTGAAGGAATCGTTGATTTTCTGGGCAATGAGGGCGCCGTTGCGATCTGCGGAGCCGCGGCCATGGGCGATCAGGTGGTGGAACAACTGAAGCAGGCATTACCGGATCAATGGATTGAGGATGCTTATAGCAAAGGTCGCTTCCGTTCCGCTACTTATTGATGTTGCGCGGATATTGGTAGCAATAACATTGGATCGGATAGGCAATCAGTTTATCGCCAGCAGTAGTAAGCGCGGGTAAACTAAGCCAGTTAGGCAGCCTTGTCTGGCGACAGGTTAAGTGTAGCATTACTGTCGTCGCGCGCAGTTACTTTCGGCGTCGTCGCGGCCTTGCTCTTGTGGCGGAACTGACCATCGACATGTCCGCCTTGCTCGATCGTGATTGTTTCATAGGAAATATCGCCGGTAATCCGGGCGGTGCTTTCAACGATTAGCTCATGCGCATCAATCGAGCCTTCGACCAGACCAGCCAGGCGCGCGGTTTGGGCGATAATGGCGCCGTGAATTTCGCTGCCTTCGCCCTGCACCAGTGAGGCGCATTGCAGGTCACCATCAACCCGGCCATCAACATGCAAGTCGACCTTGGCAACGACATTTCCAGTAATAACAACGTCAGAGCCAATAACCGAAAAGGTGGAACCGCTACCCATGGCGGAGCCGCGTGAGGAACGGGAAGCCACTTTAGACGTCTCCGCCATTCGCTCTGGTACGTTGCTGGGCGTTGGCTTGGATCTTGAGAACATCGCTATTGGCTTCCAGAAAGGGTTTAGGGTCAATGGCCTTGCCATTTACGCGGACTTCAAAGTGCAGATGGGTCCCGGTTGAACGGCCGCTATTGCCCATTCCGCCGATTTCCGACCCGGCACGAACTTCGCTGCCTATTGTAGCAGATATTCCCGCAAGATGCGCGTAACGTGTCATCATGCCATTGCCATGGTCAATATCAACGGTACGACCATAGCCGCCTTTCCATCCGACAAAGGTGACCTTGCCATCGGCTGCGGCCAGAATTGGCTGGCCGTAAGCGCCTCTAAAGTCCAGACCGCTATGCATGGCAGGGCGCCCGGTAAACGGGTCGCTACGATAGCCGAAATCGCTGGTGATGGAGTTCATATCGGCCGGTTCTGCATAAGGAACGCGAGCCAATCCACGTTCAAGCGCATCCATACGCGCGAGCTTCTGGCCTAATGTGATAAAGCGTTGATCCAGCGTCGCGACACTCTCTTCACTATCAAGAAAGGGGAGGAAGGGACCACCCTGTGCCGTGCCGTTGTCGCGGACGATTTCTTTGGGATTGAGGCCCAGTTTGCGGATTGCCGACTCTGCCTGAGCCGAACGACGATCAGCCTCGGCCGACAGCATGGCCACAAAGGCCAGCTGCCGCGCCTCGACGAACGCCAGCGCACGGGCTTCAGGAATGAGAGCGCTTATTTTTTCTGCGATCACATCCTGAGACTTGGCATCCTCTCCCTCGCTGGCTGATGCTTTTGCTTTTTTTGCCGGGAAATAGCGCTCTGCCAGGGCATCCAGTTCATCTTGGCGGCGCTCCAGATCTGCGGCGACCTTGTCGACCGAGTCGCGGTAGGCTTCTACGCGGCTTTCGGAATCTGCAACTTTGGCTTGCTTGGCATTGAGCGCGAGCCGGTCAAGCGACACGCTATATTGGCTAATCGCCATGCCTAAAGTGATGAGCAGCCAGAAGGTGGCTGCTCCGATAACGCCCAGAAATACGGTAATTTGCAGACGCGATGAGATTTTCAGGAATTTTACCTGACCATCGGCGCGCATAAAAAATTCGCGTTCTGGAAACCATCGCAACAAGCGCGCATATATCGCGTTGTCGGCGCTAAAGATTTTCACGACCCTATTTTCCTGTGTCCCTGATTAGGGTGAGGCCATTAGCAAAGGGTGATTAATGAATCGAATCCGATGTTGCAGACTCGTGATGAGTCGAATGCATATTGCGGCCAGTGGTTTTACATTTTTGCAAATTGTCGATTCTGGATCGAAAATACAGCTTTGGTTCAAAAAATCTTGTGATTGAGTCGCTTAGCGGCTCTACGAGTCGTTTCCGGTCTGGCTTGCGCTGCTTTGGGGCACAGCTTATTGGCCGGGAAGTGCATCAAAAGACAGACATATGACAGCGAACCCGGATACATCTTTTGCAAATGCCCATCAGGCGGAGCATATCATTGATGCCCTGGCACGCGCCGCACATCAGGGGCAGCATGCACTTGCCCTTGTGGATGGAGAGAAACGGCGGCGCGGATTGCAGGCAGCTGCCGATGCGCTGGATGCGGACCGTGTGACTATATTGCACGCCAATGCAGAAGATGTGGCCGCTGCCAAAGCCAATGGTTTGAGCGATGCCATGTGTGACCGGCTGGCACTTGATGATAGTCGGATCGATGGCATCGTGACTGCCGTCAGGGATATTGCTGATTTGCCCGATCCCCTTGGCCATGAATTGGATAGTCGCACCCGGCCCAATGGCTTGGTCATTCGCCGCATTAGCGTACCGCTGGGTGTCATCGGCATGATTTATGAAAGTCGGCCTAATGTCACCGTTGATGCGGCGGCACTCTGTATCCGTGCCGGAAATGCAGTGATCCTGCGTGGCGGCAGTGAAGCACAGCGCAGCAATGCTGCATTGCATGCCGCCATGGTGCATGGATTGGTGGTTGGAGGCTTACCCGAAAATGCAGTGCAGCGTGTGGCGGATCAGGACCGCGCGTTGGTTGGCGCGATGCTGCGCGCCAGCGATACCATTGATCTCATCATTCCGCGCGGTGGTCGCTCGCTGGTCGAAAGAGTGCAGCAGGAAGCAAGGGTGCCTGTGCTGGCGCATCTTGATGGCATTTGCCACAGCTATGTCCATGCCAGTGCTGATCCCGAGAAAGCTGAAGCGATTGTTGTCAATGCCAAGATGCGCCGTACTGGAATATGCGGCGCTACCGAGACGGTTTTGATTGATCAGGATTTCCCGCAGCCAGAACAGGTCATTGGCGCTTTGATTGATGCCGGATGCGAGGTGCGCGGCGATGATATGGCGATGGAATTGGACCGCCGCGTTGTCCCTGCGATGCGGGAAGATTGGGGACAAGAATTTCTGGCACCTATTGTTGCGGTGCGCTGCGTGCGCGATGTTGAAGAGGCGATGGCGCATATCGCTACCTATGGTTCGGGTCATACCGAAGCGATTATCACTGAAGACAGCGAAGCCGCGGCGCGGTTCCAAGCCGGCGTCGACAGCGCGATTGTCATGGTCAATGCCTCAACCCAATTTGCCGATGGCGGCGAATTTGGGCTGGGCGCGGAAATCGGGATTGCCACGGGAAGGCTGCATGCGCGCGGCCCGGTTGGGGTGGAAGCGCTAACTACTTATAAATGGCTGGTCGATGGTACCGGGCAGATACGGCCTTGAGAATCTCGCATGATTGCTGACAGATCAAAGGTGCGTCCCGGACGCAAACCGGTCGGCCTGTTGGGTGGCTCCTTCAACCCGGCGCATGGCGGCCATCGCAGTATCACCCTGTTTACTATCGATGCGTTGCGGTTGGAGGAATGCTGGTGGCTGGTCTCGCCGGGTAATCCGCTCAAAGCCGGGGCAACAGATATGGCTCCACTGGATGCCCGTCTCGCCTCGGCACAGGATATGTCCCGCGCCGCGCCGATCCGCGCCACCGCGATCGAGCGTACGATGCAAACGCGCTATACGATTGATACTTTGCGTGCCTTGGTGAACCGTTATCCGCGCCATCAATTCATCTGGATTATGGGTGCGGATAATCTGGAAAATTTTCATCGCTGGCGCCAATGGCGTGAAATTGCACGATTAATGCCGATTGCGGTCATCGCCAGACCCGGTTATACTCCAGCTGCTTTTGCTTCAAAGGCAATGGCTTGGTTCGGGCGCTTTGTCCGGCCCCGGAACCAGAGTGTGCATTGGACGAAATGGAGCACGCCAGCGCTTGTGATATTGCGCTATCGTTCCGATCCGCGTTCGGCGAGTAACATCCGCCGTACCACCCCCAATTGGCATAGCAACTATGCTGGTCATATCGTTCGTGACGATGTGACCCGCGAATTGCTGTGATGCCGATTGCTGTAAAGACAAGTGGCCCAGGCTGGGTGGGAGCAGCCATTATGGGCCACCAGTAAAGAGGAACTCTTTTGACCAATTTAGCTGAAACCGTGACCGAAAGGCCATCCACGCCGCTCAATCCCGGTGCTGACGCCGGGCCTGAACCTGATGCCCTGCTGGCGCTTGCTCGCCAGTCGCTTGATGATGATCAGGCACAGGATATGGTTGTCATTGATCTGGAAGGCAAAAGCAGCATTGCCGATCATATGATTATCGCATCCGGCCGCTCGACACGTCAGGTCGCATCCATGGCGCAGAAGATGGTCGAACGGATCAAAAAGGCCGGTGGAGCGGCACGTATTGAAGGTCTGCCCAATGCAGACTGGGTGCTGATTGATGCCGGTGATGTCATTGTTCATCTGTTCCGCCCGGAAGTGCGCAGCTTCTACAATCTGGAGCGGATGTGGGGCTTTGACGATAGGGCTGAGGGTAACGCCTAAACGGCGGGCTGAGCAGAACAGGCAATTGCGCCTGACATTTCAGATGATATGAAAGTCCCATGAAGCTGCATATCATCGCCCGGGGCAAAATCGGCCGCAGCGCCGAGGCAGAGCTTGTGACCCGATATATGGAACGCCTGTCATGGCCCTGGCAGGTGACCGAACTCGCCGACCGCCCGGATGCGATGGCCAAACCTCCCATAGCTATGCCGTGCCGCAGCATCCTGCTTGATGAAAAAGGCAAGAATCTCTCTTCCATGCAGCTTTCCGAGATACTGGGCCGATGGCGTGATGATGGCGTGCGCGAAACGCGGCTGTTTATCGGTGGTGCGGATGGTTTTGATGACGCACAGCGGGCCGAAGCCGATCTGCTGCTCTCCTTCGGCAAGGCCACCTGGCCGCATATGATAGCGCGTGCGATGCTGGCAGAGCAGCTATGGCGTGCCACCAGCATCTTGGCTGGCCATCCCTATCATCGGGAAGGCTAGGGGGAGATGGTGCGACCTTTCATTCTTTGCGTGGTTATCGGCATCGCGCTGATGGCCATAAGCTGGTCCGCTATTGCGCAAAATGCGGTGCTGCCGGGACAAACTGTCGCGGAAACACAAAAAGCGCTACGTGCTGCCGAGGCGCAGGCGAAGGCCGCTTTGGAACGTGCCGAGACATTGCAGAAACGAGCCGACAGTGCCAGCAAACGTGCGGATAAAGCGCGCGGAGATATTCAGGCGATGGCGGCGCGGGTGCAAGAATCCGAAGCGCGGATTGCTGCTGCCAATGCGCGCATTTCCATTCTTGATACGCTGCAATTGGCGCAGAAGCGGCGTCTGGCGGCAAAACAGGAACCGATGATTAAGCTAACAGCGGCACTGCAGCAGCTGAGTCGACGGCCAACCGCGCTCGCTCTCGTCAAGCCCGGCTCGCTTGAAGAAACAGTACGAGTGCGCGCATTAATGGCATCAATCCGGCCACAGGTGGAGGATATGTCACAGGAATTGCGCGAGGATATAGAGCGCAGCCGCACATTGCGGCAACAGGCCGAGAAGGCAGCGACAACGTTGCGCGCATCACGGCAGAAGCTGGAGGACCGGCGTCTCGCGCTGGCACGTTTGGAAACGGCAGCGCGTCTTGAATCGCGCGAGCTGACCGGCGGCGCACAGCTGGAGGAAGATCGCGCAATTGCTTTAGGCGAAGATGCCCGCGATCTTGATGATCTGATCGACCGCATCACTGTTAGCAGCACAATACGCGAGGAACTGGCAGCGCTGGATGGCCCGCGGTTACGCCCTGACCGACCGGAGCTTTCCACTGTTGTTGGCAAGGGTACGGCCACACCGCGCCGCGCCGGTCGCCCGGCCTATATGCTGCCCGTTGTCGGCACCGTGACCACCGGATTTGGCGAGGTGTCGGAAAGTGGTGTGACGGCGCGCGGCATTACCATCCGTGCCGGCGACGCGGCGCAGATTATCGCGCCTGCCAGAGCACGGGTTGCCTATGCTGGTGACTATCGTGGCTTTGGCGAGATCATCATATTGGAGCATGATGGCGGCTGGACGACGCTGATCACCGGTCTGGCGGCGATCAATGCTGAGGTCGGCGATGACTTGTCACAGGGCGCACCAATTGGCCGGGCGCCAGCGGGCGAGGGCGGCGATATCATGATCGAATTGCGCCGCAATGGTCAGCCGGTTGATGTCGCGACGCTGATTGCGGCTCAATAAGCCAAATCCTCCTCGGAACGGGGAGGGGGACCGTCGCAGACGGTCGAGGGGCACCCTCGGCATGATACAGAGTTGAGAAAATGCGCGATTGGGCGGTCATTACCACTACGAAATAACCATAAATCTCGCATCAAGCGGCCTGTGCCCCTCCACCAGCTTCGCTGGTTCCCCTCTCCCAAGGGGGAGGATTTATTCTTTCGACGCCTCGCGTTCTTCCTTGGTCAGCAGCACACAACCATAGCCTTCACGAAATTCCGCCTGCTGCTCAGCAAGTAACGGAACATAGGCAGTAATGCGCTTGGCTTCCTCATCATCGCTAAGCGACACAACTTCCATCCCAGGCTCCAGATCCTTCTCACAATCGGTGAGATCGCGCCCGCCAACATAGCGGCACGAACAGACCACGCGGGCAGAATAAGCTGAGCCGATATTGCTATAGCTGCGGATCGCAGCGAGGTTCCACACTATGCCAATAATCGCCACCAACAGCAGCGCGATTACCACCCAAAGCACAATGCGGCCTTTACTTATACCGCCCGATTTTTGTGGGCCTTCAGATTGTTGAGCTGCTGACATGAAGCGTTGCGTCCCCCGAAAAATGCCATATTGTTAGCGCGATACTCTTCCGGCCATAGCCGTGCATCCTGATGAAAGTAACCCCGCAAATGTCCTTCTCCTTTCGTGCTACCTCTCTGGGTCTTGCCGCAACCGCGCTTGCCGGTGGTGCGTTGTTGCTGGCCTCCGCCGCGCCTGCTCCGATGGCTGAAAAACCTTCCGAAACCGCTGAAAGCACAGACCCGATCATCGACTATCGCGATGGCGAGCGGATCAGTGCCGAACGGTTGCGCGATACGGTCGAGCCGATGTTCGAGGCCGAGGAATTCGCAGAAACGCGCGCCATCATCATCGTCGAGGATGGCGAGATTATCGCCGAGCGCTATGCCGAGGGCTATGATCGCGAGACCCGATTCATCAGCTGGTCGATGGCCAAAACAGTGACCTCAGTGCTGATCGGTATATTGGTTTCCGATGGCCGTCTCGCGCTGGACGAGCCTGCGCCGGTGCCCGAATGGCAGCGCCCCGGTGATCCGCGCGGCGCGATCACCCTGCGCCAATTGCTGCATATGTCCTCCGGCCTCGACCATACAGAGGCGGGCGATCCGCCCTATGAGTCCGATGAGGTCCGCGCGCTGTTCCTTGATGGCGCTGCGGATGCCGCAGGCTATGCCAAGGCCAAAACGCTGGAGGCGCAGCCGGGCGAGCAATTTGAATATAGCACCAACACCTCCTTCATCCTCTCCGACATCATCACCCGCGAACTGACCGACAGCACCGACCCCGATGTGCGCCAGCGGGTGATGGCGCAGTTTATCAAAGGGCGGCTGACCGAACCGCTGGGCCTGACCAGTATGTTCCCCGAATATGACGCGGCGGGTACAATGCTTGGCGGCAGCCTGATCCACGCCAGCGCGCGCGATTGGGCCAAGTTCGGCGAGTTTCTTCGCAATGGCGGCGCGGTCGATGGCAACCAGATTCTGCCCAAAAGCTGGATCCGCTTCATGCTGACCTCAACCGAGATTGACCCTGCCTATGCCGGTCATATCTGGCTCAACAAGGAACGCACCGGTGGCCGTAATCCGGTGCTGTTCCCCAATAACGGCCCAGACAATGTCTTCGCGATGCTCGGCCATCTGGGGCAGAAGGTGATTGTCTCACCAGACAAGCGCGTCACCATGGTGCGGCTCGGCAAAACCCAGGATGAAGTCGGGGCACCCATCGACCGCAAAATGGGCGAGATATTGGCGGTGCTTTAGCATCAATCCTCCCCGGTACGGGGAGGGGGACCAGCGAAGCTGGGGGAGGGGCGCAAGCAATATGTGTCGAAGCTCGCCACCGGTCGCTCAAATGGCGGGCTCGCACCAAGCCAATTATTTCACGCGAAGGACGCGAAGATTAAGAAGAGCGCGAAGAAGGTCGCACCAAGCGGCACCATTCCTTCGCGTCTTAGCGCCTCAGCGTGAGACAATAAGCCCTCTCCCCTTTAGGGGAGGGGGCTATCCAGTAGGCATAGCGCAAGTGGAAATCCCCCACGCCGCTGCGACTAACCCCCTCGCTATCGCTCAGGGCTAAGTCTCACTGCCCCTCCTCTGAAGGAGGAGGGGAGCCATAGCCGCCAAACCCTACAAAAGGTGACACAGGGTGACACCCTGTCACCCTATACTCTAAGCGGGTGTGTTGTTACTATGATGTTGAAAAAGAATAATTCTCTCTCACAAAGCCACGTGCCACCATAGGGTGACAGTTTTCCCCTATTCGCGCCAAAATCGCTGCATCAGATCAACAGATAAGAAAGAGCCGTAGCGATCATAGCAGCGGTTGTCGGTGTAGGACATGCGACTAAGTTCACTCGTCGGCGAAGACGATCTCGGCAAGGTCGAATGATATTTGGCCGGGCCAAAAATCAACGGCGCTGCCATTGCTGAGGAATACGATCGTGACGCTCTCATCGCCACGCGTGAAATGACGCACATCGGCTCGATTGCCGCCACCATGCCCGACAACGACCGTTCCATCTTTGCATTTGGTGTATTCCCAGCCATTGAGGAAACGTGGTTTGCGGCCATCCTCACTATCAAGCGGTGTCCACATTGCATCCAGTGTAGATGGAGACAGAAATTCACCGGCAAGAAGGTGTTGGAACCATTTTGCCAGGTCGGAGGCCGTGCTGTTGAGGCCGGTGCTGGCGAACATATAATCGGGCTGATCAATAAAGAGATTGCGCCGCACGCCGTCTTCGGTGGAGCGATACATTGTGGCCCGGCCCGGAATGACAGCAAATTCGCCACCATAAGCCGTGTTCTTGAGACTTGATGGCTCCATCATGCGCGAAGCCATGGCGGCACGAAAGGGTTCACCCGTTTGCTGCTCAATCAACAAGCCCAACAGCAAATAGTTGGTTTGCGTGTAACGCGCGGATGTTCCCGTGGGGAAAAAAGACGGCAGCGTTTCAGCAAGCGCCAGCGCCTCTTCGGCATCCTTCGGGGTTTGATGGTCTGGCCATCGATAATAGTCGGGCAGGCCCGATTCATGCGAGAGAAGTTGGCGCACCGTGATATCGCGCCATGCCTCCGGCAGGTCAGTCAGATAATGGCCAATGCCTGCATCCAGATCAATCGCCCCGTTTTCATGCAATTGCATGATGGTCGTATGGACAAAGAGTTTGGCAACGGAAAATACCTGAAAGACTGTCTCCTCCGTAACCGGTGCGTTCAATTCAATGCTTGCCAAACCGTCGGACCGCGTGTGGATTGTTTCGCCATTCCTGAGAATAACGGCGGAATAGCCAACAATGCCGAAACGCTGTTTGGTTTCGTCAAGCACGCCGTTGATACCTTGGTTGACTGAAGATGGTTCAGCGATCGGCTCGTGCGCCGTGCAGTTTGTGACAGCAAGGATGAGAAAGCTGAAAAATATAGAAAATCGTAGAAACATTTTTGGTAACCTGAAATGATCAGATGCCAGAGCACAGGGATATGCTTTGGCTTTGCACTTGCGATCTCATAAGCCGCTTTATGAATCTGTCCAGATAGTCAAGAGGGTCATTCAATAATGCGCAGATAGCCGCCTCAATGTGCTGGCCAAAATGCTTCACTCCGGTAAATGGAAGCTCCCGGTCACAACAGTAAAGCATTCCCCTGACAGCACCGCTGCATCCCCGTCATGCCGACATTGCACAACCCCGCCACGCTGGCTCGCTTGGTACGCGCTGAAAGAGTCGCGGCCCAGCCGCTCTGACCAGAAAGTCGCCAGCGCGCAATGGGCGGAGCCGGTGACGCTGTCCTCCGGCACACCCCAGGCTGGGACAAAGACGCGGCTGATGACATCGGTGCCGCTTTGCGCATCGCCCGGCGCGGTGACGATGGCCATCACCGGAATATCGGTGAGCGGAGCCATGTCGACCGAGATATTGCGCACCGCATCGGCGTCGTCCATCAGGATGATGGTGGTCTTTTCCACGCCGCGTACTGCTTTGAAGAGCGGGGCATTACCGGTACCTAGGGCAGCGCTGAGTTCGGGATGGTCATAGGCTTCAACAAAGGTTGCAGGCAGCGCCATGTCATAGCCTTTTGTCCCGCGCGATACTTTCAGAACGCCTGCCTTGCGGGTGCGGAAGGTGATGCTGTCGCGCTCCGGCTCTTGGCTCAACACATAATGGCCCGAGGCGAGGGTGGCATGGCCGCACAGATCGACTTCGCTGGTCGGCGTGAACCAGCGCAGTTCATAATCTGCCTCGCCCGTGGTGTCTGGCAGGAAATAGGCAGTCTCGGCAAAATTATTCTCTTCGGCAATGGCGAGCAGAGTCCCATCGGGCAGCCATGTCTCCAGCGGTATCACCGCCGCCTGATTGCCCATGAACGGGCGGTTGGCAAAGGCGTCGATATGCGCATAGGGCAGGGTCATATGGGTCATGGGTAGAGCAATCCTTCGGTCCAAGCATCGCCATCTGGCAGGAAGACGCGGCGGTGGTGCAACCGGTGTTCGCGGTCCTCCCAGAATTCATAACGCTGCGGCGTGATGCGAAAGCCGGACCAGTGCGGCGGACGTGGCACATCCTGCCCGTCATATTGCGCGCGATACTCGTCATAGCGCGCCATAAAGGTATCGCGATTATCCAACGGCTGTGATTGTAGTGAGGCCCATGCACCAAGCTGGGAATCGCGGCTGCGGCTGGCGAAATAGGCGTCCGCTGCTGCATCATCGACGGTGCTGACCTGACCCGCCACCCGGATCTGCCGCCGCAGCGATTTCCAGTGGAACAGCAAGGCCGCCTGCGGATTGGCTTTGAGGTCGCTGGCCTTGTTGCTGCCCAGATTGGTGTAGAAGACAAAGCCCTGCTTATCATGGCCTTTGAGCAGCACCATGCGCAAAGACGGCATGCCCGATGCGTCTGCCGTGGCTAGTGCCATGGCGTTGGAGTCATTAATCTCCGTCTCGCGCGCTTCGGCAAACCATGTGTCAAACAAGGCAAAGGGATCGGTCATGCTCTGGCTATTCCTCACTTATGGATAAGATGGGCTATCACCCCTGTCTTGCTAATATAAGACAGTGGCGATATGACCTTATATATTCATGCTTTTGTTACTCACCTGTGAGATAAGGTCACCATGATCAAAAAGGAAGCGCAAGCTCTTGAATTAGTGTCCAGCTCACACCAAATCGTGTTGTATATTTACAACAGTTTCGGAAGTGGCGGGGCAGAGAGAGGAATAAGGCAGAAATATCATGGCGGTGCATGCGATGGCTGATCCCTATAAAATACTCGGTGTCGCCCGCGGCGCCAGCGAGAAGGATATCAAAAGCGCCTATCGCAAGCTGGCGAAGGAGCTGCACCCGGATCGCAACAAGGACAATCCCAAGGCAGCAGAGCGCTTCTCCGAAGTTACCCAGGCCTATGATTTGCTCACTGATAGTGACAAGCGCGCGCGATTTGATCGCGGTGAGATTGATATAGAGGGCAACCCGACTGCGCCTTTCGGCTTTGGCAGCGGGGCTGGAGGTTACAGCAATCGCCCGCAATCTGCTGGTGCCGATTTTAGCGGCTTTGGCAATGACGGCATTGATTTTGCCGATATTTTTGACGGCCTGTTTGGCGGTGGCGGCAATGCGCGCTCCGGTGGTTTCAGCGGACGCCAGCCTCCGGCTAAGGGGGCGAATGTCGGCTATCAACTGACCGTCGATTTTATCAGTGCCGCGACACTAGCGCCGCAAACGGTGACACTGTCCGATGGCAAGACGGTGTCGATCAAGCTGCCTGTCGGCGTTGAAACGGGCAGCAAGATCCGCCTTACTGGTAAAGGCCAGCCGGGCGCAGCCGGGCCAGGCGATGCGATTGTCACCATCACCATTGGCAAGCACCCGCATTTCCGGCGTGACGAAGATGATGTGTTACTCGACCTGCCAATCAGCCTCACCGAGGCGGTGAAGGGTGGCAAGATCAAGATACCGACTGTGGATGGCCCGGTAATGATGACGCTGAAGGCTGGCAGCACGGGCGGTCAGGTTATGCGATTGAAGGGCAAGGGCTTTCACCGCAAAACCAGTGGCCGCGGTGACCAGATGGTCACGCTGCGCATCGCCATCCCCGATGATGATGCCGCGCTCGAAAGCTTTGTCGATGGCTGGGAAAGCAGTCATGATCCCCGCGCCCACTTCCAAATGTAATAGCAGCGGTAACTTCCCGTTTGACCGACACCAGCGTAAAGCCTTAAACATGCGACGCGCTACTAAAGGAGCGCAGGCAATCAGGATACGGCATGGGCAATAGGGTTGCATTGCCAGACCGGAGCGCGACCGTCCGGGTTTTCAAGGATGTGGCGGAGCGCACCTATGAGGATGGTTTCGTCCTTGCTGGCAACTTTGCCTATCTCTCGCTGCTCGCTATTTTCCCTTTCTTCATTGTTGCTACCACCATCGCCAGCGCCTTTGGCCGCACTGAATATGGCTATGATGCAGTCGAGGCGTTTCTGGTCACCCTGCCGCCATCTGTCGCGCGGGCGCTGTCCGAGCCGGTGCAATCGACGCTCACGGCGCGGAGCGGGGCTCTGCTCTGGTTTTCAGCAGCGGTTGGTTTGTGGACCACGGCTAGCCTGATCGAGACCATCCGCGACATAATCCGCCGCGCTTATATGGTGACCAATTTGCGGCCTTTCTGGCAATACCGGCTGGGCGCGATCTTGGTGATTATCGGCGGGGTGCTGTTCACTATGCTGGCCTTCAGTATGCAAGTGCTTCTCGGCGGTGCACGCAAATTCATGGACAGCATGATGGTGCCGTTTTCAAACAATATGTTGAGCTTTATCGCCTTCAGCCAGTTGGCAACGGCGCTGATACTTTTCGGCGCTCTCTATCTGATCTTCCGCTCGATGACACCGCGTGCTGAAGAACATCGCCGCGGCCCGATCTGGCCCGGCCCTGCACTGATTACCCTGTGGTGGATGGGGTTGGTGGCGCTGTTGCCGGTTTTCCTCAGCAACTTTGCCACTTACGACCTCACTTATGGCAGCCTGGCTGGGGTGATGATCAGCCTCATTTTCTTCTATCTTATCGGCCTGGCCATGGTGGTCGGGGCAGAGCTGAATGCCTCGCTATGCCGACTGGCCCGCGATGAAGCGGTGACACAGCCTCTGCCAGCCGGTATATCTGCCGACAAGCAATAGAGATATGAGGATTTTATGAGTGCGACGGCAACAGGACTAATGCAGGGCAAACGCGGCCTGATCATGGGGGTGGCAAACAATAAGTCGCTGGCTTGGGGTATTGCCAAATCACTGGCAGATGCGGGCGCGGAACTGGCGTTTTCCTATCAGGGTGAGGCACTGGAAAAACGTGTGCGGCCTTTGGCGGCGGAGCTGGGATCGGACTTTCTTATCCCCTGCGATGTTTCGGATATGGACAATCTTGATGCCGCCTTTGAAACGCTGAAACAGCGTTGGGAGACGATTGACTTTGTCATCCACGCCATCGGCTTTTCCGACAAGAATGAGCTGCGCGGCCAATATGTCGACACCAGCCTCGATAACTTCCTGATGACAATGAACATCTCGGCCTATTCGCTGGTCGCTGTCACACAACGCGCGGCTAAAATGATGCCTGAGGGCGGTAGTATCGTGACGCTGACCTATTATGGCGCGGAGAAGGTCATCCCGCATTA
This sequence comes from Pseudomonadota bacterium, assembly GCA_038748365.1. Classification (GTDB taxonomy): domain Bacteria; phylum Pseudomonadota; class Alphaproteobacteria; order Sphingomonadales; family Sphingomonadaceae; genus Alterisphingorhabdus. Next base: position 19,419 of record JBCDIZ010000013.1, read on the forward strand.
TAATGTCATGGGCGTGGCCAAGGCGGCGCTGGAAACCAGCGTGCAGTATCTCGCCAATGATCTGGGGCCGAAAAATATCCGGGTCAACGCCATTTCTGCTGGCCCGATCAAGACTCTGGCCGCCAGCGGCATTGGCGATTTCCGCTATATCCTCAAATGGAATGAGCTGAATTCGCCGCTGCGCCGCAATGTTACTATAGAAGATGTTGGCGGAGCCGGGCTGTATCTCTGCTCCGACCTGTCATCGGGCGTGACCGGCGAAAATCTCCATGTCGATGCCGGTTATCATGTCGTCGGCATGAAACAGGAAGACGCACCGGATATTGCTTTGGATAAATAGAATTTTCTCCTCTCCCGTCCGGGGAGAGGAAGGGACCCGCCGCGAAGCGGTGGGAAGGTGAGGGGCCATCAATGAGAAATCCAGGGCGTCGCGATGATGTTGAACGCGCCCGCGATCTGCGAAAAAACCTGACACCTGCTGAACGCAAGCTCTGGTCGCAGTTGCGCGGGCAGCGTCTGGGTGTAAAGTTTCGTCGCCAGTGTTGGATAGGGAATTTCATCGTTGATTTTGTCAGTCTGGAAGCAAGGCTTGTAATTGAGGCCGATGGCGGCCAGCATGAAAATGAAAAGGCAAAAGATAAGGTACGAACGGAAATGCTTGAGCAACAAGGATTTCGCGTTATCCGTTTCTGGAACAACGATATATTGGATAATATCGAGGGGGTTGTTGAAGAAGTGAAGTCGGTTCTTGCGGATAGACCCCCACCCTCCCATCCGCGCTATGCGCGGACGGGCCCCTCCCTCCCCCCGAGCGGGGGGAGGGTGAAATGAGCTTTAACACATTTGGCCGATTGCTGCGTTTTAGCACTTGGGGGGAGAGCCACGGGCCTGCTTTGGGCGCGGTGGTCGACGGGTGTCCGCCGGGGCTGGAGCTGAGCGAGGCCGATATCCAACCCTTTATGGATGCACGCAAGCCGGGGACGTCGCGTTTCACCACTCAGCGGCGTGAGGCTGATGAGGTACGGATATTGTCGGGCGTGTTTGAGGGCAAAACCACTGGCACTCCGATCAGCCTGATGATCGAGAATACCGATCAGCGCTCCAAAGACTATAGCGAGATCGCGCAGAAATATCGGCCCGGCCATGCCGATTACAGCTATGATGCCAAATATGGTTTTCGCGATTATCGAGGCGGTGGCCGTTCGAGCGCGCGCGAGACAGCGGCGCGGGTGGCGGCGGGCGGCGTAGCGCGCAAGATTATCCCTGAGGTGACGCTGACCGCCTATGTCTGCGAGCTTGGCGGCGATGCGATTGATCGCGATAATTTTAATGTGGAGCTTATCAGCCAGAACCCGTTTTTCTGCCCCGATGCGGCGGCGGCCGAGCGCTGGGCTGAAAAGGTCGACGCTGCGCGCAAAGCGGGTAGTTCCTTGGGCGCAGTGGTCGAATGTGTCGCCAACGGGGTTCCCGCCGGTTGGGGTGCGCCGCTATATGCCAAGATGGACAGCGAGTTGGCTGCAGCGATGATGAGCATTAATGCCACCAAAGGCGTCGAGATTGGTGATGGCTTTGAAGCCGCGCGGCTCACAGGCGAGCAAAATGCCGATGCTATGTATCCCGGCGAGGATGGCCAAAATGCTATCAGGCCCGAATTTGCCGCTAATCATGCCGGAGGCACGGCGGGTGGTATCACCACTGGTCAGCCACTTGTCTGCCGTGTGGCGTTCAAGCCTACCAGTTCCATCTTGACCCCGGTCGCTACCATCACCCGCGATGGCGAGGCGACCGAGATTGTCACCAAGGGCCGCCATGACCCCTGTGTCGGCATCAGAGGCACGCCGGTGGTCGAGGCGATGATGGCACTGGTGCTGGCGGATCAAAAACTGCTGCATCGCGGGCAGTGCGGCCAAAACGGATAGCACCCGGCAATGATCCTAGAGACCATTCGCGACTGGATTGATTTCTACTCGGCTCAGATTGGGCTAGTGATCCTCGCACTGATGTTTGCCGGGTTTATCTCCGAGCGCTTTCCTGCCGCTGTGGTCGCGATATTGGGTGCATGTACCTTTCTTTTTCTCGGTATCATCGACAGCGACGGGCTGTTCTCGGTCTTCTCCAACACCGCGCCGATTACCATCGGTGCGATGTTTATCCTGTCTGGTGCCTTGCTGCGCACCGGTACCATAGATGCCGTCGCCGATCTCATCATCCGTCGCGCCCGCATCCAACCCAAGCTGGCGGTGGCGGAGATGTTCCTCGGTGCCTTTGTCGCCTCGGCCTTTATGAATAATACCCCGGTGGTGCTGGTGATGATTCCGATCATTATGAAGCTGGGCAATGAAACCGGCTATGCGCCAAAAAAACTGCTGATTCCGCTGTCCTTTATCTGCATTTTGGGCGGTACCACGACGCTGATCGGTACCTCTACCAACCTGATTGTCGACGCCGTGGCGCGCGATTCCGGTATGGAGCCATTCGGTATATTCGAGATTACACCCTTTGGCCTTATCGCTGGGGTTGTCGGGGTTGGCATATTGCTGCTGTTCGGCAATTTGCTGTTGCCGGGTGACGCATCCGATTCAGATTTTGAGCCCAGCGATGAATCGCAATTCCTGACCGAGTTAACGGTGCGCAATCGCAGCGAGGCCATCGACAAGAAATTCAGCGAATTGCCGATCGCCAAACGCGCCCGGATTACCGCGACCGCGATTAAGCGCGATGGCAACACTATTCGCCACTATCTCGAAGATGAGCGGATGCAAGCGGGGGACCGGATTGTCGTCCGGCTCGATCTGCAGGAGCTGTTATCGCTGCGCAGCTCAGATGATTATAAAATCGGCATTGTCCGCAAGGGTGATGTTGGGCCGCTGGGCGAAACGCTGGTGGAAGCCACTGTCGCGCCGGGTCACCCGGCCATTGGTAACCGGCTGTTCGACATTCCGTTTCTGAGCCAGCTCAATGTCCGCATCTTGGGGCTCAGCCGCTTCCGCGCATTGCCGCGCTCTGACCTGCCTAATGCGCGTATCCATGCCGCGGATAAGCTGCTGGTCACCGGATCGAATGACGATATCAAGCGCATGTATGAGAATCCCAATCTCTTCGGTATCGTTCAGACGACAGCGCGCGCTTTCCGCCGTGACCGGGCGCCGATAGCGATTGTTGCATTGTTCCTAGTGGTAGCGCTGGCGGCGATGAATGTCCTGACCATTGCGGTTGCAGCGATCCTCGGTGTCGGCGCGATATTGCTGGCGCGTTGTATTGATGCCGAGGAGGCATGGAGCTCGATTGACGGCAATGTGCTGGTGCTGATCTTCGCCATGCTGGCGGTCGGCGTCGGGCTGGAGCGCGCGGGCAGTGTCGCGCTGCTGGTCGGCTATCTCAGCCCCTATCTCAACAATGTTCCGCCCTTTGCGATTATCTTTGCGGTCTATCTCTTCTCTGTGATTATGACCGAGATTGTCACCAACAATGCGGTGGCGATCATCGTAACGCCGATTGTCATCACGCTGGCGAGTGAGCTCGGCCTTGACCCGCGTCCACTGGTGATCGCGGTGATGTTCGCCGCTTCGGCCAGCTTTGCCACACCGATTGGCTATCAGACCAATACGCTGGTTTATGCCGCCGGCAATTATCGCTTCACCGACTTTTTCAAGGCCGGTATCCCGCTCACCATCGGCGTTGGCACCGCCACCTGTTTCGCCATTTCCTATTTTATGATGTGATGCCGGGACTTGCCGAGCGGTGCACTGACGCTACAAAGCTGGTCAATTCAGACCGATAACCAATAAGAAGGATCACCCATGCTGCGTTTCTGGTTTGCCATTCCTTTATGGCAGCGGGTGATTGCCGCGCTGATATTGGGCATCGCCGTAGGGCTGTTCTGGGGACCGGAATCGGTCGCGATCAAATGGATCGGTGATTTCTTTATCAAGTCGATCAAGATGCTGGTGGTGCCGCTGATCTTCTTCTCGCTGGTATCTGGTGTGGCGGCGATTGGTGATCTGCGCAAGCTGGGCAGTGTCGGTGGACGAGCGCTGTTGTTGTTCGTTGTGACAGGGCAAATTTCTGTCTGGCTGGGGCTGGCTCTGGGAACATTTGTCCAGCCGGGCATGGGTCTCGATACCAGCGGTATCCCCAAGGGCGAAACGCCCGAGCCCAAAGAAACCAGTGCCACCGATATGATCCTCTCCATCGTGCCGGAAAGCCCGGTGCAGGTAATGGCGGATGTCAATGTGCTGCCGCTGATCGTCTTTGCCCTGCTGATCGGCATCGGCATTTTGATGGCGAAGGAAGAAGGTGAGCCGGTACAGCGCATCTTCGATAGCGGTGCGGTGATCATGCAGAAGGTGACTATGGTGGTCATGGAGCTGACCCCGTTCGGCGTATTCGCGCTAATGGCCTGGGTCGCGGGCAATCTCGGCACTGATGCGCTGCTCGCGCTCGCCAAGCTGGTGGGCCTTAACTATCTTGGCTGCCTGTTGATCATCCTCGGCATGTATTCGCTGATGATCAAATTGCTGGCGAAGCTGCCGGTAATCGACTTCTTCCGCGGCATCGTCGACGCGATTGCCGTCAGCTATTCCACTGCCTCGTCCAACGCAACCTTGCCTGTGACCCTGCGTTGCACCCAGCGCAATCTCGGCGTCTCGACCAGCGTATCCAGCTTTGTCGTCTCGCTGGGTGCGACAGTGAACATGAACGGAACCGCCATGTATCTCGGCCTAGCAACGCTCTTTGGCGCGCAGGTCTTTGGCGTTGATTTGAGCTGGGGCGACTATTTCCTGATCTCGATCCTCGGCACGCTTGGCGCAGTCGGCGCGGCAGGTATTCCCGGCGCTGGCCTGATCATGATGTCGCTGGTCTTTGGTGCCGTCGGCGTGCCGTTGGAAACCATCGGACTGGTCGCCGGTGTTGACCGTATCATGGACATGATCCGCACCACCACCAATGTCTCGGGCGACGCCGCGGTGGCCACCACGGTCGCGGCGATGACGGGTGAGATTGATACTGAAGAAATGATCAGCGCGGATGATGTGTGATGCCCACTCCGCTGCGACTAACCTCGCCTGCGGCTCGCTAAGTCTTGCTCCCCTTCCGCTTGCGGGAGGGGCTGGGGGTGGGTCTGATATTTAAGGTTGAATAATAATCTCGGTGCCCACCGGCACCAGCTGCCACAGCTCATCCATCTCGCTATTGGTCACGGCTATACAGCCATCGGTCCAGTCATAGGGCAGGGCGGGGCCCTCCCAGCCGTTCATCTGGCCATGGATAAAGATATCGCCGCCGGGCGACTGGCCACGTTCTTCGGCATAGGCGCGGTCGGCGGCATTGGGGTAGGAGATACCGAGCGAGAGATGGGCAATGCTGTTCGGGTTGCGCCGATCAATGGTATAGCGGCCTTCGGGCGTGCGCTCATCGCCCTGAAAGCGTTTATGACCAACTGGATCGTCGCCAAAACGGATGCCCGTATAGCGGGCAATCACCTTGCCATCCGCGTAAAGATCCAAAACGCGGTCGCTCTTGTCGACCATTATGGTGTCGGCGGTCAGCCCTTTCGCTATCGCTGCCGCCCCACCCATTATTTGGGGGTTGCTATGCGCAGTCTGACATGCTGCCAATGCCATAGTCGGCACGAGCAAAAGTAGGACATGGCTAATCCGCCGCATCATCGCTGGCCCCATCCTCGATCAATTCAATCTCTTGGAACCGGTTAAGCCCGCAGGCCCCGCGCGGCTGCAACCCTGGACCGACTGGCGAAAGCACTGTGATAATATCCGCCTGGCATAGCTGGGTCAGAGAGGTGGAGTAGGTGAAAGATTTTTCGTAGCCGAGCCCGCCGCAACGCGCGGACAGATTATTGCGATAGGTTTGGCCGCCATTGAGCACAAAATCGATGGTATAATCGTCATGGACCACGGTGCGCTTGATCCGCTGGATCGGTATACAGGCGCGGGGTTCGCCGATGAGATTTGCGGCGGGCGCTTTGCTCTGGCTGCGGGTACTTTCTGTACCATTCGCATTAGCGCATCCCGCTATGGCCAGTGCTGCACAAAAGATCAGCGAAGTATGGGCAAGTGAAAGCGAGTGCGTCTGCATCATCCATCTCCTAAGTGTGAGCATAACACATCATGGCCGATGAGCGCAGGCTGAATGTGCTATTGCCGTAGCGTAACAGAGCGCGATGGAATGCGTGCTAATCGCGGATCAAGCCGATGCTTTGGCCGCTTTCGGATCAGGCGTCTTCTTCTTGAACCGGCACAGATCGTCCACCGGGCAGCGCCAGCATTCGGGGGTGCGCGCCTTGCAGATATAGCGGCCATGCAGGATCAGCCAGTGATGTGCGCCGACGCGGAACGGTTTCGGTGTCTGCTTCTCCAGCTTCTTTTCCACTGCCAGCACCGTCTTGCCGGGAGCCAGCCCGGTGCGATTGCCGACGCGGAAAATATGGGTGTCGACGGCAAAAGTCTCTTCACCAAAGGCGCAGTTCATCACCACATTCGCGGTCTTGCGCCCGACCCCGGGCAGCGCCACCAGCGCCTCACGATCATTGGGGACCTCGCCACCATGATCACGGATCAGTGCTTCGGATAGTGCAATCACATTCTTGGCCTTATTGTTATACAGACCGATGGTCTTGATATGCTGCTTCAGTCCCTCGACTCCCAGCGCGACCATCTGCTCGGGTGTTTTGACCTTTTTGAAAAGCTCTTTGGTGGCCTTGTTGACCCCGACATCGGTGGATTGCGCCGAACAGGTGACCGCCACCAGCAACTGATAGGTGTTGCCATAGTTCAACTCGGTCTCCGGCTCGGGATTGTCTTCGGCGAGACGGCGATAAAACTCGAATATATCGTCTTTTTTCATTAGCTTGTGCTACAATCCCAGCACATCAGGCATTGAATATCGTCCTGCTTGCTTGCCCATCAGCCATTCCGCCGCACGCATAGCGCCCCTTGCAAACAGCGCCCGTTTTTCGGCGCGATGGTTGAGTTCTATGCGCTCATGTTCGGTGGCGAAGAACACTTGATGTTCGCCTGCCACCGATCCACCGCGCAGCGAGACAAAGCCGATATCGCCCTGTTTGCGGGCACTAGTGATGCCGTCTCTGCCGCGATCACTGACTTCGGTGAGGTCCGCGCCACGACCAGCGGCTGCGGCCTCACCGAGCAGCAGTGCTGTCCCTGAAGGTGCATCGACCTTATGGCGGTGGTGCATCTCGGCAATCTCGATATCCCAATCCTCGCCAAGTCGCGATGCCGCCTCGTGTACCAGATGTGCAAGCATGGTGACGCCGAGCGAGGTATTGCCGGTCTGCAAAACCGCAATGCTTTCGCTGGCGTTATCGACCAGCCAGTGATGGCGTTCCTCCAGACCGGTTGTACCGATAACTATAGATGTGCCAGCGGCGACAGCAGCATTGAGATTAGCCTCCAATGCTTGTGGCGCGGAAAAGTCGATCAGTATGTCTGCTGATTCGGCCAGTGCGGTGAGGGCATCCGTGCCGTCATCGGCATCGACACCGCCTGCATAGCCATGCGCGGCCTCGGCAATGGCGAATTTCAATGCCTCGCCCATGCGGCCGTTGCTGCCGATAATACCAATTCTCATGTCTTGCCTCATCCTGTTTTGTAAAACCATAACCGTTCGGGCTGAGCTTGTCGAAGCCCTGTCTTGTTCTTTTGTTCAAGCTTGTCAAAAAGAAGTACTGTCCTTCGACAGGCTCAGGACGAACGGAGTGGAGAATGGCCTCTATCAACAATATCGTCATCCTCACCGGTGCCGGGATCAGCGCCGAAAGCGGTGTCGCCACCTTTCGTGGGCCCTACGGCCTTTGGGAAGGCCATCGGGTTGAAGACGTTGCGACGCCCGAGGCCTTTGTCCGCGATCCGATCATGGTGCAGCGCTTCTATGATGAACGGCGGGCGGCGCTGGGCACAGTACAGCCTAATGCGGCGCATCAGGCATTGGGCCGGTTGGATCAGGAGTGGTCCGGTGAGCTTTTGCTGGTGACGCAAAATGTTGACGATCTGCATGAGCGCGGCGGGGTTGATCCTACCAATGGCGGTCGCCTGCTGCATATGCATGGGGCACTAAAACGCGTCTGGTGCCTTGCCTGCGATACGCGATTGGACTGGGAAGGGCCGCTGCTCGATCAGCCGCCTTGTCCGGCTTGTGGTGCATCGGCGCTGCGTCCGGATATCGTATGGTTTGGTGAAATGCCCTATCATATGGACCAGATTGAGGCTGCATTGGCCGCGGCTGATCTGTTTGTTTCCATCGGCACATCGGGCGCAGTCTATCCAGCGGCAGGCTTTGTCCAGATGGCCCGGGCCTATGGTGCCCGCACGCTGGAGCTCAATCTCGATACATCGGAAGGCTCGCATCTTTTCCACGAAAGCCGCCGCGGCCCTGCGGGGGAGCTGGTGCCGCAATGGGTGGAGGAGATTCTCAGTGCCTAAATCCCGAATTCTACACTGATGATTTTCCAGAAAATCCATATGATAAGCAGCGCATAGCTCAGCCAGGTGCCGATTACACCGAGGCTGCGGCCTAGCGGTGGCTTTGCCGGATCAGTCTGATTGTAAATACCGACAATATGCGCCGCGCGTGAGGCGAGGAATAGGGCGGCAATGGCGGTCAATATCCAGTGATTGGCCGGGACCATTTCGAGTAGCCCAATCATGATTACACCGAGTGGTGCATGTTCAACCAGATTGCCATGCGCGCGCATGGCCTTGGTAAGCTCATCCACCTCGCCGTCGCCAAAGGGTACGCCGGCTTTGAACCGTTCGCGCACGGTGGAAATGGCGGTGGCCAATATCATGATTGCCAATATGGCGGCGGTGAGCGCGGTTACAGGTAAGGTCATGCTATCCTCCGATTTGGATATTTCCCTTTGCTATCCGGTATTTTGGAGCGCGTATCAAGTGTCGCCGCAGGTGCGGCAATCGGGGTCGGGATGCAGTGTGATACTGCGCATTGTCATGGTCTTGCCATCAATAATCTGCAGGCTGTTGGACGGACGCGACCCAAAATCGGTAATCACCCGCACCGCTTCCATCGCTGCCATGCATCCCATCATACCGACCATCGCACCGAGTACGCCATTTTCGGCGCAGGTATCGCAGTCATCGCTGTCAAAAGCATCGCCAACGAAGCAGCGATAGCAGGGCTGGTTGGGTTGATATCCTCTGAATACGCCTAATTGACCTTGAAACTGGCCAATAGCGGCAGACACCAATGGCACTCTGTTAGCGACAGCCCAATCATTGATCGCGAGCCGACTGGCGAAGCTGTCTGTGCCGTCAATCAGCACATCGGGTAGCTTGTCGTCTTGCCATTTATGCTGCGCGGTAAATTTTTGATTATAATAGCTAATATTGATTTCGGGATAGGTTTTACCCAGCCATTTTGCTGCGCTTTCAGCCTTAGGCTTTCCGATATCGGAATCGCTGAACAATATCTGGCGTTGGAGGTTGCTAAGATCAACATCATCGTCATCAAATAGGGTGATGCGACCAATGCCGCCCGCTGCGAGATAGGCGAGGGCCGGACATCCTATGCCTCCTGCACCAATCACCAGTACATGCGCATTGGCAAGCAATGTCTGCCCGCGTCCGCCGATATCGGGCAAGATGATCTGGCGTTGGTAACGGTCCAACTCTGCGTCGGTGAGTTCTCTCATGATGCGGCTATAGGGTAGAGCCGGTGCTTATGAGAAGCCCGGAGATCGGATTTTAGTTCACGCGGAGGCGCGGAGACGCGAAGAATAATATCTCCGTGTCTCCGCGCCTCCGTGTGAAATCATCATTCTCAGTGATCAACTCTCAAGCTGCTGCAACAGGCTGCGTACATCGCCATCCATGTCGCTGTCACGTTCACGCAGATCCTCAATCAGACGCACCGCATGGATAACCGTGCTGTGATCGCGGCCGCCGAATTTGCGACCGATCTCCGGATAGGAACGCGGGGTCAGCACCTTGGCGAGATACATCGCCACCTGACGCGGACGCACAATCGCGCGTGCGCGGCGTTTGGAGGCCATTTCGCTGCGATCGAGCTTGTAGAACTGGCATACGGTGCGCTGAATTTCGTCAATCGTAACGCGGCGCCGATTGGCGCTGAGAATATCAGTCAGCTGGCTCTCGGCAACGCTGAGCGACATCGGTTGCCCGGTAAGCTGGGTATAGGCGATCAGCTTGTTCATCGCCCCGACCAGTTCGCGCAAATTGCGGCTGATGGTACGGGCGAGGAAATCGATCACCTCTTCAGTCAGCGGTGGCGGCTCCATGCCGTCAATGCGGTGTTCCAATATCTCGCGCCGCAGCTCGACACCGGCGGGCGCAATATCGGCGACCAGCCCCATGGTCAGGCGTGACAACAGCCGTTGGTCAACGCCGTCCAGTGCCTGTGGTGCGCGGTCAGAGGCGAATACCAGTCGCTTGCCCGCGGTCATCAGTGCATCAATGGTGTGGAGAAACTCTTCTTGTGTCGAATTCTTGCCGATGATGAACTGGACATCATCCACCAGCAGCATGTCGAAACTGCGCAGGCGGTTCTTGAATTCCATCACCTCATTGCGCCGCATCGCCGAGACGAACTCGATCATGAACTTTTCTGCCGAGCAATAATAGATGCGCGCGCTAGGCATCGTCTCGGCATAAAGATTGGCGATGGCGTGCATCAAATGGGTTTTGCCCTGACCCGTCTGCGCCTTGATGTAGAGCGGGCTGAATTGCGGCTTGTCGCGCGCGGCCATACGCTCGCCGGCATTGCGTGCGAGGATATTGTTTTCGCCGACAATGAAATTGGCGAAGGTCATATTCCGGTCAATGCCCGAAGCGCCAATTTCAGCGGTTTCGCTGGTGACGGCAAATTCCTGCGGGATCGCCTCAATAGGCCGCTCACCCTGAGAGGCGCGGACGCGTTGCATCCGGTCATGCCCCGGCTGGGCGATGATGCGGATCTGGCGCACATCAGGACGGGCAATTTTCCAGGCAAGGCTCAGCCGGTCGGCAAAGCGGTCATTCACCCAATTGGCGGAGAATTCGGAGGGCAGACACAATTCCAAAGTACCGGAATCAACGCAAAAGCGTCCCGGGGTAATCGGTTTGATCCACTGGCTATGCTGTTGCGCGCCAATATCCTTGCGCAGACCGGCGCTTATATCCTGCCAGTCAGCCAGCAATTCCTGGCTGCAAATCTCGTCCTTGCTGCCTTCTATCTCGATATTGCCGGTTTCGTTTTTTATTGCCGCATCAACCGCGTTGCCCCCGGTTTTTGTCGCCATACCCATTGCCCTGATACCTTCCCGCCAAACTCACCCTGTTTTACCACCTGACTGGATAGCACAACCACGTTTCAGCGCCCCGTACGCTGATCTACTGGGTGTCGGAGGTTGAAGCAAAGCTTCGTGAATATCCAGACACCATGTTACCCAACCAAACACGCCATTTGCAGACACGCAACCGTTATGCGCCTTTGTGGCGTCATAGACAGATCAGCTTACGGAATCTTGCCCTTTAAATACGCTTGGACCCGATAAGCGCAGGCAATAAACTCTAAGCGAGGCAAAGCGTGATGCAGAACCCCAAAATCGTGATACAAATATGTCGTGCGGAAGGCCCGAAAAGAATGTCATCCGTGCCTTCGAAATGAACCTTAAACAGCCCTTGGTGAGTCGAGCAAGGGCACTTTAGTAAAAAAACTGAAATAATGATTCTTGACAGCAGCTAAGGTATGGAAAAACCTTGATTAGCTATTTAAGTATTTGATTAAAATGTAATTTTTGCCATGGGTCTGCCGCAAGCCCCTGCGAATCGTAGGAAAAGCTGGGCTGTACCAATTAGTCCATTTTGGGGCTTGTCATAAACGCGTCATCAAACTGTCAATTGGTGTTTACGCATTTATCCTGATCTATAATAAAGTGACAAGTGTATCTGACAATGTTCTGTCGCGCTTTGCCAATGATGCGTTGTGTCTCTGGCCATGAAAAAAGGCATGGCGTCTTATCTACGCTATGCCTTAATTATTTTCGGTCGCGCTTATGCGCCCGCACTGTGATAATTGCGTTTAGCCCAGGGCTGCAACCCGCTTGGTCAGGCGCGAGAATTTACGCGATGCGGTGTTTTTGTGCAGCACGCCGCGGGCAACGCCACGGGCGATTTCCGGCTGAACGGTTTTCAGCGCGGCGACCGCTTTGTCCTTGTCGCCTGCTTCGCAAGCCGATTCCACGGCCTTGATGTAGGTGCGGATGCGGCTCATGCGGTTAGTGTTGATGACCGCGCGGCGATTATTGCGGCGGATACGCTTGCGTGCCTGTGGCGTGTTGGCCATAAATTCCTCGATGTAAATCTGCTGAAACGGCGGCAACTGGGACATTGCCCGTTCCGCGAAAGTGCGCCGCTTAGCGGGAGTCGCGAGCTTCGTCAACAGTTATCGCTGTCATTAACGCTGACAGCATGGGCAATAAAAGGTCGAGCGGCCGGACTGGACAATGCGCTTTATCCTGCCGCCGCAATCGGCATATTCAACACAGGGCTCGCCCTCACGGCCATAAGCGCGCCATTGGGTTGAGAAATAGCCGAGCTCGCCATCAGGCCGGGCATAGTCGCGCAAGGTCGAGCCGCCATCGGCTATCGCTTTTTCCAGTACCAGTTTGATCGCGTCTACCAGCGCATTGATCCGCTGCCTCCCGATAAACGCGCCTTTGCGATTGGGCGATATATGCGCGATATTCAATGCTTCACATACATAGATATTGCCCAGGCCTGCCACGACATGCTGGTCAAGCAACAGCGCCTTGACCGGCCGCATCCGCCCGGCAAAGGCGGCGGCGAGATGCGCGCCGTCAAAGGCATCACTCAGCGGTTCCGGACCCATTTTCGCAAAGGCAGGAAAGTCGCCCAGAGCTTCGGTGGTCACCAGATCGACCGAGCCGAAGCGGCGCGGGTCGTTCAGTGCCAATTGATGCCCGCTCTCGGTCTCGAGCAGCAAATGGTCATGCTTGTCGAGTGCCTCGGGATCAATCCGCCAGCGCCCGGACATGCCGAGATGAAAGATCATGGTGTCGCCGCGATCAGTATCGATCAGGCCATATTTCGCCCGACGACCCAAGCCAGTCACAGTCGCGCCCGTCATACGCTGGCGCAGATCAGGCGGCATGGGATGACGCATATCCGCCCGGCGCGGCGTCACTGCTGTCAGGCGTGCACCGTCCAGCACCGCCGCCAGACCGCGTACCGTGGTTTCAACTTCGGGCAACTCAGGCATAAATTGCGCTTAACAGGCTTTTTATTGCATGCAACTGTCTCTACATGGTGAGCGCATGAACGAGACAAATCCGCAGAGCGACACAGAAACTGTATCCTTTGGCTATCAGGACATTGATGCCAGCGAGAAAGAGGGCCGTGTCGGTGCCATCTTTTCCGGTGTGGCCAGCCGCTATGATCTGATGAACGACGCCATGTCAGGCGGGCTGCACCGGCTGTGGAAGGATCAGTTTGTCGCCCGCGTCAAACCGCAGGCGGGCGAGGATATTCTCGATATGGCGGGCGGCACCGGCGATATCGCTTTTCGCATGGTCAAATCCGATGCGCATGTCACCGTCGCCGATATCAATCAGGAAATGCTCGATGTCGGGCTGGATCGTGCGGTCAAGCGCGGCGAAGACCGGCTGGTCTGGTCACAGCAAAATGCCGAGGATCTGGTGTTCCCGGATCGCAGTTTTGATGCTTATACCATCGCTTTTGGCATCCGTAATGTCACACATATCGATGTCGCGCTGAAAGAAGCACACCGGGTGCTGCGCTATGGCGGGCGATTTTTCTGCCTTGAATTTTCGACCAGCGAATGGCCGGGTTTCTCAGAAATCTATGACGAATATTCGCATAAGGTGGTGCCCAAGATCGGCAAATATATCGCCAATGATGAGGACAGCTATCGCTATCTGATCGAATCGATCCGCCGCTTCCCGACGATGCCGGTCTTCGCTGACATGATCCGCGATGCCGGGTTCGCTAAGGTAAAGGTCGAACCGATTATGGGCGGTCTGGTCGCGATTCATAGCGGCTGGAAGGTCTGACATTGATGTGCAGCCCAACATCTCCCCTCTCGCTTGCGGGAGGGGAGTAAGATGACCCGCCCGACAACGCATATTCTTCGCCTGCTGAAATGGGGGCGAATCCTAGCACGGCATGGCGCGTTGCGCGGGCTGGAAGAATCACCGACCACGCCAGCGCCGGTCAAGCGCCTGTGCCGCATTGCCCGTTTCGGCACCATTCAGCCGAAAACGCCCGACTATGCCGGGGCCTTTCGCGCCATCGGTCCAGCGGCGATCAAGCTGGGCCAGACATTGGCCACCCGTCCTGATTTGGTCGGCGAGGAAGCGGCGCGCAATCTGCAGGAGCTACAGGACAAGCTGCCGCCGGTGGATTATGACGAGATTGTCCGCGAAATTGAGGCCGGGCTTGATGGCCCGCTAGACCAGTTTTTCAGCCATATTGACCCCGAACCGGTCGGTGCCGCCTCGGTAGCCCAGGTGCATCGTGCGACAACCACCGATGGCCGCGACGTGGCGATCAAAGTGCTGCGCCCCGGCGTACGGCGCAAATTCGCGCAGGATATTGCCACCTATGAATGGGCCGCGGCGCATGTCGGCGCGATGGGCGGCGAGGCATCGCGGCTGCGTCCCGAACTGGTAATCGCCAATTTCAAACGCTGGACCAATAGCGAGCTTGACCTGCGCCGAGAGGCGGCGAGTGCATCGGAGCTGGGCGAGGCGATGAAGGCAGAGCCGGGCTATACCATTCCCGAGATTGACTGGGACCGCACCTGCGGCACAGTGATGACGCTCGAATGGGTGGACGGCATCAAAATCTCGCGCGTCGAGGAATTGCGCGAGGCCGGGCATGATCTTTCTGCCATTGCCAAAAGGCTGGTGCTGGCGTTCCTCAAACAGGCCATCGCCTCGGGCTTTTTCCATGCCGATATGCATCAGGGCAATTTGTTCGTAAAAGCCGATGGCACCATTGTCGCGATCGATTTCGGCATAATGGGTCGCATTGACCGACGCGCGCGCTATTGGCTGGCGGAGATTCTCTATGGCCTGACCATGGGCAATTACAAGCGCGTGGCCGAGATCCATTTCGAGGCCAAATATGTGCCCGATTATCATAATGTCGATGAATTCGCGACGGCGTTGCGTGCGGTCGGTGAGCCGATGCGCGGTAAGCCGGTGAGCGAATTGAGCGTCGGCCAGATGCTCGACGGCCTGTTCGCCATCACCCGCGATTTCGATATGCAGACCCAGCCGCATCTGCTGCTGCTGCAGAAAACCATGGTGATGGTGGAGGGCGTAGCCACCGCGCTCGACCCGCAAATCAATATGTGGGACACATCCGGCCCCTATGTGCGCGAATGGATACGCGGCGAGCTGGGCCCCGAGGCAGCGATTGCCGACCGCATCAATGATGATCTATCGACCCTGATGCGCCTGCCCGATCTGATCCGGCGGATTGAAGACAAATTCCCCGCCAAAGGCGGCGCGCCCGAACCCCCGCCGGTGCCCGATATCCCGCTGATCTGGGAAAAACGCGAAGAGCAAAATGGTGGCGGTTTCTGGCGCTATGCGCTGACGGCGCTGGTTGCTGGCGGAGCTGGGGCTGCGGCGGTTTGGTGGTTGGGGTGAGCGAATACCCAAAGCTATATTTGCCTGATATTTTGCGACTTTCCCTAGTTGCGGCTTTTGCGGCTAGTTTAGCTACGGCACTATTCTTTGTTTTATTTCAGCTTTTTGATCGCCCAAGCGTAGGAACCATACTTACACAGATGGTAGTAGGATTTAGTACCGGTCTTATTTTTGTCGCCCCATTCAATATAGGTATGACAATGATTGGTGTATATCTGGCTCGCCGTCATCAGTGGGCAAGACATTGGCGTGCATGGATTGTTATTGGGTTCTGCGCGGGGGTCATATTCTGTCTAATCACAGCTTTATTCATAAGTATTTTCAATGGATATGAGCTTGGCGGCTTCATATTCTTAATGGCAATCTGTGCAGCACTTATCGGTGCTTTTGCCAGCATCATGATGCGTTACTTTGCGCGTTATTATATATCAGGAGTATAACTATCTTCCCTGAACGCGCATCCCGATTAATAGCAGCACAATCGTCACCGCCTCGACTACCATAGGTGCAAAGGGGTCTGCGCCCACGCCATCGACCATCAGGCTGAAGCATCGCACCAAAAAGGTGATGCCGAGCAGGGCAATAGCAACCCAATAAAGCATCGGGCGATTGGCCGCCGCTCCCCAGATCATCGCGCCGCCGGTGACCAGAAAATAGGCACAAAAATCGGCACGCAAGGTGGCTAGCCCCTGTATCCCCATCGGCTCCAGCGCAAAATTCTCCCCGCCGACAAGCGGCGTGAACAGAAAAGTGGTCGCGACATAAAAATATAGCAGGCTGAGCAGCGCAATTAGGCTGCGAACGACAATGGCCATGGATGGGTCCCCTCTTGTTTTTTGCACACCCTATCCGGCGTGCGCCGCGACGCCAAGGGGGGATCAGCGTATCGCTCCATCTTGTGACCTGATGCTTGTTTCGCAAGCGGATTACACGCTATGGCTGCGCGTATGACTCAGCCTAAACATATCCTGCTTATCATCGGCGGTGGCATTGCTGCCTATAAGGCGTGTGAATTGATCCGGCTGATCCGCAAGGCTGGGATGACGGTGCGTTGCGTGCTGACCGAGGGCGGGGCGCATTTTATTACGCCGATGACGCTCGCGGCGCTAAGCGAGAATGAGGTGTTTACCACGCTCTGGGATCTCAAAAACGAGACCGAGATGGGGCATATCCAGCTTAGCCGCGAGGCCGATCTGATTGTTGTCTGCCCGGCCACCGCGGACCTGATGGCAAAAATGGCTGCGGGCATTTCCGACAGCCTGGCAACCACGGTTCTGCTCGCCACCGATACCCCGGTCATGGCAGTCCCGGCGATGAATGTGCGCATGTGGCACCATGCAGCGACGCAGCGCAATGTGGCGCAATTGCGTGATGATGGCGTAGTGGTTCTGGACCCGGATGAAGGTGCAATGGCCTGCGGTGAATATGGCGCAGGGCGGTTGCCGGAGCCGGAACAAATCTTTAGCCACATTATGCAACACCTCGAAACCGTTCGCCCTGAGCTTGTCGAAGGGCCGTACTTTTCTTCAAGCAAGGACGGGGCTTCGACAGGCTCAGCCCGAACGGAAAATAGAAGCACTCTTCTCGCCGACCAACCCGCCTTTGCCGCCACGGATCACCGCCCGCTGCATGGCAAACACATACTTGTCACCGCCGGGCCAACACATGAGCCGATTGATCCAGTGCGCTATATCGCCAATCGTTCCTCCGGGCGGCAGGGCTTCGCTATTGCCGCCGCCGCCGCCGAGGCCGGCGCGCAGGTGACATTGGTCGCCGGTCCGGTGACGCTGGAAACACCACAGGGCGTCACCCGCATCAATGTCGAAACCGCGCGTCAGATGCAGGCGGCTGTGGAACAGGCATTGCCAGTGGATATTGCGATCATGGTTGCCGCCGTCGCCGATTGGCGCGCTGCTGATCAAGCGGAACAGAAGATCAAGAAAAAGGGCGACGCGCCCGCGCCATTAGAGCTTTCTGAAAATCCCGATATTCTTGCTGGTCTAGCAAGCCATGAGCAGCGTCCCGGCCTGCTAATCGGTTTTGCTGCCGAGACCGAGAATGTTATCGCCCATGCTGAGGCCAAGCTGGCGCGCAAGGACTGTGACTGGATCATCGCCAATGACGTTTCGGGGGATGTTATGGGCGGTATGTCGAATAGCGTGCATATCGTCCGCAGCGACGGCGTAGAAAGCCTGGACACATTACCCAAGGAGCAGGTCGCGCGCCTGTTGGTGGAAAGGATTGCAAGCCATGTCAGCGGAGATTGAAATCAGACTGAAGCGCCTGCCGCATGGTGAGGGCCTGCCATTGCCGCAATATGAGACGGCGGGGGCAGCGGGCATGGATGTGCGCTCTGCGCGCGATGTGATTATCCCGCCGGGCTCCACGGCGCTGGTGCCCACCGGCTTCGCCATTGCCATCCCTGAGGGCTATGAGGTGCAGGTGCGCCCGCGCTCGGGTCTGGCGCTCAAAAGCGGGCTCACGGTCGCCAATACGCCCGGCACGGTGGACAGCGATTATCGCGGCGAATTAGGGATCATATTGATCAATCTCGGCCGGGTCGACTTCCTCGTCGATCGCGGCGAGCGTGTGGCGCAGATCGTCGCCGCCCCGGTACAGCGCGCGCGGATGGTCGAGGTGGAGGAGCTGGACGAGACCGAGCGTGGTGCGGGTGGTTTTGGTTCCACGGGAACCTGAGCGGTGCGGGCGCGTTGCCTGATTAAGGATTGAGACAGCCAGTCCAACCTAATCCATGCTCTCACATTGCCGGAGATATTCTTATGCCGCATATTCTGAAATCCGCTTTGGCCCTTGGCCTAGTCGTGGCCCTGCCTGCCACCGCACCGCTTTATGCCGCTGGCTCGCGTTCTTCGCCAAGCCAGAGCGCACCGCAATATGATGCGGCGGAAGAGTATCAAAAGGGTCTAAAAGCTTTGGAAGCAGCCGATTATCGCGCGGCGGAAAAAGCATTCAAGCGCAGTCTTCGTGTAGCATCGGACGACACCAATACGCAATATATGCTGGGCGTCACCTATTTGCGGGCCGAGAAATATGGCAAGGCTGTGAAGCGCTTTGAAAGAGTGGTGAACAGCACGCCCGATATGGTTCTGGCGCATCGCGATCTGGCGATTGCATATGTCCAGCTGGACGAACGCACGAGTGCTCAGGAGGTGCTCGGCCGGATAAAGGCGCTGCAAACCGAATGTGCGGGGACATGCACCGATGCAGCCGAGCTGGACCAGGCGGTGAGCACTGTTGAGTCTGCACTGGCCGGAGAGACGGCATTGCGCAGCGGCCCGGATATCGGTGCACTGGCCGATGCCTCTCGCGGCGATGCGCTTTATTCCGACGCGATCGCGCTGATCAATCAGCAGCGTTATGCCGAGGCGTTGGAGCGTCTGGATGATGCTGCGCTCGCTTTCGGCCCGCATCCCGATATCCTGACCTATCAAGGCTTTGCCAATCGCAAGCTCAAGCGCTTTGACGTGGCCGAGGGCTATTATGGCCGCGCATTGGCGCTGGCTCCGGAGCATCGTGGTGCATGGGAATATTATGGCGAGCTGAAGCTGGAGCGCGGCGATATGGCGGGCGCGAAACAGCATCTTGCCAAGCTGGAAAGCCTGTGCAGCTTTGGCTGCTATGAAGCCGACGAGCTGGGCCGCTGGATCGCCAAAGCCGAGGCGCAATCATCCGCGCTTTAACGGCTGCATTTCTGATCGGCGGCGCGGCGTTGCTGCTTGCCGCCACTGATGCGCTTCCCTTGCGCGCGATGCAATGGCTCAAGGTGGATGGCGGACCGGACGCTATGGTGCCTGCGGTCAATTATGATCCGGGCGTCTGTCTGGCGGCCAATCCATCGCAAAATGCGCTTACTGGCGAAATCCTGTTTCGCACCCCGTCATTACTGGGCGGGCAGGCGGCCAAGGCTGGCCTGTCCTGCGCCAGTTGCCATGTGAATGGTGGGGATAACCCCAATTTCCATTTCCCCAATGCCTCGGGCGCGCCGGGTACTGCCGATGTTTCAAATAGTTTTTTCAGCGCTGCCGGAGGCAATGAAACCTTCGATCCAATGCCGATTCCGAACCTTGCGGAACCGGGTAAGGTCTCGCGCACAGAGCCCGGTCAGATGGAGGCTTTCCTTAATACCCTGATCGTTAAAGAATTCGCCGGGGAAGAACCGGACGCTGCCGCACTCTCGGCGCTGGCCGATTATATCCGTGCGCTTCGGTCATGCGAAGTGCAGGATGAATCCGGGCGCAGCCTTTCGGGTGATCTGGCGCTGGTGGAGCGCGCCGCGCTCATGGCCGAACGCCGGATGGCGGCGCGCGATGAGGATATGGCGCGACTGTTGGTTGCCGGTGCGCGTGATACGCTGGGGCGCATCCATGAGCGTTTTGCCGGGGATGCTTTGCGCAAAGAACGCAATTCCATCGAGCATACCAGTATCACCCTTTATGCGGCTTCGCGCGAAACCGAGAGCAGCAACCGCATTGCCTCTTTTGCCGTATGGCGCGAGACCTTTCATGGATTGCGGCTGAGCCTGCTACTGCGTGAGGATGAGTCGCTCTTTAATCCAGAGCGTTTGCGGGCCGCACTGGACTGAGGCCATCATCCTTGTTGCGCCGCAACATGCTGCGCTGTATAGGGCCGCGCAGGACGCGCCATAAGGGCTGCGTCACAATCTCATAAGGCCTTTCAGACAATGTCTACCGCTTCGCTGCGCAATATTGCGATCATCGCTCATGTTGACCATGGCAAAACCACGCTGGTTGACCAGCTTTTCCGCCAGTCCGGCACCTTTCGCGACAATCAGCGGGTGGAAGAGCGCGCGATGGATTCCAATGATCTGGAGAAAGAGCGCGGCATTACCATTCTCGCCAAATGCACCAGCGTTGAGCGCGAGGATGCAGATGGCAATCCCATTCGCATCAACATTGTCGATACCCCGGGACACGCCGATTTCGGTGGTGAGGTTGAGCGCATTCTCTCGATGGTGGATGGCGTTATCCTGCTGGTCGACGCCGCCGAAGGCCCGATGCCGCAAACCAAATTTGTCACCGGCAAGGCGCTGGCTCTGGGCCTTAAACCCATCGTCGTGGTCAACAAGATTGACCGCCCCGATGGCCGTCCGGCCGAAGTTCTCGACGAGGTGTTTGAGCTGTTCCTCAACTTGGATGCCAATGATGAGCAGCTGGATTTCCCCGCGCTCTTCGCGTCGGGCCGTTCGGGCTATGCCAATCTCGATGCGGACGCACGCGACGGCGATCTGTCGCCGCTGTTCGATACCATCATCAACCATGTCCCCGCGCCGCAAGTGGATAAGGATGCGCCGTTCAGCTTCCTGGTGACGCTGCTTGATCGCGACAATTTTGTCGGCCGCATTCTTACCGGACGCATTGCCACTGGCACGCTCAATATGAATGACCCGATCCGCGCCATCGACCGCGAGGGTAATCAGGTGGAAGCAGGCCGTGCGACCAAGATCATGGCCTTTCGCGGGCTGGAGCGGGTGCCTGTAGAAAGCGCGACGGCCGGCGATATCATCTCACTGGCCGGGCTTACCGAGGCGACCGTGGCCAACACCATCGCTGCGCCGGAAGTGGAAACCCCGATTGAAGCGCAGCCGATTGATCCGCCGACGCTTTCCATGCGTTTTGCGGTGAATGACAGCCCTTTTGCGGGCCGTGAGGGCGATAAGGTGACCAGCCGCATGATCCGCGACCGGCTGTTTCGCGAGGCGGAAAGCAATGTCGCCATCCGCATCACCGAGAGTGATGACAAGGACAGCTTTGACGTTGCCGGACGCGGAGAACTACAGCTGGGTGTATTGATCGAAACCATGCGCCGCGAGGGCTTTGAACTCGGCATCAGCCGTCCGCGCGTTCTGTTCCGTGAAGAAAATGGCGAGCGTCTGGAGCCCTATGAAACCGTGGTGATTGATGTTGATGACGATCATTCGGGTACAGTGGTAGAGAAGATGCAGCTGCGTAAAGCCGAGCTGGTCGATATGCGTCCGTCGGGCGGTGGCAAGACCCGCATCACCTTCAGCGCACCATCACGTGGCTTGATCGGCTATCATGGCGAATTTCTATCGGATACACGCGGCACCGGCCTGATGAACCGCCTGTTCGAGAAATATGGTCCCTATAAGGGTCAGGTTGCCGGACGGCCCAATGGGGTGCTGATCTCCAACGGCACCGGCGAGAGCGTTGGCTATGCGCTGAACGCGCTGGAAGACCGTGGCGAGCTGTTTATCGGCTCGGGCGTGCCGATCTATGAGGGCATGGTGATTGGCGAGAATGCCAAGCCGGAAGACCTTGAGGTCAACCCGATGAAATCAAAACAGCTCACTAACTTCCGCTCTACCGGTAAGGATGATGCCATCCGCCTGACCCCGCCGCGGCTGATGAGCCTGGAACAGGCGATTGCGTACATCGATGATGATGAAATGGTCGAAGTGACCCCCAAATCCATCCGCCTGCGCAAACGCCATCTCGATCCGCATGAGCGCAAAAAAGCCGCGCGCAAGGCCGAAGCAGCGTAATTTCGAAAAACAAATACCCCGCTCTGCGCAACCTGTTTTTACATCTATTCGCTATATGAGGCTTGTGACGATGTGATCATCGACATAGCTCTGTTGTGACTAGAGAAGGGGTTCCCCATGGAATGGATGATCTTGCCGCTTAAGCGCTATGCCGATTTTGAAGGTCGCTCTCGGCGGCTTGAATATTGGATGTTCTATCTGTTTCAGTTGCTGGTTTATGTCATTTTGTTTGCGATCTTTATCGTAGCTGGACCGCCTATGTCAGGCTCTGATGATACATCTCTAGGGGCGCACCCATTTGCGGCAATCTTCCTTGGTCTGATGGTACTTTTTGCACTGGGTACGGTCATTCCCAACATTGCTGTTACTGTCCGGCGGTTTCATGATCAGGATAAATCGGGCTGGATGTATCTTCTGATGCTTATCCCTTATCTTGGTGGATTGATTGTGTTCGTCTTCATGCTGCTTCCCGGCACAGTCGGTGAAAACCAATATGGCCTCGATCCCAAGGGCGCTGGCGGGGATATCCGAGAAGTCTTTTCCTAACCGATGCTCTGTTATTGCCTCGGCTTACTATTGATCATATGAGGCTAGCAGCCAAGACTAGTGAAGAGCAGCATATATGACCGATGTTCCACCCGATCGCCTCGCCGTGCATCCATCCAGTCCCTATTATGATGCAGAAAAACTGGCGCGTGGTATTGGCATCCGCTTCAAGGGCGAGCGCAAGACCACGGTTGAGGAATATTGCATATCCGAAGGCTGGGTGCGGGTGCAGGCGGGTAAGACGCTGGACCGCAAGGGGCGGCCTTTGACGCTTAAGCTCAACGGTCCGGTAGAAGCCTGGTATGAAGATCTGGGTGATGATGCCCCGGTGGCTAAAGCCGATTAGACCGACTTACTCAACCTGACCAATATCCAGCTTGCCGAGCAGATCGCCCAAAGGATCGGATCTAAATGCTGGTGCGGCATCTGGTTCAGCCATATCAACAGCATATATCCGTTCCGGGGCTTGGCGCTCAATCGCCTCGGGCTTGTTGCCTGGCGCGGCGTTGTAGATAAAACCATGGACCGGATAGCGCGTGGTGCCCAGATCGCTGATCGGGGCGTACCAGACGCGCACCTCTGACCAGTCATTAGCGGGCGAGACATCAATCGCCCTCACGCCGCGCTCGATTTGGCCGCGACGGCCATTGATCGGCGACCAGTTGGCATGGTCGAGCAATATGGTGCGGTCATCGATAATCGCGCTGACTGCAGCGACATGGCCGAGGCGCATCCGCCCGGTCGGCCGAAAAGCCAGCACTGCACCAACGGCAGGTGCATTGCCACGGGCATAGCGATTAGCAGCCTGTCCCCACCATGTATGCGCGTCGCCATAGATGCTGATACCGGATTGCTGGCGCGCATAGGGCACACATTGCAAATAGCCATCACCATTGGCGTTGGCGGGCAGGGGAGTCATGATTGTCGCCACACCAAGCCACAGCATGGCCACCGCGACGATGCGGCGTGCGTAGTTTGGCAGAGAAGAAAACAGCGAAATCATGACTTTGGCGATTATCCGAAATCGTTAAAAAAGGGTTAAGCGCTTTCGCCTGTCCGCGGTGGAAAGAGCCGCAAGTATCCTCATTATCCGCAGAAATTTATGACTTGCTTACCATTTAGGGTTAAAGCATCGCTTATGGACGAAGTTGGTGAGAAGATGGCCCATAATGGCGGCAAGGCTGATCCAAAGCCCAAAAGCGCCGTTAGCCATGGCGTCGGGCTGGCCGGTATGGTTGGTCTGATCGGCTGGATATTGATTGCACGTCACTATGGCATGGATGGCCCTTATTCGGCGCTAATGGCGACGACATGGTGCGGCGCGGCGATGGTTGCATGGTCGCTTTTGGTCGACAAGGTGCATAAGCGCGCATCGACCGGGATTGACTGGAGCAATCCGAAGCCGATTTCCGAGATTATGGATATCAGCCAGATCAAACTGGCCGGGCTATGGGCAACCTGGGGTATTATTGCCGC
Organism: Pseudomonadota bacterium; assembly: GCA_038748365.1. Lineage (GTDB taxonomy): Bacteria > Pseudomonadota > Alphaproteobacteria > Sphingomonadales > Sphingomonadaceae > Alterisphingorhabdus. The sequence goes on from JBCDIZ010000013.1 coordinate 43,673, forward strand.
CGTCTATACCATTTGTCGCTGGTATTGGGGTGGGCAATATCTCTTCTCGATGCGCGTCTTTACCGCCGTCGCACCACTGCTGTTCTTTGGTTCTATCCCCTATGTGATCTGGCTCGATCGCTATCTGAAAGAACCTAAAGATGGCGCATGGCATTTTGGTGCGATGCTTTGTGGTCAGTCAGGCTGGGACCGGGAAGCCATTGCCAATCATGCACGCAGCTGGCTGGTCAAAGGCTTCTTCCTCGCCTTTATGATTTCCATCGTTCCTGGCGGCTTTGGCGAAGTGGTGCGCATGGATATTGCCGAGATCATGACCAATCCGGTATGGATCGCAGGCAGTCTGATCACCGCGATGTTTGTCATCGATGTGCAATTTGCGACTGTTGGCTATCTGCTGACCATGAAACCGCTTGATGCCCATATCCGCAGTGCCAATCCTTATCTTTCCGGCTGGATGGCGGCTTTGATTTGCTATCCGCCCTTCATTTTGATGGGCGGCGGGGGGCCACTGGATTATCATCAGAACACCGCTGAATGGTCCTACTGGTTTGAAGGCAATACCCTACTGCTGAGCATCTGGGGCGCGACATTGGTTGTCCTCACTGCTATTTATGCCTGGGCTACGGTGGTTTTCGGGCTACGTTTCTCCAATCTGACACATCGCGGCATCCTGACCCATGGCCCTTATGGCTTCACCAAGCACCCCGCCTATTTGTCGAAGAATCTGTTCTGGTGGTTTGCCACCATGCCATTCCTTGCTACCAGCGGATCGATCACCGACATGGTACGCAATACGGTTCTGCTCGGGGTGGTCAGTGGCGTCTATTATTGGCGTGCCCGTACTGAAGAGAAGCATCTGATGGCTGATCCGGATTATGCCGAATATGCGGCGTGGATGGATCGCAACGCACTGATCCCACGCAGTATCAATGGGTTGTTTGGCTGGCTGACCGGCTGGCGCAAGCCGAAAGATGCGTTACAACCGTCAGAAGCAGGCAGTACCGCTGACGATATCGCTCCCGCGGAATAAGCGAATAGCCATTGAATCAAAAAGGCCCGCAACGCGCTAACGCTGCGGGCCTTTTTATTTGATATTGCGTGCTTTAGAACCGCGTACCGATCTCAACACCAAAGATACGCGGTTCGTTGACGAACGCGGTCAGGTTGTTGAAGTCGATGCCACCAACGGCGGAAGTATCGTTGGTGATGTTCCGCGCAAAGGCGGCGATATCGAATTTGCCATCATCGGTGCGATAACCGATGCGCAGACCGCCTTCGAGCAGCCTGTCATCCGAGAACTCGACCGACTCATAGAGGAAGAACTGAATCTCGCTGCGATAATACCAGTCAGTGAAGGCGTAGATCTCGCCGCTACCTACCGGCACGGCATATCCAGCGGTCCAGTTGATTGTCCAGCGTGGTGATTGTGGCAGGCGGTTGCCATTTATGGAAGCAATGCCGGGTGCTACAATAGGGTCAAGAACGGTACAGGGTGAGCCACAGACCTGGGTTTGCAGTTGCGGATCCTGAATTTCGTTCTCGTTAAAGCCAATACCAACGCTGAGGTCGAGGCCGTCTGTCGGGCGTGCCTGGAACTCGGCCTCAAAACCATAGCTCTCCACATCAGCTGCGTTGAGCAGTGTGTTGAAGTTGAGGCCACCGCCGACAGCTGTGAGCTGCAGGTCTTCGGTGTTGGAATAATAGCCGGTCAGGTTGAAGCGGGCGCGGCCACCGAATAGGGTGGATTTAATGCCTGCCTCATAGGACATGGTGCGCTCGGAATCGGCAACCGAAGTGCTTCTACCGAAAGCCAGACGCCCCTGAATCGACGGTGCGCGATAGCCGCGTGCGGCGCGGGCGAAGATGTTGATGTCAGGATTGACCTCATAGACGGCGCTCAAATCCCAAGTCAGCAAATTGGCATCGACATTCTCGTTGATCGGGGCAACCGGGCCACCAAAGCCAAGGAAACCGGGGCGAACATCAACTGGACGCGAGGCGACAAAGTCGCGGCTGTCATCATTATAGCGTGCGCCCGCCTGCAGGGTCAGGCCATTATCAAAGGCATAGCTGACCGAGCCGAAGATACCAAAGGCTTCACTTTCCTGACGCTGAAGCGCGATTGCCGCGGGGGTAACGTCTTGCGGTGTGCCAAAGTCGAAGGTCTCAATATCGAGATTTTCGCTGAAATAGAACACACCGAACTGATAGTTGAATGCGCCGCCACCATTGCTTGCCAGACGTAATTCCTGGGTGAACTGGTCAAGGCTGGGGACATTGTCCTGAGTCTGGGCACTGAACGGAATGAAGCCAGGTCCTTGTTCGGGAGCGAAGGCATTACCAAAACCGCCATCAACATCACCACGGCTGAACAAATTGCCGTTCCAATAGGAGGTGATGGAATAGAGAGTAACGTCGCCGAAATCATATTCGAACGCGCCGCCGACATTATACAGCTCAAGCCGCTGGAAGTTGACGCCATCGGCGCGGGTTTCGCTGCGGCGGAACTCGCTGCCGGGGCCGTCAAGACCAATCAGATCACCCGTCCCCTGTTCCAGTGCGTTGGCGCGGAAGACAATGGCGGTGCCATCAAAGATACGCGTCTGGCCAAACAGGCGCCCGGTAAAACCACCGCTTTCATATTGGAGTTGGATACGCGCGGCGATGTCATCAAAACCGCCAAGATTATTGTCACCGGGTGCGTCAATATTGTCGATCCAGTTGTCGCGGCGCTGATAAGAGCCGGATGCGCGGACTGAGAAGCCGCTATCATCTGCGGCACCGACTGCGCCCTGAATATTGACCGAGCCGAAGCTGCCAAGGCTGGCACGGGCATAGCCGCCGGTATCTCCGGGTTTTACCGTGTCGAATTTGACGATACCTGCTGGGGTGTTGCGGCCGAAAAGCGTACCCTGTGGACCGCGCAGAACCTCGACACGCTCCATATCGAAGACCGGAAAGCCTTTGAGGATTGGGTTTTCGAGAACCACATCGTCATAAACCAGGCTGACCGGTTGTGATGCGTTGAGGTCAAAGTCGGTGTTGCCGAGGCCACGAATATAAAAGCGCGGAAAGGTGCGACCGAAGGAGCTCTCAATATTTAATGACGGAACGCGGCCAGCCAGCGAGCGGATATCCGCACCGCCTGAGGACAGAACGTCAAGCGCGTCATCATTCAGGATAGAGACCGATAGCGGTACATCCTGAATATCCTCATCGCGGCGTTGCGCGGTGACGGTAATGACATCAAGACCCTGATCATCGGCTTCGGCATCTTCGGGTGACTGCTGCGCCATGGCTGGCGCGGTGGTCAGAGCAGATGTCGCAAGCGCTGAGGCCAGGACAGTACGAAAAGCAGTTTTGTGAAAGTTAGAACGCATAATCATAAATCTCCATCGCTGGCAGCCTCACCATCATTGCTGTGCGGAATGACTTTGCGGAGATCGTTACTATGCCCCCGTATGAAGGCAGTGCCTGAAAAAATGCTGCACTGCGGTCAAGGTGAGGGCGCAGAATCATGGGGATTATTGCAATTTCGCCGAGCTATTGTGACGTTTATGCGACAGTTGCTGGTGATAGGTTAGCCGACATATTCCCCTCCCGCTTGCGGGAGGGGTTAGGGGTGAGGCGATGCGCAGCATCGCTCGGGTGAACGAAAATCTGTGTGGGGAGCAGGCCCCCCCGCTGCGACTAACCGCCTTCGCTGAAGCTACGGCGCTAAGTCTCACTGCCCTTCCCGCAAGCGGGAGGGGAGACGGGTGCTAAAAACTCATCTCGTCATAAATGCGGCCAAGATCACCGCCCCATTCGCCATGATAGCGATCAAGCAATTGCTGCGCCGGAGTCTTGCCGCTGGCCACGATGTCATGCAGCGGTTTGAGGAAACCGGTTTCATTATCACCACCGGTGTTAAGCCGGTTGCGGCTGGCAAGGCCTTGCGAGGCTATTTCCAGAACCTCTGCGGCAATATCGCGCAGCACCCGACCATCGCCTAGCGGTGCATCAAAGCCGAGCTTGGGGACAGAATCGCGCAGCGTCTGCCGTGCTTCCATAGACCAGTCTTTCACCAAATCCCATGCGGCATTGAGTGCGTTCTGGTCATAGAGCAGGCCGACCCAGAAAGCGGGCAGGGCGCATATACGGTTCCAAGGGCCACCATCGGCACCACGCATCTCAAGAAAGGATTTGAGACGCACTTCGGGGAAAGCGGTGGAGAGATGGTCGTTCCAGTCGCTCATGGTTGGCCGTTCGCCAGGGAGAGCGGGGAGTTTACCTTCGAGGAAATCGCGAAAACTCTGGCCCGCCGCATCAATATATTGGCCGTCGCGATGGACAAAATACATCGGCACATCGAGCATATAGTCGACATAGCGCTGATAGCCAAAGCCATCTTCAAAGACGAATGGCAACATGCCGGTGCGGTGCGGATCGGTATCCGACCAGATATGGCTGCGATAGGAGAGATAGCCATTGGGCTTGCCCTCGGTGAAGGGCGAGTTGGCGAACAGCGCAGTAGCCAGCGGTTGCAGTGCAAGCCCGACACGGAATTTCTGCGCCATATCGGCCTCGGACGAATAGTCGAGATTGACCTGAATGGTGCAGGTGCGCAGCATCATATCTAACCCTAAATTGCCCACTTTGGGCATATGGTTCATCATGATTTTATAGCGCCCCTTGGGCATGACCGGCAGCTCGGCACGACTTTTATCGGGCCACATGCCCAACCCCAGAAAGCCCTTACTGGTCTTTTCGCCAATGGCTTTGACCTGCTCCAGATGGCGGCCGGTTTCATTGCAGGTCTGATGCAGATTATCCAGCGGTGCCCCGGAGAGTTCCAGCTGCCCTGCGGGTTCCAGACTTACTGTGCCATCGGCACCGCGCATGGCGATGACGTTGCCATTTTCCTCAATCGGCTCCCAACCAAATTCGGTGAGAGCCATGAGCAGGTCCCGTATGCCGCCGGGCTCATCATAGCTCGGGGCGTGCCGGTCCTGCCGACAGTAGACGAACTTCTCATGCTCGGTACCGATGCGCCATTGCTCTTTCGGCTTTGCGCCATTTTGCATGGGCTCGCAAAGTTGCGCGATATTCTCGATGACCGGGCTGTTGCCGTCTTCAACCGTTTTCGTGCTCATGCGCCAGCCATTACGGAGCAAAGGCGCTGCTTGCCAGCAATTTTTGCTTCACGGCCTGAGCGCATAGCTATCTTATTGCTGTTTCAAGATTATCATTAACGCTAACGGGCCTTTAACCATGATCGCCTATAGCGACCTCATGCGTTTTCTCTCTGCCCGCACGGCATGGCACTATGCCGCCAGAACCATAGCTGTAACTGCCCTTGGCAGCGCGATGATGCTCGCCGCAAATCCGGCATGGGCGCAGACCAGTTGTGGTGCGAACAACCTCTATACGCTGGACTGGGACAATGAATCGACCGGACCGACAGGAACGGGCACCCAGAACTATACAGCGACCAGCCTGGCCGGGAATAGCCAGACAGTCAGGCTGAGTTATAATGGTGACACGGCGGATCTGGGCACAATAAATTTCGGTGGAAGCGCTGGCACTATCACCACGCCCTATATCGGCGTAGTCAATACCGGAGGCATTGGCGCCACTGAGCAGACGTTAAGTATCGGAGCGATTTTTGACTCTTTTCAGAGCAATATTGACAGCAGCAATGACGCGGTCGGCATAAGGCTGACATTTGCGGAGCCGGTGCGTGAGGCATTTTTCACGATCCTGGATATTGACCTTGCTGCCGGACAGTTTCGCGACTGGGTGCAGATCACAGGGTTTAATGGCGCCACAGCCGTGACACCGCGCATAGATTCACCCTTTGGCCGCAATAACCAGACCAATCCGGGCCAGACAGCGCCGGGCACTGCCTTTATCGGGCCATTTACCGGCGCGGCCAGCTTTGATGATCGGTCGGTCGTGGGTAATAGCGGCGCTTCGGATAATGACCAGAATCTTGGCAATATTGCTGTCACCTTCTCACAAGCTGTGACCAGTATTGAAATACGCTATGCCAATGGCCCAGCGGCGTTTTCCTCCGGCACGCCCGGGCAACAGGCGATTGCGCTGCATGACATCAACTATTGCACCTTTCCCAATCTTTCGGTGACCAAGGTGTCCGCGTCGTTTGAGACCAGCGGCGTGAACCGCTTTCGCCTGCCGCAAACCGATGTGATCTACACCATCAATGTCACCAATGAGGGCGGCAGTCGCGTCGATAGCGGTTCTGCTACCGTCATTGATACGCTTCCACCCAATGTCACCTTTTTCAATGGTGACTTTAACGGCGGCGCCACGGGAAGCGATAACTTCGCTTTTACACCGGGAGCTTCGGGCCTGACGCTGAATGCAGGCAATGTCAGCTATTCCAATGATGGCGGTGCGACGTTCAATTACACACCGATAGCCGGTTATGATCCCGCCGTAGATGCTATCCGTTTCGTGCCTCAGGGTGCGATGGAAGGTGACAGCAATTTTTCGATCCAGTTCCGCGCGCGGATCGAGTAGGACTTAGATTTGCGGTGTCCAATCGCCGCGACCGGACATCCACAGGCTGATCGCGGCCAGTGCGGCGGTTTCCGCGCGCAATATGCGCGGACCGAGCGATACGAGAACCGATTGCGGATGCTGTCGGATCATCCGGTTCTCGCTATCGGTAAAGCCGCCTTCCGGGCCGATAAGGATCGCCGCTGGACCCGGATTGTCGACCAGCGCCTTACGGAACGAGCCTTCGCCCTGCTCGAAAAGTCGTTCATTGGCAAAAAATAGATGCCGCCCCTCGGGCCATTGCGCGAGCATATCAGACAGGTCCTGTATCTCGGCCAGTGAGGGCAGTGCGGTGCGCTCGCATTGTTCTGCTGCCTCGATCATATGCGCTTCGAGCTTTTCCATGCGGATGCGGTCGCTGATTGTGCGCTCGGTGCGCACCGGACAAAAGCGGTCAATGCCCAGCTCGCAGGCTTTCTCTGCCATAAAATGCCAGCGCTCTTTCTTAATCGGCGCAGCGCAGAGCCAGAGATCGGGAACACTCTCGCGCTCGCGCGTCCATTCTTCGATAATGACCGTAACTGCGCCTTTTTTTGCTTCGGTAATGCTGGCGAGATATTCGCCGGTGTCATTGTCGAACAGCATCACCTGCGCATCCACACCCAAACGCATCACATTGGCGAGATAATGGCCATGCTTGTCATCAAGCACCATCTCGTTACCGACCGATAGCTCGCGATCGGCAACATAAAGCCGTGGTAGCGATTTGGGCGGCCAGGCGGGTGTAGCGGGCATGGTTTTCTTCCTCACCGTTCCAAAAGACCGTTAGGGCTGAGCTTGTCGAAGCCCGTTTCTCGGCTCGGTGCTATATTGAAAAACGCCCTTCGACAAGCTCAGGGCTAACGGTTATGGGAGAGGGCATGCCCAGCGAAAGCAACAGTCTCCATAGTGCAACTCCCGACAGCGAATATCTCGGCTTGATGGGTCTCCTGCCTGATATGGCGCGACCTTATGCATTACTGGCGCGGTTTGACCGGCCGATTGGCTGGTGGTTGCTGTTCTGGCCCTGTGCCTTTGCCACCGCGTTGGCGGGCGATGTACGCGATCATTGGCCGCTGCTGCTCTGGTTCCTGCTCGGCAGTATCGCCATGCGCGGCGCGGGCTGTGTCTATAATGATATTGTTGATCGCGATCTTGATGCACAGGTGGCGCGCACCCGCAGCCGCCCCTTGCCCAGCGGCGCCGTCAGCCTGCGCGCGGCATGGATATGGCTGGTTGCGCTGTGTTTGATCGGGTTGATTGTGCTGCTGCAACTGCCGCTGCTGGCACAGGGCATTGCACTAGCCAGCCTCGCGCTGGTTGCGGCCTATCCGTTTATGAAGCGCATAACCTGGTGGCCCCAAGCCTGGCTCGGCATGGTGTTCAGCTGGGGAGCGCTGGTCGCCGGGGCCACGGTGAGCAACGAGGTCTCGCTCATGACACTGGCGCTTTATGGCGGCTGCATATTCTGGGTCATCGGCTATGACACCATCTATGCGCTGCAGGATATCGAGGATGACGCGTTGGTCGGCATCCGCTCCAGCGCCCGCGCCATGGGTGGCTCGGTGCGTTTGGGGGTGCTGCTTTGCTATGTGGCTGCTATTGGTCTGTGGTGTTCTGCCTTCTGGCTCAAGCGTCCCGATCCGCTGGGTCTGGTCGCCCTGCTACCGGTGAGCCTGCATCTGCTGTGGCAGATCATTACGCTGCAACCCGATGACCCTGCGGACCCGTTGGCTAAATTCCGCTCCAACCGTAATGCTGGTCTGCTGATGTTCCTCGCTTGCGCGACATTGGGGCTGGCGGGTTAACTTCTCCCAATTCAGATGTTTATCGCCTCGAAATCACCATTTCGCGTGATATAAGGCGGTTATGACGAACACCCTATTGGCGTCCTTGACAATGATGGCAGCCGCTCAGCCGACGCAACCAGCGCCAGTGGAAACCGAACAAGCCGAGGAAAAGTCGGAAAAGGTGATGATCGGCTGGGAAGCTGGCGAGATCATTTGCAGCTCTGTTCCCGTCACCCCAGTCAACCTCTATCGTCCAATGAGCGATGTTATCGATAGACCGAAATCAGAAATCTTTCCGGTTATTTATACTTTCGAGATCGATGCCACAGGCCGCACATTCGGGATCAGACGCATCTCCGAAAAGCGTCGACGCTCGCGGGATCAGGATATTGCCCCATCACTGGCGGCCTCGCAGTTTCCTGCTGGCACGGCGCATTCGGATTGTACGGTCATCTATCGGCCACAGACGAGCGAATTCAGCGAAACCGAGCTGTCCGATTTGATGCTCTATTCAATCATGCCTCTGTCTGTGTCTCTGCCGAAAGAGGGATCGGACCGAGTCTATGGCACCGGCAATTGTTATGACGATCCCCGACCGCAACCGCAAAGGCGGCTATTTCCTGATTTCCGTACTATGACCAAGACCAAAGGTGATCGCGACTGGGTGATGATTGCTTATGATATTGATGGCTCTGGCCGCACAACCAATGTGACATTGTTGTCCGGCACTCAAAATGCGGTGCTGGAAGAAGCCGGTCTGGAGGCGGTTGAGGGCAGCCGCTATTATGACGGAGGCAGGCAAGGTTGCCGTTATCATTACTGGCTTGGAGCCGAGACCATCCCGCCGCCGCAAGCGCCGGGGGAAGATGATTACCGGCCCGATGACGCCACTTGTCCTGTCAATCACCGATGGACCACCAAACCAGCCTTGCGCTACCCCAAAGCCTATAATCGCCGGTCGATAGAGGGCTGGGCGTTTATCACCTATGATATCACTGAGTCGGGCGAACTGGAGAATATTGCGATAGCCGACAGCCAGCCGACAGAGGATTTCGGTTTTCAGGCGTCTTTGCTCATGCGCAACGCCAAGGCGATTACTGATGAGGCGGTGACCGGCTGTGTTCTGAAGACCCGTTTCCGGATCCCGAAGAAATAGAGCAGGGCAACAAAATCTTTAGCCGCGCCAAGAGGGAAAGATTGGCCTTGTCGCGATCTGCCTCTATCTAGTCTTGCAAAACAGCAGCTTGATAGGAGTCGTGACCATGTCAGAAGCCGAATATGTCCCACCGAAAATCTGGACCTGGGACAGTGAGAGTGGCGGGCGTTTTGCCAGCATCAACCGGCCAATTGCCGGCGCGACGCATGACAAGGAATTGCCGATCGGCAAGCATCCCTATCAGCTCTATTCGCTCGGCACGCCCAATGGCGTCAAAGCGACAGTGATGCTGGAGGAGCTTCTGGCGGCGGGCCATAGTGGCGCTGAATATGATGCCTGGTTGATCAATATTCAGGAAGGCGACCAGTTTGGCAGCGACTTTGTTGCGATCAACCCCAATAGCAAAATCCCGGCAATGATGGACCGCAGCGGCGATGCACCGGTGCGGGTGTTTGAGTCGGCCTCAATCCTGTTCCATCTCGCTGAGAAATTCGGCGCGTTTTTGCCTACCTCTGGCCCAGTGCGCACCGAGGTGATGAACTGGGTATTCTGGCAAATGGGCAGCGCGCCTTATCTTGGTGGCGGCTTTGGTCATTTCTATGCCTATGCACCGAGCAAGATGGAGTATCCGATCAACCGCTTCGCCATGGAGGTGAAACGGCAAATGGATGTGCTCGATCGGCAGCTGGCGGACAATGAGTTTATCGCGGGCAGCGAATACACCATCGCCGATATCGCCATCTTCCCCTGGTATGGCGCGCTCGCCATGGGCCTGCTCTACAGCGCAGGCGAGTTTCTGCAGGTGGAGAGCTATGAACATGTCCAGCGCTGGAGCAAGATGCTCGTCGAACGCCCGGCGGTAAAACGCGGCAAAATGGTCAACCGCCCCTTTGGCGACCCCTCCGAGCAGTTGCTCGAGCGCCATGATGCCAGCGACTTTGACCTGCGCACACAGGACAAGTTGGGCGGGGAGAGCCCGGAGGCGGTTTGATCACTCTGCCGCGAGCAATTCCTCGGCACCGCCTAGATCGACCGAGACCAGGCGGCTGATCCCCTTCTCGATCATCGTCACGCCGAATAGCCGGTGCATGCGGCTCATGGTGACGGCGTTATGGGTGACGATAAGATAGCGGGTATCGGTCTCGCGGGTCATCTGGTCGAGCAGGTCGCAAAAGCGGTCGATATTGGCGTCATCCAGCGGCGCATCAACCTCGTCGAGAACGCAGATTGGCGCCGGGTTTGTCAGGAACAGCGCGAAGATCAGCGCCACCGCGGTCAACGCCTGTTCGCCGCCCGATAGCAGGGTGAGGGAAGCAAGCTTCTTGCCCGGCGGTTGTGCCATGATTTCGAGCCCCGCCTCAAGCGGATCGTCGCTGTCGATCATCGCGAGATGCGCCTTACCGCCATTGAACAGCCGCACAAACAGCCGCTGGAAATGGTTATCGACTTCCTCAAACGCGGCGCGCAGTCGGGCGCGGCCCTCGCGGTTGAGACTACCGATCGAGCCGCGCAGCTCGGCAATTGCGGTGATCAACTCGTCATGTTCTTCGCGCGCTCTGGCGGTTTCCATCGCCAGTTCCTCCAGCTCATCAGCGGCAACCAGATTTACCGGGCCGATCCGCTCGCGCGAAGCTGTTAACCGGTCGAGCTCGGCGGATTCGGCATCTGCATCGCCGACATCATCCTCGTCAAAATCGCAGGTCTCGGGCAGCAGCGGCGGCGAGCAGGAAAAACGCTCGCCTGAGATGCGGCCCATTTCGACCCGGCGCATATCGGCATTTTCTGACCTTGTGAGCGCGGCGGCACGGCCTTCACGCGCCTGTGCCAGTGCCTCGCCGACATCGCGGCTGGTTGTCTCGGCCTCGGTGACGGCGGCTTCAGCACTGTTGAGCGTGGCGATATTACGGCTCAGTGTGGCGTCAATCTCGGCGCGGTTCTGCTCGGCTTCGGTTATGCCTTTGGCCAGTTTTTCCGGCTGCTCGGCGATGCGCTGTTGCTCGGCGGCAATCTCGCTTTCGCGCTGGGTGAGTTGCTGCAAGCGTTGGTCAGCCTCACCCGAACGCGCCTGCCAACCACGGATCTCGGCCTTGATCACCGCCAGCCGTTCGCGGGTTTGTGCCGCCTGCTGATCGCTCGCTGCTAATTCCGCCTGCGCCTTTTGCAGCGCGGTCCGCATCGCCTCGCTCTGCTGTTCCATCTCGGCCAGCCGCTGCTTTTGCGCTGCGCCATCGGGCAGTGCGGTGCGCGCCGCTTCCGCCTCGGCCAGCGCGGCCTTGGCATTGGTCATGGCGCTGGCGCTGCGTTCGCGCCGTTCGCTGAGATCGGCCAGCCGCTCGGCATTGCGCTGCCGGGCAAAGTCCGCCGCATCACGGGCGCGCAGGGCTTGGCGATGCTCCTCATGTGCTTCCGCCCGTGCGGCCTCGGCGTCACGCGTCTTTTGCTGCGCACTCTCCAGCGCAGTTCGCGCTTCCGTCAAAGCGGTTTCATGCGCGCCAATCGCGGCCTCATGCTCGGCAATAATGGCTTTCAGTTCGGTCAGGCGATTGGCCCGCTCCAACCGCTCTGCTGCACTCGATTGTTCGCCGCGCGCGGCATAACCATCCCAACGGCGCAGCGCGCCATTGCGTGTCACCAGCCTCTGCCCCGGGGCAAGCGGCTGACCGGTGTCGCTGTCGCACACCAATATCGCATCCAGCCGCGCCGCCAGCGCTGCCGGAGCTTTCACATGATCGGAAAGCCGGGTGCAGCCATCGGGCAGGGCATCCGGGGCAGCACTTGCCTGACCCGACCAATAGCGCGCATTATCGCCGCCTTGATCCGCCAGTGCCGCGCTTAGCGTATCGCCTAAAGCTGCCGCCAATGCGCGCTCATAGCCTTTATCGGCGCTGAGCTGATCGATCAGCTTGCTGCCGCTTTGGCGTTTGGCAAGGTCGCGTTCGAGCGCATCATGCTCTCGCTTAAACCCGTTCAGTTCGGCGCGTGCGGCGGAAAGGTCGGTCTCCGCCTGTTGCCGCTCTAGCTGCAAAGCGCTGCGCCGTTCCGCCAGCGCGTCAACATCGGCCTGCGCCTTACCGATCGCCTGTTCTGAGCTCTGACATTGCATCTCGGCCTGCTGCCATTGCTGTTCCAACGCATTGCCATCTTCCAGGGCAGCCTCAGCTTCAGCCAGTGCGGCGGCAGACCGTTCAGCATCAGCCATTTGCGATTGCGCATTGGTCAGCGCTGCTTCAGCAACGCGGATATCAGCCTCGATCCGCGCGGCATCAGCGCTGGCCCGGGCGAGTTCCACCTCGGTCTCGCGCACCGCGCGCTCGGCATTGTCGAACGCGACTTTGCGTTGCGGCAGATCGGCCTCAACCTGCTTGATCCTATGACCAAGCTCTTCGGATTCGTCCTCAAGCTGTTTGAGCGCGGCAGCGGCATCATGGGTCAGCTTGTCCTCACGCGCCCTGTCCTGCGTAACGCGGTCAGCCTGTTGCTGAAGGTCAGATATCCGTGCCTGCACCCGGTCGCGCTCGGCGGTCAGCGTCGCCAGATGATGGGCCGCATCGCTGCTGCGCTGGCGCGCCTGTTCAACAGCGGTGCGGGCATCGGCGAGGGCGCGGGTGGCTTCATTCTGTTTGGTCTGCGCCGTTTCGAGCGCCGCCTGTCCCTCGGATACGCGCGCCTCTGCTGCCTCGGCTTCGGCACGTGCCTGCTTTGCGGTCTCCGCTGCCAAGCGCCAGCGGGCGAAGATCAGCCGTCCTTCGGCAGTGCGGATTTGCTCGGTGAGTTTTTTGTATCTCTCCGCTGCGCGCGCCTGTTTCTGCAGATGCGCCGCGCGGGCATCCTGATCGGCCAGAATATCCTCCAGCCGTGCCATATTGGTTTCCGCAGCGCGCAGCTTTTGTTCGGCATCCTTCCGCCGCACGTGCAGCCCGGAAATGCCTGCCGCTTCCTCAAGCATCTGGCGGCGTTCTGTCGGTTTAGCGGCGATTGCGGCGGCAATTCGCCCCTGACTCACCAAAGCCGGAGAATGCGCGCCGGTGGCGGCATCGGCGAAGATCAGCGACACATCCTTGGCGCGCACATCGCGGCCATTGGCGCGATAGGCGGAACCGGCATCGCGCTCGATACGGCGAACAATTTCCAGCTCGGGGTCGTCACCATCGCCGAACAGCGGGTTATTGTCGTTGGCTTCCTCTTCGCTGCGTTTGGTGTCGCCGAGCAGATGCACCACATCGCCGCGTTGACGTTCGGCGAGCAATGTCACTTCGGCAAAGTCGCGCGCCGGGCGGCGTTCGGTTCCGGCGAAGATAACATCTTCCATACCGCCGCCGCGCATCGATTTGGGCGAGTTCTCGCCCATCACCCAGCGGATCGCCTCAAGCAGATTGGATTTGCCGCAGCCATTCGGCCCGACAATGCCGGTCAGCCCCGGCTCGATATGCAATTCGGTCGGGTCGACAAAGCTCTTAAAGCCGGAGAGTTTCAGGCGTTTGATCAGCATTTATGAAGTGAACCAACAGCGGAAAGCGCGAATTTGCAAGGATTATCGCCGATTCTTCCCCGGGAAAGTGCGACGTGCGTACACTTGCGGGTCATCACCTCCCCGTCTGTTGTAGCGAAGCGAAGGCAGATGGGGAGGGGAACCACCGAAGGTGGTGGAGGGGTCTTGATGGCGCGCACTGCGCTTGAGGCATTTACCCCTCCGTCTCGCATTGCGGCGAGCCACCTCCCCATTGCTGTGCAACAGGGAGGAGATAGATGGTCTTACTGATCTCTAGCACCCATATTCTGGATGCGGGTTTCAATTTCTGGCCAGGTGTTGAAGTTAACCAATTGGTTGTTGATCAGGAAGCTTGGGGTTCCAGTGATATTGAAATCCTCTCCTGCCGCCTGGGTCTGATCCGCCAGTGCCTGTGCCTTGTCGGCATCGGCGAGGCACGCATTACCCTGATTTTGCGAAATGCCACGCTGGGCGAAGAACTGGTCGAGCTCAAGCCCTTGCGCGATGGCGGTGAATCGCTGTTCCGGTGGCAGCTGGCCGATGGCTGGATCAAGCTGTTGCGCCGCTTGCAGCACTTGAACCTGATTGGCGAAAACCTGCTCGGTTAGCGGGAAGAAGCTCGCATCGGTGCCGCATTGTGTCAACATCGCCATGGTAAGGTCGATGGGGTCGCGGACAAAGTTGCGCATCTCAAAGGAAACGCGGCCCGAAGCGACATATTCATCGCGCAGTGCTTCGGAAGATTGGGCCGAGAAATTGCCGCAGGCGCCGCAGGTCAGCGAGCCAAATTCGACCAATTTGATCGGCGCATCGGGGTTGCCCATGATATAACCGCCCGCCTCGGTCTTGCTGACAACATCGCTCCATTTCTGGCCTTCTGGTGGCTGAATAATCGGCAGCGCTTCTGCGGTAGGCTCTTCGCCAGCAGCAGTCGCATCGTCATTTTCTGATGAACAGGCAGCAAGCGCCAGCGCAGCGGTTGCAGACAGGAGAATTGCGGAAAGGCGCATGGTGTATTCCTTATGCGTTGAGATTACGTAATGGATAAGATGATTGGGTTTAGAGGCGGTCCAGCTTGGGCTTTAAAGCCTCCCAGCTATGGGTCTTTTCCTGCAAAGTACCATTGATGGTAAAGCTGGGTGTGCCGGTGATCTTGGTATCATTGACCGCGCTCTGGGTCATCGACACCAGCAGGTCAATTTCCTTCTGATTGGTCAGGCACTGATTGATCTGTGTCTGGGTATAGCCGCGTCCGCGCATCAGGCTGGACAAGCCAATATCGCGTGCAATCAATGTGAGCCGGTTCGGCATGCCCGCCGTCTGCCAGGCATTGCGTTGGGCCGAAGTGGCTGTGTTTGCTTTGCCGGTCCAGTCCTTCTGTGCTGCCAATATTGCTTCATGATTGCCAAAAAAGCGGTCCTTACTGCCGCAACGCGCGAGCAGGGCAGCAGCGAGATCAAACGGGTCACGCACAAAATTGCGGATTTCCACGCTGGCTGTGCCTTTGGGCAGATAGCGCGTCTTCATCGGCACCGCCGACTTTTCGGTATAGTCGGCGCAATGCGGGCAGGTATAGCTGACAAATTCGACGATGCGGTTGCGCGCCAGCGGGTTGCCGCGAATATGGCCGCCGGTTGGCGACATACGAACGGTCTTGGTCCAGTCCGCTGAACTTTGTCCGGAGCGACCAGCCTGCTCCGCCATCGCAGTTGTTATGCCGATGCCACCACCGATCAAAGCAACTATCGCTGCTGCTTTCACTATGTTGGTATTCATATGTATTTATCCGTCGTTTTTCTTTGGCGCGCTTTTACCCGGTTTTGAGGTGCTTTGTCCATCTTTTGCATTGGCCTTCGCGCCTTGTTCGGTATTGGCAATATCGCTGGCCAGTGACTCGAGCACTGCCAGTAATTCCGGATCGCCAATATCGCGCAAGCCATCGCCCAGCTCGACCGGAACGGGTTTGAGCGGACGTGGCGATTTAACCGGTGGTCTGCTGCGTGGAGGGGTGACATCGCCCTGACGGAATTTGATCCTGGCCACGGCTGGATAGCCGAAAAACCGGTTCACCCGCTCGATAATCTCCGGCCCGACATGCTGCATCAACACCGCATGCGCGCTATTGACCACCAGATTCAAGGTACCCCCGGACTTTTCACCCTTGGGGAAGCGGATAGATTCGGGCAGCGAGATAGAGGCATAGCGCTCCCCAGCAATCTCCGGCCAGCGGGTGACGACCGAGCTTTGCACAAAGCCGAAACGGCGAAACGCGGTGCGGCCTATTTCCGGCATCAGATCGGCAATCGCTTTAGCCTCGCCGCCGCGTGGCCGCTGATAGACACGTGATTTAGACGCAGCTTTTTTAGCGGTGGATTTCGTGCCGGATTTGCCGGATCGCTTTTTCGCTGGGGTTTTATCGGGCGAGTCACTGGTCATGATGGGTTGCTTTTGCCATAGCCATAGCATGCTCGTCGAGACGATATCCAAGACTGCCGCCACCGATGTTGATAGCGTCGCGGACCGGCTGCTTGACTGGTATGATGTGCATGCGCGCGATCTGCCGTGGCGCAAGCTGCCCAATGACCTGCAAAGCGAGAGCGCGCCTGATCCTTATCATGTCTGGCTGTCGGAGATCATGCTGCAACAGACAACGGTGGCGGCGGTGAAACCCTATTTTGCCGAATTCACCCGGCGCTGGCCCGATGTACAGGTGCTGGCGCAAGCGGATGAGGCTGATGTTCTCGCGGCTTGGGCCGGGCTGGGCTATTATGCCCGGGCGCGTAACCTGATTGCCTGCGCCAAGGTGGTGGTCAGCGAGCATCAAGGCCGCTTCCCCGATAGTGAGGCGGAACTGCTCAAACTGCCGGGGATAGGTGCTTATACCGCCGCCGCTATCGCTGCGATTGCCTTTGGCCAGCATGCTGTGGTGGTTGATGCCAATGTCGAACGGGTGGTGGCAAGGCTGTTCGGCATCGATACGCCGCTGCCGGGTTCGCGCCCCATCATTCGTGAGCATGCGGAGAAGATCACGCCGCATATTCGTGCCGGAGACTTTGCCCAGGCGATGATGGACTTGGGCGCAACGCTCTGCCGCGCGCGCGAGGCGAAGTGTCTGCTTTGTCCTGTATCTGATCCATGCAAGGCGCGGGATTTGCCTGATCCGACAAAACTCCCGGTTAAGGCACCCAAAAAGGCCAAGCCACAGCGTATTGGTCATGCCTATTGGCTGGAGGCGCAGGGCCATGTCGCACTGGTCGAGCGTCCGGCCAAGGGCATGTTGGGCGGCATGCGCGCTTTCCCCGATGATGGCTGGCGTGCCAGCGCTGATGGTGATGGTGTCGCGCCGCTGGCGGCGGAGTGGGAAAAGCAGGGTGAGCCGGTGGCGCATGTCTTCACCCATTTCTCGCTGCAATTGCAGCTGATGGTCGCCGCGCCGGGGTCTTTTGATCCCGATGCTCTGAAGGATGTACAATGGTGGCCTGTGGATGATCTTGCCAATGCCGGGCTACCGACACTGTTCGCCAAGGTGGTTAAGCGGAAGACTGGCTAACCTTATTTCCTCCCCGCTTGCGGGGAGGGGGACCGCTGAAAGCGGTGGAGGGGTGCGAAGCCGAAGGCGAGCGTTGCGACGGTTGTAGCATCGCACCGCGCCTTACGGCGCGGCCCCTCCGTCGGCTTCGCCGCCACCTCCCCATGCACCTTCGCTGCGCTTCGGCGCACAGGGAGGAGATGAAAGGTCATTCCAGTATGCAAACAAAACCTATTTTCCTTGCCATTCACGCCGCATGCAGCAACAACGTGCATAGCAAATGATAGAGACAGGCCAGCATCAGGAGAGAATGTGATGAAATCGGAAAAACTGATCATGCAGGATATGCAGCTATCGCGTCGCAATCTTCTGCGTTCTGCCGGGTTGATCGGTTTGGCCGGGGCTGCGCCTATGGCGGCGACAACAGCTTTTGCGAAAACACCAGCCGAAAAGTTCCCGCTTATCGCGGCGGAGCTGGACAAATATGTCAGCGAGGAAAAGGTCGCGGGCATGGTCGCGGCGATCGGTTTTGGCACCGATGCTCCGGAATATGTTGCGGCGGGTATGCAAAATGTCGGCGGCACTGTTGCCGTTAATAAGGACACTTTGTGGCGCGTCTATTCGATGACCAAGCCGGTCACCGGAATGGCGGCGATGATTCTGGTCGGTGAAGGCAAACTCAAACTGGACCAGCCTGTCGCCGAGATACTGCCCGAATTTGCCGAGATGACGGTGCTGACCGATCCGGATAATAGTCTGGATGCGGTGCCTGCGAAGAACCTTATGACCATCCGTCATTTGCTGACGCATACGGCGGGTCTGGGCTATAATATCGTCACTAAAGGGCCGTTGCTTGATAAATATAATGAGCTTGGCATTTCTCCAGGTGAGGTAAGCAAGACGCCGCTGCCTGGATTCCCCATCCCAGCGCCGACGCCCGCGATTGACGAGTTTTCCCGGCGGGTTGCGTCGCTGCCGCTGGTCGCCGATCCGGGCACGAAATGGAACTATTCGATCAGCCTCGACATATTGGGCTATGTCATTCAGGTGGCATCAGGCACCGAATTTGGCGCCTTTTTGCAGCAAAAGATATTTGACCCGCTCGGCATGACCAGCACCTATTGGACGGTGCCGGAAAGCGAACTCTATCGCTTCCCCACCAACTATGCCGCTGTGGGTGGCTTTTTACTGCCGATCGATCCACCGCATAACAGCATTTATTCTGAGCCACCCGCTTTTCCCTTTGGTGGCGCAGGCATGGTGTCTAGTGCGCGCGATTATGATCGCTTCCTTGCGATGCTGGTCGGGCGCGGTGCTCTGGATGGCACCCGTATCATGTCAGAAGAAACCGCGATGCTGGGCATGTCGAACCTGTTGCCTGATACGGTCGACCTGACGGGTAGTTGGGTCGAAGGTGAAGGCTATGGTGCCGGTGGCCGTGTTGGCCTCGGCAATGAAAAGGCGCCTGCGGGCACCTATGGCTGGGGCGGTGCTGCGGGCACGGTGGCCTTTGTTGACACCAACCGAAATTTCCGCGCCAGTGGCTATACCCAATATATGCCAGCGGACAGCTATCCGTTTCAGAAGGAATTTCCGAAGCTGATCTATAAGCAGATGGCGGAACTTGGCGTTTCCTGATCACCATATTTTGCTTGATCATAGATGTATAAATCCGCTGATCTCACCGCGATAAAACCGTTTATGACCGGTGCCGATATGGACCGGGCCGACCAGATTCGTGTCGACCCTGACAAGCTCGCCGAGGTAATGAACTGGCGTGCTAGGTTGCTCAAGCTGGAGTCGCTGGTTCCCGGGATTACGCCTGAAGGCGGGCTGCTCTGGAATTCACTTGGTGAACTGGACGAGAATTGCGAGCCGCTGTTTCTCGGTATGCAGGAGGGCAAGGCCCATTTTGTCGAATTGCCGCCGCGCGATGGCACAGCGCGCCCGGTGCAATATGATCCACGGGTGTGGCAGGCGATTGCGCATATGCCGCGAGCTGATCTGGCGCTTTATGGCGCGGCGCGTTCGCTGGTCGACTGGCATAACCGCCACGGCTTTTGCGCCGTATGTGGCAGTGAAACGCATGTCGCCAAAGGCGGCTGGGCGCGCCATTGCAGCAGTTGCGGCGCCGAGCATTTCCCGCGTGTTGACCCGGTGTCGATCATGCTGGCCGAGCATGATGACGGCAACCAGAAGCGTGTACTTTTGGGCCGCCAACCGCGTTTTCCGGCGAAGCGTTTGTCGGCATTGGCAGGCTTTATCGAGCCGGGTGAATCGATCGAGGAAGGCGTGGCGCGCGAGCTTTGGGAAGAGGCGGGCATTACTGTACGCGATGTGCGCTATGTGACCAGCCAGCCCTGGCCTTTCCCGTCATCGCTGATGATCGCCTGTATTGCCCAGACCGATGATCCGACGCTGACGCTCGACACCACCGAGATTGAAGAAGCGCATTGGTTTACCGTGGAGCAGGTGCAAGCCGCTATGGCCAATGACCTCGAAGCGCCCTTTATTGCGCCGCCGCCCTTTGCAGTGGCGCACGATCTGCTACGCTATTGGCTAGACTTACAAAAGAGAATTGAGGACCATCATGACCACCGCACCCTATAAAATGCGTATCGACATTGTTTCCGATGTGGTCTGCCCATGGTGCATTATCGGCTATAAGCAGCTGGAGAACGCGCTCGACATAGTTGGCGACGAGGTTGAGGCAGAGATTGTCTGGCAGCCTTTTGAACTCAACCCCAATATGCCGCCTGAAGGGCAGGATATGGCCGAGCATGTGGCGCAGAAATATGGCACTACGCCTGAGCAAAGCGCCAAGACACGCGGGCATATGATGGGCTTGGCCGAGAAACTCGGCTTTCCGTTCAGCAATGCGCCCGGCAAGCGTATCTACAACACCTTCAAGGCGCATCAGCTGCTGCATTGGGCCGGTGAGAGTTTTGGCAGTGCGATACAAACGCGGCTGAAACTCGCCTTTTTTGAAGCCTATTTTCAGGAAAATCAGGATGTCAGCGATGAGGATGTGCTGCTGCGCGCGGTAGAAGGCACTGGGCTCGACCCTGATGCAGCGCGGGCTGTTCTGAACGACCCGGCACATGCCGAACGGACGCGTGAGGCACTCAATGGCTGGGTTGAACGCGGGGTATCCGGCGTGCCCGCAACCATCCTTGACGGCAAATATATGGTCCCCGGCGCACAGGATGCCGAGACTTTCGCGCAGATGATCCGCAAGGTCATCGCCAAAGAGGCGGCCTAAGCTAGAGCAGCGCCAGCCGCGATAATTCTGACAGCATTTCCGCGGGCATGGCATCGAGAATGTCATTACCCCCGGCTATGTCCTTCGGTGCATCACTGTCCTCAAGATAGCGCCAGCCCTGATGCGCGCGGCGCGGGGTTGGTTCTACCGCGATCAGCTGCGGCTCCAGCCTGATCCAATATTTGCCCTGGCCATTATCCTGAAAGCCGATAATCGGGCTGCGACCGACAATATTGCGGCTATGGATCCAGTAAAGCGAGCCGCCGACAATCTCGGTCTCACGCTTGGGCTTATAGCGCGTCGTTAGCCGCGCTTCGCCAATGCCGCCCTTGTCGTGCCCATGCGATTCTAGCCAACGACGCAATGTCGCCGGGCTTTCGCTGCGAAAGGCAATTTTGGTGAGGTGGAGCGGCATGAAAGCCTGATGTGGGCTTCACCAAAGGCTATCGCAAGTTTGCGCTTGGTTAGTCGCGTCATCTTCTGTGGATAATAGGCCCTGTTGTCGGCCTACAGACTGACCATGCCGCTTGCGACTGCCAGCCCCAAAAAGGCGAAAAAGCCCATGGAATCCGTGATCATGGTGACAAACACCGATGAGGCAACCGCCGGGTCCTGCTCCAGACGGTCAAGCAGCACCGGCACCAAAACCCCGGCCAGACCGGCGATGATGATGTTGATAATCATCGCCAGCGCGATCACCCATCCCAGCATGGGGTTGGTGAATATCAGTGCTGTGGCAATGCCGATCAGGACGGCAATGGTCAGGCCATTGAGCGCCGCGACCCGCAATTCGCGCAATATGATACGCGCGGTGTTGGATTGGGTGAGCTGGTTCATCGCTAATGCCCGCACGGCGACAGCCATAGTCTGCGTACCCGCATTGCCGCCAATAGAGGCAACAATCGGCATCAACACGGCAAGGGCGACCATCTTCTCGATCGCACCACCAAACAGCGCGATAATTGCGCTGGCGACAACCGCGGTACCGAGATTGGCAATCAGCCAGCGCACCCGGCTGGAATAGCTTTCGATAATCGGCTGGTTGATGTCGCCTTCGCCAGCCCCGGACAGGCGTAAAATGTCCTCGCCCGCCTCTTCCTGGACAATATGGATGATATCATCGACGGTGATCTGACCCACAAGACGGCCGGATTCATCGACCACAGCGGCAGAAATCAGCGCATATTTCTGGAAGCGCAGCGCCACTTCTTCCTGATCCATATCGGTCGGGATTAGCGTCTGCTCGCGCTTCATCACATCGCCCAACTCAACATCGCGTGGGGTACGCATAATCCAGCTCAACTGGCAGGTGCCGACCGGATGATGCCCGGGATCGACAACAAAGATCTCCCAGAATTCGGTCGTGAGATCGGCATGTTCGCGCAGATAATCGATCAGCTGGCCGACGGTCATATGTTGCGGCACCGCGACCAGATCGCGCTGCATCAGGCGACCGGCGCTCTCCTCGGGATAGGACAGCGCATCTTCAATTGCGGCGCGGTCTTCCGGCTCCAGCTCTTCCAGAACCGCTTGCTGATCGGCGGCGTCCAGATCCTCGATGATCGCCACCGCATCATCGGTTTCGAGCTGCCCGGCCAGCTCCGCCACCTGCTCGGCGGGCAGAAATTCAATAATGTCCTCGCGGACATAATCATTAAGCTCCGCCAGCACATCGGCGCCGAGCAGATCGGTAATCGCGCCCGCTAATGCCGGGCGATTCTCATTGTCGATCAGCTCGAAAAGGTCGGCAATATCCGCCGGATGCAATGGCTCGACCAAATCATAGGTCGATTCATCAACCTCGTCTTCTAGCGAGGCCAATACGCGCCGGACAAAGCCAGGCTTAAGCCGGTTTTCCTCATCGAGCCGGTTCTCGTCAGCAGGTGAGTCGGGGGCAAGATCAAGCTGATCGGCCATATGCTGTCCCCCTTGTTTGCGCGCCTGTCGCCGGTTGTGATTCTTCGGCTATGTGACGGCAAAGCGGCGTAATTGCAATCAGATGATGCAGTATTGATGCGTCTAAAGCGAATGCGGTTTACGACAAAAGCTGCAGAGGGTGACATTTTTGTCGGCATCGCTATATGAGGCGCATCCTTCCCCAGGCTCGCCATATCAGATGGCCTTGCCGCAAAAATCGAAAGAGATTCTCCATGGCTGATACTACCCTGACGCTTACCCTGGACACCGGCGATGTTGTGATCAAATTGCGTCCTGATCTGGCCCCCAATCATGTCGCCCGCATTACCGAATTGGTAGGTGAGGGCTTTTACGATGGCGTCAAGTTCCACCGCGTGATTGACGGCTTTATGGCGCAAGGTGGTTGCCCGCACGGCACGGGCACGGGTGGTTCTGACAAACCCGACTTGGCGCAAGAGTTTAACAGCGAACCGCATGTGCGCGGCACTTGCTCCATGGCTCGCACCATGGACCCGAACAGCGCCAACAGCCAGTTCTTCATCTGCTTTGGCGATGCGGAATTTCTCGACGGCCAATACACCGTATGGGGTCAGGTCACTAGTGGCATGGAACATATTGATGCCCTGCCTAAAGGTGAGCCGCCGGCAAATCCTGGGGTTATTCAGAAAGCTGTGGTGGGGTAAGTCCCGTTATAGAGCTTGCTTCCCTTCGCGTCGGCCCCGCGATGGCGGGGCCAAGGCTACTTTAAGGTGAAGGGCGGCTGGGTATACATCATGGCCAACCGCTATCGCGGTCGCATGTATGTCGGCGTTACTGGTCACATCGCGCGCCGAAGTTTCCAGCACCGCAGCGCCTCTGGATCCGAATATTGTCGTGAGCACGGATTGGATAGGCTAGTCTATGCAGAATGGCATGATGATATTCGCGACGCCATCATCAGAGAAAAGCGCCTCAAGAAATGGGAACGTCCTTGGAAATTTCGATTGATTGAAGAGCAAAACCCTGACTGGCGTGATTTGTTTGATGATCTGAACAAATAAGAAAGCCCTGGCCCCGCCTTCGCGGGGCCGACGATAACTAAATGCTTGATTGCAAATTTACGTCAGCCCCGCGAAGGCGGGGCTAGGGCTTTTCCCTTACACCCCAGCCTTGACCAACCAGTCATGAAATAACCGCACCGCGCGCGTATCCAGCGCGGCGGGGCGGCAGACGAACCAGTAGCTGTACGGGCTTTTGACCTCGACCGTGTAGAGTCGCGCCAGACGTGGGTCATCGGCGCGGTCTAAATGGTTGTCATGCATGATTGCGATGCCTAATCCCTGTGCTGCGGCTTCTAGCATCAACGGGCCGCTGTCAAAATGGTCAATCGCGCTCGATTGCAATTCGGGCATGCCGATCTCTGCCTTCCAGGCGGTGAAGGATTCGGGCATGTCATTATGGATCAGGAACGTCTGCTGCGACAATATGTTTGCCGATGGCTTGTCCCCAAGCTGCTTGACCAGATCGGTAGAGGCGATGGCATAGACATAATTCTCATCCAGTTGCACTGCATGCAAGCCTTCCGGTATCGAATCGGTGAGCACAATCGCCGCGTCCAGACTGTCGCCCAGTCGGTCCTCGCCATGGCCCGAAGTATCAATATCGATATGCAGCAGCGGATAGAGGAGGCGCAATTCGGGCAGTTTGGGGAATAGCCGCTGGCTGCCAAAGAGCGGCAAAACACCAAGACGCAGACGCATAGTGTGACTGGTATCCATATGTGCGTGGACTGCATCGGTAAGCAGATCGAGAGTCGGGCCGACGCTCTTATACAAGGCTTCGCCATCGCGATTTAGCGCCAATAGCTGCTTTTGCCGCTTGAACAGCTTCTTACCCATAAAGTCTTCCAGAGCGGCAATGCGGCGACTTAATGCTGATGGCGACAGCGACAGTTCCGCCGCTGCGGCCTTGGCCGATCCCAGCCGGGCAACCTGGGCAAAGGCTTCCAGTGAGCGCAAGGGGGGCAAACGTCGCATTTCCGCTCCTATAAGCGTGTTGAATCACTTTCTTTGTGCACCGCAATAACATTTTCTGGAGTAAAATATAGCGCTTTTCCGGGAGAAAATCTAATTAGATGCAAAATTTGCAACCAAGATAGTTTATTTCGCACTTGCACAAAAACTGCCCTGCATCCATATAGGTTGTGCCTTTCAGGCATCCTCTCCTATATAACTTATGGCCAGCCCTCGGGCTGGCCTTTTTTTGCGCGCCGTTCCTATTTGCGCGCTGTGACATGATTTTGCATCCTTTGTTTGAAATCACTGCCGGGCGGCCCTAGGTCTATGCTCTGATTATAGGAGAGCAGATCACCATGAATGATGCCCCCGCTA
>JBCDIZ010000014.1:0-56899 GCA_038748365.1 Pseudomonadota bacterium
GAGCTTATTCTCTAGGTACTGTCATTATCATCCCTAGTAAAAGAGCTTTACAACCCTAAGGCCTTCATCACTCACGCGGCATTGCTGGATCAGGGTTTCCCCCATTGTCCAATATTCCCCACTGCTGCCTCCCGTAGGAGTCTGGGCCGTGTCTCAGTCCCAGTGTGGCTGATCATCCTCTCAGACCAGCTAAAGATCGTCGCCTTGGTGAGCTTTTACCTCACCAACTAGCTAATCTTACGCGGGCTCATCTCAGGGCGATAAATCTTTGGTCCGAAGACATTATACGGTATTAGCTCAAATTTCTCTGAGTTATTCCGTACCCCGAGGCAGATTCCCACGCGTTACGCACCCGTGCGCCACTAGACACACCAACCGAAGTTGGGGTCTCGTTCGACTTGCATGTGTTAAGCATGCCGCCAGCGTTCGTTCTGAGCCAGGATCAAACTCTCAAGTTTATGTAACCAACCAAACTGACACGACAAAGTCGCTGATCAGATTAGCTGAGAAACTTCAAGGAGCCGTTCCTGCACAAATCTTTATTACGTAATGGATACGTGAAGGACATGTACGTGTATCAATAAGGCGAACCTTATCGAGCCACTGGAACGACTTGGCTTTACCGGAAGATTGCGGCCTTGAACTCCGCATTTCCGGGCGCCGTCGCCCACATGTCCCTTCATCTACATTCTAACAATGTCAAAGAGCCATCCAACAAAAGAAGCGGACACCGATGGTTCCCCGATCTCTTACTAACCGGGGGACTGGTTGTCCGTTTATGTTGGCGACCAACGTGGAAGCGCTGAACGCTCAGCGCCGCGTCGGTGAGAGGTCATATATGGGTGGCTTCTGATTCCGTCAACACACTTTTGCAATTTTATTTCAAAAAAATTCGTAAAGTTGCGCTAGGGCGTATCCGGTAATCAGAGCGGCCCCTTCTCATGCCGCTGAAAACCAAGGATTTGCTTAGCATATGGCAGATGAAGAGAGCATTAAGCACGGGCAGACAGAACAAGAGGCCGTGCCAACACCAGAGGCGGAAAGCGATGCAACTTTCAGCGCAAAGGTGCGCTCAGCCGTATTCTGGCGCTCGGGAAGCCAGGTTCTCGCGCAAATCATCACCTGGGGCTCGACTCTGGCGGTGATTCGAATCCTCGATCCGTCCGATTATGGTCTGTTCGCCATGACTCAGACGGTGATGGTCTTTCTCGCCTTTCTCAATGGCTATTGGTTCGCCGGCTCACTGATTCAGTCGCATGAGGTGACGCAGCAGGAGATTCGCCAGGCTTTTGGCATTGTGATTCTGTTGAATGCGGGGCTGGCGATTATCCAGATCGCTGGCGCTCCTCTGGTCGCCGCCTATTATAAGCAACCCTTCATCACCGAGATGCTGCGGGTGCAGGCGCTTATATATATAGCCACGCCATTTATGATCGTGCCCGAAGTGCTGATGAGTCGGCAGCTCGATTTTAAACGACAGGCCTTTGCGAATCTCACCGCGGCGATTGTCGGCGCGCTGACGGCACTCGCCTTTGCTTTGAGCGGATGGGGTGTCTGGACTTTGGTCGCCGCACCCATCGCTTTGTTCTGGACTCGCGCGCTGGGCCTCATGCTGGCATCGCGTTTGTGGATATGGCCCAGCTTTGATTTTCGCGGATCACGCAAAATGCTGGGATTCGGTTCAACTTTGTTGGCGAGTCACCTGTTTTGGATCATCCATAGCCAATCGGACATCTTCATCGCCGGGCGCATTCTCGATCCGCATGCGCTGGGTCTCTATGCCGAGGCGCTTTTCCTGGCGCAGGTTTTCGCCGCCAAATTTGTACCGCCGCTAAACGAGGTTGCTTTTCCCGCCTATGCGCGGCTCCAGAAAGAACCGGCAAAACTCAGCTGGTCCTTCCTTAAGTCAATGCGGCTAATTCTGCTGATAAGCTGCCCGCTCTATTTCGGACTTTGCGTCACCGCCCAACCTCTGGTCTATACCCTGTTCGGTGAGAAATGGCTGGGCATGGTGCCGTTCATCCAGCTGCTCAGCCTCGCTATGCCATTCATGACCTTCCAGATATTATTCGCGCCGGCAACCAATGCGCTTGGCGCGCCGCGTATCACTTTACGCGCCTCAATCTTTGGCGCGATTGTCATGCCGACCGCTTTTGCCATCGGCATACAATATGGCTCTCTTGGCCTCGCCTTTGGTTGGCTTGTCGGTCTGCCGATATTTGCCAGCTTCACCTTCTGGCAGGCAAAGCCGCTAATCGGTCTCACTATGTCCGGACTGCTTCAGGCCATATGGCCGGGTATCTCTGCATCCATAGCGATGGCAGCCATAGTCTATCTCTTCAATACATATGCGCTGACTGGCCTCGCCAATGAAGGTGTCGAGAATATCGTGCGATTGGCGCTGATGGTTGGCACTGGCGGCCTGGCCTATCTGATATTGTTGCGGATATTAGCGCCAGGAAGTCTGGACGAGATTATTCGTCTAGTCGTGCGGCGACGGGCACCGCAAGCAGTGGAGGCTATGGCTGCGGAGAAGGGATAAAGGGCTCAACTTTTAGACAAGTCGCGATCGCAGATCTGGTCTAGCAGGTGTTCGGTTGCGGTCATAACCAATCCCCATACCTCCGTAAAAGCCGCGTCATCGCCACCATAGGGATCAGGAACGTCCTGTCGCGTTTCTTCTGGATGATAATCCAGCAGAAGGCTCAGTATGGCTTTGCCATCCTGGGGCTGCAGCGCTTTGAGATCCGCGAGATTATTGGTGCGGTCCATGGCGACAATATAGTCAAAACGATGAAAATCATTTGAAAGCACCTGACGCGCTCTTTGCCCGGTAATGTCAATACCATTGCGCGAAGCAACGCCGATCGACCCGAAGTCCGGCTGGTTGCCAATGTGCCAGCGGCCTGTTCCTGCCGAATCAACCGTAATATCTATTCCCCACTTCTCCGCATGCATGCGCATAGCGGCCTCCGCCAGAGGCGAGCGGCAGATATTACCAAGGCAGACAAACAAGAGCGAAGGGACCGAATCTGACGTATTCATAAGGCCAGTTGTAATCTGCGAAGCAATAAAGTTGAACCAGTTTTCAACTTGCGCTTCTGCTAGGGCGTGCTAGCGGTGCAGCATAAACAGAAAAGCGCAGGACAAAGCGCAGGGAGAGGAACCGATAATGGTATCGGGCAGTAACACTACCGCAACAACAGACGACACCACAGAATCCAGCCCTAAGCACCAAGATAGCGCTATTGAGCCAGCCGCACAAAAGGCCGATGCCTATAGCTGGTATGTGCTGGGCGTGCTGGTGTTGCTCTATGTGCTGAACTTTATTGACCGCAATATCATCGCGATTCTGGCAGAGGACATAAAGACCGACTTGGGTCTGGAAGATCGCCAGATTGGCTTTCTTTATGGCACTGCTTTTGGGGTTTTCTACGCACTCTTTGGCATACCGCTTGGTAAGTTGGCCGATAGCTGGCACCGCGTGCGGTTGATGACCATCGGGCTCACCATTTGGTCGGCCTTCACAGCCTTGAGCGGTTTTGCACGTAACTTCGCAACACTCAGCGTAGCGCGTATTGGCGTAGGCATTGGAGAGGCGACCGCCAGTCCTTCGGCCTATTCCATTATCTCCGACTATTTCCCCAAAAATATGCGCGCGACGGCTTTGGCGATCTATTCGTCAGGTATTTATTTAGGCGGTGGTTTTTCGCTGTTCATTGGCGGCAAGATTTCGTCTTCATGGAATGAAGCCTTTCCGGTTGATCCTCCGCTGGGACTGGTCGGCTGGCAGGCCGCTTTCGTTATGGTAGGCATTCCAGGATTATTGCTTGCCCTGTGGGTTTTGTCCTTGAAAGAGCCCTTGCGTGGACAGGCAGACGGAATCATCAGCCCTCCAGTAGAAAAACCTTTTGCTGGATTCTTCCGCGAAATGTTTGCAGTCATCCCGCCTTTCACGCTGCTGGGCGCCATACGTCAAGGCGGCAAGGCGCTGACATATAATATAACCGGACTGATCGCCATCAGCCTGATCGCAGCACTGTTTATCTTTGCCACTGGCGATTATGAGCAATGGATTGCGCTTGGTATTGGCTATTATGCCATTTGGTCATGGGCGTTACAGCTACAACAAAATGATGCACCGACATTTTCTCTGATCTGGGGAAGCCCTGCATTTATGTGTACCATTTTCGGTTACGGCACCGTGGCCTTTGCTTCTTATGCAATCACGCTGAACGCCCCCATTTATGCAATCCGTGAACTCGGCATCGCGCCAGCTGATGCTGGCTTGTGGATTGGAGGGCCAGGGGCGCTGGGTGGATTCCTCGGGATTACAATCGGCGGGAGGATCGCTGATCGCCTTAAGCAAAGTTATGCCTCTGGTCGGTTATGGGTGGTGCTCTTCGGTGTGTTGGCACCTGTGCTACCCATGGTGATCGCCTTTACGACCGACAATGTCCCGCTCTTCTATCTGCTCAATTTCATAATGAGTCTGTTCGCCAGCTCTGCTTTGGGTGCTGCAGCGGCAACGACGCAAGATCTGGTGCTGCCAAGAATGCGCGGCGTGGCTACTGCCACCTTCTTTCTGGCAACCACGCTATTCGGACTATCGCTTGGCCCTTATATGGTGGGCGCAGTATCAGATGCCACAGAGAGTCTGGTGACTGGAGTATTATCGCTTTTGGTCATTGCCCCGATTGGTGCCGCCTTGTTAATTGCAGCAATCAAGCTGCTGCCACAGGCGGAACGGACGGTAATGCCAAGAGCGAAAGCCGCAGGTGAACCAGGATAAGGTCAAATTCAGAGTGGCTGCTAACGGCCCACGCTGTAATATTCCAACCCTGCAGTGCTTGCCTCATCCGGATTATAGATATTACGCAAATCAACCAGCAAAGGCTTTGCCGCTATCTCGGCAATGTGCCGCAAATCCAATGCGCGAAAGGCATCCCATTCCGTTACTATAACAGTGGCATCAGCATCTTTTACAGCTTCATAGCTGGATGAAGCCATGGTGACTTCTGGCATAAGTTCTGCTGCAACCCCCATACCTTCTGGATCAAAGGCAGTGATTTTGGCACCGGCATCAAGCAGGGCCTGAACAATTGCCAGTGAGGGAGCATCACGCATGTCATCAGTATTGGGTTTGAAGGTCAGGCCCAATAGAGCAACCTTGCGCCCGCGCGCTTCGCCACCCATAGCCTCAATCACTTTACGGCCCATGGCACGTTTGCGGTTATCATTGACCTTAACCACCGATTCGACAATCCGCATCGGGCTATCATTGTCTTCGCTGGTCTTCAGCAACGCCAATGTGTCTTTAGGAAAGCATGAGCCGCCATAACCTGGCCCGGCGTGAAGGAATTTAGCACCAATCCGGTTATCCAACCCAATACCGCGCGAAACTTCCTGCACATCTGCACCTACTTTCTCGCAAAGGTCGGCGATTTCGTTGATGAAGGTAATCTTGGTAGCCAGAAATGCATTGGCGGCATATTTGATCAGTTCAGCAGTGCGTCGGCCAGTGAATACTATCGGCGCCTCATTGAGGAAAAGCGGGCGATAAACCTCACGCATAATCTGTTTGGCTTCTTCAGATTCGCAGCCGATCACGATGCGATCTGGCCGTTTGAAATCGTCAATAGCCGCGCCTTCGCGTAGGAATTCAGGATTGGAAACGACCCAATTGGTCATTTCAGGCTTGCTTTCCGCCAGAATACGCTCGACTTCATCACCTGTCCCTACGGGGACAGTGGACTTATTGACGATAACCGTTGGCTTACGGACATTTTCGCCAATTTCGCGAGCTGCGGCATAGACATAGCTGAGATCCGCATGACCATCACCACGCCGTGACGGTGTGCCGACAGCAATAAATACTGCATCAGCATCTGCGACAGAAGAAGCCAGATCCGTAGAAAAACTTAAGCGCCCTTCTGCAACATTGCGTTCGACCAAAATATCGAGGCCCGGTTCATAAATCGGCATCCGTCCTTCGCACAGGCCGGAAATCTTAGCCTCGTCCTTATCAACACAGATGACATTATGGCCAAAGTCAGAAAAACAGGCACCGGAAACAAGTCCAACATAGCCTGAACCAATCATCGCAATTTTCATTATTGTCCTCGGATATGGAAATTGCCGTTTGCTTTACCCGTCATGCGACAAAATGGAAAGCTAGTTATCGGGAGTGCAAAACAAAAAGGGCCGACCCGAAGGCCAGCCCCTTATTGCTTGTAGTTTCGTTAGATTAATTGCCGGAACCAGGTCCGTAAGTAATTCTAACACGACGGTTTTGCAGTTCACGCACGCCGTCGGCTGTTTGGACGCGCTGGTCCATCTCACCAAAGGCTTCGCTGGAAATAACACCAGATGGAATGCCTCGTGATGTGAGATACGCGCGAACAGACTCGTTACGACGTTGCGACAGACCAAGGTTATAGGCCTGAGTACCCGAACTG
Organism: Pseudomonadota bacterium; assembly: GCA_038748365.1. Taxonomy (GTDB): domain Bacteria; phylum Pseudomonadota; class Alphaproteobacteria; order Sphingomonadales; family Sphingomonadaceae; genus Alterisphingorhabdus. The sequence goes on from JBCDIZ010000014.1 coordinate 6,459, forward strand.
TCAGTATAGCCTGCCAGCATGATCGGAATGTTGTCGCAATTGCCGTAAGCTGCAACGGCATTATCAAGAATAGTCGCCGCTTCCGGTGTGATATTCGACTGATCCCAATCGAAGAACACAATATATGGTCCCTTAGCACATACCGGCGCAGGTGGCGGCGGAGGAGGAGGTGGCGGTGGAGGGGGCGGCGGCGGCGGTGGAGGCGGCGGTGGAGGTGGAGGTGCCGGCTCTTCACCACCAAAATTATAAATAATGCTACCCAGAAGGCTATGAGAACGAATACGCCCATCCAACTCACGGCCAGTACGATCAACCACTGAGAGTGCATCGGTGTTGAAGAAGCGGTACTTCAGGCCGACGTCGAAGTGATCTGAAATTGGGGCGCGAACTCCTGCAAGTACTTGCCAAGCGAAACCTGTGTCCGAATCATCAAGCCCAGGACCACCATCTATGAATGTTGCAGTGTATTCCGTATCGGTACGTGCTACACCTACACCGCCACCAACAAAACCCTGGACACCATCATCGTCACCAAAGTCCAAAAGTCCGTTGAGCATAAATGCAAGAATATTGGTGTCACCACCCACATCAGACAATGCACCATTAGCTAGAAAAGGAGGAGAACTAACGGGAAAACCGCTGACTGTATTAATAACATCTGGATCGGCTTCACGATAACTAACTTCGCCTTCGAGACGAAACGGACCAAAGTCATAGCCCACATAACCGCCAAAGTCGTAGCCAGTTTCATTATCGACAATGACACCGTCCGCAGTTGGGCCGACATCAAATTGTATATCTTCAATGACGGTGACACCGCCATCTACGCCAACATACCACTGGCCGTCACGTGCATAAGCAGGTGCAGACAGGGCGGTTGATGCTAGCGCCAGTCCTATGACCAACTTCCGCATGTAATATCCCCTTTCGGATTCAAAGCAAAACTCGAAATCCTATCTAACGCGATGGTATGACTCACGCAAGCCAGCAATTTGATTAAGTGTTGCAAAAATGTCGCCATTTCTATGTTTTGCGTCAGAAAACTCCTATGACTGGCATGTGTAAACTCGTGTCTTTGCGCCACCTTTATGCCGGAAGAATTAGCCCGTATAACTCTAACGCGTCACGCAGCATCAGAATCGCCTCTCTGGCCTCATTATCTACAACACCTCCGCCAGAAGGTTGTGCCATAGTCGGGGTCATGCGCCAGAAACCAAAGCGGAAGACCATTCTCGCAGCATTTGCTCTCACCTGAATGACCTGCCCATCCTGTGGTGGAAAGTAGACCCAATCACCATCAATGAATCCAGCGATACAACCGCGTCTTTCGGTCCAAATGCCTGATGCCGTTCCAGATATTAGCCAGCATTGGCCTGGCTCGGGCGTTAATCCGTCGGGTATTTCGGCTATTCCCTCCACGACCATGTTTGCCAGCAGGTCAAGCCGCGCAAGTGCCTCATTATGATGGACTTCCTTATGCGCCTGGCCGGGATAAAGCAGCGGCAGTCCATATCTGGCTGTGCCTGCCTCTGGATCACCTGCATTAGTTTGCGCCATTGGTTTTGTCCTTTCATGATTGTCGGAGAGCTATACGATCAGGCAATAATTTCCTGCGTATCGGCTTCAATGTTGGTCTCAAGACAGCAGCACACTTGCTGCATCCGAGACTCCATAATCACCAATCTGCCGCACCGATGCGACCAAGCTATCAGAAGCGATGATATTCCAATCATTGAGCATAGCGGGTGTGATAGTGAAATCAGGGCTATCACTTTCAAATACAGCTAAAATCATTGGATCATTATCGGTGTCCGTTTTCTCAATGCTGATCTGATAGCGCTCAAGTGATTCCGCCATTATTCCTTCTATACCATCCCTCCAACCCGGGCGATGTCTGTCGCGGCGCGTCCATTGCAATATGGTGTTGCCATCGACATTCGTGTCGCGCCGCAAATGCACTGGCGCAAGCGGCATCAGAGCGCGGATACGGGACGATGCAGTAAGCAGAATCGGCTCAGGGGTAGCGGGACTTGTGGCCGCATAATGCTGTTCAGCATCTGCGGCAAAGCCCTGGCTATCGATTGGCAGGATCGCAGAATCGAGGAGAGTCAGGTGCGTATCGACCGGATGACCAGTTTCGCCACCCCGGCCATCGCCCAAGGCTCGATAAATCTCAGACAATCGATAGTGGCCATCGCCTAGCCACTCGACCTTGCCGAATTGTATGATTTCCTCACCCAGCATTGCCACATTGCGGCCAGCGTTCAGCCCGTCGCTATCAAGCGATTCCAATTGCGGATCAGCTCCGCCAAAATCCACTTCCAGCACTAATTGATGGTTAAGAAACACACCTTTGGAAGCAGGCACTATGGTCAGGCTTTTGCCGGTAATAGCCGCGTTGCGCACCCGTCCCAAAGATAGCAGCAGACCGCTATCTGCTGTTGCACGGAAAATATCCGCATAACGCCAGCCAGAAGGCTCGTTATCCGCTGGCCACGCTGCTGCAAAAAGTCTGCGGTGATCGGCAACTTCATTTGGCAGGCAGGGAAGGTCAAGCAAGGCCCAGTCAACAGGGCCCGCTGGATGATCCATCGGTTGTACGCTACGCCCTGCGTTGTAACCCACATGAGAAGTGGAGGGAGAAGACAAAGCCGCGTCCCTATAAGAACGTACTAGATCAATCCGACATCCAATGTTCTGCGTGTCACCCTGCGCTATATTCTCAAACGCCCAATGTCGTATTCGCCACAGAGCATTGCTGTCCTCCAGCCGCACCAACTGGCCTGGGCGTAAATTGGGGTCGATAGTGGCGAGGAAAACTGTACGTTCGGACTGGCTCGCTTGCCGCTCTATCTGCAACTTCTGAACAACAATCTCCGCATCGCTCACCGTCAACGCCGCTGGCAAATCAATTTGCTCGGTTCTGCCCTTATGGCTGCTATCGACAAGTCCCGAAACCGAACGTCGCAAACCAGCCTGAAAATCGCGTTCCGGCTCATAATAGCGCAAGATGATAGCCTCTGCCTGCCGCCTCGGCCTGTCGCGCTGTTCTGCTGCCGTATCTGCTGTTTCATTGTCCAGAAGCTGATCATCTTGCCCAATCAAGGGCAAAATGCTGCTGTCCACATCATCGTGTGACTCATTTGCAGCCAGCAGCCACAATCCAGATGCACGCCAATCGGCATGCATAGGAAAAGTCGCCATCAATTCCTCAATCACGCCGCGCCAGCTGTCTCCCTGCATAGCATAGCCGGTTATCCTAGCAGGCTGTTCCGGCATATTCGGGTCTGCGTCGGGAAAGTCGCTTATTGGCATGAGGGGTGAGAATTTCCCATCCCCTGCAATCACTTCAAATGTCAGCGAAGGGATACGGTTGCCATATTCGGTCAGATCGAAATCCTCGAATACGCAATAGGCGTAATCGCGATAGGCCGGGGAAGAATTTGCCCCCTCTATCGCAGCTATCAGCGGATCAATCTGCTGATCGGCAAAACCATTATGAAGGCGAAAGCTGGTCTCGGTTTTGAAATCACCGTTAACGCCGCGCAACAGATTGCCATCGGCCCAGATACGGCCAATCGACGCTATAGGCCGCGACGACAGCGCGACGGCGAAGGACACACTGTAGGTATAATGCGTCTGTGAAGGACGGCCCTTGCCGCCGCCGCTGCGCTCACGATGTTCGACCAGATCGGTTGCCCAGATCACCGTCCCGGCAACCCGCTTCTGGCCATAAATGCGCGGAACGATCGCGCCATATTGCGAGGTCTGCACCGACAGATCGGCGAGGCGCGGGCCTTTCTGTGATCCGCCAAAGAGCATGTTATCGACGCGATTGCCCAGCAGCGCCCCGACCGCGCTACCAACAGGGCCACCAACAAGCTGCCCGACTGCGGACAAAACCAGTGTCGCCATAACGGCCTCCTAATGGTTGTTAATCGGGTCCAGCCGCCAATGCGAGATCAGTGGCCAGTCCTGATGGTCCGGCCAGAAAACCACTTTGCCGATGCTGTAATGCGCGTGGACAAAGCCCTGGTCGACGGCGACCATCAGATGGTGCTGGCCCGGGCCGGGGGCGACACAGAGAATATCGCCCGGCAGAACAGCGCTGTCTGGGAGGAGCACCGTCAGTCCCGCCTGTTCCGCCCAGGCGAGACAGGTCGACCGCCCGGGTCCGCGCAAACTATAGCGAAAGTCGGGTAACTGGATATCGGTCACGTCGCTCAACGCGTGGCGCGCGACCCCGACACAATCGAGACCTGTCGCAGGATCGTGCCCCTGAAACCGGAACGGTGCACCGATTAACTCCATCGCCCGCTGCGCGATACTCTCTCCGCAACTATCCATAGGAATAGCGGGTCAGCAGATCATTGCCCGGCAGATGCGGTTCGCCGCGAAAATTGGCGCTATTGTCAAAACGGTCGCGGCAGGTGGTAAATTGCTTGTCACAGCCCATGGTGAGCAGTGCGCGATCACCCGGCTCTGGCACACAGCTATGGGCATCGCTGGGGATCAGCCCGCTATGCCGAACAGCGCCAATAGCAATTACGGCTCCGTGACAGGCCCCGCTTAGCCAGCGAATATGGCCGAACAGATAATCAGGCGCATCCGCCTCACTTATATCCTTGAAAATAAGTGCACCATCAGCATCCATACTGAGCAGCTGTGTCTCCATACGAAAACGCTGACGCGACAGGCCGCAGCCATGGCCGCCAAAATCAGAACGGCAGCTCGGCGAAGTGCGCGGACAGGGGGCTGCCTCGAGCGCCGCCTTGCCGCTTTGCAGTTCGGCTGTGAAGGCACCGGAACGGCGTCTGATTTCGCCGATTTCGCCATGGACCAGCCAGTCCGGGGTACGATCCGCATCGGCCCAATCGGCAAGCCCAATAGCGACCCGCGCGCCATTCCATCGCCCGGCTTCCAGATCGGTCTCGCTGATCGCATCATGCGCAATTACGCCCTGTATATCCATGGTGTCAGGCCGCAAACCATCTTCCAGCATAATCGCCGATGGCTGAATTCCGGGCACCGCACGATAGCGAAAGCCCTGCCGCCAGATATCGCGATCATGGCCGATAAAGCCGAGCGCAATGCCATCGCGCCGCTCCAGCCGCCAGACAAGGGCGATCGTTTCCAGCGCCTCGGTAAACCAGCTCATGCCGCAACACCCTGCTGCGCCGGCAGAGCTTCACCCACATCCTCGCGAAGCTCGATAAGACGGACACTGGCCGCTTCGCCTGCGGCAAATGTGGTGGCGCTCACCGCCAGCCGATCCTCGGCAAAGCGCACCGGTATATCAAACAGATAGCCCGCAGTGATGCTGCTTCCTGATGGCGGTGGAGTGGTGAAACGGATAATGCCACCTGGTTGCAGCGACCAAAGACTCGTTTCTGTGTCATCAATGGCAATGCGGATCGTATCCGCAGCAGGACGGGTAATCCGCCGCAATTGTGGATCACCGCCCTGCGCATCACCATAGGTCTTGAGCAGCGGGAAATCGCTCTGTTCACCATTGCCAGTGCCGATCCACTGGTCGCTGGCCTGCACTACCTGGCCGTTATCGGTGCTGCTATGGTCAAACGGATCGCGAAAGCGGAAACCCCGTGCCGGACCGGATCGCGCGCGGAAGAAGCGCATCAACATAGCCAAATCCGCCTCGGACGCGACAGACGGACCGACATCATAATGCATCCGCGCATCGCTCCAGCGGCTGTTGCGCCGCTCATGGCCATCCCCGGTAGTGAGAATCTGGGTGGAGAATTCCGCCTCGGCCAGCATCTCACTGCTCACTGGCAGCGGAAAAGCCACATCATCAAAAGCCTGCACCGCATCATCTCCTGCCAAATCAAACACCACCAGCCCATCGCGCGCCACTTGCGGCAGGGCCCAAAGAAACACGGTCGGTATCTGGCGCTGCCGCGCCGCTTCGGCCGCATCGATAATGCCGTGCCATTGCGCCTTGTCTTCCGGGTTGAGCACAAAGCCGGAGAAATAATGCTGCTCCTCCAGCGGATAGCCCAGCCGATCAGCGACCAGCGCCAAGGCCCGTTCGCGCGCGCCGGTGCGGCGTTCGGTTGCCCAGTCATAATCCTCCAATTGCAGCACATCGAAGGCCGGACGCGCCCAACCGAGTGGGATATTGGCGCGCAGCACCTCGGGACTGTCGGGGTCAGCAATGGTCGGCAGATAGATCAATATGCTGAGTTCCGCGCTATCCGCGCCAGCCATATCGCGCACCGCATCGGCCAAGGCGGCTGTGGACTGCGCCAATATCGCACCTGCCGCATCGAGTAGCGCATTTTGCGCCGCCGACATTGGTTGACGCACATCCTCTATCGCAACAGATAGTGCCCCAAAGGCGGCATTCGCAGCATCGTCATAAAGGCACATGCGATGATCAAAGCCAACCCACCACCAGGGCTCCCCGACCTGAAACCGCACCGGCAGCCCGGCGTTCTGCTGAATCGCGACAAAGCTACGTGCGACATTCTGCAAATAACCCATCGCCACATTATTGGCCGGGCTGAGCAGGGCCGAGGGTGGATCCCATCCGGTGAGGCCCGGATTGCCCTCGAAATCACGCTGCTTCCAACCTTCGGGACAGTGCCGGTTGAACAACTCATAGGAGAGCGAGAAGATCACATCATGCCCCGCCGCAGCAGCAAGCTCAGCAAAGTCCTGATGCCAGGCTTGGCAGGGCGTGTTTATCGCTGGCTGGCCATCCGCGTCATCCACCAGCTCGCTCTCGGCGACCAGCTGGAAATAATGGCTCATGCCGACATAATGGTTGATCGGCCCGACATAGCCCAATTGCCGCACCGAACGCAGCAAGCGCTCGGGCGTCTGGTTCAGGCTGTCATCATAGGCGGTGGCCATGGACAAGCCGTGTTGTGGCACCATGATGTCGCCAATATCGAGCATCGCGCGATCGCCGGAACAGCGTATCTCGCTGATATCGACCCGGCCCTCGCGCACCGCTGGCATCGATGCTGCGCCCAGGTCATAATCGGGCGGCACCAGCGAGATAAACATGCGGTCAATATCCCCGGCATAAACCGGGTCGGCCTCATCGGGGAGCAGGAAACCGCCCTGTAAATCGGAGAATTTGAGTGTAATCAGCGCATCGGTCGGGCTGCCTTCAGCATAGTTCCACAGCCGCACATACCAGCTACGCGCATTGCCCGCGGCATCGCGGCCCTCAATCGTCAGCGTCGGCCCATGCACCGCATCAAGCGCCTTGATGCCGCTGGAACGCCAGCGAAAGCTGAGGCTTGTATGGCGATAATCGCGGTCGGTCGCATAGGCCAGCAGCGCATGATCGAGCCGGTCTTCGCTGTCCCAGATCAGCCCGGCAAGCTGATTACGGTCATAGAACACCGTATTGACCGCAAGCGCATCGGCAGCATTGGTCACCACAGAGGCCATCATCGGCCGTGGGAAATTGACGGTCCAGAAGCGCGGATCAAAACGCTGAATCACATCGCCCTGCTGGCCATTGCGTTTTTCAGCGAGCCAGAAGTCCATGATAGGGTCCTTTTCAATCATTTCCTCCCCGAGCTTGTCTCGGGGAGGGGGACCGTCGAAGACGGTGGAGGGGCGAAGCCGAAGGCGAGCTTTGCGCTAGTGACCACCATAGCTTCCTCGCCCTGCGGGCTGCGGCCCCTCCGTCAGCGCTGCGCGCTGCCACCTCCCCAAGACAAGTTTGGGGAGGATAAAAACTCACCGCTCCGCCCGCCGCACCGCATGGCCCAATGCGCGGGCCACCTGGCGTGAGGAGCGTTGCAGCGCCGCTGGCGCGCTCTGCCCCTCTCGCGCATTGACGGTAATTGCCACCCGCATATCGCGTGGCTGGTTCATGATCGCGCGGCCATTGTCGATGCGGCCGCTGCTGGTGGGGATAAACAGTTCCGGCCCTTGTTCACCGACACGATAGGCCTGTCCGGGCGCCACTGGACCGCCAGTAGCACGGCCCGGCACGCCAAGCAGTGAGCCGAGAAGTGTCGTCGCAATACCGACCAGCCCGCCACCCGTGCCGCCAGTCAGTCCGCCCAGCCCAATACTGTTCAGCCCGCTCGACAAAGCGGCAGAAGCAATATCGTTGAGCGCCGACAGAGCAGTACGGCGCAAGTCCTCAAAGCCGAGCGAGCCATTGCGCACCGCGCGCATCAGCCCGGCCTCCAGCGTCCGCCCGGCGCGATCAAAGCCACTGCCCAATGTGTTGTCGAGCGAGGCACGCATCGTTTCCACGTCGCGAGCAAAACTCTGGGTATCGCCACGCACCGAGACGACCAGTTCTTCGATTACCTCATCCATCGGGGAAATCCTTCAATAATCGCGCAATGTCTGTGGCGGAAGGCGGTTCGGTCTCTGCCTCGCCTTCCTCCGCTTCTTTCAGCGCAGCAAATAGGCTGTTTAGCTCCGCCGGCGTTGCGCTCCAGAACTGGCCGGGCGTCCAGCCAAAGCGCAGCGCCATGATCCCGGCGAGCCGCGAAGCCGCAGGCGCGAAATCAGCCACTTATCTACCCTGCAAAATCTGATGCAGGATCGTACGCAAGATCGGCGTGGCATTGGCCAACCCCATGCTCAGCACCGCTTGGCCGACATCTTCACGAGACACGCTTTCGGGCCGGTCAGCAATACAGTGCCAGAACAGCCCCGCCATATCCTCCAGCCCCATATTCCCTGCTGCCGCGCGTTCCACCAGTGCGAACAGCGAACCGAGATCGGCCTCGGCAGCGACCAGGGCGGCAAAACTGGGGCGGATGATATAGCGCTGCCCGTCAATCTCCAGCGCGGCCTCGCCGCGTTCTGCATTGGCAGTCACCGCGCTCACAGGCTGGTCACCGCGCCGGAGCTTTCCAGCGCCAGCGTGTAGCTGCGCTCGCCATTGAAATCCCCGGCATAGTCAAGCCGCGAAACCAGAAACCGTCCGCGCATCCGCTCGCCGCCCTCAAAGCTGAGCTCATAGTCATCAACGATCCCCGCTAGGGCATGATCGCGCATCCGCGTCTCTGCATCTGTACCAAGGAAAATCCCGGCGCCAGACACCGAGACCGAGCGTATACCAGCACCTGACAATAATTCGCGCCAGCCACCTGAATCCTTATTGGTCACCACCACCGCTTCGCCATTGATGCTCATCTGCGTTGTGCGCATTCCAGCCACGGTGTTGAACGCAGGCGGGTCGCCGCCATCAGAGATTTTCAACAGGAAGGCGCTGCCTTTTTCTGCAGTCATAGTGTGAGTCCTTTCTGGATAAACATAAATCCTCCCCCTTGGGGGAGGGGAACCATCCGAAGGATGGTGGAGGGGCACAAGCGGCATGATAGGAAGTCAAATAAAACGCGAATATGCTTGGCATTGCGTTTTCATACAGACAAAGCATCATGCCGAGGGTGCCCCTCCACCAGCTTTCGACAAGGCTACAGCTGGTCCCCCTCCCCGTTCCGGGGAGGAATTAGGTAAGAATCACCCGCGCCCGCCAATTGCTGCGGGCGCGCCAGACGCTGTCTTGTGTCAGCGCAGAGCGGCGGGTCTGCGGAAGCAACGTCACGATGTGGCCTGCCGAAAATGCGTCCGGCACATTGGCCATTTGCTCTTCCATTACAGCGACCAGCGCCGAGAAACGCGCTTCATCCTCGCCGCGCATCGTGAGAGTCAACACCAGCTCAACCTCGCGCCCGGCAAAGGCTTTGCCGCTCCAGTCCGCTATCTGCGTCGTCGTCACCTGCAATGTTGGATGCGCTTTGGGCCGGCGGGATTGGTCGCTTATGTGCGCCATATGCCGCGCCAAAATCGGCGACTGGCTTAGCCAATCCTCGACATGCTGGCGCAGGGCGAGATCGGGAGCTTCTAGCCCCTGTAAATCCGATGCTATCATCGCCGGATCCTTTTCAGCAGAGAGAAATAGGGATCGCTAAGCCAGCGGCGCACCAGTGCTGGCGCGGCGATATACAGTCGCCCGCCTGGTCCATCGGCCTGCACCCTAGCCTCGGGATAATCTGCCAGCACAGCATCGGCGATCTGTTGCTGATGCTGCTTGGCCCGCGCTTCGACCATGGTTTCGGCGCGCGCAACCAGCTTTGTGCCAAACCGCTTCATGCCAGCCTCAGCCTTCGCCATGGACGCCAGAGCGCCGCAACGGCAATTGGCGGCATGACTTCGCTATCCGCTGCGCCTTGCAAATGCTGATGCGCGGCGAGCCGGACAATGCCCTGGCGCAACAGCTCAGGCAGTTGCTCCCATTGTGCGGCAATCCCGGCAATATAGCGCACCTCGACAGACTGTGCTGGCAGCGGTGCCATCAGCGCCACACTGCCAAAACCCTCGGCATCGATATCCATCTGATAGGCGGTAATCGGTAGGGCCATTCCTGTGCCGTCAGCATTTATGGCGCGTATCTCTTCTATGGCGATAACCGGGTGATCGGGCAGGCGTTGCATCCCTGTCCTGAGCGCCAATCGGTAGCGCCTGCGGCTATGCAGCAAGGCACGCCCGGTAAACGCCTCACACAGCGCATGGGCAGAGCGCAGATGCGAAAGCAGCAGCGCATCATCCTCGCTATTCTCTATCGCCAGCAGGGCCTTGAGTTCGTCCAGCGCCGCCGCATCTATCATCGCTGGCTGGTCAATAATCGAGAGGGTCATCACACTGCCTCCTTGCCGATAGCGAGAGTTGTAAAGGTCGCCCGCACCGCCGGGAGGGGAGGGACCGGCGGTGCGGACGCGGCAGAGCGCTGGCGGAACCAGAGGTTCGCGCCATGCGTTGCCGATCAGGAAAATCCTCCCCGTTTACGGGGAGGGGAACCAGCGAAGCTGGTGGAGGGGCACCCTCGGCCTGATATATTGCTTGTAATGGCTCACGATCAGGCGGCACGGGTGAGTACTCTTTCAGACATCGCATCATGCGGCCTGTGCCCCTCCACCATCCGAAGGATGGTCCCCCTCCCCGCAAGCGAGGAGGATTCAGCGTTAGCTAACCGCGCCAAAGCGCATCAGCTTGATCGCCTCGCTGTTGAGCACCTGGCCACCGACACGCTTGGTCGCATAGAAATGCACAAACGGCTTATTGGTGAACGGATCGCGCAGGATCGTCGTCGCTTTGCGCTCGGCAATGAGATAGCCGGCGCGGAAATTGCCGAAAGCAATCGACAAGCTACCGCTGGCAATATCGGGCATATCCTCGGCCTCGACCACCGGATAGCCGAGCAGCGTATCGGGGCGACCTTCGGCCAGACCCGGCTGCCACAGAAACGCGCCATCCTCGGTCTTGAACTTGCGGATCAGCGCCAGGGTGGTCGAATTCATTACAAAGCTGGCACCTTGACGATAGGCCGGCTTGAGGCTGTGGACCAGATCGATCAGGCGGTCTTCCGGATCGCTGGCAGCAAAGCCTGCATCCGCACCCGAATAGACCGTCTGCAAAGTACCAAAGGCGCGGGTTGCGTCACCAGCATCGCTGACCGGCGCTGTGAGGAATCCGCTTGGCTGGTTGGTGCCGGAGCCGTTGATAAAGGCTTCGCCTTCGGCCCTGGCGAATTCCTCGGCAATCTCACCCGCCAGCCATTGCTCGACATTAAATGCTGCGTCATCGAGCATGGTCTGGCTCGCCGCCGGATTGGCATAAAGCTCGCCAGAGGGTGGGGCGATTTCGGCAAAAGTCGGGGTATCGGTCTCATCGCGCGCGGCAGTCTCGCTGACCCAGCCCGAAGGCGTGCCGCCATGCGTAATCAGCTTGCGATAGCCCGCGCTACCCGTCTGCACCACATTGGCGATGCGGCGAATGGGGGAAATGTCTTTGAGGGTTTTGGCGATCACCGCATCGAGTTCGTCGGGGACAGCAAAGCCGCCTTCCGGGCCGCTGCCTGCGTTGAAGCTCTTGATCTCGGTCTCGCGGCCCTGGCGCAGATAGCCATCGACAAAGGCGCGTAGCGCCGGGCTGGTCGCGCCACCCTTCACCTCTGCGCCCGATGGTGCGGCAGGAGTTGCGAGCACCGGACGCGCTGCCGCAGAAGCGATCCGCGCCATGCCAGTTCTGAGCGTGGCCGTCTCGCCTTTGAGCGCATCAACATCGGCTTTCACGCCATCGACCGCGCCTTCCAGCGCCTCGATCCGCTCACCATGCTCATCGGTTTTGAGCATCGCCGCGAATGAGCTTTCCAGCGGATCGCCACCCGCGCCCACATCATCAAGAGCCACGCCTTCAGGCGCGGCATTTGCCACTGTCTGTTCCATGTATTTGCCTTTCAGTTGGGGAAGTATTTTCGTTTAGCCGTTCATGCCGCGAGCAGATGCACTTTGGCATCGGGCTGCATCGGGAAGGTCACCAGGCTGATCTCGACCAGATCACAATCGAGCAACAGCCGTGGCGGGCCGATCTGATAATGGCGCACGCGATAGCCGAAAGAGAGGCCGGTCACCGCGCCAGCTTGTAGCATGGTCCGTGCCTTGGCACCTGAGGTGCTGGTTGCATCAATCTGAGCAATAATCCTAAGGCCACGCCGGTCCTCGGCGATATAGTGCACCGTGCCGATGCTTTCTGCCGCACGATGCTGCCACAGCAATGGCCGCGAGCGATGATCGCCCAGAGAGCGGCGAAATGCCCCGCGCCGGATCACATCGCCGCCACGATCCACCCGATCAAACAGCGCAGCATAACCGGCAAAGCGCATAAGCCCTCTCTCCTTTAGGGGAGGGGCAGTGAGACTTAGCGCCGTCAGGCGCTTAGTCGCAGCGGGGTGGGGGCTATCCGCTTGCGCGCTCATATCTCCCAGCCCCACAGACCAAGCCGCACCGCGATGCCGATCAACAGCAGCGCCAAAAGTCCGCGCACCGTCCATGAGATAAAGGCATGCCACATGCTGCTTTTCGCTTCATGCCAGGCGCCAAGCAGCTCGCGCAGCTCGGCCATATCGCGCCGCGCTGTATCATCGGCGAGGCCCAGATGTTCGAGCGCTCGCGCCGCGCCGAGTTCGCTCGACTCCTCAACGATAGCGCGCAGCGTCACCAGATCAGCATTTTCGCTATCCGCCTGCGCGATCAGCCGCGCCAGCAATTCTTCCCGGCTCATATCGCATCCTTTCGTAGTTCCAGCCCGAGCATCGCGCGTTTCTCCTCATCGCTGAGAAAATCTGCCGCACCCACCCGGTTCCACAGCTTCTCACGATCCTCCGAAAAGGCAGGTATCTGGTCGATATCGACGGCCAGCCCGGCATCGGGCCACCAATGGCGCAACGCGCCGCTCAAACCGCCCAACATTGTGCCAAGCAGCGGCAAGATCGTCAGCCGCCACAGCGCACGATTGGCCTCGCGATAATTGGCATAGGTGTTATCGCCCGGCAGCCCAAGCAGCATCGGCGGCACGCCAAAGGCGAGCGCTATTTCGCGCGCCGCTGCTGCTTTGAGGGCGACAAAATCCATATCGGTAGGGCTGAGGCTCATGCCCTGCCATTTGAGGCCCCCTTCGAGCAGCAAAGGCCGCCCGGCATTACCCGCGCCGCCATAATTGCTTTCCAGCTCGGATTTGAGCCGGTCAAACTGATCGGCACTGAGCACTGCCCCCGCCTCGCCCGGATCATAGACCAGAGCGCCTGATGGCCGCGCCGCATTATCGAGCAACGCCCGGTTCCAGCGGCTGGCGGCATTGTGGATCGCCACCGGCTCCGCCGCCGCACCGAGACAGCCCAGGCCATAATGGTCATCATCCGGGTGCCAAGTCTTGAGATGCACAATCTGCGGCGCGCCATCGTCATCACAGGCGGCAAAGCGCGTCACCGCTTCGCCGACGCGATAGAGATAGGCGACAGGCCAGCCCTGTGCGTCGCTCTCTATCGTCACTCGGTCGGGGCGCAATGGGTAGAGCCGCTCGGGCTCACCGTCTGCATTGCGCGCAATCTGCACATAGCCATTGCCATGCAGCAGGATTTGCGCCGCCAGAGTGGCGAGCAGATCGCTGCTATCATGTGCATCACCTGCACCACTTTGCAGCAGTTTCATTATCGCCGTGTCAGCCAGCAACGGCGCACTGCCTGCGCCTTCGGCAACAATACGCACCGATCGCTGCGCCACAGCATTGTTCTGATAAGCGGCGCGTACCTGGCTGAGATAATCGCCGGGCAATCCGGACGGTGCTGAGGCACCATAGATCAGGCCGCAGGGCCAGGTCTCGGGGCCGGTCACTGTCTGCGCGGGGCGCGGCGGTCCAGCCCAATGTTTCAGGGCCAGCCAGCCGTTTCGCCAGAAGGACATAAGGGTTCTCCATGTTTGGTTTCTCCCCTTCCGCTTGCGGGAGGGGCAGTGAGACTTCCTGAGCGCTAGCGAAGTTAGTCGCAGCGGGGAGGGCCGAGGTTCGCGCAAAGGCCAGATTATTTGGCTTTCCCTCCCCTAGCCCCTCCCGCAAGCGGGAGGGGGACAGATGACTACAACCACCTCACTCTGGGGATATTCTGCGCCCCCAGCATCAATTCCGTCAGCGCCCAGACCAGCGCATCGGCGCGGTCTGGCGAGCGGCCGGGGCCGACATAGCCTCCGCCGATCATCAGGTCGCACATCTGGTCCTCCAGCTCGGGAAACAGCCCGGCATGGCGCACCCGCCCGGCTTCATACAGCGCCGCCACCGGCTCGGCCCGTGCCGCCTTGCCGCGCCTTGCATGCACCAGTTTTACCGGTAGGTTGAGCGATGCCGCGCGTAGCACACTGCCGACCATCGCCCCGCCCTGATTGCTCTCCGCCACGACGCGATCTGCGCCCCATGCGGCATAGCTTTGTGCCACCGCCTGCGCCCATTGTTCGGGACTGGCATGCTCGACAGTGTTATCAGCCAGCACCCAGCCATTATCCTCGGCATCGCGTCCCACGACGATAATCCCGCAGGCATCGCCATGGACGCTGGCTGGCGGGTCAACGCCAATGACGATACGCACCAAATCACGCAAAGGCGGCTTATTGCCGCGGCATCGCTCGATCAGTGACGGCGTCCACAGCGCGCCCTGGCGATCCTCGATCAGCTCGCCATCCAGCTCCTGCCGCCCCAGCAGCGATGCGCCATAGCTGGCCTGCATTGCGGCGATATAGCCGGGCGCCAGATTGGCGCGATTATCCACGGTGCGGCCATGGCTAAGCGCGACATCATCGCGATCCAGCAGCATTTTGAGCAACGGCACCGAGCGCGGTGTGGTTGTTGCCAGCACCTGCTGATCATGACCGAGGCGCAAGCCCAACATCAAATTGCTCCATAATGCTAGAGCCGGACTGTCTCCACGGCGCCCGAAACTGCTACCAGTCTGCGCGTCCCATTTTGCAATTTCATCGCACCAGCCATGGCTATGCTGCGGACCTCTCAGACTCTCCGGCTCGGCTGCGGAATAAACCATCGCCATAGAACCCGAAGGCCAACGCAAACGCCGCAGCGATGGCTCCCAGATCAGCTTTTCGCGACGCCGCGCAGTCGCCAGCAAACCACTCTCGCCCTCAATCATTACCGCGCGCACCTCAGCCAAGCTGGCGCCGACTAATGCAATACGCGCTTCACCATTGTTGCGGGCTATATGGTGCACCCATTCGGCCCCGGCGCGCGTCTTGCCAAAACCGCGCCCGGCCATCATCAACCAGATGCGCCAGTCACCCGGTGGTGCTAGCTGTGCGGGGCGGGCCCAGAATTGCCAGTCTTCAATCAAAGCCTGCGCTTCTGCACTATCCATAGATTCCAGCAGCACATCGCGCTCGGCAGCATTGGCCAGCACCTCGGCAAGCGAGAAGTTGGTCATAAAGGTAGAGACTCTGTTGTTTGCTCCCCTGCGCTGTTCAGCAATTCTGCCTTGCATCGGCAAAGCCAAGTTCAATCTAAGCCCCTCCTCTGAAGAAGAGGGGAGCTTTATGACTCGCCCCTTATACTCTCTAGCTTCTGCCGCAACTCCACCAAAGGATCGCTATCGGCAACTGAACCGACATCACCGGCCTCTGTCTTGCTCCGCCAATATTGCAGGGTCTTGAGTATCTGCGTCACATCAAATTGTCGTTTTTCATCTGTATCGCCCCAGCCTTCAGGGGACTTCCCAAAGCGCGCCATATGCAGCACGATCAGTTCAATCTCGGTGCAGATGCTTGCCAGTGCCACTTGCCATTCAGCGGCAAAAGCCGGATCATCGCGCAACAGCCGGTGCAGATGCAGCATATCCCAGCCGACAAAACGCAATGCCTGCGGGATGTTATGAAAATGTGCCACATAGGCGATAAAGTCGGATTTACTATCCCCTTCAACCCTTCCCTTTGGCCGATCATCGCGCCGATAGCGCGAAATCTGCACCCTACAGGCTTCGGCAAAATCCGGATCATTTCTGCGCCAATCACCATGTGTGCCGTTGCTGACCCCGCACGCCAGTGCTGTTTCTCCCAACTTCCCATAGGCACGCAACTGCCGCAAAAATTTGTGCTTATTGCCCTCTGTCCGTAGTGTCAGGGTCAGCGAGGCTATAGATCTTTTCGGTGAAGTGGGAGCGTTATTATCGCATAGCTTCATGCTGTTGCCATGCCCTTCGCTTTGTTGGACCGGCATGGTTCACCTCGTAAATTGGCTGTTATAAAATGGGGCTATCAATTTCGTCGGCCCCGCGCAGGCGGAGCCAAGGCTAAGTTTCTTAATGCTTTCACGCGGAGACGCGAAGGCGCGGACAGAGAGCATAAAACGCGACCTTCTCCGCGCCTTCGCGTCTCCGCGCGAATTAAAAGCCCAAGCCCCGGCTCGGCAAAGCCGAGTTTATCCTGAGCGCCTGCCTTGCAGGCAGTCGAAGGGCGGGGCCGACGAACCGTCAGACTCTGTTTTCAAGTCGAATCTAACAGCACTGGCGAATCACAATTTTCTGATGATGCCCTTTTCTAACCTGATAGCGTCACGATGTCAATATATTTTATCCTATTTGGATAATTTATCTCACCAGCTGTGCCAATTCACTATTCTCGGCCAGTTGCTCCGCGACATAATCCGCCGCCTTTTCCGCCTGTTCGCGGCCGAGATGCCAGTCGAGTATCTGCATGCCCTCAATAATCGGCGGCTGCAGCAAAATATCATCGTCACTCAGCATCGAACGCGAGGCGATCCGGCTGGCAACCACCATCGAACGCGACATAATATCCACGATAGACGGAAAATCATCGGGCGCCGGGCGGCGCAAGAGAACATCGCGCGCCAGCCTTACACGCGAGCGCAAAGCGTTATACTCGGCGTCGATACGCCAGGCGGTGCTGGTATCACCCAGGCCGACGACAATATTCGGCCCTGGCTTGATCTTTCGCATCACCGTGACCGGAATATTGTCGAGCACCCCGCCATCGATGAGGATATTGCCATCACTGTCGATAAAGGGCGGCAATATTGTCGGCAGCGAACCACTGGCGCGTACCGCCTCCCAGAGCGGACCATGGCGATGGATAAACAGGTCATTGGTCGACAAGTTGGTCGAGATGGCAAAAAAGCCAAGCGGCTGATCTGCGATATCCTTGCGCGAATAACGGGTGGAAAGTTCATGATCGAAAACCGCCGGATCGAGTAGCGAATGCACCGGCACAGTGAAGCGCTTCATCGCTTTGGCCTTGATAAACATCGCCTCCATCTGGTCGAGCGTTTCATCGACGCTCAGCCCCTGCGCAATCGCCCCGCCCATCGCCGCACCCGCGCTGGTGCCGCCAATATAGTCAATCGGGACGCCGCCTTGACGCAGACCGCGCACAATGCCGAGATGCGCACAGCCCAATGCGCCACCACCAGCCAAAACTAGGCCGACGGCGTTGCCGGTCATAAAGCGCGCCAGCCGGGCAAAATCGGCATCACTATCGAGCGCAATATGATGGTGCAGATGCGGATCGCGCTCCTTCAGCCAGTTAAGACTGTGCGCGATAGGCGCGCCGCTGTTTTGACGCACAATGGCAAGGGTGCGGCTATCTGCATCAATCGCCGCAAAGGCGGCCCGTTCATGATCATTGATTGCGGGGTCGCCATTATCCGCGTCGGCAATAAGCAACACGGCATCGGCGTTGCGCGTCGCGCGCATCGACCATGACGCTTCGCCATTGGCGTCAATCAGCAGCCATTCGCCTGTCGATTCCCGAGCATAGAGCCATTGCTGATAATCTGTGTCGCCTGCTCCGGGGACATCCGCCTGACGAACAATATGGACCTTTGCTTCATTGCCCAACACCGCGCGCATCTGTTCGGCCAGACGGTCGAGCAGGCCATCGGGCATAGCGCTGCTGCCCGCATTGAGACAGGCAATAACCCGCGAGGTGCGCGTCACCATAGAGGGTGTTTTCGCGGTGACTTCGGCCAGTCTTTTCGACACCGCCTTAAGCAGCGCCGCCGTAACCTCAGGATATTTTTTGGCGACCCGATCATAACCGGCGCGATCCAGCGCCATGACTTCGCTGTCGCGGCTCGCCTGGAGCGAGGCGGTGCGGGTGCCACCGGCGAAAAAAGCCAGCTCGCCTACTGGTTCACCCGATTCTACGCGCGCCACCGTTTTCTGCTGCCCCACATCATCGGTGATGATCACGCGGAAGTGGCCGGTCGAGACGAAATACAGCGCATCGGCGGCATCGCCCTGCCGCACCAGATAGTCACCGCCTTTGATAGTGCGGCGTTCTGCGACCTCGGCTAAAGCTGCCAACGCCGCATCAGAAAGATCAGCGAAAAGTGCACTGCGTATCCAGTCCACAGGTTGGGTCTGCCCTGAATCCCCCATATACTCTCCATCAGCGCGAAGCGCATATATCCGGCATGGCCTCTTAGCCTATGCAGGAATCACCACGACCTGAGCCTAGAACATATACCTGACCCTAAAGCATATATACGCCAGCGCCAACGGCTTAGGGCTGGGCGATAATTCCAATATCGGGCTTTACCGTGCCGCCGACCATGGCGATATAAGCGTCGCGCATCGCCTCTGCTCCCTGATGCGTTTCGATGGTCACCAGACCACTCGCCATTTTGGCAAAACTGACCCAGCTTGCGCCCAACGTTCTGGCAAAACCGCCTGGACCCAGTTCATCAATCGCGGCCTGCGCCGCTGTAGGTGCGAAAAACAGAACTGGCTCCGGTCCGGCCAGGCCCTTTGCCCCGCCACGGGCATCAACATGGGTGGCGCCGACCAGCATGGAATAGCGCAGATTATCCTGCCAATGCGCATGCAGCCGGTTGAGCACGGCGCCATTGCCAGCAAAATCGACTGTCACCACCGGGCTGGTGGCATCAAGCGATTCAATCGCATCATAAGCCACCACTTCGTCATAGAGGCCCGTTTCTTCCACAAATGCGACATTGCCGGGCGATGTCAGACCGATGCGGCGGATATTGGGGCTGGTGTCTTTCAGCACATGCGCCAATGCTAGCGCAGTTTTGGAGGAAGCGCTGGTCAAGATTGCGCTGCCTGCTTCATAAAAGCCGTTGCGGCGAAACTGGTCTTCGATCAGGAAGCTGGTCATAAACAACGGCTCAAACACCGCGCGGCCGCCTTCAAAGTCGGGATTATGCGACGGATCGGCGGCAAGGCGGCGATAGCGATTATAGACCTCAGCCAGCCCCTGACGATGCTCAGCAGCATCCAGAAAAGTGCCTTTGGAGACATCTGTCGGTGTCAGAACAACATGGCTTCCCATCGGCCAATAGCCATATAACCGCTCACCTTCTGCGATATCGGGATGGTGCGAGGCAATCACCTTGGCATGGCCCCAGACCGGGACAATGCCCTTGCTGTCATCACCCGAAGGGAAGAAGCGCCAATAATGCATCGTCTCGCCCATGGCGGCATAGGTGATGTTATTGGCGGTAATCGCAAAGCTCTCAATCGCGCAGAGAATCTGGCCTTCACCAGCCTCCGGCGCGGGCTGTTCGCTGATGGCTGCCTTGTTGATATCGGCCTTGTCGACATGAATGGCGATACTCTGACTCATGATTTTATCCTCATCCTTATAGTTTCTCGGATACCTGTCATGAAGCGACGCATGACACAAGCCGGGATGTCGCACGAAACGGCAAATGACTTGCCAATCGCGCTGGTGCTGGTAGGCCTTTGCAAATTTTGCGTAAGTGGCGGGGAGTGCCATTGCGTTGAGAAAGCTTCAAGGGGAGAGCTTCACAGTGAGTGCCAGTAACAATGTGGAAGTGAGTTTTGCCGAACGCCTGATTGAACCGGTCACCAACATATCGGACTTTATCTGGGTCGGCACCTGGAACGGTGCTGAAGTTATTCCTTTCCCGCCAATGGCGCTGATGCTTTTGGGCGGGGGACTCTACTTCATGATCGGCCTGAAATTCTTCCCGATCCGGGGATTGGTTTCGTCTTTTACTGCCCTGTTCCGCAAAAGCTCTGGCGGTGCGGGGGAAATCTCACCCTTCGCCGCGCTGTCCACCGCGCTTTCCGGGCAAGTTGGCACCGGCAATCTTGCCGGCGTCGCGACCGCGATTGCACTGGGTGGCCCGGGTGCGATTTTCTGGATGTGGGTGACGGCCTTTGTTGGAATGGCATTGGCCTTTGCAGAGGGCTCACTCTCCATCCGTTTTCGCGAGAAAACCGAGCAGGGCGCCTATCGCGGCGGGCCGATGAGTTACATCACCATAGGCCTCGGCCCCAAATGGACTTGGCTGGCCGTTTTCTTCTGTCTCGGCACTCTGTTTTCCGCGCTGGTGACCGGCAACGGCATTCAGGCCAATTCGGTTGCGGATTCGATCAAGGAACTGACGGGCCTTGAAGAATGGATAGGTGGCCTGATTGTCGCAGTGGCGGTTTTCATTGTCATTATCGGGGGCATCAAGTCGATTGGCTCAGTCGCGGAAAAGATCATCCCCAGCATGGCCATTCTCTATATCCTGATGGCGCTGACAGCACTGATCCTGAATATCGGTACTATTCCGCAAGCCTTTGGCTGGATCATTGACGGCGCGTTTAACCCGCAAGCCGCCACCGGGGGTTTTGCCGGGGCCGCGATGATTATGGCCATCCGCTGGGGTGTGGCACGCGGTCTGTTCTCCAATGAGGCGGGCCAAGGCTCAACGCCGATTGCCCATGCAGTGGCGCAGACCAACGACCCAGCTATGCAGGGCCGCTTTGCTATGATGGGAACCTTTATCGACACCATCATAATCTGCACTATGACGGCGCTGGTCATCCTGACAGTCAAAGGCGACTTCACCCATATCGATGCGACAGGCGCAACTATCGCGGTCGATCATGCCTGGCAGTCTGATCTGGAAGGCTTTTTAATGACCTCTGGAGCCTTTGCTCAGGCCTTTCCTTTTACCGTTGGCAGTATACCCATCGGCACCTTTATCGCTTCACTGGCACTGATCCTGTTCGTGTTCACCACGCTGCTCACTTGGAGCTATTATGGCGAGCGTGCGATCACCTATATTTACGATCTGATCCCTGGCGCCAGTGCAAGCGGAGAAAAAGTGCTGCATATGATCTGGCGCGTTTTGTGGTGCTTGGTAATTTATATTGCCTCCTATCAGGATCTCGATCTGGTCTGGCGTCTGGGCGATATCTCCAACGCGGCGATGACTTTCCCGAACCTGATCGGCCTGTTGGCGCTGTCCGGCGTGGTCTTTGCCTTGGCTAAAGGCAATCGCACCGCTGGAACCGATCATGGCCGCGAAACCCCTGCGGAACTGTCAGAAGAAATCAGCGGCGCGCCGGGTGGGCATTGATCTCCCTAAGCGTGCAAAGCTAGCGAAAGCCTAACCCGATGCTGAAACGGCTCTACAACTGGACGCTGGACAAAGCTGCGCATGAACAAGCACCGCGCTGGCTGGCAGGGGTCAGCTTTGTAGAGTCGAGTTTCTTTCCCATTCCCCCCGATGTCATGCTCGCACCCATGTGTCTGGCGCGGCCAGACCGGGCGCTCTACTACGCGCTTATCTGTACCATCGCTTCGGTTGTTGGCGCCCTACTCGGCTATGCGATTGGCTTTTTCCTGTTTGAAGCGGTCGGTCAGCCGATACTCAGCTTTTATGGTCTGAATGAAAAATTCTCCGATTTCTCAGCCGACTTTAATGAGCAGGGCTGGATAATCGTGCTACTGGCGGGCTTCACGCCGCTTCCATTCAAGGTCATCACGATAGCCGCCGGGGCGACTTCCATGCCGCTCTATGTTCTGATCGGCGCATCGATTATCGCCCGCTCCGCGCGTTTCTTTATCGTTGCGCTATTGCTCAAACGCTTCGGCCCGCCGATGAAAGAGTGGATCGACAATAATTTCGCTCTGGCAACAACGGTGGTTGGAGTATTGTTCGTCGGCGGCTTTGTGGCTTTGCGCTATATTCTGTGAAGCATTCTAATTCGTAGCGAAAATCTGGGCGTCGTCGGCAAAGCATTTAAACTCGAGCCCATTGCCGCTGGGGTCAGTAATAAAGAATGTGCCCTGTTCCCCCGCCTCTCTGGCAAAACGGACTCTGGGTTTGATCAGATAAGCTATCTTCAACCTGTCCAACCGTTCCACCAACGCATCCCAATCCGCACGTTTCAGGATGACGCCAAAGTGGAAAATCGGAACCGCATCACCATCGACCGCATTTGTGGGGGCAGCAACGGGCTGTATCTTTGGGTCGAAATGCGCCACGATCTGATGGCCGAAAAGGTTGAAATCAATCCAGCTGTGCGAAGACCGGCCTTCGGCGCAACCGAGCACATCACCATAAAACTGTCGCGCAGCGGCAAGATCATGAACCGGAAAAGCAAGGTGAAACGGACGCAAGCTCATCGCGCTTCCTTATGGTTCAGCGAGTTTATAACAGGATTCATAATCATAGTTAGGGCTCTTGCCTTGCGCTTCGAGCGCGGATGCCTCATCGGCCAACTGCGCCTTGAGCGTTCCCAAAATCACATCAGCCTCTGTGCCGGATTTACCCTCGGCGCGCAGCTTTGTCCGGGCGCGATTATCCAATACCGTTGCCAGTGTTTTTAAATCCCGGGCACGTGGCGAAAGACCTTCTTCAGCAAAAACCTCATCATAAGCCAGTGCCATAATCGCGGCGCATTGTGGCAGACTGGGTGGCGGCGGACGCGGCACCTCGGCATCCAGCCGCAACAGGCACGGCGTCATAATCCTATCAACCGCACTATTGGGATCATTCTCGTCACGCGCCGCCTTTTGAAACGCTTCAGCCTCAGCAGTGAACAGCGCCTGCACCTGCTCCCGACTGCGCCCAGTGTCTTCAATCAGCCTTGCACCGACATCAACAAAGAATTCGCGACCGCGCGGTTCCATTGACGGATAGGATGCGGACGACGGGACCCCACGCTGCTGTTGTACCGCGATGATGGCAAAGGCGGCAGCACAGCGCACATCGGTTTTCTGCTCAAGAGTAAGCGGCGCGACGCCATTTAGCGACGAATCTTGCTGTGCGGTAGCCGTTTGTGCCAGCATGCTGAGCGGCAATAGCAATGATGAGAAAAGCATGGGAGTGCACTATCTGCTCCCAAGCTGAATGTCATCTGAAATGCCGGACGGCGTGAAGATCAAAATAGCAGAGAAGCAATTGCCAGCGCCGGACTTTGACGGCATATCCGGCGCATGGATTTCCTGACCCGGTTGATTGACCGTTTCCCCGCTTTACTGGCGCTTGCTCTAGGTGGCTTGGCCGCGCTTGGCTTTGCACCTTTTTCTCTTTGGCCTCTCACACCGATAGCCTTTATCGGCCTGTTACAGATACTCGATTCGCATCATGGCTCTAAAAGCCTGTTGCGCATCAGCTTTGGCTTTGGGTTTGGCCATTTCTTCATCATGCTGTTGTGGATTCCACAACCCTTCTATTTTCAGGATGCTATGCCGATCTGGTTTGGCTGGCCTGCGCTGGCTTTGCTGTGCCTGTTTCTTGCCTGCTATCCCTTGCTCGCGATTTACAGCGCAAAATGGCTGGCGGGTGACAAACCACTCGCTCTGATATCTGCTCTGGCTGGAAGCTGGGCCATATCGGAGATGCTGCGCGCCACGCTGTTCACCGGTTTTGCGTGGAACCCGCTGGGTATCGCACTGGTGGACTTTGCCTATCCCGCGCGCTGGGTGGGCAGCTATGGACTATCAGCGCTGCTCATCCTGACCGCTGGTGGGTTTTGGTTGTTGCTAAGCCGGAATTGGAAACCGGGTCTGCTGCTCACTCTGCCGCTTCTCCTGCTATGGGGCACATCCTATGCGTTGCTGTCGCTCAAGCTGCCTTTTCAGGAGCCCGAAGATTATGTCACCGGCACCCGGCTCACCATTGTGCAGAACAATATGGGGCAAGATATGGATTGGCGCGATCCGGTGGTTATCCAGCAGAATCGGGAGTCTTTATTGCGGCTGTCGCGCGATTTGACCCCTGATGATCCGCGACCGCGCATTCTGTTCTGGAGCGAGGGCGTCATCAACAACGACCCTCTGGAGGATGGCTATCCCAGCTATTTCGCAGCGCCCAATGAAGCGCGTGCATGGCGCAGCCTCTACACCAGCCCACTGCGCTCTAGGGACATGCTGATTACCGGCGGGGCCAAATTCGAATTTGATGATCGGCCAAGACTGATCTCCACCCGCAACAGCGTGTTTGCGATTAACGGCGATGGCGAATTGGTTGACCGCTATGACAAGTTCCACCTCGTACCCTATGGCGAGTACCTACCCTTTGAGGAGATATTGGGACCACTGGGTCTCGACAAACTAACCGAGGGCACGGTGCCCTTCACACCCGGCCCAGGACCGCGCAGTCTTGATTTGGGCGATCTCGGTAAAGTGGGGATACAGGTCTGCTATGAGATTATCTTCTCCGGCGAGACAATTGATCGCAATGACCGGCCCGATTTTATGTTCAACCCCAGCACCGATGACTGGTTCGGTCAGCTTGGCCCGCCGCAACAGGTGGAGCAGGCACGACTGCGTGCGATTGAGGAAAATCTGCCGGTCATCCGAGCAACGCCAACAGGCATCTCAACCGTGATTGATCGCCATGGCGCAGTGCTGGAGAGTATAGCCTGGCATACGGAGGGCCGGATTGATGCCGATCTGCCACCGCCGGGCGCGCCAACACTGTTCAGCCGCCTAGGCTATATCGCGCCCATGACGTTGTCGCTTATTCTGCTGCTGATCGCTGTTGCCTTGCGCCGAAAGCAGAGTTAAAGCGCGCATATAACAATTTCTTTATATGTTTTCCGGCCCACATTTACGGGCATTGAAAGGCACATCATCTCATGCGCAACAGCTATCTCTTCACTTCAGAATCGGTATCCGAAGGCCATCCCGACAAGGTTTCTGATCAGATTTCCGACGCGATTGTCGATCTGTTCCTGTCCAAAGACCCGGAAGCGCGTGTAGCTTGTGAGACCCTGACTACTACTCAACGCGTCGTGCTGGCGGGTGAGATTCGCGGCAAGGGCATCATGAACAACCAAGGCGAATGGGAAGATGGCGTCCAGCAGGAAATTGAAGATGCGGTGCGCCAGACGGTAAAAGAAATCGGCTATGAGCAGGATGGCTTTCATTGGAAAAGCTTCACTTTTGAAAACCACCTCCATGGCCAATCAGCCGAAATTGCGCAGGGCGTAGATGCCGGCGAAGACAAGGATGAGGGCGCAGGCGACCAGGGCATCATGTTCGGCTATGCCACCGATGAGACCCCCGATTTGATGCCGGCGACGCTCGATTATAGCCACAAGATTCTTGAGCGACTGGCGGCGGATCGCAAATCCGGCGCGGCACCGTTTCTCGAGCCGGACAGCAAGAGCCAGGTAACCTTACGATATGTCGATAGCAAGCCAGTGGAATGTACCGCTTTGGTCATCTCCACCCAGCATGCGCCCGACTATTATTTCCATAAGGGCGAAGGCGATGAGTCCAAATATTCCGAGCTGCGCAACCATGTGCTCAATGTCGCACGCGCGGTAATGCCTGAGGGTTTTATCACCGACAACACAGCAATCCATGTCAACCCGACAGGCCGCTTTGAGATTGGTGGCCCGGATGGAGATGCCGGCCTGACCGGACGCAAGATTATTGTTGATACCTATGGCGGTGCCTCGCCCCATGGCGGTGGTGCATTTAGCGGCAAAGACCCGACCAAGGTCGACCGCTCGGCCGCTTATATCACCCGCTATCTGGCAAAGAACGTCGTTGCCGCAGGTCTGGCAAAACGCTGCACCATTCAGCTTTCCTATGCCATTGGCATTGCCGAGCCGCTGTCGGTCTATGTCGATCTGCATGGCACTGCTGCAGATGGTGTCGATGAGGCTAAGCTGGAAGCAGCATTGCCCAAGCTGGTCCGCCTGACGCCACGCGGCATTCGTGAGCACCTCAGCCTTAATGCTCCGATCTATCGCCTATCAGCAGCCTATGGTCATTTTGGACGCACACCCGAAGGCAAATTCTTCCCTTGGGAAAAAACCGACCTTGTCGATCAGCTAAAAGCGTTGCTGTAACCCTTCAATATCTGCCCTAGGCAACGGCGCTAATGGTCTTGCGCGCTGGTTCGACCGGATCGGCATGAACTACGCAATTGCGACCGCCATCTTTGGCAGAATAGAGTGCAATATCAGCGCGCCGTATCGCGCGCTTTAGGCTCTCGCCTTGCTGGATAAGTGCAGTGCCGAGACTGGCTGTCACGGTCGAGGGGTGCGGCAATTCAGGGTGTATCACAAGCGATAGGCTGAGCCGCAGATGCTCGGCTATTTCATCTCTCACGCCGGAACTTGTCTTGTGCAAGATTACAGCAAATTCTTCCCCGCCAATGCGGGCAAGAATACCGTGATGCTCAATAAGGTTTCGCGCCGTCTGGCCAACACGCGACAGGACAGCATCGCCAACCGCATGGCCATAATCATCATTGACCTGTTTGAAACGATCAAGGTCAAAAATGATTACAGCGCGGCCAACATTTCCTGGGTAATCCGCAGCACCCTCATTTTCCAGCAGCTCATCATAGCCACGCCGGTTCAGTGCGCCGGTCAGGCTATCGGTTGTGTTGGCACGCTGATATTCGACAATCATGTCATAACCAACGGTAATCAGCATTATGACAGCGCCGGCCAGTGCCGCAACAGCAGAGGTGATATGCAGCACCAATGCGTAGGATGATGTGGTATAACTCTCATGACTATGCGTTTCGCCAAGCACGAAATACACAATGAACGGCCGAATAAACCAAACCAGACTTATAATGGCTAACATCCAGAAGATGGTATGGTCGACGCGCGTTACGCGGTTGCGCCATAATATCGGCAATATGATGGCAATAAGCGCGGCACCGATGGTATCAGATGCGAGTGAGCGCGCGATGATATCGGCATAGCCATAGATGAACCAGAATTGACCGAAATAGCCAATCACAACCAGAATCAGCACTTGCCCCCATGGCATCGTCGTTTTGGCCCTAGCTGTAAATGCCAGCAATATTGCAATGCTGATCAGCCAGAAAAATGTGTTTGCTGCAAGATCAGCGCTGGCCGATGACGGAAAAGAATTGCGATTGATGTCGGAGAAAAATGCGGCCAGCGCCGCCGCATAGGCCAATGAAAGCCAGCCAATATACTCCAACTGCCGGTGATACAGATAAACACCAGCAAACACCCCGCCAAATATGACAAGTATCGTGGTCGTCAGCATTTGAAAAAGAGCAGCGCTGTCCATAGCACTGAAATGGCGATAAAATATCAAATTCCCGTTAAACTTTCGCTGTAAATGCGAAACAAAGTCAGAATGTCAAAAAGACCAACGCCTTGGCTGTTACTTGAACCTTGAAGCCTATTGCGTCTAACGGGTGCCATGCAGAATGAAAATGACCGCCAAAAAGCATATGCGGATGCCGATCAGCCACGTGATCCTTCAACCATAAGGCGCCTCTATGGTCGCACCCAAGGGCATAAGCTGCGTCCGGGACAGCAGCAGCTTGTCGATGAACTGCTGCCGGTGCTGTCGCTTCCTGAAGAGGGGTCGATAACCGGCAAGATGCTATTCGGTGATGATCGCCCTTTGCATTTCGAGATTGGCTTTGGCGCCGGCGAGCATCTGGCCTATCGCGCTGATCTGCTGCCCGATCATGGCTTTATCGGCGCCGAGCCTTTCGTCAATGGCGTGGTCGGGGCGTTACAGCATATCCGTAACAACCGGCTGACCAATATACGCTTGCATATGGGCAATGCGCTCGATGCACTGGAGCAGCTGCCCGATGCCAGCTTGCGTTTTGTCTATCTTCTTCATCCCGATCCCTGGCCCAAGGCGCGGCATGCCAAGCGACGGATGATGAATCATGGGCCCCTCGACCTGATCGCGGCCAAGCTGCAATCAGGAGGTGAATTCCGTTTCGGCACCGATCATCCCATCTACTTGCGCCATGCGATGATGGTGATGCGTCAGCGCAATGATTTTCAATGGCTCTGCAATAGCGCCAGCGACTTTATAAAGCGCCCCGGCGGCTGGCCAGAGACCCGCTATGAAGCCAAGGCCCGGCGCAAGGGTCATGAGGTATGGTATTTTCGTTACCAGCGGCATTAGCTTCACCCGTACTATCGCTAAAGCCTGTATCTATGCCGCTTGCCTATACTGGTTGGCATCCTCTAATATAGTCCAATGGCTCTTTCCCCAGATCTCGGTTTTCTGTCCACCGGCGGATTGAAAGATGATGAACCTCAGCGGCTCGCCGCTTTGCAGAGCTATAATATATTGGGCAGCCCTCCCGAGCGAATGTTCGATGATCTGATCGATCTGGCACGGCTGATTGTCGGTGTGCCTATCGCCTATATCTCGCTGATCGACAGTGATCGGCAATGGTTCAAGGCGGCGCAAGGACTCGAGGTGCAGGAGACACCCCGTGACATTGCGTTTTGCGATCATGCCATCCGCAAAAAAGATGTCATGGTGGTGCTAGATGCGCATGAAGACCCGCGCTTTCGCGACAGCCCGTTGGTGACTGGCCCACCGCATATCCGCTTTTATGCAGGCGCACCAATCATCACGCCTGATGGCTATGCCGTTGGCACAATCTGCCTGTCTGATACCAAGCCGCATCCCGATTTTAACGGCAAACAGGAGCTGGCAGCGCTGGCGCGACAAGCAGCAGCTTTACTGGAGTTGCGCCGTTCGCTCAGTCAACAGGCTGTAGCCGCACGCATAGCGACCGACCAGCGTGATCGGCTATGGGACAATTCGCTCGACATGATGTTGATCTCCCGCCCCGATGGTCAAATCATAGCGGGCAATCCCGCCTGGGAGGCGATGTTCGGGCACATAACCGAGAATGACACCGCCAATTTTGTTGATTTCCTTGCCCCCAGTGAGGATCGCAATCCCCCACCCATGGTCAATGGCCAGAAAGACATTCAGGTCGAACATGAGATGGTCAACCAGAAAGGCGAGACCGTCTATGCCAGTTGGAATCTGGCGCGTGAGGATGACATGATTTTCGGCATCGCTCGCGATATCACCCGCGCCCGCGAGGCAGAGGCGCAGCTGGTGCATGTGCAGCGGATGGAGTCAGTCGGGCAGCTCACTGGCGGCATTGCCCATGATTTCAACAATCTGCTGACCATTGTGCTGGGCAATCTGGATATTGCCGAACGGCGGCTTGGCAAGGATCAGACGGAACGCGCTCTGGCGGCGATCACCAATGCCCGCAGCGGCGCCAATCGTGCCGCCAATCTGACTCAACGGTTGCTCGCTTTTGCCCGCCGCCAATCGCTAAGCCCAGTACAGATCAATGCCGGCGAGTTGCTTGATGGGCTGATGCCTTTGGCGCAGCAAGCGCTGCATGGCGGGATCAAGCTGACACTGCAAATCGCCGAAACTCTGCCAACCATTTGTATCGACCCGGGTCAGCTGGAAAACGCGATTCTCAATCTGATCGTCAATGCCCGCGATGCGATGGCGGAAAATGACCAGCAGGCTGGCGAGATTGCCCTGCATGCCAATGAATATCATCTGTCTCAGGAAGAGGCTGAGTCAGTCTCAGCCAATGCCAGCGCTGGCCATTGGCTACGGCTGTGCGTTTCGGACAATGGTTCTGGAATAGAACCCGATATTGCCGAGCGTATTTTTGAGCCGTTCTTCACCACCAAGCCTTCGGGCAAAGGCACCGGATTGGGACTGAGTCAGGTGCATGGCTTTATTGCTCAATCGGGTGGCTTTGTGACGCTGAAAACCGAGATAGGCAGTGGCACTACTATTTCTCTGTGGTTGCCCGTGGATGAGGGCAAGGGGGAAACCTCAGAACGTCAGAGCGACAGTATCAATGACAATGCGCCCTCGGTTTCACAGCAGCAATCACATCATATCCTGCTGGTTGAAGATAATGAGGCTGTTCGCGCGCATGTCGCTGAATTGCTGGAGGAAGAGGGCTATGATGTGATCAGCCTGACCGACGGGCAGGCTGCGGTTGATCATCTGCAAAATCAAGGCCGCAAACCTGATTTGCTTCTCAGTGACATCATGATGCCCAATCTGGATGGCCACGGCCTGGCCCGCTGGGTGCATGACCATTATGGCGACATGCCGATCATCCTGATGACCGGCTATGCTGGCGGAGATATGCCTGCGGACAGTCCGCATAATGCGCTGATTACCAAACCCTTTTCACCACAGGATTTGTTAGACGCTATTGCAGCCGCGCTGCATGCTGATGCACCGGTACAAGCCAAAGTCAGCTAACAACACCCGCAGAAGCCAGCACCGCCAAAGTCACCAGCTCTGACGCAGTGGACGACATGGTGGCAATCTGCACCGGTTTTTCCAGGCCCAGCAACATCGGACCGATCACCGAATCACCGCCTAGCTCGCGCAACAGCTTCGCCGACAGATTGGCCGATTGTAGCCCCGGCATGATCAGCACATTGGCCGGACCGGATAGACGACAAAAAGGATAGTTCGCCATCAGCGCAGGGTTGAGCGCGACATCAGGCGCCATTTCACCTTCATATTCAAACCGGGGCGGGCGCTGATCCAATATGGTGACGGCACCACGAATATTCTCCAGCCATTTGCCCGGCGGATTACCAAAGGTGGAATAGCTCAGAAACGCAACGCGCGGCGTATGGCCGAGACGGCGCGCCACCGCCGCGGTCTGTTCAGCAATGGTTGCCAAAGCCTCGGAACTGGGACGCTCATTGATGGTAGTATCGGCGAGGAAGGTTGTGTGACTCTGACCTACCATCACATGAATGCCAAAAGGCAACTGCTCTTCGCGCGGGTCAAGTACGCGGCGCACCTCACGGATCGACTGAGCAAAGGTGCGCGTGACACCCGTGATCATTGCATCCGCTTCCCCTAGTTGCAGCAAGGCGGCACTGAAGATGTTGCGGTCCTGATTGACCATGCGCTGAATATCACGGCGCAGATAGCCGCGCCGTTGCAGCCGCTCATAAAGCATATCCGCCATCTGTGGCACCAGCGGCGAATTGGCGCTGTTATGGATTTCAAAATCATCGGGGTTTTCAACCCCCATATCCTGCAGGCCCTGTTTCACCTTCTTGTCGCGCCCGACCAGAACCGGGGTGCCATAACCGCCTTCGCGGAATTGAATAGCTGCACGTAAAACGACTTCTTCCTCGGCTTCAGCGAAAACGACCCGCTTCGGATTATCCCGCGCGCTGTCATAGACCTGAGTCAGCACTGCAGTAGTCGGGTTAAGCCGCGCCTTTAGCTCCTGACGATAGGCGTCCATATCCTCAATCTGTTTTTGCGCGACGCCGCTATCCATCGCCGCTTTGGCGACAGCCGCGGACACCACTTCCATCAACCGCGGATCAAAAGGCGCGGGGATGATATAATCTTCACCAAAGGTCTTTGCCTCGCCACCATAGGCGGCAGCGACTTCCTCTGGCACCTGCTGACGCGCGAGCTCGGCAATGGCGGCAGCAGCGGCAACCTTCATCTCGTCATTGATACGCGTCGCCTGCACATCCAATGCGCCGCGAAAGATGAAAGGAAAGCCGAGAACATTATTGACCTGATTGGGATAATCCGAGCGCCCCGTGGCGATAATCGCATCGGGTCGCGCGTCTTTACAATCCGGCGGGGAGATTTCTGGATCGGGATTGGCCATGGCAAAGATGATCGGCTTGTCCGCCATTTCCTTCACCATTTCCGGCTTGAGTGCACCCGCTGCGGAAAGGCCCAGGAACAGGTCAGCGCCTTTCAGCGCCTCAGTCAGCGTGCGGCAATCGGTCTCAACAGCATGTGCCGATTTCCACTGGTCCATCTTCTCGGGACGGCCCTTGTAAATCACGCCAGAGCGGTCGCACATCAGCACATTGCCATGCTTGACGCCCATAGCCTTGATCAGCTCGGTACAGGCAATCGCCGCTGCACCCGCGCCATTGACCACCACCTTGATATCCTCAATCTTGCGATTGGTCAGAAGACAGGCATTGATAACGCCCGCAGCGGTAATGATCGCCGTGCCGTGCTGATCATCGTGAAAGACCGGGATATTCATCCGCTCGCGCAATGTCTGCTCGATAATGAAACAGGCAGGTGCGCCGATATCTTCCAGATTGATGCCACCGAAGCTGGGCTCTAGAAGCTCTACCGCCTCAATAAAGCGATCGACATCCTCGGTTTTCACCTCGATATCGATCGAATCGACATCGGCAAAGCGTTTGAACAGCACCGCCTTGCCTTCCATTACCGGCTTGGAGGCTAGTGCACCCAAATTGCCCAGGCCTAAAATCGCGGTGCCATTGGAAATCACCGCGACCAGGTTGCCCTTTGCTGTATAATCATAGACCGCCGAAGGATCGCTGGCGATGGCCTTCACCGGGACAGCAACACCCGGTGAATAGGCGAGGCTTAAATCACGCTGGGTCGCCATTGGCTTCGAGGCGACAATCTCGATCTTGCCGGGGCGGCCATAGGAGTGGAAATGCAGCGCCTCACGCTCAAAATGCAGCGGTTCGCGATCTGGAAAATCTACACCGTCCCGGTCTGCCATGGCCGCATCACTCCTTGGTTACAAAATATACTATCTATTGAGCGCCCCTACAGCTTTTCCGGCGAGCAGGGCAAGCAATGATCGCCATTTCGACCGATGAAAATATGCTATCATCACTGCGGCCCGCAGGGATACAATCCACAACTCTGGTATAATCGCCTGCACCCGCTCTTTTAACGCTTTAGGCAAGGCGCTATCGCTTGTTGCTATGGCGACTGCACTATCCCCCAAAGCCAAGGCAAAAAAGACCAGCAAGTCTGGCCCAACGCCGATGATGGCGCAATATCTGGCGCTGAAGGAACAGGCCGGCGACTGCCTGCTCTTTTATCGCATGGGCGATTTTTTCGAGCTGTTCTTTGATGATGCCAAAAAGGCAGCCGCGACGCTCGATATCGCGCTTACCAGCCGCGGCGAGCATGAGGGCGAACCGGTAGCTATGTGCGGCGTGCCGGTGCATGCGGCAGAGGCCTATCTGGCAAGGCTGATAAAGGCCGGACACAAGGTCGCCATAGCCGAGCAGACCGAAACCCCCGCTGAGGCCAAGGCGCGCGGTTCCAAGGCGCTGGTGGCACGCGATATTATCCGCTTTGTCACCGCAGGAACGCTGACCGAGGATACGCTGCTCGATGCCCGCGCCGACAATATCCTCGCCGCGATTGCCGAGGTGCGCGGCGACATCGCCATTGCCAGTGCAGATATCTCCAGCGGTGTCTTCAGGGTGGAAACGGTCGAATCGGCGGCGCTGGATGCGACATTGGCGCGGCTTGATCCGGGCGAGATACTGGTCTCACCACATGGTCCGCAGGCACGCAATAGCTGGGAGACACGCCCGGCTGAAGATTTTGACAGTGAGGCGGC
The DNA here is from genome assembly GCA_038748365.1 of Pseudomonadota bacterium. GTDB lineage: Bacteria > Pseudomonadota > Alphaproteobacteria > Sphingomonadales > Sphingomonadaceae > Alterisphingorhabdus. The sequence goes on from JBCDIZ010000014.1 coordinate 40,242, forward strand.
GCGCGGGGAACTCACAACGCGCTTCGGCGATGTTAATCCGAATTTCAGCCGCTCAGAACTGGCGGCATTGGGCGGCATATTGGGCTATCTTGGTCATGTGGGACGCGGCAGTGAAGCATTCCTCACCGCCCCCGAGCGGCGCGAGACGCAAGCCTTTCTCGCCATGGATGCCGCCACACGGCAAAGCCTGGAAATCACTACCAGCGTTTCGGGTAGCCGCACGCTCAGCCTGCTGGGCACGATTGATCGCACTGTGACCGGTGCCGGAGCGCGGCAGCTTGCGCGCGATCTTGCTGCTCCCCTCTGCGCCATCTCATCCATTACCGCGCGGCATGATGCTGTCGCATGGCTGCATGATGATGCCCTGCTGCGCGAGACGCTGATCGATGCGCTCAAGGCCATCCCCGATATCGGCCGCGCGCTGGGGCGCATTGTCGCCGGGCGCGGCAGTCCGCGTGATCTCGGTCAGATTCGCGATGGCCTGAACGGGGCGCGATTGCTGCGCGAGAGGCTGGGTGAAACGCCTGACCTGCCGCCGCTGATTCACGCATTGCTGCCCGATATGAGCGGCCATGGTGCGCTTACCAATCTGCTCGACCGCGCGCTGATCGAAAGCCCACCCACCGAGCGCAGCAAGGGTGGCTATATCGCCAGCGGCTATGACGCCGCGCTGGATGATCTGCGTAACACCAGCCGCAATGCACGGCAGGCGATTGCCGCGCTGGAGGCGCGCTATCGCGGTGATACCGGCATTGATAATCTCAAGATCAAGCATAATGGCGTGCTCGGCTATTTTATCGAAGTGCCGCCGCGTCATGCAGACCCGCTAATGGCGGCAGACTCCGGCTTTACCCATCGCCAGACGCTGGCCAATGCCGTCCGCTTCAATGCCCCGGCGCTGCATGATGAGGCACTGCGTATCACCGAGGCAGGTGGGCGGGCATTGCTGGCCGAAGAAGCCCATTTTGAGGAGTTAACCGGCTCGGTGAGCCAGTCCGCAAGCGCTATTGCCGCCACGGCGGATGCGCTGGCGCGGATTGATGTGACACTGAGCCATGCGCGCACCGCCGCTGAACATGGTTGGGCGCGGCCGGAAATAACTGAGGGCTATGAACTCACCATCACCGCCGGGCGGCACCCAGTGGTTGAGGCGGCACTGGCAAAACAGGGCAAGGCCTTTGTTGCCAATGGTGTGGTGCTGGATGACAGCGAGCGCGTCTGGCTGGTGTCCGGCCCCAATATGGGCGGTAAATCCACCTTTTTGCGGCAGAATGCACTGATCGTTATTCTTGCTCAATCCGGCGCATTCGTCCCAGCCGCGAGCGCCACTATCGGTATTATCGACAGGCTGTTCAGCCGCGTCGGCGCCTCGGACAATCTGGCGCGCGGGCAATCGACCTTCATGGTCGAGATGGTCGAGACCGCGGCAATCCTCAACGCCGCCACCGAGCGCAGCTTTGTTATCCTCGATGAAGTCGGGCGCGGCACCTCCACTTATGATGGGCTGGCTCTGGCCTGGGCGGTGGTCGAGGCGGTGCATGAGGTCAATCGCTGCCGCTGCCTGTTCGCGACGCACTATCATGAGCTGACGCGCCTGGCCGAAACCCTCGACGCCCTCACCCTGCACCATGTCCGCGCCCGCGAGTGGCAAGGTGATCTTGTATTGTTGCACGAAGTCGCCAGCGGCCCGGCAGACCGCAGCTATGGCCTCTCGGTCGCCAAGCTGGCGGGTGTGCCCAAAAACGTCCTCACCCGCGCCAAAGCAGTGCTCGACAAACTAGAAGAAGGCCGTGCTGCCACCGGCGGACTGGCCGCAGGGCTAGGCGATCTACCGCTATTCGCCGCTATGGCTGATGCAGGATCAGAAACGGAAAAGGATGTTCTACGCGAGGCGCTGGAAGCTCTGGATGTCGACGCCCTCAGCCCAAGAGAGGCGCTGGATAAGCTTTATGAATTGCGCAGTTTACTGGCAGATTAGCACTAGCGCGGATAGTAACTGATCTTGACAAAGCATCACATGACGGATATATAGTCGTCAGGAGACGTAAATGAGTGTTATCGAGTTAAAAGCCAGACAGCCAAAAACCGCATCTACTGTACCGCAAAATTTTGCAGCAGAAGCAGACCGTGTTCGGTTCACCGATAATGCTGTCAAAGCGATTGTCCGCATCGCCTCTGCATGGGCTATCGGCAATGAGCAGGCCGCAATGCTGTTGGGCGTCTCGCCCAGCACTTGGGACCGCATGAAGGCCGGGCGCTGGCAGGGGACACTTAGTCAGGATCAGCTAACACGTGCCTCCGCTTTGATCGGTATTTTCAAAGGGCTGCACCTGTTGTTCGTTGGTGATCTGGCCGATCGCTGGCCATTGCTGGCCAATAAGGGTGATCTGTTCGCCGGTGTCAGCCCGGTCGAAGCTATGGCAGCGGGAGGTATTCCCCATATGATCGAAACACGCCAGCATATCGACGCGCTGTGCGGTGGTCTCTGATCCGATAAGCATTGGCAACGTGCCACTGGTGCGCGACGCTTTTGCGCGCACTGCGCGGCTTGTCGCCAGTGCGCGGCTGCGCAAAGCGGTGCTGGAACCACTTGCAGATGACGAAAATGCCCTTGCTGATCTTGCCGAGATTGAAGGCGCTACCAGCACTCGACTGATCGCACAGACACGAGGCTGGCAGAGCATAGCATCATCCGAATTGGTGCATGATGTGCCGCATGCGCATTTCATCAATGCCAGCTTTGTCTATACGCGGCCGCGCGCTGCCAACCGATATAACCCGACAATACGCGGTGCTTGGTATGCGGCCCTAAAAGTTGAAACCAGCATCCGTGAAGTCGGCTATCATCTCACTCGCGAGCTCAGCAACATCGGCGAATATAATACCCATGTCGATTATGGCGAAATGCATGCCAGTGTCGCCGGCTTGTTTGCCGATCTACGCCTCCAGCCTGACCATGCCAGCCTAAACCGCGATACAGAAATCGGCTATCCTGAGGGCAATACGCTTGCAGAGCAGGTCTATCGTGCAGGCCATAACGGCATCATCTACCCATCGGTGCGCCATAAAGGTGGTACCTGTATCGCGGCACTGCGCCCTAAGGCGGTACAATCCGTAGTGCAGGGGGATATATACCGGCTCAGCTGGACTGGCTCACCAGAATTTCAATGGGCAAAAATTGGATGAACGACAGAGCTTAAAGATACTCTGCCAACACCTTCCCCGGATGCATGCCATCAACATAGCCCATGAACGGCTTGTGGATATTATAGCCGAGCAGATCACGCACTCGTTGAGGGTATTTCGCCACCATCTCTTTCGGCACGGCCAGCAGTTGTTGCTCCAGCGGGCGGCACCAGCCAGCGCAGAATTGCGGGGTGACGATGAGCCGCGGCGCATTGCTGACATTGGCACCGCCACGATGCCATAAGGTGCCTTTGGCAATCATCAGTGAGCCGGCGGGCATGGTGGCCTTGATTGCCTGTGCGCTATTGCCGCGCTCTTCTTTGGTCTCATCATAGGTGCCGGTGACAAAATCATCCGCGGTGTTCGCGCCTTCGGGTTGCTCATTGCCCCATTTGTGGCTGCTAGGGATGATCTCGGTCGCGCCATTCTCCTCAGTCGTGTCGCTGATCGACCAGAAGGTGGACATGCTCAACGGCGGGCGCGGGCGCGGCAGGGCGCAATGGCTGTCATCAAAATGCCAAGGCTGCGGTGTCTCGCCGGGCAGCAAATTGATCGCAAGACAGGCATAAAGCAGCATGGTCTCACCCAATTCGCGCTCACCAAAGGCCAGTTGCAAGGGATGGCTGATAAGATCGGCAAAGACCGGATCCTTGGCGAGCATCGCGTAAACGCGGTTTGATTTCTCGCCCTCAAAAGTATTGCGCCCGCGAACATCGGCACCGATCCACGGCTCGAGCGCCGCGCGTTGTGCTTCCAGTTCTTCCGGAGACAGCGCATTTTCAAAGATGATATAGCCCTCATCCTGAAACTGCTGCCAACATTCCTCAAAGCTGCGGCCATTGAGATAGCGGCTCAGGTCGTCCGATACTTGTGTAGGGGCGATTTTGCGTTCGACATTCATTGCATCTCTCCACGAATTAATTCTGGAAGATGGGATAATCATTTTTTGAATTGAATTCAATTCAAAAAATGATTAGTGCTTAGGCCTGATGATTATTCCAAGGATGCAATGATGACCGAAAGCGCGAAGGCAAAGGAAAAACCTGATCGCAAAGTGCTCAAGGCGGCGCGGATATTAGCTGCGGCAGAAGGCATATTGCGCGAAGGTGATGGCGAGCTGGAAATGAGTCAGGTCGCTAGCGAAGCCGGGGTTTCGGTCGGCCTCGCCTATCATTATTTCGGTTCCAAATCAGGTATGCTCGGCGCGATCATTGATGCTTTTTATGATCGCTACAACGCGGTGGTGAACCAGTATATTGACCCCGATATAACTTGGGCAGTGCGTGAGCGGGACCGGCTGAGCGCTGCTGTCGAGTTTCTCTATACTGATCCGATGGCACCCATCATCCTCGGCCGTATGGCGCATACCAGCCAGATCGCGGTCATAGAGGCATCACGAAATGAACAGATGATCGAGATGGCAGCGCGCAATATCGGATCGGGTATCAAGCGAGGCGATATCGGCAGGCATATCGACCCTGCCATTGCTGGTGCCACCATTGTTGGCGGCATGCACAGCGCGATTATCCACGCCATGGGCATGGCACCGCGCCCGGAACCAGCGCAGCTCAGCCATCAGATATGGGGCATGATCACCGGTGCGCTCGATCTGGAGCGGTAACCAGAGCGTCAACCCAAAGTCAGAAACAGGCCTGCCAGCGCTGCGCTCATAAGGTTCGCGAGCGAGCCCGCCGCAAGCGCTTTCAGGCCCATTTTGGCAATCATCGGGCGCTGATTGGGAGCAAGGCCTCCGGTCACAGCCATCTGGATCGCGATGGATGAAAAATTGGCGAAGCCGCATAAAGCAAAAGTGATAATGGCTACTGTCGGCGGTGACAAAGTGCTGGCATTGCCCAAATCGATAAAGGCGACAAACTCATTGAGCACGACCTTGGTGCCGAACAGGCCGCCTGCGATAAAAGCTTCCTCCCAAGGCACGCCAATGAGATACATGATTGGTGCAAAAACATAGCCGACAATCTGCTGGAAGCTGAGATCAGGATAGCCGAACCAGCCGCCAATACCGCCCAATATGCCATTGGCCATCGCGACCAGCGCCACAAAGGCCAACACCATCGCGCCCACCATCACCGCCAGCTTGACCCCGGTTTGTGCGCCCATGCTGGCGGCCATGATCAGGTTGGCAGGTTTTTCTTCCTCATATTCGACATCGAGCGCCAGTGGCGGGGCGTCTTCCAGATCTTTTGGGTTATCCGGCATGATAATCTTGGCCATCACAATGCCGCCCGGTGCCGACATAAAGGCTGCAGCCAGCAGATAATCGATGCGGATGCCCATTGCGGCATAGGCGGCGAGAATGGTGCCCGCAACACCGGCCATACCCACGCTCATCACGGTGAATAGCTGAGCAGGCGTCAGGGCGGCGAGATAGGGGCGGATGACCAAAGGCGATTCTGATTGGCCGACAAAGATATTCGCCGCCGCACAAAGCGATTCCACCTTGGAAATGCCGGTTACTTTCTCAATCGCACCGCCAACCCATTTGATCACCTGCTGCATGATCTTGAGGTAATAGAGGATCGACACCAAAGACGAGAAAAAGATGATCACCGGCAGAGCCGCGATGGCAAAGCTGTTGCCGCCAATTTCTGGCGAGGCCAATGGACCGAAAATGAAATTGGTCCCAGCAGCAGCATAGCTTAAAAGCTGCGATACGCCATCGGCCATACCCTGAATGATCCGCTTGCCAACCGGCACATAGAGCACCAGAAGCGCGATCCCTGCCTGCAGCCCAAAAGCCGCACCGACAACACGCAGCCGGATATTGCGGCGATTACTCGACAGCAGTAGCGCTATGCTCAAAATCAATGCCATCCCGGCCAGCGAGAGCAACGGTCCTGTCATGCGCGATTATCCCCTTGGCAGATGCGCCCGGTACTTAGCGTTAGCGGGAAATATCCCAAGGGGGAAGCGGACTGTGGCGGATTTTACCCAGTGAAGCCATAATCTTGGCTCTTCCCCAAGTGCGAAAAAGCCGATAACGCGCTGTCATGAACGATCATGCAACAATAGAAACACCGGCTATAGACACCGACAGCCAGGCAGCGACGGCGCAACAAAAAGGCATTCCGCGTTCGCTCTTTGCCTTTTCGGTGTTTTATGGTGGCATGGTCTGCATCGCCGGCGTTCTCGCCAACAAGCAAGTCGCGATTGGACCACTGGAAGTAGAGGCAGGCATTTTTGCCTTTATCATCTTGGTGATGCTTTCCAGTGCGGTAGCCGAATTACATGGACGGACAGCAGCCAATCGTCTGGTGGCTTTTGGTTTCGCACCGTTGGTTTTCTCGATCCTGTTGGCCCTGTTTGTGCTGGCACTTCCGGCAGCGGAGAATGACCCTGTAAGACTGGACGCGTTCAACACCATCATGCTGGCAACACCCCGTATCTGGCTCGCAGGCATTGCCGCCTATGGTGTTGGCCAGTTTCTCAATGTCTATTTGTTCTCCCGGCTGACCGCTGCCACCGGACGCTGGATTGCCCTGCGCGGTGTGATAGCAGGCGTTTTATCCCAGCTAGTCGATACCGTAATCTTTATCACCGGCTCCTTTTATGGCGAATTTCCGATTATGGATCTGTTGATCGGCCAGTCTATCGCCAAAGTGGCATTGGCGATGATCGTGGTGCCGGTATTGATTGTCTTTATTGTTCGTTTCGGCAAATGGATTGACCGACATGACCCATAATTTTCAACATGACACCGCCCTGCTCGCCAAAGCCGAGACGCTGACCGAGGCGCTGCCCTATTTGCAGCGCTATGCTGGCGAGACATTTGTCGTCAAATATGGCGGCCATGCCATGGGCGATGCAGCGCTGGCTAAAGCCTTTGCCGAGAATGTGGTGCTCTTGAAAGCCGTTGGCATCAACCCGGTCGTGGTGCATGGCGGTGGGCCGCAAATCGGTGCGATGCTGGCGCGGGTCGGGGTGGAAAGCACTTTTGTCGATGGCCTGCGCGTCACAGACAAGGCGACGGCGGAAATTGCCGAGATGGTGTTATCGGGCGCGATCAACAAAGAGCTGGTGAGCTGGATCAGCGATGCCGGAGGTCGCGCCATCGGGATTAGCGGCAAGGATGGCAATTTCGTCCGTGCCCGCAAATTGCGCCGCACCAAACGTGACCCGGAGAGCAATATCGAGCGGATTATTGATCTCGGCTTTGTTGGCGAACCCAAGCAAGTTGACCCGGATGTGCTGGAGCCGCTCAGCGATGCCGGAATGATCCCGGTGATCGCGCCCATCGGTATTGGCGATGATGGACAGACCTATAATATCAATGCCGACACCATGGCCGGCGCGATTGCTGCGGCACTGGATGCGGCGCGGCTGTTTCTGCTCACCGATGTTCCGGGCGTTTTGGATGCGGATGGCAAGCTGCTAACGGACCTTGATCTGGAGGCCATTGCAAAGCTGACCGATAAGGGCATTATCAGCGGCGGCATGATCCCCAAGCTGGAAACCTGCACGCGCGCTGTAGAGAATGGCGTCGATGCCGCAGTTATTCTCGACGGGCGCGTGCCACACGCCATGTTGCTGGAATTCTTCACCGAACAGGGCGTCGGCACGCTGGTCCGCGAGGGATAGAGAAGACTAGCACAGACCCACCCCTAGCCCCTCCCGCAAGCGGGAGGGGAACAGACCACCCTCCCGTTTACGGGAGGGTCGCGAGACTTAGCCCCGAACCCTGAGCTTGTCGAAAGGGAAGGTGCTTAGTCGCAGCGGGGTGGGCCACGTCGCCCGTCGAAAAAACTGCGGAACAATATTGCACCTTTACAGATGTATCCCTACAGAGTGTTAATAGGGCAAGACACCTGAAGCTTGCGGGCATGGAGTACCGCGCTCGAACACGCTTCAATGGAGTAAACACGCAAATGCTGCTTCTGATCGAAATAGTACAGATTTTGATGAACGTGCTGGTGATGATTATCATCGTTCAGTTTATCATCGGCCTGCTGATCATGTTCAATGTCGTATCAATGAGCAATCAGGCGGTTTCGACCATCTATTCCTCGCTGAATATGCTGCTTGACCCGATCTTGAACCCGATACGCAAGATCATGCCTGATACCGGCGCGATAGACTTTTCGCCGCTGGTGCTCATCATCGGGCTGAATATTTTGCAACGTGTCCTGATTTCCGTCGCCACACAGACAATGTGATGTTACAGGCCCGGTAATTCAGACCGTCCGCGATAGTATCCGGGTCTGTCCTTGAGGGTGGCAGGCGATGACAGCACAAACACAGACGACACAATCGTCACAAATCATTGATGGCCAGATTATTGATGGCAAAGCTTTTGCTGGCGAGCTGCGTCAGCGTGTCGCCGCTGCGGTTCCCGCGTTCCAGGACGTCACTGGGCGCGCACCAGGGCTGGCTGTTGTGCTGGTTGGCGAAGACCCGGCAAGCCAAGTCTATGTCCGCTCCAAGCACAAGGCGACCATTGCCGCGGGCATGGAAAGCTTCGAGCACCGCCTCGATACCAGCGTGTCGCAGGATGAGCTGCTGGCGCTGATTGATCAGCTCAACAATGACGATACGGTCGACGGTATTTTGGTGCAGCTGCCCCTGCCCGATCATATGGATGACAAGGCGGTGATCGCCGCGATTGATCCGGCCAAGGATGTTGACGGCTTTCATGTCGTCAATGCCGGGCGGCTCGCCGTTGGCGAAGAGGCGATGGTGCCCTGCACCCCGTTGGGCAGCCTGATGCTGCTCAAACATGCGCTGGGCGATCTCAGCGGCATGGATGCGGTGGTGGTCGGTCGCTCCAATATTGTCGGCAAGCCGATGGCACAGTTGCTTTTGCGCGAGAATTGTACCGTCACTCTAGCACATAGCCGCACCCGCAATCTCGCTGACGTCGTGCGCCGCGCTGATATTGTCGTCGCCGCCGTAGGCCGCGCTGAAATGGTGCGCGGCGACTGGCTGAAATCAGGCGCGGTAGTGATTGATGTCGGCATTAACCGCTTACCGCCCGCCGATGGCGCGGAAAAAGGCCGTCTGGTCGGCGATGTTGCCACTGAGGAAGCGCTGCGCGCCGATGTCGCCGCGATCACGCCGGTCCCGGGCGGTGTCGGGCCAATGACCATTGCCTGTCTGATGCGCAATACGCTGGTTGCCGCCTGCCGCCGCGCTGGCCTTGCTGATCCGGCAGGTCTATAGGCGCGCGCTTATGGTTGAACTGTTTATCTCTGCTTTTGCGACTTTTTTTGTCGTAATCGACCCGCCCGGATGCGCGCCCATCTATGCGAGCATGACCGGCGGTGCCTCGGCTAAGGCACGGCGCGATATGGCCGTACGCGCTATCGTCATTTCCGCCGCCATTCTCTCTATTTTTGCCATTTTCGGCGATAATCTTCTTGGTGCGCTGGGTATCACGCTCGATAGCTTCCGTATTGCCGGCGGGATCATGCTGTTCATCATCGCGCTGGAAATGGTGTTTGAAAAACGTACTCAGCGCCGCGAGGACAGAGCACAACAAGTGGCTGATGATGACGAAGTAGAAGACGTTTCGGTCTTCCCTATGGCGATGCCGATGATCGCCGGGCCTGGTTCCATCGCGACCATCATGCTGCTGTTCAACGAATATTCCTCATTGGAACAGCATCTCGTTATCGGCGGCGCGCTGCTGACGGTGCTGCTGCTCACCTTGATAGCGCTGATTGCTGCCGGTCCTTTGCTCAAACTCATGGGGCAAAGGTTGGAAACGGTGATTACCCGACTGCTCGGCGTAATCCTCGCGGCATTGGCTGCGCAATTTGTGATTGATGGACTAAAGGCGAGCTTCTTTAGCTAAGCGCCAGCATTCTGATAATCCGTAAAGCAGCGATATAGGCGCTTCAAAATCTTCAATGGCTACCTACTCTGGTTCGATCACCGGGTCTCCATACATAAAGCCACCAATATTCAAGAAGAGGGCGAATAGTATAGCGGCGAGAGCTAACACAATCAGAGCAACTCTCCAGTTCATTAGTTACATGTCTTCATCATGTTCATCAGTTTTGGCACATTTGCGACTTTGACATTGAATTCACTAGCTGACAGCGCCGTACAGCTGACACACATTGCCTATTGCAGCGTAACGCTGTCCTCATCGCGGTCGCGTCGGCCGAAAAACTGCATCAGCTGGATCAGCAATTCGGTGCGTTGCGACAGCGTTTCCGCTTCGAGCAGTGCCTGTTTCGCGGCGCTGTCAAACGGCGCGATCTGGGCGACGCCATTGACCATCGAGACATCATCAAGCCGCGCTACCGAGTCCCAGTCGACGCTATAGCCCTGGGCATTGGCAAAGCGCTTTGCCTCTTGCTCCAGCGCGGCGCGTTCCGCCGCCGCCAGCGCCTCTTCGACCTCTTCGATCAGCTCACCTTCGACCTGACGGAAAGGCGTAGTGACATCCAGCTCGCGCACCAGACGAAAGCGCGCAATGCCATCGAGCAGCACATTATAGCGACCATCATCCAGTGCCTCGACATCGGCAATCCGACCGAGGCAACCCATATCAAATAAAGCGGGTGGCTGGCCCTCCTGCTCTGGCTCGCGCGGTTGGATCATACCAATCTGGCGGTCGCGCGCCATGGCATCGCTGACCATCGCCTTATAGCGCGGCTCAAACATATGCAGCGGCAATTGGAGGCCCGGAAACAGGATAACGCCAGGCAGAGGAAAGATGGTGATACGCTGGGCCGTCATCTGATTCATCCAAACAACGCCGCAGAGAGTTTGCGCCGTGCGCCAGCAACCCAAGAGTCTTCCAACCCGACCGCCTCGAAAATCTGCAACAGCCGCTGGCGCGCGGCGCCTTCATTCCAGTCCTTATCGGCGCGGATAATGGTCAAGAGCTGCTCGACCGCGCCATCGCGATTCTGCGCGCCCCAAAGCACATTGGCATAATCGAGCCGCACCTCATGATTATCCGGCTCACGCTCCAACTGCTGCGCCAGTGCGGCGCTGTCGCCATGATCAGCATTGGCGTCCTCGGTGAGCGCGAGCGCCGATAGCGCCCGCTTAACCGCATCGCCTTGGCGTTGATCTTCCGGCAAAGCATCAAGAATAGCCTTGGCCTCTGTCACGCGATTATCCGCCAGCAACGCCCGCGCCAGGCCGCCCACAGCCTCATCATTTTGCGGCTGCATCTCGACAATCTGGCCAAATATACCCGCTGCGCGGTTGGCATCGCCTCCGGCGAGAACCTCCTCGCCCATGGCAAGCAGCGGCGCGATATCCTGCTGCGCTTCGCCATCACCGCCTGCCTCTATCGGCAATTTGGACAGCAGCTCATCAAGCGCACCCTTAAGCTGGCTCTCGCTGCGCGCATTGGTCAGGTTGGCCACCGGCTGGCCCTGAAAAATCGCATAGACGGTGGGGATGGACTGCACCTGAAACTGGCCGGCGATAAACTTGTTTTCATCGACATTGATCTTGGCCAGCACCACGCCCTTATCAGCATAATCAGCCGCAACCTTTTCCAGCACCGGCGTCAACGCCTTGCACGGGCCACACCATTCGGCCCAGAAATCGAGGATGACCAGCTTGGTCATTGACGGCTCGACAATATCGCGCTTGAATTCTTCGACGGCTTGCTGCTGATCGCCGGTCAGTCCGAGTGTGGCCACAGATTTTTCCTTCAATAATCCCATCATTGCGCTGCCGTTCGACAGGGGCGAGGCAGCGCTTTTGTCTGTCCTATCATTTTGGGTGCCCGGCGGGCAATGCCAAGACCGGATTTGTTGTATTAAGGCATCAGGGCGGCAAAAATCCTCTTGCGGGACCGAAAAACGCATGCTAACCGCGCGCCCTCACCTGCTGATGGGCCAGAATCACTGGTACAAATAATCAGCCGCCGAGCGGGCGTAGCTCAGGGGTAGAGCACAACCTTGCCAAGGTTGGGGTCGAGAGTTCGAATCTCTTCGCCCGCTCCAGTATTTCCTAGGTGTTTGGCGATTTTTTCATCCCATCACATTTTTGTACCCCACTCTATCCCCACTGAAGAGCGGCTTTAATCCTTTCGGGACGAACGCAATTCAACTCCTAGACCGGCTCCCAAATCGCATTGAGGCAAGGGGGGAGGGGTTGGGACAACTTACCTTTCCGGCGAAGAGATATGGGGGCTGTCGCGGGGAAAAAAATTTCAAAAAATTCTGAGCCCGATTAATCGGGTTCGACGACATCCGGGACAGGCAATCCGTGCGTCAGCGTTCCGACATCACATTGCAAAGCTATACTAAGGCGACAAAGGACTGTGAATGTCACATTCCTCTCGCCACGTTCAATAGCTCCATAGTAAGAGCGATCAACCTGAGCCTCATTTGCAAGCTGCTCCTGAGTACGCCCTATAGCGCGGCGCTGTTCTTTAATTCGCCGCCCTAACGCTAGGATATTCATTTTGGCATCCATGCACAAAGCATGCAGATGAATACGGCCTATTATTCCACGGGCATTTATACCTCATTTTAACTCTTTGCTGGCATTTATTTGGTGCACCAGAAGTCTAGGGGACCCAAATGTTGGAACAGTTTGCGCTAGAATATGTCGACAATCATGATTGGCGTCTGCTCGCCTTTGCCATCAGCATGATCCTTGCATTGGTTGGAGCGGCATTGATCAATGAGAGCGAGTGGCGCCTTTCTCGTGCTCCTTTCATCGGCCTAGTGGTCGCAATATCGCATTTGACCGAATCTGTTGGCTTCATTTGGTCGCTAGCCGAGGCCGCCGAGGCAGCAGGCTACATCTGGGCTTTAGCCTCCTTAGAATTCTTGATCTTTGTTGCCCTAAACTACACGTTGGCCACCGTTGCGCAGGCGAGATGTCGCGATGCCTATGGCATTGCAGAGAATGGTCGGGTCGCGTTTGCCCTAGTTGGATGCCTCTTTACCAGGCTGTTCCTGATCACGTTGCTTTTCAAAGGATCGCAGAAAACGGAGGACCTAGAGAAAGCATTCATCTGAATGAGGATTCCAACGTTGAACCTCAATTTATCCGCGACCGAAGGGCATCAAGAGGCACTGTATGAAGATTTTGATCCCAATAATTGCGTTAATCCAGTTTGGCCTACACTTGCTAGGTTGGATAGCATTGGTCCTTGGGTTGATGGCCCTTGGTTTTCAGAATTTTGAGCGGGGGATTGAATTAGTCTTAAGCGGCGCTGGCTATCTTTTGATCAAATACTTGCTCGGCATTGTCTTAGCGTTTGGATTACATCTTGCTGGCAATGACGAATAGCGCCAAATTCTAAGGTTGCATTGGCAACTAGCTATGATCTGCCTAAGCAAACATTGATGCTGAGCTATTATATAATGGCCTCTTTTCATTATTGCTATTTACACTAGTTTTGGGCGGCTTCAGCTAAGCCTCTGCCAGAGTTCTCCTTAAGTGATCAAAGGTTGTTCACTACCATAGTTATTGTGTAGGGAAAATCATGGCTATCTTGCGTACAAAGTTACCTAAGTATCTCAAAGAACTTGCAGCAGTCTATGATACACAGGGCAACTTCAATCTGCATGAGCTTATCACGCAATGTCGATGGAACCTCCGAGAAAACACGGATCACGACAATTGGAACGGCGGAATGGATGGCCATACTGTTGTCCTATTTTCCCCGATTGAGGCTCTTGCAAGGGTTCCCATTCCGCGTCGCAAAGACACTGCCTTAGCCATTCTCGGCGATTTGCAAGATTTGAACTCGGTTGAAGATGAGTATTTCGTAGATCTAAAACTCGAAGCAGAAGATGAGAGCGATCCCGAGTTTCAGGCGGCTACTGCTTTCTCGGGCAAACCAGTCATCGACCCTGCCGCAGCTGGCATTTGGAAACCCGGCTTGGCGCGCGTCTTCATTAGCCACCGTGATAAACATAAGGTTGCCGTTCAGGCAATTGCTGATGCACTTGAGGACTACGGCGTATGTTGTTTTGTAGCCCACGAAACCATCCCCTCTGATGAAGACTGGGTCAAAGTCATCAAGCAAGGGTTAGAGACCATGGAGATTATGGTGGCTGTGACAACAGAGGATTTCACAAGTTCAATCTATTGTATGCAAGAGGTTGGCTGGGCACTCGGTAGGGGAATTCCTGTTATCTCTTTGAAAGTGAGCGATGCTGATCCGGCGGGATTTATTGCAAACAGGCAAGCAGCCAGATGTCCGATTGACCAGCCATCGAAAGCAGCCGAGATACTTTTTCCGCTCTTAGGAAAACGACTGAACCTTACAAATCGCTTCACTGATATTCTCGTAAAGAGCTTCTGCGATGCTCCCGATTTTAGCGAAGCAAAGAACCGCTTTGAAAGACTGAAAAGGAATACCAATCAGCTTTCTCCCGTACATATTGAGCAAATCATTCAGGCCTTTGCATCGAATAGCCAGCTTTATAATGCGGGCCACCTGACCAGCAAGTATCAACGATTAGTCAACTATATGAACACAGTGACTGATGGCGACTGGGCAATAGAGGGCAATAGAGGGCAATAGATTATTTAAACAAAACGAGAGGACTAACTACGACGATCTTATCGAGGAATCACCCTTTTGAAGAGACATCATTTTAATTTGAAGGGTTGGAGGTCAATTAGCATACTTCGACTGTTAGCCGTATTGCCACTGGCATTGGTGATCAGTGCGATCGAGCCTTGCCGGTTGGCAAACAGATGGTGCCGGGTGCTGCTATTGACCGTGCTGCCTTCATACCATTGGGTGGGCACATCAGCGCCGACGCCATGCACATAGCGGTCGGTGAGATTGCCCGGGGCATCATATTGTCATCGCTATGCTCGTTCGTCTGCGACTCCACCCACCAGCGCATCGCCGTCATAGAGGAACCGGGTGATGGTGCCGCCTGCCGCCGTGCCATCGACCTGCCATAACCGCCCCATCGGATCATAGGTCAGTGTTGCCTGTTTCGCGCCCATCGCCCGCACCAGGCGGTTCTCTTGCATCTAGATAAAGGTGACAGAGCCATCAGAGGTCAGATTGCCATTCGCATCATGGGTGAAGCTGGCAGCGCCGGCTGAGGTACCGTTACAGTTTTCAAGAGAGTCTAAGTGTTTTCATTTCTAGCATGAGTGAGTTTCCAAATACCTCCAATTAATCCCAAAACTGGTACCAGGAAGGCCAACAGCAGAAGTATCATCTGAAACAGAAAACCAATGAATGAATCAAAAGGACGACCTAATATACCGCTTTGCAAGTCTCTGATAGATATCAATATCAAGAATAATGAAAATATAATGAGTGCTATAGATTTATATTTGGAGCGAGAAAATGATAATAGCACCAATACTAGGCATGATATCGTAAAGGCTATGCTAAGCCATTCAGCATATAGAGCTAAATGGCCGTTGCTTAAAGCGACTATAATAGAGAGAAATTGTACTACCGCAACAAGCATTGCGAAGAAGTAGGTCACTCTGAATGTGTTATTCATGGCCACTCCAATAGCCTAAAATGGTGCGCGGCGCCAACGTCTAGGCTTATCGCGCAAGTTTTGATAAAATACCTCAAACCTTGCGTACGGTCGGATATTCCTCCAGTAAGCGGCATATGCCTCATCAGGAGAGCTTGGTCCTTGCGAAACAGGGGCACGTCCTTCAGACCAGGCTTGTAGAGTGGCGAATGGACTGCCGCCCGCTGGTACCCCCAGACCAGTGTGGGTATGTGATGCATAAAACAGGCGATGGCCTTCGCCCAAACCCATAAGATAGGATGAGGGGTTAACAAATTTTTGACCGAAAAATCCGGTCTTTGGCCCTTGCAAAAGTCCAAACACGAATTCATCAGTTTCGGTGTCCAACGTTCCTATAACTGCATATTCTCTTTTGAAACCAGATTTTTCGGTCAGCGCCTTGCTCTCATTATTCAGCTGCTCCGACACACGATGCGCTCCCGCGCGGTTAATGTTTCCTTCGCTATCATGTGCGTCCACTCGAGCAGTCTTTACGAGTGTGGTTTCCTGCGCACTGGCATTAAAGAAAATGCTCTTACAGTTTCCTGCTGATGCTCCTTCAATTCGCGTCCCACACAACCCCATCGGGTCCACCAGATTAACCGGATCATTGCCGACATAGGCATAGAGGTTCACCTGATCCTCATATCCGATAGGATCGGTTTGCAGGAACCTGCCGAGCGTGGGGGAGTATACGCGTGCCTTGTAATGATAGAGGCCAAGCTCGGGGATGGCGATCTGGCCGGTGTACTGGAACCGGCCTATGTTGGTCTCATTGGCAATGCCATAGGCATCATAGGCGTTGATGTTGACGGTATTGCCACTGGCATTGGTGATCAGCGCGATCGAGCCTTGCCAGTTGGCAAACAGATGGTGCCGGGTGCTGCTATTGACCGCGCTGCCTTCATACCATTGGGTGGGGACATCAGCGCCCACGCCATGCACATAGCGATCAGTGACATTGCCCGGGGCATCATATTCTGCCACCAGCGCATCGCCATCATATAAGAAGCGGGTGATGGTGCC
>JBCDIZ010000015.1:0-52275 GCA_038748365.1 Pseudomonadota bacterium
CTAATGAATCATAGCGATAAAGGGTGGTCTCACCTGCAAAGGCCAGACCGGGAAGCAGAGTGAAGAATGCGGATGTCCCAAGCCAGTATCGCACCCTCATGAAACGCCCCCAAAAGAATCAATATTAGTGCAAGCTAATGTGACTTAACTTGCTTCTGCAACAAAAAAGTGGATAATACGAAATTATTATCACCCAAAATACAACTAATATTATAGCCAAAGTCTCTTATATAGCGACAAATCAATACAGCATTGTAATAGGCTGATCCTCGAAATAACGTACAAAACAGCCTAACAACGCCATATAGCTGGGGTATGCAACAGGAACAGGAGAGGGTAGCAACCCCTCTGCCGAAGACTATGGACAGAAAGGCTCTAAGAAACGCGCCTGGTTTAGCCTAAAGGATCAACTGATCTTCGCTTGGGCAGGGTTATAGCGAGACAGTCACGAATGGGGCAATGTCTATACAGGCTGCATGACGATAGCAAATCAGCCTATTGCACCTTATCATAGCAGTATGCCGGTATTGCTTCACCGGGATGCATGGTCTTACTGGCTAACCTCAGCTCTATCCAACGGTGAGCTTTTGGATATACAAATCAGGAAGGATAGAATTCGGACAGACCTCACAGATGAGCAATGGTCAAAACGCTAGCAAACGATGTATTGCACCAACTGTGAATATAAGAGGTATATATTTTCTGATATCCTACAATAGCCCTAGATTGGACGAGAACTGCCCTAGAATTAAAAACTTGTATTAAGAGGTAGGTAGTAGCCAAGGGTACTATAAATGCACTCAGATTGGATTCTCAGCCAATTTAGGGAATATATGTTCAATATACTCTATCCCAATTATTATTTCAATAACAAAATGTACATCGTATTTTTTCTTAGTAGGTCCCTTATATGGAGAGGGCTGGAGGGGGTAATATTTTAATAATAACTGTTTTAGATAATAATATTCATATGCTTATTTTATATTTGGTAAGAACCCAAATTTCCTTTGATAAATACGTTCCATCTCTTCCTTTAGAATGCCCGTTCTACCAGCTTCAACGATAAAGGAATCATGGATAGGCAAAACTGGTATGCCGCTATTTGTCAGATTACTTATTATCTCTAATGCGATATCAGAATCTTCTCGTTGAAGAACAAGCCCTGCATTTGACCTAAAGGAATCCGAAATAGGCTGGTGCTTCCTTTCGATTAACGCAATCAAGTCAGTAGATTTGAACCCAGGTGGAACTGTTGCTTCTTGAGACAGCTCAATCCTATCCGGTCTACCACCCTTCTTTCCGTTAATCAGACCTTGCGTATACTGCTTAATGCACGACCGATATATTCGTGGATCACCACCTGCCTTTCTTGCGACTTCCTCTACCTCTGATAAGGCATAAGGATCATCAGGACATTCTAAACCTCGTTGATGATAAAGCATGCTGATATGGCATCCAGAATAGTCCAGCTCCACAACCGGATTGCCGTTTATGAGAATCTGTTCCCTCACAGACTTTGGAGCTTGAATCCACCATCCGCCGTAAAGCCTTCCGCCTTGGCGAAAGTCAGTGTTGTTAAACTGTCTATAAAGTGCGGTTTGAAACATCTCCGGTTTAGTAAAGCCGGGAGAACTGCGAGGTTTATTGAGGTTTAGACAATCAATCCATTGCTCCGTAAGGTGCGATGAAAGTTGAACAGACAGGCTCTGTGCGACAATGAATCTATTATAGGCTTCTAGCGCTTGCGACCATGCTTTCGTTTCTGCTGTTGGCTTAAAGTCGACATAGTTTGAACTGGCGTTGGTTTCACGAAGCCTAACCAATTCATCATTTCGGATATCTGCGGTAATTGAATCCTCAGTAATGCCATATGCCTTTCCCATTTCGGCAAGCGTGTCTGTCAGTTCAAACCGTGAAGAACGGCCTCTGGAACCTGCGTAGCTCTTCACAAATCCTAATCCCTCAAGATCATCAACAATCCGAGAAAGGACTTTTCCTGAAAGCCAAGTCGGTCGCCCGTCATTACCCGCATAGCCATCGGACTTGCGGAAATAAGCAATTACTGCTGGGTCACGAAAATAACGACAGCGAAGACCATTTGCGAGAATAGCCTTAAGAGCACATTGCATTTGGTGATGATTGTCCTCACTCATTGCCCGTTGCCTGTCTTTAACAAGCGGGAGCTGTTGCATGATCTCTGCAACCAATAAGCTACCTTCCGTCTCTCTCAGATTAACGCGCTCGTCGAGCCAGACACCATTTTGATTGATATATCGTGGCAGTGGCGGAAAACTGTCTTCTTTTGTTTCTTGAAACATACGAAAACCTTGTTTGAAAGCGGCCTATTGGACGGGCAGAGTGCATCCATTGCGTTCCATGTCTCCTGATATGCTGACACTGGAAAGCTGCAAACGGATGTCATCTGCCATCCAAATAAACATTGTGGGTTGTCAAAAGGTGTCTAAGGCGCGCTGTATTTGCTGCTCAGACCCAAAGGTGCATGGAGGCGATTATCAAGCTGTTAAGCTGGCAATAAAGGCGTCGATGTCACTGCGAAAATAACGAGGACAAGAGCCAATATAGCATGGCTCGATTTGCAAGACATGCTCTTCGCCGATCTTGCGCTTATGCCTCTGACCCCGGACCCATGAGACCGAGAGATTTAGCAGTTTTGCGACATATTTATCGCTATAAAGAGCTGGCTCAATTGTCATGAGCTTCTCCCATTTTTGGACAGTAAGCAACTGCATCCGAGTTGCCACTCAGATACAGTGCTAACTTGTCGGGTTAGTAAAATGCAGGCTATCCGGCCTACGCGGTTACTTCGCCAGATTGACGATAGTAATTCTGTTGCTTGGCTAGATCTAAATCGTAGCTAGCCAGAGGAAAAAGCTTTCGCAGCCTCAATGTCGCCTAAGTTGACGGCATAGTGCTTTGCCAGCATCGCCGTGCCAGTATGCCCCAGACGACCAGACACAGTCCGTACATCAATCCCCTTGGACACCAAGGTTGTTGCATGTGTCCGGCGCAAGTCATGAAGCCTAACGTCATTCAGGCCTGTAGCTTTCCAAAGTTTAGTCAGTGACCTTTTAGCCGCAGTCAACGACACCGGGAAAAGTCGCTCGTCGCCATCAGCACGGTCAAGTTCCCCGAGCTGCTCCAAGATTTTGTGCATTTCGCTGGTACAGGTCACGTAACGCGACTTCCCATTCTTAGTATGCAAACCTCAATGGTGACGAGATCATCCTTCATTTGCCTCACATTCTGCCACGTAAGCGCAAGTATTTCTGACCTGCGCATTCCTGAATGATAAGCCCATACAACATAAGGCTTGAGCCAGCCGCGAATTTGCCGCGGATACCTCTCTTTGTTGGCTTCTTGCTGAGCCTGAATCTCGTCAATGGTCTTGAGTATCTGTTTCCATTCTTCCGGTGTTACAAATCTTTCTCTGCTTTCAATTCCTCGAATCTTGTCCGCTTTCGAAGCTGGATTGTCGACAATTAAGCCACTTTTCAATGCATCGTTCAGAATTGCATTCAAGGTGCTCATATACCGTTTGACGGTTGTTGGCTTCACTTCTGCGCTTCTCTCACCAATCCAACGATTGACGTCAGCCGGAGTTATCTGATCAAGCGCCTTTCCTCCAAAAGTAGGGCAGAGCTTTTTCCTCACATGCCCCTTAGCAACGATATGGTCTTTAACGGTCGACTTTTTCCGCTCAAGCCAATCCTCAGCATATTCCGCGAATGTAACGGCTGGTTTCTCCTCCAGAGGCTCACCCCTGTCGGCTAGCCCTTGGAGCCTATCGCGCTCTGCTTCGAGTTGTGCCCAGTCCCATGAAGACCGTTTTCCCAGTTTAATCTCAACTGAACTGCCGGGAGCATGAATTCTCCCTTTCAAAGTGGCACCATGGGGCAAGGTGATTTTCGCCCACACTGTAGACGATGATTTGCCCTTAAAGACACCAATTCCGTTCAGATACTTGGGTCGCTTGCTTGCCCCGGACAACAGATTGGCCTCCATAGCATCATATTCAGCATAGCGGCTTGGTCTCCCCCTAGGACGTGATTGGATGGTCATATTTGACCCCTTTCCTATTGTTCTAATTTATTTTCTTTACACTTCTATTATACCACATTTTTGCACAAATGTCAAGCAAAAAATGATATATAAGCTAATGTTGTTCAATTTATCGTCAAATATGTGATGTTTTCTCGTTAAAATTGACGTTATTTTGGTTCAATGCTAGATCGCTGAGCTAGGAGAGTTAGGAGAATTCCATGGGTGATTGGCCAAACGCTGACAAACGTGAAAAATTTCGCAAGTTGGCGGAGGCACGCACAGATAAGGCGCTCGCCGCCATTGAGCGAGTGGGCAAACTATCCAATCCTTATTTGTATGAGTGGGAAGAGCCTGAAGTAAAAAAGATCGTCAAAGCTCTGAAGGAAGCCGTATCCTCATTGGAGAGTCAGTTTTCAAAGCCAAGTGGCTCCAGTTCAAGAGGCTTTAAACTCTAGCCGACATTACCATGCTCTGCCCCGAACAGCGTCAAATTGATCGAAGGCTGGAAAGCGGTAGCGCCTTAGAATGCCCCACTGAATCCCCACTCAGAACGTTCATAAACGGCAATAACAGGATAAACATCAATAACCCCCTACTTCTCAGAGTTATTAGATTCCAATAACTTAGGTAACCACAATAACGCTAATGTTCTAAGCCTCCGACCTTGCCAAGGTTGGGGTCGAGAGTTCGAATCTCTTCGCCCGCTCCAGAATTTTAGAAATTGTCAGTTTTTCCTTGCGGGTCGAGCAACCGCCCAAAGCATATTGCCAGCGCTGGAGAAGGCGCGCATGGTCGCATCGTAACTTGCACAAAGGATTCGCCCGCGATGCAGCATTGGCCCGATATTCCCTATCAACCATGGAAAGCAACGGGCGAGAGCCTGCATATGTGGCTGCAAATTGTTGGCAAGTTCCGGCTGGCGCTGACGCCATGGGTCAACCATAGCTGGCATGCGACCCTTTACGTTACATCGCGCGGCCTGACGACGTCGCTCATTCCCGGGCCTAACGCCAGCTATATGGTGGATTTTGACTTTTTTGATCATCGGCTGGTCATTCGCTCGACCAGTGGCGATATAGAAGCATTGGCTTTGCACCCACAATCGGTCGCAGATTTTCATGCGCATTTTGTGGCGGCGCTCGATGCCATTGGCGCGCCGAGTGATTTTCATGGGAGCCCCAATGAGCTGCCCGAGGCGATCCCTTTTGCCGAGCAAAAGGCGCTGGGCAGCTATGAGCCGGAAGCGGCGCATAAATATTGGCAGGCGCTATTGGCGATTGACCGGGTATTTCAGCAATTCCGCACCGGCTTTCTCGGCAAGGTCAGCCCGGTACATCTGTTCTGGGGCAGTATGGACCTGGCCGTTACCCGCTTTTCCGGTCGTGAGGCACCGGCGCATCCGGGCGGCATCCCCAATCTGCCCGACAGCGTGACGCGCGAAGCCTATTCACATGAGGTTAGTTCTGCCGGTTTCTGGGCCGGCGGTGGTGGCTTGGGTTATCCGGCATTTTATAGCTATGCTTATCCTACACCTGAGGGTTTCAAAGATTATATCACCGGCGATGGTCCGGCCTTTTTTGATGAGGCGCTTGGCGAATATATCCTGCCCTATGATGCGGTGCGCAATGCGGCTGACCCCGAGAGGACGTTGCTCAATTTCCTCGAACGAACCTATATCGCTGCTGCCGAGACTGGCGGCTGGGATCGCGCGGCGTTGGAATGTGAACCCGGTGCGGCAGGACAGCCAAGGATAATCGCCATAGACTAAAGATTTACGCCAATAGGTTGATCCTGTTCTGCCGTTCGCCTCGAGCGAAGTCGAGAGGCCTTTGCCCGGCGGCAGAAGTGTCTCGACTACGCTCGACACGAACGGAGAATTTCAAAACTATTCAGGCTCATTCTGCGGGAGTTGCTATCGGCTCAGCCGCGATCTTTTTCGATTTGCGCACCAGCGGCCAGAGTAGCTGCTCGCCTACGCCAACATCGGGCAGATTTTCGACACCATAAAGTTCAGGATATTTGCGCGTAATCCGCGCGGTGCCGAACAGCACATCCCAGAAGAACAGCAAATTGCCATAATTGCCTTTGTAATGCGTCGCTGGATCGCTGGCATGGCGGCCATGATGTGCGGCATGGGTGGCCGGGGTCGAAATGGTGCGCTCGACCAGCCACATGACAGGCGATAGCCAAGCGATCTGGTACAGCTTTTCATCCCAGCGGAACGTGCTGTGCGCGCCGATAATCACCGCCATTTTAATAACAATGTAACCGGCATAGACCCAGCCGAGACCGAGATAGATCAGTGCCCCGGAAATCCAGAGGCCTGGCATCATCGCATAGTAGAAGAGGTTATTCCGATAAACGATGCGCACGCTCATATAGCGCGCATCATGATGCGGTCGGTGCAGCTTATAGAGCCATGGGGTGGTATGCGACAGGCGGTGCCACCAATATTGCGTGAGGTCATCACCAATCAGCAGCAACGCAATCTGTAGCAAAATCGGCAAGCCAATCAGCGCATCACGCGCTTCTGGAAAAGCCCAAGCCACTAGCGCGAAGCTGGCGAATAAGATCATCGGCTGGGTGAAGCCGGTCAGCATGACCGTACTGACCAGCTCAACAATACCATCCTTGGTGCGTTGTTCCTTTTTGCGGAAAAATCCGCCGCGCAAGGCTTCCATCACTGCGAAGAACAGAAATATGCCGAGGATTGCGTATTTTTCTGCTGTCATGTTCCTCTCCTTGAGGAGCATTTATGGACGCAATGATTGCACTAAAATACCAACAAGTTTACATTTAAGATATGAGGCCAGTTCGCGACAAGCCGATACCGCTACAATTGCAAAGCTTTTTTGGCGCTTTACCGGAGGAGTTGCGCACTATTGTCGCCTCTGCCGGGCGGGCAAGGGACTATAGTGACGGTGCAATTGTGCATCGCCGCGGTGACAAAGGCCTTGGTCTATCGGTGATAGAGCAAGGTGCTGTACGTTTCTCACGCGTTGATCAGGAAGGCAGTGTTGCCGCGCTCACCTATTTGCAACCAGGCGATGCTTATGGCGAGTTTGCCGTCTTTGGCGATATGCCGCGCGCCTATGATGCCGAAGCCGTGGGGCCAACACGCATTCGCCTGATCCCGGCGACTGCACTGGAACAGCTTATGGACGAGATGCCGGATTTACGGCGGCATATATTGCAGCATCTGACCCGCCAACTCTTCCGTGCACTGACCCTGCTTGATGATCAGCGGCAATTGTCGCTCGACAAGCGCATCGCCAAGGCACTTACTGCCCGTAGCAACGCCGATGGTGACTCTGTGGCTATCACCCAGGAAGCCTTGGCAGAGGATATGGCAGTATCACGCGTTGGTTTAGGCAAAGCGCTTAATAAGCTGATTGAAGCAGGGTTGATCAAAACGGGATATCGCCGACTGATGATATGCGATTATCAAGGTCTGGAAGCCTATTGGCGCGGATGAATTGGCAATCGGGTTTCTTGTTGGAGAATCCGATCGTTCTATTTGGCCTTATTCCTGAACTGCATTACCATAACGATCCTTGTTGCTCACATCGCCTTTGGCCCAATCAGCCATGAGATTATAAAAACCGCTGGTCACCTTGGTTGTTTCGCGACTGCCATCAGCAGCCTCTACATATTCCCACATGCCATGGTCAGTATCGGGATAGGTGAATAGGGTTATATCCTTACCTTCTGCCCTGATGGTATTTAACCGATCCAATGTCTTCGCAATTGGCGCTTCTCGATCTTCACGCGCCAGAATCCATAACTGACTGACATTGGTGGAACGCACAACCTCCATAGGTTTGATACTCCAGTCGATATTCAGTCGGTCAAACATAGGGATGCCGTTTTTGCGTAATTCTTCTGTCTCTATACCAAGGATAACCCCGGTAAAACCGCCCCGAATTTTGCTGAACCAGGGCTCATCACCATAGTCTTGGCGCAAGCGGTCCAATTCCTCCAGGCCATCGCGATATCCTGAGGTGGCAAGCCGCGCCGTCACATCGGTGACCTCCTTTGCTTTTCGAATAATCTCTTCGCCATATCCTGCCTGACGCAGCTCAAGTTCAACCTGAGACGCATCCTCTTCGAGGATATCCACCACCAGGCCATAGCCGATGCCGATAAAGTCTGCGTCCGCACGATCCGCCGCCATGGGCGCTATCCAGCCACCCTGGCTGAGACCAAATAAGCCGATGCGACCATAGCGGCCAGCCGCCAGCCGCCTTGCTTCCTGAGAAGCGGCAACAAGGTCAGCAGCGAGATCAGGGAAATTCTGCGAATAGACCCCTTTAGAGCGACCTGTTCCGCGCTTATCATATACAAATACAGAAACGCCGCGGCCCACCATCTGATAGGGATCGCGGGAATGTTCTATCCAGCCCAGTTCTTCTGAACCATGGGCATAGATGACCAATGGCGTATCCGGTCCGGCACCTTTGGGCTCAAGCAACTGACCCGCCAACCGGGTTTTTCCAGAGAAAAAGACGGTATTGGTGACTGCGATATCCTTTCTCAGAAGAACTGTATCGCCGTCAATAATCAGCTTGTTGCCATCGCAACTGATCGGGCCGCCTGTTGTGAGTAGACCGACTCTGCCATCACTATAGGAAAACCGCAGACCCTCATCATAGGATTTGGTGATGACAACAAAATTTTGCGAATCTCCATAGACACCAACCTCACATGTCGCTTGAGATGGCTCGGCTGCGGCCTCATCATTCACAGATATAACTGCTAATGAGGCTGCGAAGAGTGAAGATAGGATACGCATTGTTGCTCCCTTAGGCCGAGGCGATAATCGTTCACACCAGCTATGGGGGCAATTAAAGCAAGCGGAATAGCGGAAACGATTAAATCACCATTATCAGCGACATACAGCCTTTATCGAACGCTGTTGCAGCCTTTCATTCGCTGCGATTCTACAAGCGCATTTCAGGCAAGGCGACATCTGCTATTATGGTATCAATGTCCGACGCTGCATAAAAAATGCGCAAATACCTGAATCTGTCCTATAGCTAACGCAATATGTAAAACGCTCAATCGAGATTTCCCCATGGAACAACTACGCATTAACCCCGCAAAAGATACAACTGCCGATATAGACGTCACTGATATCCCGGAACTCCCCGATAATGTGTTTATCGCACCGCTGGAAAAGCCGGATGGTCTTGGCGAGGATTGGCTGGAGCCGCAGCAGCGTGTCTATACTGCCGAAGAGCATCATATCTGGGACGATCTGTTCGCGCAGCAGATGGAGATATTGCCCGGACGCGCTTGCGGAGCCTTTATGGACGGGCTGGAGCGGCTTGATCTGGGCCGTGGCGGCGTGCCTGATTTTGGCGCAATGAGTGAAGAGCTGAAAAGCATAACCGGCTGGGAAGTGGTGCCGGTGCCGATGCTGATCCCCGATCATGTGTTTTTCTGGCATCTCGCCAATCGGCGTTTCCCGGCAGGCAATTTCATCCGTACCCGCGAGACTTTTCACTATATTCAGGAGCCGGACGTCTTTCATGATGTCTTTGGCCATGTGCCGCTGCTCACCGATCCGGTCTATGCCGATTATATGGCTGCTTATGGCCGAGCAGGGTGGAAGGCATTGAAGCATAACCGGTTGAAAGCGCTTTCCGCGCTATACTGGTACACGGTGGAGTTTGGCCTGATCCTGGAGGAAGGCGCGATGCGCTCTTATGGCGCGGGCATTCTTTCCGGCCCGACCGAGGCGGTTTTTGCCGTCGAGGGGGAATCTCCCAACCGCATCCATCTCGATGTCGATCGGGTGGTGCGTACGGATTATACCATCTCCGATCTGCAGCCGACCTATTTTGTGATTGAGAGCTTTGCCGAGCTGTTCCACATGACCGTCGAGCGTGATTTTAATGATCTTTATGGACGCCTCGGCGCGGGCTTTACCTATGCCAATCAGGCGGTGCTGGATGTTGACCGGGTATACCATATCGGCAGCCAGGAATATGCCCAGCGTGGCGGGCGTGGTTCGGGGGCAGAGCCGGTATAATTGGCTGTAATGCCATGCGATTCTTGCTCTTGACCTGAACGAATCTGGTTTTACACCTTAGCGTCATGCAAACAGGCCGCATCAGACCTTTTACCGTCAATGTTCCGCAAGTGGCGCTCGATGATCTGGTCGCCCGCCTCGCCCATACCCGCCTGCCTGAGCAGGAAACCGTCGATGATTGGGATCAGGGTGTGCCGCTGACGGTGGTGCAGGATTTTCTCGACTATTGGTGCGATCATTATGACTGGCGCCATTGCGAGGAGGAGCTGAATCATTATCCTAATTTCCGGATGCGGATTGACGATCTGCCGATTCATTTCCTGCATATCCGCTCACCGCATGACAATGCGCGCCCGCTGTTGCTGACCCATGGTTGGCCCGGCTCGGTGCTGGAATTTATGGATGTAATCGAGCCGCTGACCAAGCCGGACGAGCATGGCGGCAGCGCTGAACAGGCGTTTCACCTGATCGTTCCTTCGCTACCCGGCTATGGCTTCTCCGGCAAGCCGCGCAAAGCCGGTTGGGACATTCCCAAAATCGCTAAGGCCTGGGACGTGTTGATGCGCGCATTGGGTTATGAGCGCTATTTTGCCCAGGGCGGCGATTGGGGATCGGCGGTAACGCTAGAAATGGCACGGCAGGATCGCGGCGCGTTGGCAGCGGTGCACAGCAATATGGTGCTGGCTGCGCCTGATCCTGAGACCATAAGCAAACCGACTGAGGCTGAAGCAGCAGCATTGGCACGGCTGCAATGGTATCGTGAAAAGGATCATGGCTATGCCGAGATCCAACGCACCCGGCCGCAAACCATCGGCTATGCGCTAACCGACTCT
The DNA here is from genome assembly GCA_038748365.1 of Pseudomonadota bacterium. Taxonomy (GTDB): domain Bacteria; phylum Pseudomonadota; class Alphaproteobacteria; order Sphingomonadales; family Sphingomonadaceae; genus Alterisphingorhabdus. The sequence continues at coordinate 10,930 of JBCDIZ010000015.1, forward strand.
CCGGTGGGGCAGATGGCCTGGATATTGGAAAAGTTTCGCAACTGGTCTGATGCCGGCGATGATATTGCCAGCGCCTTTGGTCATGACCGGCTGCTCGACAATATCTCGCTCTACTGGTTCACCCGCAGCGCCGCCTCATCGGCACGGCTTTATTGGCACAGCTTTGGCAAGATGGAGATGGCCCCAATTGCCATGCCCATGGGCGGCACCATCTTCCCGAAAGAACTGTTCCAGACCTCGCAGCGTTGGGCCGAGAAGCGGTTCAGCAATATTATTCACTGGAATGTCGCCGAGAAAGGCGGGCATTTTGCCGCTTTCGAAACACCGGATATTTTCGTTGAAGAAATCCGCACCTGTTTTGACAAGGCGGAATTGTCCTGCGCCCGCAAAGTGCAGACGGCATAGCCACTCCCCCCTCAACGCCGCTTGTCATCGCCGCGATAGCGCTATAGCGCGCAGCCATGGCTGATGCTGATATCTTCGTGCTGCTCGATGATGCCTCCAAGGGACAGGCAGCGCGACTCTATCAACATCCGGTTAAACAAATCGCAGCCTATAAGCCCGACCAATTGGCAGAAGCGCTCGGCCAGCTAGAGATAGCGCGACGCGATGGTCTGCATGCTGCCGGTTATCTGACTTATGAGGCGGGACTGGCGCTGGAACCAAGGCTGGTTGAGCGCGCAGAGGCAAGAGCCAAGGCATCCGATGCACCGTTGCTATGGTTCGGCCTATTTGAGGATTATCATAGCCTGCAACCCGAGGCGATCGATGGCTGGCTGGCAGAGAAGCAGAGCAATGACAGAGATGCGAAAACCGGCGCCTATGCGCTGAGTGATAGCCATACCGACTATGCTGCCGCCTTTGACCAGCTACAACAGGCAATAAGTGCAGGCGACATATACCAAGCCAATCTCACCAGTCGCGCGCATGCGCATTTTGCTGGCGACCCGGTAGCGCTATACCGCCGTCTGCGCGAGCCTTCAGCAGCGCGCTATGCCGCCTTGATCCATCGCCATGACGATTGGTTTCTCAGCATGTCGCCAGAATTGTTTTTCACCTGCCATAAGGGACGCCTCACCGCGCGGCCGATGAAAGGTACATTGCCTGCCTATCCCGATCAGATTGGCGATGCGGAAAAGGCATGCGCGCATTTTGCCAATGATGCCAAGAATCGCGCAGAGAATCTCATGATTGTTGATCTGTTGCGCAATGATCTCTCACGCATCGCAAAGCCCGGAAGCGTCAATGTGCCAGAATTGTTCATGATCGAACATTATCCCACCGTGCACCAAATGGTCTCCACCGTCCGCGCTGAACTGGCCGAAGGTGCCGGGATTAGCGATATTTTGCAGGCTATCTATCCCTGTGGCTCAATCACCGGGGCACCCAAAATCCAGGCGATGGAGCTGATCGATGATATCGAACCGGAGCCACGCGGCATCTATTGCGGTGCGATTGGCCGCATTGATGCCGCCACTTCGCCAGACGAAACGCTATCCGCCGCTTTCAATGTCGCAATTCGCACCTTGCATTTTTCCCATAACCGACAAAAAGTAACTCTTGGGCTAGGTTCAGGGATCGTGGCGGATTCTGACAGGGCCGAGGAACGCCAGGAATGCCTGGACAAGGGGGCTTTTGCGATGACAGCAGCGCAAACCGTCGATCTTATCGAGACGATGGCGCTTGACCCTGCATCGGGCATCCCTCGCTTGGAGGCACATCTGGCGCGAATGAAAGCCAGCGCCGAGCAAATGGCCTATAGCTTTGACCGCCATGCCACACGCAATGCGATTCAGGCTGCCTGCTTCCATATCGATCGGCCATCGCGGGTGCGGCTGATGGTCAGTCGGCTAGGTAATATCGCGATCGACATCGCACCGCTTCGGCCTTTGCAGAGCGACGATGCGCCGATGCCTGTAATAATTCAGCCATTGCCAGTACAGTCGGACGATCCCAGACTAAGGCACAAGACCAGCGACCGCGCCTTTTATGATGATACGCGCCGCACAGCTGAGGTTGAACATGGAGTCGCCGAGGTGGTTTATACCGATAGCGAGGGCTTTGTTACCGAAGGCAGCTTTACCCATGTCTTTGTCGAACGCGATGATATGCTGATTACTCCGCCACTGCACCGCGGGTTGCTACCCGGCATATTGCGATCCGAGCTGATCGCGGAAGGTAAAGCACAACAAGGTGATGTCCGCCCCGCCGATCTCACCAATGGATTCTGGATCGGCAACTCTGTGCGCGGTCTATTGCGTGCTCATCTGGTTGCGTAAGTTCGCGTAACCAAGCCTTGCCAAGCCACATTTGAGCGCAGTAAAGCCAAAATATCTTGGATTTCATCACCCGCCTACCCATCTGCGCTGCATCATCATGCGTTTTTCCTGAGCTCATGGCCAAAATGAACATAAAAATGTGCGCTTGTTCACATTGGCTTAGGGTTAACAAGGGTAAAGGCATATGCGTCGGCAGAGGATGAGGACTGCCGGGAATGTAACCAACTGCGTCCTGACGGCGAAATATGGGGAAACGCCAATGGGCATGAATGTGAAAGATACGTTATGACCAGTTTCCTCAAGTCTGATCTGACCCGCAACTTCTTTATGGGCTTTGGCCTCGGCGCTATCGCGCTGTTTATGCTGCAGCCACAGGAAACCCGCGCCGAAATTGCCCAAGATATTGCATCAACCTATGGCGACGTACACAATAGCCTGACATAATCCTGATTCTGTAAGGTTTATTGCCCGCTATGCCCCATAACCGTGCTGCCTTTTCCTCCCTCACCAGCCGCCTGATGACTTTGGCATTGGCTGGCGGTGCTACGGCTGCGCTGTTTCAGTTAACGCCAACCTTGGTAGGCACGCCTGCCATAGCCGCAGAACGTGCCTATAATGTACCTGCGGCGCGAACCCTTGCCCGCGAGTCCAAGAAAAATATGCAGGTTGCAGTTTTTGCAGGTGGCTGCTTCTGGGGCGTGGAGGGTGTGTTCAGCCATGTGCGTGGCGTGCGCAGCGTGAAGTCCGGTTACCATGGCGGTAAAAAGGGCAATGCGAAATATAATCTCGTTGCTTATGGCAAAACGCGCCATGCCGAAGCAGTGCGCATCGTCTATGATCCCAGCGAGATCCGTTACACAGACTTGTTGCGTATCTTCTTCTCGGTGACAGCTGATCCGACTCAGCTCAATCGGCAGGGCCCGGATACCGGCAAGCACTATCGCAACGCGATCGTGCCGCTCAATGCGGAACAACGCAAAGCCGCAAGCGCCTATATCAGCCAGCTCAAAGCGGCAAAAATCTGGTCAAAACCGATTGTCACTAAGATCGAGAACTATACTGGCTTTTATCCTGCTGAGACCTATCATCAGGACTTTATGTTCAAAAACCCGTCCCACCCTTATATCGTGCGTTGGGACCGGCCCAAGGTCAGCAATCTGAAAGCCAAATTCCCGCAGCTTTATCGTAAAACGCCGGTACGCGGCTAGGATTAAGCCCCGTAACACAAAAGCAGTAGCCAAGATCATTGCCGCCCTTCGACAAAGGGCTTATATTGATCGCTATGACATCATTGGCTCCTCAAGCAACGGCTCAAAATAGCGGGAATGAAAATCCTGAGCATCGCGGCGAAGATTTGGCGGCAACTGCGCAGCGCACATTGGAAGCCGCTGGCGAGCGCTGGACAAAAATGCGCGCCATTGTATTTGCCACACTAGCAGATATCAGCAAGCCGGCTTCCGCTTATGACATTGCTGATGCGGTAAGTCAGCGCAGGGGCAAGCGAGTCGCCCCCAACAGCGTTTACCGAATACTCGATCTGTTTGTGGAAACCAATTTGGCGCGCCGGGTCGAAAGCGCCAATGGCTATATCGCCAATTCGCATCCTGATTCTGTCCATGACTGTATTTTCATGATCTGCGACAAATGCGGCAATGTGGTGCATATTGATGACGATGCTGTCGCAGCAAAATTGCGCGATGCTGCAGGCAATGCTGGGTTTGCCGATGTCCGCCCGGTAATCGAACTACGTGGTCGCTGCAGCGACTGTAGTTAGCATTTGAAAATTCACCCTATAGTCAGCAGATATTGCTAAGAGCTCGTTCGTTACGCTTGGCGTTCGACAATCACGTATCAACGCGCTAAACGGGTGTAAGGCAAAAATGACACTGCCCGATGGAGAGCATGGCTAAACACATATGATCGAGAATAATAAAACCCAAACTGCCACTGGCGTTCTTGAAGAAACGCCTTTGCTCGACCAGGTCACCTACCCGGAAGATCTGCGCAAACTAAAACCGGAACAGCTGCGACAATTCTGTGACGAATTGCGCAGCGAGGTCATCAATACCGTCTCGGTTACTGGCGGACATCTCGGTGCAGGGCTCGGCGTGGTCGAGCTGACAGCTGCCATCCATTATGTCTTCAACACACCGCGCGACCGCCTGGTCTGGGACGTTGGCCATCAATGCTATCCGCACAAGATCATCACCGGGCGCCGTGACCGGATTCGCACATTGCGCAAGGGCGGTGGCCTTTCCGGTTTCACCAAGCGCGCAGAAAGTGATTATGATCCGTTCGGTGCGGCGCACAGCTCCACCTCGATCAGTGCCGCGCTGGGCTTTGCTACTGCCAATAAGCTCGCCGACCAACCGGGCAAGGCGATTGCCGTGATCGGCGATGGCGCCATGTCTGCCGGCATGGCCTATGAAGCGATGAACAATGCTGAGGCGGCGGGCAATCGTCTGGTGGTCATCCTCAACGATAATGACATGTCGATTGCCCCGCCTGTCGGTGGCCTGTCGGGATATCTCGCACGGCTGATCTCGTCTTCGGAGTATCTTGGTCTGCGCTCACTGGCCAGCAAGATGACGCAGAAAATCTCGCGGCGGGTCCATAAGGGCTTATCCAAAGCAGAGAGCCATACAAGAGGCATGGTCACCGGCGGCACGTTCTTTGAAGAACTCGGTTTTTATTATGTCGGCCCGATTGATGGCCATAATCTCGACCATCTGATCCCGGTGCTGGAAAATGTTCGTGATGCAGAAGAAGGCCCGATCCTGATCCATGTCGTCACCGAAAAGGGCAAGGGCTACAGCTTTGCCGAAGAATCGGCGGACAAATATCATGGTGTCGCGAAATTCGATGTCATCACCGGCAAACAGGACAAAGGCAAAGGCGGCGGACCGCCAGCCTATCAAAATGTCTTTGGTGAGACGCTGGCCAAGCTGGCGGATACCGACTCGAAAATCTGCGCCATCACCGCCGCCATGCCTTCCGGCACCGGCGTCGATAAGTTCGCCAAGGCGCATCCTGATCGCGCCTTTGATGTCGGCATCGCGGAACAGCATGGTGTGACCTTTGCCGCCGGTCTCGCGGCACAGGGCATGAAGCCCTTTGCCGCGATCTACTCAACCTTTCTGCAACGTGCCTATGATCAGGTGGTGCATGATGTCGCGATCCAGAACCTGCCAGTGCGCTTTGCGATTGACCGTGCCGGGCTGGTCGGCGCCGATGGCTGCACCCATGCTGGATCGTTCGACATTACATATCTTGCAACCCTGCCCAATATGGTAGTGATGGCCCCCAGCGATGAGGCCGAATTGGTCCACATGACCTATACGGCTGCGGAATATAATGATGGCCCGATTGCCTTCCGCTATCCGCGCGGTACGGGTACCGGCGTGCCATTGCCAGAGGTTCCGGAGAAGCTGGAAATCGGCAAGGGCCGTATCGTGCGCGAGGGCAAGAAAGTAGCGATCCTGTCACTCGGCGCGCGTCTGAGCGAAGCACTGAAGGCCGCCGATACGCTGGATGCCAAGGGTCTCAGCACCACTGTAGCCGATCTGCGCTTTGCAAAGCCGCTCGATGAAGAGTTGATCTCCAAAATACTCACCAACCATGATGTCTGCATTACCATCGAGGAAGCGGCTGTTGGTGGCCTTGGCGCACATGTGCTGACCATGGCCTCGGATGCTGGGCTGATTGATGCCGGTCTCAAGCTTCGCACCATGCGCCTGCCGGACAAATTTCAGGATCAGGATGCCCCTGACAAACAATATGATGAAGCAGGTCTCAACGCCGAGCATATGGTCGAAACAGTGCTCAAAGCCCTGCGGCACAACAGCGCAGGCGTTAACGAAGCCGATATCGATGAGGCTGGCGCACGGGCGTGATGTCGCTGCTGCTGGCGCTGGTGGTACAATCCGCAGTTGCACCGCAAGACAATGCGCTTGAAACCGTCAGTAATGCTTTGATAGCGGACTGCGCTAATAAGCGCGTCAACGACCCGGATGCATTTCTCAAATCATGCATCGGCCTCACAGAAGAAGAAAAGGCCTGCCTTAAAGAGACCGAAGGCAGCGGCGATACAGATGCAATTGCGAGATGTATCGGCATTGTCAGCGCAGAGGATATGCCGCTCGACCAGTTGCAAACGCGCATGGTTTGGCGGCATCCGGTTGATTTCTACACCATTGCCATGCGCCTGCTCGAAGCGGATCGCGGCGATGAGGCTGCCTTCTGGTTCTATGCCGGGCAGCTACGCTGGCGCACGCGGCTAAGCTGCGTCGAGGATATCGAGCCAGCGGGTGAAAAGGCGCTTTTTGGCGCGATGAACTATCAGGTCGGAAATGCGGTTAACGGCTATATTGGCGGCTATCCCTCGCGCTGGAGCCAGACTATCCGTGATGTCGCGATATGGGATAAGGCGCCGGGAAATGCCTATGATTATGGCCAGGACTGCACCGCAGCCAATGCCACGCAGCGAAGCGGCATGCTGGGGCTGGCAGACAGGATCGACGCCACTCGTGATGACATTATGGAGCAGCGCGCGGCCAATGGCCTGCCCAACCATGAGTAACAGCAGCTAAATCGGTTCACCGCCCGGTTGGAATAATTGTCGCCTGTGCCGTAGCGACATGAGTCGGCGTTTGGCCTTCTGACTCAACCCAGACATCGGCGCGAACGATCGCTTGCCGCTTGCCTGCTTTCACCACCTGCCCTTTGGCCCGTAAATGGCTGCCAATGGCAGGGTTGAGAAAGTTGATGGTATAGCCGCCGGTCACAACATCGCCCAGAACCGAAGCGCCGGCCCAGGCACAGGCATTGTCCGCCATCAGCCCGACAATCGCGCCATGAGCGAAGCCATGATGCTGGGTCATATCATCGCGCACTTCGAGAACCAGCTCGGACTCGCCTTCCCAACAGCGAATCGGTTCGACGCCCAAATGGCGGGAGAAGCCCGAGCCCTGCACCGCAAATTTCTTCATATACGCTACGGCTTCATCATTATTGGCGAAACGTGGACGCGCTGGAGTATCGGACATATTCTATCTCCATTAAGTCTGTAATACAGACTTAATGCCTTGCCTTATCATCTGACGCAAGCCATTTAGGAGCCATGAGTGTTGGAAAGACATATGCCCAAATATAAACCTTCGGCTTCGCCTTGTCCGATTGGCCGCGCCTCGCGCATTTTAGGGGATCGCTGGGCTATGCTGATATTGCGTGATGCATTGCTCGGGGAGACGCGCTTTGACGGCTGGCTCAACCGCATGCCGATTTCTCGCGCTGTCTTAAGCGACAGGCTGGCGATGCTATGCAAGGCAGGCTTGCTGCAACGCGATCCACCTGACGGCAAGCGTGCGCTGTATCGCCTGACCGAAGCCGGAAAGGCGATAGCACCGATTTATGCGGAAATTACCAAATGGGGCGATGCGCACGTGCCGCGCGCGCCATCATCGGAAGCGCAGGCCTAAGCCTTACTCCGGAATACTGCTCTGCGCCTCGCGGCCATCGCCTTCTGGTGCGGCGATAATGTCGCGCACCACGCTGCCCTTATCGACAGTATTGGTCCCCGGATCAGATACGGTGGAACGAATACCCGGATCGGCATCACCCGCACGCTGAATCGCGGAGCGCTCGGTAGCACTGCGCGCCTGCAAGCCGCCGAACAGCGCCTCCAGCGCCTGATCGCTGGCGCTGTCCTGTTGTGGACGCGGCGCACCGGGGCGCGGTGGTTCAAGCGCGAAATCGGGCGGGATCACCAACGGTGCCTGACGCGACACGGCAAACTCATCCGGCCGGTCACGATCAAAAACGCTGGTCGAACCGCAAGCCGCAAGGCCAAAAGCCAGTCCAGCCACGCCAACAAATTTCGCTGTAATACGCACAGTCATGTGCATTTTTGTCTCCCACTCTTTATTCCGGCCCCCGGAAAAACCGTATTCATCACTCAACCGCGCCCTCTTGCGCCGCCTCGCGCGCCTTGTCTCCAATCAGCAGCGCGCGCAACAATAGCAGCACTACGCCAATAGTAATCGCGGCATCGGCGATGTTGAAGATCAGAAACGGTCTGATCATCTGCCCGCCCCATTCAAAATGGAGATCGGCATAATCGACAACATAGCCCAGCCGCACCCGATCAACAATATTGCCCAGCGCACCGCCCAATATCAGCGCCAGCGCCCAGATATCACCGCGCAACTTCTCGCGGAACATCCACACCAGCACAATCGCCGCGATAAGCCCGGTCAGCGCCACCAGCAACCAGCGCTGCATCGGGCTTTCCGCCGTCAACAGCCCCATGGAAACGCCAAAATTCTTCGCCCAGGTCAGGTTGAAGAACGGCATGACCTCGACACTCACCCGCGATTCGAGCGACAGCGGTACGGTCACCATATATTTCACCGCCTGATCGAGCAGAAACACAAAGACCGCCAGAAACAGCCCCTGCCGCCGATAGCCTTTCGCCTTTTCGTCCACCTGCCCCATCACTTTATCCGTTCAACACGCTGCTGCAACGGTCGCACAAGCCGCCGTCAAATGCCACATCGGGGATTAACCGCCAGCAACGACCGCATTTATGGTTGGCGGTTTTGGTGACGGACAGCTCTTTGCCATCGGCCACACCGGCAATGATGCAGATTTCGGCAAAATCTTCCGGTGACACCGTGAGTTCGTCATGCGGAAAGACAATCTCTGCTTCCAGGCTGGAGCGGATGGTTTTTTCCTGTCGCAACGGCTCAATCGCCTCGGTCACCGACTCACGCTGCTCGCGCAACCTATCCCATTTCGCGGCCAGATCGTTATCTGCCCAGCGCGCGTCAACCTCGGGCCACTCGAGCAGATGCACACTTTCTGCATCGGGATAGCGGGTTTGCCATACCTCTTCGGCGGTAAAGCATAGCACCGGCGCGATATAGCGAGTCATGGCATGGAACATTACGTCCAAAACCGTGCGATAGGCGCGGCGCTTGTCGGTCTGTGTCCCGGTCTGAGGATTGACATCGCAATAGAGGCAGTCCTTGCGGATATCAAAGAAGAAGGCCGACAGATCCTCATTTGCAAAATCGCTCAGTGCACGGACATATTTGCCAAAGGCGAAGTCATTAACCGCCTGCTTCAAGTCCGCATCCAGCGCTGCCAGCCGATGCAGCATATAGCGCTCCAGCTCGGGCATGTCGGCGACGGGCATTTTCTCGGTCTCGTCAAAATCGGAAAGGCCGCCGAGCATATAGCGGAAAGTGTTGCGCAGCTTGCGATAGCTGTCCGACACGGTTTTGAGGATTTCATCACCAATGCGGTGATCCTCGGTAAAATCGACGCTCGCCGCCCAGAGCCGCAGTATGTCGGCGCCCTGCACATTGATGACCTTTTGCGGGTCGAGCGTATTGCCCAGCGACTTCGACATTTTCTTGCCGTTCTTGTCGAGCGTCATGCCATGCGTCAGCAGCGCCTTGTACGGCGCGCGCCCACGTGTGCCGCCGCTTTCAAGCAGGCTCGACTGAAACCAGCCGCGATGCTGGTCCGAGCCTTCGAGATACAGGTCCGCGGGGCTGGAAAGTTCGGGCCAGCGCGCGCTTTCGAGAACAAAGGCATGGGTTGAGCCGCTGTCGAACCAGACATCGAGAATATCGGTGATGACCTCATAATCGGCCAAGTCATAGCTGTTGCCGAGCAGCGCCTGATGATCGGCCTCGAACCAGGCATCGGCCCCGCCTTGCTTAAACGCTTCGATAATCCGCTCATTCACCGCCGGGTCGTTCAGATATTCGCCAGTCTTGCGGTTGACATAGAGCGCGATCGGCACGCCCCAGGCGCGCTGGCGCGACAACACCCAATCGGGGCGGCCCTCAACCATCGATTCCAGCCGCCGCTGGCCACGCTCGGGCACAAAGCGGATTTTATTGCGGATTTCGTCAAGCGCGACTTCGCGCAATGTCGGCGAGGCGCAGAGCGTCTCATCATTCATATCAACCGCGCCGCCTTCATCTTCCCAGCCTTTTTCCTGCAAAGATTTGGCAGGCAAATGGGTGAGGTCGCTATCCATCGGCACAAACCATTGCGGCGTGCAGCGATAGATGATCTTCGCCTTGGAGCGCCAGCTATGCGGATAGCTATGGGCAAAATCATCAGAAGCCGAAAGCAACGCCCCCGCCTCACGCAGATCATTGCAGATCGGCCCATCAGCAGCGACAAACTTCTTGTTGATCACCGATCCCGAACGCGGCAGCCAAGCCCAGTCCTCGCGATATTGCCCATCACTATCGACCGCGAACACCGGGTTGATGCCGTGGGCCTTGCACAGATCGAAATCATCCTCGCCATGATCGGGGGCCATATGGACCAGGCCGGTGCCCGCATCGGTGGTGACAAAATCACCCGGCAGGAAAGGGCGGGGGCGAGTAAAGAACTCTGCCAATTCAGAATCCCGATTGATCAAAGGCGCACGATCAAGCCCCTCCCCTTCAGGGGAGGGGTTGGGGTGGGGGCTGTAATCTTGACGCTGTACTTGTGGAACGCCCCCACTCCCGGCCCCTCCCCTGAAGGGGAGGGGAGAAGAAAAGGCATCAGCCATAGGGTGCTTGGCGATGGCTCCGGCAAGTTGTGAGCCTTTGAAAAGTTTGCCTTTCCGTTCCCAATCCTTTTGACCAAGCTGGTCTTGGATCACACCATCAACCTTCTCAAAGCCTATGCGCATATAGACTTCGGTCAAAAGATGTTTGGCAAAAATCAAATGTTGACCTTCCATCGTGAAGATCACGTAATCAATGTCTTCCCCATACGCCAAAGCCTGATTGACAGGTATTGTCCAAGGCGTCGTCGTCCAGATAACCGCACGAACTTTCTCGCCCTTGTCGATCAGTTCCTGAATGGCCGGGCAATTCGGCGCTTCAACAATCTCAAATGCCACATCGATCTGGGTCGAGGTGATATCCTCATATTCCACTTCTGCCTCGGCCAAAGCGGTTTTCTCCACCGGCGACCACATCACCGGTTTGGCGCCGCGATATAATTGACCCGATTCCGCGAATTTCAGCAGTTCGGCGACAATCTCCGCCTCAGCGGCATAGTCCATGGTGAGATAGGGCTGGTCCCAGCGGCCCATCACGCCGAGGCGCTGAAACTGCTCGCGCTGCACATTGACCCATTTATCGGCATAATCGCGACATTCGGCGCGGAATTCCGACGCAGGCACCTCGTCCTTGTTGCGCTTTTTCTTGCGATATTGCTCCTCGATCTTCCATTCGATCGGCAGGCCATGACAATCCCAGCCAGGGACATAGGGCGCATCCTTGCCGAGCAGGCTCTGAGTACGGACCACCAGATCCTTGAGGATCTTGTTGAGCGAATGGCCGATATGGATATCGCCATTGGCATAAGGCGGGCCGTCATGCAGTATAAAGGTTTCGCGCCCCTTGCGCCGCTCGCGCAGCGTCTCATACAGCTTTTCGTCGCGCCAGCGGTCGAGAATGCCCGGCTCCTTATTGGCCAATCCCGCCTTCATCGGGAAAGGCGTTTTGGGCAGGAACACCGTGTCTTTATAATCTGGCTTTTCGGGCGCGTTGCTGTCAGTCATAATGGAAGAGCCGATTAGGCCCGGATGGCGGCGGACGCAAGCAAATTAGGGATGCATCTTTGCCCCTTACAGACCCACCCCTAACCCCTCCCGCAGGCGGAAGGGGGACAATATCGCGCAACACTCTCCCCTCCCGCTTGCGGGAGGGGCAGTGAGACTTACTGAGCGAAGCGAAGTTAGTCGCAGCGGGGTGGGCATACACTACCCCTAACCCAGCAATTCCCGCGCTTTGTCGCAATCGGTCGCCATTTGCGCCATTAGCGCATCGAGATCATCGAATTTCGCTTCCGGGCGCAGAAAGTGATGCAGCGCGACCTCTATGGTCTGGCCGTAAAGATCCTCATCAAAATCAAAGAAATGCGGTTCGAGCAATTCCTTGGGCGGATCAAATTGCGGGCGGATGCCAAGATTGGCCGCGCCTTGCAGCACCCGGCCATCGGGCAGCGTGCCGGTGACAGCATAAACGCCATATTTGGGGCGAAGATAATGGCCCATATCGAGATTGGCGGTGGGATAGCCGAGCTTGCGGCCATTTTTGTCGCCATGCTGCACCTCGGCCTGAATCGCAAAAGGCCGGGTCATCAGCTTTGCCGCTTCCTGCGGGTCGCCTGCTTGCAGTGCCGCGCGGATGCGGCTGGAGGAGATGATTTCGCCATCCTCGACAGGCGACACAGCCCGCGCCTGAAGCCCATGCGCCGCGCCATGCTCGCGCAAAATGGCGATATTGCCCTTGGCGCCTTTGCCGAAACTGAAATCCTCACCGGTGACCACACCCGCCGCGCCAAAACGCGCGATCAGCAATTCGGTGATAAAGTCCTCGGCTGTCGTGCTCGCCAGCTCCTTGCCGAAGGAAAAGACCAGCATCGCATCGGCCCCGGCTTCGAGGAACAGCCGCTCGCGCTGATCCAATGTGGTCAGCCGGAACGGCGGCGTATCGGGTTTGAAAAAGCGCACCGGATGCGGATCAAAAGTGGCGATAATCGCCGGGCGATCTTCGGCCTTGGCCCATTTGATCGCCTCGCCCGCCACCGCCTGATGCCCGGCGTGAAAGCCGTCAAAATTACCCAGCGCAATAATAGCTCCGCGCAGAGCCTCGGGCACCGGCTGGTTGCCGTCCAGTCTGGTCGCGCTGGAAGTGATCATGGGTGGGAGATGCGCCTGTTCATGGTCATGGCGTTCTCATTGGCGCGATTTGGCGTTTTCGGCAACTGGTTTTGCACGTCTAATCGGTCGCGGATATGCACATGAAGCCGAAAGAGTTCGGGTGTTCAGAGCCTAGCGATGGGTCAATACTATATAAACGCTGGTGTGTGCTGAAAGTCAGGAGAAAGCTTAGCCCGTTTTGAGCTTTGGCTACCAGGACTATTTTTACTTAGTTTGCTCTCATACTGAGAAATTGCTTGTTCTCGCTGAGCCGAATACCGACGCGCATTAAGTGAGACAAATTCTGTTACAATGAAATCAGCTTCATCGACTCCAGGCTTTGCTTGGCCTTCAAGGAGTGTTTTAGAAGCCCATTTTTCTTTGTTAAACAATGGCTCACAGTCAAAGAAGGCATCACCGCCCTCAACGCTTTTCCGGATAATAGTTACAATGTAACGATCAACAAAATCATTAAATTGTTCATAAACCGATGCCCCGCCGATCACGAAGACATCTTTTATTCTTTTGGGCCTATTTGCTGACTTGTACAAAACCTCGGGAATACTGTTCACAGAAACACATTCTTTATGGGAAACGGGCAACAGTGAGAGGCTATGAGTTAGAATATAATTCCTGCGTTTAGGTAGACATCTGCCTCCCATGGAATCAAAAGTCTTTCTGCCCATAATCACGGCATTATTGAGTGTCGTTTCTTTGAAGAATGCCATGTCAGATTTCATCTTCCATGGCAGGGTATTGGAAGAACCGATAACGCCATTTTCATCCATAGCAACGATTGCAGTAAGTCGTTCCAAAACCATCCCCGTGTTCAAATTAGCTTCAAAGCTACGAATTTTCTAACAGCCCAAGACCAAAAATAACAAGGAATCTCGCCTTTAAATCCGGGTAGAACGAGTCATATTTGCTGTGAATCGTTTGTTGAAGTTTTGTGGATAAGCCAGCTATAATAATCGCGTCACATGCCCCATTTTGCGGCCGGGGCGCGGCTGGCGCTTGCCGTAGAGGTGCACATGGCTGCCACTGTCTGCCAGATGATCGCTCCACAGCTTGATCTCATCGCCGATCAGGTTGCGCATTTCCGCACCGCCCTCGATCAGCCGCGTATCGCCCAAGGGCAGGCCGCAAATGGCGCGGATATGGTTTTCAAACTGGCTGGTCGCCGCGCCCTCAATCGTCCAATGGCCGCTATTGTGCACGCGCGGAGCCATTTCGTTGAAAATCGGGCCTTCGGCGGTGGCGAAAAATTCGATGGCCAGCACCCCGACATAGTCCAACTCACCCGCGATTTTGCGCGCCAAAGCACGTGCAGAGGGGATATGCGTCTGGATATTCTCCGGCGCAGGGGCCGTGGAGAGACGCAAAATGCCATCTTCATGCACATTATGCGGCGCATCCCAGAAGCGGATAGCGCCATCGCGCCCCCGCACCAGAAGCACCGAAAACTCCGCCTCAAATTCGACAAAACCTTCGGCCAGTGCCTGTTGGCCATTTAATTCCTGCCAAACAGTGCTCAGATCATCGCGATCCTGCAACCGCACCTGCCCCTTGCCATCATAGCCCATACGGTCGCTTTTGATGATGGCCGGGACGCCACTTTTGTCCAGCGCATCGGTCAGCTCATCCTCGCTCCTGACCGGGGCAAAAGGCGCGGTCAGACCGCCCAGTCCGGTAACAAAGGTCTTTTCCGCCAAGCGGCTCTGGCCGACTTCCAAGGGGCGCACACCGGGGAACAGATCAACCTCCGGGCCCAGCGCCGCCAGCGGATTGACGGGCAGATTCTCCCATTCATAGGTGATGACATCGCACTGCGCCGCAAATGCTGCGATAGCATCAGCATCATCATATTCGCCTTCAGTGAAATGCGCTGCCACCTGCCCCGCCGGACCCAAAGGCTCACGACCATAGACATGACACGGATAGCCAAGCTGCGCCGCGGCCAGCACCAGCATCCGGCCCAGCTGACCGCAGCCGATAATGCCGATCATACTGCCCGGCGTTAATGGCGTGACGATTATCGAGTCGTCGTCACTCATTGCGGTTTCTCTGCTACCGCAGCGCTTTGCTCCGCACGCCAGGCATCAAGCCGCTCTGCCAGCGCAGGATCATTCACTGCAAGGATCGCCGCCGCCAGCAATCCGGCATTTTTTGCGCCTGCTGCGCCAATAGCGAGAGTTCCGACCGGAATTCCGCCCGGCATCTGTGCGATGGAAAGCAGGCTGTCCATGCCGCTCAGCGCTTTGGATTGCACCGGCACGCCCAGCACCGGCAGCCGCGTCATGCTGGCGACCATGCCCGGCAGATGCGCCGCACCGCCGGCGCCGGCAATAATCACCTTATAGCCTGCATCAACCGCGCCCTTGGCGAAATCCACCAGCCGATCGGGCGTCCGATGCGCCGAGACGATATGGCAATCGTGCGAGACATGCAGCGCTTCGAGGCATTTGGACGCGGCGAGCATGGTTTCCCAGTCGCTCTGGCTGCCCATGATGATGGCTACATCATGCTGCGCTTTGTTATGATCTTCGGACATTTTGCCCCCTATATGACACCGCACTTTGGCGATTATGGGAAGCACATTCTTGTAATCGCGGCGATGGCAAAGCGCAATCTTCTATTGGATAAATCCTCCCCGGAAAGGGGAGGGGGACCGCCGGAGGCGGTGGAGGGGCACTCTCGGCATGTTCCTGATTATAATGTTATGCGCGATTTCGAGGCAGCGCGTCTGCAAATTGGAGGCTATCAGAAACACAGAATTATACGGCCTGTGCCCCTCCACCAGCTTCGCTGGTCCCCCTCCCCCTGTGGGAGAGGATCAATTAGCGCTCGGAGAGATAATAACGCTCGCGTTCGTTCAGATCATCGTCGAGATCATAGACGATCGGCTGGCCGGTCGGGATTTCCAGACCGGTAATATCGTCATCGGAAATACCCGACAGATGCTTGACCAGTGCCCGCAGCGAATTGCCATGGGCGGAGATCAATATCCTCTTGCCCGCTTTGAGCTCAGGGGCAATGCGCGCCTCCCAATAAGGCAAGACGCGTTCAATGGTATTTTTCAGGCTTTCCGAAGCTGGAACACTGATCCCGGCATAGCGACGATCCGCCGACAGATCATATTGCGAGCCTGCTTCCATCGGCGGCGGCGGGGTATCGAAACTGCGACGCCAGATATGCACCTGCTCATCGCCATGCTTGTCCCGGGTTTCCTGCTTGTCGAGGCCGGTGAGCCCGCCATAATGCCGCTCATTCAGGCGATAGTCCTTCTCCACCGGCAGCCACAGCCGCTGCATCTCTTCCAACGCCAGATTGAGCGTCTTGATCGCCCGGGTCTGCAGCGAGGTAAAGCATTGGTCAAAATCCAGCCCCTTTTCGCGCATCAAAACGCCAGCGGCGCGCGCCTCGGCCACGCCCTTTTCGGTGACATCCACATCCCACCAGCCAGTAAAGCGATTCTCCAGATTCCATTGCGATTGGCCATGGCGGATAAGGACGAGCTGGGGCATGAGGGTCTCCATATCGGGAACGAAATTGCTTTCGCGCACTTGCCGCAAGCAGATGCTGATAACAAGGTGAAATCCGGCTTTTTTATGCCTGTTTTTTGAGAAACAACAGCATCACCAGCCGCGCATCATCGTCGGTTTTGCCAAAGCCGGGGCCGGCATCATGGAACATCCAAGGACTGAACAGCACAAGCCGGTTGAACCGCATCGGCACGGCCATCACCTTTTCCCAGCGAGCCGGTTTGTTGGTGTCTTTGTTGACAATCTCATCGACCGCTACACTAGGATCAGCATAACCCGATTGCGCCAGTGCCACGGGTGTTGTCGGGATGCGCTCCAATCCTGTCGGCTTGTGCCGGAAGAAACAAGTGCCGCTACGGTCCTGCGGCTCCTCACTAAGGTACAATATACCCGAATAGTCCGCTGGATCGATATGCACGCCAGTAGCGCCTTTATCGGCCTTTTTGGTAATTCGGCAATGGCCGTGCAACGTGTCAGGATCACCGGCCACAGACATCCCGACAAGGCGGGAGAGCTCGCCGTTAAGCGCCACCACATCGAGCGCTTGATCCGAGGTGATGCCAGGATAATTGCCGCGTTTATTGGCCGGATTATAGCTCAGCCCCAAAGCCTGACGCCGCACCGCATGCGGATCGGCGAGAAAATCATCGATGATGATGATCGAAGGCAAGGCCATGCAGAGGCTGTATCCGTTACGCCGTAAAAAAGGAAGTCAGCTAAGCCACATATGGGCAGTTATAGCGCTAGAGCCGCTAACAGTGCGGTTCCTGAGAAATAGAAAATATCTATTAAATATGCCGCAATATCCCTTGGTGAAAAACCGTTCTGAAGCACCATATTCTTCAAGTAAGGTAAAATTTGTCGGAGACGCGAAAATGAACCGCGACAGTGATCGTTTGAACCGTCCGCTCGAAAGCCATTATGCGCCTCAAGGAGCGAGTGACCGCATTGCCTTTAGCTTTGTCAAAGCCTTGCGCTTTTTCGCAGATAGTTTCTTTGCAAAACGCTATGGCCACCGCGCTGTTGTGCTGGAAACCGTGGCTGCGGTTCCCGGTATGGTCGGTGGTTTGCTGCAACATCTGAAAGCGCTGCGCCATATCCGCGAAGATCAGGGATGGATCAAAACCCTGCTCGATGAAGCGGAGAATGAGCGGATGCATCTGATGACCTTCATACAGATTGCACAGCCCAGCAGGTTCGAGCGGCTTCTGATCGCGACGGCGCAGCTCATTTTCTATAATGCCTATTTCTGGCTCTACCTCTTCGCGCCCCGGACCGCGCATCGGGTCGTCGGCTATTTCGAGGAAGAAGCTGTGATCAGCTATACCGGTTATCTTGCCGAAGTGGACGCAGGGCGGCACGACAATGTTGCTGCTCCGCAACTGGCGATTGAT
Organism: Pseudomonadota bacterium; assembly: GCA_038748365.1. Taxonomy (GTDB): domain Bacteria; phylum Pseudomonadota; class Alphaproteobacteria; order Sphingomonadales; family Sphingomonadaceae; genus Alterisphingorhabdus. The sequence continues at coordinate 28,868 of JBCDIZ010000015.1, forward strand.
TATTGGGGCCTACCTCAGGATGCGCGCTTACGCGACGTGATCATCGCTGTCCGCGCAGATGAAGCCGAGCATCGTGATGTCAACCACGGCTTTGCCAATGCGCTGGATGCGCGCAAAGCAAAGGGCAAACCGGTGGCTGTTGAAGGTGCAGGCGAAGCAATGGCTGGCAGCTCTCCTGCCGCCGATATTGACGAGGATGATCTCAAAGCCGCTTGATATAGAATTATGATCGGTTTCGCACTGGCTTTCGCTTCAACGCGCCGCTTATCTCTTCCCTTTTTCGCTTTTTAAAAACCATAAAACAAAGGCGCACGGACGAGGAAAAATCTCCTTCATCCGCGCGCCTTTTATCTTTATAGATCAGGCCGCTTTGTAGAAGCTTTCGCCCTTATCCGCCTTGTCGCGGAAGCTCATCGGCGGCTTGAAGCGCTCGCCATGTTTCTGCGCCAGATTGTCGGCGATGCGGACGAAGTTATCGACGCCCATGGTGTCGATATGGCTCATCGGGCCACCGGTCCATGGCGCAAATCCCCAGCCAAAAATCGCACCGAGATCGGCACTTTGCGGGTCGCTGATAACCTCTTCATCAAAGCATTGCGCGGTGGCGATCAGCTGGATGAACATCAGACGCTGCTTGACTTCCTCAACGCTTGGCTGCTCCTCAGCGAGCGGGAAATGGTCGGTCATGCCCTTCCACAATCCCGTTTTCTTGCCGCTATCATCATAGTCGTAGAAACCGCCGCCAAAGCGTCGGCCACTGCGGCCGAGCTTATTGACCATCAGCTCGAACAGTTCCTCATTGCCCGATGGCTGGTAATCATCGCCCAGTTCTTCCTTGGTCGACTGCATCACATCATAGCCGAGTTTGAGCGTGGTCTCATCGACAACTGCCAGCGGGCCAATGGGCATGCCCATCTGGACGGCGGCATTTTCGATCAGCGCCATGGAGACGCCTTCGCCGACCATCAGCATGGCTTCACCGGCATAGGGCGGGAACACGCGATTGGTGTAGAAGCCGCGCACATCCCTGACGACAATCGGCGTCTTGCGGATGCGGGCATTGTAATCAAAGGCCACGGCCAGCGCCTTGTCACTGGTTTCCTCACCGGGGATGATTTCCAGCAGCGGCATCTTCTCAACCGGTGAGAAGAAGTGCAGGCCGATAAACTGTTCGGGCCGCTGGGAGTTTTTCGCCAGACCGGTGATCGGCAGCGTCGAGGTGTTGGAGGCGAAGATGACATCGTCGCGGATTACCGCTTCGGTTTTCTTGATGACATCGGCTTTGACGTCGGGGCGCTCAAACACCGCTTCGATGATCAGATCAACGTCTTTCAGATCATCATAATTATCGGTCGGCGTGATGCGCGCCATAAAGGCATCGGCCTTTTCCTGCGTCATTTTGCCACGCGCGACTTTCTTGTCGACGATCTTCTGGCTGTAGGTGACCGCCTTGGTCGCTTCCTCAACGCTGCGGTCGAGCACAACCACATCCATGCCGCCCTTGGCGGTAACATGGGTGATGCCTGACCCCATCAGGCCGCCGCCAAGAACGCCAACTTTTTTCAGCTCGGTCTTGGGCACGCCTTCGGGACGCGACGCGCCTTTCTCTGCTGCCTGTTTGTTGATGAACAGGGTGCGGATCATATTCTTGGCTTGCGGGCCGGTCAGCAGCTTGGTGAAATATTTCGATTCAACGCGCAGAGCGGTGTCGATCGGCAATTGCGTGCCTTCATACAGGCAAGACATAATCGCCTTGACCGCAGCATAATTGCCCTTGCTCTGCTTATTGGCCATGGCATTGGCGCCGACAAAGAATTGTGCGGCAGCCGGGTTCATCGAACCGGCACCACCCGGCACCTTATAGCCCTTCTTGTCCCATGGCGCAGCGGCCTTGGGGTTAGCTTTAACCCATTCCTTGGCCTTGGCGACGACATCATTGACGGGCACAACTTCATGGACAATGCCCTGCGCCAGCGCCGCTTGCGGATTGGTCGGCTGGCCTTGCAGCAGCATCATCGCGGATGGCTGAAGGCCCATAAGCCGTGGCAAACGCTGGGTGCCGCCACCGCCGGGGAGCAGGCCGACCTGTACTTCAGGCAGACCAAGCTGGATCTTCGGATTATCGGCGACAACGCGATAATGGCAGGCAAGCGCCAGTTCGAGGCCACCGCCCAGCGCCAGGCCATTGATCGCGGCTGCGACCGGCTTGGCATGGGCCGCGCCTTTGAGCAGCGCCTTGGCTGGATGGCCGCCGGTTTCCATCTCGCGCAGCGTTTTGTTTAGCGAGAAGGCGTCTTCAAAGGCAGCGGCCATGGTTTCCGCCTTGCTATCGCCCAGCATGTTGAGATCGGCACCAGCTAGGAAACCCGATTCCTTACCCGAAGTGATGACGGCACCTTTAATGGCATCATTGCTGTTGAGCTCGGCAACAAAACTCTCAAAATCTTCGATCAGATCGGCATTCCAGACATTCATTGACTGGCCGGGCAGATCGATGGTGACAAGGGCAATACCGTCGCTGTCAATATCAACGGTCATGGCTTTATAGGTCATGTTTATATTCCTGAATTTTCTAACCGTTCACGCAGAACGAAATAATGGCTTAGTTCACGCGCTCGATGATGGTGGCAATGCCCATTCCGGCACCGATGCACAGCGTCGACAGCGCGACATTCTTGTCGGAGCGCTCTAGCTCATCGAGCACGGTGCCGAGGATCATCGCACCGGTCGCGCCCAGCGGGTGGCCCATAGCAATCGCGCCGCCATTCACATTGATTTCGCTGTGATCGACGTCCATTGCCTGCATGAAGCGTAATACGACAGCGGCGAACGCCTCATTGAGTTCCCAAACATCGATATCGCTATTGGTCATGCCAGCGCGTTCCAGCGCCTTTTGTGCGGCAAATTCGGGGCCGGTGAGCATGATCGTCGGCTCAGAGCCAATCGAGGCCATGGAAACAATGCGCGCGCGCGGCTTGAGACCATGCTTTTTACCCGCCTCTTCATTGCCGATCAGCACTGCTGCCGAGCCATCGACAATGCCCGAGCTATTACCGGCATGGTGGACATGGTTGACCGTCTCGACATCCGGGTGCTTCATGATCGCAATATCGTTAAAGCCGGGCATCTGCTCGCCCATGCCCTGGAAGCTGGGGTTGAGCGCACCGAGCGACTGCATATCGGTGTCCGGACGCATCAGCTCATCATGATCGAGAATCACTTCGCCAATGACATCACGCACCGGCAGGATCGACTTTTCAAAACGCTTTTCTTCCCATGCCTTGGCAGCACGCTTCTGGCTTTCCACCGCATAAGCATCGACATCATCACGGCTGAAACCATATTTGGTGGCGATAAGGTCAGCCGAAATGCCCTGTGGTACGAAATAATGGTCGAATGCAGATTGCGGATCGGTCGGCCATGCGCCGCCATCAGACCCCATAGGCACGCGGCTCATCGATTCGACACCGCCGCCGATAGTAAGGTCGGCTTCACCGGACTTGATCTTGGCGGCAGCGATATTGACCGCTTCCAGGCCCGATCCGCAGAAACGGTTGACCTGAATGCCCGAAGTGGTTTCGGCATAGCCTGCATCCATTACTGCAGTACGGGTGATGACAGCGCCCTGCTCACCGACCGGAGAAACGCAGCCAAAGGCAACATCCTCGACGGCTTCCGGAGTTAGATCATTGCGCTCACGCACAGAGGCCAGTGTCTGGGATGCCAGATTGAGAGCGGTAATTTCATGCAGGCTGCCATCGGCACGGCCCTTGCCACGCGGCGTGCGCACGGCATCATAAATAAAGGCTTCGGTCATGAATGGGGTCCTTTCATCAATGGGGAAGGTCAATTCAAACGGGGAATTGCCTCTTGCATTATCATGTTTTGCGGTAGCTTGCAGTCTTCGTTACGCCAGCACGTGCCGGATAAAAGCCTGAGCCCGTTGGCGCAGCATTTAGGCGAGCCGGTGGCGTCTAGGCAAGATGTTTTAATTGACTGGTTAAATATATGAAAGGCGCTGAATAGCTGACGCTACGGACTCTGTCAGTCCGTTCAATATCAACACAAATAAAAGATGGAGGCCCGAGCCGGAATCGAACCGGCGTACACGGATTTGCAATCCGCTGCGTCACCACTCCGCCATCGGGCCATTGGGGCTTGCCAAGAGTCTGGGCAAGTGGACAGGTCGCGGCAAATGTGCGCCTTTTGTCGGAAAGTCAAGCCGATTGGTACAAAATCCGTTGTATACAGCAACCAATTATTGCCATCGGCGCTCACGCACAATAACAGGCCTTACGCGCACTTATAGTATATGCAGGGAATATCGTGACGCGCCTGGCTTGACTGTATTATAAAAATAATACACCATGATGAAAGGGCAGCGGGATTTGAATGTTTGAGAGTGGAATAGAAGTGATGAGCGAGATTGAGCAGGCTCCCGCCCATGAAGCGGAATCGGATTTTCAGACAGCCCGCCGCGCCATGGTGAACAGCCAGTTGCGCCCTAATGATGTCAATGATCCGGTCATTATCGGCGCCATGGCAGTGACGCCGCGTGAAAATTTTGTCAGCGAAGAGCGGCGCGCCGCCGCCTATATTGACCGTGCCGTACCGCTGGATGATGGCCGGGTGCTCAATCCACCACTCGCTACTGGTCTAATGCTGACACGCGCTAACATTGTTTCTTCAGACAAAGTGCTGATTATCGGTGCTGGTACAGGCTATATTGCCGCATTGCTGGCGCCAATCGTCGAATCCGTGGTCGCACTGGAGGAATCCGATGCGCTTTACGGCCTGCTGGCCGAAAATATGGATGCCGCTGACAATGTCATCACCGTGCACGGGCCGCTGGAAAAAGGCTGCCCCAAATCGGCACCCTATTCACTGATCATCATTGATGGTGCTGTGGAGATCATACCCGAACTGTTGGCCCGCCAGCTCAGCAATGAAGGCCGTCTGTTATGTGGCCTGCATGAAGAAGGTGTGACCCGCATGGCCATTGGTCGCAAAGTAGGTGATGCTATCAGCCTTACCGATTTTGCCGATAGCGAAATTGCACCACTTCCTGCCTTCGCACGCCCTGCAAAATATGTCTTCTGATTGGATACCATTAATGACGCAGCATAGACAGAAAGCAGGCCGTATCAGGGCGGCGCGCTGGTCGACATTAGCACCGGTTCTGGCGATAGCCCTTATCGCACCAACACCAGCGCAGGCGGATACGCTGCGTGAGGCGCTGATCGCAGCCTATAGCAATAACCCAACGCTGACCGGCGCACGGGCCGAACAGCGCGCTACTGATGAAGATGTGCCGATTGCGCGGGCTGATCGTCTGCCCAATGCAAGGACAATAGGCACTTATCAGGAAAACTTCCTGCTTAACGCCAACGCTTTTACGGCACCTTCACGACAATTCATTGGCAATGTTGAGTTCAACGTCCCGATTTATCTCGGAGGCCGGGTGCGCAATTCTGTCAAAGCGGCCGAGGAGCGGGTCGCTGCCGGTCAGGCAACATTGCGCGGCACCGAGTCATCGATTTTCAGCCAGACCGTCGCTGCATATATGGATGTGATACGCGACAGCGCATTGGTCAGGCTCAATGGCAATAATGTTGCGGTTCTGGAAACCAATTTGCAGGCGACATCAGACAGATTTGAAATTGGTGACCTCACCCGTACCGATGTCGCCCAGTCGCAGGCGCGACTGGCACTGGCGCGAAGCGATCTCGATACTGCGATATCCAATCTCATCCGCAGCAAGGAAGTCTATATCCAGCTTGTCGGTAAACCACCTGAAGAGCTTGCCCCACCACCGCCATTGCCAGGACTGCCTGAAAATCCTTCCATGGCTGTCGCAATAGCATTGGAAAACAACCCGGATATTGAGGCGGCTAAAGAGCGGGTTAAAGCAGCGGAATATGATGTCAAATCGGCGCGCGCCGCACGCAAGCCAACAGTGGAAGGTTTTGCAACCGGGGCCTACGCCAATTTCCTGGGCACTTTGGGTGGTAATATTCCAGGCGTCAGTTTTATTCAGGAGCAGTCTCAGGCCGAAGCAGGCGTCAGATTCAACTTCCCCCTCTATCAGGGTGGCCGCCCGGGGGCGCAAATCCGTCAAGCACAGGCCCGCACTGGCATAGCTATGGAACAGGAAATTGCGGTCGAACGCGATATCATTGCCCAGACCCGCGCTGCCTATGCAAGCTGGCAGGCTTCATTGCAGGTGATTGAGTCAGCACAGAAGGCGGTTGAAGCAAATGAACTGTCGCTTGAGGGGGTGCGCGCCGAAAACAGCGTCGGCAACCGCACCATTCTCGATATCCTCAATGCCGAACAAGAACTGGTCGGCTCACAGGCACAATTGGTGGTGGCGCGGCGTGATGCCTATGTTGCTGGCTTTACCCTGCTCGCCGCTATGGGCCGTGCGGAGGCGCGTGACTTGGGGCTGGATGGCGGTGTTCTCTATGACCCTAATGTGAATTACAATCGGGTGCGTCGCAAGCTTAATGACTTTGCGACCGATCCTGACCCTGTGTCGCAAGCCACGCGCACGGACGAAACCCCTGCACAGACTGCCACTTATGGCCCTGTAGACGAATAGGCTGTTTTATACTGTCTAAAACCTCGGCACACTTGCAGCCCCGCATTCAGCAAGGCTATAGGCTTTGTTATCACAGGAAAGGGCGGATAATGGCGCAGCAGCAACCGGAACCGAGCGTTGAGGACATATTGGCTTCGATCAAAAAAGTGATGGCCGAAGACGCCGCTGCCCTATCCGGCCCAAAGCGCGGAAAAAAGAAAGCCAATAAAGGAACGGCCGCGAAGTCTGAGGAAACGGTTCTGGAATTGACAGAAACGGTCGAAGAACAGGCCGAAGAACCACTGGTCAATACCGTGTCAGGCGAAGCCGTACGCGAATCGCTCGCCGCGCTCTCTACGCTTGCGGAACCGGGCAAAGCCCCGCAGATTGTTCGCTCTGGTGAAACCTCACTCGAAGGCCTGGTGCGTGAAATGCTTCGCCCGATGCTGCAGCAATGGCTGGATGATAATCTGCCGGATATGGTGGAAGAGCTGGTCGCCAAGGAAATTGCCCGGATCACCAGCAAGCAGCGCTGACTCCACCCCCTTTTTTCAGATTTACGCTTTTCTTCGCAGCACGTTTTGCTAGCGTGCCGCGCTATGAAAAAGCTGCACCTCTCCGCCGCCAGCGCGGCCATCGCCCTTTCTCTTGCAACCATGGCTCCGGCTCTTGCTGAACCACTTTCGCCGCAGGATCTCGCCACGCTGGATCGCGTCGGCGCGCCGACAGTGCATGAAGGTGAAAATGCAGTCGTTTACAGCGTCACCTCTACTGACCCTGAGAGCTATGAGCGCACTTCGGGCCTATTTGGCAGGCCGCTAAATACTAGCGCGTTCCCGCCAATGGCGATCGCCGATATGGCTGACGCCAGTGAACACAGTCCGGCTTTTGCCAAAGGGCCCATACTCTATTTCCTAAGCGATAAAAGCGGTACTGAACAAATCTGGAGCATCGCCAATCCCGATAGCGAACCAGTACAGGTCAGCAATCTCGCGCTGGGTATCTCCGGATTTGCCGTCTCGCCCGATGGCACAAAGGTGGCGCTATGGACAGATATTGCGCGCAGCAGCCGACCGGACAATCCACAGCCCGATAATTCGGGTAAAGACACCGGCCGGGTCTATAATCAGCAATTTGTCCGTCACTGGTCGAGCTGGGAAGTCCCGGGCGAATATTCGCGCATCTTTGTATACAGCATCGGCGAGGATGGTGCGATCATCCCCGATAGCGGTGTTGACATAATGAAAAGCCTCAAGGGCGACAGCCCAACCAAGCCTTTTGGCGGTGGTGAGGAAATCGCGTGGTCGCCTGATAGCTCAACCATAGCCTTTACCATGCGCGTCGCGGATGCCGATGAGCCAGGCTCTACCGATACTGATATTTATGTTGCTCCAGCAAGTGGCATTGGTCCGACGGTCAATATCACCGCCGATAATTATGCCACCGATACGCTGCCGGCATTCTCGCCCGATGGCAATCGCATTGCCTATGCCGCGATGGCAAGACCCGGCTATGAAAGCGACAGACTGGTCCTGACGGTGCTCGACATTGACAAACAAACGCGCACCGCCCTTACCAAAGATTGGGACCGCTCCGTCGGATCGATTGCATGGGAAGCGGATGGAGAAGCGCTGGTCGTTACAGCGCAAGATGTGCTCGATCATCCTGCCTATCGCGTCAACGCGCAAAGCGGCGCAGTAACACGCCTGACCGGCAAGGGTAATGTGCGCAATGTCGTGCCACTGACCGAAGGCGACTATCTCTATACGCTGAATTCTTTGCAGAACCCGACCGATGTCTATCTTCAACAGGGCCAAAGCGAGCCGGTCAATCTCAGCAATGCCAATGCCGAGCGGCTCGCCAATATTGATCCGGTTATCGTCAACCGCTTCTCCTTCGCCGGGGCCAATGGCGACACGGTACATGGCCAGATCATCAAGCCAGAAAGCAAGCAAAACAAATTACCGATGCTATTCCTTGTCCATGGTGGGCCGCAGGGCTCGTTCAGTGATGGCTGGTCTACCCGCTGGAACCCCAAGGTGATGGCGGCCCAAGGCTATGCGGTCGTCACCATCGATTTCCATGGCTCGTCCGGTTACGGGCAGGAATTTATGGACTCGATCAATCAGGATTGGGGTGGCAAACCATTGCAAGACCTGAAACTCGGCCTTGCCGCGCTGCCCGAGATAGATCCGCAGATCGACACGCGAAATGGCTGCGCCTTGGGCGCCAGCTATGGCGGCTATATGATGAACTGGATTTCCGGCCAATGGAACGATGCCTTCCAATGCATCGTCAATCATGCCGGCCTGTTCGATATGCGCAGCTTCTATTATGCCACCGAGGAATTATGGTTCCCGCGCTGGGATTTTGGCGGCAGCTATGAGGAACAGCGCGATCTTTACGAGAAGTGGAACCCCGCAAACCATGTCGCCAACTGGCAGACGCCGACACTGGTAATCCATGGCGAAAAGGACTTCCGCGTCCCCTATGGCCAATCGCTTATGGCATTCACCGTATTGCAGGAAAGGAATATCCCGTCGCGCCTGTTGGTGTTCCCGGATGAAAATCACTGGATCCTCAAAGGGGCCAATAGCGTACGCTGGCATCAGGAGGTCTTTGACTGGGTTGATTACTGGCTAACAGCTGAAGAGGCAAAGGAATGAGCTTTTTCCCGACCAGCAATCATGGCGAAACAATAGTCGTCACCCTCACCAACCCGGACCGAAATACGGTCTCCGCTGAACTGCTCGAAGAAGGTGCGGCACTCTTCCAGAAACTTGCCAAAGACCCACCCAAAGGCGGCGTTGTGCTCACCGGTGCAGGAGAGCATTTTAGCTGCGGTATGAACACCAAAATCGCCGCCTCGCTGGATGCAGAGGGTGTGAAACGGGCTGTCGCCGCGATCAACACCTATTGCGCATCGCTGCATCGTCTGCCCTGTGCTTTAGTGGTGGCGCTCAACGGCAATACTATTGGCGCTGGTGGTATCATGGCCTTGGCGAGTGACTGGATCGTCGCTGCGAAAGGCGGCTATAAAATCGGCCTGCCCGAGGCCAAGGCAGGCCTGCCCTTCCCACCGGTGCCGCAAATCATACTCGACTATTGGATGGACCCGGTCTGGCGCAGGCGGCTGGCGCTCTCTTCAGAGCTGATTGCCCCGGAACAGGCAGTTTTGGCAGGGTTGGCGGATGAACTTTGCGATCCCGTCACGCTTATCGAAACCGCAGTCACACAGGCGCAAACACTCAATGCACAGCCGGGCTTTGCCGCCTGCAAACAACAATTACGCGCCCGCGCCAATGCGGAAATCGATACAGCTCTGAACTAGCCACCAATTTCGTCATCCTGAATTCGTTTCAAGATCTCTTTAGGGTAAGCGCAGTTCTGTCAGATGTTGAAACAAGTTCAGCATGACATTTGCACATTTCCCGGCTTGTCTCTGGTTAAATCCAGTGCCAAAGCCACGCCATGACACTCGACACGACATTTGATCCCGCCGCGATTGAGCAGCGCTGGTATGCCCATTGGGAAGAATCGGGCCAGTTCCGGCCTGAACGCGATGATGCCGAACCGTTCACCATCGTCAATCCGCCACCCAATGTGACCGGATCGCTGCATATCGGCCATGCGCTCGACAACACATTGCAGGATATCATCATTCGATATGAGCGGCTCAAGGGCAAGGATGCGCTCTGGGTCGTCGGCACCGATCATGCCGGGATCGCAACGCAAATGGTGGTCGAGCGCCAGCTTGCCGAGGATCAGAAAAAGCGCACCGATTTCACCCGCGAGGAATTTGTCGACAAGGTGTGGGAATGGAAGGCCGAGAGCGGCGGCACCATCACCCGCCAATTGCGGCGTCTCGGCTGTTCGATGGACTGGTCAAATGAGCGCTTCACCATGGATGAAGGCTTTACCCGCGCCGTCACCAAGGTGTTTGTCGATCTCTATAATCAGGGCCTGATCTATCGCGACAAACGGCTGGTCAATTGGGACCCAAAGCTGAAAACCGCTATCAGCGACCTGGAAGTCGAGAATGTCGAGCAGAGCGGCCATTTCTGGCATTTCCACTATCCGCTGGCCGATGGTGCAACTACCGCCGATGGCAAGGACCATATTGTCGTTGCCACCACCCGGCCGGAAACCATGCTCGCCGATATGGCGGTGGCGGTACACCCGTCGGATGAGCGCTATGTCGCACTGATCGAGGCCGGGGCCAAGGTGGTGCTGCCGATCACCGGCCGCGTCATCCCGATTGTTGCCGATGAACATGCCGACCCGGAGCTGGGTTCAGGCGCGGTGAAGATCACGCCGGGACACGATTTTAATGACTTTGAAGTCGGCAAGCGCGCCGGGATAGCGCCGGTGGACATGCTCAATATGCTCAATGGCGATGCCAAAGTGGTGAACACCGCCGACGCGCTGGTGCCCGACGAGCTGATCGGCATGGACCGCTTTGACGCGCGCAAGGCGGTGGTAGCGATGCTGAAAGAGCAGGGCCTGCTGATCCCGCATGTCGCCAAGACCAAAAAGGGCGAAGAGATCGAACAGGACGCCGAGCCGCGCAAGATCATGACGCCACTGGGCGACCGATCCAATGTGGTGATTGAACCTTGGCTCACCGATCAATGGTATGTCGATGCCGAGACGTTGGCACAGCCGGCGATAAAGGCGATCCGCGAGGGCGATATCGAGATTGTACCCAAAAGCTGGGAAAAGACATATTTCAACTGGATGGAGAATATCCAGCCTTGGTGTGTCTCGCGGCAACTGTGGTGGGGGCATCGCATTCCGGTTTGGTATGATGATGCAGGCAATGCCTATTGCACCGAAACGGAAGAAGAAGCGCAGGCGCAGGCTGGAGAAGGTGTAAACCTTAGACGTGACCCTGATGTCCTAGACACCTGGTTTTCCTCAGCACTGTGGCCTTTCGCCACGATTGGCTGGCCCGATGATCTGGTCCCAAATCCTCCCCGGCACGGGGAGGTGGCAGACGCTGTAGCGCCAGCGGAGGCGGCTGACGGAGGGGGTTCTCCGCTTGCACAGCGCCCAGACGATGGCCCCCTCCACCGCGCAAGCGCGGTCCCCCTCCCCGCCAGCGGGGAGGATATGGTTCCGCGCCCCGACTCGGACCTTGCCCGCCACTACCCCAATGACCTGCTGATTTCCGGCTTCGATATCCTGTTCTTCTGGGATGCGCGGATGGCGATGCAGGGCATTCAGTTTATGGGCGAGGTTCCCTGGCGCCGGCTCTATCTGCATGGGCTGGTGCGGGCTGCCGATGGCAGCAAGATGTCCAAGTCCAAAGGCAATACCGTCGATCCGCTGGGCCTGATCGACCAATATGGTGCCGATGCACTGCGCTTTTTCATGGCGGCGATGGAAAGCCAGGGTCGCGATATCAAGATGGATGAGAAGCGGGTCGAGGGTTATCGCAACTTCGCCACCAAGCTGTGGAATGCGGCGCGCTTTTGTCAGAGCAATGGCATTGCCGCGAGTACCAGTTTGGCCGCCCCCGAGGCGACATTGCCAGTCAATCGCTGGATTATCGGCGAGGTGGTGGAAACGCTGGAAACGCTCGACAAGGCACTTGCCGATCTGCGCTTTGATGCAGCGGCCAACACCATTTACCAATTCACCTGGAGCCGCTTTTGCGACTGGTATCTCGAGCTGATCAAGCCACTGCTACAGGGCGAAGGCGGCGCCGATGCCGATGAGACACGAACGGTCGCCGGATGGGTACTCGACCAGATTTTCGTGATGCTGCATCCGTTTATGCCGTTTATCACCGAGGAGCTGTGGCATGCCATGGCCCCGGAAGACAGCCCGCGCGGCTATGATCTGATCACCGCCAAATGGCCCAATCCACGCGCCACCGTTGATACAGACGCCAAGGCGGAAATCGACTGGATTATCGGTTTCACCACAGCCATGCGCAGCGCCAAGAATGAGCTGGGCATCGCGCCGGGGGCAAAGCTGGATTGCTGGTTCCCGGCAAGCCTTGAGCCGCGGGTCACCGCGCTGCAATCGACGCTGGAGCGTGTTGCGCGTATCGGCGCAGCGCAATTCGGTGAGGCGCCTACCGGCGCTTCGATGCAGCTTGTGGTGGAGGGCGAAACCATCACCGTGCCGCTCGAAGGCGTGATTGATATCGAGGAGGAAAAGGCGCGACTTTCCAAAGCACTGGAAGCCGTCAGCAAAGAAGCGAAGTCGCTCGAAGGCCGTTTGGGCAATGCCAATTTCGTCGAACGGGCCAAGCCCGAAGCGGTGGAAAAAGCGCGCACCGACCATGCCGAAAAATCCGCCGAGGCCGAGCGGCTGGCGGCGGCGCTGGCGCGGCTGGGCTAGCATAGTCATGCCACAGCTTACCCTTGCCACAACTGAGCCCGGCGAAGCGGAAATTTTCGCCTCGATTCAGGGCGAGGGGCCGAGCATGGGCAAGCCGGTGGCCTTTGTCCGCCTGTCGCGCTGCAACCTTGCCTGCACATGGTGTGATACCGCCTATACTTGGCATTTTGACGGCGATAACCGGCCGCATCGCGATGATATCACCTTTAACCGCAAGGCCAATCAGGTGACGCTCAATATAGCCGATGTAGCCGAGCGGATTTCCACCCTCGGTATGGACCGGCTGGTGGTCACCGGCGGCGAGCCGCTGCTACAGGCCCCGGCACTAGGCGAATTGCTCGAAACGCTCGATCTGATGATGGTAGAAATTGAGACCAATGGCACGACCCCGGTGCCACCGCGGCTCGATATCCGTATCGACCAGTTCAATGTCAGCCCCAAGCTGGCGCATAGCGGCAATCCAGCCGATCTGGCGCTGGTTGATGAGCAACTGAGCTTTTACGCCAATGACAAGCGCGCTTTTTTCAAATTCGTGATTGCCGAGCCGGGCGATCTCGATGAGGTGCTGGCGCTACAACGGCACTATAATATCCCCAAAGAGCGTATCTATCTGATGCCAGAAGGCACAGACAGCGTCACCCTGCATCTGCGCGGCGAGTGGCTGGTTCCGCTCGCGCTAGAACACGGCTTTTCATTTAGCGACAGGCAGCATATTCACCTATTTGGTGATACGCGCGGGACGTAATTTGCTCTCACGGCCTGTTTGCTACGCAAACGCCTCCGAGGGGTCGGCTTAACCGGCCGACACGCAGTCGCGCTTGCGGGCCTATGGCCCGTTATCTGCAATCCAGGGCTACTTTTCTAACTGCTCTTCTAGAAGCAGCGACATACGGCAAGCTGGTAGGAGCAAGACGCAGGGAGTATAAGCAATACTTCCAAGTCGCAGCGACGCGGCAGATTGCCGTATGTCGCTGCTTCTAGCGGCCGTGGCTGCGCCAGCGTTGAATTACCCGGCCGATGATATCCTCTTCCTGTCCCGCCTGGTTCCACAATTCGCTGAAGCTCGGGTCTTCCGAGGCCGGGCGGCGTTCTTCTTCGAGATTATCAAAGGAAACACGGATGGGAATGGAAACACCCTCACCGCAAATGATGCATTCGCGGTTGCGCAGCGCCGGGATAGAATCCAGAAAACCGCGCGCACCCTCGGGCATGGCGGCTTTCACATAGCCCTGGTCACGGTCATTGTTGAGGCGCATCGAGATGATGGTACCGCATTGCGACAGCACGCCTTCAGCCAAGTCTGATGGCCGTTGCGTGATCAGGCCTAGCGAGACGCCATATTTACGGCCTTCCTTGGCGATCCGCGACAGCACATCGCGCACCACGCTTTTCTCAACATCATTAGCCGGAATATAGCGGTGCGCTTCTTCGCACACGAGAAGCACTGGCCGTTGCGGCTCATTGCGGCTCCAGATCGCATAGTCAAACACCAGCCGCGACAGCACCGCCACCACGGTGGAGGTAATATCGGACGGCACACCCGACACATCGATAATCGAAATCGGCTTGCCCTCGCTTGGCAGACGGAAAATCTTCGAGATAAAATCGGCCATGGTGTCACCAACCAGCATGCCGGAGAACATAAAGGCATAGCGCGGATCGGCTTTGATCTCTTCAATCTTGGTCTTGATCCGCATAAACGGCGCGCTGCTGCTCGATTTATCGAGCTTACCCATGGCATCCTGAATATTGGCCAGCAAATCAGAGAGCAGATATGGCACCGGTGAATCGACTGTGAGTTTGCCGATCGATTGGGCAATGCGGTTTCTGCTTCTCGCGGCCAACAAGGCGCGAGCAAGAATATCACAATCGACCTGCCGGTCTGCCCCTTCAGACGTGATAAATACCTCGCAATGCTCGTCAAAATTCATCAACCAATAGGGCATAGCGATGTTGCTAACGTCGTATAGCGCGCCATTTGTCGTGAAAGCAGCAGAATATTCGCCGTGTGGGTCGATCATGACGATATGGCCCTGCGGCGCAATGTCGCAGATGCGATGAAGGATCAGTGCCGCCGAGGTGGATTTACCGGTACCGGTTGATCCAAGCAGAGCGAAGTGCTTACCCAACATGGCGTCAACATAAAGCGCGCCGCGGGTATCTTTTGTAGGATAAACAGTCCCAATCTCAATATTGGCGCGTCCGTCCGCTGCATAGACCTGTTTCAGGTCATGGCTGGTAGCGGCATAGATTTTGGTGCCCGGTACTGGATAGCGCGTAACACCGCGGCGGAAATGGTAGATTTTCCCGGTGAGTTTTTCCTCATCACCTTCACCAAGAAAATCAATCTGGGCGACGATAAGGCCAGCCTCGCGCTGATGCATTCTTTGTGTGCGGACATTGGCTAGCAGCCAGCGATTGCCGAGACGGATTTTCACCTGACTACCGACCTGGCCTGCCATGGAAATGCTCGGATCCGGGTCATTAGCAAGAAAATCAAGACGAGAGGAATCGATCAGAACCTGACTGCCGGAACCGTTAATCTCGATAACTTCGCCGATGGCCAGCTCTTCAATGCTGCGTGGCTGGCTTAGCTCTTTGGGAATATCCTGCGATGATGCCGGTTGAAAATTCCCGAAATTATGTTGCCCCAAATCGGCCATAAATAGTCCTGCATCTTAAACTTCTAGAGCAGCAACACTAGCCATATATGGTAAATAAAGTTTTTACTGCAGGGCTTTGCGCCAAATAAACCCTGCTTCCAGAACCTCAGATACGCTGGAAAACCAAGCCGGCAACCCAGCCAAAAATCAGTGATACAATGACAGCGGCAAGGCCATATGCCCAGCTATAGTCCTCGGCAATAAGACCAATGGCGCGCTCAAAACCGACCTTACCGATTTCGATCTCGCGGATTTCCGCTGCCACCACAACGCCATCCTGCACAAGAAATGTCTCTGCCTCATAGGTGCCTTCAACCACAGTTGACGGAATTTCGAGGCGGGCCTGATATAGCAGCCCCTTCTCTATGGTGACGCCATTATTGCGTTCGTCAAACAGCTGATTGCGCCGATTAAGATCGACCAGGCCATCGATGAAGCGCCGCTGCTCCTCCGGGTCAATCGTACCGCCCGGGGAGAGCTGAAGCTTGTCCAAGCCAAATTCATAGATCAGCGCGGTCCGGTCATCGACAATATCCCCCAGCGGTCGCGATGCGGCAATGGCATAGAAAGAGGGCGCCGAGCGAAATTCGGTGCTGGCAGCATTGACCCAGATGCCGGCAATTTTCTGCTTTTCGCGCACAATGATTGCCTGTGGCGGACCGCGCAGCACGACAACAATGTCGGTTTCCGCATCAGGGGGGCGGGCATTGGGATAAGAAATAGCACCAAAGAGCAGCAACTCCGCCCCGGTAAAGCCATAGCGGATATTGATCGTGCGTTCCGAGACATCGGGCACCAGCACCGGCTCATCTGCCCCAGTGAGCAGAAAAAGGCCTGTCAGCGCAAGTATTAATCGGCGGATGAGACTCATTCCACCACCACCGAATAAATCTCATCCGGTTGCCAGCCTAACCCGAGTGCTAGCCGAAAGGCTACAGTTAGAACCAGTGTCGCCAGCACCAGCCGCAGATATTCTGGCCTCAGACGTTGTGCGATCCGTGCCCCGATTTGCGCACCGGTTACACTGCCAAGCAACAGCAATATGGCGAGCACAATATCCACTGCCTTGGTGGTCACGCTGTGAACCATGGTTGCAGCAATGGTGACGAACAATATTTGATAGAGCGATGTACCAACCACTACCTGTGCGCCCATGCCGAGGAGATAGAGCATGGCAGGAACCATAACAAAACCGCCGCCAACGCCGAGCAGCATTGTCAAAATACCGGTGACAAAGCCGAGGATCAGCGGCGCCAGTGGCGAGATATAGAGACCAGAGCGATAAAAGCGCCATCGCAGTGGCAAATTGGCCACCAGCGGATGGTGCCGCCGCTTGCGCACGGCAACCTTTTGTCCCGAACGCATCACGCGCAAGGTCTGGATACTCTCACGCGCCATCAAACCGCCAATGCTGGTCAGCATCAGCACATAGATAACATTGATGATGACATCGATCTGACCCAGTGATTCAAACAGGCGGAACAGCAATGCACCAAATAGCGTTCCGACAAGTCCGCCAGCAGCAAGCAAGCCGCCCATATGATAATCAACAGCCTTGCGCTTGGTGTGGGCCATAACGCCTGAGACGCTGGCTCCGGTCACCTGGGTTGAAGCCGAAGCAGCAGCAACTGTCGGCGGTATGCCATAGAAGATAAGCAACGGCGTTGTCAGAAAGCCACCGCCTACACCGAACATGCCGGACAAGAGGCCAACCAGACCACCGAGACCGATGATCACAAGGGCGTTGACCGATAGACTGGCAATGGGAAGATAGACGTCCATGACTAACGATAGCCTAGTCGCTTTATCGTGTTACCGGAAGGCTAATAACCTGCGGAGCGGAGGTAAAATCAACCCCGTTAGAGGAGAGCTGTCAAAATCGTGTGGACAAAGTTAATGCAGGCCCGGAACCGGGATCGGCATTGCCGGCAACACGTTGACGCCAATCAACTGCCAGCTGCGCCGGTTGTCCAGCGACCGACAGGTTAAGCGCCGCTCTTGGGCCGACATCCAGACGCGCGACCGATGCTATACCTGAACCGCCAGCATCATCGACAGGCCCTTGCCCACCGGACCACAACCCGGCACCGAGCGAGACCGTGTGATCCTTATTCTGCACGATCGGCTTTTGCGCCACCATTTGCAGATCAAAGAAATAGGCGGGTGCTTCTATGCCTATCAGGCCAACTTGGCCATAGGTGCTAAGCGATGCGCCTTCGGGTAAACCAATAGGCGATAGCTCGGTCACGGCATATAGTGCTGGTCGACTGAAGCCGCTATCATCCAGCGCCACACGCTGTTCAGCGGCGATACGCACCGGGATATCAAGCGCAGGTCGCGCACTGATACCAAAGGCCAGTTCAGGCTGAGCCGGGCCAGCAAAAGCACGTGTCGCCCGCATAAACAGCATCGGCGCTGATGCAGCGCCATTGCCCAGCATATAGCGCAATATAGCACCAGCCTGACTACCACCATATTGAGAGCGGCCGCCTATTGGACTGACACTGCTGCCAGGGCGGGCAAAGGCCCAACTGTCGAGCGACAGCCGATCCGGCCTAGCTATCGAGCGCAAGGCCGCCATGCGCGCGTCCATCTGATCAAGACGGAACTTTGCAGGCTTGCTATGCATGGATGGTTCGGCGAATGCTGATGGAGGACTGGCCGGAGCCAAAGGCGCAAAGCGCAGATAATCCCAAAAAGCAAGCTGATGCTCAGCCAATATCGCCTGTGGCAGCGATGGTGCGGACTGCTGGGAAGCTTTAAAATTCGGAAAAGCAGAGAAAACTGGCTGCAAATCGGCTATAGCCAATTCCGTGCCTTGATCAAATATATCGCTCTCTGGTGACCCCGATTTGCCAAGTGGCAAGCTATTTTGCGATGATACAATCTCGCTTTCAGCTATTTGGCTTGGCAGTATAGATACTGATGGCCAACCGCCATAAAATGCCCGGCTGGCTATCCAGATGGCCAGCAATATCGCCAGAAAGCGCAGCGGTTGACCACGGGCTGCGCGTTCGGCCATGGTCATGCGCTGGCCTCCGCAGCTGTGATAGTCGTTGATGAAACAGGCTGTATGGCGACATGAGTGGTTTTGTCCCAATGTAACGGACCGCCCAGCAGCATTTTGCAATAGATCACCAATGCCCGCCTGGCTGCCATGATGGTGATAATATTGCCGACAACCATGCGTGGGACAGCCAACAGACCCTGACGCCAGCCATAGATATCGGCGGTAAAGATTATGCGCATGATCATACGCCAGAACAGAAATACTGCGTTTAGCAGCAGTAAGAGTGTCAGCGGCTGCGGCAAAGGCGGCACGGTATAGATGCCAAACCATGATGCCAGGACAAGCAGACCACTGGCGACTGCGGCAAAATACGCCGTCGTTAGAACAATCGCATTGAGCAAAGTCCGCCGGTCGCGCAGCCGCATCCACAGCTCTGCGATGCCGCCTTCCCAACCCATACGATCCCAGCCATTTAGCGCGATCCCGGCAATCCAGCGGCTTTTCTGGCGGACGGACTCGCTGACGCGATGTGGGAAATAGGCGCGGGTCGCAATCCATTCACCATCGCGCGCTCGGCGGCGGCACAGGGTCGAACGTGCGCCCATGCCATGCAACAACAGGCCAAGCTCATAATCCTCAGTAAGGCTATCCTCTGAAAATGGCCCGTCATAGATGCTGCGGTCAGGCGATGCTGCGATTTGTTCCAGCAGGGCGCGATTAATCGCGCATCCTACACCTGCCAGTGGCAGACCAGCCTTCAGATAATCCCGCACAATCATCGCCTTGCCATGCGCTTCGGCAAACTCATCGGCATAATGGCCGGAAATCAGAGGCGATTGTGGGTGGATGAGCGGTATAACCGGCAGTTGTACCACTTCATGCGCATGCAATTCTGCATCGAACGCAGCCAGTGCTTCGGAATGAACCATATCCTCTGCATCATGTAAAACAACGGCGTCAAAAGGCTGTCCGCTATCTTGCTCATAGTCGGACATAGCCTGCCAAAGCTGGTTAAGGCATTGCGCTTTGGAGGTCGGGCCGTGAGAGGGATTGATGACAATTTGCAGTCGTGAATCATGGCCTATAGCCTGCGCCGCTTCGAGCGTATCCGGATCATTGGCATAGCAACCCAGAAAGATCCGCACATTGTCAGATTGCCATTGCGTCAACATGGTGCGCAATGTGCTGGTGATAACATCAGCCTCTTGCCATGCTGCTATAAAGATGGCGAAATTTTTGTTATAGGTTTGATTATCTGCGACCGGTTCTGCTGCCGCTGACGATGCTCGGCGGCGATATCGGACCCATAATATATCGATAATCAGCTCATCGAGTGCCCCCAAGAGCAGCCAAAAGGCGGCAAAGAAAATCAGTTCACGCGCGCCAAAGTCTAACCAACTCCATAGCTCGCCTAGCACCATGCCCCCTTTGCTATTCGCTTATTGCGTCTAGGGTGTAAACTAACACAATATATTTTATGTACGTGTCAAAGCGTGTAAAATTATTGTTTGCTTCAGCCATCCAAGAGCTGACATCGTCATAGAATGTCGGCTGGACACGGGCGAATATGTTTATACATAGGAAATCTGATAATATGTAAGCGGGGTATTCCCTGCTTCAGCGAAAGGATTTTTATGGCTGCGCCAAGAGCACCACGCACCGGCAGCGACTCCGCCCTGCGCAAATTCCTCGAAAGTGAGGCTGCGGGCGGTGTTTTGCTGATGATCTCTGCTGCTTTGGCGATGATCATTGCCAACAGTCCGCTTTATGACATTTATCATCACGTGCTGCATGAGATCGAAGGCCCGGTCTTGACCGAAAAACTGGGTCCTATGACGCCACATCTGTGGATCAATGACGGCCTGATGGCGATATTCTTTTTCCTTGTCGGCTTGGAAATCAAACGCGAATTTATCGACGGGCGATTGGCGACTTGGGATGACCGTCGCCTGCCTGTCATCGCAGCATTGGGTGGCATGGCTGTTCCGGCCATTGTCTTTCTTATCGTGGTTTATACCGCAGGAATGCCTGAACTCTCTCGCGGATGGGCCATCCCTGCGGCCACAGATATTGCTTTTGCCATTGGTGTTCTTGCACTCCTCGGCAATCGGGTTCCGGCATCACTCAAACTGTTCTTGGTAACCGTGGCAATCGTCGATGATATGTGCGCGGTCGCGATTATCGCGCTGTTTTATACAACTGGCCTCAAAATCGCTTATCTTGGTGGCGCGGCGATAGTTTTGGCAATCATGTTCGGAATCAATCGCGCCGGTATCCGTTCGTTACCGATCTATTTCGTGTTTACGCTCATCCTCTGGTATCTGGTGCTAATGTCCGGGGTCCATGCCACCATCGCCGGCGTGCTAGCCGCACTCACTATTCCGATCACCAAAAGCCCGGGCGCGCCCGATGATGCAGAATCGCCATTGCACAAGCTTGAGCATGCCATTGCGCCAATCAGCGCATTTTTCATCATCCCGATTTTCGGCTTCGCCAATGCCGGGGTTGAGATTATCGGCAAGCTTAGCTGGAGTGAGGTTTTTGCGCCGTTACCGCTGGGCATTGCCCTTGGCCTTCTAATCGGCAAGCAGTTAGGCATCTTTGGCAGCATCTGGGTTTGCGTGAAGACCGGCTTTGCCAAGAAGATTCCCAACGCCAATTGGCAGCAAATTTATGGCCTCTCGATGATGTGCGGCATTGGTTTTACCATGAGCCTTTTCATCGGTGAGCTCGCCTTCAAGGGCAACGACGAATATATGCAACTGCTCCGCGATGAGGCCAAGATTGGCATTCTCATGGGTTCTCTCGTCTCTGCCGTTGTGGGCTATTTTGTTCTGCGCTCCGCTTGTCAGAAAAGGCTTAAAGAGCTGGAAGCTGAGCGAGCACTGGAAGCCGCGGCAAAAGCTGACGCTCAGGCCGCTGAATAATGCACAAAGCCAAAGGAGGCTGGGCCACGATCTGGCTAGCCTTCACGGCCTTGATTACAGCCTGTGTCCCTTTTGACGAGCCTGCACCAGTCGCAATGTCGGCTACGGCATCGCAGCTTGACCGCATTGCCGAAGATTATGTCCGTCTATCACTGGAAATCGGCACCAAGGAACCCGGCTATATCGATGCCTATTACGGCTCGACCAAATGGAAGGCCGAAGCTGAAAGCAATCCGCGCGGGCTGGTTGATCTTGCCAATGCTGTAATCGCGTTGGAAGAGCGTCTTGATCTGGTTGATGAAAGCCTGCTTGGCGCTTTGGAACAGAAGCGCCGCGCCTTTTTGTTGGCACAACTCACCGCTGCACGAACCCGATTGTTGATGCTACAGGGCGAAAAGCTGTCTTTTCGTGATGAGGCGCTTGGTCTTTTTGGCGTCGTGCCCGATTTAAAACCGCTTTCCTATTATGATCCGATATTGGCTCGGCTGGAAAAGCGCTTCCCCGGAACAGGCTCATTGGCCAGCCGTATCGCTGCGATACCGGCGCGGCATACCCTCTCGCCGGATACATTGGAACCGGTGTTCAATGCCGCCATCGCTGAATGCCGGAAACGCACCATGCGGCATATCCCGCTGCCCGAGAATGAGCGTTTCACCATGGCTTTTGTCACCGACAAACCATGGAGCGGCTATAATTATTACCAGGGCGATTTTAGCAGCAAGATTGAGATCAATATCGATTTCCCGATCCGTGTCGGGCGTGCAGTCGATCTGGGATGTCATGAAGGTTATCCCGGCCATCATGTCTATAATGTGCTGATCGAACACAATCTGTCGCGCCAGCGCGGCTGGGTCGAATATCAGATCTATCCACTTTATAGCCCGCAAAGCCTCATAGCCGAGGGCAGCGCCAATTATGGCATAGAGTTGGCTTTCCCAGGAGAAGAGCGGCTCGCCTACGAAAAGTCTGTACTTTATCCGCTGGCTGGGCTTGACCCTGAAACTGCCGATGAAATGAGCCAGTTGCAAGAGGTCGTCCAAGATCTTTCCAGCGTGCGCTTTACTATCGCGCAACGCTATCTCGACGAAGAAATAAACCGCGAAGAAGCCATCGTCCTGACGCAAAAATATATGCTGTTCAGCCGCCGCCGCGCAGAGCAAAGCATAGGCTTTGCTGACACCTATCGCAGCTACATTATCAACTATGGGCTAGGCCTCGACATGGTCCGCGACTATGTTGAAAGCGCCGGGCAAGACCCCGCCATGCGATGGGCCGCAATGGCGAAAATCCTGAGTGAGCCGACATTGCCGGTTGATCTGATAAGTGGGAATTAGTGCTGTGGCGCAACCAAAAATGCCTGTCTTTTATGACCCTGTGCAACGTGCACATAATCCGGCCACTGAGCTACATAATGGCAGTTTTGTTCCCTACGCAGAGCATATAGGCCGCATTGATGCACTTACAGGCGCGATTGTAGAAGCTGGCTACGACCTTACAGCTCCGCAAGATTTCGGAATGGCGCCCATAGCCACAATACACAGCCCGCCTTATCTGGATTTCCTGCAAAATGCCCATCAACGATGGCGCAATGCCGGGCGGCAAGGCGATGCATCAGGCTATGCCTGGCCCGTTATTGGTCGCCGACCACTTACACTCAACCGTATCGATGCGGATCTAGGTCAGTTCAGCTTTGATGCCTCTACTCCAATCGCCGAACATAGCTGGCGCAGCGCCTATGCCAATGCGCAGAGTGCGATTGCTGCTGTTGATACGCTGCTTGCAGGCGCAGCACCGGCAAGTTGCGGCTTATGCCGTCCGCCCGGGCACCATGCCGGCGCCGACTATATGGGCGGTTATTGCTATCTCAACAATGTTGC
>JBCDIZ010000016.1:0-41783 GCA_038748365.1 Pseudomonadota bacterium
ACCGATGTCAGGATGAGGCGGTCAACGACTGAGCCTGTAGGCTTCAATATGCCTACGGTTTCAAACGCGGCATGATCATGCTCTACTGCGCCTTCTTCATCTTCCGCAAGGCCATGGCTGCCGAAGAATTTTTGCCCCAGCTGCGCGCCGGTTTCAGAAGCAACCTGCGAACCCATAACGGCGCGATAAGTGCCGTCAAACATTGCACCCTGAGCCAGCTGCGCCTGATACAGTTCGAGAAAACTGGCATCAGTCCCAACAATACGATAGCCTTCAAAATTGTCCCCCAATGCCAGAGGTACGACGCGGGCCACGGCTGGATCGCGTTCAAGACGATCCTTGCTTTCCAATGGGATATTGCCGGTTGGCTGATCGATATGGAAAACGCTGGACAGGATTAGCTGTAACGGCGAACCTTTGGCACCGACCACCAGATCAATGCCGCGCGCATCACGCTCAAACCGCTCTGCCGACTGGTTGGCGAATTGCACTAGCAGCACCAGCATGGCGACCGAGATGGCCAGCAGCAATATGTTGAGTATGCTGGTCAAGGGGCGGTCGCGCAGGTAGGCGAGGGCGAGCGTCAGCATGACACAACCTTTCCACCCGAAAGCTGGAGATTATTGGGGAAAAAGCTCTGTAATCGCTCATCATGGGTGGCGATGAACAGGCTTGCATCCACACTTTGCGCCATATCCAGCAGCAAATTGGCCACGCGCGCGGCATTATCCCCATCCAGGGCCGATGTTGGTTCATCGGCGATCAGCAGGCGTGGTTTCACAACGACCGCACGCGCAATCGCGGCCCGCTGCGCTTCGCCCTGACTCAGTTTATGCGGTTTTGCGTCAGCACGATTGGCTATATCCAGCCGCTCAAGACTCTCATCTATTGCTGCGCCATCAACCGAGCCGCATTGCAGTTTTTGCGCAAGTTCCAGATTGGCACGGAGAGTAAGCGCCGAGACCAGTCGTAAAGTCTGGAACACAATGCCCAGAGACTTGCGCCGTACTGCATCACCATTTTGCACACCATCCGCATTGGCAATCGCTTCTCCATCAATATGGACTACGCCTTTATCCGGCTGTTGCAGGCCGCAAATTATGTTGAGGAGCGTTGATTTGCCAGAACCAGAGGGGCCTAGGAGAAGACTATGTTGCCCCTGTTCCAACGACAGCGAAATATCATCCAGTATCAGAGTGTTATCATAGGATTTGCTAATCCCATTGATAGAAAGAAGCATAGTCAGGACTGACCGGAGTCATTCTCAGCCGAAGTGACGGCTTTGCTATCTATTTGACTTGGTTTGGCAACTTTGCGTTCTTTGTTATCGGCGCTTTGTTCTATCACTTTGCCAGATACGGTATTGGGCTGCTCAGTCTCACTGGTGATTGTCGCGTCATCCTGTTCAGGAATATGTGTCTCCATGTGGCGATGACGCATGGCGATGAAAGGATTCAGGCGATTGAAGCCGAATTCACCATGCAAATCGCAAGCCATTGCAGCCTGTGGCATCATAAGCTGTGCCAAAGCTGCAACTGCAATTGATGAAGCACCGATTTTTTTGGCGCAACTGTGCACAAGACGACTCCTGATACCTGATATTTTCAGTATATCAGCTAATCTGTTGTTGTCTAGCTTGGCACGCGGGGCATGGGCCAGTCAGTTCCACATGTAACCCCCTGCATTCAAACATCATATCTTTGCATAGCGCCCGCAATTTTGCTGTCTCTTCAGGCGCCATCTTGGTTTGATAGTTTTTGCAGTCAGGGCATAATAGATAAAATGCCGAGCGGTTTTGCCCGGAGACATAGGCATTACAAGACACCAGGTGCGTTATGCGTCCTGCATCGATCAATCTTGAGATGCTGCGGTAAACCTGGGTTGGGGCGAGCTTTTTAGAATAGGTGGCGGTGCGTTCAGCGATTGTATAGGCGCCTATAGGGACAGGAGATTCCCGTATTATTGTATCCACTATTTGGTCTAGTGCATCAGCGCTACGGCGTTTCCGTTCTGATGCAGCAAGGGTCATCCTGCGGCTCTTATCCTGATATTGAAGATATGCGCGGTGATCAGCATGATCGAACCCAAGGTAGTGATAGTCTGTTCCAGCCACTCATTCGGCATCAACAGAGCTATACACAATAAAGCGATGCCTGCGCCACCTATATAGCCGATGCGGGCATCATGCTGCGCCGCGCGGAAAAAAACCGGCCCACTGACTAAAAGAATGGGGATCAGGATAGCGACATGGAACCATTCATTCTCACTGAACCAGCCTAGAGTTGAAGAATGGCCGAGAATAGGTAACAGCGCCAATGCAATTGGTAGGACTAAACAATGTATCAGGCATAATGCAGAAAGTGTTATACCAAAACCGTCCAATGACTGGCCAAAACCGTAATTCTTGCTTTTCACACTTGCCCCCAATATCTCTTGACCTTAGGAATAATGATATAATGTTTCATGTGCAAGATTTTTCCCTTAGGGGCATAGAATAATGGCTTCATTGGCTGAATTGCTGACAACAGAAACCCGTGCTGTGGTCTCAGAGGATGCGCGGGTGCTTCAAAACATCGAAGAGCAGGGCTGCAATTTGGCCATATGGCAGCGATCGCTTCCCTTCAATCCCATACCACTTATTAGCTCGCAGCCACTTAGCATCCGATTCATTGTGCCAGCAGATGACCCGGTGCCATTTTTGACCAAAGCCTTGCAGGAAGCAGGTTTTACGCCAAGTGACGCATTGAATGGACTGGTCAAGGATATTCGCCATCTTTGTGCGCTGTTTCACCCCATTGCTGATACCCCCAATATTTCGGTGCGACTGGAGATTGTCACCAATAATGCGTGCCGAAAATTCCATGGTGACTATGTCAGTGCACGACTTATTACGACCTATACAGGGCCGGGCACGCAGTGGATCGATCAAGCAGATATTGCTAGGGTCGATGATGGTCTGGAACCCTTGGCAATTAATCAGATGGCAGCGGGAGACGTTGGCATTTTTAAAGGTAAGCTATCGACCAACCGGCCAGCAATACACCGGTCCCCTCCGATTGAAGGCAGCGGTGCAGCGCGTCTGGTCGTCGTTCTCAACCCCGAACCGAAGCAGGAGAATAACCGCTAATGGCTGAAAATCGTATCCCCGTCACACTGCTCACCGGTTTTCTTGGCGCCGGTAAAACGACACTTCTGAACCAGCTAATTCAACTCCCCGAAATGTCCAAGGCGCTGGTGATTATCAACGAATTCGGCTCGGTTGGCATCGACCATGATCTGGTAACACAAAGCAATGAGAATGACGCCGTTGTCGAGATGTCCAATGGCTGTCTGTGCTGCACCATCAAGGGCGATCTGCAAAAGACGCTGCGCGAGGCACCATGGCGCTTTTCGCGCGAAGGGAAATGCTGGTTTGATCGGGTAGTGATTGAAACAACCGGCCTGGCAGACCCGGCGCCGATTATTCACACCGTAATGGCTGATGACGCGTTGAAAGCCCGCTATCGGCTGGCTTCAGTGCTTACGCTTGCTGATGCCGTTAATGGTTTTGACACGCTGGATATGCAGCCTGAAGCGATCAAACAGGCTGCGGTTGCGGATCGGTTGCTGATCTCGAAAACCGATTTGGCCGATGAAGCGACGGTAAAAGCGCTGTCAGCACGTCTGCGTCGACTCAATCCTGCCGCACCGATGCAGTTGCTGCCATGTTCGGATAGCGAGTTGGCAACGGTTTTTGAGAGCAGCGACTTTAACCCTGAGCTGAAAAGTGAGGATGTTCGCAACTGGCTCGCGGAGGAAGCCTATGCCGGTGATGGACATCATCATCACGATCATGGGCACCACGACCACGGGCACGATCATCATGACCACCATGGGCACGACCATCATCATCACGGGCATGACCATCACGACCATCACCACGATGTAAACCGCCATGACGACCGCATCCGTTCTGTGTGCTTGACACTGGACGATCCCATCCCTGCCGAAATCTTCGATAGCTGGCTGGAAATGCTGGTGACCTTTAACGGCGTCAATGTGTTGCGCGTCAAAGGCCTGCTCAATCTGGTCGAGCTGGACAAGCCACTGGTTATCCATGGTGTGCAGCATATCTGGCACCCACCGGTAAAACTCGATGACTGGCCCAGCGACGATCATCGTTCGCGGATTGTGTTTATTTTACGCGATCTGGAAGAAAGTGACTTGCGCGATATGCTGACTTTCGTCACTGACAAGTTTGAAAAAAGCCATATCATGGGACTCGATGACGCACCGGAGCTGGTTGACGCTTCGGTAGGCTAAACGGAGCGATTAACGATGCAGCAGACGAACCGCAGAGCTTTTCTTTCCACTACAGGCTCTGCCTTTGCTGCATTGGTCACCAGCGGTTGCATGGCCCGCTCGGGTTCATTCGTGTCCGCGTCCGCTGCCAGCTCTGTTACTGCCCCTGCCTATGCGCCGTTACGGCCCGATCCGGCAGGTCTTCTCGACCTCGCCAATGGCTATTCCTACAAAGTGATTTCCACTCTTGGCGAAGCCATGGCGGATGGCATGACAGTCCCTGACCGCGCCGATGGTATGGGCTGTTTTGCTCTGGCCGATGGCAAATGGGCTTTGGTGCGCAACCATGAACTTCAGGCGCATAATGATGCTGGCGGCACACTGCCGATCGGCTATGACAGCAAAAGCGATGGCAGTATTTTGCCCGGCGGGACAACCACATTGATTGTCGATCCGGCAACGCTGACGGTTGAACAGGAATATCGTTCACTGGCGGGCACGATCCGCAACTGCGCTGGTGGTATAACGCCATGGGGCAGCTGGCTGAGCTGTGAAGAAAATGTAACGCGCGCAGGCGATGGCGTCGGGCAGGATCATGGCTGGGTTTTTGAGGTCCCTGCTGCTGCCAAAACCATGGCCAAGCCAGTACCACTCAAGGCCATGGGGCGCTTCAACCATGAAGCTGCTGCCGTCGACCCCGCAACCGGCATTGTCTATCTCACCGAGGATCGCGATGATGGACTGCTCTATCGTTTTCTGCCCAGCGTGCTGGGCGACTTGAAACAAGGCGGAAAGCTGCAGGCGCTGGCCATTGGTGATGTCGCTGACACGCGCAACTGGGGCAGGCAAGGGCTAGCCGTTGGCAACCCACAGTCGGTGCGCTGGATTGATCTGGACAATGTCGAAAGCCCCGAGGATGACCTGCGCAAACGCGGCGCGCTAAAAGGGGCAACGCTGTTTGCCCGAGGCGAGGGCATCCATATGGGCAGGGGGGAGCTTTATTTCTGTTGCACCTCGGGCGGTGCAGCCAAGCTTGGACAGATTTTCCGCCTGACCCCGTCTCGCGGCGACGCTGACAGTCTGGAACTGTTTTTCGAGAGCACATCACCCGACCAGTTCAACTATGGCGATAATCTCACCGTCGGACCCAATGGCCATCTGATCGTCTGCGAAGACCAATATACCGATGTCGTCGATAACCATCTGCGCGCTATTACCCCTGACGGCACCGCCTATGCGCTGGGTCGCCTGAAGCTACAGACTGAACTTGCCGGTGCTTGCTTCTCACCAGATGGCAAAGTGCTGTTTGTTAATGCTTATAGTCCGACAAAGACCTTCGCCATAACCGGCCCGTGGATGGGGTGAGGGCAGCAAAATATCATTGCCGTTCGGAAATAGTCAGTATTTGTAAAATGGATGCATACTGACCCTAAGAGCGGGGTTCTCAGCCAGCGCTTATCGACGGTAGCCGTTTAAATTATCTTCGTTTGTTCAGCTGCTGGTTGGCCAAACCGTCTTTGGTCTCAGCGTCTGCTTTACGACGCTTCATGTCTCAAGTTACTGTCTGATCATGCCGCCGAAAAGGCATCGAATCATTTGGCTTAAAACACATCTTCTGACGTTGCCCTGGATGCAATTATACCAGGGCTATAATGCATGTTACACGATATAATCGTTAAAAATCATTATCTTGAATTATACTGGTCCATTCTGGAGTAGCATCCACGGGCTATTCCCTCCGAGTATAAATAATAACTGCCTCCAAGGGGGTATAGGCTCGTCCTATATCCAAATTCTTTTAGTTAAGTTGCTATTTGTATTTGGGGGCAATCAAATGTCTAGTATTTCGCATTTCACATTTAGTGAACTTATATCACGTGCTTTTGTACGTTGCGTTGTGCTTGTGAGTATATTGATAGCTCTATTGAGTACATCTTCTGCATGGGCGCAGGATGAAACTCTTATTGTCAATAAGGCCTATGCAGATAGTGAAATTATAGCAAGTGAGCCAACCGAGCTCATTATCACTTTATTCAATACCGATACTAATAACGCTCAGACTAACGTCAGTCTTGTCGATATTTTTCCTGATGGCCTCGAGATTGACAGCGTGGTTAGCAATAGTTGTGGGGGTACGCTTACCACAAGTACAGGTGCTGATCCGCAATCGGTTACTTTAGTAAACGGCACCATTCCGGCTGCGCCTTCTACCGGACCTTCTTCCTGTGAAATTGTTGTTCGCGTAACCGCATCAGATTCCGGCAGCTACACCAACACGATTGATGCAGGTGACGTTACAGGCGTCGCAGGTGGTCAGCCGACAACCAACGGCACTGGTACATCTGCTACATTGACGATTGAAGAGACGCTGCCGCTGACCGTCAGAAAGAGCTTTGCAGCGAGTACCATTGGGCAGGGTGGAGAAAGCTTCTTCACCGTTACCATCAACAACCCGAACAATATTGCACTGGGCGACGTCTCTTTCAGCGACACTTTGCCCCCTGAACTTCAATTTGCCACGGACCCTGGCAGCGGTACCACCATTCGCAGCAATACATGTGGCGCTAATGCAGTACCACCTGCTGCGGGATCGGGTAGCACAACGCAGACAGGGCTGACAGTTCCTGCAACTGGCAGTTGTGCCATTCAGTTTGCGTTTATCGGCACTGTCGCAGGCGGGCCTTACACCAATGAAATACCGGCCGGTAATGTAACATCCGCACAATTGGGGCCAGACGGTACAAACGTCGCTGGCAGTTCTGCCAATGTTAGCGTTCAGTCCGAGTTTGAAATCTCGAAAGACTATTCCGCCAATGCGGTGACGATTGGTCAGACCATCAATGTCACCATCCGTCTGTTCAATCCTTCGCCCGCGCCGATTGAGAATGTGGCATTCACCGATAATCTACCGGAATCGGGTAATGGCATTCCCGACCTTTTGGTTGCACCTCCTGGCGTCGTTTCCAATAGCTGTGGTGGCACTGTCACTGCGACGCCTGGTGCTGCGCAGTTCAGTCTTAGCGGTGGCACAGTACCTGGCGCTAACACTTCTACAGGTGCGCCCGGCGCCTGCGCTATCGTTGTCCGACTTGAGGGCAATGACAGTCAGACTCCTTCCATCAACACCATTCCTATTGGTGATGTTGGCGGTACCCAGGGCGGAAACCCTGTAACCAACTCCAATCCAGGCGAAGACAGTATTACTGTTGGCTCACCTGGAGATACATTCCCGGTAGGCGTTGAAAAAGCCTATTCGCTTGATGGCACCAGCTTTTCGAGAACGGGTATCCAAGCGCCTGCAGGAAGTGTGCTGCGTGGGCGCATCCTCATCACCAATCCGCAAAATGCCGGTATCCGCGATGTTGTTGCCGATGATGAATTTTTCCCGACAACGGTTGATGGCTCTACCAGCGATATCGTTCTTGCCAGCCCGGCCAATGTAGAATTTCAGAATTGCGGTGAGGATCCGACGCTCTTTACGGCGGCTAACGGATTTCCGAGTGGTCCTTCCACACCTAATCTGACCCCATTGCCTGGAGGGAACGGGTTTCAGGTCACCGGTATCAGCCTTTTGCCTTTGACCGGCACGGCTGCTGGCTCGACTTCGGGTGGTGTCAACCCGGCCTGCTTCATCTTCTTTGATGTGCAGGGCAGTGTTTCCGGGCAGCACCGCAATATTCTGGCGCAGAATGATGTTGCCGGCGGTACGGTTCCAACGCGTCCAGCCATTATCGGGGTTTCGGGTGACTCCGCTTCATCCCTGTTCACCTATGTCAGCCCGCTCGATGTCGCCAAGCTGTATACGCCCGACATCATTACCGCGAATACCGGTATTTCGACGCTGCGGATCACATTGACCAACAGCAATGCGACTGCGCCAATTACCGATGTTGCTTTTACCGATTTGCTACCAGCGGCTGGCACAGGTGAGACCAATCTCATCGCGGCCAACCCCAACATCAATAATAGCTGTGGTGGCACGGTCACTGCGGTAGCTGGCGGTAATGAGTTGTCTCTCAGCGGCGGTACAATCCCGGCGGCGGTTGCTGGTGTTAACGGCACCTGTGTTGTCGAAGTTGATACAGTTCTTAACGATCCTAATGATGGCAACTCATCGCTGCGTAACTTTATTCAGATTGGCGATGTAACTGGCCGTATCAATGTTGGCGGCGCAGTCACAGATGTCATTAACTTGCTGCGCCGGGAAGACACCATCAACGCCCGCGTGCTGGATATCTCGGTCGAGAAATCTTTCTCGCCGGGCACCATCGATGGTGGTGACACCTCAGATGTTACCATCACGCTCATTAATCCCAATCCGAACAATTTTGACATTTTCGATGTTGCGCTGACTGATGCGCTGCCAAACGGGATGATTGTCGCTGATCCTGCGGTGTCGAGCACCACCTGTACCGCAGATGGCACGACTGCCGGAACCCCGGCGACGATAACAGCTAATCCGGGCAGTAGCGATTTCACAGTATCCGGCTTTACGCTTTTCGCGGGAACATTGGCTGCTGGTGAGCAGGATAGTTGTAGCGTGACTGTGCGCGTCACCACTCTGCAAACGGGTTCTATCGTCAACACCATTCCGGCCAATGCTGTGACCTCGCGCAATGGCGCAACCAATGGTTCACCATTCAGCGCTACGCTGACAGTGCTGCCGAATACGGCGGTCAGCAAGGAGTTCATCGACGATACCATTCAGGTCGGTGAAGTTACCGAACTCGAAATCCGTATCCTCAACGCGAATGGCGCTCCGGCGACCAATATCAGCGTTACCGATGTTATGCCGCCGGAAGTTCTCGTGGCGCCGGGGCCAGTTATTAATACCGCTGTTGGCGGCACCACCTGTCCGGGTCTGAATGTTGATGCGCCTTCTGGTGGCAACACTATCACCGCAAGCGGTCTCACCCTGCCGGCCTTTAGCGAATGTCGCTTCCAGGTGGAGGTCACCTCCAACATACCGAGCGATGCGACCGGCTATGTCAACACCATATTGCCGACCCAGGTGAACAGCAACGAAGGCGGTATCCGTACCGTTGATGCGACGGATAATCTGGTCGTTGTTAACGCGCCGATTGTCGACAAGTCTTTTGACCTTACCGAAGTGCCTCTGGGTGAGACGGTCCGTCTGACCGCGCGCGTCAGCAATCCGGATACGTCCGCTGGTGGCGATCCGCTGACCAATGTGAATTTTGTCGATATCCTGCCGACGGCACCGGGTAATATGTTGGTCGCGACGACACCCAATTTCGTGTCCAGCGCGGGATGTTCCTCGGGCACCTTTGCCGGAAACGTGGCTGACTCAACCCAGATCAGCTGGTCCGGTGGTACGCTGAACCCGAACCAGTTTTGTGAATTCTCGATTGATGTCATTGCAGATGCTGTTGGTGACTACACCAATGAGCTGCCTGCCTGTGACCTGACCAATCCTAACCCTGTTGCCGGTACTGACGCGGCTGCAACCGCGACTGCTGGTGGTACCAATAGCTGTAATATCGCGGGCGTTGATGCCAGCGTTACTGTCAGCGATCTGGAGCTGTCGTTCGTCAAGGTTCTGTCCGCTGAAGACGGTGCCGAGGATGGCGTTGCCGAAGCTGGCGAAACGCTGACCTATGAAATCCAGATCACCAATGCGTCCGATACTGCCACGGCAAGTGACGTTGCGGTTGTCGATATTGTTCCTGAAAACACCACTTTCGTTTCTGCTGACAATGGCGGTGCGCTGAACAGCGATCAGGTCGAATGGACCGTTGATGTTCCGCCTGAGGGCATCACGCTGACAGTGGCCTTCCAGGTCGTCGATCCGATCCCGGATGGTGTCACCAGCATTGACAATAATGTCACCGTTGATGGTGAAGCCTGTGCGACGCTGCCTTGTGTGAGCACTCCGGTGCAGGCGGCTGCGCTGACCATCTCCAAGGTTCTGACCGGTGAAAATGGCAGTGCCGATGGTGTGGCCGAGGCTGGCGAGGAACTGACCTATACCATCACGGTTGAGAACACGACCGGCACCAATGCCGCCGATGCTCTGATCGTTGATATTGTTCCTGAAAACACCACCTTTGTATCGGCCAGCGATGGCGGTGCGCTCAATGGCGCGCAGGTTGAATGGACCGCGGATGTTGCAGGTAACGAAACCATCACCCGCACCATTACTGTCGTGGTCGACAATCCGCTTGAGGCAAGTGTCACCGAGATCGTCAATAATGCGACGGTTAATGACACGCCCTGCGGCACCGATCCGTGTGTAACCACCCCGGTACAGGGTCCTGAGCTGTCTATCACCAAGGCTCTTACGGCTGAGAATGGTGCGGCTGCAGGCTTTGCCGAGGCTGGTGAGGAACTGACTTACACCATCACCGTCAGCAATGGCACTGGCACCAATGCTGCCGATGCTCTGGTTGCCGACATCATTCCTGCCAACACGACCTTCGTGTCGGCCAGCGATGGCGGTGTACTGAACGGTAGCGGTACTCAGGCAGAATGGACTGTCGATGTCCCTGCGAATGGCAGCGTGACCCGTACCCTTACTGTACGTGTTGCCGATGTTATCCCGGCGGGCACGCTGTCGATCGACAATAGCGCGACCATCAATGGTATCGAATGTGACACCTTGCCATGCGTCAGCACGCCGGTTCAGGAGCCTGAACTGTCGATCAGCAAGGCGCTGACGGGCGAGAATGGCGCTGTCGCCAACTCTGCCGAGGCTGGCGAGGAGCTGACCTATACCATCACTGTAGCCAATGGCAGCGGTACATCCGCAGCTGATGCGTTGGTAGTCGATGTCATTCCTGAGAATACCGAGTTTGTCTCGGCCAGCGATGGCGGCATCCTCAATGGTGGTCAGGTTGAATGGACGGTGGATGTCGCCGCGAATGACAATATCACCCGCACGCTGACTGTGCGCGTGGTCGATCCGATCCCCGCTGGTGTCACCGAAATTGTCAACAATGCCACGGTTAATGGTGAAGGCTGCATGACCGCGCCGTGTGTCACCACGCCGGTCGAGCCGCTGACTCTCGAAATCGAGAAGGCGCTGACA
Organism: Pseudomonadota bacterium; assembly: GCA_038748365.1. GTDB lineage: Bacteria > Pseudomonadota > Alphaproteobacteria > Sphingomonadales > Sphingomonadaceae > Alterisphingorhabdus. The sequence goes on from JBCDIZ010000016.1 coordinate 11,330, forward strand.
GGTGAAAATGGTCCGACGCCAGGCTTTGCCGAAGAAGGCGAGGAGCTGACCTATACCATCACCGTGCGCAACACGAGCGGTATCAATGCGGCTGCCGCGCTGATCTCCGACCCGGTTCCTGCGAACACCAGCTTCGTCTCTGCCAGCGATGGCGGCGTGCTGAACGGTAACGTAGTCACCTGGACCACAGATATCACCGCGAATACCGAGATCACCCGCACTGTGACCTTCCGCGTGGATGATGTGGTTCCGCTGAATGTGGAAACCATCGCCAACAGCGCGACGGTTAACGATGAAGTCTGCACCGCGCAGCCTTGTGTCGAAACGCCGGTTGGTCGTCCGCAGCTTACCTTTGACAAGATACTGGCAGCCGAAAGCGGTACCTTCGCCAATATTGTCGAGCCGGGTGAGCAGCTCACCTATGAGATTGCGATCGAAAACAGTGGCACGGCCAATGCGGTCTCCGTCGATGTGATCGATACGCTTGATCAGGTCGTGACCTTTGTTTCGGCAAGCAATGGTGGCGTACTGAACGCTAACCAGGTCGAGTGGACCATCGATGTCCCGGTCGGCGAGACGGTTACGCTGACGGTTGTCACCGAGGCACCGACGCCGCTGCCCGCTGGCATCCAGCAGGTGATCAACGACGCGACGGTGAATGGCGAAGTGTGTGACAGCACGCCTTGTGTCATCACGCCTGCCGCCCAGCCTCCGATTGCGGTCGATGATGATGGCGGTGAAAACCAGGTCGGTCTGGCGGTTACGCTGGATACACCGGGTAACGACATCGCCACCACGGCACCGCTGGATGTGACTTCGGTTCAGATCGTTGGCACCGATGCAGCGCTGCAGCCGCTCACCGTCGCAGGTGAGGGTGTGTGGAGTGTCGATCCGGCCACCGGTCAGATCACCTTTACGCCAGAGCCGGGCTTTGCCGATGATCCGACGCCGATCAACTATACGATCCGCGATACTCTGGGTCAGGTTTCGAACGAAGCTGTCGAGACTCTGGAATATACCGATGATCTGCTGGTGCGTCTGACCAAGACCGCTTCGGTTCGGACCGTCCGTATCGGTGATCAGGTTCTCTACACGCTGACGCTCGAGAATATCGGCAATATCGATCTGGTTGATGCGACCATCTTCGATACGCCGCCACAGGGCTTCGTGCTGGTAGCGGGATCGCTGACGGTTGCGGATGCCGATGGTGCAGGCACATTATCTGCACAGAACCCGATCCAGATCGATAATATCGATATTGCAGCGGGCGAGACGGCTACCATCAGCTATCTGGTCGCAGTTGGCGCGGGTACCCTTCCGGGAACCCATATCAACACCGCAATCACGCTGTCGAATGAAGTACCGATCTCTAATGAGGCAACCGCGGTTGTTGAGAGTGGTGGTGATCCGCTGCTTGATGAGACGCTGCTGCTTGGCACCGTGTTTGAGGACCGTGATGGCGACGCATGGCAGGATCCTGCCGACGCGACGGATATCGTCATCACCGGTGGCATCGACGAGAGTGTCTATGTTGCCAACTCGACCACGATCGACTTTGGCGATGGACCGCAGCCTCTGGCCGATGCCAGCGCACCGCTTAATCACGGTGTCGGTATCAAGCAGATAGCAGGTCGCCGCAGCGTTGCTCAGCCGGCCAGCGCTAACCAGGTTGTCATCTCCATGCTGCTGACCGAGCCGCGTTTTGCGGAAGGTCTGGAGCTCAAGACTGACGAAGGTACGCGCTTGCAGATGGCTGCCAATGGCAGTGTCACGGCCAACCATACCGGCAGTGTCGAGGACAGCCTTAATGGTCAGGACATCAATATCGAACGCCGGATCACTCCGGAGGGAGATAAGTATCGCGTTGACTACATCGTCACCAACCAGGGTGTGAATGAGCGTGGTATTGCCGGTGTTCGTATCGGTACGGTTGAAGGCCTGATTGTCGAAACCGACGCTTATGGTCGCTTCTTCCTGATCGGTGTCTCGCCACAGCGCATCGCCCGCGGTTCGAACTTCATCATGAAGGTCGATACGGCAACCCTGCCCAAGGGTAGCGTGATGACCACCGAGAACCCGCGTATCCGTCGTATCACCCCGGGTGTTCCTGTCCGCTTCGACTTTGGCGTGCAGTTCCCTGAAACGGTGATCGAAGGCAGCAGCCAGGCGGTTACCATGGAACTCGGCGAGTTTGTCTTCGATGCGAATTCGGCAGTGCTGAAGCCGGAATATGCTCCGGTTATCGGACGCATGGCCGCTGAGGTCCGCAACTATGGTGGTGGCAACATCACGATCGATGGTCGCGGTGGTACGCCGGAGCTGGCTCTGGCCCGTGCTCAGGCGGTGCATCAGGCGCTGAAGAATTCGCTCTCACCGGAATTGCTGGCGCAGACCAACATCCGCGTCACCGGTGAGGAAGATGGTCCTGAAGTGCTGACCTATGGCCAGCGCATGATCATCGGTGAGGTCTTCTTCGATACCGACAAGACCGCGATCCGACCGGAATATGAAGCAACCATTGCGCGCATTGCTGAGGCCGTTGCCTCTGGTGAAGTCCGCTCGATGATTGTCACCGGTCACGCCGATCTTCGCGGCTCCGACGCTTATAATGTCGATCTGGGCAAACGCCGTGCGCAGTCAGTGTTTGACGCGATCACAGCAAGGCTTTCGCCAGCTCAGCGCGACGCATTCAAAGTTCGATACCTACCCCCATCCACCCCGGCTTCGCCCTTGGAGACAAGGCCCATTGAGTCAGGAGGGGAGGAGTAAAGACCATGACCAACGCAATCATGATGCGCGAAGAGCGCGCAACGTCACACGCTGTTGCTTCCACCAAGGCCGTACTCCTCGCTAGCGCTATGCTGGTAGCAGTGCCGCTGATTAGCCAAAGTGCATATGCCCAAAGCACAAATTCCCCGGCCGCTAATGCCGGTGTGGATTGCGCAGAAGGTATCTGCTCTGAAGATGGCAAGGTGCTGGTGCGCATCCGCACCGAAGGCGAACGTATGCCACGCAGAGCTGGCAATACCCCTGAAGCCCTGCAGGCCAACCGTCGTGTGGATATTGCCACACCGCCGGTTGCCGGTGAGCAGAGCAGCACAAGAGCAACCCGCGCCGTCGGCCGCTTTGCGATCGACTTGCCATCAGGTGGTCGCATCTGGGCGGTTGAGGATCCGGCGGTTGTCCGTCCGGTGCTCAGCGTCGGTGCAGGGGCATCGGCTCCGATTATCGCTGGCCAGATTTCTCAGCCTATCCAGTTCAACGTCTTCAGCAACTATGCAGCGATGTTTGAGCGGATGGAAATCAGCGTCTATCGCGACACCGACACCGACTTTGTTGCACCGCTGGCTGTGCTTCAGCCTGAGCGTGGCAATAATGTGTCAATCGAATGGGATGGTCGCACTCTCACCGGTGAGCGTCTGCGTGCCGGCGAGAATCTGATCTATATCCTGCGCGTTTATGACAAAAATGGCCGTTTCGATGAGACCATGCCGGGCACATTGCGCCTGTTGACGCCTTTTGATCATGAGGCGGGCCTAAACCAGATTAATGGCCAGACATCGCTCGACGGTACGTCCATGCTCAATGGTCGTGCGGCCGAGAACCGCCTGGTGCAGGAATCGATCTTCGGTAACGACCAGTTGAGGGTCCGCAATATCGTGCTCGAAGGCTCACGAGTCCGCGTTCTGGGTCAGGACATTCCGGAAGGCATGCAGCTGACCATTGACGGCCAGCCTTTCCCGATTGATCTGGAGCGCCGCTTCGCTGCAGAAATGCTTTTGCCGGAAGGCGAGCATGTCCTCGATCTGGAACTGACACGCGGCGATGATGTCCTCAGCTATCCACTGGGTGTCGATGTTGACGGTGACTATTTCTATGCTGTCGGTATCGCCGATGTCACCCTGTCTGACACTAACATCAATGGCAGTGTCTCTGCTGATGAGCTTGGTGATGAAGCGAGCAGCGAAGACATTCTGGCAGATGGTCGTATTGCTTTCTACCTGAAGGCCAAGACCGAAGGTGATGTCATCCTCACGGCGCATGCCGATACCCGTGAGCGCCGCCTGGAAAATCTGTTCGACAACTTCTTTGATGAAGACCCGACTGATGTTTTCCGTCGTCTCGACCCGGATGATTATTACCCGACCTATGGTGATGACTCCCGGACCTATCGTGACATTGATACACAGGGCAAATTCTATGCCCGTGCTGACTGGAAACAGAACTCGGCATTGTGGGGCAACTATAATACCGCACTGACGGGTACCGAATTCGCGCAATATAACCGTGCGCTTTATGGTGCTGCTGTGGCTGTCCGCAGTGATGGTACGAACAAATATGGTGAGGCCAATACTATTGTCCGCGCCTTTGGTTCGGAAACCCAGACCGCACCGGGCCATGTCGAGTTACTCGGTACCGGCGGCAGCATCTATTATCTGCGCCATACGGACGTTCTGCCGGGTTCCGAGCGGATCGTGCTGGAACTGCGTGATCCGACCACCGGACGCCCGGAAGCGACGCTTCCGCTGACCAGTGGTGTCGACTATGAAATGGACGATATGCAGGGCCGTCTGGTTCTGACCCGTCCATTGATGCAGATCGCGCAACAGGCACTGCCGACTATTATCCGAGACCAGCCGCTGCTCGGCTTTGAACAGCGCCTTATAGTGGATTATGAATATATTCCGGCAGGCTTTGACCCGGATAACCTGACCTTTGGTGTCCGCGGCAAGCAGAATGTTGCCGATTTCCTCTCGGTAGGCGGTACCTATGTCGAGGAGAACCGCAGCGGTGCGGATTACCGGCTCTATGGTGGTGATATCACATTGCGCGCGGGGCAGGGCACCTATGCCAAGGTGGAATATGCCCGCACCGAGAACACGCAGGCAGCGACCTTCTTCTCGGACAATGGCGGCCTGACCTTTGACCAGCTCAACGTTGCCAATCAGGCTGGCCGTGAAGGCGATGCGATCAGTGTCGAACTGCGCGCCAACCTTCGCGAACTGGGACTGACCAGCCGCGATGCGGTGATCAGTGGCTGGTATCGTGACCGAGATGCCGGTTATTCGACAGCCTATCGTGACTCCAATGGCCTTGATGTTACAGAAATGGGCATCGACTTCGCGCTGGATGTTACCAACCGTCTGTCATTCTTCGGTCGCGCCAGCGAATTGGAGCAGGGCAATAACTCGCTGCGTCAGATACAGCTTCTGGCCGATTGGGATCTCAGCGATAATGACACGATCATTGCCGAAATCCGTTCGGCGCGTGAGAGTGTCGGCGGGGTCGATGCCGACGGCATTATCGGCGCGCTGCAATATCGCCGTCGTCTGACCAATACGCTCGATATTTTCGGTACCATTCAGCAGACGCTGGACGATGATGGCGGTGCCTATATCGATAATGACGCCTATACTGTCGGTGCAAACTGGGTTGCCGGGCCGCAGACAACATTGTCTGCCGCGCATACTTGGGGCGACCGTGGTGACAGCACCCTGATCGAGGGTAATTATCAGGTCAGCACCGATTATAGCATCTATGGTAGCTATGCACTTTCCAATGACCGGATCGACCGTCTGTTCAACGGGCCGACGCAAAATCCGGGTCTGACCATCGGTCAGCGCTGGCGTCCAACCAACCAGTTGACGCTCTATAATGAGAGCCAGTGGCTGCGTGAGGCCGACAGAAACGGTCTTGCCAATACCTATGGTCTGGACTTCATATTGGGGCAGGGCTGGAATATCGGCCTGACATTCCAGGATGCTAATCTGGATACGTCCTCAGGTGCGGTCAGCCGTCTCGCGGGCAGTCTCTCCGCCGGTTATCGCAACCGCGCTATCGAGTGGCAGAGCCGGATCGAATATCGTGAAGATGATGGTGCGGAACAGCGGACCCAATGGGTGACCTCCAACCGTCTGACATGGCGAGTGAATGAGGATCTGCGCATTGCCGGTCGGTTTAACTATGCCGACACTGATGATGAACTCAACCCGGCTGCTGATGCGCGCTTTGTTGAGGGTAACCTCGGCTTTGCCCTGCGTCCGCATGATACCACCAAATGGGCGATCTTCGGTCGTTATACTTATCTCTATGATCTGCAGTCGCTGGGTCAGGAAAATGCGAACTTTGACCAGCGCTCGCACATCCTGTCGACCGAGGGTATCTTCAAACCCAATGCCAATTGGGAGTTTGCCCTGCGTGCCGCGCATCGTGAAGGTTCCGCGCGTATTCGCCGTGGTGAGGGCGAGTGGTTTGACAGCGCCGCAACCCTGGGTGCAGCCCAGGTGCGCTACACGCTGCCATTCAAGCTCGAAGCACTGGCCGAATATCGCTTCCTGCATACCAGTGTCGATGACGGCACAAGGCAGGGCTTCTTGGTCGGTATCGACCGCCGGGTATCGGATAATTTCCGGGTGGGTGTAGGCTATAACTTCACCGATTTCTCGGGTGACCTCAGAGACCAGGATTTCCGCTATAAAGGCTGGTTCCTCAACTTTGTCGGTAGCTATTGATCCTTACATTACACCGGTCGTGTGCTTTGCACGGCCGGTGCTTTTTCAAAGCTTGGTTATGACCCCTTTGAAGAGCCTCCGCGAGGCTTGGCGCCTATGCAAGACATTGCCTACGCAAGTAAAAATGAAGGCCATTACTGAACGATGTTAGGTGAGGCCGTACAATAATGTGATATTTCAGTTGTTTCGATCCCGTTCAGATGGCAGTTTGTAGAAGCACAGTTGCAGTCATCAGGCCCAGGGGTTCGAAACAGCATAGATGGCGAATTTCGCGCACAGAACCCGGACTGCCCTGATCCTCGGCTCGCTTTTGGCGCTGCCATCCTGCATTTCCTTTGCTCCCGACAAGGCGCTGCCGGATACGGTAGCCGAGTTGCCTGACAGCTATGGCAAAGAAATTTCGCAACAGACCTATCAGCCCAAAGCCTGGTGGTCAGCCTTTGAGGACCCGATGCTTGATGCACTGGTTGAAGAGGCGATGCGCGACAATCTGGATATTGCCGCATCGGCTGCGCGTCTGGAACAGGTGCGCGCGCAGGCCCGTGTTGCCCGGGCTGCGCTCTATCCAACCTTGGATGCAACCGGAGCGAGTAGCTATTCCGATAGTCCACTTGCAGGTACAGGCTTTGATGGCTTTGGCCCGGGTGATGGCGGCGATGGGGGTGGCTTCCCTGCGCTGGACCGTTTGGTCATTGAGAATTATACCCTCAGCCTGGCCGCAGGCTATGAGCTCGACCTTTTCGGCCGTATCCGCAATGATGCAGCAGCAGCGCTGCGCGATACGCTGGCCGCGCGTTATGATTATCGCGCGATCCAGCTTTCCACTGCTGCCGAAGTCATTTCGGCCTATTTCGACATTGTCGATGCACGGCGTCAGATTGGTCTTGCTGAAAGCACAATTAATGTCTTGGCCGAGCGTACTGCGCAGACCGAAGGCCGCTTCAATCAAGGGCTGATCGACTCTCTGGAACTTTATCAGATACGCGAGGATTTTCGGAATGTGCAGTCGGCCCTGCCGCAACGGGAGGCGTTGCTGACATCCAACGAAGGGCGTCTTGCGCTGTTGCTGCGGGATTATCCTGCTGCGATGAGTGAACGGCTGAACCAACCATTGACGCCAAGGCTTGTATTCGAGCCGGTTCCCACCGGCATGCCTATGGAATTGCTGTCGCAGCGGCCTGATGTGGCTGCAGCATGGTTTCGTATGGAGGCGGCGCGGTTGCGGGTTGGCGCGCGAAAGGCCGAGCGCTTCCCAAGACTCAGCCTGAGTGGATCAGTGGGGACGCAGGGCGCCAATGTCTCCGGTGCTTTTGATGTGATCGATAACTGGGTGCTCTCGCTAGGGGCTAATCTTACCGCGCCGATCTTTCAGGGGGGACGCATCCGCGCCAATATTGAAGCTGCCGAGGCCAGCTATGCCGAGGCGACAGCCAATTATGCGCAGAGCGTTCTCAGCGCCTTTCGTGAAGTTGTGGCGGCCCTCAATAGCTATGAAAAGAACCGTGAACGATATACGCTGATTGTATCGCAGCGCGCTGAGGCCGAGGCTTCACTCGCTGTACAGCAACGCCGTTTCAGTGCCGGTATCGGCAATTATATCAGCTATCTGGATGCCTTGCGTGGTCTCTATCAGGTAGATACCAGTCTCTCGACCGCGGCGCGCGATGTCGCCATTGCGCGCCTCGATGTGCATCGGGCGCTAGGCGGAGACTGGGTGATGGATAGTGAAGTCGAGCCAGTACCGCTGATCGAGACTGAAAAAGACCCAGTGCGTGACGATGTTGCTGACGGCGATGTTATAGGTGATCATGAAGCAAAGCCAAAGAGATCAGGGGATAAGACCCAATGAACAAACAATTGCGTCTGGCTTTGATCATATTGGGCGCTGCCGCGGCTATTGTGGCGGTGATGATTACGCTGCGGCCCCAACCTGAAGAAAAGGCAGAGGAAGCTCGCGCACCGCTGGTGCAAACCGAAAAACTGGTTATTGAATCCGGCCCGTTACGGGTTTTGGGTTCTGGCACCGTGCAGGCGCGTGAAGAGGTTCTGATCGCTGCGGAAATTCAGGGCAAGCTCGTCTATGTCAATCCTGCTTTTCGCGAAGGACGCCGGGTAAGCAAAGGCACATTGCTTTTCCGTATCAACAGCGCTGACTATGAAAACGCCGTAGAAAGCGCACAAGCTGATGTTGCCGCACAGGATGTTGCCGTGCTGCAGGCACGCGAAGAAGTTGCCATTGCCAAGACTGAATTGGAAAACTTTGCTCGGCGCAATCAAAAATTGCAGGAGTCGCAGCAGGGAAATAAGAATAGCAGCCAGATACTGCCGCCACGCGCATTGGCCGATAATGCAACGCCTCCGTCCGTTTCTTCCGGTATACCCAATCGGCTTGCTACACGCGAACCGCAATTGCGCTCGGCCCGCGCAGCGCGGCAGCGTGCCGGGGCGCAGCTTGCAGATGCGCGTCTGGCGCTGAGCCGCACCGCTGTCCGAGCTCCTTTTTCCGGGATTGTTCGCGCAGAAACTGCGGCGGTCGGCACATTGGTGTCACCAGGCCAGCAATTGGGGTCATTAGTGGCGACCGATGCCTATGAGGTGCGGGTATCGCTGACCGAAGAAGAGGCGGCGCTGGTGCCCGGGCTTTGGGAGGGCGCAGGCTCTGGGATAACAGCGGCCATCACTTTTGCCTATGGCGGCGCACGCTATCGCTGGCAGGCCTATGTTGACCGCGCCAATACCCTGCTCGATGCCAATACCCGTACCATTGATATCTTCCTGCGCGTGCCCAATCCGGTAAGCGGTGGCACGCTTGATGCGGAACAAGAGGGAATAGCGGGTGAGGGCAGTCCTTCCGCTGCGGCTCCACCATTGTTACTTGGCAGTTTTGTTGATGCTGAGATTCAAGGGATTGCGCTTGAAAATTATGCTGCCATTCCGGTAAGCCATTTGCGCCCCGGCAACCAAATCTGGTTGGCGCGCAAGGGCAAGCTCAAAATCGTGCAGGTCCGGGTGATTCAGCGCAGTGATGATGTCGCCTATGTACAGGCTGCCGAACTGCTCAAAGGCGGTGCTGTGGTAACCAGCAATTTACGCGCGCCTGTGGATGGCATGGCGATACGGATTGCAGAGACAGAAGCTTCCAAACCACCCCAAAAGGCACAGCCTAAAAAAGCGGATGACAGTGAGTGAGCGCTGAGCCGCCAATGGATGCGCCATTAGAAAGCGCTGGTGAACCTCCCAGTGAGGCCGTTGATCGCCATGGCGATGTCATCACCGAGCGCGCACGTGACCGTGGCGGTGCAGTGCCGTTTATGGCGCGCAATGGCGTTGCTGCCAATTTGCTGATGATGTTCCTGTTTGTCACCGGCATCATTGCCTATGGCTCCATCGTGCAGGAGGTGAATCCTGAGGCCAGCCTCGATACCATTTCAGTGAGTGTGATCTATCCTGGCGCGACACCGCAAGAGGTAGAAGAGTCAATCGTTCAGAAGATCGAGGAAGCGGTTGAGTCCGTCGATGACGTGAAGGAGGTCACCTCCGTTTCCAATGAGGGCTATGGTTCTGTGCAGGTCGCCATGCAGTTGGGTGCCAATTTACCGCGTGCTCTTGATGACATTAAAAGCGAGGTCGACCAGATCCAGACCTTTCCGGCAGAGGCGGAAGAACCCGAAGTCCGTGAACTGACGACCCGCCAAAGCGTGGTGCGTATCGCCATATATGGCGAAGCCTCGGAGCGCTCGCTCAAGGAGATTGCCTATGGTCTGGAAGATGCGCTCTCCACGCTTGATGAGGTCAGCTATGTTCAGACAAGTGCAGTGCGCGACTATCAGATATTGGTCGATGTGCCGCAAAACACTTTACGCTCGCTTGGTATTTCGCTGACAGATATCTCGCGCATCATCACTGCGAGTAGCCTGGACAGCCCTGCCGGAGCAATCGAGACCACAGATGAAGAGGTGCGGGTGCGCACCGTCGGGCAGAATTATAATCAGCAGAATTTTGAGGATATTGTCCTCGTCGCCGGACGCGATGGCACCAAGATCCGTTTGGGCGATGTTGCCACTATAGAGGATGGTTTTGAGGATAATGACCTCATCACCCGCTATAATGGCCAGCCAGTCGCTTTTGTCGATGTCTATCGCACCAGCGATGAACGAGTTTTGGAAATTGTCGAGGCGGTTCGTATCTATCTTGATGAGGAATTTGCGCCAACCCTTCCCGAGGGCATCTCCTATGCCATCTGGGAAGACTATTCAAAATATCTCAGCGACCGTCTTGGTTTGCTGATCAAAAATGCGGTTCTTGGCCTGATATTGGTGCTGTTGGCGCTGACTTTGTTTCTCGATGTTCGTCTTGCTTTTTGGACGGCTGTCGGCATCGCGGCGACCTTTGTTGGCGCTATTTTTATTCTCGAACTCGTCGGCTCCAGCATCAACATGTTCTCGCTGTTTGGTTTCATCCTGGCGCTGGGTCTGGTGGTTGATGATGCCGTTGTCGTCAGCGAAAATATCCACGCCGAGCGAGGGCGCGGACGATCAGAAGTAGGCGCTGCTATTGCCGGGGCGCAGCGGGTCACCAAGCCGGTTATCTTTGCCGTTGCCACTACTATTGCCGCCTTTTCGCCGCTATTTGCGGTTGAGGGAGTTATTGGCAAAATCCTCTCTGACATTCCGGTCGTGATTATGGCGGTTTTGAGCCTGTCATTGATCGAAGCACTGTTTGTCCTGCCCAATCACCTGAGTCATCTGCCGCCCCCTGGAGCACCACCGGGTAATCCGGTTCGGCGGTTCTTTCTTAACGTACAGGGGAAGGTAGATGTGCAGTTTCAGCGCTTTGTTGATGGCCCGCTGGATAAGGCTCTGCGCTTTGCCGTTACCATGCCCTATGTCGTCCTTGCAGGTGCGGTGGCGCTGCTTGTTATGACCGCAGCACTGATACCTGCAGGCATCATCAAGTTCCAGTTTTTCCCCGATCTGGAGGCAGATCGAGTGGTTGCGACGCTTGAATTGCCAGCAGGCTCAACCACCGAGCAGACCGAGCGTGTGGTGCAGCGCATTGAAGCCGCTGGTGTCCGGGCTTTAGAGAAACTGGATGCAGAGGCGGGTAATGAAGACAGCTCTATTGCGCAAGGTGTATACAGCACCATTGGTCTAATCGCGACGCGCGAAGGCCCGGGCGGTGCAACTGACCGGTTCGCTTCAAATATCGCCAGTGTCGAATATAGTCTGGTTCCAGGTGATCAGCGTACCATATCCGCTGTCGCTTTTGAGGAACTGTGGCGCGAGGAAGTCGGCCCTGTTCCCGAGGCGCAATCCTTTGGCATTACGTCAGCGCTGTTTTCCGTCGGAGAACCGGTCAATGTGCGGCTCACCCATCCTGATACGGATACGCTGGAACGGGCGACTGAAGAGCTTATGGCCGAACTGAGTCGCTTTGCCGGTGTATTCGACATTGAGAGCGATCAGGATGAAGGCATGCAGGAAATCGAGCTGCGACTAAAGCCTTCGGCTCGCACTTTGGGTGTGACGTTACAGGATGTCGCCAGCCAGGTGCGCGCCGCCTTTTTTGGCAGTGAGGCGGTGCGGGTGCAGCGGGGGCGTGAAGATGTACGCGTTTATGTCCGGTTGCCTGAAGAAGAGCGCGACTCCATCGCCGATGTTCAGCGCTTTCGGGTAAGGGTGCCCGGCGGTGATGTCGCGCTCGGGTCACTCGCGGAGGTCTCTTTCACTCAAGCACCTTCCGTCATCCGCCGGGAAGATGGTCGGCGCGTCACCACCGTTACCGCCGATGTCGACACAGATATCATCACCGGGCAAGAAGTGGCGCTACAGCTTGAGCGCGAGATCGTGCCACGTTTGCAGGGGGATTATCCCGGTCTTAGTTACGCTTTTGGCGGGGAGCAGGAAGAGCAGCAGGATTCCTTTGGTGCTCTGGGTCAAGCCTTTGGTATCGCGATGATCGTGATCTATGCGCTGCTCGCTATACCTTTCCGTTCTTATGTCCAGCCGCTGATCATCATGGCAGCGATACCCTTTGGCATGATTGGCGCGCTGATAGGGCATCTGGTGCTGGGGCTGTCGCTCGGCATTCTCAGCATGTTTGGCCTGATTGCGCTGTCCGGCGTTATCATCAACGGCTCGCTGGTGCTGATCGACTTTACCAATGAGAATCTTGATCGCGGCATGAAGCCGGCAGAGGCGGTAATCGCGGCTGCCAAATCGCGTTTCCGTCCGATATTCCTGACAGCGCTGACGACTTTTCTTGGGGTTGCGCCGATCACCTTTGAAACCAGCATTCAGGCACAGTTTCTGATCCCGATGTCGGCGAGCCTAGGCTTCGGTGTGCTTTTCGGCACCATAATTTTGCAAGTACTCATTCCTGCTCTGGTCGTGGTGCAAAGTCAGGCGACCAATGGGGCCAAAAGATGGTTTCGTTCGCTGCGCCAGAATAATGCACAAGCGCCAGCGGAGTGACGCTGGCAGGCGCAATTGAGCTATGATCAATCCACAATGAAGTCTTTTCCTATTCTCATAATGCACCACGTCCTGCACATGACTGTGATGTAAACTTGTTACGTGTGGCCTAGTGCTATAGGCGTCAAAATGTTGTTGCTCCCACAAAGTATCGGGGAAGGCGTATCATGGCCGAAACACAGTCACAAAAGCTCAATCTTGGCTGCGGCTATAACAAGCTTGATGGCTTTATAAATGTGGATTCAGCAAGCGCGTGTGAACCAGATCAGATTGTTGATCTGGAGAGCTTTCCATGGCCATGGGAAGATGACAGCGTTGATGAAATCCGCATGTCGCATGTGCTGGAGCATCTCGGGCAAGCACCCGAAGTCTATCTCAAGATCATGTGCGAGATATATCGCATCTGTGTCGCTGATGCAGTTATCCATATAACTGTGCCGCATCATCGCCATGACAATTTCCATTCCGACCCAACGCATGTGCGCGCCGTGACACCGCTGGGGCTGGCGCTTTTTGACAAGCAGCAATGCGAAGCATGGATTGAGCAAGGTTATTCTAACACGCCATTAGCGATCTATTGTGGTGTCGACTTTGTTACCGAGGAAGTGATCAGGGATCTTGATCCAGCTTGGCAAAAACAGCTGGAAGAGGGCAGCGTTGATGCTGCTGCAGTGAACTTTCATGCTCAGCATGGTAGCAATGTGGTTTCCCAACTGCGTTTTCGTCTCAGGGTGCGCAAGCAAATGGCCGAAGGTGAAAAGGCCTAATGTCGCAACAAGCTATCCAAAGAGCCTATAGCGCAATCCAGAATGAACAATGGATGCAGGGCAGGGTGCTGTGCGAAAACCTGCTCGAACAGGAGCCGGAGAATGCTGAAGCATTGCATCTATACGGCCATATTCTGGGTAGGTTGGGTGAGACCGGTCTGGCTCTGGACAAGCTGCAACTGGCGACGCTTATCGCACCCAGGCATCCACAATATCGCTATAACTATGCTGTTTCGCTCGGCGAAGCGGGGCGGCAGCTGGAAGCGGCGGTGCAGTATCAGGCATGTTTACGATATCAGCCGAACCATCTCGATGCGCTCTGGAATTATGGCGAAATGATGCGCCTCGGCAACCATTTCGAGGAAGCGGCTGTGCTGTTTGAACGCTTTGCGCGTGAAGGCGGGAACTATCCCCAGTTGCAGCACAGGCTCGGCGTTACCTATGCCTCGCTGGGTCGCATTGAAGAGGCGGAAGCCTGCTTCCAAAGCGAGCTGGATAAAGCAGAAACGCATCCTGCGACGCATTGGGAATATGCCCTTTTCAAACTTTCGCATGAGGATTTTGCCACAGGTTTTGACCATTATCGTCACCGCTTTGCAGCAGGCGCGGAAAATCGTGTCCATTGTCATGATTATGGCCTGCCAAGATGGGACGGCGAATGGGAGAAAGGCGCAACGCTGCTCATTCATGGCGAGCAGGGTCTGGGCGATGAAATGATGTTCGCTTCAGTTCTGCCGGAGGTGATCGAGCAGGCGAACCAGCATGATATGACGGTGATCCTACTCGTCAAACCTGCGCTTGTGAGGCTGTTTTCCTACAGCTTTCCCGACATAACCATATTGCCCCATCGTGTAGGCGCTGATGTTGCGGATATTTCCCGATTGCCCCCGATTACATGGCAGGCCGCTATTGGCGATCTCGCGGTGCTCTTTCGCAAGAGTGAGAGCGACTTTGCCAAGGCTCGCAAACCCTATCTCCACGCAGACCCAGATCGCGTCGCCTGGTATAAGCGCTATCTGGAGGCATTGGAGCCGGGCAATCAGCCTGAACTGCGTGTCGGCCTGATGTGGGGCAGCAATCCTTTGAAACTGGATGAATCCTATATTCGCTGGACTCAGAACCGCAGCATTCCGCCTTCGCTTTTTAATGCCCTTTCCCATCTTCGCTCTAAGGTGCGTTTTGTCAGCCTGCAGAATCCGGATCGTGGTGCAGAATCAGGTGAGATGCACAAGCTGGATGTGATTGACCTCAGCACATTACAGACAGATTTTTATGAAACCGCAGCCTTAGTATCCAATATGGATTTGGTTGTCAGTGTTTGCACTTCGGTATCGCATCTTGCCGGTGCTATGGGCCATCCCTGTATTGCGGCATTAATGAAGCGTGCGGACTGGCGTCATGGACGGACACGCGAGCAGAGCTATTGGTATAAGAATATGCAGTATTTCCGGCAGAGCGAAGCTGGCAATTGGGAAAGCGTTGTTGCGCGCATCGGTGATCATATTGGCAAGATGCTGACATTATGAATGATATTCCTTCCGGTGCGGTTCTGACTGCTTTTCATGACGACTGCCTTCGTCTCGCTAGCTGGCCCAGGGCTGATGCTGGGGACTTGCTGAAAGGGGTGGCAAGCGCATGGATTGCCAAAAACCATTTTTGCAATAGCAGCCTGTGGGAGGAGGAAGATCTGGCGCGACGCAAAAAGGCACCCGATCATGAAATCGTCGCCAATAAACGCGCCATCGACAGCTTTAACCAAGCGCGCAATGATGCGATTGAAAGGATCGATGAAGCGATATTGGACGCGTTGGCAGAACAGCGTGGAGCTTTTGATGCAAGCGCCAGACTGAACAGTGAGACCGCGGGCAGCATGATCGATCGGCTTTCGATCCTTTCGCTGAAAATCCGGTCGATGCGTGAACAGACAGAGCGCGACGACAGGGATGATGCCTTTCGTATCAATATGGCGCAGCGTCTTAGGCAGCTACAAGAACAGCGTGACGATCTTGCGCATTGTTTTGACGCACTTATAGCAGACTGCATAGCGGGCAGGGCGCGGTACAAAATATATCGCCAGCACAAAATGTATAACGACCCTTCACTTAATCCGGCTTTGCTGGCCGAAAACGCTTCAGGGGCTTGATCAGATTATGGATAAACGGTTTCTCTTCATTTCCGGACTACCGCGCTCAGGCTCTACGCTGACCTCTGCGATATTGCGCCAAAACCCTCGTGTTTATGCTGGCGTTTCCGGGCCTGTATCAACGCTGTTTGACTCGCTGATTGGCTCAGTCTCGGTGGGCAATGAAGTCTCCTCCATGGTCACCGATGTGAAGCGTGAAAATCTGCTGCGCGGCCTGTTCACCAGCTATTATGATGATGTCGACAAAGAGCTGATCTTCGACACCAACCGTGCCTGGACGGCGCAGCTTTCAGCCTTGATGCGGCTGTTTCCGGAAACGCGACTGATCTGCTGTGTCCGTTCTGTCGCCTGGATATTGGACTCGCTCGAACGGCAATATCGCAATAATGCGTTTGAACATACCGGGCTGTTCAATAATGGCGGCGAGCGCGCGACAGTCTATACCCGTGTAGAGGCGTTGACCAATGCCAATCGCCTTGTCGGCTTTGCCTGGCAGGCGCTGAAAGAAGCCTGTTATTCGGAATTTGCTGACCGGTTATTGCTGATCGAATATGATGTTCTGGTCCAGCAGCCGGAGCAGACAGTCAAGCTGATCTATGAATTTATCGGCGAAGAACCCTATGCGCATGACTTCGATAATGTGGAATTCGATGCGCCGGAACTGGATGTGCATATCGGGCTTTCGGGCATGCACAAGGTGAAGCCGGTGGTAAAGCCGATGCCACGCAAGACCATTTTACCGCCCGATCTTTTTGAGCGCTATAACAACCTCTCTTTCTGGCGTAACCTGCCTGATAGCTCCGCTTTACGTCTGGTGGTGCGTGACGATGTGCATCATGCGCAGCAAATGCCGGGTGGTGCTGCTTAGGACAGGCTTATCGGTCAGAATCCGGAAGACTTTCGCTCCAGGCACGCAACTGCTTCAGGAAAACCAGAGCTGTCTGGCCAAAGGACGTTAGCGAATACTCCACGGATACGGGAGAGGTCTCCTGAACCACTCGGTTGACCAAGCCTTCTTTCTCGAGATGGCGTAATCGCTCGGTTATCATCTTCTTGCTGGCACCGCTCATCATGCGGGCGAGGTCATTGAAGCGTACTGGCCCATCCTTGAGGTGCCACAGGATCGAGCCGGTCCATTTGCCGCCGATGATGCGCATACCCCTTTCTATGGAACAGGGTCTGTAACAGGGATTCTCAACCTGTCGGCGTCCTCTGTTATCCTCGACTATTTTGGCGCGCATGAGATTATTCTTTTATAGGTTACTAAAAGTATACTGGTTGTAAATCGTAATCTGCTCATGACATTAGCGCATCAATAGATTCCGTCAAGAAATCCTCAGAGCAAAGGCATGTGAATATGAGCAATATTTTCATCATCAATGGGCACCAGCCATATCCGTTTTCCAAGGGCGAATTGAATACGGCGTTCATCGAAAAGGCGCAGAAATTCTTCTCCGATCAAGGCTATGAAACCCGCATGACCCATGCCGCAGAGGCATATGATACCGAGCAGGAAATTGCCAATCATCAATGGGCTGACGTGATACTTATGCAGTTCCCGGTAAACTGGATGGGCGTTTCATGGTCGTTCAAAAAATATATGGACGATGTCTATTCTGCGGGAATGGATGGGCGGTTATGTGCTGGCGATGGTCGCACGACCGAGGCTCCCAAGGCCAATTACGGCACGGGTGGCACATTGACCGATACGAAGTACATGATCTCGGCCACGTTGAACGCGCCTGCTGAGGCTTTTAATGATCCGTCAGAGCCGTTTTTTGCAGGCATGTCCCTCGATGACCTGCTGCGTCCGGTGCATCTCAACGCCAAGTTTTTCGACATGACGCCATTGCCCAGCTTTGCCGCGTTCGATGTCATGAAAAGCCCGGATATCGACAATGATTTCGAACGATTTGATGCCCATCTCGCCAGCGTCTTTGCAAAGGAACAAGCCCATACCTGAAGCCGATATCCACCTCTACACCGCCGCGACAATGAACGGCTACAAGCCGGTTATTTTCCTCGAAGAAGCCGAAATTCCCTATGATCTGACCTTTATCGACTTCGCCAAGAAGGAGCAAAAGGCACCGGATTATATGAAGATTAATCCCAATGGTCGCATCCCGACCATTGTTGACCGCTCCAAAAATGATTTCGCTGTGTTCGAAAGCGGAGCGATCCTGTGGTATCTGGCCGAGAAATACGGCAAGTTCCTGCCCGAAGAGGCCAATGTCAGGTCCGAAGTGCTGCAATGGCTGATGTTCCAGATGGGCGGTATCGGCCCGATGATGGGGCAGGCGATGTACTTCCAACGTATTGCCGCACCTAATGGCCATGAAGAGCCATTTTCGATCAAGCGCTATGTCGATGAAACCCGGCGCCTATTGGAGGTGCTCGACACCCGCTTGGCAGACCGCGAATGGCTCGCCGCAGACCAATATAGCATCGCCGATATGGCAACCTATCCCTGGGCGCGCGCCTATGTCTGGGCCAAGGTATCTATCGATGGGCTGGACAATTTGAAAAGTTGGTTCGATCGTATCGACGCCCGGCCAATGGTGCAAAAGGCGCTTACGATCCCGAAAGCACAACCCGCTTTTTGGGGGCAGGCAGATGAAAGTGAATTCCTAAAAGAAAATGCGGCGCGTTTTGCATCTGATGTTAAGAAAGGCTGATAATAGGTCCAAATCGATTGGGGAAGCCTTTCGCTTGGGATTTCATTCTGTAGATCGGACACAGAAAGGGCGCGAAATGGACGCTATTTGTGCCATTTTGAGACATGGTATTGCTCAAAGGAGATAACCATATCTGATTATCATTCAATTTGATTACACTTATTCGCTCTCGATAGAAAATAGAATATTTTACAGCAATTTACCAAGCGAAAAATTATTACAATCTAGTCACTTGCTGACAGTTGTGTGAGCATGAGGCTTTTCTATTACAGCTATTTGAAATTCCCAGCATTTTACGTTTGACGATAACCTTAACAAAACGTAAATTCCAAACATGGTCGTTGAGGCGCTCTGGGGGACTCGGAGTTGCCTTTAAACGAAAGCGGGGGCATCGCTCGATTATCGAGCTTCTCTCTCTTTCACTCTGGGCTGGGCTGACTTGGAAAAGAAAGCAGCACAGTCAGGACAATTACGGTGCGGGCCAGATAATGGCCTGATTTTTTAATGCCTGCGGCAAAAGCAGGCGCATAACTTTCAAGGGCCGGAGGGGCTGGCTCTGCGTAATTTGTGAAGGATAGGATTATGGCACTAAATTTTGACAATCGCGTCGACGTTAAAAACAAGCATAACCAGATTGCCGTTGTTTTCGGCGACGATTCCGGTGACGGTAAAGACCGCGATCATGTAGGCGGTACACGCGCTGTTGGTGATGGTGAATTCCGCAGCCTTGTAGGTGGCGTAATGAACTACCACGAAAAACGCGGCGTAAATGACGCGCAGAATATTCTTGAAGAACTTCTTTTTGGTGATGGCATTAGTGGCGTTGAGCTGATTGGCCTTGATGGCGATAGCTTCACAATTTCAGCATCAAATGGTCGTGCTACCGATTTTATGATCTTTGAAGGCGACGCTGCAGCCGCCGCTATTGCCAATTTGCAAACTGAACGATTGGATGCAGGCGACAATCGTAGCCAGTTTCATGTGTTTGATGCAAGCAACCCTGATGAAAGACTAAGCATTCTCGGAGGCGGCGACTATGGCGATGGCGTTCACTTCCCGAACACTTTGCGCAACGGCAATTTCGATTTTGATGCTTTCCTCACCCAGTTGCTGACCAATGGTGGGTATGACTCAGCCACTGTAATTGATGTCGATGGTAGCAGCATTGCATTAAGCCTTGCTCGTGGTGGGCGCAAAGCCGACACGCTCGTAATCACAGGCCTTGAGGATGCTCTTGGAGCGCTTGCAACTGCGAACCGTGATGATCTTTTTAAAGGTGATGATATTGCCTTTGGCATCGTCAGCGCAGACACAAGTTTCAGCTTCAATTCGAGCAAAGGGGACTTGCTGTCTGACATTGTTGGCAACCTTCTGAATGGCTCTGGACAGCGTAATTTCAATGAAGCGAACCAGCTTCTTGATGCGCTCATTGAGGCTGGTGGTGAACTTTCAGATGATGATGAAACCATCACACTTGTTGGTGTAGATAGCGACAGCCTTACTATCGAATATACCTTTGGCGGAGATACCACAGTTGTTGTTTACGACTTCGGTTAATCGACAAACCTAATTGCGTTTAAGAAAAAGGCTCGTCTTGTAGACGGGCCTTTTTCTTTGCACGAATATGTGCCTCACAATCGCGTTGGCTGACGACAATGCTGCTAATAATCTCTGGTACTGGCTGCATCCAAATATCGGCCTGATCTACCGAAAAGAAGCTTAGTCTAAGCTATCACTTCCACTTGCTTGGGATTCGGCATTGGGAACGAAGCGTGGCGTAGGAAAAATGTCAGGATACTCGGTATCCTTGTTCTCGCCGGTCAGTGCTTCATCTGCTGTATCCACGACTGGTGGCTGCGGTACTTCCCAGCCATAAGCATTTTCATAATAGATTACGATATCGTCTAGGCGATCCTCAACAAATATACGATCGATGGGGGCCAGCACAGGGCGCAAGGGAAGCCCGGCGAACCCGGCGAAGAAGGGATCATAACCATCGGGATCATAGGGTTCTACGCGTGCAGAAAACATGGCCGGATCAAGCAGGCCTGCCTCGAACAGGGTCAGTACGCTTGCTGTATAGCCATTAGCGGCTGCGTTGATGGCGTTGATCCGGGCATTGAGCAGATCGTTGGTAATATCAATGATTTCACGTGAGGTTCTGAGGCCAGCGGTTTCCTGCCGCCTTGCATTGAGCAGTGCTTCCTGACCGGACTGCACTGCTTCCTGATATATTGGGGCCACTCTTCGGGCGGCTTGTGCCTGAGCCCAGTTTGAGGACGCATCGCTGCGTACGCCGCGACGCACTTCTTCGCGATCAAACCGGGCAGCTTGTGCCAGTTCGCTGGCTTCGCGGATACGTGATCCTAGCGCACCACCGCGATAGACCGGCATGGTGATCGAAATCCCGGCAAACCCTTGGAGGGCTCGTCGACTGTCGTCAAAAGGTGTCGCAGGAATTCGCCTTGCACCAGCAATTCCTGAGACAGTCGGCATACGTTCTGCTCGCCGCAATGCCACCAACTGTCTCGCTGCGTTCTCCGAAAAGGCCGCAACCCCTATCTGCGGGCTGGTCTGATCCGCTATGCGCAGCAGTTCCTCCAGCTGTGGCAGGATTGGCGTTGTCGGCAAAGGTTCTAATTCACCAGGGTATTTCCCCACAATACGGCGATATTCATTTGCGCTCGCCTCCAATGTGGCAAGCGCCTCTTCTGCCAGTGCACGGGCAATCTGCCGTTGGTTGTCAACCTGCTCTACATCAGTGACTGTCGACGCGCGTAATTCAAAGCGGCGCTTTGTAATTTCAAATTGTTCGTCCAGCAGGGCGGCAATTTGCAGCCGCGCACCGTATAAAGCCAGATCGCGCTGCACTCCGACATAGACAAGAACAGTCTCGGCAATCAGGGTCTGTTCGGCAAGGCGCAGACTTTCTCTTTCCGCAAGGCGCTGCGCGCGCGCAATATTCTGTCCAGCCGCCAGTCTGCCAAAGGTGAAGAATGGCTGGTTCAGTGTAACCGTATAATCGGTAGCACCACCTTCGTTAATGCCGCCGAAAAGTCCATTCGAGCTTTGGCGTGTATAGATATAATTGCCCGTTGCATCGATAGACGGTCCATAAGCCGCATTGGCTTGTGTCTTGAGTTCATCTGCGGCCCGGGTTCGGGCACGTTGTGCCGAAAGTGATGGATTTTCAGCATAGGCCTTCTCAAGCGCTTCTGCGAGATTCTCAGCCTTTGCCGGAACGCTAAAAAGCGCCATAGCAGAAACAGTGAAGCAGAAAAAATAGGAACTGCTCCTAAATGGTCCACGCACCGCTAATCCCCTTGCCCCAAAACATCGCCATGCTATACTAAATTATAGCAAAAAAGGCATAAATTTTTCGACAGTTTGGGGCGAAATAGGCTGCCATGGAGGAATTGTTCGGTCGCGGGTTCGAACAACGGGGTTTAAAGTCATGAAGCTGAAGTTCGGGGGTGAGCTGCGCAATGCCCTGGCTCCAATAAGGTCTGTCGTTGCGCCGACCATTATCGTGAGTGCGGTTATCAATGTGCTCATGCTTGTGGGCTCATTTTTCATGCTGCTGGTCTATGATGAAGTTTTGCCTTCGCGCAGCGTGCCGACCCTGGTTGGCCTATTGGTGATTGTGGCTATCGCCTATTTTTTCCTGGCCCTTTTGGAAATGATCCGCGCCCAGATTACCGGCCATCTCAGTGCGATTACCGCCGGGCGGTTAAGTGATCGCACACTCGATATCGTGGCGCGCTATGAGTTAACTGCTGGTCCTTTGCCCGGCGGCGCACAGCCAGTGCGTGATCTTGATCAGGTCCGATCATTCATGGCGGGGCCGGGGCCGCTGGCATTTCTTGATCTGCCTTGGGTTTTGCTGTTTCTCATCGTGCTATTCGTGTTTCACTGGAGCCTGGCCGCGCTGACACTATTGGGGGTATTGGTGTTATTCAGCATCATGGCTCTGACGGACCGCCTGACATCTCAGCGCACAGAAGCTGTCAGCAATAACACCTCGCTTCGCATGCGAACTGCCGAGGATATTCGCCGCAATGCTGGGATGCTCAAGGCTATGGGTTCAGCTCGCCACCATAATGTTCGTTGGCTGCAGCTTGAAGGCGAAAGCGCAAAGCTACATGGTGACCTGACACGTTTCACCAGTTCAATGAGCGCCATCACAAAGGCAGTTCGCTTGTTTCTTCAGTCTCTGGTTTTGGCACTCGGTGCTTATCTGGTTATCATAGGGGAAGCCACTGGCGGCATCATCATCGCAGGCTCTATCCTTGCTGCGCGCGCCCTGGCGCCGGTTGAGCAAGTGATTGGCAACTGGAAAGGCGCCGTCTCTGCTTCGCAGGCATTGCAACGGCTTGAGCAGATGCTGAATGCTGTTCCTGCGAATATTGAGCCAGCGATATTACCATTACCATCCCAGTCTCTTGCAGTTGAAAATTTGTTTTCCGGCCCACCGGGTGCACGCAAGGTGACGATAGGGGATGTCTCCTTTGCTCTAAAATCTGGTGATGGTGTTGCCATTATTGGCCGTAGCGGCTCTGGAAAGTCTACTCTGGTCAAGACGATTTGCGGCATTTGGCCGGAAATGCGCGGTAATGTTCGTCTGGATGGAGCCTCGCTTGACCAATATGGCGAGGCAGCGCTTTCGCACACATTTGGATATGTGCCGCAGAATGTCGAACTGATGCCCGGTACCATTGCCGAGAATATCGCGCGCTTCGACTATGAAGCGGATATGGACGACATTATTGCCGCTGCCAAAGCTGCTGATATTCATGACTTTATTGTCCACCTCGAGGGCGGCTATGAGCATATCATTGGCCCCGATGGAGGTTCTCTCTCAGCAGGCCAGACGCAACGTGTCGCATTGGCCCGAGCGCTTTATGGTAATCCTTTCATTCTCGTTCTGGATGAACCCAATTCCAACCTTGATACGCAAGGTGAATTTGCTCTGAGCAAGGCGGTGACCGCGGCGCGAGAACGCGGCGCAATAGTGCTGATGGTCGCACACCGGCCGACAGTTCTTGCCTATATGAGCCACGTTCTCATCATGAATGAAGGGCGGGTAGAGCAATTTGGCACGACCGATAATGTGCAATCTGGGTCGAAACGGCTCGACGAAAAAAAGAAACAAAAGAAGTGAGGCTGGATCGTGTCTGAACTGTCTGTCCGAAGCGAAACCTTGCCCGCACCCATTCTTCCGCCTTCTATCGAAGAGGAAAGTGCGCCAAAGTTGGCAAATACCATCCGCAAGGCAATGATTTTCTCTGCAATACTGGTTTTTGGAATAGGTGGTCTGGCTACATTCATTCCGATTACCGGTGCGATCATTGCGTCCGGTTCCATTTCGGTAGAGTCTGCTGTGAAGCGTATCGGACACCCTTTTGGCGGGACTGTCGCCGATATTCTGGTTGAAGATGGGCAGCGCGTTGAGCAGGATGAGCCTTTGATACGTCTTGATACAACGGTAAGCAGTGCCAGTTCTGAGCTCACCGGATTGAGCGTCGATCAACTTTTGGCGCTTGAGGCACGTTTGATTGCTGAGCGTGATGAAGCCGGTAGCATCAGCTTTCCCGAAGAACTGCTCAAGCGCGCTGAAGATCCAAATGTTGCCGCGATAATGGCGAGCGAGCGGCGCAATTTCTCTGTGCGCAGACAGGCACGCAGCGCACAACAGGCACAACTATCAAGGCGGGCGCAACAGGCTGCTGCTGATATCTCCGGCTTTGAAAGCCAGATACAAGCGTTTGAGCGACAGTCTGAGCTGATAGATGAAGAGCTTGCGCAGACGCGTGAACTCTATGGTGACCGCCTGACAACGTTGGATCGTCTCAATGCGCTGGAACGCTCTGCTTCAGGCCTTGATGCACAGCGCGATACAGCCGCAGCCAGCATAAACCAAGCAAATGCCCGTATTGCGGAATCACGGGCGCAGGCAGCGAGTATAGCGGCTGATGGGCGTTCTGTTGCCGCCGCCGAACTGGTGCAGGTACAGGCACAGCTGGCTGAACTGCGCAGGCGACAGGTCGCAGCAGATGATGCCTTTGATCGTACGGTTATCCGGGCACCGGCTGCCGGGATCGTCGATAAATTGTCGTACAAGACAATCGGTGCTGTCATACCACCAGGCGAAACTATATTGGAGATTGTACCGGATAGTGACGACATGATCGTCCAAGCGCGAGTTTTGCCTCAGGATATCGATCAAGTGGCTATGGGCAGTAAAGCGACCTTGTTGCTGAGCGGCCTTAATCGGCAGACAACCCCAGAACTGGAAGGGAAGGTCTCGTTCGTATCTGCCGACCGCGCGCTTGATGAGAATGGCAATCCCTATTTCCGCGTCAATGTCGAGATACCCGATGATGAAATAGCACGGCTTGAGGGGATAGAATTGCGTGTCGGCATGCCGGTTGAAACCTATATCCAGACCGGTGATCGCAGCCTGATGAGCTTTATTACCCGTCCGCTTATGGACCAGATGCGGCGTTCATTCCGGTCTAACTGAGTGATGCACCGCCAACCAAATAGCTGCGCTTCCCTTGATATTCTGTTTCAATATATCAGCGCAGGAGCAGTTAGTGCCAAATAGGCTCAAAAAGCTGGGCATGACTATCACTGCTGTGATGCTGCTCGGTTTGGCAGTCTATGGGATTATTTCAGTTACCGTAATTGGTTCAACTCCGCGGCCTTCGCGTATACAGCCGGACCTTGTCAGCAATAACAGCATATCGACGGTGCGTATTCCGGTGAGTGGCCGCCTCGACTATCTAGCAGAGATATTAAATGGTGAAGTGCCGGACCGACTGGTGACTATCAATGAACCCAAACGCATTTGCCTCAAGACCAAGTCTAAACTGCTGCCAGACATATCATGTCGGTTGCAGGGCTTTGTTGATCGCGAACGCATCCGTCTCGGCGGATCGGGCAAGACGCTAACGATAACCATTCCGGTGAATATTCAGGTCGAGGTGCTGGATATTGGCGACATCATCAAGCGTGAGACGGTAACCGGTTCGATGCAGGTTATCATGCGGGTTCAGCCGCAATTATCAAGCGATTGGCAGCCTAGTGCGAAGGTGGATATTGATTATCAATGGTCCGAGGAGATCGGCATAGATGCTTTAGGTCAACGGATTACGTTTGGATCGCGTATTGAGCCGGAAATCCGCAAAGTCGCGCAACGGATAGAACAACGTCTGCCTCAGCTCATTCGGAAATTGAATGCACGGGAAAAGGTCGAAAGCATCTGGCATGCGGGCTTCACTGTCGAGCGGGCCAAATCTGAGCCGGAAATCTGGGTGCGGTTTACGCCGCAGCAGATCGGTATGGCGGATTATCTGATCCGCGATGGTCAGTTGATCGTTGATCTGGCTGTTCAGGCGCAGACCGAGACCATCTTTGGCCCCGAACCGGAAAAGCCGGAAAAAACGCCGCTGCCTGATCTGATGGCAGACCTGCCAGACAAGGGCATCAATGTGCAGGTGCCTGTCTATGTACCCTATGACGTGTTTGAGAAGCCTCTGGGCGATATAGTTGGTTTGGGAAAATTCAGGCAGGTGGAGTTGGAAGATGGCACGACAACCGACGCGCGCTTCAATTCCATCGAGATGTTTGGCACCGAAGGCGGCAGATTGGCGATCGGTCTTGATGTCTCTATCAAGTCAGCCGTGCCGCTCTTTGATGAGGTGGAGGGAGATATCTGGATTGTCGCCAAACCGAAGCTGGACGTTGCCGCCAAGACTATCGGGATCAGTGATCTTGAGGTTGTCAGCCAGACCGACAGCCCCGCATTCAACCTTCTCGCCGGGGCAATCAGTGTTGCCGAAATTGACGATGAGCTGATCGCGCAGATTTCTTATGATTTTAGCAGCTATTATGAGGAAGGTCTGCGCAAGGCGGATGAATGGCTGGCGGCGGAGCCTTTGGAAGGTTTTGTCTTCAACGGCGATCTGGAAAGCGCTGACTTCAAACAACTCCATGTTGCGCCTCAAGGTATGGTGATTGAAGCCTGGGCACGCGGCACTGGCAGAATGCAATATGATCCAGCAGAGGCAGGCAGGCTGGTAGCGGCACGTCGAGCCAAACGCATGCAGCGTGAAAAGGATAAGAAAGCCGCAGCGGCAGCTAACAATTAGGACTGCGCCTTAATCATCGTCATCTTGATCACCCTGCTGATAATGCAGCCTGATCTTGGTGATAAACTCAATAAGAAAAGCAGTCGTCAAGCTAAACATGATCAGCCCATTGGCGGCAGAAAAGCCGGATAACAGCCGCCATTTCTGACCGATGATGATATCGCCAAATCCCAATGTGGTGAAAGACACGATCGAGAAATAGAGTGACTTCTCCAATGTCTGGAAGATATCGAGTATCAGGAAGGTGACCGCCCACATCCAGATGGCAATGACCAACGCCACTAACAGCCAGAAAACAACAGCCACCAGCTCAACCATGAAACGCCAGATATGGCGGCCATCGGTTACCCAGCTGGAATTGCGCGTAATAAATTGTGTCGCCATGCCGATAAAGAAGACCTCAATGATCACAGTGATGCAGATCAAAAGCGATCCGATAAGAAGCTGTATCAGCATTGGCTAATCTCTTCCCGTTGCCGTAGATTTATCGAAGCTGTGATTAGCGTCATGTCGGTCAGTAAAGCAATGATGCGCTTGGATGATTTTTGCCGAGCTGCTGCCACCAGCTCTGTTTCTCACCTTCAGGGAGCAGCGCAACGATGCAGCCGCCAAAACCTGCGCCGGTAATACGCGCACCATAGGCCCCATAATGCTCGGCATCAGTGACTAGTGTGTCTATTTCGGGAGTAGAGGCTTCAAAATCATCAGCCATGGAGCGGTGTCCTCGGTGCATTAATGCGCCAAAGGTTTTTGCGTCACCAGTACGTATCGCTTCGATTGCACGCATAACCCGCTGCTCCTCGCTGACGATATGGCGGACACGGCTAGTAAGGGTGCTGTCTTCCAATTCAGGGAGAGTGTCTTGTTTTGCCAGATCAGTGAGGAAGGGGATATTGAGCTTTTTCTGTGCAGCCTTGGCTTCCCTGACGCGCTCACTATAGCGACCATCGGCAAGTGCGCGGCGCTGACCGGAATGGACGACTGCAATGTCGCAGTTTTGAGGCAGTGCCAGCTTTTCATGGCTCAGCGAACGGCAGTCGAGCAATAATATCTCGCCGGGAGAGGGGGCGGCAATTGCCATCTGGTCCATTATTCCGCAAGGGACGCCGATAAAGTCATGTTCTACCGATTGCGCCAGCAAGGCCAGATCGGTTGCAGGAAAACCATCAGGCGCAAAAGCTTTGAGTGTGGCGATAATTGTGGCTGCGGATGAAGACAGGCCAGCGCCGACAGGAATAGCACTATTACAATAGATTGCGGCGGCTCCCTGCAACCATTTCTGGCTGCGTGCTACCTCTAGCGCTCCGGCGATATAATCGCTCCAGTGATCAGTTTTGCCATCGCCGCAGCTATGCTCTGTAACCCCCTCAAATTGCCTGGATGCTATCTTGTCATTGGCGCCATTTATCGGTGCAGCGGCCAGTGAGATGCCGAATGGCAGCGCCATGGGAAGCACGTGGCCACCGTGCATATCGATATGTTCGCCAAGCAGATTGACTCGCCCGGGTGCAAAAGTGATTATTTTCGGTGGCTTGTCAAAGATTTCTGCAAAGCACTCTGCGATCTCGTCTTGCTGCAAACTCATACAAAAACCGCGCGCAATCTGTCTGCTGCATCTGCCGGATCAATATCGACGGTAAAAACACCTGTGGCTTGCTCGACTGAGGCGAGATATTTTACGCGGCTTGCGTCGCGCAGCATCGGGTAGAATTGGGTGGTGAAATGATAAGGCGCATCATGCTCTGTCGGTGCAGCATGGAGGCTCATCATATAGGGCATGGGGCGTTCAAAAAGGGCATCATAAGCGGCTTGCAAACGGCCCAGAAGGTCAGCAAAGTCAGTTACTTGCTGCGCGGAAAATGTCCATGGCCCAGGGTACACGGTTTTCGGGATGATCCAGCATTCATAAGGGAAGCGGGCAAAGGGCGGGACCATTGCCACCATGGTATCGTTGGCACCGATTTGCTGCGCCTCTCCCCAGCTTTCCATTGCCGCGACAAGGTTGAAGCCATTTGCGAACGCTTTAGCTGCATTTGCCTGCATCTGAGGGGTAATTGGGAAGCCATAAATCTGCCCGTGCGGGTGGTGCAGAGTCGCGCCGATTTCGGTGCCGCGATTTTCAAATGGCAGAATGTATGCCAACCCCATTTCGCGCAATGCGATGTAGCGATCAATCCATGCCTCAACCAGCAAGATGCGTTGCTCCAAGGTCAGATCGGCCAGACGGGTTTCGCTGTCTGCGCTGTAGACGATGACCTCGCATTTTCCATTGGCGGCTAATCGTTCTGTTTCGTCTGCGCGTAATGAAGGTTCTGCTGCCTCGGGGTGCAGGCTGGGGAAGCGGTTATCGAATACCGCTAGTTCAAAATCGGCAAAAGGGATTTCCGTCTCGCCGCCGCCTTCGCACATTGGGGAGAGGGGATTGTCTGCTGGATTGGGCAGGTGCGTGCGGTGCTGGCGATGTCCGGCGTAGATGGCATATTCATCGCGTAGGGGATGCCGGCGCAATTCGCCGCCCGGCGCAATCTCGCCGGCGGTCTCGGCAAAGGGCGGTAGATCATGCGGTTTATGCCCGTAGAGATAAAGGCTGCGGCCATCGGCTTTGCGGTGATGGCGGC
This sequence comes from Pseudomonadota bacterium, assembly GCA_038748365.1. Lineage (GTDB taxonomy): Bacteria > Pseudomonadota > Alphaproteobacteria > Sphingomonadales > Sphingomonadaceae > Alterisphingorhabdus. The sequence goes on from JBCDIZ010000016.1 coordinate 40,671, forward strand.
GATAGATCGGGCCTGCTGCGCCGGGGCCGCTAATGATTTTGGCCGTGTCTGACATGGCTTGCATGCAAAGCCGATCCGGTTATGGCTGGCAAGAGATAATCACGCTGCGTCAGAGGTTTCCCATGCCGAACCTGTCACAACCCATCTCCATGGCGCTGGGGATCTGCTATTATCCCGAGCATTGGCCCGAAGATATGTGGGCCACTGATTTCGCGCGAATGAAAGCGCTGGGCATACAGCAGGTGCGGATTGGCGAATTCGCCTGGAGCCGGATTGAGCCGGAACCAGGGCGTTTTGATTGGGGCTGGCTCGACCGGGTGATGGATCTGGCGCACAACCATGGTCTGCGCATTATCCTGGGCACGCCAACCGCGACACCGCTCAAATGGCTGATCGACGATGTTCCCGACATACTCGCGCATAATCGCCATGGTCAGCCGCGACGTTTTGGCTCGCGACGGCATTATTGTTTCTCTTCAGAGAATTACCGCGCACAATCGCGCCGCATTACCCGCGCCCTTGCGGAGCGTTACGCGCAGCATCCGGCGCTCATCATGTGGCAGACCGACAATGAATATGGCTGCCACAGCACCGTGCTTAGCTATTCGCCTATGGCGGCAAAGGCGTTTCGAGGATGGCTGGCCGAGCGTTACGGTTCGGTCGAGGCGCTCAATGCGGCATGGGGCAATGTCTTTTGGAGCATGGAGTATCGCAGCTTTGCTGAGATTGATCTGCCCAATGCGACAGTGACGGAGCCCAATCCCTCGCACGTTATGGATTTCCGCCGCTTCTCCTCGGATCAGGTGCGCAGTTTCAATGCCGAACAATGCGCCATTCTGCGCCAATATGCGCCCGATATTCCGGTCAGCCATAATTATATGGGCCATTTCACCGACTTCGATCACCATGCTGTTGGCCGCCATCTCGATATGGCGACATGGGACAGCTATCCGCTCGGCTTTCTCGATCAGCAAGCGGTCTATAGCGCCGAGGACAAGGCACGCTATCGCCGTCGCGGCCATCCGGATTTTGCCGCTTTCCATCATGATCTCTATCGCGGCTGCGCGCCCAAATGGGGCGTGATGGAGCAGCAGCCGGGGCCGGTAAACTGGG
>JBCDIZ010000017.1:0-39036 GCA_038748365.1 Pseudomonadota bacterium
CAGGCCATGGCACAGGACGGTCAGTCGGTCTCGATTGGCTATAGTAATATGGCCAGCGGCGATGGTGCAGTTGCTATCGGTAATCCCAATACTGCAATCGGTACTGGAGCCGTTGCTCTGGGCGCCACCAACACCGCCACCGGCACGGGTGCCGTTGCTATCGGCAACCTCAATGTCGCCAATGGAGAAGGGGCGATAGCATTAGGCAATGGCGCCATGGCTACCGCTGATGGTGCGGTTGCCATTGGTACCGGCGCGATTGCCGATCAGCCGAACCTCATTGCCATTGGATCAGAGGTCTCGACCTATCGCTTTGCCGGCATCACATCTGATGCCAGCAATGCGGCCCAACAGGGCGCTGTCAGTCTGGTCACCACCGATGCACTGGGCAATTTGGGGACAAGCAGTCTCAACATTGCATCTCTGGGCCAGCTGGACGGACGCGTGGCTACGCTGGAAGGACAGATAGTTGCCGCCTTCGATCTCGCTAATACCGTTGACAGGGATGCGCAACGCGGCATTGCGGCGATTGCGGCTCAGGCAAACCCCCATTTCCCGAGCGAGGCTGGAAAGACAAGCTATGCCAGCAACTTCGCAGTCTATCGCGGCGAAGTGGGCTTCTCCCTCGGCCTGATGCACCGCCTCGACAGCGAAACACCCTTCGCCATCACCGCTGGTGTGAGCTACGCAGGTGGCAATTCAACAGCTATTCAAGCCGGTGTTGCAGGCGAGTTCTAAAGATGTGAGGTCGTATCATCGGGCGTATCGCCTCCGCATTCCAGTAACGAGGCGTAACGCCCAGAGACTGTGCCCTGTTATCCGAGCCGCGGGGTCGCAGCCCGGGCAGGGGCGTTGCAAACGCAACGCTCTCGCTTTTCACTTTACCCTGAATGTCCACAAGGGAGCGGAAGGTCGGCTTTTTGCCTGTACTTGAACGCAAGCAGACAGTCGGCTGACGGCCCAAGGTTGGCCATTTTATTCAAGCGGCTAGCTTATCCGTTCCGACCTACCACCCGCATCGACTTAACATCCAGTAGATTGAAGCCCGATCGTGCGCCTTCGACCATGACGCGCTGGCCAATAAGCCTCCGCGCTTTCCAGCCCCAACCGCAATCGAGTTGCCAGACACCGCCTCCATCCACCTCTAAAGCATAAAGTCCGTTTCGCGACCGGCGCAATATGCCCGTCACTGTATGGCGTGTTCCCATCGGCATGTGGGTATCTTCCCCTAAAGTCGATGGCGGTACGCCCCCGCTTTCGACTTCACTCCTGATCCTTGGTGATCGGGGAGTTAGTACACCGCACAAGTCGGCCCTGAGGCCTTTAGACCCGAGAGTCCTGGACATACGCCACAGGCTCCCCGACCATAAAGGCAAGGAGTGTGACGCTGTTACGGTCAGCATCTACCGCTTGTGCGGGGGTACTAATCCCCAATGCCGTGCGTGGCGGCATCACCAAGCTGTATGGTACGGGTCGGCGTTTCAGGCAATAGAAAGCTGTAAGCCCAAGGTTTTCACCTGATCTTGGCCAGAGTATTTCGTATAATGAGCCAGTTTCAGCAACATAGAGAGGCCATTATGGGCGGTATCAATTCCGGGCGGAAGCGCAGCGTCCATCGCGGAGCAGTCGAGCAGTTTCCATGCATCGACATGCGCGTTCTGAAGCGCGCTGGGCTGCTCAAGCCCGGTGAATGCACATATGACATGCTGCGATAGCAAAATCAGGACCTAAAGACACTTGAGGCGCGAATTTTTATCGACTTGAGCGATGCTGAAGATGCGTCAATCCGTATAGCTGGGGATGTGCCAGATCAGCGCGCGGCCATCGAATGCGTTTCCTGCCCTTATGGTGGCTGTCGCTGCTATTTCTTATGCCCTTTAAATGGTATCCGTTGTGAACAGCTATTCCTCGTCGATGACATATTCGCCTCACGCAAAGCCCATAAGCTGACCTATGCTAGCCAGAGCGAAGATGCCCTATCCCGATCCCGCCGCAAGGTCCGCAAACTGTATAGGCAGGTGGAGGGAGACAACCGTCATGCCCGCCCACGCGGTCGGAAACGCTATACCAAGGTGCAGTCGCTTAAACAGGCAAAACGCGAAGCCCGCGAGTTATACTACGAGAAGCTGAGCGCCATGGTCGGTGATACTCAATAAAGGCAACCGGCAGGTCTGCTACCCACTGGTTACCCAACTCCCAATTTGGTGATCAGAAAGACACGCCAAAGTGCGGTCCAATGCTCCGCGATGGCCTCATTTGAAATCAGTGGGTCGTGTCTTATCATTACCATTGTGACATCCAAGGCAATCCGAAACACACCGCCAAAATCAGTAGGTCGGTGCCAATCAAGAAATCCCATATCCGCACTGGGTTTTTTCCTGACAAGCGCCGGAATCCAATCTTATTGAGATGATCGTCGATCAAAACAAGGAGACAATTATGCCAACCAAAGCGACGACGATCATTACTCTTGCCGACCTTTGCAGCGAGATGAAGATAAAGCCACGCGAGGCACGAATGATGCTGCGGCTCGCCGTTTCGAAGAAGGATGAATATCCGGCCCTGAAAGAAACGCATGTGCCGCGTCATCCGTGGCAATGGGCCAAAGGTTCAAAGGCGCTTACCGAAGCGAAAAAGGCGCTTTCAACGCCTCTGAACGACTGACTTGTCCGGAAATTGCCAAAATCATCCTACAGGGACTTTTTGGCAATTTTCCAGTTCCTCCCTTCCTTCACGACACCGATATCTTTTGCGGCACGGCGCAAAGTGCGCTCGGAAAAGGATCGCTTTTCGCCTGCGAGCAATACCACGCTGACCGGTTTGGGACCTCCAGCCAGATATTGCTTGAGGAAAGTCATGGCGGATTTTCTAGCATCATCCGGGCGACCAGCCTGCCCGGCGGTTGGGGCCAAATCCTCAGGTTGAATATCGACTTCTCCAAGCCATTTGAGTTTGGGCACTTTGCCCTTGCTGTAATCGCCGCCCTCAAGCTGATAAGCAAGCGATGCGCCGCGCTCAGACAGGTTATGCTTGATATGCATCATCACCCGCACATCTGGGTCCTCCGGGTGCAATCCGAGCATTAGGGCAGAACGCGCGGCGGCAGTGATGTCGATGGAACCCAGACCACGATAGATGGCCTTGTCCTTCCCGCCCTTGGTAAGATGCCGCAATCCGATGATGGTGATATTGGTGCGTTTGGCGAGTTCAGACAGCCGCGCCATAAAGGGCCGCGTCTCATTGGCTTTGTTCATATCAATGCCGCCCTGCATATAGGCAAGTAGCGGGTCGAGAATGACCACTGTGACACCTTTCTCAATCACATGCTTTTCGATCCAGCCAAGCGCCTCCTCTTCCAGCCGGAAATAGCGCGTCGTGTATGTAATGCGCGAGATATCAGCGCCTAAACGCAACAGACGCGGCACAAGGGTGGTGTCGGGATCATCCTCGGCGCTCATGAAAAGGATGTTAGTCGGCCTTGTCTTTGTCTGACCGGGCAAGGCTATGCCTGCCGAGAAACACGCAGCAATGGTGCATAGCAGATAGGTCTTGCCGGTTCCCGGATCACCTTCGAGCAGATTGACCGCGCCGCGCACCAGATAGGGGAACCATGCATAATCCACCCTACGTGGTTTCACATCTGCCATCTCTGCAAACAGATCAGCATCCGCCGGTTCATAGCGTCCAACGCTGCGCGCTATCTTGCGCACCTGTTTGGTCGATAGAGGCGGCTCACAATGGACTTCATTAATTGCATTGAGCACTGTGATGATACAATCGGCGCCATAACCCTGACGCCGAACTGCACCCCCAATACTGGTTAGTGCATTGTCCCGTCCACCTTTGGCAATTCCTCCTGATTGCTCGTCAGCGTCGGACTTTTCGTCATTGGTGTTTCCACTGCCATTGATAGCCGCAATTGTCTGTGCGGGCAGATGCACGATATTGTGGCTGAGATTTTCTGCTTCATAGCGGCCACCATCGGGATGATCACTTCCAGGCAAGAGCGTGTAGCCTGATGCAATGATATCGAGTTCAGGGCCTAGCCCGATCCGGCTGCCCTTCACCTTCCCGCCATGGCGATAGTAAAGGTGCCGTCCATTGGGCGTTATGACCATCAGGGTCTTTGGCAAGGGACCTAGCTTCTTTGCTGCCTTCTCACCCTTCCGGCCATCAATATCCACCACCAGACAATCAGTTTCACGGACAACCGCAGCAAGATTGATCCTGTCATCTTCGAGTAACCAGCTTTCAATCAGATCAAGGTCCAAGGTGGCACTGTGACTGCCATTCGGAGAGAAACGTGTATCCGGTTTCTTGGACCTTCGCTTGATGGCGATCACTCCGATCTTGTCGAATACCATGCGGCGAGCAACACGCATTTTCTTGCGCGCACGTTTAGAGAGGCGGGGTTTGTCAGCCATCGGCTTCGCCTCCTTCTTCGCCAACCAGCCCGGCTAAATGCGCTTCAACTTCATCGGCTGGCCAACAGACGGTTCTCGGCGTCAGATAACATCGGGCTGGGAACTTCCCTGCCGCTTCCATACGCAAGAGCGTGGTATTTGAAAGTTTGATGCCGCGCCGAAACAGGTCATTCCGGTCGTAAAGATATTTCTGCATGATTTGCCTCCTTATGGGTGGAGGCAGGAGCATGTAGCGATTGCGCCGACGCAGTGGTCAACTCAATCACGGTGTAGATTCTCACAATTAATCAGTCGATTTTGCGAACCAGCTTTCGGGCATTCTCAATGTATCGATAGATGGTCGCTGGCGGTATGTCCTTCTCAATTCCTTGATTGGTCAATTCAATCTGTTTGCGAACCTGTCCCGGCGGAGGCTTTCCGGCATTAGCAGCCCAATATCTGACTGCTGCCTGAAAATAGTCGGGATGGGCTAAGCTGCGCCCAGCCGACTTCTTACGCGGGTATTTGCGCCGCAGCGCGTCATGAAATTTGGTGATGTCAACTTGCGCAGGAAATAGATCACCGCAGATCAATTCAACCTGCCCCGACTTCCCCGGCTTAATCAAGGGATAGAGCAACGAAATCTCACTGATGTGGAATGTCGCGGCTAAAGGATCATCAGCAATCACCTCTAATTCGCCATCGCGCGCATGTTGTCCGAGCGCGATGAGAACCTGCCATGCCTCGCGGTGACGTTTTGGATCGCTTCGCATAAGGTCGCGCCGTCCTGGAAGGGCTGCATAAGCATGATGATCGGACCAGCGTTTGGGAAAGAGGCGTTTGCCAAGCAAATCAAAAGCGACATGGATCGAGACAACGCCGTCTGGTTTATCCTCGCTCAAGCCGCTCAAGAAACTCTCCCCATTTCACCAACGCATCGCGTTTTTCATCCTCATAGCCATAGCGATTATACACCGCCGCTACACCGGAAATCGTGCCCGACACATGGTTCAATACCCGCTCAATCTCATGTGGCGGTATTTTCATTTTGGCCATATTGGTTGCAGCCGTTCGGCGTAGGTCGTGCAGCCGCCACGCCGATGTACCAGAATTCTCGCAGATACGCTTGTGCATCTTGGTGATCCCGCTGATTGGTGTTGTGCGCGTGGTCGTAAACACCAGATCGCAATCGATAAAACGAGGTAGAGCCTTCAATATACTGATCGCAAAAGGTGTAAGTGGGACATTATGCGGCTTGCCGTTTTTGGATCGCTCTGCGCGTATCTCCCAGACTTGTTCTCCAAAATTGATCTCAGACCACCGCATATTCGCGACTTCACTGCGGCGTTGCGCGGTAGCCATCAGGATCAGGACATAGGGGCCGAAGGGAAACGGTTCTTCACGGCAGGCTTTTATGACGCGCTTCAGCTCATCGTAACTCATCACTCTGTCGCGCGGTTTCTCACGCCGGGGCGCTTTCACACCGATCATCGGACTGGCTTCGACTATCCCGCGTTCAACGAACCAGTTGAACATGCGCCTTGTGTAAGACACCAGCCGATTAGCCTGATAGTTCGATCCGCGTTCTAACGCCGCATCAACCGCTTCCAATATATCGGCACGGGTAATCTGTTTGACATCCCGCTCGCCAAAACGGCTGACCAGTTCGCGTTTCAAAGCACGGTTGGTTTCTCTCCAGCATTTGTTCTGCGGCTTGGCATATTGCCGGATGAAAGCGTCCACACCATCGCTAAGCGTCATAAACTCGGTGCGGCGAGCATTTTGCGGGTCGATGCCTTGTTCGACCTTACGAAAGGTATCCAGCGCCCTTTCCCGTGCTTCGGCGAGCGTGACAATCGGATAGGTGCCAAGCGTCTGACGGCGTTGGCGGATGCCATAACGATAGGTCGCATAGAAGGATTTGCGACCTTCCGGCGTGACCCTCACGCCAAATCCGGGGAGATAAACGTCCCGGACATCATAGCGTTTGGTCTTTGGTTTCAAGGCCAGCACCGTCTTGTTTGTAAGAGTTTTCTTCATTGTCATCACCTTTTGATGACAATCTAATAATCACCTATTTGGCCAAATCTCAAAGAAAACCCTAGCAAACGGAGAGCCTGAAATGGAAAAGTGCAGCCTGCAACAGTCTTCCGCAAATGATCGATAGAAATGTAGTTTATCGATCAAGAATGGTATCTTTTGTGATCGATAAAACGGTCTGATGGCCTGTGACCATAAGGTCAGGCAATGCTGTTACCTTTTCCAGGCCCGACTAACCGGGGGGTATTTAGACCAAATCCCTAAGCCTAATATCGCCCCAGACAGCGCGCAATATTTTCTGAAAATTTGGCTTTCAATAAACTTCGTGATTCTAGATATCCCTGTCCAGTGCAAATGCTTTCTTAAAGCGTCTTGGGAGGTCAATATCACCGAGAACCTTCAGCACATGACTAGCTATTGCTGAATTTCTTGTTTGCAGTTGCCATATCTCAAAAGCTCAACGCGCTACAGCCTATGCTTAACAAATAGCGGTCTAGCAAAATAGATCGCCTAATTCATAAGTTCGGTCTTGGCCGCCGCGTTTAAGGAAGGCTTGCATAGCCGATGATGTATTGTTTCCCGATGCAAGCTTGAAAAACGTCTTCCGTTCTTCTTCCAGTGATATTGTGAGGTTAGACATTGATCTTACCAGTCTTTTCGCTTCAGCTACGGCGTCGGACGGGAATGAGGCGATGCGATGCGAGGCCCGTTTGACCAGCTCGTCCAACTCCACCTCTGGCACCGCGCGATTGACTAGGCCATATCGCTCCGCAAGCGCACCATCGAAGTCCTCGCATGCCAAAAGCAACTCAAGCGCGCGCGATGGACCGATCAATTCGGGCCAATAGACGCTGCCGCCGCCGCCGGGGACTATCCCTAAGCCGACCTCCGGTTGCGCAAGACGCGTATTCTCCAAAGAGCAGAAACGCATATCCAGTGCCGCCAGAAGCTCAAGACCGCCGCCGCGGGCGATACCGTTGATCTTGCCGATTGTGATTTTGGGCATCGTGCGGAAGCACTCGGTCATTGCCTGAAAAAAGGAGTCTGGCGGATCGCCCTGTGGCGGTGTTTCCGCCCCTCGCATGATCAGATTCACATCGGCATGGGCGATGAAAAAGTCAGGGTCAGCGCTTTCGATGATGAGGACCTGCACGCTTTCATCTTTTGCAAGCGCATGAGCGACAGTGGACATATCGCGGATCAGACGGCCATCGAAAAGGTTAAGCGGCGGATGCTTGATGGTTACGGTCGCAATCTTTTCATGTATCTTGACGCGGACGGATTTCAGATCATCATACATTTGGGTGTCAGCCTTTCTTTGGTGGTCCCATATATGGCTGCGGCCTCATATTTTGTGCGGGATACGGTCACTCTTGATGGTGATACCATGCGCCTCTCGATCCCATGTATCACTGGTTACGCCGGAAGCGCGCAACTCGGTTTTTTGCACCTTTTCTGTAGGTGTCTTTGGCAGTGCATCGAGAATACGGATAAAGCGGGGCACCATGAAATAGGGTGAACGATCTTTCAGAAATTCTATCAGGACTTCTGGGTCAATAGTGGCGCCGTCCACCGGAGAGACGACCACCATCAGATCATCTTCACCAAATTCGCTGGCTATGCCAATGGCAGCAACTTCCTTTACGCAGGGATGGGCTATACATTCCTGCTCCACCTCGAAGGAGGAGATGTTTTCCCCTCTGCGGCGAATGCAATCCTTGGCTCTGTCGACGAAGAAATATTCGCCCTGTTTGGACCGTCGAAACAGGTCACCGCTGTGGAACCACCCATTGCGCCAAGCGTCCGCGGTCGCCTCTGCATTGGCGATATAGCCATGCGCCAACGCCCATGGTCGATCGGATCGAATGAGCAGTTCACCAACTTCGTCATCACCCAGTGTCTGGTCGTTGGGGTCAGCAATGCGCAGATCGATACCTGCCCGTGCGCGACCACAACTTGCCGGATCGCTATCAGAGCCATCTGAGAGGATCGGAATTGAGACTTCGGACATGTTGAACAGTGTCTTTGTTTGGACCCCAAAACGGGATTCGAAGTCTTGGGATGCGGTGGTTCTTGGAACGACATAGGCCCAATAGAGAGAATGCTCGCTGTCATCTGCCCTCTCAGGTTCCTTCATTAGGAAGGTTTCCATGGTGCCCAAAAGTGTGCAGCACGTCGTTTCCGTCGCGCGCACGGTGTCCCAAAATTTGCCGGTCTCGAAGCGCTCCGTGATGACGAAAGACCGGCCCAGCAGGACCATTCCCGTAACGCCCAACGTGCCGCCTGCATGAAACAGAGGTAGGGTGATCATATATCGCATATTATCCGCATCATGCGCTTCGAACGCGACCATCGCTGAGGTGCCTGCATGGCAGTAGGAGCTGAGTACGCCCTTGGATGGGCCGGTGGTGCCCGATGTGTAGATGATGGCTTGGGTTTCCCAAGGTTCAATCGGGCTATCCAGCTCAAGTGCCTTTGGATCGATTTCTGCCGCAAGCGCTTCTGCACCGAAGACATTCAAGGATGTTTTCGGCAAAGCGTCTTTGCTGCTGTCGACCAGAATAACCGGAATGGCAGCGTCAAAATCGATCTCCGTAAGCCGGTCGAGAAAGGCAGAGTGGGTCACGAAAATGCTTGGCGCGGCAATGTCAATCGCGTGCGTAAGCAGATTGCCACGATAAGCCGTGTTTAGAGGCGTGTAGACGGCGCCCAGCCAGTTCGCGCCGAACCAGCATTGCAATATATCAGGGCCGTTTGGCAGCAAGCACATCACCCGCTCGCCGCGACTGACATCCATTTTGGCAAACGCAGTTGCCGTTTGCCGGGCTTTGGTGGCGGCATCTGCATATGTCCATGTTTCCCCATCGACAAAAATAGCCATTGGGTGATTGGGGCGCTGATTTTCCCAATGCTCGATGACATAGCGCAGAACTATGTCTTCGCGCGGCGGTACTTCGGGGTTTGTCCAGCTTGGCTTCAGTGTCACGTCACTTTCCTTTGAAGTCAGGTGCGCGTTTTTCAAAGAACGCACGTGCGCCTTCCTCGGCATCTTCTGCTTCAAAAAAGCAGATTTGGTGCGCCGCCTCCTGTAAAGCCAAGCGTGCGTTCGGGTCTTTTCCTTCGCAATCATTGAGCAGGCGTTTTTGCATGGCGATCACTTTGGTGGGTCCGTTCGCCAGCTTTTCCGCCAGTTCTGCCACCGATTGCTCAAAATCATCTTCGAGGTAGACATAATGCACCAGACCTATGTCCCTCGCCTCATCTGCATCCAATGCTCGACCGGTCACAAAAATCTCGAACGCGCGCGATAATCCTATGACGCGGCTTAGATAGGCAGCATTGCCTATTTGGGCGATATTTACCAGCTTGCTGCCAATTTGCGCAGTGCTCGACATGCAGCGAATATCGGCGGCACAGGCAATCTCTGTGCCTGCGCCAAAGGAAAAGCCGTTAATGGCAGCGATCACAGGTTTTGGGCACCGTGTCATCATCGCCGTCAAACGCAAATAGAGGCTTGCACGATCCGATGGATCAACAGCAGCGCGGGGATGTGTGTAGTCGCGATTGAGAAAAGCCTTGAGTCCCTCAATATCATCACCGGAGCAGAATGCGCGCCCGGTTCCTGTCACAACAATAGCGCGGACGCTGTCGTCCTGTTCGGCTTCACGAAAGGCTGCATTGACGGCAAGGCCAAGATCACGGTCAATAGCATTAAGCGCTTCGGGGCGGTTGAATATCAGCCAGACGATGGCACCATCACGCCGCACAATGACCGGCGATTGCCCTGTTTTATCAAGCATTTTCTATCCTCTCTTGGCGAACCCGGAGACTATGCCCGGTTCGCTGTTTATCTTGTCTAAAGTCTGGCACCGCCCGACACGTGAACCACCTCGCCGGTCAGATATGAGGCTGCGTCTGAAAGCAGAAACGCAACAACTGATGCGACTTCCTCAGGACGTCCGTAACGCCGCATGGGGATGCTACGCGTCATGCTTTCGCGCAGGCTATCATGGCTAGCGTCGTCCGGATTGGTCATGCTGGTTTCGATCATGCCAGGCGCTACCGCATTTGCGCGGATACCGTGGCGCGCAAGTTCGAGCGCCGCCGCCTTGGTGTGCGATACAACGCCGCCTTTTGAGGCCACATAGGCTGCCTGACGCGTCATCCCTTTATAAGACATAGAGGATATGTTCACGATTGCGCCGGGGCGATTGGCATCAACCAGTCGCTGCGCGAACGCTTTTGTCAAAAGATGCAGCGCTGTCAGGTTTATTGCGATCACGCGGTCCCAGTCTTCGTCCGGGAATTCGACAAGTTTCGCCTGAGATACAATGCCAGCATTGTTGACCAGACCGTCCACTTGGCGCTCTGCGGCCCAGTCCATCAGATCTCCGATAGCCTTGCGATCCGCAATATCGGCCGTGAGGCATTCGCAGTTCAGTTCGTCAGCGGCACTGGCCAGATCACTGGCAGGATGATCGGTCATCAGCACGGTGAGACCGTCCCGTATCAGCAAGGCACATATGGCCCTGCCAAGCCCACCGCTCGCGCCAGTGACCAAGACTGTTTTGCAGGTTTCTAGTCGTTCTTCGCTCATGCCCTTATCCATCCTCCATCGACATAAAGAGTATGCCCGGTTACGTAGCTGGCGTTCTCAGAGGCGAGCCAAGCGATTGCGTTTGCGACTTCTTCCGGTTGTCCGGCGCGCGCAATAGGCAGCGACTTTGTAAACTTGTCAGCGACCTTTTTGAGGTCTGGATGAGTCGCGACCATCTCTGTTGCGATGAAACCCGGAGCAACCGAATTGACGCGCACGCCTTTGGGGCCAAGTTCTGTACATAACGAACGTGTGAGGCTGGCGAGCCCGCCCTTGGAAGCATCATAGGCGCATTGACCGGGAAAACCGGCAATGGCGACTGATGCAACATTGACTATGGCACCCCTAGCCCGGGCAAGCTCAGGCGCCGCGGCACGGCAAAGGCTGAACGCAGCGGTCAGGTTCACCTCGATCACTTTGTCCCAAGCCTCGTCGCTATGCTCTTGTAAACTCCCGCGAAACTCAATGCCTGCGTTATTGATGAGCCCATCGACACAGCCATAGGTTCGTACCGCCTCATCGACGATGCGTGTGCCTGCCTCTCGCGCTGTGATATCTCGCGCTATGCCAAGCGCATCCGCTCCAAATTGGTTGCAGGCCTCAACAGCTAACTGGAGATCCTCCTCGTCAAGATCGACCAATAGGAGGCGTGCCGAATGCGATGCGAATAATTTCGCGGTCGCTAGGCCAATACCACGCGCTGCACCCGTAATGACAACAGATTTACCTTCAAGCACGTCCATCATGTGGTCACGCTACTATGGTCACCACCTTTATTAGCGCATACGCAATTTGCGCGATGCAGTATGGTGATGCTGGTAAGCGGAACCCTCAACTGATCCTCCCATGGCGCTCGGCCTAAAATGTATGCTGGTGGAATGAGTGAACCGCCGCTACATTAGTAATTATTATTATGAACGATCGTTCATACATATAAATATGTGCAGCCGGGAGAGGGTTATGTCAAGTCATCTTCGAGACGTCGAAAACAGCAATCAATGCGATCAAGAAATACGCATCCAACATGATCTGCGCGTGCCCATGCGTGACGGCGTGGCACTGAGCTGCGACCTCTGGCTTCCAGTGAAGGACGGCCCAAGCTCGACGATACTCTATCGGACGCCTTACGATCGACGCCTTCTCAACTCTGAATTTTTACGACCGATCGATGCCGTACGCTCCGGATTCTCGGTCATTGTTCAGGACACACGAGGGCGCTTTGGTTCTGAAGGCAAGTGGCAACCGATTATGTGGGAGCAGGAAGGCGAAGATGGTTTTGATACCGTCGCGTGGATTGCCCAGCAACCATGGTCAAACGGGTCTGTTGGTATGTCGGGGCCGTCTTACCTGGGCATAGCTCAGCTTATGGCCGCGCGGTTGAAACCACCTGCGCTTAAAGCCATAGCCCCGGCGATTACGACCATTGATGCGTTTGAGCGTACCGAGATGGATGGCGGTATGCGCCTTGACCATCTGATAAGCTGGATTGCCTTTATGGCTCTGGACTGGGCAGAAAAGCGGACGGCCGCCGGGGACCCGCTGGATGCTTCAGACTTTGCCGCCATTGTGCAGGCGGTGCAAAACCCTCGCAGCCTGATGGACCATCGCCCCTTAAAGGAAATACCCCTCTTCAAAATTGAAGGATTTCCGGTGACTTTTGAGTCGCTCCTATCGGGTGAGGCATCAGCCGATGTTGATGTCGCCGAAATCGATATACCCACGCTGCATGTCGGAGGCTGGTTTGATGTCTTTGCACGCTCGACAGTGGGGATGTTCGGTAAGCAGCGCGCCGCGGGCAATCGCAATGCCCATATGCTCATGGGTTGCTGGACCCATTCCACCACCCTTGGCCAACAGCATGGGGAAGTTAACTTCGGTCTGCAGGCTTCAGCAAATGGCGGACGGATAGCGGATCAGCATATTGCTTTCTTCAAGCAGCACTTGGACGGCGAAGATGGCGGATTGCCTGCCGCGCGCTATTTCAGATGCATTGATGGAGATTGGGCGGATGCTTCAAGCTGGCCGCCCGAAAATGCAGAAACAGTTGTCTGCACCCTTGCCTGCCAGAAAAGCGACACGCTATCTTATTACTATGATCCGAACGATCCCACGCCGACAATCGGCGGTCGTGTGCTGTTTATTGGCGGCCTTGCAATGGGGCCAATCGATCAGAGAAAACTGGACGGGCGGTCAGATTTCCTTCGCTTCGAAACGCCGCCGCTTGATGAAAATCTTGAACTGGCAGGCCCAGCAAATGCTAAACTTGTTGTGGCATCGTCAGCACTATCAACAGACTTTATCTGCAAACTGATTGATATTGGCGAAGATGGCACCCGGCTTCCGATAACCGATGGTATGCGCCGCATAGACTTTACAGAAACTGCCAATAGTCTCGGCCAAAAAGAAATTACCATAAAGCTGTGTGATATTGCGTGGCGGATCAGCAAGGGCCATCGGATTGGCCTGCAGATTCAGAGCGCTAACTATCCCCATCTCGATCCGAACTTTAACGATGGCAAGACCATCGGTGAGTCCCTATCGGGTCCAATAGCGTCAAACACCGTGTTTATAAGCTCAGCGCAATCGACGCTGGAGCTGAGCGTAATCGGCAGCGCGCCAAATGATGGCTTAACGCTGAACCATGTCGCTGATTAGGCTTCAGCTGCGCCAACTATCCTCAAGGCAAAAGACGCGTAAAGCGCTTCTACGTCTGCCTTATCAAGGTCCCCATAATCGCTGAACCATGAGGCGATACGCAATGACATATCCCCGATTGCTATGGTTGCCAGTCGGATCTCGTCCGCCTTGCTCTTTCCTTTGGCCAGTTTGAAATGGCCCGATAACGCGCCTTCCCGGACTACACCTTCAATCAGGTCACGCAGCTGGACACGCTCGGCCAGGGTTTCGGAGAGATGCGTGCCCGTAAGGCAGCGAAACTCGGAATGCACGACCTGGGCGCGCACCTGATAAAGGGTATGAAATCGTATATAGGATTGAATCAGATCACGAAGACGGTCTGATGGCGATGGCCCGGCAGCAGCCAGAGCATCGATCATCATCTTTTCCGACTGTTCATGCCCCTCTCTGATGATCTCTCGCAGCAGGTCGTCTTTGGTTTCAAAGTGATTGTAAAAAGCAGGCGGTGTAAGATCACAGGCATTGACGATCTGCCTGATGGATGTCGCTTCAAAGCCCTGTTTGAAGAACAGTTCGACGGCTGCAGATTTCAGCTTCTCGCGGGAGTCGTTACGTCTTCGGTCGCGGGATTGTGTTGCCAATCCATTGGTTTGGTTCTCGATATGCTCTTGCGTATCTGTGCTGGGGGCGGTGCGTTCCACAAGGTCTCCATAAAGCTCTGCTCATATGCGAGCCAGAAACAGATCAGGGCCGGGCCCTGCTCACAAAATGCCTAGCAGAGCTCTGTCTTAGGGCCAAATCATGATTGTGATCAGGCTCGGTTCTGCCAGCGATAGGCTAATCAATCCTTCCTCTTGACATATGTATGAACGTACGTTCATATTTGTATGAAGGACACGTATAAGCGTGCCTTGGGGAGGGAAATATGACGAAATCCAAAATGTCTTTGCGCTGGGCAGCCTCTGCCACAGCTATGTCTTTGGCTTGTACAGCACCTGTTTATGCGCAGCAGGTTGAAGATGCTGAGCCTGCAGAAATTATCCAGGATGAAAGCCCCACTGACGTGATTGTCGTCACGGCGCGGCGCAAAGAAGAAAGGCTGCAGGACGTTCCCATCGCGGTGACTGCGGTTGCGGGAGAAGTGCTCGATAGAAGGCAAAGCGAAAATATCGCTGACATTCAGGCGCTCATTCCGAACGCGACTTTCAATCCGCATGGAGGTTCGAACAACAACGCGAATGTAACCATCCGTGGTATTGGTCAAACCGATCAATTTTTCATGTTCGACTCCGGCGTCGGTATTTATCTCGATGATGTTTACCTCGCGCGCGCCCAGGCATCCCTTCTGGAAACGGTCGACATAGAGCGGATTGAGGTTCTGCGCGGCCCGCAAGGCACTCTTTACGGCAAGAATACGAGTGGTGGCGCGATAAAAGTTGTCACGCGTGATCCCATTCCCAGCGCATTTGAGGGCGATGCGACTGTGACCGTCGGTTCCTTTGATGCCTTTACGGGGCGGCTTATGGTTAATGTGCCGGTCGTTGAAGATGTGTTCGGATTGCGTGCTACGCTTCTTGTCAGGCAACGTGATGGCTTTGTAGAAAATCTCGACACCGGTGAAGATACCTTCGATCGCGATTATATAGGTGGCCAGATTACCGGCCTGGTGCAGCTAAGCGATCGTCTCTCATTTCGCTTTGCAGCCGACGCGATGCGTGACCGATCTGTCCCTGCAGGTGTCACCAACGTCAACACCATCAGCCTGCCGCCGCAGCTCAACTTGCCACCGGTGCCAGTGCGAAGAACCCGTGTCGGGATCACCCCGCAAAATGATCAGGATGTCTTCGGCATCAACGGCACCTTTAGATGGGAGGGCGATAATTTTGAACTGCGTTGGATCAACTCTTATCGGAAACTGGAATTCCAGGATCGCTTTGACTTTGATGGCTATGCTTTCCCCCTGATTGGAAGTGACCAGACACAGGAATCCGATCAGCTTTCATCAGAGCTGCAGGCCAATTTCGGTCTTGGCGATAATCTCGATATCGTTGCTGGCCTCTATTATTTTCAGGAGGGCACAGATTCATTTACAAATGTGCCCAATAATTTTCCCGTCGAAGCGGCACCGAACTTCTTCATCTTTCTTGAGAATAATTTCGTCCAGATTACAGATTTAGAGACCCAGAGCTATGCAGCATTTGCGAATTTCGACTGGCAGCTGACAGACAGGCTCTCGCTAAGCGGCGGCATACGTTACACGCTTGATGAGAAAGACTATGATGCCAGCCTGTCCAACGATGTCTTTCCGCAGAGTAACTTTGCTTTTGCCTCAAAAGACAACTGGTCTGCCTGGACGCCGCGAATTGCGCTCGATTTTCAGATAACGCCTGAGATCCTTACATATGTCAGCTACGCGACAGGCTTTCGCAGCGGCGGCTTCAATCCACGTGCTGCAAGTGCTGAGGTTGCCTTGCCTTATGATACAGAAACGAGCGAGACATATGAGTTGGGTTTGAAATCAAGCCTCTTTGATAATCGCCTGACATGGAATTCAGCGGTTTTTTATAACAGCTTTGAGGATTATCAAACCAACCTGGTCACGGAAGTTGGTTTTCCGCCCGTGCCAACCTCGTTTTTCACAAATGCCGGTGGTTTTGAATCCTGGGGCTTTGAAACCGAGTTTGTCGCCCGGGTCACCAACGAACTAACCTTCACGGGCCAGGCATCATTTTTTGATGATCAGTTTGAAGACTTTCTTGATCCTATAGTCGGGAATTTTGCTGATAAAAGGCTGCCTAATGCGCCGCATTTTACCGCTGGTTTCTCGGTGAATTATATCACGCGTCTCACCGACAATCTCGATCTCCAAATCGATGGCGATGTTGGCCACCAGTCAAGCAGCTTTATCTCGATCCTGAACGAGCCTGATCTGAAGCGCGATGCGAACACGATTTTCAATGCGAGAATTGCATTCAACTTCAAAGACCCAGAAATGCAGGTCTTTTTCGGTGGGCGTAACCTGACTGACGAGGTGGTGATCATAGACTCCCGGATCGATCCAAACACCTATGGTTACAACATTAACTGGTTCAATCCGCCGCGTGTTTTCTATGTCGGCCTGCGCTTTGATTTTTGAAGTATCTTCTCTAAGGCTAAGGAGCAGGTGAATTTAGCCAAGAGAGCATTTCACCAACGTTCTAAAGAGGGTTCTAAATGCAATTGGAAAGCAAAGACATTGACTTTGGAGAAGGAAATATTCGTCTCTATCGCGCTGGCGAAGCAGGGCCTCCTGTCGTTTTGCTTCATGGCGGAGGGCTGGACGCGGCGCTTATCTCGTGGCGACACACGATCCCGGCGCTGGTCAAAGATTATAGCGTCTTCGCCTTTGATTGGCCCAAACAAGGCCATAGTCATGGCTGGACACGCGTAATGGATACAAAGGCGCTGGTTGATATTCTAGGCAATGTCCTTGATCATTTGGGGCTCAAGCGGGTAACTTTGATCGGCCTTTCAATGGGCAGTGCTGCGGCTATAGGCTACACATTGGAGCGGCCAGAACGTGTTGAATCCTTGGTCCTGACCAGCGCCGGTGGACTTCAAAAAAAGGTTCCCTATCATTTCTTGGCATGGCTGATGCTCAAATTTCCCGGAGCAAGAAAAGCTGGAATGGGAGGCACAAAAGAAAAGCTTAGGAGGCGGCTCGAAAAAGGTCTCTTTAAGTCAGAGGTTTCAGATATCGAGCAGGTCACTGAGGATGTCTGGCAAGAGATGCAAAGAAGAGATTCAGCGTTCAGCGACTTTCAAATTGCAGAGCTAGGATTGGCCAGTGTGAAAGTCAATTTTATGCCGAGGCTTCACGAAATTACTCAACCAACACTCATCATTCACGGCAAGGAGGATAGCGTCGTCCCTATCCAAATCGCACAGGAAGCGGCGTCACGCCTTCCGAATGCCGAAATATGCGAAATGGAGAACACCGGGCATTGGCCCAATCGCGAAACCCCAGAGATGTTTAATTCAAAGTTGCTATCATTCCTCGGTCATAATCGGAAAGCTAACGTATAACTAAGACGACATGTATAGCCTAAAACAAGTATCGAAGTCTGCAATCCCCTTCGAAAAATGATCGATAGAACATTGTCTGATTAACAATCTGATCTCACTAATGGGATTTCCCCTGACGCAGCATATGCCGTGTGATATGCTCGAATGGCCCGGGTGGTGGTTTGGACTAAAACTCTCTACCCAGCGTCGCAACAGATGCCGCGTGATATTTCTGGAAAATTGGACTTCAATAAACTTCGTGATGCTTGGGTAACAGGCGGGCATCAGACGCCTTTGTTTATGTGAAAGAGCCTGAAAAGACCTGAAACAACTTGGTGCCCCTGAGAGACACAATTTCAAGAAATTATGGAGAATATACGTCTATTTTCAATGGCTTGCAAAGACTTCAAGTGCGACTATTAATCAGTAGGTCACTAGCTCGAATCCAAAAGAATTCGCTACAAAATTAATTGGTTAGCGGTGTTCTGGCTGACCATATTTGGTCAATCGGTACTATGCTACGACACATCAAACCGTGATTGATGTGCCGCGATAGATCTTCGAGCGGTAGCGGGAATCCTGCGCGTCGGGCAGTGGTGCGCCGACGAGTAGCATGCCACGGGTGAAGCGGCGTAGTTCCTCTTCATGCTCGTCCTTGTCGCGCGGTTCTTCGCTTTTTACCCGGCGTGTTAGATTGATCTGGTTGACCGGCACATCATGGACCAGACGCTCATTCTCGACCGCGATGGTCGCAGTGAAGGCGTGAAGGCTGGTTTTGACAAAGTTGGCCAGCGCAAAGCCTGCGCCATCAGTGCCATAGGGCACGTCGGGGGTGACCAGCACGATCTGACAATGATCATAGAGCGAGGCCTTGCGCGCGATGCGGTAATGGCGGGTGATATTGTCCTCGACCAGCTTGCTGAAATCCTCAGTTGAAAGTGGTGTTTTTGTCTCAAACAGATGCTCGGGTAATGGCTCACTTGGCATCGAGACGACGGTGGTCGGATGACCCCATTTGGCCAATGCCTGATCCATAGCCTCTTCCAGACCATCGCCCGCGACCAGAACGTTGAGCGCGTCCGCTGGCAGGTCTTTGGGCAAGCGTTTGCGCACTTCTTTTTCGCTGTTCTTGTTCTTGGCGACGAGCACCAGTTTGGCGACCTCACAATTGATCACCAGTTCCTTGATCGCTTCTGCGACATAATCGGCAAGATGGTCGCCGAGAATCCAGACGGTCTTGCCCTTCATCTTTTCGATGCGCTCGGCTTTGGGGCTGCCAAACAATTCGCGTTCGGTGTTGGAGCGTTCCACACGCAGGCCGCCGGAGGGCATAAAGGTCTCGCCGCTAACGGCGCGGTCGGCGAGGAAGAACACGGTCGCTTGGGCAACTTCCGCCTCGGTTGGCATCGCACCAAGATGCAATTGGGAAATTACGCCTTTGCCGACGCCTTCCGCCACTTTTTCAACTTGGGCGGTGGGCAGAAATGGTTGGTCGGTCGGCGGGACCAGTTTGAGCCATGTCTCGCTGTCCGGTGCCTCGAATTGCGACCATTCATTCGACCCGGTCAGGAAACCGCCGAGCATCAGCCGCACCAGCAATCGCCGCGCCATGGCTTCAGTCAGCAAATATTGGTCCCAGGTGCACAGCCCATCGCCCGCGCTGGCGAAATCGAGCGCCAGTTTGCGCAGCTCTTCAGGTGCCTCTCTGTCATGCGACAAGGTGCTGGTGCTGTTGCGCGACAGGCGGGTCAGGATTTTATTGGCATCGCCGCCCTCACGAATAGCGCCGATCACCGCGGCATAGACGGCATTGAGCCGCTTATTCTCGAGGATCAGCTTGGCCCGCCGCAGGAACAGCCCGGGTTTACCGCCGGTGCCCGACAGCCGGTCGCCATCGACCGGGCCGGGCGCGATGGCGTTGCATTGCACTTCGGGTCCGAGAAAGGGCGAGAAGCTCTCGACCATGGCGCGTTGCCCGGCCTTTGACAGGCCATAATCCGCGCGGTTGGGATAGGCGACAGCCAGGAACTTCTCGCCGCCAAAATAGGACGAGACATTGAGGACATAGCCAGATCCCTGTGCCTTCATCAACGGCACGACGCGCTGCATCAGATGATAGTTGGAGATGAGATTGGCATCGAGCGTGAAGCGCCAGGCATCGGGCTCCATATCGACGACCATATCCTCAGCCCCGGCAACCCCGGCATTGTTTATGAGGTAATCGATGCGGCCAAATTCTTCGAGTGTGGCATCTACGGCACGGTCGAGCGAGGCGAAATCGCTGACATCGACATCGGCCATGATTTTCACGCGTCGTTCGACTCCGGCAAAACCGATATCCTGAAGCTCGCCGACGATCCGGTCACGTGCGGCGACCAACTCGCTTTCGCGCCGCGCGACCATCATTACCTTGGCCCCTGCCAGCGCGAGAAGCCGCGCGACCTGACCGCCAATCCCGGCAGAACCGCCGGTGATAAAGGCGACCTTGCCGAGATGCAGCCCGGTGATGTTTTCGACAAAGCCGACCATCGCCTTGCGCGATCCGGTTTCCTCGCTGATGCTGGCGGGCAGACGCAAGTTGATCTCGGCAATATGCTGTTCACGAAACAGAACCCGCGTCGCATGGCCGGCGGCAAATTGCGTGTTCTCCGCTTCGAAGTTGGTAGAGCGAATAATCTGGTTGCTCCACACCGCATGGCCAGTTTCGCCATTCTTCGCCTGCACCTGCTCTTCATCGCGCCAGACGCGGATCAGCTGGGCGAGACCTGCCGCCAACAGCTTTGAATAGGAGTTGCCACGCTGGTCGCCCGGATTAGACATGAAGACAACACGGGGAGCCGATTGCAGGCCATCATGGCCACGCCAATAGCGCGCCAGACTGCGCGCAACCGCTATCGATCCCACCAGTTCCATATCCATGAAACTGGTTACCGTGTCATCGCTGGCACCCAGCAACGGTCCGCCGAAATAGCCTGCTGGCTTGAGCGGCATGATGATCGCCCCGGTGATAGCGCCACCGGCATCTGACGCGAAATTGGCAAGCGCGTCCTCCATAGCGTCTGGCTCGCTGCGGTTGAAGCGGGCGACGGTCAGTTCATCGCCAAAGCCCTGGGCGCTTAGCCGCGCCGTGGCCTGTGCAACATCGGCATTTCGCGCCAGCCCCAAGCGGACCCGCGAGCCGGATTGCACTAGAATCTTCGCCGATTCCAGCGCATCATCCCATTCTTCTCCGGCGGCGATAAAGATATTGAGTCCTGCGCCATCAAGCGAGCGCATGGAGGGGCGCGTCATATAGGTTGAGCTGGATTTGCGCTTTGCCGACAGACCGTGGGTGACATCTATCTCTTCGCCGGAAATCGCGGCGGATTCATCGCTGGCCAGGAACAGGCACGCCCCTGCAATGTCCTTGGGCATCGGCAAAGGCTTGCCGTCGGCCTTGTCCTTGATAAAGCGTTTGAGCGCCATGCGGCCGGTGAAATAGTCGGCGGTGGTGTTTTCCGGCTGGTTTTGCACCTTGTCCATGGCGGCGAACACGGTGCGGATGCGGTCGCTTTCAATCGGACCGGGGAACACGGTATTGACCCGGATGGAGCGGGGCCCGAGCTCATCGGCCAGTTGCTTGGACAGCGCATTGAGCGCCGCCTTGGGCACAACATAGGCGGTGCGGCCATAATAGCGGGTGTGCGAGAAGATGGTCGAGATATTCACCATCGATCCGCCAACCGGCATCATTGGTGAAACAATGCGCGCAAGGTTCCAGGTGACGCCAAGAATGTTGAGCATCGCATCGCGGACGGTCTCACCTTCGCTAAGCTCGGTCATCTCTTCGCGGCTGAGCGGCACATTATGGAGCGGCTGTTTCGGCCCCGCCGATCCGGCATTGTTGATCAGGATATCAATGCGGCCGAAATCGGTTTTCAGCTTTGCCATGGCGGCGCGGATCGAGTCCGGATCGCCGCCATCCAGTACCGCGGTGCTGATGCGCTCGGGCGGCGCACCGGTATCGGCAATCAGCGCATCGCGCGCGGCGGCAATGCGCTCCTGCGTGCGGCCCGTCATGATGACAAAAGCGCCTTCACGAGCAAAAGCGCGGCAGATTTCACTACCCAGATTGCCAGCGGCACCGGTGACGAGCGCGACCTTGTTGGCGAGGCGTCCTTTGCTTGTATTGTCCGTCATGCTCACTCGCTGTCTCCTTCATTCGCGCCGCCGCTGGCAGTCTGTGCTGCGGCCCAATATTCAAGCAACTCGTCCTTGGTGCGCAGGCCCAATGCCGGAAGCGCGTGATTAACCACATAGGTCGCACCGGCATGGCTGTTGTCCCACATCGATTGATGCGCTTTGGGCAACCCTTCCCACGGCACAACGTCAGGCTGGGTCACGTCGAGCAGGCCAGCCGCCACCATCTCGTTCATAACCGTCACTTCATGGGCATTGCACAAATGGGTACCGAAAATTTCGGCGCTGGGCATGAATATCCGCCGCTGCCGGGTCCAGACTTGCGGGGCATAGAATGTGTATCGGCGGCCCTGCATCTCCTCGGCATAGACAACTCTGCCGCCAAAGGGTTCGACCAACGATGTCGACACGCCAAGCGTATCTTGCCCCGCGCGTTCAATCACCAGATCGGGAACACCGCGCGGATTGCTGGGCGAGCGCAGCAACTTGCCAATGGCGGTGCCAAAGGGCTTCAGCGTGTTCTGCTGGTACGAGCGAACGCCCAGTTTGAAGCTCTCAATATCCTGTTTGGCATCGGGCAAGCGCGGCATGGTGTCGGGCCAGTCGAAATCGGCATTGCGGCGTTTCAGCCCTTCAATGCTGACAATACCTTCAACCGTATCTTCCAGCCCCAGCGATTGCAGGAATTCCCGCTGGCCATCGGTGGTGGTGACGATAACGATGCGCACTTTGAACAGCCTAGCCGCCTCGATCATTTCGAGACCTTTCTCGTCCGCCAGATCACTGCTTTGCGGCCCATAATAGAGCAGGACGGATTCGCCGCCGCGCAATTCAGCGCGTTGCAGCATTTCTTCAGGCGAGGCCGTGCCCGACTTGCCCATAAAGCTGAAATGATAGCCCGAAGACGCGCCGTAGAACGCCAGACGACCGCCTTCTTCGAGCAACTGGAAGCTCCTCGGGAAAGCGCGCTCGCCCGCATGGCTGACCACGAGATCGGCGAGTTTGCCTTTGTTGATCGCACGGTATTGCTCGACCAGCGCTTCGCCGTCCTTCTCCCATTGGATCGCCTCTTCGGCGTCGTCAGGAACAGGAGTAAAGCATGAGGCGATCGCCGGGTCTTTGCGGTTGATCGCGCCAACGGCCCCTTGCGAGCGGACGAATTCGGCACGGTCATCGCTGGAAACCAGACCCGTTGCAGCTAGGCCGGTGCGGATCGCGCTTTTGAGCGCATCGAGGCCGGTGCCGGTGGCCGAACCCTCGACAAAAATCGTATTGCCCGGCGTGATCTGCAGCGTGGTGAACAGACAGCGCGTAACCGTGCCCAGGTTAAGCGTATAGGCCCCCGCTTGCTCCAAAGTCAGGTCCGCCGGAGGGCGGTGGAGTTGCGGGCCTTGCACGGTCAGGAACTGGGCATGGCTGCCGGTCTTGGTTTCATAGCCTTGGATTGAGAAGCCCGCGTACATCGGATCATCGCCTGCTGCCGGAGCCAGCAAATCGCTGGTGCCCGAATAGACCGAGACGAGATCGCCGATTTGCAGGCGGCCCTGTTCCTTGAGCTCGCTGCCAAGACCCACGACCAGCGCCAGACCACCGGAGCCGGTGGTCTGGACATCCTCATCATGCGCATCGAACGGCGAGACCGGAATGCCGGTCAGGGCCCAGATATCGTTGAAGTTGACCTCGGAGGTCAGAAGATAAATCAGCGCCTCGTTGGCGCGGGGCTTGGGCGTGTTGACCACCAGCTCGCGCTCATGCGTCGCGGGCGGGCCAAAACGCGGCGCGCCGGTGTCGGGATCGCGCGCGATGCCAAAAGCGATCTGCTTGGGCGGGATCGGGGTGACCCCGGGATAGAAGGGCGAGCCCATCGGCAGAAGCTGTCCTGCCGCGATAAGGCGCGCCATGATCGCCTCATGCTCGGCATCGATCCACACCCCGTCGCGGCGCACGGGCAGCGGCGGGCTTTGCTTGTCCATAAATTGCTGGATGCCGGTCTTGCCGCCTTCCGGATCGACAATCGCTTCAGCGAAGTTGCCCGCCTCTTTCGCGAGACCAGCCGCCATGCCTTCGCCCCAACCGATGCGCACCGCGTCCAAAGCACGCGCTCCGGCGGTGTCGCGACCAGCCCATTTGAGTTGCTTAAGGATGCGCTGAAGGAAATCATCCTGCAGGACCGCATCGAGATCGATGGTAGCGGGCTCTTTCCACGCCGTAGTTTGTGCGCGGCGCTCGGCAAAGGCTTGTCCCAGCACACTGTCGCTACCCATGACGACAAATTCGCGCACCATGGCGTGCGCCACCGAGAGCGCGTCTTGCGAGCCTTCAACCAGCCGGTCGATCGCGCCAATTTCCAGTGCACGTTCGGATTCGATGGCGCGGCCACCCAGGATCAGATCGAGCGCATCGCGCAGCCCCGTTTCGCCATGGCGGCTCGCGAGCAGGCGCGGCAGGCGCTGTGTACCGCCATAGCCGGGCAGAAGGCGCAGATTGATCTCGGGCTGGCCAAAACGCGCTCTGGGTTCGGCAATGCGATAATGGCAGGCCAGCGCAAACTCCATGCCACCGCCCAGCGCGACACCCTGAATCGCCGCGATACACGGCTTGCCCATGGCCTCGATTGTGTTGAACGCAAGCTGCGCATTGTCGGGCAGTGCCTTGGCCTCCTCAGCGCTGTTCACCTCTTCCAGCATCTGGCGGATGTCCGCGCCCGCAACAAAACTCGCAGTGCCAGCTCCGGTAAAGACCACGGCGGCAACATCATCCTTGCGCGCAAGATGTTCGGCGACGATCACGAGTTCGTCGAGCGCCCGCTCGTTAAGCGCATTCACTGGCGGGTTTTTGACGGTGACGGTCGCCACCCTTTGCCCTTCGCCAACGGCGTTATACTGGATCGTGAAATAGCGATAGCGTTCGAACAGCGCCTGATTGTCCGACAGAGTCTGTCGCCGCTTCCACGCGTTCACTGCACGGGTGAGTTCGTCAAGGCTCTCGGGATTGCGCAGAGTCGAGACATCGCCGACATCGGCACCCTCAACCACCGCGCGCACCATGCGGCGCATATATTTGCCCGAACGCGTCTCAGGGAATTGGGATAGCTCGATAAAGTCGGAAGGCACAGCCACCGCACCCTTTTCGGTGCGAACCAGATCGGTCAGCCGCCTTTGGTCATCCTGTGTCAGCCGCCGCCCTTCAACGGGAGTGACAAAGGCAATCGGCGTCACCCCTTTCTGGCTGTGCGGTGCGCCGATCACAATCACATTGCCAACCGGGGATGCGGGATCCAGCGCCTTGTCGCGCAGGATCGCGCCTTCAATTTCCTCGGTCCCGATGCGGTGTCCCGAGACATTGATCACGTCGTCCGAACGCCCATGGAGCGAGAATGAACCATCCGGATGGCGGATCGCAAAATCGCCTTGGGTATAGGCCCACACGCCCTTCCAGCGCTTCCAATAGGTGTCGGCATAGCGCTTGGTGTCACCGCGCCAATGTGTTGTGAGGCGCGCAGTGTTGCCGGAGACTTCGACCTCGAACCGGCCCGCATCGCCCCAGATAGTGCGCGTGAGGTAGGGATATGGCTGAGCGATCATGATCTCGCCCTTCTCGCCATTTTCCGCCTGTCGCCATCCTGCGCCACCGTCTTCGGCCGAGCGGGTGTAGGTCGCCGCCGTTCCGTCCAGTGTCACATTGGCATCGGCATCTTCTACCCAGACATCGCCCGCAATCCATGGGAACGGATAGGTGTGCGCGTTGGCCTCAAGCGTGAAGTCGGAGGCGCCCTGAAAGTGGCTCCACACCATCCCGCCATGCTCGGTAGCCCAATAGGAGTTGATATAGCGCGGCGTTACATGCTCCATCGCAAAGGCCTGCACCACCGGGGAAACCGGTTCGGCGCAGAATGTCGCAACCTTGAGCGAGGACAAGTCATACCCCTGAATGTCCTTGAGGTTTTCCGGGTTCTGCATCACCGATTTCAGGAAGGTCGCGCCTGCCTTGAAGATGGTGACGCCATAGCGCTCAATGATCGAGGCAAAACGCCCGGAATGTGGGAATACCGGTGAGCCTTCGGTAATCACCGTGGTTACCCGCGTCAGCAGCGAGGCGGCGATAAGATAGCTCTGCCCGGTGATCCAGCCGGGATCGGCGACGACATACATCACATCGCCGGGCTCCGCGCCGAAAGCGGCGGGCATGGTGGCGGCAACCCCGCTGGCATAGCCGCCATGGACATGGACAACACCTTTGGGTTTTCCGGTCGAACCGGAGGTGTAGATGATGAAATTGGGATATTCGGCATCAACGGCAATTACCGGCGAAGCAGCCCAGATGGCCCTGACAAAATCGGTATCAGACAGCGCAAGCAACGCCGCCTCGTCTTTGACATCAATCCCAGCCTCGCGTGCGGCAGATAACAGCGTTTCACAGGCTGCGTCAGTCAGGTCATGACTCCAATGATCGCGCTCATCATTCCAGGGAAGATCAGGCTGCGCGGTATGTTTGGCGACGATGACCGCCTCAACCCGCGCGGGCGAATTGACCAACGCCCCGGCAACAGCGATGCGAAGCTGCGCCGCCTGACGCGGGCTCATTGCTTCGGTCTGCGCCTCCCCATTAGCAATGCTGGTCAGCGCAATACCTACTCCGCGCATGACGTCCGAGCGTTCAACCGTAACTTCGCCATCGAGCAGTTCGATTACGGTCTCATGGATGAGATCGCGTTGGGTCTGGCTCAGGTCCAGATCGCTTTGTGCCAGTGTCGCATCCAGCAATTCAATCGCCACAGAAACTGCAATGAAATTATCCAGCGCCGGGTCGGTGTAATTCGGCTTGAACGGGACCATCTGCGCATTGCGGTAGGAGCCGTCCGCCGTAATCACGACCTTGGCACCGGCATCAGCTATACGGTCAGACAAGGTTTTGTCGCTAAAGCCCCCAAAAACCGGGGTATAGACAATGCCCAACCGCTTTGCCCCCTCGGTCCAGTATATCTGCTCCGGGATGCTCGGCATATTAAGCGCAATCCTGTCCCCCGGCTGCAAACCCAGAGCCTTGAGAGCAAGAGCACATTTCGCGCTTTCAAGCATCAGCTTGCGCCGCGAAATAACCTCGCTGTCGACCGGACCACCACGCCCGCCATCGCTGGCCATGTTCCAGCGGTCGCCTTCATAAATCAGCGCTGCCTCTTCGCCATGGCCGGCCAGCACATGCCGGTCGACTTCGTTAAAGGCGGTGTTGGTCAGGCCACCCTCAAACCAGCGCAAATCGGGTGGATTGTCATCATTGAACGCGCGATCCCAGGGTTCGAAACTTTCGGGCAAATCAAGGTTGATCGCCGCTGCGGTCTGGGCGTCCCAACCGGCCCAGCGACCTTCGGGTTCATCAAGGAACGCCCACACTCCATGCGAACCATAATCAGGGAGCAACCAGCATATTTGGCGCTTGGCCATTGCACCGTGAAAGCCGCCAGGATCAGCCAAGCAGGCAGCGCGAATGGCATCAAAAGCAGAGCGATTTGGAATAGTTATCCCGGATTTATTGTAGCTTAATGCCTTCGATGAAGAAATCGAACCATCCCCCCGCTCAATGTAATTTTGTATTATAATTATAAGAGTGAACACAAAACATGATCGAAAGTTCCAATTTTTCTTGTGCACGCCACACCTAAATTCCGTCAGCGAGAACGGTAGTCGCCTCATCACGACTTCAAAAGACATCATGATGCGTGGGTGTCACAGGGGCATTAGACACCGTTGTTGCTGTGAAAGAGCCTGAAAAGACCTGAAACTGCTTGGTGCCCCGAAGAGTCGGAATTTCAAGAAATTATGGAGAATATACGTCTATATTCAATGACTTACCTAGACTTCAAGTGCGACTTTTAATCAGTAGATCGCTGGTTCGAACCCAGCAGAGCTCACCATAGTTTTCAAATAGTTATGTGTGATTGGAGCGGCGCTATGTGCTGTAAAAAGCTGCTGGGAGACCATGGGGTACCAGAGCTAAACCGAAGCTTTACACTTGCAATGGTCAGGTGCCTGGAAAGCGTCCCAAATACTGGACGCTTATGGCACACTTCCCATACCCCAACGGATACAGAGGCAGTTAAACCGACATTCCCAGAGATGTGTCACAGCCCGCAGGCAAGCGCCGCCGCTACGGCATCGGCAAAGCCGACTTGCAACAATATGTTCATGTCAAAGCCTCTTAGAAGCACCCCAGTGATGGAGGAAAGCAGTGTCATCGGCACGATCAGAATGACCGCGAACGACATAGTTCTAACTCCGAGGGGGCGTTGGATCAGGTGGCGAGACTGGCTGCAAGGTGGATTGGATCGGATTGTGCGGCGGCAATCGCGGCACCGGGGCGAATGAACGGTGTTCCGGTGGTTATGAGCTGGTCCTGATCGGAAAGCCCTGAACGCACGATGCATAGACCTTCATGAAGCGGGCCCAGTTCAACCGTGCGCCGCTCAGCCACACCACCCACAGCAACCCAAACGAATTTCTTGCGCTGGTCGGTCTGTACGGCGGTATCAGGGATCAAAACCGCCTCATATTCGCCAGAAGCAATCGCCTGCAAGTGAGCAAACATGCCCGGAGTAAGAAGACATTCACTATTGTCAAAGATCGCACAACTGCGAACCGTTCCGGTGGATCGATCGCTTCGATTGTCCACGAATGCCATCTCACCAAAATGATTGAAGCTATCTTCATCAATAAGCCGGAGACGAACAGGTTTGGAGGCATCACGGGAGCTTGCTCGCTCACCTGATTGATTGAGCAGCATATATTGCAAATAATCTGCTTCGGACGCAAAACCGGCCGGTACCTTGCGATACCGGCCGGCCCCACTAATGCCTTCCGTTTAATCAGAAGGCATAACGCAAGCGTAGTACACCGGCATGGCTGTTATAGCCTGATGCAAGCTCGCCTTGATAATCAAGGCCGACGCTGAAACCGGTTTCCTGACCATAGTTCAGCCCTGCACCGAATTCGAAGCGGGACTGTTCGCCATCGGTGCTGGCGACACGGAATGGTGCTCCAGCGCCTGCAAAACCAAGGTCAAACACTCGGGCATCGCCAATAAAGTCATAGGCATAGGCAACATTGCCGCGGACCGAGAAGCCGCTGTCGCTTTGTGTTGCCAAACGTGCCCCGATACGACCCTCGAGGAAATCAACGTCACGGGCGTCGATATCGAGATTCAGTCCGCCGGTTTCGGTGTAGTTATCCGATGAGAAGCTGGCATAGTTGAGGCCAACAAAAGGTACGATGCTGACCGTTTCAGTACCCAGCTCATAACCGGCATTTACCTGTGCCCGGATGCCATCAACATCAAAATTGCCTGATACAGGGCCGACAAAGCTGGTGCGTGAAGTATCGACATCACTGAAGGAATAGCCAACCAGGCCGTTCACGAAGAGCTTGTCCTGATTATATCCCAAATAGGCCGAAATCTGCGACGCGCTGATATCACTCTGCTCCGCGCCAGCGCCATTTTGGTCAATATCGATATCGGCATAGCTGTAGGAAACGCCGACCCGCAAGGTTTCACTGGCGGCGAAATCCACACCGATGGTCAGGCCAAAGGCATCCGCATCATAGCCGGTGACGCTGGTGTTTTCGGCATCGCGATCTGCGGTGCGACCCAGAAACTGACCCCAAAGCCCGGTTTCATTTCCGCTCGCCAGACGATCAGTAACGAACGCATCAGCCGTGTTCTGGGTTTCGAAGATTTCACGTGCCACACCTTCGTTCAACGCCGGAAGCAGTGTCAACGCGGCAGTTTCAAACCCGGCCGCGTCTGTGACGCTGTTCAGCCCATTGAATACATTGTCAGGCAGTTCATTGGCGTTTACCGCATTGGTTAAAGCACCACCGAAGCTGCTGATATTGGCATCGGTTGAAACCTCGGCCAAATCGGCAGCCGATGTGGTTACGATGATTGATCCGATATTCACCAGATAGTCGATCAGGAAATCATCATCGTCGAGATTGACTGTGACGCCATTATCGACAAAATCACTATCCTCGTCGAGAACGACAATGGTGCTGCCAATATCCGCCTGGCCGATGCTATCTGTCGCAATATTGACGACGCTTCCTGCATTGAGAGTTGTGTCACCTTCAACAAATAGCGAGTCTGCACCAAGATCAAAGCCGAGTGTGCCATCAACCGTCAGATCGCCATCTATGATATTCTGGCCATCGACCATGACAGTGGTAGGGGCATCCACAACCACATCAACATCATTAGTGACATTCCCAGCCAGTGTGCTGCTTCCATCTGCGAATGTCAGCGTATCGGTAAAGGCTGAACCAAGGAAATCACCTTCAAGGCTGCCGCCGGTCTGAACAAAGTTCAGCGCAGCGAATGCCGTCGAGGCATCCACCGCATTGGCACCGGAAAGTGTGCCGCTATTGGTGAATGTGCCGGTAAAGGCGATATTCTCGATCAGCAAAGCAGCCGATGTTTCCGAGGTGATGGTGCCATTGTTCACAATATCATCGGCAACAGTGACGGTTGTTCCCGCACCTGCGCCACTGAACAGCCGCAAGCCAGCGGATGCGCCAGAGGCAAGCGCCTCGCCGCGACCGGCAATGGTGCCATCATTGACCAGGGTGAAGCTGCGAACATCGCCGTCATTGACGCCAAGCTGCAGCGATACGCCTGAACCGGCAACGACCGCATCAATCACACCTGTATTGTTCAGGGTGAAGTTGTTGGCTGTGGCATCGGAATAGACGGTGCCGTTGCGTTGTGCGCCGGTGCCGAGGATCGAACCGCTGTTATTCACGGTCAGGCCTGTGCCATCAATATTCAGCGCACGGCTGATCGATGAGATAGTGCCAGCATTATTGACTATGGCACCGGTAAAATCACCGCCGCCGCCGGGTGTCGCATTGCCAAAATACAGGCCGTTCTGCTCACCAAAGATGGTACCACCAGCCTGGTTTTCGATAGTGCCGCTGAACGACGTACCGTTGACGAAACGGATACCGGCCGCGGTACCCTGAGCCGACTCACTGGTTATGGTGCCGGAGTTGGTGATGGTTCCGGTGAACAAGCCAGTTGACGGGTTCATCAGTGATCCATCAATACGATCACGTTCAAAGCGCAGGCCATCGCCAGCCGTTGCGGCTCCAGCTCCAGCCTGACCACGGCCCTGAATGGTACCGGAGTTGATGATGGCAAAATCGTTGCCACCAGCGGATAGCTCTGCAGAGAAACCTGCACCTTCATTGCCTTCGCCTGCATCGATCAGGCCGGCATTGTTGAGGATGAAATTCTGTGCGGTGCTATCAGCATAGACCGTACCATTGCGCTGATTGCCCGTGCCGATGATCTGTCCACCAGCCAAGTTATTGACGACCAGACCAGTGCCATCAATGTTCAATGCGCGGCTGGCTGAGCTGATCGTGCCGCTGTTATTGACCACTGCACCGGTAAAATCGCCGCCTCCTGCGGGCGTTGCATTGCCGAAATACAGGCCGTTCTGAACACCGGAGATGGTGCCGCTATTTTCGATAGTGCCGTTAAAGGACACGCCATTGACAAAACGGATACCGGCAACCGTGCCATTCGCACCTTCACTGTCGATCAGGCCCGAATTGGTTATCGTCCCGGTGAACAGACCATTGGTAGAGCCATCAAGCATGCCATTGACACGTGTGCGCTCGAAACGCAGTCCGTCACCCGCAGTCGCAGCGCCTGCGCCGGCATTGCCGCGGCCTTGGATCGTACCAGAATTGACGATGTCAAAATTGGTACCACCATCTTCTACAGATGCCAGTTCTACGGAGAAGCCAGCACCTTCATTGCCTTCACCCGCATCAATGACACCATCATTGTTGATGCTGAAATCCTGTGCGGTGCTGTCGGCATAGACGGTACCGTTGCGCTGATTGCCCGTGCCGATGATCGACCCTGAGTTGTTCAGCGTGAGCCCTATGCCATCGATATTGAAGGCTCGGCTATCTGATGAGATCACACCGCCTTCCAGGTTATTAAAGACACCATTGCTGTGATCAGCGCCTTCGCCAGCAACAGGATTTCCGAAGTAAACACCATTCTGGACACCGCTGATGGTGCCAGAGTTATCAAAGGTGCCGGCAAAGGAAATGCCGTTGACGAAACGGACGCCCGCGACAGTACCATTGGCCCCTTCAGAGGCGACGGTGCCACTATTGGTAATAGCAACAGTTGCGGTGCCGACATTACCGACATTGCCGATGCGGATACCGTCGCCGGCCAAACTATCGCCGGCGCCTGCGTTGCCACGGCCCTGTATCGTGCCGGAATTCGTGAGGGTAAAGCTATTGCCTTCGGCAGAAATCTCAGCGCCGAAACCGGAACCCTGATTGCCTTCGCCTGCGTCAATCAGGCCGCTATTATCGACCGTGAAATCCTGCGCGGTGCTGTCGGCATAGACAGTACCATTACGCTGGTCGCCCGTGCCGATGATGCTGCCTGCGTTGTTCAGTGTCAGGCCCGTGCCATCAATGTTGAAGGCGCGGCTGTCCGAGGAGATTACGCCGGTAGCAAGGTTGTTGAAGACTCCACCCGTATGATCGCCACCACCTGCTGCTGTCGGGTTGCCGAAATAGACGCCATTCTCGACGCCGGTGATCGTGCCAGCATTGTAAAAAGTCCCCTGGAACGAGACGCCATTGACAAAACGGACCCCGGCGACAGTGCCATTGTCACCTTCGGATGCGATCAGACCACCTTCCGCGTTGGTGACTGTTCCGGTGAACAGGCCGATTGAAGGGTTCATCAGTGATCCATCAACACGAGCACGCTCAAAGCGCAGCCCATCGCCTGCAGTTGCAAGTCCGGCTGCGGCATTGCCGCGACCTTGGATAGTGCCGGAATTGGTGATGGTGAAATCATTGCCTTCAGCCGAAAGCTCTACTGAGAAACCAGCGCCCTCATTGCCTGCACCAGCATCAATCAGGCCTTCATTATTCAGTGTGAAAGCTTGCGCTGTACTGTCGGCATAGACGGTGCCGTTGCGCTGATTGCCGGTACCGATAATTTCGCCGCCTGCGCGATTGTTGATCGTCAGGCCAGTGCCATCAATATTGAGCGCGCGGCTATCCGAAGAGATGGTGCCGAGATTTTCGACCACGGCACCGGTAAAATCACCGCCGCCTGCCGGAGTGGCATTGCCAAAATAGAGACCATTTTGAACGCCCGATATAACACCATTGGCTTCGTTGGTGATGGTTCCCGCGAAAGACACACCATTGACGAAACGAATGCCAGCAACCGTGCCATTTGCACCATCCGAGGTGATGGTGCCCGAGTTGGTAATATCACCTGTCAACAGACCACTGGTTGAGCCGTCGAGCATGCCATTTGCTCGGGTACGCTCAAAGCGAATGCCGTCACCGGCCGCCGCTGCCCCTGCACCGGCATTGCCGCGACCGGCAATCAGGCCACTATTGTTGATGTTGATGGTCGTGCCCTCGGCTGACAGCTCAGCCGAAAAACCGGCGCCGCCAACGACAGCATCTATCGTGCCTTCATTGTTGAGCGTGAAATCATCGGCGGTGATGTTGGTATATACGGTGCCATTGCGCTGGACATCGGTGCCCAGAATTGCGCCCAGATTGTTAAGTGTGGCGCTGTTGCCATCGATCTGCACTGCCCGCGAATCTGCCTCGATGATGCCGGTCAGGCCATTGTTGATGATCGCACCGCTGGTGCCGTCGGACACCTGGACGGTCTGGGTTACCCCGGTAGTTGCAAGAGTTCCGTCATTATTGAGCGTCACATCATTATTGGCAATCACGACAGCAGGCGCGCCATCGACAGTGGTGGTATTGCCATCAGGATTCGCAATGATTTCACTGTCGGCAACGCTGATGATTGTAGCGGTGTTTCCATCAGGGATAACCGTCTGCGCTTGTGCATTGGCAGATGTCATCATCGCGAGCACGGAAGAGGTCAGCAAGAGGCTATTGGGGATAGCCTTTGCCTTATTATTGCTTGGGGTTTTCATGGGTCAGCCTTTCAGATTCCTAGTGGGGATAGCGAAGGCTGACCCGGCTAGGGGCGGCCTTCAGATATCGAGCGATAGGGCCGCTAAACCGAGTCGTATAATATATGTTTCTGATGGTGATTATAAGCGCTGCTTATGGCATAACTTATTGATATGTATGTTTATAATTAGCGAATAGCCGATTACAGCCCTTGCCTCAAAGAGCTGTATTTCAGGCTAGCTATTAAGGATATTTTGCTGCTTTACTGATCAGTGCAAAGCCTGCGTATCGTCCGGCGGATGGCTACGGATCTGATCGCATAAGGCGTGCAGGATATGTTCGCGTGGACACCCTTTGCGCGATAGAAAACCGATATTTCTAGCATAGCTCTCATCATTGATTTCGATGAAGCGGATATGCGGGTTCGCGCGGGCAATAAAAGGCACACCCAATTCCGGCATTAAGGTGCAGCCAAAATCATTGGTGATATAATGCGAGGCGGTCAGCAGGCTGGTTGCAGACATATCTTCCGGCACATCCATACCAACCCGGTTGTCCTGGCACAGGGCAATGGCTTCATTGCGCAGACAATGCTCTTCATCGAGCAACAGCATTTCCTCGCGCGGCACTTCTCTGGCGGAAATAGTGTGACGATTACTCAACCTGTGTTTGTCCGAAACGAGCAGATATAGCTTCTCGCGAAATACGGGGGTGAATTTGCAGCCAGCAACTTCGAGCGGCCCGCTTACAAGCGCGACATCTATGGTACGGCTACGCAATTCCTGTATCAGTTCTGCAGTCGGTCTCTCACGATAAATAAGCTTCAGAGAGTCTGCGGCATCGTTCACAGATCGTGTGATATAAGGAACGATAAATGGCGCTAATGTGGGGAAGATACCCACTTTTAAAGGAACGGATAGCGGGTCGCGATATTCTGCTGCCATATCATTGATCTGGCGCGCAGCGCGCTGCATGTCTTTTGCGGTGGCGACAATGCGAAGACCTGCCTCTGTCGGGCAGACGCTCTGATTAGTACGGACAAATAATTCCACGCCCAGCTGCTCTTCCAGTTTTTTAACCTGGGACGAGAGCGCTGGCTGCGAGACATGACATGCCTGTGCCGCTTTGCCAAAGTTACGATAGCGCTCAATAGCGACGACATATTCCAGATCGCGAAGATTCATACACTGTCTTTCCTCGCTAATCATTCGAACCAATTAAAGACTAGGTTACATAGCATTTGGAAGATGCTAATCAGAGTCTTACCCTGTTCTTTCCGAATATCGCAGGCCCACCTGCCAGCAACATGCCAGCCAAGACCGCTTGGCCCCATATACCTCAGTCTGTGGCCGCTATTTCGCGATCAACAGGACAAATCCTATGTGAGAATGAATTGTGCTCATATCCGATTATAAGCCGCAAAGAATAGTGGCTGTCTCCCGTCAGCGTTCATGAGACAGATTGAGGTGATTGGATAGAAGAGTGTTTTAGTCTCGTTGTAGTGACTGTAATGAACGAAGATGAGATCAAAACGAGCAAATTCTAAAGCATCTGCTGAGCGAGTGATGAAGGACATTCGGCGTAGAGACTTTCAGATGATAGCTTTATCGCAAATCATCAGATTGTGCATTCGACAACGACTCCAGCTTTATTTCCCAGCAAACGCCTATGCCTGCAATGATCACATCTTCTGAAAGCGCAAATACGCAGCTCTTGCAAACACTTCGCAATTGCGCATATTAGCTTTGCGTTTTAGCGATTTTACATACTGTGTTGCTCTATAATTCTGGTATCCCCGGCGAACTGCAAAGGTACGTACAATAAGATGGCAGGCAAACCTGCACTCCAGCAGCATTCTGCCGATTTCCAGAAACTGTATCAGCGCTATTTTAACAAGCTAGTTAACGGACTGCGGCGCAGCTATGGCGCTGGTCCGCCGGATCCGGAAGATGTCGCACAGGCGGCATTTGAAAAGCTCGGACGGCGTGAAACCCTGACCGATATCAGCGATCCGGAAAACTATATATGGGTCGCGGCGCGCAATATCATTCTGCTCGAGAAGCGCCGCCAGGCCGTACGCAACGCCAATGCCTCCGAAATAGAGATGCGTTTTTTTGGCGAACAGGGTGACACTTTCGAGCCTGAACGCATCTTAATAGCAAAAGATCAGCTTTCGCTTGTCATGGAGACGCTTTCGCGCATGCCAGAACGCCGTCGCCAGATTTTTATGCTTGCCCGAGTGCACGGATTAACGCCGGCAGAGGCCGGGCAACGCTGTGGTGTCAGCCGTACTGCAGCCGTTCGGCATATTGCCAAGGCTACCAGCGCAATCGCGGCAGCGCTCAGCCCAGCGGAGGCAGCAGAATGACCAACGCATTGGAACAAATCCGCACCACCGCTCATCTTTGGCGTACGCGCTTTGCTGATGGCGAAATGCCAGAAAGCGCGCGGGCCGAATTTGAACAATGGATCGCCGAGGACCCCAATCATGCAGCGGCCTTTGCCGAAGCGGAAATTCTCTGGGAAGCGCTGGGCCAGATCGAATATGATGCTGCTCTTGATCCCTTGGCCGAGACACAGCAAGTGCGGGTATTCTCGACTTCTCCGACCTTATGGGAGCTGGCGCAAGCGCATTGGCAGCGACTATTTGCAGGAGGTCTGGTAGCGGCATGCGCTGCGTTCGCGGTAGTGTTGTTTGCCCCGTCACTTTTAGAACAGGCGCCTCGTGACGCACTGGTTAGCCAGAAGCTGGTCTATCAGACAGAGCCGGGCACCATAGAGGAAATCGCTCTCAAAGACGGTAGCACCATAACGCTCGGCGCTTTGTCGCAGACGGAAATTGCCTATGGGCCAGACACGCGCGAAGTGCGTCTTGGCGAGGGGACCGCGTTTTTCGATGTAGTAAAGGATCCGGAGCGCCCCTTTATCGTGTGGGCAGGTGACACTCGGATTGAGGTCACCGGAACCAAATTCGATGTGCAGCGGCGCGACGAAACAGTGCAGATATCTGTTGCCGAAGGAAGTGTGCGGGTAACCGGGCCGCGCGGTAGGTCGTCGAGCAGCACAAAAAGCCCTGCAGCGCCGCAACCGCAGCAATCTGGCAACGGCTTGCAACAAACCATATCACTGTCTGCAGGCGAAAAACTGTCATTCGCTCCCATGCAGGTCAACACGGGCAAAACAAGAATTGCGCAAGCGGATATAGGCGCCTGGCGTAGCGGGCAACTGGTCTATGTGCGTGCAACATTGGGCGAAGTGGTATCCGATCTTAATCGCTATGCGCCCTTCCCGGTCGAGGTTGATGAATCGGTGAGCAGTTTACGGCTCTCAGGTACTTTTGCCGCTAATGAACCGGAAATTCTGCTCGATAATGTCGCTGCAGCCTTGCCCGTAAAAGTCGTCATATCGGGTCAGATACATCGCATTGAACCACAATAAAGTGGCCCGGACTGATCGATCCTAAAAAAAATTTCGATCCATTGTGTCACTTTTGTCCGTGAAGGCATCTCCACACTGAACGCAACTGAGTTTCAGTCGCAATTGCTTTGGGGGAACATATGAAAACGTACACAGGCAAGCGGGCATATCCGGGATTGCTAATGCTTACTGCTATTTCCAGCATAGCCATGGCGGCGATGTCCTGCCCGGCACAGGCTCAAACCGAAAGCGCGCAACCAATTGCTGTAGAAGCACAGCCATTGGAAGAAGCGCTGGTGGCGATTGGCCGCAAATTCGGCGTTTCGATCACAGCTCCGGACGCCTTGACGCAAGGCAAGACAGCTCCGGCCCTTTCGGGAGTTATGACAGTTGACCAGGCGCTGCAACGTGTACTGGCCGGGTCCGGTCTCACCTATCGCATCGCGGACAATGGCGGTTTCATCATTACTCCGGGTGACACCAGCAGCAATGAGGGTCAGAATTTGATAATCGTGCGCGGTGAAGGTCGGGCACGCTCCTTGCAGGAAACCGCCTCCAGCGTGTCAGTCACCACGGAAGACGATCTGGCAAAGCGGGCCGGTCCGCAAAGCCTGCGTTCAGTGCTGGAGGCAACGCCTGGCGTCCAGTTTAATGCGGTGAACAATGATGGACCTACAGTTCGCGGCAGCGATTCCAGCGGTGCGATTGGCGGTTCCGGTATCTTCGTTGGCGGCGCACGCGGGCGCACGACTCTGGAAATCGATGGACGTGAAGCCAATCTCACCGAGCTTGCTTTTGGCAGCACCGGCACCTGGGACATCAAGCAGATCGAGGTGTTTGTTGGCCCACAGACTACCAATCGTGGGCGCAACGCGGTGGCCGGGGCATTTTACATCGAAACCAATGATCCCACCCAATATTATGAGGCAGCAGGCCGGGTTGTTGTCGGGAATTTTGACACGAAGAACTATGCTGGCGTGCTATCTGGTCCCATCATACAAGACCAGTTGGCGTTTCGTGTTGCTGCCGAGGTGACCGAGCATGACAGCTTTGTTGATCTGGCGCTGCCTCTGGCCGGGGGCGATACCACCAATCCATTTGGCGATTTTGGTTTTGATCCACGTGAATCTCCATCCACCAATATCCGCGCCAAATTGCTTCTAACCCCTGATGCTATCCCTGATCTGGAGGCCAAGCTGACCTTCAACTATTTTGACACGCGTCGCCCGCAAACAGAGCTTGTTGATAACGCCCGCTCTGGAGGCAGACAGATCAACAACCCGCTTTTTTCAATTTTCACCAATGAAGTCTATGCCGGTACGCTCGATCTCAAATATCAGCTTTCCGACGCTTTCCAGCTGCGCAACTCAACGGTGTATACTGACAACACCTCTGTTCGGCTGGACTCTGTACCCGGCAGTGCCGGTTTGTTTACGGAGGAGTTGGTCAATAAATTCTACATTGATTATGATGATCCCAATTCCAGACTGAGCGGACTGTTTGGGGTCTATTATCTGCGTTCCTGGCAAGATGCCGATCTCGTCATCGTTCCCGATGTATTCGAAGTACTGCTCGATGGTAATGCCACCAGCCTGGGCATATTTGGCGAAATCGATATCCCTTTGACCGAGCGGCTGACGCTCACCACTGGCCTTCGCTATCAACGCGATGATAAGGATCGCAGCGGTGGCCAACCCTTGCTGGACATCAACTTTGATCAGACCTTTGAAGCCTGGCTGCC
>JBCDIZ010000018.1:0-36709 GCA_038748365.1 Pseudomonadota bacterium
TATGAAAATATCCCAATTGTGCGATAAATTGCCGAAAGGATTGATATGATCCCGCGCATTGCTTGCCAGCGTTCGCGTCAATGAAAGGCCGCCAATTTGCAAATCGGTCGCGCTATACGCATAGCGCCCAGAGCGAATATCTACACCGGTTGGAGAGACCGCCAATTGCTCGGTTGGAGGAGAGGTGTTGCCCCCACTGCTACCGCCCCCGCCTCCGGGATCACCACCACCCGGGAAGGTCTGTGCTGACGTAGCTTGTGGGAAAGTCATCAAGCCCAATGCAAAAGTGCAAATCAGAGCGCCAGAAACTCTTGATGATATGCCCGTCATGCTGTTCACTTTCTATCGTTTCACCGTCGTTTCAGAAAATATTAGAACGGGAATGGCCCGCCACCGCCACTGCATGAATTATTGACAAATATAGTTGCTGTATCGGTTGCTCCAGGTGCATCGCGCACGACATAGCTGATAGCCCCACCAGCACTGGCATTGCTGATCCAGATAGTGCTGCCAGCAATGAGCTGAGCGGTAAGAGACCCTGTTGTAACGGTAGCGCTGATAATTGTCAGTGAATGCCCTTCCGGGTCAGTGTCATTGTTGAGCGGATAGGCAAAACCATTGCCGCAATTTACCTGGACAGTATCATTATTGGCTGTGGGTGGCTGGTTTGTCGGCGTATCATTGTCTGAGATTATCGCCGCGCCTTGTGCATCACTAATGGTTGCTCCACCGCTGGTGCCATTGAGGTTGAGGTAGAAGGCTTCGGATTGTTCTACTGCACTGTCATCAACTGTCGGAACACTTACCTGTATGCTCGTCTGTGCTGCGGTAAAGGTGTGCGAGCCAGTGACCGCCGTATAGTCCGATCCGCTTAATGCCGAGCCATTGCTGGTAAACCAACTGACAGTATAGCTATTTTGTACAGAGCCGGTCTTGGTGATGGTGAAGACCATATTCTGACCTTCTGTGCCGCCAGTATCATTCACAGAAAATGATGGCGGTGTCTCTGTTGGCGTTGGCGTGCCACCTGTGCCACTGCCATCACCAACGCCGCCGGTAACGCCGCCATCGGAACCAGCGCCGTTAGAGCCCGTAACTTCGTAGTTGGTGCGATTACCAGCAGCATCATAATCAATATCGGTATTCACACCATTATTGATCGAGCCTGACTGCGTAACCTCGACAAGCCGACCTAATGAATCATAACGATAAAGGGTGGTTTCGCCTGCAAGAGCCAGACTGGGAAGAAGAGTGAAGAGTGCAGATGTCCCAAGCCAGTATCGCACCCTCATGAAACGCCCCCAATAGAATCAATACAAACGCAAGCTAATGTGACTTAACTTGCTTCTGCAACAAAAAAGTGGATAATACGAAATTATTATCACCCAAAATACAACTAATATTATAGTCAAAGCCTCTCATATGAGGGCAAACCAATACAGTAATACAATAGGCTGATCCTCGAAATAATGCATAAAACAGCCTAACAACGCCATATAGCCGGGGTATGCAACAGGGGGCGCAGCAGCCCCTCTGCCGAAGCAAACGCAGTGCAGCGAGCCAAGCCGTAAGCGCATGCGCTTACACAGCTTGCGTAGTTCAAAAATGCCAATTCTGCTTCTTTTATGCACCAGGGTATGCATCGATTACGCATCCTGCCAAGAGCATAACGCAATGTCACTCAGCCATCACTTATCTAGACGGTTGAGAATGATCGCCATGCGTTCGCGCATATTGTATGCTTTCTCCTCCAACTCCGACAGGTCCTGCGATTTGATCTGATGTATCCGCAGTTCCATTGCGGCAAGGTCAGAGGATAAATCGCGCAGGAGACCGAGCCATTCTTCCTTGCTTGGTGTCTCAGCAAAGCCGGGTCTGTCTTCTATGTCCTGATCATCACTCATGCGGCTAATCTCAACTGGTCATTTGCTGGTTCCCACATGCGCCGGGCAAAGAGGCGTTCCTCGCTACCAACAGCATTGAGATAGATCGCAGTCGTTGTGGATGATGCATGGCCCATCCAGCGTTGAATAAGATTGGGTGGCACAGAACGAGTTGCCGCCCATATCCCAAAGCCATGCCGCAAGCCCTTACAGGTTGCCATCGGCCCGGTGATCTGAGCAGCGTTCATGACGCGCTTAATCCACCGCCATGCGATGCTGCGGTGGATGGCCCAAAGCACGCTTTGACCTGATGTTTTAATGGCCAGGATGATGTCTGTGATCGTCTTCGGCACAGGCACGCAGCGAAATACTAGCTTGCGGCGCTTCAAAGTCTGGAAGGTAATCACTCGGCGCTCTTGGTCGATATGGAAACGCTTAAGGGATAAGGCTTCCGATACGCGACAGCCCGTATAGGCAAGCAAGTAGCATAGCGCCCTGATCCTGGGCGGCTCGTGATCGGCTGCCGCCAGAAAGCACATACGCTCGGCCTCCGAGACATATTTGCGCTGTCCCGTTTCATCAAAAATCTGCCAGTCGATAGATTGCTGATAGGTCATTTTGCACTCCGTTTTTACCCCGCAACACTCTTCACAAGTCTGTTGCGACGAGTTGAGTGAGAAAGTCTGCAATCGCGCCAATATTGGCGATTGCTTTAATCATAGGAAATCAGGCGCACACCATCTAAGTCAATGAAATCTATAGAAAGCCCTACAACATTTTTGTGAATAACGTTGCATTTTGCCATGACTGATCTGTCCGAACAGGGAGATTCATATGGCAGATAGTAGCAATGTCGGTTTTGGCTGGGTGAAAACCTTAGGCGTAGCCGCTTTTATTTTCAGCGCACTGGCAGTCAGCGCTATTGATGCGCGTTTTGAGATAACCGAAGTACCGCTCCTCACAGGTTTCTTCGGCGGCATTATCGGCTGGGGCATTGCCAATACAGGGCCCGGTGCAGGTGGCGGGGTGGTTGCCCTGTCCGGCATTGCCCTGATCCTCGTTATCTTCTCGCTCCAATGATGCGCCGGGCCAGAATAGTTAATCTCATCATATTATGAATAGATTGCGCCAAACGCGCATGAATAAAATCATTATTAAATGTCAATATTCATGTATTTCATTTTTGTTGCAATATACGCAAGATAATGATAATTTATTGGCAAATAATAAGGGGTTTAACCCATGACATTATTGCAAACATTTACAGACAAGGTACGATCAATAGGCACAGCGCCCGCGCTGGCTGCTGCTCTGGCGCTTGCTGCCAGCCCGGTTGCGGCGAATGATGAGGGCGCACCAAATGATGCCGAGACGACTTTACAGCAAACCAATGCCGCCTTTGAGAGTGATATCGTAATTCGTGAGCGCCCTGCTACTCTCGGTGACCTCAGGCGAGCCTCTATCAATGCGCGGGAATTTGCGTTTAACATCACTATAGGGCGGCTTGTTCCGGTTGAAACCGCCCAGCGCTATGGCGAAACCATTCGCTCTTATGTCATGGAACAAACGGGCTATGATAAGTCTCGCGTTGTTATCATTATGGAAAGAAATAGCACTGATGCGGGCTATTCGATTGCCGGGCTACAGAATGGCCGTCCGATCCAAAATCCTATATCTGGTGATGTAGCCGCTCCACCCTCACAGGCCAGAGCGTTCGTCAATCAGGGTAT
This sequence comes from Pseudomonadota bacterium, assembly GCA_038748365.1. GTDB lineage: Bacteria > Pseudomonadota > Alphaproteobacteria > Sphingomonadales > Sphingomonadaceae > Alterisphingorhabdus. Next base: position 3,614 of record JBCDIZ010000018.1, read on the forward strand.
TGCGGACGAACGAGAGTTCCGTCGCCGCGCGGCCGAAGCCGATCTTGCCGCCAGACTGTAAATCAAAAACCGGGAGCCGCGTTAGGGTCTATCGTTGTTTCTAGCAATGTATTTGCTTCCTTACCTTGCGTTAAGGCTTGAGATTCTTCAAGTGCTTGATGCGCAGCGTTTTGCAGTCCCGACCAGCGATCTTCGGCCGCGTTTGTATCCAAACCATCGTCACGGCCTTGTTCGATTTGCGCATTTGCGCGGTCAATATCGTTCTGAATTTCCGCTTCAAAGCCCTGCGCCTGAATATTGGCCTGGCGGTAGATTTCATTCAGATCGTCGCTCGGATCAAGTCCGACACTGTAGAGCATGGCTTGGGTTGTCGGATCATCTCTATCGAGCTTCCCATCCCTGATTCTTCTGCGGATTTCGTTTAGCGTTTCGAGTTGATCGACATGTCGATCAAGATCATCAAAGATATCCTGCATGCGCTTATCCCATTCGCGCTGCATATCGGTGATAAGGTCTAATGTTGCTGCATCAAACCCATTGTCTTTACGAGGCCTACCTGTTTTAGGATCAATATCGCCGCGCTGATCGGCCATGCCTGCGCCCGCCAGCCCCGAGACGGAACCTTCTGGCGCATTTGCTACGGCATTTTGTACATTGGCCCTGTTATGAATAGTTGAAAAGTCGAACCCTTCCGATGCGCTGCTCGCAAACTGGTTCTTTAAATCAATGCTCTGGTTTGCTGTCGCAACAATTTTTCCATTATTCTCCATTTAATCCATGTCCTTTGCGGACTTATTATTGCTTCTATTATAAAACAGGATGAATTAATGGGCACTAAATTTTACGTAAAATTTGTATCAAATGCGATCTATCTATTCTTCGTTATCTGATTGGCTTTTCAGTATATTCTCGCACTCAGATATGAGGTAAAGCGCGAGCGGTTCAGCGATGCCATCATCATAACGATTGACGATCCGCGATAATTTGGCAGCCGTGAGAGTTGCAGGTGGATTTTGTAGCATCGCGAGTATTTTTTTATGGCCGCCTGCATGGGCCGATGCTCTTTCGATCTGTGCAATCAACCTATCGGTAATGGCAATGACGGAATCCGCCTCGGCATAGCGTTCCAGAACATAGTCTATGTGCTTGGGGTATGCGCTTTTTGAAGCGCGTGAAAGCCATGCAGAGATCATATTGGCGCTCAACCCCTTTGGTATATCATTTCTGCCTTTTAGCAGAGTTCCAACTTGTCCCGTTCGTTCACGCTCAGCGCGTAGTTTTTGCAATATCTTATCAGGAATAAGCGGCTTGGCTTCACGCATGGCTTGCACTTTTGCTTTTCTCTTTCGCGCCTGTGCAGATTTATCAATTTTATCGGGCGCATTGCGCCAGAGTGTGAGCGCATATTCATAGTGATCGGTGCGCGCTGCTTTTGTGGGCCCATGGAACCAGTTTGCAATAATCCCGGCATTAAGGCCTTGGGGTTTATCCTTAGCACCGCGCAGCAATGCTCTTGCTGCCTTGCCTGATCGCCTCCTTTCCTTTGCAAGTGCCTCAAGGCGGTCTTTCGTAAGCTTGATACGCGGCAATCGATTGCTCTTACCGGGAAGTGGCTTATCCGGCAGACCCGACCATTCTTCCACTACGAAGTCCAGATGCGCAGGCTTTGCTGTTCTAATCTTTCCGCTCAGCCAATAGCCGATCATCGCCGCATTTAAGCCTTCTGGCACATTATCAGCGTTTTCCAGCAAAGGCTTTTGCGATAGACTTGTGCGCTAGCGCTCAGCGATTAGGTGGTTGCGAATTTCTTTGGTTATCGGGATGCGAACTGTCACAGTCCATGATCCCAAATTTGCAAGAGGCTGTCAAAACCGGATTGGCATTTTGTATTACTTTTGTTCTGTCCTACTTCCCCCGTTTTGCAGCATAATTTCGCCTTATCCCCCAAATTGCACACTGGTGTATGATATTAGGAATATATTCCTTCACGGATCAGGAATTTTGACAGACACTGATTGTTTTGGCGCTGGACTTGTCGCCTGCGCAAAAAACAACAGACAACACTACCCCCGCTCAATGATGCGGCAGAAAGGAGGGTGCACCAATGAACCACCTGACCCCGGATGACATAGAACAGGGGACCGCGCTTGCACCTGTTTTGGAGATTGATTTTCTCGAACTGCTCGCCCTTACCCGCGACATGGGCCTGAGTGACGATCAAGCCAAAACCCTGATTGAAACCTATTGGAATGTGGCCATGCACTTTGTGAAAATGGGCTTTGGTCTGCACCCGGTCCAGCTTGCGCAAGATGCACAAAAATCCCCGAAAAACCGCCATTTATGCGATGTTTTTCTCGCATCGCAGAGTGAAAATATGGTACAATTACAATATGATAACGATGATAAAACCCCATTCGAAGATGCAGGTACACAATGACATCTAAGACCGTATCCAAAACCAAAGCTGTCGCCTATGTGCGGGTATCTTCCGCTGCTCAGGTCAAAAAAGGCCATGGTGCGGAAAGTCAGGCGGCACGCTGCGCGGAGTATGCCAAGTTCAAGGGCTATGACATTGTCCAGGTATTTCCAGACAAAGCGGTTTCTGGATCGCTGGTAGACAGGCCGGAGATGAAGAAGCTGCTCGCCTTCCTGCGCAAGCACCGCAAAGATAATATACGGGTCATCATTGACGATATTTCTCGACTGGCGCGAGGGCTAGAAGCGCATCTGGCGCTGCGGGCCGCCATTGCTAATGCAGGTGGCGTGCTGGAGAGTCCGTCCATCGAATTTGGCGAGGATAGCGACAGCCAATTAATCGAGCATATGCTTGCCTCCGTCTTGCAGCATGCGCGGGTCAAAAATGCCGAGCAGACACGCAACCGGATGGAAGCACGGATCAGGAACGGTTATTATCCCTTTTACGCGCCTTGGGGCTATAAAAGTGTGCCCAAGCCCGGTGAGGGCAAAGTGCTCGTACGTGATGAGCCGATGGCCTCTATCATCCAAGAAGCACTCCAAGGCTATGCTAGCGGCGTTTACGCTTCTCAAGCCGATGTGAAGCGCTTTCTCGAAAGCCAGCCTGACTTCCCCAAAACACGGCATGGCACCGTCACCAATGAGACGGTGAACCGGATTCTGACTCGCATCATTTATGGCGGCATGGTCGAGCGGCCTGAATAGGGTGTCTCGCTGCGACCCGGCAAACATGAAGGGCTGGTCAGCTTTGCAACCTTTGAGAAGATACAAGAACGCCTCAAGGGTAAAGCCTATGCAGCAGCAAGGCCCGATATCAGTGCAGACTTCCCGTTGCGCGGCGCGCTCAACTGTGGCGATTGTGGGCGTCCCTACACAGGAAATTGGTCTACTTCAAAGACCGGCAAAAAGTATGCCTACTATAAGTGCAAAACAAAGGGCTGTGTGAGCTGCGGGAAATCTGTTCGGCGTGATGAGGTCCATAGTAGCTTTGATGGCGTTTTGGAGGGCTTAACCCCCTCACAGCCAAGCCTTGGCTTGTTCCAGACCATCTTTGCCAAGGTCTGGGATGCGCAAGCTAAACAGGTCGGTGCGATGAAGATGCAACTGAACAGAAAGATCACCGGTATAGATAAGCAGATCAATGCCTTACTCGATAATATTGTCAAACTATCTAATGATCGTGTCATCACCAGCTTTGAAGCGAAGATCGACAAGCTTGAACGCGAAAAGCTGGTACTTAGCGAAAAAGCGGCAACACTTGCCAAGCCTAGGCACACATTCAACGAAATGTTCGAACTCGCTTTGGCATTCCTCGCAAACCCCCAGAAACACTGGGAAAATGGCTCATTGGCAAGCCGCAAAACACTGCTGAAATTGGCTTTTGATGCGCCTCTGACCTATAAGCGGAATGAGGGGTTTCGAACCCCGCAAACCTCCAGCATTTTCAAGGCTTTGAGCAATATCACCAGCGCGAATTAAAAATGGCGGAGAGACAGGGATTCGAACCCTGGGTAGGCTTGCGCCCACAACGGTTTTCGAGACCGCCCCGTTCGACCACTCCGGCACCTCTCCGCAAGTCGCTATCGGGCCGCTAGAATGTGGTCATTTGGCCCGGCGAAGCGGCGCATTAGCGGATGCGGCGTGGCTTGCCAAGGGGCAAAGCCTGTAAGCCCGATAAACCGTTATCGCTGAAATCATTGTTTATGCTTTCGTGCCGATACTTGCACCGGGCGGTAAAAAGCCTAAATTGAAAATATGTCCACAGAACGCGAGACTCCTCTTAGCCGCGATACGATTATCGCTATGCCTGCTGTTCGCTCTACGAAATTCGCCATTGGCGATGTGGTGCGCCATCGGGTGTTTGATTTTCGCGGCGTGATTTATGATGTCGATCCTGTCTTCGCCAATAGCGAGGAATGGTATGAGGCGATTCCGCAGGAAATCCGTCCGGCCAAAGATCAGCCCTTTTATCATCTCTTCGCGGAGAATCCCGATGGCAGCTATGTCGCCTATGTCAGCCAGCAAAACCTGCTTCCCGATGATGATGGCGAACCGGTCGATCATCCAGAGATTGCCGCACTATTCTCACGACTAGAGGACGGTCGTTACAAGCTGCGCACCCGCCACTAGGGACTATCAGCTTTTAATCTTCCAACCTGAGCGCAACAGCATATAGCACAGGCTGCCCAGAGCAATATTGACCACTATCAGCAATATTATGCCTATGGTCAGTGAAGCATCACTTTTGCCAATAAAGCCATAGCGAAAGCCGGAAATGACATAGAAGAAGGGATTGGCCCTGCTCACCGCCTGAAAGGCAGGCGCGAGATTGTCGATCACGTAAAAGGTACCCGAAAGCAGCGAGAGGGGTGCGACGACAAAGTTGGTGATCGCTGCGCTATGATCGAACTTCTCAGCCCAGATCGAGGTCATCACGCCCATAAAGGACAGCATAAGCGCCCCCATCAGGCCGAAAAACAATAGTGCCCAGGGATGCTGCAGTGAAACGGTAACTGTCGGCCAGAGGAACATCGCCAGCCATACCGTGGCACCGACCAGAATCGCGCGGGTCATTGCTCCGCCCACTAACGCGGCGAGAACCTCGCCAACCGATAGCGGCGGCATCAGATAATCGATAATCGTGCCCTGCAATTTGCCGCCGAGTAGCGAGAAGCTGGCATTGGCAAAGGCATTTTGCATCATCGCCATGACGATCAGGCCGGGCGCGATAAAGCTGGAAAAGGGCACGCCGAGTACCATCCGCCCTTCCCTGCCCAGCGCAACGGTGAAGATTACCAGAAAAAGCAGGGTTGTGATCGCCGGTGCCCAGATCGTCTGCAACTTGACCTTGAAGAAGCGGCGCACCTCCTTCATATAAAGGGCAGATAATCCTTGCCAGTTAACCGAACGGATACGCGCCTCTCCCGGCGGTGCTATGCGGATGGAACTAGCATCGGACGCAGGCGGAAGGTCTCCTGCCGGACGATCGGATAATATTTCTTGTTGATGCGCCATGTCCGCATCGCCTATCGGCGGCGCAGCATCGGTGCAAGGGTTTATAGTTAGAAAGCATATTTGTTTATGGCGTGGACGGACGAACGGATTGATAAGCTCAAAGCGCTTTGGGAAAAGGGCAATACCGCGAGCCAGATTGCCGAAGAGCTTGGCGGTGTCAGCCGCAATGCGGTCATCGGTAAGGCACATCGTCTCGGCCTGAAGTCACGGCCTTCCCCGGTAAAGTCGGGTAAGAAGAAAACTGCTAAGCCGAAAACCAAGACAGCGGCTAAACCGGCAGCGGTCAAAACAAAGACGGCTAAGCCAGCAAAAACCACAGCGGCAAAACCTGCGGCCCCCAAAACCGAAGCTGCATCACACCAGCCGCCTGCACCTTCACAAGCAACACCATCTCAACCGCTGCCATCAGAAGCCATACCTGCTACGCCGAAAATCGTATCGGTCGGCCCCGGCGGCTTTTTGCGCCAGGGTCCGGGTGACCAGCAGGCTCCGATCCCCCCTGCCCCGCCTCGCCGTCTGGTTCCGGCCAAGCCAAGCCCGGAAATTGCCGACAAAACCAGCCTGCTCGACCTGAACGAGAAAATCTGTCGCTGGCCGATCGGGCATCCAGGCGAACCGGATTTTCATTTCTGCGGTGCACCGGTTAATCCCGGCTTCCCCTATTGCGTTGAGCATTGTGGACGCGCCTATCAGGCACAGCTACCGCGCGGCACCCGCCGCCCGCCGCCACCCCTGCCTTTTGGTGGCCCGCGGGTGCGGTAAACCGCTCCGACAGCAAATATCCTTAATGTCTAAAGAGGTTATGCCTATGTCATCTGACTAGGCGTAACTTCTGCACAAGACCGACCGAATGACAGCAGGTAATCATTAGCTGCTGAAAGGGTCTGTCCGTGCAAAATTTCCCCAAGCTTTCCGTGACAAGTTGGCGCCGCTGGATAGTCTCGTTCCTGCTGATTCTCAGCCTGTCGATGGCAGCAATACCGTCTGCGAACGCACAATTTGGACCACCACGGCAAAACCTTTGGGCCAAATGGACAAAATCCGCAAAAACCAAAACGATTAACGTTAACCACAGCGCCTATGCCGGTTTCCTGAAGCGCAATATGGTTCGCGGCAAGGATGGCATTAATCGCATTCGCTATGGCCGGGTCTCCGCGGCGGATAAAGGCGTGCTCAACCGCTATATCAAGCAGATGGAGGCGATAAACGTTGATCGTCTGACCAAGACGCAGCAAATGGCATATTGGATCAATCTCTACAATGCCAAGACGGTTGATCTTGTGATTGAGGATTATCCGGTCAGTTCTATCCGCAACGTCCGCAGCTATCTGACGCTCGGTCCATGGGACGACAAGGTCCTGAAAGTGCGCGGCACTGCCATTTCGCTCAATGATATTGAGCACCGTATATTGCGCCCGATCTGGAAAGATGTGCGCATTCATTATGCAGTGAATTGTGCTTCGCTTGGCTGTCCGAACCTTGCCAAGACGCCGTATACTGCAGCGCGTCTTAATGCGATGCTGAATGCCGCAGCACGAGACTTTATTAATTCCCGACGTGCCTTCAGTATTCGCGGCGGCAAGCTTCATGCGTCTTCGATTTTTAACTGGTACCAGTCCGACTGGGGCAAAAATTCAGCGTCTGTGCTGCGCCATGCGCGGCGTTATGCCAATAGTGCCACACTCACCAAGCTGAAAGGACGAACCAAGATTGATAGCTATGATTATGACTGGTCACTCAATGTAATCAAATAAGCGGGTCACTTTACAGGCTCCGCGATCGCCTTGCTCTCTTCTGAAGCGCCATCCGCAATAAATGTGTTGTCGCGCTTTCGATCGCGCCAAGCGGCAACCATAATCGTCTTGAGGATATGATATCCGGCAAGAACAACGCCGCGCACAGTGCCGGATATCTTCGATTGTCCGATGCGCTGGCGATAATCTACGGGCGCTTCACCGACACGCAAACCACATTGCAGAGCGCGAAGCTGCATTTCCACGGTCCAGCCAAAGGTCTGTTCACGCATCTTTAGGAACGCCAGAGCATCAGCCCGGATCGCCCGAAATGGGCCAAGGTCGCTATAGTGATGGCTCCAGTATAGTTGCATCAGCCCGCACGCTAGGCGGTTGCCAAAATATTGCTGCGGCGTCAGCGCCCCGGGCTCACAATGGCCCAATATGCGCGACCCAATAACCATATCCAGCCGGTCTTCCGCAATGGGTTCAACTAGACGTGTCATCTGCTCAGGTACATCGCTGCGGTCGCCATCCATGAATATGATGATATCGGCCGATAATGTCTCAGCGATGGCGATACCAGCCAGACAGGCGCGCCCATAGCCTGCCTCTGGAACATCAACAACGATTGCGCCCATATCAGCGGCAATCTCTGCGGTATCATCCGTGGAGCCATTATTGGCGACAATCACATGATCAATCCATGACGGTATGTCCGGCAGCAGTTGGGCGAGCGCAGGCGCTTCATCACGCGCGGGAATGATGACAACGCAGCGCCGCGCCGTCTTACCGACTGACCAGGCCATAAGCAGCTTCCTGAGAATTTTTGTGAAAGAAAAGGGAAAAGAGCAGCACCATTATCGCTGGACCTGCTGAAAGAAGTGCGGGGATTATCGCCCAGCTTGGCGAAACCAATTCTGCCTGAATCAGGAAATCAAAATAGTAAAAACCGGCGCATGCTGGCAGCACCGCCAGCAACAATTTTGGCCGCAATACAGCAAAAGGCAGAAGCCACAGAGCATACCAAGGATAGCCTGTTGGCGAGAAAAGGCACAGCAGCAGGACCAGCACAGCAGATCTGACAATCGGGTCCTCAAGCCATTGCGCATTGGATTGGCCTATAATTGTGCCAAGGCGATGCGAGAGCCGAGAGTCCCAGATGGTAAAGACTATACCGAGCAATAGTATCGCTACAGAAAATCGCGCTAACTGGCCCGCACCCTCCCCGGTCCAGCTCACAGCATGTTTAAGAACAGGAAAAAGCAGCGCATTACGCTGCCAATCTGCCGTATAACGGACCAACCCCGCTTCACTGTCTAATGCAAGCAATTGCGGCAAAAGGAGAGCGAGGGCTGTAGCGCCGCCAGTTATGGCCAGAATCCAGAAAATCCGTGAACGCTGAAACAGCATTGGCAACAGCATCGCAGGCCAGAATTTGATGGCCGAGGCAACGCCTATGACGATAACAGTAAGCCTTTGACGCCCGCTTACAAATAGCCACAATATCACTGCCAATGCCGCGATCAGCATCGCATCCATATGGCCGCTATTCGCAAATTCCTTCAGCACAAGCGGGTGCCACCAATAAAGAGTAAGTGCGAATGGCCCCTGCCCCTCTGCCCGCAAAGCAAGATAAAGGAAGCTAAAGGTCAGGATTTCAAAGCCGAGAAGGACAAGCCTCCAAGCCGTCAGAGAAAATGGTGACAAACGATAGGCCGATGCAAAAGCGGCTTGGACCGGCGGTGGATAAATCGTTGCGATATGGGGATTATTTACCCGTAATAGTGTTGTATTGCCCGCTACAGCCAGCGTCTCATAACCTTTGGGCAAAGGCTCAGCCTTGACATTCAGAGACTGGGTAAGTGCTTCAACCTCCGGGGCTGTGGCAAAGTCGGCAGGAGGATGCGAATAGGGATTAAGACCCTCGGCAGTGACCGCGCCATCCCACAAATAGCGATAATGATCATCTTCCAATATTGGCGGGCCATGCAACAGTAACAGTCTCGCCACCATGCCGATAACAAATATGGATAGTGCGATCCTATAATGAGCAGGCTTTGCAGATGTCTCGCTAAAATGGCGACGAACACCAAAGAACCAGCCCGTAAATGCCAAGCTAGCGATTACCAGAATCGTACCAAAAAGCATGATTGGTCGGTCGCCAAGCAATATATCCCAGGCAAATTGCGGTGCCAAAGCGGCAATAGCTACTGCGAAAACCAGGCTGATTGCGGCACCGACACCAAACGAAATTACTAACCGGCGCGGCATTGTTGTGGTTCAGCCGTGATCAGGAACCGCCGCCAAAACCTCCACCCCCGCCGCCAAAGCCCCCGCCAAAACCGCCAGGCCGCCCGCCATTAAAGCCACGATTATTGTTACCAGATGAGAGGCTGCGCTCGGCAAGCACGTTCAACTTCCAGTCAAAGCGGCTTTGAACACTTGCCATTTCATCCCATTTGCCCGCCAGTTTTGGCGCCGCCAGTGTTCGCACATGCGCAAGCATTTGCGCCTCGCCGCCAAAGTGATCCTGATGCCATACAAGAAATTCGGATACGGTCACTTTGGACTTTTTGGCCTTCACAACATCTTTGCGGTTAACGAATTTCCGCGCTGCGTCTTCCAGTTGCTGATGCACTTCTTCGCCCCTGAAGGCTTTCATTGGAATATCCGGGCTACCAGCAGCCGGAACCACTAGGCCAAAGACAAGATTTGGCTCGTCTTTCCAGTGAGTAAGCAAGATATTATCGACGTCCTTGATCGACAAATCCTGACCAGAGACCGTAATCAGCGGGGTATTGAGAAAACCGCTATTGCTCGCAAGAAGCAGTTTTGGCTTGGCCGAAGGATAGACACCGCTGGTTGAGTGTAGCACCATCAATGTGCGCAGATTGAGCCAATAGGCGAGCTGTTCATCGCGATTCAGCCGCTCGACAGGTATGCCTTCAAAGCCGGTGACCAGTTCTTCAATTATGCGCTGCCCCTGCCCTTTGACGATACCATAGCGCACCACATGACGGCCTTTATTCTCGACGACAAACGCCTCAAGAACAGTATCCATGCTGTCATAGCCGATAACATCTTGCCCGGATTCATTATGCTCAGCAAAGCGTTCTATCGGCGCAGAGCCAAATTGGGCAATTGCCTGGTGCGACACTGCAATAGCAGTCGCTCCTGCCGCAATAGATATCATCAGTTTCTTAAGATGTGTCACGCCGGCCTCCTGAGGAAATGGTTTTCTCGCTCGTCATTCGGGCCAAGCTGACAAAATGTTACATTAGGCAATTCTTTTATGAGTAGCTGACAGTATTCGCGCCTCAAAATGTGGAGAACAGCCTCTATTCTCTTGCCTGAGTCCAGTGGCCAGCTATTGCTGTTATATGAGCGACGATCTCTTTGAAGGCGCAGAGCCAAAGCCGTCCCAGTCCAGCGATTATGATGCTTCCACCATTGAGGTGCTCGAAGGTCTGGAGCCAGTGCGCAAGCGGCCGGGCATGTATATTGGCGGCATTGATGAGCGCGCGCTGCACCATCTCGCTGCCGAGGTTATCGACAACAGCATGGATGAGGCCGTGGCTGGCCATGCGAGCCGTATCGAGATCACACTGGACGAAGGCAACCGCCTGACGATCGCCGATAATGGACGCGGTATTCCGGTCGACCCTCATCCAAAGTTTCCCGACAAGTCAGCGCTGGAAGTCATCCTCACAACACTGCATTCTGGCGGCAAGTTCAGCGACAAGGCCTATGCCACCAGCGGCGGTCTGCATGGCGTCGGTGTATCGGTGGTCAATGCGCTCTCATCGGAAATGCGGGTCGAGGTGGCGCGCGACAAGGTGCTGCATGTGCAGGACTATTCGCGCGGGTTACCACAAAGCCCGCTGACCAAAGCAGGCGGCGCACCCAATCGTCGCGGTACCACCATCAGTTTTGTTCCCGATAGCGAGATTTTTGGTGAAAAAGCGCTGTTCAAACCCAAGCGGTTGTTCAAACTAGCGCGCTCTAAAGCCTATCTCTTTGCCGGGGTGGAAATTCGCTGGAAATGCGCGGCGGCGCTTGCAGGCGAGGAAGTTCCTGAAGAAGCCACCTTCCGTTTCCCCGGTGGTCTCGCCGATCATCTACGCGAGCAACTGGGCAGCCGCGAATGTGCGACAGCGGAATTCTTCCATGGCCGTCAGGACTTTCCCGATGGTGAAGGCCGTGTCGAATGGGCCGTGGGCTGGCCGCTCTACAGCGATGGCAGCCATAGCTGGTATTGCAACACCATCCCTACACCGGATGGCGGCACGCATGAAAATGGCCTACGTGCTGCGCTTCTTAAAGGCATGCGCAGTTTTGGCGAGCTGGTGGGTATTAAAAAGGCCGGCGGACTGGTCGCCGATGACATGATGTCGGGTGCGGAGCTGATGCTCTCGGTATTTATCCGCGATCCGCAATTTCAGAGCCAGACCAAGGACCGGCTAACCTCGGCCAATGCGGCCAAACTGGTTGAAAATGCGGTGCGCGACCATTTTGACCATTTCCTCTCCGACAATATGGATCGCGGCAAGGCGCTGCTCGGTCTGGTCATGGAGCGGATGGAGGAGCGTCTCAAGCGCAAGGCGGAACGCGATATCAAGCGCAAAACCGCGACATCATCGCGCAAGCTGCGCCTGCCCGGCAAGCTCATCGATTGCACCGGCAAGGGCGATGAGCCGACCGAATTGTTTATCGTTGAGGGTGACAGCGCCAGCGGCTCGGGCAAACAGGCGCGCAATCGCGATACTCAGGCGATCCTGCCGATACGTGGCAAAATCCTCAATGTTGCCTCCGCGACCAAGGCGAAAATCCTGGCCAATCAGGAAATTGCCGACCTGATTCAAGCGCTTGGCTGTGGCACCGGCAAGGACTGTAATGCCGCTGATCTGCGCTATGACCGGATCATTATCATGACCGATGCCGATGTGGACGGCGCGCATATCGCCACCTTGCTGATGACGCTATTCTTTCAGGAAATGACCGATGTGGTGAAGAATGGCCATGTGTTTCTAGCGCAACCGCCGTTGTTCCGCCTCTCATCAGGCGGGACCAGCGCCTATGCCAAGGATGAGGCACAACGCGAGGAGCTGGAAGCAACATTGTTCAAGGGAAAAAAGGTTGAGGTCAGCCGCTTCAAAGGTCTTGGCGAGATGAACCCAGCACAGCTGCGTGAAACCACAATGGACCCGGCCACGCGCACCTTGCTGCGCATCGAACTGCCGCGCGAATATGAGGATCGCGCCAGCACCAAAGACCTTATCGACCGGCTGATGGGCCGCAATCCAGAACACCGCTTCCAGTTTATTCAGGACCATGCGGCACAGGTTGACCGTGAAGCGATCGACGCCTGATCGCGTCATAATGCTATGGCGCATCAGCCTGGCACTGATGGTGGCCCTCACCTTATCCCACAACCCGCCGGTATTGGCGCAACAAGCGGTTCAGGATGCCACCTCGGTCAATGCCTTGACCCAGCGCGCAAATGATGTGCTTCGTCTCCTGCGCGGCGAGCCAATTGAAGAGCAGGTGCTCAACGCCAACTTCCTAAACGCTGTCCCGCCAGTTCAGTTTCGCGCCTTTACCCGGCAAATGGCTGACCAATACGGGCCGCCGCAGCAAATCCTCTCCATAACCACTCTGAATCGCACCACGGCGACGCTGAAAATTGCCTATTCTGAGTCCACTGCAACAGCCATTCTCAATATTGAGGGCAATTATCCCTTCCTGATCTCTGGTCTGCGTATCACCGGTTTTGAGGCAGCCGAAGGGACTATTGAGGAGGTAGTCGCCGCAATAGATGCGCTGCCGGGGAAGCAAGGCCTGATCGTCCAACGACTTGATCAGCGCGACGTTGCTCCGCTGGCAGCGATCGACCCGGATGGTCTCTATTCCATTGCCTCAACCGCGAAACTGTACATTCTTGTCGAACTCGATCGCGCTATCCGCAACGGGGAACGTCGCTGGAGCGATGTGGTAACGCTTGGGCCGAAATCGCATCCGTCAGGCGTGATGCAGGATTGGCCTGAAAACAGCCCGGTCACCTTGCACACCCTGGCGACACAAATGATCGCTATCAGTGACAATACGGCGACCGACACGCTTATCAGGGTGATCGGACAGGAGCGGCTGGCACAGATGGTTCAGAGCACCGGCCATCGCAACCCTGATGTCTTGCAGCCCTTTCTGATGACCCGCCAAGTCTCCGCCCTGCAAACGCCAGTCAATGCAGAGCTATTGGCGCAATATCGGGCTGGAGGCCGTAAGCAACGCGAACGTCTGTTGAAACGGAACAAAGATGCTCTTGCACTCGAACGGATCGATTTTGCAGCACTGACGACCAGGCCCTATTCTATTGACAGCATTGGCTGGTTCGCCAGCGCTGCTGATATTGCCAGATTGCTAGATTATCTGCGGCGAGAGGCCAGCGATGAGACCAAGACGATCCTCGCGCTTAATCCGGGCATCGGCAAGGAGAATGCCGCGGCCTGGCGCTATCTTGGCTATAAGGGTGGTTCACAGACCGGGGTAATGTCGATGAATTTCCTGCTGACATCCCGATCCGGGGCGGAATATGCCGTCGCAGCGCATTGGAATGACAAGGACAGCTCGGTCAATGAAGGCGAATTTGTCGCGCTGATAACGCGGTTGGTCAATCTTTTGGCGGAACGCTAGAGCCTTTGAAGAATTGCGTGAGTTAGCTTGGAAATACCCCGTTCATGTCGAGCGTAGTCGAGACACTGTTTTCCACTTACAAAGGCCTCTCGACTTCGCTCTAGGCGAACGGTTAAGGTAGATCATCTAAGAGCAGGAAAGGCACCAGATTATTCTGCAGTGAGCGCTTCAACCAGCGCTTTAACCTTCTTCTGCCGCCATTGTGGCAGGGGCGCAATCAGCCAATAGGCGCGGCGTGATGGGCGTGCCTTGGCATAGACTTCGATGCGTCCGGCAGCGAGGTCTTTATCTGCCAGCAAGACCGGCACCGTAGCATAGCCCAGCCCCGCCGCCGCCATCTCCAGCGCCAGACCGGCATCGGCGACTTTGAGGAACGGAATATTCTCGCCTTCACTGTCCGTTTTGGTTTCCGCACCGTCACGCTGCGCGCCGGGCCAGCTTATCTGAGCATCGCCCTTATATTCCGGCGCAGCAACGCAGACGAATTGCGCATCGCCCAATTGCACACCTTCATGGTCACCCGGGCCATCGCACAGCCGGATGGCGACATCGAGATTGGCTTCGGTGAAATCAGCGCCTTGCTCCTCCGAGACCAGCGCATAACGAATATCGGGATTGGCCTGGGCAAAACTGACCAACCGCTCCTGCAACCACTTCTCGGCAAAATCGCGCGGCACCGCGATAGTCAGGCGGTAACTCGACTGGCCCGCCTGCATGGCCCGCACTGATTCCTCGAACTGCAGAAAGCCACCGCGCAGCGAATCCAGACCGGCTTCCGCCTCATTGGTGAGTTCGAGGCCCTTGGGCGTGCGGCGGAACAGCACCACGCCGAGCATATCCTCCAATGCGCGTATCTGTTGGCCGACAGCGGCAGGGGTTACCGCCAGTTCATCGGCGGCGCGGGTAAAGCTGAGATGACGGGCAGCCGCGTCAAAAACGCGCAGGCCGTTGAGCGGCAAATGCGTCCGTTTCATCGCGCAACCGCAGGAGCCACCAGAGGAAAACGCGGGATTTCCGCATTGATGATCGTTTGATCGTCGCGGATCATGCGGAAAACGCCTTCCATCCGCCCGGTGGGTGTATTGAGCGGACAGCCCGAGACATAATCATGCGACTCACCGGGTTTAAGATAGGGTTGCTCGCCAACAACACCCTCACCGTCAACATGATGCTGGCCGCCACGACCATCGGTAATCAGCCAGTGTCGCGTGAGCAATTTCACCGGTTGGCTGCCATGATTCTCAATACGGATATGATAGGCCCAGAACCAACGCGAGGCTTCGCTGCGCGACTGTTCGGGCAAAAAGCTGACAGCAACGCGAACAACCACGCCTTCGGTTTCAGCTTCATGATCAAACAGGTTCAGCATTTCGGCTCCGACAGAATCGTCAATCCCGTTACTATGACGCTAAAGTGCGTTACTGGAAAGGGCCTGATCCAAATCTTCTATAATATCGTCAACATCTTCCAGCCCGACATTGAGCCGCAGCATGTCCTCGCTAATGCCGACCTCAATCCGCGCATCCTCGCCCATGCTGCTATGTGTGGTCGATGCCGGATGGGTCATCAAGGACCTACTGTCGCCGATATTGTTGGAAATATCGATAAGATTAAGCGCGTTGAGCACACCATGCGCACGCTCCCGCCCGCCGCCGACATAGAGCGAGAAAATCGGCCCCACCGCATCCATCTGCGCCATCGCCAGATTGTGCTGTGAATGGCTTTCCAGGCCAGGATAATTGACCCGTTCAACCCGGCTTTCGAGGAACCTGGCCACCTTCACAGCATTTTCGCTCTGTTTGTGGATACGCAGCGATAGCGTTTCCAGACCCTTGAGGACAACCCAGGCGTTGAACGCACTCAGCGTCGGCCCGGTATTGCGCAAGAACGGCAGCAGCGTGTCATCGACAAACGCGCGCGTACCGCAGATCGCCCCGGCGAGTACGCGGCCTTGCCCGTCCATCATCTTGGTAGCGCTATAGGCGACAACATCGGCACCAAATTCCATTGGCCGTTGCAGGACATTGGTGGCGAAGGCGTTATCGACGACTGTGGTTATGCCGCGCTGTTTCGCCAGATTACACACCGCTTTAAGGTCAATAATATCCATCGTCGGATTGGCTGGCGTCTCAAAGAAGAAGACCTTTGTTTCCGGGCGAATAGCCGCCTCCCAATTGGCAATGTCGCGGCCATCAATCACCGTGGTCGCAATACCAAACTTGGGCAACAAAGTATCGGTAAGCCAGCGGCAGGAACCGAACAACGCCCGACTGGCAACAACATGATCGCCAGCCTGCAACTGACAGAGCAACGACGCGGTCATCGCCGCCATACCGCTAGCGGTGCAACGTGCGGCTTCAGAGCCTTCCATCAGGGAAATACGCTGTTCGAGCATCTCAACCGTGGGGTTCTGCAACCGGCTATAGGTCATGCCCTGCTGCTCACCGGCAAATCGCGCCGCCGCATCTTCAGCGCAGTCATAGGCATAGCCCGAGGTCAGAAACAGCGCCTCAGAGGTCTCGCCAAATTCACTACGCGCCGTGCCGCCCCGGATAGCCTGCGTCGCCGGGCGCCAGTTCTTCGTGATTTCAGGGTCTTGCCCGCTATTGCGTTTCATCAACTTTTCCTATTCGCATTCAGGCTGGTGGCGTTTGTCCTGCAAGCACCATTGCTGCCTTATCGGTATCAATATTGCTACCGCATAATATAATCCCGACCCTCTTGCCCACCTGCATATCCTGCTCCGCCATCAATGCTGCCAATGGCAAAGCGCCTGCCCCCTCGGCAAGGTTATGCGTATCGTGCCAATAGGTGCGTATAGCCTCTGCTACCAGATCATCATCGACAGCAACAAAACGCTCCGCACCTTTGCTGTAAACTGCAAACCCTTCTGCCATGGGTTCGCGCAGAGCGACGCCATCGGCAAAGGTCTGCGCGGTTTCACTCTTCACCATCGTGCCGCTATCAAAGCTGCGTTTCATTGCATCGGCACCGGTGGTGACAACACCTACCACCTCCGTCGAAAGGCCCAGAGCATCACGCACCGATATTGCTGCACAAATTCCTGACCCACCGCCCACCGGGACATAAACAGCATCAAGCTCTCCCGCCGCGTCGAACAGCTCAAGCGCATAGCTGGCAACACCGCGCACCAGTTCTTTGTGGAAGCCGGGCACAAGGTAAAGATTGCGCTCCACCGCTAGTCTTTGCGCCTCGACATGCGCTGCTTCATAATTATTGCCGTGCTCGATGAGTTCGGCGCCAAAGCCGCGCATCGCTGCATTTTTCTCGACACTGTTACCATGCGGCACGAAGATGACCGCTTCCAATCCGGCTGCGCGGGCAGCTCGCGCCTGGCTCTGACCATGATTGCCGCGCGTGGCAGTAATGATGCCGCGCACTTCAGGATGTTCGCGCTGCAACCAGTCGATAAAAGTAATCCCGCCGCGCACCTTGAATGCGCCGGTAGGGGTATGGTTCTCATGTTTGACCCAGATTTCGCAGCCCAAACGCTGCTCCAGCATCGGCCAGCGCAATTGCGGTGTTGGCATCATCTGCGAGTACACCAATTGCGCGGCGTCCCGTATTTCGTTTTCTGTAAACACTAAATCGCCGCCACTACCGCATCGCCAATATCGCGTGTCGAGGCC
Source organism: Pseudomonadota bacterium (assembly GCA_038748365.1). Taxonomy (GTDB): domain Bacteria; phylum Pseudomonadota; class Alphaproteobacteria; order Sphingomonadales; family Sphingomonadaceae; genus Alterisphingorhabdus. The sequence continues at coordinate 21,180 of JBCDIZ010000018.1, forward strand.
GAGCCGTCGAGATCATGGCCCAGCACGCCTTTTTCAAGCGCAGCGGATACGGCTTTCTCGATGCGTTGCGCATTGGCCTCATCGCCAAAGCTGTGGCGCAGCATCATTGCCGCCGAAAGGATCATCGCCATCGGATTGGCGACGCCCTGCCCGGCAATATCGGGGGCGCTGCCATGGATGGGTTCATACTGGCCTTTCGTGCCCTCACCCAGCGATGCCGATGCCAGCAGGCCGATTGAGCCGACACACATGCTCGCCTGATCGGAAAGGATATCGCCGAAGAGATTGCCGGTGACAATCACATCAAACTGCCCCGGATTGCGCACCAGCTGCATCGCGGCATTGTCGACATACATATGGCTGAGCTCGACATCGGGATAATCCGCCGCGACCTCTTCGACCACCGCTCGCCACAGCACCGATGTTTGCAGCACATTGGCCTTATCGACCGAGCAGAGCTTGCCCTTGCGGCCCTGTGCTGCCTTGAAGGCGACATGGGCAATGCGGGCAATCTCGCTCTCGTCATAGGCCATCACATCATAGCCCTGACGCAGGCCCTCTTCGGTCTGGCGTTGGCCTTTCTCGCCGAAATAGACGTCACCGGTCAGCTCGCGCACGATCAGCAAGTCAATGGCCCCTGCAATCTCGGGTTTCAAGCCGGAGAGATTTTCGAGCCCGGCAAACGCATTGGCGGGCCGCAAATTGGCGAAAAGCTGTAATTCCTTGCGCAGACCCAAAATCGCGCTTTCGACGCGCAACTCGCGGCGCAGGCCATCCAGTTCGGGATCCCCCACCGCGCCGAACAGCACCGCATCGGCAGTCTTGGCGAGGTCTAACGTCTCCGGCGGTAAAGGATGACCGTGGTTGCGATAGGCTACGCCGCCAACATCGGCATGGTCGAGCCTGAGATCGGGCAGATCGAGCGCTTCAAGTACGCGGACTGCCTCCACCATGATTTCCTGACCGATGCCGTCCCCGGCAAGCACCGCTATATGCATATTCTGTCCTGTATCTGTTTAGGCAAATGCCGCTTCAAGACGTTCCACCAGACGTTCGCGGCTTTGCATAGGGGTTTTTCGCGCATCGGCAAAAAAATACCGTTCGAGGAAATGCCCGGTCAGCGCCAGACCATCGCGCAAGCCCTGCCTATCGGCCGCGGCTGCGTTGATGAGAAAGGGCGGCAAAGGCAGCAATTGCTTGCGATAACCAACAGCGCCTTCATAACTCACAGCACGCCCGGTGCGCGGACTGATATAGGCAAGATTCTCATGACCGCCAGTGACAGCGCATGTTTCCAGATCAAGCCCGAAACCCAATTCGGACAGCAGCAGCAACTCAAAGCGGATCAGCGCCTCGGCCCAACCTCGCGCCGATGGTGCGCCGGTAATGGCGTTCAGCAGCGCATCAAAGCCGTTATAGATGGCAGGATAGCTTTGCCCCTCCGGTAACAGCGTACCCACCGCAAGACTGGCCCATTCGATCCCCGCAGCGCTGAGCGGCTCGGCATAATGCGGTGCGCGGGAGTGCACCAGTTCAAGGGTCATCGCCGGAAGCTGGCTCGCCACCCTGCCCCGTATCTGCCCCGAAACCACATTGCCCGGTTGCAGCAAGGGCCGGCGCTCGCGCGATTTGGCCCCCTGCACATAGCCTGCGAGCAGGCCGTTATCCGGCGTCAAAACCCGCACCACCGCACCATGCTCACCATGGCGGCGGTTGATGCACAATATGGCGCGATCAAAGTCGAGCGTCGCCACAATGCTTAGCCGTGGAAATAATCATAGACCGCATCGGCCATGGCTTGCGAGACACCGGGCGCGCGCGCGAGGTCTTCGCGGGAGGCGTTGCGCACGGCTTTGGCCGTACCGAAGTGCATCAACAGCGCCTTTTTGCGCACCGGGCCGATACCGGGCACTTCATCCAGCGGACTGACGCCGATGGCTGCGGCGCGTTTCTTTCGATGTGCGCCGATGGCAAAGCGGTGCGATTCATCGCGCAGGCGCTGGATGAAGAACATCAGCGGGTCATTCATCGGCAGCGTCTTGTCACTGCCATCGGGGAAGTAGAACACCTCACGCCCAGCATTGCGATCCGGCCCCTTGGCGACGCCGAAAAACGGCACATCATCAATGCCCAGCTCTTCGAGAACCTCTTGCACCGAAGACACCTGCCCCTTGCCACCGTCGATCAGCAGCAGATCGGGCCAGTCGCCCGAGGTCCGGTCCGGGTCTTCCTGTTGCGCCCGAGCGAAGCGACGTCGGATCATCTCGCGCATCATCGCAAAGTCATCGCCTGGGACGGTTTCCTCATCCTTGATATTGAACTTGCGATAGGCGTTTTTGCGAAAGCCTTCGGGCCCGGCAACAATCATCGCGCCAAGGGCATGGCTGCCCTGAATATGGCTGTTATCATAGACTTCGATACGTTCGGGGCGACTGTCTAGTGCAGCAAATTCTCCGAGAGCATCGAGGTTCTTCGCCTGGCTGCTAGACTCGGCGACACGGCGCAGCAGCGCTTCCTTGGCGTTACGCTCGGCCTGTTGCACCAGCTTGCGGCGCTCACCGCGCTGCGGCACAGCCATATCGAGCCTAGTGTTCATCCGCACCTGCAAAGCCTCGGTGAGTAACTCCGCCTCTTGTGGCTCACGGTCGAGCAGCACTAGTTTCGGCGGCGGTACTTCCTGATAGAATTGCGCCAGAAAGCTGGCCAATATCTCTTCCGGCTCGACGCCCGAGACATGCGCCGGAAAAAAGCTGCGATGACCCCAATTCTGGCCGGCGCGGATAAAGAACGCCTGAATACAGACGGTACCGCCCTGCTGCGCCATGGCGAAGACATCGGCATCGGCGACACCCTTGGCCTGCACCGCCTGGCTGCCCTGAATAAAGGTTAGCGCGCGGAGGCGGTCGCGATAGCGTGCAGCGGTCTCGAAATCGAGCTGCTCGGCGGCTTCTTCCATCGATGCAGCAAGCCGCTGCTGCACATCGGTCGATTTGCCGTGCAGGAAATTGCGCGCATCCTCGACCAGCCCGGCATAATCCTCCTTGCTGATCCGGTCGACACAAGGGGCCGAACAGCGCTTGATCTGATAGAGCAGACAGGGCCGTGAGCGATTGGCGTAAAAGCTGTCGCTGCATGAGCGCAGCAGGAACATCTTTTGCAGCGCATTGAGCGTCGCAGTCACCGATCCGGCGCTGGCGAAGGGGCCGAAATACTCGCCCTTAAATTTGCGCGCGCCGCGATATTTATACATGCGCGGAAAATCATGGTCCTCACGCAGCAGAATATAGGGAAAGCTCTTATCGTCGCGTAGCAGAACATTGTACGGCGGGCGGTAGCGCTTGATAAACTGCGCTTCCATCAACAGCGCCTCGGCCTCGCTATTGGTGGTGACGATGGTCATGCTGCGCGTTTGCGCCACCATGCGCTGCAACCGACGCGGCAGGCGCGTGACTTGAGTATAATTGGTCACCCGGTTACGTAGCGCCCTAGCCTTGCCGACATAGAGCACATCGCCGCGCGCATCCAGCATGCGATAGACCCCGGGCTCTGCCTTGAGCGTCTTCAGCGTCGCGCGAATGGCTTCGACGCCGCGGTCCAGATCGGGCGTTTCCGCACCGCGCACGGCATAGGTCGCCTTTTCCTCGCGGAAACGGTCGGGCGCATCGGGAAGGCTGTGATCGGGAGGGGTATCGCCGCTAATGCTCATGTCCATGTTATGGGCGTTTTTATGGGGATTTTAAAGTTGGGAGCGCTGTCTCCTCCCCGGAACGGGGAGGGGGACCAGCCATAGCCTTGGCGAAGGCTGGTGGAGAGGCACAGGCCGCATAAGCAATAACGAAAATCTGCGCCCAAGGTGCAATAAGGATGTAAGAGAGATCTTGGCTGCTTCAAACCGGGGATAAGGCCGAAGGTGCCCCTCCCCCATCCTTTGGATGGGTCCCCTCCCCGTTCCGGGGAGGATGGTTTAATGAATCGCCTTGCCCAGCGTCGCGATGGTCGAATCCACCAGAGCGGCATCGGCTTCGGCATCATGCTTTTTCTGTACCAGTACCTGCGAGGCCTGTGCCGAAACCGTGGTCACCTTCTCGCGGATTTCCGCAATCGCCGCACGCTCGGCGGCGGCGATCTTCTGCTCGGCCAGGTTTTTCCGACGCGCGATCAGGGCGGTGGCATTTTCCTTGGCTTCGGCGATGATAAGCTCGGATTCCTGTTCGGCGCGCTCTTTCATGTCCTCGGCTTCGGTGACCGCGCTGGCGATCTTCGATTCATATTCCGAACGCAGCGCTTCGGCTTCCTCACGCAGCGATTTGGCTTCATCAAGGTGCCGCTTGATGTCCTCAATCTGCTTATCGAGCGAAGCAGCGATCATCGCTGGCACTTTGCGCCACAATATTATCCCGATCAGGATCGCCATGGCGATGGAAACCCAGGCGGTCGCGGTAATACCAAATACGGACAGCTCGACATATTCCTCGCCACCAGCTTCAGCGGCAATCAGTAACAGATCAAGCATCGGTCATCGCTCCCTTCACCGCGCTGCGGGCTTCGGCCTTGGTGACCTTGGAACCGGTCAGCTTAGCGAAAATCGACTGGGTCGCTTCCGCCGCGACATCCTGCAGCTCGGCCATGGCGGCGACGCGCTGCTCTTCTATGTCTTTTTCGGCTTCTTCCAGCTTGGTGGCGACCCGCTTATCAGCATCGCGCAGACGCTTTTCTGCGTTCTTGGCCGCCTTGTCCTTCGCCGCCGCGATCACAGCCTGCGCCTCGGAGCGCGCGTCGGCCTGTTTTGTCTTGTATTCCTCTTCCAGCTCATCCGCCTTTTTATGCGCCAGACGCGCGGCCTCGACATCGTCAGAAATACGCTTTTCGCGCATTTCCACCGTGCCCTGAATTTTGGGCAGCATGCCACGGCCAATCACCAGATAGACAATGCCAAAGGTGATCACCAGCCAGAAGAACTGGGATCCATAGGTTGTCATAAGCTGGTCTATTTGTGGCATTTCGGGTGTCCGTCAGTCAGATAACCGGAAAGAAAGTCCTCCGGCGCCAATGCGCCGGAGGGGTATAGCATAGTCGTTTAGGCGACGAAGATCAGGATCATCGCGACAACGAAAGCCAGCAGGCCGAGAAGCTCGGCAGCCGCGAAACCGATGAACAGGCGGCCCTGCTGGCCATCCGCAGCGGCAGGATTGCGCAGAGCGCTTTCCAGAAACGAGCCGAAAACATTACCCACACCGATGGCGGCCATGCCGGCACCGATAGCTGCCAGACCTGCACCGACCAGCTTTGCTGCTTCTGCGTCCATTATATTACTCCTTGGAAAAAATCGTGTTGAAAACGGTTGTGAATGAAAGGGTTAAATCAGTGAAGGTTGACCGCATCGTTGATGTAGAGCGAGGTCAACAGTGCGAAAACATAGGCCTGAACCACGGCCACCAATATTTCCAGGGCGCTGATGCCGACCATCAGCGTCAGGCTGGGAATGCCGACCATCAGGCCATAGCCGACGCCAGCCTTGGTCGAGTTGATGACGAAGCCCGCCAGCACCTTCAGGAGGATATGGCCCGCAGTCATGGCGACAAAGAGACGCAGGCCGAGGCTGAACGGCCGCACTAGGAAAGACAGCAGTTCGACCAGAAAGATAAACGGGATCATCGGCAGCGGCGTACCATGCGGTACGAACAGCGAGAAAAAGTGCAATCCATGACGCCAGAAGCCAACGATCAGAACGATCGAGAAGCTGACAATCGCCAATACGCCGGTCACGGTCAGGTGGCTGGTCACAGTGAAAGGATGGCCGCCCACCAGTCCGATCGGCATCAGGCCGAGGATATTGGCGAACAGAATGAACATGAAGAGCGAGAAGACATAGGGCGTATATTTCTTGCCCTCTTCGCCGATATTGGCGAGCATCATATTGTCGATAAAGCCGGTAAAGCCCTCAACCATCACCTGCCAGCGGCCGGGGACTAGCTCGCGCTTCATGCCGCCCTGCATAAACACCCACAAAGCAACAACGGTGAGGATCATCCATAACGCGCTATTGGTAAAGGCAATCTGCTGATCGCCAATGCTGAACAGATCGAAAAAGCTCTCAATCTGGAACTGGTGCATCGGGTCGATTTTACCTGATGATTCGCCGGCCACGCTTTTACCCTATTCTTCGTCTTGCGGGCCGCCCGAACTGGTGCCGGTCAGCCGCATTATATTCCTGAATGCCACGATGATCCCGAGGAACAGGAACACCAGCATCAACCAAGGCGAAGTCCCCAGCCAGCTGTCAAACAGCCAGCCAAATAAAAGACCCCCGGCAACCCCTGCAATCAGATCGGCCAAAACCCGCGTGCCCATCCGATAATTGGGATCGGCTTCGACAGACTTTTTACCGCCCCTGTTGCTACGCTCCGCTTCCAGCCGGTCGAGCCTGTCATCAAGCGAATCCAGCCGGTTGTTTTGCGTATCAGGTTTCTTTTGAGGTCGTTCGTCCGCCATCGCTTGTCCAGATTGTCAAAACTACCCGGTAAAGCGCCGAAGAACGAGGCAACCCGCCTAGGCGCGGCCCGTTTAGTGAGCCGTTTGGCGCAAGTCAATGGGGATGGAGAAGATGTCCAAGATTTGAGAGAATAATCTCCTCCCCGGAACGGGGAGGGGGACCAGCCATAGCTTTAGCGGAGGCTGGTGGAGGGGCACCCTCGGCATGATACGGATTGTGCATAAATGCGCGACATCGCGTTCTTATGTTCGCATCGAGCAGGCAGACATCGGAATGCGTGGCCTGTGCCCCTCCACCAGCTTCACTGGTTCCCCTCCCCCAAGGGGGAGGATATTTTACGGACAACGGGCATCGCGCTCCGGCGGAGAACCATCACGGCTTTTCCACTGACCCGAGGGCGTCATATATTTCTGGCCCGGCTGCAATTTGGTGATCAGGTTGCAACCGGTGGACAGCGCCACTTCCTGCACCGTCACGCCCTTTTGTGACGCCAGTTCAGTATATTTCGCTTTGCGCTTAATATTGACGCTGTCGACGACGCGGCGGGCATCAGCATTGCCGCCATTGACCACAGCCAGATAGCCATCGGGCTTTTCACCGATAACGCCGGCAGCTTTGGCCGATTTGTAGGTCATGCTCTGCGCGGAAACGACCGCAGGCGAGAAAAACAGCGCGACCGCGGCAACCGGGACCAGAGCGAAAGAAACCTTGGTACTCAGATCAACCATCAGAAAATATCCTCATTATCGTCAATCAGGGCTTTGGCATCATTATCCAGACGATACACCACTTCCTGACTGATATTAATATTCAATTCGATGACAATCGGCTCATCCGGCGCTTCCAGGCTTATGCAGCCACTCACCGGCAAAACGGCAAATAGTGCGACAAGCAAGGACGCGCTAACATATTGTCCAGCCATCTTATTATGTTTCTTCATGGCATATGCTCGCTTTCAGATGGCTGAATAGCTTGGTAATTCGGTTTTCAGTCACCTGTATTGGCTCCTGCCGCTTCGGGTGTTTCAGTCGGAATAGTGACCGATCGGATATCAGGCAAATATTGCGTGTCATAAAATGACCGCGCCGATGTGATCAGTTGAAAGAATGGCGCACGTACGGTGACATTGAACTGGATCGGCAGCTTGGCGATCTGCTTGGTGATAAAGTTGCGCGAGGCCTCATCGCCCTGGCTGAGACCGGCAAAGTTGATCTGGGTTACCATCTCGCCATCCAGCGGGCCGTTCATATCGATTTCCAGCGACTGGTATTTGAGCGAGCGCAGGCTGTTAAACGCGAAATTGGCAACAGCGCCCATGTCTTCATAGGTGAGCTGCCCGATATAGGCGACGGTGCCGCCGCCTTCGCGCACGGTCAAATGGCCGCCTTCAATCCTGCCGCCATCCTGATTGAAGATGATCGGCAGGCGACCATCAAAAACGCCGGTGGCGGTGATATTCTCAAAATCATATTGCGCCAGAAACAGCGCCGCATCCATGCCAACGACCTCGAAACCCAGCTTGCGGTCCTCTTCGCCTGCCATATCGAAGACTGCGGGCTCCATAATCAACCGGCCATTGGCGAAGGGCCACTCCCCGCCCTCCAGCGCGATCCGCCGATTCGGCAGGAGCTGATAGCGGATCTCGCCGTCATAGGCGGCGACACCGGGATTGACCTCACCCAGCCGCACCAACTGACCCGGCGGTGTTTCAATGGCGAGCAGATCGGAAAAGACAATTTCTCCCACTATGCCCTTAACCGGGCCAAAAGCCGCGGCAAGATCGGCATATTCGGTATAGAAACGGCCATCGCTTTCGATTCCATCGGGATTCCAGCGAATCTCTCCAGCGCCATCGACTTGGCCGTTAACATTGGCCACCAGACCCAATGTCAACGGCGTAATCAGTTCCGGCTGAAATTCAGGACCAAAACGTAGTGCATCGACCCTCAAAACAGCATTGCCAGTCGCGCTTTCCAGATCATGGACAATATTGACGGTGCTGACACGGGTTTCGGTTTCTTTCTCGTGCAGATAGCCATCGGCGATGATGCGTCCATCCATGAGCTTCAGCGTTACATTACGGCCAAATAGCGGGTTGAAGCGATATTCCGGCTCGCGATCGCTGACACGGATATGATCTGACGCCAGCAACAGGCCTTCATTATTCCAGGACCATTGCCCCTGCCCTTCATCAATCAGCAGCGGGATTTCACCAATGGTGGCAACAGCCTCCGCAAATTCACCGCCCAGCTCGCCGTTGTTACTGTCCAGTGTGAGGGACTGCGCGGCAATGCGCGTGGCGCTTTGTGCCTCCCCGATTTGCGCGGTTACGTCGCGCAATTCGGTCATTCCGGGATAGCGCAATATCAGTTGCTCTGAGGCCACTGCCCATGGCGTGCCCGACAGATCACCCTTGAGCGATACCGCGCCGCTATTGGCGTTGAAACGGACACCCTGATCATCAAAAGCCAACAGTGGTTTGCCATCTACCGGGCATAGCGAGAGACCGTTTTTGCCGATACTCGTCGTCGCCATCTTCAGGCTGTTAAACGCGACTTTCTGACACCCGCCACGCGCATAATAGCGGCCGCTATCGCGCAACTGGCCATTGAGCGGCAACACCAGATTATCAACACTGCCATCGGGCAAAGGCCCTGTCAGTCCGATGGTGCCCGCCAGGGCATAATCCGCCCCGCCCTGCTGGCGTATCCGCAAATCCTCAATCGCCAGCGATGCACCATTGGCGGCATAACGCGGCAAGGAGAGGTCAATCTGTTTCAAGCCACCACTGGCCAGACCTCCGCCCCAGAGAATATCGGTGGAGAGCTGCGGCAGGCTGCGATCAACAATGCGCGCGCTAAATGGAATATCGTTAGCGGCTTTGGTGCCATTGAGAGCAATATCAGCCCCGGAAAAGCGAGCTAAGGCCACGCCGTTGTCGCGTTTGATCACCGAGGGATCGAGTGCCAGCACACCATCGGCGATAGAGCCGCTCACTGCGAAGCCGGCATTGGCCATATGCGCATTGAGCAACGGCCCGATATGGCGCCATAAAGGTTCCACCGGTGTCTCCGATACCGCTTCTGCTGCCAGATTATTCCAGGCACTATCAACGGCTAACCCGGTGGCATTGAGCGCCGCACTGGCTGCCAGCTTTTCCAGTAAAGCATCGCTTTGTAGCATATCGGCGAAAGCAAGAGGCCCGCTATCCAAACTGAGCGCTACCTCTTTACCGTCGAGCCATGGTGACCGCATATCGGCGAGTGACAACTCGCCTTGCATATCGAGCATTTTTGCGTCCACGCTCGCTTCGATATCGACTAGCAGTGTTTCCGCGACGATCTGCCCCTGATCCAGCCCGGCATAGACCGGCGACTCCGCGGCACCGCTAAGCCCCAGATGCACCTCGTCTAATGTGCGATTTGCTCTTGCATCGGCAGTAAAGGCAAAGGATTGCAATTTTGCTGTAGCATCAGGGCAATTCAGATTTGCGCCGCGCAGGGGCCCGGAGAAAATCGGTTCGAGCGAAGCAACCCGGATGGTACCGAACAGACTTGGCTGGTCGATAGTGCAGCTGCCAAAATCGAGAGTCTCCGCTGTCGCCGCGAGTTCGCCTTCAAACCCGTCTTTCAGATGGCCATAACCCTTCAGCGCCACACCGACATCACCATAGGGCGTGTCCATACGGATGCGGGCATCATCAATATCGAGATTGAAATCAGGCAGTTCAAATGGCGCATCGCTATCGGTGAAGATCAACTTGTCGAGCGCGCCAAAGCTTAGCGGCTTCTCCGCATCGCTATCATCATAGCGCCCGAACAGGCGCATACCTCTGACGCGGACATCTTCAACGATCAGCGTCCCAAATCCGGGGCGGGTAGTCGCAATCACCTCTTCTATCACCAGATCGGGCGCTTCTGGCGAGCCTATGATGACATTGCGCAGATGCTGCCGCCTGACGCCGACATCAACGACGTCATAATGCGCTTCTATACCCTGTGTCGCGAGATAATCAGCGGCAAAACTATCGGCAATTTCAACCCGCTGCGTCCAGGCCAGAAAACCGCCGGCAAACACGATAAAGATGCCTGCCAGCAACAGCCGAACCCATAATGATTCGGGCACAAGCGACGCAGCACGGGGCGATGGCGTATCCGCTTCCTGTTCGCTCGCTGTCATGCTCACCCTATTGCGCAAAAAGCCAATCATGTGCAATCGACAATGAACCGGGGCCGAATATCCGCTATGGTTCAGGTACAGCATCGGTGGAAGGAGCAAGGATGACGGACAAAGCGACAGCTTCCACACCGCTTTTCCCTGATGCCAAGCAGGACAAGGCTTCAGACGGTGCAGGCCATCGCGCCCGGTTGCGGCAAAGACTACTCGATCAGGATGATACCGCGCTGCTCGATCATGAGGTGATCGAATATCTGCTGGCGCTGGCGATACCACGCCGCGACACCAAGCCGCTGGCCAAAGCGCTTATCGCACGCTTCGGCACATTGGCTGCGGTTCTCACCGCCGATAGCCGCACCCTGATGCAGGTTCCCGGTTTAGGTGAAACCAGCGTAGCGGCCCTCAAAATCGCGCAGGTCTCAGCTTTGCGGCTATTGCGCGAACCGGTCGTCAACCAACCGGTTATCGGCAGCTGGCAGGCGCTGCTCGACTATCTGCGCGCCGACATGGCGCATCTCACCGTGGAGCGGGTGCGGATACTCTATCTCAACAGCCGCAATATGGTGATCAGCGACGAGAAAATGAGCGACGGCTCGGTCGATGAGGCCGCGATCTATACCCGTCAGGTCATCCAGCGCGCGCTGGAACTCGGCGCGGTATCGCTGATCATGGTGCATAACCATCCCAGCGGAAACCCCTCACCCAGCCGGCAGGATATCGCCATTACCCGCGATATATCGGAGGCTGGTCGGCGGCTGAACATCTCGGTGCATGACCATATCATTATCGGCCGTGACGGACATTTCAGCATGAAAGCTGAAGGGCTTATTTAAGATAATTCAGATTTACTCTGCGGGTTGTTTGCTGCTTTCCGGAGCTTCGGGCGTGGTGCCGGTAATCAGGCGAATACCCAATTGCAGGGTGAAATAGTTCCACACCCAGTTGACGATAACCGACAGCCGGTTGCGCACGCCGACCAGAAAACCGACATGCACCACGCCCCATAGCCACCAGGCAGTGGCTCCCGAAAGCTTGGTCCAGCCGAAATCAGCAATCGCGGATTTGCGACCGATCGTCGCCAGACTGCCCTGATGCTTATAGACAAAAGGCTGCGGCTCCGGTGAGCCGGTAAGATCAGCGCGGATCATCCGGCTGACATATTTGCCGGCCTGTTTAGCAGCCGGTGCGAGGCCCGGAACCGGGTCACCCGCCCAGGCTGTGCTGGCTGCGGTATCACCAATAGCGAAGATATGATCGCTGTCCGCAGCGCGCAGATGATCATCGACCACCACCCGGCCCGAGCGATCCGCCTCACAATCCAGCCATTTTGCCGCCGGCGATGCCACAACACCTGCAGCCCAGAGCACCGTCTGGGTGTCAATCCGCATATCGCCAACCTTGACATGATCGGCCTGAATATCGGTCACGCGATTGCCCAACAGCACCTCTACGCCCAGATTGCGCAGCGATTGTTCCGCTTTTTCGGACAAATCCTCCGGGAAAGCAGGCAGCACACGCGGTCCTGATTGGACCAGTTTGACCTTGGCTATGGCCGGATCAAAATTGCGATACTCATTTTTCAGACCATGCCGCGCCAATTCGGCTATCGCACCCGACAGCTCAACACCCGTCGGCCCTGCCCCAACAATCACAAAGGTCAGCAATCGTTCAATCTCGGCGGGATCATTGCTCGCCTCGGCCTTTTCAAACGCGCGCAGCACATGCGCACGCACCGCGACCGCATCCTCGATCCGTTTCAGCCCTGGCGCATAGGGTGCCCATTGGTCCTTGCCGAAATAGCTGTGCGATGCCCCGGTCGCGAGTACCAGCCAGTCAAAAGCGATATCCTCGCCATCACATGTCACCGTTCTGGCTTCACGATCAACAGCCGAGACTTCGCCCAGAAGTACCCGGACATTGCCATCCTCGCGATAAAGACTGCGGATCGGTGTTGCCACATCGGCGGGCGACAGGCTGGCGGTAGCAATCTGATACAGCAATGGCTGGAACAGATGATAATTATTGCGATCAATCAGCGTGATCCGCACCGGCAGGCGCTTAAGCTGCGCGACACAGGCAATGCCACCAAAACCGCCACCGACGACGACCACATGAGGCCAATGCGCCGGAACTTTATCGATCCGCCGGTCAAACAGGACATGGCGCTGAAACCATTCCTGTACCAGCCGATCCACCGAGATATAGCCCGCGCCATAAAACAGGAAGATCAGCACGAACAGCATGGCCGCGGTCGTTAGCGCCGGATTGAATGCCATAAACTGCGCCCCGGTAAGGCTGGCCAGCAGGGCGATACCGACAAGGGGCATGGCCAGCCCGAGCACAGCAAAAATCGCCAGCGATATTGACAACATAGCGGGCAATGGCGCGAAACTGCCCGACGGGAAGAAGCGCGCATCGGCAAGACCGGGCAACACATCAGCAGCGATCAGCAATGTCACCGCCAGCCACAGACGCAGAAGCAAAAGCAGAAGCGGCGCGGAGATATTGCGCTGCTTTTCACTCACCGTCGCTATAGTATCAGCCAGAGGTAGAGCGCTGCCCTCAAGCCCGCGTCCCAATAGGTGGTCGAGCGAAAACGCCCCAGCACCGCGCACCATATAACAGATCATAAAAGCGATGATGAACAGGTTGATATCGGTCGGGATATACACTGCCTGGCTGACCCCCAGCAGTAGCGCCACAGCCAGCGCCGCGCTACGAGTAAACAGGCCGAGAGCCAGCAGAACCGCACCGGCAAGCTCGATAATCACGCCGATCAGGGCAGCGGTTGCCGGGGCCATAAAGCTGACTGGATATTCCTGGTTGGCCAGTGTCAGCGCCGTATCCCAATCAAACGCCTTGATAATACCCGAACGGAAAAGCCCGAAAGCAATAGTCAATCGCACAAACAGATCAAAAAATGGCCTTACAAAACGGATCAGCGAGGCATAAATTTTCAGCCAGACCCGCAGTGTAATACGCACAAAGGCCGGTAGGTCTTCACTCATCGGTATTGCATTGTCGGCTACACTATCTGTCATATGACTCGCCCACCCTCTGCGTCAGTCATTGCTGAGAGCGTTACTATAGTTCACCCCTGCTAGCCACGAGAAAACTCGTTGTTTTTTCGTAATAATCCAACAGTGTTTGCGGCAGCACAACCATCCTGCTAGCCAGCGGCCGAGACTCATCCTTTGCAAGCCAGAAAGTCACCCGCCATGGTTCCACGGTATGCCCATCCCGATATGACCGCCATCTGGGAGCCGGAAGCGAAATTCCGCATTTGGTTCGAGATTGAGGCGCATGCCACCGATGCGCTGGCGGAGCTGGGTGTGGTACCGAAAGAGGCGGCCAAGGCGATATGGGAGCGCGGCGCTTTTGATGTCGCGCGGATCGATGCGATTGAAGCTGAGGTCAAGCATGACGTGATCGCCTTCCTCACCAATGTCGCGGAAAATGTCGGCGATGAAGCGCGATTTATGCATCAGGGCATGACCAGTTCAGACGTGCTCGACACCTGCCTTTCGGTTCAACTGGCCCGCGCCAGCGATATTTTGCTGGCCGACATGGACGCATTGCTTGAAGCGCTGAAACGCCGCGCCGAGGAACATCGCTATACAGCCACTATCGGACGCAGCCATGGCATCCATGCCGAGCCGACCACCTTCGGCCTGAAACTTGCCCAAGCCTATGCCGAATTTGATCGCGCGCGGGAACGGCTGGTGGCCGCACGCAAGGAGATTGCCACTTGCGCGATCAGCGGTGCCGTCGGAACATTCGCCAATATCGACCCGAAAGTCGAAGCGCATGTCGCCGAGAAAATGGGGCTCGAACTGGAACCTGTTTCCACCCAGGTGATCCCGCGTGACCGCCATGCACAATATTTCGCAACATTAGCCGTAATCGCCTCGTCGATCGAACGGCTGGCCACCGAAATCCGCCATTTGCAGCGTACCGAAGTGCTGGAAGCGGAGGAATATTTCTCCCCCGGCCAGAAGGGTTCCAGCGCCATGCCGCACAAGCGCAATCCGGTGCTGACCGAGAACCTCACCGGCCTCGCCCGTATGGTGCGCAGCTATGCCATGCCCGCTATGGAGAATGTCGCGCTATGGCATGAGCGCGATATCTCGCACAGCTCGGTCGAGCGCTTTATCGGCCCGGATGCCACTATCACGCTGGACTTCGCCCTGCGCCGCCTGACCGGTGTGGTCGACAAGCTGCTGATATATCCCGAGCGGATGCAGAAAAATCTCGATCGCATGGGCGGTCTGGTGCACTCGCAACGGGTATTGCTGGCGCTGACACAAGCAGGCATCAGCCGTGAGGATGCCTATCGCATCGTTCAGCGCAATGCGATGCAGGTCTGGGAGAGCGATGGCCAGCTATCGCTGCTCGATCTGTTGCTGTCGGATGACGATGTCACCTCTAAGATCAGCGAGGACGATCTGCGCGAGAAATTCACGCTCGATTATCATTTCAAGCACGTCGACACGATTTTTGAGCGGGTTTTTGGGTAACGAATTATCCTCCCCAAGCTTGTCTTGGGGAGGGGGACCGCTGAAAGCGGTGGAGGTGGCGAAGCCAAAGGCCAGCTTTGCGCCAGTGATCACCATCTTGTCCTCGCCCTCCGGGCTGCAGCCCCTCCGTCAGCGCTTCGCGCTGCCACCTCCCCAAGACAAGCTTGGGGAGGAGATAAACCCGTAAATACCCCTCACCCCGGACTCGCATATAGTTGCGGTGCACGGTATGATCGGGCATGACCGTGTCCAAGGGGCCATGGAGGACATTAAGACATGCAATTTATCAAGACGTTATTCTGGGTATTGCTCGCCATCCTGCTGGCGGCATTCTCGATTAACAA
>JBCDIZ010000019.1:0-33130 GCA_038748365.1 Pseudomonadota bacterium
GCACCATGAGCCGGATGCCCGCCCTTCCCGACAAACAGGCATTGCTGGCGCGGGTCAAGGCCGGACGCGATCATTGGGACCAGTCTTTTCGCCCAGCGGGCATGGAAGTGGCAAGCGAAGGCGAGGAATCGGTCTGGGACTATCCGCGCCCACCGATTATGGCGCGCGATATTGGCAAGCTTGATCCGCATATCAGGATCATGCATGGGGACAGTCTCGTGGCTGAGAGCAAGCGAGCGCTGGTCGTCAAGGAAACCGCAGGTGCGCCTGTTCCTTACCTACCGCCACAGGATGTCCGTATCGAATGGCTGCGACCCAATAACAATCTTTCAGTCTGCGAATGGAAGGGTGTTGCCGTCAGCCATGATATAACGCTGCCCGATGATACGCAGATTGCCGACGCCGCATGGACCTATCCTGACCCTTTTGACGATCTGACCGAAGGCTATGCTGCCATCGCCGGATGGTTTGCCTTTTACCCGGCTAAACTGGCCTGCTTTATCGCCGATGCATCAGGCTATTGGGAGCATGTCCGCCCCCAACCCGGTCGTTATTATGGTGGCTGGGTCATTGACCGGATCAAGGGTCCGATAAAGGGCGCGCCGGGCAGCGGTCACTGGTAGTGTATTTGCGCTAACTATTGCTGGTCAACTATCTATATGGCTGGTAATAGCCCTGCTGCTAACGTCAGTATTTGTGACGGGCCCAAGAGAATGAGCGCACGAATATACGGCAAAACTGTCTATTTCTGTGATTACTACGATTGATCCCTTTCAGAGACGCAAGACTAGGCGACCGGCCCGGCATAATATTGTGCCGCGTCCAACACTGCTTCCTGAAAGGAACCCAAATATGCCAACAGGCAAAGTGAAATTCTTCAACACTGACAAGGGCTATGGCTTTATTGAGCGCGAAGACGGCGCTAGCGATGCTTTTGTACATATTAGCGCAGTACAAGCCGCTGGCATGACCACCTTGCAAAATGACCAGCGCCTCAACTTTGAGCTGGAAACAGGCCGAAATGGCAAAGAAAGCGCAGTCAATCTAACCAGCGCTGACTGACCCTAAGCTCACTATCGGGCCGCAGGTAGTTCATTGCCGCGGCCCGGTATACAAACCATGCTAGATGCGTTCCAAGGCGCTAAAAAAGGCCGGGCACTTCCCTTTGCGCAGGCGTTGGCACTTCTGGCACAAGCAATTGATTGCCGCGTAGCGAACCACCAAAGCCTATACTCGTAGCATTATCCGAGGCTGTATTCGCGGCACCATCAAATCCCGCAGCGCCAGCAATCGGCGTACAGTTCTCGCCACGCAAAAAACTGAGCGATTGGGCGATGGACGTCTCATTGGCATTGCCCATCGGGATCAGGAAGTCATCAGTGGCACGACAGGTTCTGTCCATCACTCCGGCCAGACCGTTAAAATATTCGCCTTCACCATCAGCATTTTGCGTCTGGAAAGCAACGATCCGCAATCGGTCATCACATTCCTCACGGTCAATTGCGATCTGGCCAACCGGCTTGCCCGAGGTATTGCTACCGATCAGCGCGATATCGGCGCCGAGATAGGGCAGAAAGCTGTTGGTCACCAATTCGCTGGCTGAAGCGGTTGCGGATGTTGCAATGACAGCAATCTTAATAGGCGCTATCGATTGTGGTTGAGGGTCAAAAAAGCGCGTCGTGTTATTTGAAGATAAAGACTCTCTAAATGCCGTGATCGAGAAAATGTCCGATGAAAAACGGTTTGCACCGAGCAAGTCCCCAAACAGCTCTGCCGTACTGACCAGACCGCCGCCATTATAGCGTAAATCAAGAATGACCTCAGTAATTCCCTCAGTACGGAATTGGGCAAAGGCATCGCGCAGCGCATCATTGGAAGAACCGATAAAGGTACGCATATTCACATAGCCAATCCGGCGGCTGCCATCATCGAATATCTCCACCCCAAAGCGCGGCGAAATAGGCGGCGTATCAAATTCGGTCTTGGTTACCGTCGTCGTGGTCTCATTGCCATCTGTGTCAACAAAGCGCAGCACCCGTGACGTGCCCGGTGTTGAAGGGCCAAGCGCATTGGTAATGCCCTGACCGCCTTCACTGGCGAGAATGTCCGAGACACTGCGCAAATTCTGGGTGGTCGTGCCAATAGCCAGCAATTCAGTACCGCGATCAATGCCCGCATTCAGGCCCGGCGCACCTTCAATGGCATCGATGATAAAAACGCGTGTCCCGCTGCCATCGAGAGTGAGTCGAATGCCAAAGCCGGCAGACGTACCCGAAGCGAAAAAGGCGTTTTCTTCCTCGATTGAGGTGATGAAAGTAAAGCCGACATCGCGGTTCTGCGCTCTGGCAGGGGCAACCACTGCATTAATATAGGATTGGACATCGCTGAAATCGGCTGGATTAACACTCAGATCCAGAAGATCTGGAAAGAGATAAAACTCGTCAAGCTGCTCAGCGACCCAGTCCTGACGCGAGCGCAATGAGCACGTGTCAGGCGTTGGCGTAGGAGATGGCGCAGGGCCAGCAATGGGCGGCGTGGGCGTGGCTGACGATGTTGATCCGCCACTATCGCTCCCGCCACAAGAGGCAAGCATCGCTGCCATCACAATCATTCCGACAGTGTTTCTCAGCATGATTTACTCCAACCTGTGCTTGTGAACCACAAGCCTGTTTGGCACCGTAAGCGCAAGCATAATTTCCACCATTATGATGGGCTTTGGGCTGTTTTCTGTAAACAATTGTTATGCGAGCGGAAGGAAAGCGACAGGCTTTCCCTCATCGACTGGTGGTGCGTGTGGCGCAAGATGCAGCAAGGCGTTGGCCATTGCCAATGGTCGCAGCAAGCTGCTGTCCTGGTCGCTTGCCGGTGTGACAATGCGGCGGCCAGCCGCATCTTCACTGACGACAGCGCGCAAGAAGCTCTCACGCGGACCGTTTTTCGGCAAAGGCTTGCCCGCAATCGCTGAGGATAGGGACAACATAGCCTGAGCCTGTTGCCCCAACATTTTCGCAACAGCCGGTTTGACCAACAGCTCGGCTGTCACAAAGGCGGAGGCGGGATTGCCGGGTAGGCCGATCACCAATGTCCTGCCCAGTCGCCCGCACCATGCCGGTTTGCCCGGCTTGACGGCAATGCGGCTGAAAATAAGTTCGCCACCTTCCTCAACAAAAGCGTCACGGACAATATCATGCGGTCCGACCGAAGCACCGCCAGCGATGATTAAAAGGTCATGGCCTTGGGCTTGCTTAAAGCACTGAATCATGGCGGTCATGTCATCACCACCACGGCCCTGCCAGCCGGATATCGCGCCCCAATGCGTGATCTGCGCTGCAAGCGCTGGGCCATTGCTGTCATAGAGCGCGCCGGGGCGCAGCGGCTCACCCGGCTCGCAAAGCTCATCGCCATTGGTGAGAATCGCCACGCGCGGTTTGCGGATCACCGGAAGCTGCGCCAGACCTGCCGCCGCACACAGGGCAATAGATGCAGGTGCGAGCGGTGTCCCCGCAGTGAGCAAAGTATCGCCATTGGCAAAATCGCGTCCCTTGGCACGAATAAAGCCGTTAGGCGATTGCTGTACGGTCGGCGTCAGCGTCTCGTCTGCCCGCTCCGCTTCTTCCTGAATGAGTATATGGTCTGCACCTTCAGGGACATAGGCGCCGGTGGAAATACGCACCGCCTGACCGGCATTGAGCGGCCCTTGAAACGGGTTTCCAGCACGTGCTTCGCCAGCCAGTTGCAGCCCTTTTCCAATTGCGCAGTCATCCAACCGAACGGCATAACCATCCATGGCAGATATATCCGCGGCGGGCTGGTTATGGCTGGCGACGATATCCTCTGCCAATGTCCGCCCGAGTATCTCACTCAGAGCGCATTGCTCAACCGGCAGAGTCTCACACGCATCCAATATATGCTGGCGCGCTTCTGTCAGGCTGATTAATCCGCTCATGAAACAGCCTTGGCCGTCACCGAACGACATTCAGGCGGGAAGGAGAGAGTCTTGCCATTAACCGGCACAACCGCATTATAGACTTCCGCCCCGAAGACATCGCCATAGACCGGATCGCTGGCATCCAGCCCGCCAGTCAGTGCACCAAAAGCCGGCATGATTAGCAGCGTCTTGCTCATCATATAGCAGCGGCGAGACACCATTCGGCCCCGATTCTGGATACGCAATTTGGGATGATAATGGCCACAAATCTGCGGCACTGAACGGCTTGCATCCGGTTCATGACAGAGCAACACACCATCCACCAGACATTGCTCTACCACTTTGCCGCCCCAGCAGCCGTCAAGCTGTTCATCATGGTTGCCGGTAATCCAGTACCAATCGACCCGTGTTGTAAACGCGCGCAGCATCTCGGCCGCCGCTGCATCAAGTCGCGCTTCACCGGCACTGTCATGATAATTGTCACCAAGCGAATAGACGCGCTCGACATCATGATGATCAATCAGCCTGCCCAGTCGCTCCAAAGTCGCATGGCTGTCATAGGGGGGCAGCATCTGACCCGACTTCGCATACCAGCTTGCCTTTTCCAGATGCAAATCGGCCAGCAGTAACGTCCTTTTGCGTGGCCAGTAGAGCGCATCATCAGACAGCGCATGAAAATGCTCACTGGCAAAGGCCAAAGGCGCGAACGAATAGGGAACCATTTGCCTGATATGCGCGACAGCCGCCTCAATGGCAATGGTGTCGGAGTTAGCTATGCTGATTTTTTCTTGGCGATTGAACCTTTTCCGAACCTTGCCCCTCTTCTCTATACTAACGCTATTAAACGGAGGAAAAATGCCGAACAGTGCGCGCCCAAATCTGCGCAATGCGATGCAGAATCTGCTGGTGGCAGATGCCCGGCTTGGCAGAAAAAGCGGCTGGGACAAGCTCTATCGCTATTGGCAGCCACGATTTCTCGGCTTCGCCATCCGCCGCACCGGCGATAACGAGACCGCTCGTGATGCGGTGCAATCGGCATGGGTCGATATCTATCGCAGCTTGGCCAAGCTGAAGGATGACCGCGCCTTTGCAGTATGGGCCTATCGCATTGTGCATCGCCGCTGCCTGAAAGCGATGGCGAAAAAGACCGGCCATTCTGAGGTGGCCATTGCCGCAATACCAGCATCGCATGACCCACGCGCCACAACCGATGCCAAAATTGATCTGGGACGCGCAATTGCCCGACTTTCGCCTGAGCATCAGGCGGTGCTGATATTATTTTACCGCGAGGGCTTTCGCATTGCGGAAATCGCGGTGGCACTGGAACTGGCAGAGGGCACGGTCAAAACCCGTCTGATGCACGCCCGCAACCAGTTGAAGACACTTATGCAAGACGAAGATGAAAAGGAGACTGAAAATGAATCAGTTTGACGCAATGATCAGCGAGACGCTGACCCAGGAAGAACAGGCACTTATGGACGAGCTGCGCCATGAGCCGGGCTATTTTGCCCAGGCCATTGGAATGCTGCAGGGCCAGAATAGCTGGGTCAACTGGGTGGTTCTGGTAGTGCAGACAGCAATGTTCCTGATTGCAGTGTGGATGGGTATCGAATTCTTCAATGCCGAAGATACTGTCACCCAGTTACGCTGGGGTCTGCCTGCGGTAACGCTGGCGATATTGGCGGCGGTGCTGAAAATGTCGCTTATGCCGGTGATGCAGAGCAACCGCATATTGCGCGAAATGCGGCGGTTGGAACTGCTGCTGGTGCAGCAGCGGCAAGACTGAAGGTCGATCGCATGACTGGATATGCGTCGCATCTGCCTCTATAGGGCGGCGCATGTCCAAACATACCGCCCCTTATTGCGTAGCCGCCCTTTACCATTTTGCCCCGGTCGCAGACCGCAAGGCGATGCAGCAGGCGCTACAGACAATTTGCACTGAGCAAGGCATCAAGGGCACAGTTCTGATCGCTGATGAGGGCGTCAATGGAACCATAGCGGGTGATGAGAAGGCGATCCAAACTGTGATCGCACATATCCGTAGCTGGACCGGCTTTGAAGGACTGGAAGTCAAATACGCATACGCCGAGGACGCGCCATTTCTGCGGATGAAGGTACGGCTCAAATCCGAGATTGTGACCATGGGCGTAGACGGCGTGGATGCGGCGCATGACAAAGGCGAATATATCGCGCCAAACGAATGGAACGCCGCAATTGCCGACCCCGATACCATAGTGATCGATACCCGCAACGGTTATGAAGTCGCCATTGGCACCTTCGATGGCGCGATTAACCCGGAGACGCACAGCTTTCGCGATTTTCCACAATGGTTTGACGATTTTGCACAGAAGCTACGCGAGCAGGATAAGGCTCCGCGTATCGCCATGTTCTGCACTGGTGGGATACGCTGCGAAAAGGCCACAGCCTATGTCCGCCAGCAGGGCTTTGATGATGTCGTGCACCTTAAAGGCGGAATATTGAAATATCTGGAACATGTGCCCGAGGCCGAGAGCCGGTTTGATGGCTCCTGCTTCGTCTTTGATGAGCGGGTGAGCGTGACCCATGGCCTGCAACAGGGCGAGCACATACTTTGCCGCGCATGCCGGATGCCGTTGACACCCGACGAACTCAATCATCCCGATTATATTGAGGGTGAGCAATGCCAATATTGCGCGCATAGCCGGACCGAGGAACAAAAAGCGCGCTATCGCGAGCGGCAGAAGCAAATGGAATTAGCCGAACAGCGCAACGCTAAACATCTGGCTCAAAAACTGGAACAGCAAATGGCGCAAAAGCCGCAGCGCGAACCGAAAGATGATCTTTGGGAAGTGTTGGGATCGGGCGAGGAATGAGCGAAACGCTCCCCATTCTCTACAGTTTCCGCCGCTGCCCCTATGCCATGCGCGGGCGAATGGCGCTGGTAATTGCGGGTATCACCGCTGAGTTGCGCGAAGTCAGCCTCAAGGCCAAGCCCGAGGAAATGGTTGCTGCCTCGCCTAAGGCAACGGTGCCGGTGGTTGTGCTGGATGATGGCAGTGTGCTGGAGGAAAGTCTGGCCGTGATGCACTGGGCATTGGAGCAAAATGATCCGGAAGACTGGCTATCTAATGGCGATGCCGAGGCCCGCAATGGCTTAATTGCCACCTGTGATGGGCCGTTCAAACACCATCTTGACCGTTACAAATATTTCACCCGCTATGACAATGCCGACCCAATAGAACATCGCACCGAGGCGATGATATTTATAGAGCGATTGGAAGAGCAACTTGCCAGCCATGGTCTGCAGCCGGGCGAAAGCCAGCTATTCGGCACGAAGCGGACCCTGACCGATATCGCCATTTTCCCCTTTGTCCGGCAGTTCGCCAACCATGATCGAAGCTGGTTCGATGCTCTGCCGCTACCACATGTGCACGCTTGGCTAGCCGGGCATCTGGCAAGTGACTTGTTTGTTAGGGCTATGCAGAAGGCAAAGCCTTGGACACCAGGTGATACTGTAACGCTGTTTCCACTCGCAGCTTAAGACCGAAAGCGGCGACCTTGGGTAGGCCGCGCATTACGCGGTAAATCAAACAACACCCTTCGCTTGCTGAAATCAATCGCGACACGGTCAAACTTGCGCAATGCCGACATGCCGAGAAACAGCGCCGGTTTGTCCTCCAGCCCCAGCGTCTTGAACGGCAGCGCATCAGCAAAGGCAATGCCGATCTGCGAGAATTGCGCCCGACCGATCCGAAAGTCCTTTACGATACCAGAATCCGCCAGGATCGTGTGGCCAGTCACCGCATGAAGCAGGGACTGGTTATCCTTACCCTTGGCACGCCGTCCGGCCAGACGGCGTTGCAGCGCCCGATTTCCGATGCTGGATTGCGCCCCGGTGTCGATCACCACAGTCACATCAATACCCGAGATCTGCGCATTGGTCAGGATAAGCTGACCCGATTTGCGGCGCCCGGTAACAACGATCTCATAACCCTTATTAGAGGAGGTGGCGATGTCTTCAATCTCGATGACCTCGCGGCGGAAATCGAACAAAATGCGCTGATTTTGAAGGCCGTCCAAGCCCAATATGCCGTCAGCTCCAATGTCTTCAGGCATGAGCAATGGCGCGATAACGCCGCCATAATTCTGATCGCCAAGGGTAAGGTCAGGCACATAGGCGGTATCAACAACCTTGCTTCCAGCAATGCTCTGCAACAGCGCCTGCTCGACAAATTCCAGCTCCAGCTTTCCGGCAAGATCGGTTGAGACAACTGTGCGTTCTGCGCCGGTGTCAATGAGGAAATCATAGGGCCCGGCCCCATCAATTTGCACCGGCACAGTCATGCGGTAGACCGGATCAATCTCGATTTCGACAACGTCAATATCGCCGGGTTCTGAAGATGCGGGTTGTTTGCTTTGCACCTGTTCCTGCACCGGCGCCGCGCTGTTCCCGGCAAGCAATAGAGCCATGCCAAGGGCATATATTTTACTGTTCACGTCCTGCTCCTATTGCCATGATATTACCCCAAATGCGTCAAAACGGCAATATTTGCGCTCTCGCAATGAATGACGGCATAGTTCGCGTTAAGAAGAATGCTGGTTGCTTGCCACCCAATCACCTGACTGGCCACCCGATTTCGCTAGCAGTCGAACATCGCCGATCATCATACTCCGATCGATCGCCTTGAGCATGTCATAGAGCGTCAAACAAGCCACGCTTACCGCCGTCATCGCTTCCATCTCCACGCCGGTTTGCGCCTGGGTTTCCACCTCTGCTTCAACCAGAACCGCTGACTGTTCAGTATCACATTCCAGCGATAAGGCCACTTTGGAGAGCGGCAGGCTATGGCACAGCGGAATCAAATCCGCTGTGCGCTTGGCAGCCATAATTCCCGCGAGCCGCGCAGTGCCGAGGACATCCCCCTTTTTGCTGTCACCAGAACCGATTTGCGCCAGCGCGGCGGTGGACATAGCCACCCGGCCCTGAGCAACGGCGCGACGGCGGGTAACAGGCTTTGCGCCGACATCGACCATATGCGCCTGCCCGGCGTCATCAAAATGCGTCAGCTTGTCAGCCATCAACCTTGTCCTTCCAGCGCTGGCTATCCTGTATGTCCTTAGCGCGCGGTTCTATCCATGTGGTGCCATTGTCGGTTATCTCGCATTTCCAGAAAGCCGCCTCGGTCTTGAGCCAGTCCATCAGAAAATCTGTCGCTTCAAAGGCGGCGCGGCGATGGCGCGCGCTGGTGGCGACAAAGACAATCGGATCACCCGGCGCCATATCACCTACGCGATGGACGATATGACACTGCCCGATGCCCCAGCGTGCCCGCGCCTGCGCCACACCCTTGGCAATGCTCCCTTCGGTAAAACCGGGATAATGCTGCAATCGCAGAGTGACTATATTCTTATCATCTTGCGCGACTGGGCGGGCAATGCCGGTAAAACTGACCATGGCCCCATCTCCGATCAGCTTGCCACGCATCAGGCGATGCTCCGCCTCAGGATCAATCGGCGCATCGGTGCAACGGATATGGTCGCGGCCTGTCATGCCCTAGCCGCCACTGACGGGCGATAGCAGCGCCACCTCGTCACCATCACGCAGGATATGACCGAACGGCACAACTGCCTGATTAACCGCCACACGAAACCGCGGATGCTCGACCGAGGCTTCCAGACCACTATGCTCTATACACAAGGCGTTAAGCAGCTTCTCCACTGTCTCACCCGCAGATATGGGGCGCTGGTTCTCGATGACCATCTCCCCAACCTGACCAAAGGCCAGCAGCGTGATATGCGCCCCGCCACTCATTCGTCACTCACCCGCCAGTAACCGCCATAGCGCGCGACACAGCCGGACGCTGATCGTTAATAGCTGCCACAAAGTCATGTTCCGCTGGTTTCTGGCGCAAGGCCTTGCCGATCAGCGATGCCAGCGCTGCATCATCGCCGTCGCTGCGCATAAGATGGCGGAAATCAAAATAGAGATCATGCCCGAGACAGGGATAAAGCCGCCCGGTCGCGGTAATTCGGATGCGGTTGCAGGAGGCGCAGAAATTGCCGCTCATCGGTGCGATAAAGCCAATATCGCCGCCAGTTTCTTTGACCCGGACATAGCGCGATGGTCCGGCGGTGCGGCGCTCTGTTGGCTTTAAAGTCCAGCGCGCGGCCAGCCTCTCCCGGACCTTAGCCAGCGACAGATAGGCCGGATCCTCGGCACCACTGGCCATTGGCATCTTCTCGATCAGCACAATATCATGCCCCTCGCCATGCGCCCATTGCACCATGGCGGGCACTTCATCGGCGTTATGCGCGCCATCGACCACCATATTGATCTTGACCCGTAGGCCCGCTGCTTTGGCGGCAGCGATACCCGCCAGCACTGTTTCCAACCGGCCCAATCGGGTGATGCTGGCAAAGCGGTCGGGATCAAGACTATCGAGGGAGACATTGACCCGCTCCATGCCCAGCGCTGCCAGTTCATCGGCATGGCGCGCAAGTCTGGTGCCATTGGTGGTGAGCAGCAACTCGGAAAGCCCTGCCCCAAAGTGCCGGGACAGGCGGCGCAGCAGCGGCAGCGTATCACCGCGTACCAAAGGCTCACCTCCCGTTATGCGGATGCGGTCAACGCCATGCGCGACAAACAGGCTAGCCAGCCGGTCCAGTTCCTCAAGGCTGAGCAGATCGTGTCGCGGCGCAAATTTCTGATCGCGCGGCATGCAATAGGTACAGCGTAAATCGCAGCGGTCCGTCACCGATAAACGCAGATAGCGCACAGCGCGGTCATGGGCATCGATCAGGGGGAAAGCGGTGGTCATGCACTGATAGTAAGCCAAATCAGCCGCAGGGCAACCATCAGGATCAGTAATCCTGTGCCACGTTGCATCCAGATCAATGGTAGTTTCTTGGCACCAAGCCATGAGCCGATACTGCCGCCGATGAGTACTGCAGGGAGCAGCGGCCAATAGCTTATCAGTGCGGCTATGGCTTCGGCATTACAGGCGAGCCGGGCATAATGCCCTGATAGCCCAGCAAAGGAATTTCCGACGATAAATAGCGAGGCGGTCCCTGCGATGGCGCGGCTATCCCCCCAATGGCTGAGATAGAGCAGAGGCGCGAGAAATATCCCGCCGCCAATGCCGACAATCCCGGCGAGCAGACCGAGACAGGCGGCGGCCACAAATAGACCATAGCCTTGCAAAGTGCCCGAGCCCTGCCCCGCCTCGACAGATAGCGGTGGCCGATAAAACAGCATCAACGCGCCCGCAACACAGAGCGACACACCCAGAAGCCCGGTGAACCAGAGCTGCGGAATGGAGAGTAGTCCGCCGATCCATGCAAAAGGTAAGGCAATCGCAACCAGCGGCAAAGCACGTCGCCACGGAATATGCCCCGCTCGCGCAAAGCGCCAGCAACCGCCGGTAGTGACTGCAATATTGCAGATCAGCGAGAGTGCGGGGAGAATGCGATAATCGGTTCCGGCAAGCGCCAGCAACGCGGTGTAGCTGGAGCCGCCACCAAAACCGACCACGGCATATAGTAGCGCGATCAGTAAGAAGGCAGGAGCGAGGAGCCAGGGCATCAATTATAGTTGCGCGAATAGATGTCCCTCGAACCCGCAGGGTTCGCAAGTGCGCCACAACTCTTATGTCTTGGGCGCCGCGCCTTATTGGCGCGAAGCCTCCCGGCGTTTGAGGGCAAGAGAAAATAGTGGTGCGGACGGCGGGACTCGAACCCGCACACCCAGTGATGGATAGCAGATTTTAAGTCTGCTGCGTCTACCATTTCGCCACGTCCGCTTTTTGGTGGCAGCGCTGTCGCATCACGCACCCAAAAGTGCAAGGGGCGAAAATGCAAGAAGGCGTGAAGGTGTTTGCGTTTTTGAAAAAGATTCAGGCTGTCTGCACAATCAGCTATTCAGCCGCTCGCGCATTTCCTTGCCTGGTTTAAAATAAGGGACGCGTTTGGCAGGAACATCCACTGCCTCACCGGTGCGTGGGTTACGCCCTTTGCGCGGTTCACGTTTGCGAGTGGAAAAGGCACCAAAGCCGCGTAATTCTACCCGGCCATCCTCGGCCAGTTGCTGAATAATCTGGTTGAAGAAGATATCGACAATCTTCTCGATCTCGTCCGGTTTCAGTTCGGGATTTTCGTCAGCCAGTTTCTGCAACAACTCGGAACGGATCATTACGCGCTCTCCCAATATGGTGTCTTTCGTCCCGCATCACGCAGATCTGGATCACCACTATGCTTGCCGGGTTTGCGCCTTTTACCCACCAGGCACATATCCCAAGCGTTAATATTGGCAGAAGTTGCGAGAAATTACAATGCCATGCGCCGTTTTTGGCCCTCTATGATACAAAAACGGGAGCAGATGTGCATCTGCTCCCGTTGAATGTCGTAATCCTTGATAGGATGAGACGGTTTAATCCTTCTTCTTGAGCGCTTCGCCCAGAATATCGCCCAGGCTGGCGCCCGAGTCGGACGAACCATATTGCTCGACTGCCTGTTTCTCTTCGGCGAGCTGATGCGCTTTGATAGAGAAGTTCGGCTTTTTCGAACGGTCAAAGCCGGCGACAACCGCGTCAACCTTCTGACCAGTCTGGAAGCGGTCGGGACGCTGTTCGTCACGGTCACGGCCAAGGTCAGAGCGCTTGATAAAGCCGGTCGCTCCGTCTTCACCTGCCTGTACCTCAAGACCACCATCGCGCACTTCAAGAACGGTCACGGTAACAACCTGACCCTTGCGCAGGCCGCTGCTATCGCCACCGACAGCCGGCGCACCTTTTTCAAGCTGCTTCATGCCGAGCGAGATACGTTCCTTCTCGGCGTCGATGTCGAGAACAATGGCTTTCACCTCTTCGCCCTTGCGGTGCAGGTTGAGCGCGTCCTCGCCGGAAATGCCCCAAGCGATATCCGACATGTGCACCATGCCGTCGACATCGCCATCAAGACCGATGAACAGACCGAATTCGGTGGCGTTCTTGACTTCGCCCTCGACTTCGCTGCCCACAGGATGCGCTTCGGCAAAGGCTTCCCAAGGATTGCTCTGCGCCTGTTTCAGACCGAGCGAGATACGACGCTTGTCGCTGTCGACTTCGAGAACAACAACCTCGACTTCCTGGCTGGTCGAAACGATCTTGCCAGGGTGAACATTCTTCTTGGTCCAGCTCATTTCAGAAACGTGCACCAGACCTTCAATGCCAGCTTCCAGCTCAACAAAGGCACCATATTCGGTGATGTTGGTCACCGCGCCCTGCAGCTTGGCGCCGAGCGGATATTTTGCTGCTGCGCCTTCCCATGGATCGCTTTCGAGCTGCTTCATGCCAAGCGAAATGCGCTGGGTTTCCTGATTGATGCGAACGATCTGCACCTTGGCGGTATCGCCGATATTGACGACTTCGCTGGGGTGGTTGATGCGCTTATAGCTCATGTCGGTGACGTGGAGCAGGCCATCAATGCCACCCAGATCAACAAACGCACCATAATCGGTGATGTTCTTGACCACGCCTTCGATCACCTGACCTTCGGTGAGGTTCTGGATCAGGCCGGAGCGCTGTTCAGCACGGGTTTCTTCAAGCACAGCGCGACGCGAAACAACGATATTGCCGCGGCGGCGGTCCATTTTGAGGATCTGGAAAGGCTGAGGGATATCCATCAGCGGGGTGACGTCACGCACCGGGCGGATATCGACCTGACTGCCGGGCAAGAAGGCAACGGCACCATCAAGATCAACGGTGAAACCGCCTTTGACGCGGCCATAGATAACGCCCTCAACGCGCTTTCCTTCACCAAATTCGGCTTCCAGCTTGTCCCATGCGGCTTCGCGGCGGGCACGATCGCGCGACAGCATCGCTTCGCCATCGGCATTTTCCACGCGGTCGACATAGACCTCAACTTCATCACCGATATTCAGTTCGGCTTTCTGACCGGGCGCTGCGAACTCGCGCAGGGCCACACGGCCTTCAGATTTCAGACCCACATCGATGACAGCCTTGTCATTTTCGATGCCGGTTACGGTGCCTTTGACAACGCGGCCTTCAAAGCCGCCATCTTCGCCACCAAGTGATTCGTTGAGCATTGCCGCGAAATCATCGCGTGTTGGGTTTGCCGCAGAGGCCATATGGTAATCCTTAGTATTTGTCTTTTTCCGGCCAACCGGTTGTCTCCGGTGGTCTTGGGCCGAACTGCCGCCAATACCGAATATATTGGCAGCATTCTCAAGACGTTAGCTTTAGTCATACAGCAGATAGAAGCGCCAAAAGCGACAGCCGAGAGAAGCGCTATCGCTTCTTCGTCTGTCGGGCACACTTTGTGTGTAATGGGCCGTTAGCGGCCTTCTATCCTGCTGTTCACCGCAGCAATCGCCTCGCGAACGGCGCGGTCTATAGTCATATCCGACGTATCTAGCAAGTCTGCGTCTTCTGCAACGATCAGAGGTGCAGTAGCGCGGCTTTTGTCGCGGGCATCGCGGCGTTGTATGTTGGCGCGGATTTCATCGCGGTCCGCCTGCTCGCCGGAGCGCTCCATTTCAGCAACGCGCCTGTCGGTGCGGGCATCGACACTGGCGGTGACGAACAGCTTGGCATCAGCATCGGGCGCAATCACCGTGCCGATATCGCGCCCGTCCAATATCGCCCCGCCCGGCTGCTGCGCGAAATCCTGCTGGCGTTTGAAAAGCGCTTCACGCACTTGAGGGTGCACCGAGACCCGGCTCGCCAGGCCGCCGGTGCGTTCATCACGCAGCACCGGATCATCAAGCATCGTATCGGGAAAGTTGCACGCGGCCAGAGCGTCTTGCGGATCATCAGGATTGCCGCCCATCAGCGCGACATTATGCCCTACGGCGCGATAGAGTAGCCCGGTATCGAGATGCGGCAGGCCAAAATGTTTCGCCAGCGCCTTAGCGATTGTGCCTTTTCCCGACGCACTGGGACCATCAACAGCGATCACAGTCATGGCTTGTCATTTCGTGCAAGCCAACCGCGCAAAATCGCTTCGGTCTCGAGCGGCCGGTCCCGCATAAAGCCATGTGATCCGCCGGGAACCACTGCCAGTTCCGCACCGGGCGCGAGCCGGACAAAGTCCTGCACCGTATCGATGCGTGCGGAATCATATTGGCCGATCAGGAACAGGGTTCGCTTGCTATCAACCTCGCGCAGCAAATGGGTGGCGTCATAGGTTTTCAGCGTGCCGGTCGAGCTGAATTCGCTCGGCCCCCACATGCCGCGATAGATGACCGGATTGAAGCCATTGCCGCCTATCCGCTGCGCATAAGCCCGTGCCTCGGGGTTGGAGGCGGGGCGCTCATAATAGCGCGAATAGAGCATGCTGAAGACCGCGCTGCATTCTTGCAGTGGAGGCGGATCATCGCTTTCGCACGCTTCCAACACCAGCAGCTTCTCTTTGGGCAAGTCGGCGATCAGCAGATTGGCATCGGTGATCCAGTGCGGCGTCGAGATGAAGGTGCCGCCCAGCACCGTCGATACGCTGTGCTTCGGATAGCGTGCAGTATATTCCAGCGCGATGGCCGAACCCCAGCTCTGGCCGACAATGTGCCAGCGATCCACGCCGAGCGTCTGCCGGATTGTTTCCAGCGTATCGACAAAGCGTTCAACGCGCCAATTCGCCGGATCATTGGGCTGGTCGGAACGCCCGCTGTCGAGTTGGTCATACATTATCACCGGGCGCTCATTGGCGAGGCCCAGCATCGCCGCAAAGCCATTATGCACCCCGCCCGGACCACCATGGAGAAAGATCACCGGTATGGCATCAGGCGTCAGATCGCCATTGACCCGCACATAAACGCGCCCGCCTTCGACCGGGACCATCACTTCACGGTCGGGATCGGCATAGGGTTTAACAGGCTGCGCTCGTTCGGCCTGTGCCGGGATTGCCGCAAACAGCGCAAGAGCGCCAAAAAGAAGGACCAGAAGGCGCTGGGACATATTGGCGATCATCATACTGTTTCCTCCGCCTCTTTGCGGCTACGCAAGACGCGCCATATGCCGAAGAGTGAGATGATAATCCAGACAATCTGCAGCGAGAAGGCGGCCCAGTTGACATTCACCGTCAATGACCAGGCGAGCAGCAGTGAACCGAGGATATTCATGCAATTATAGAGAATGCCCAAAGGCTTGTTCAGCACATTGGCGTAGAAATAGGCAAAGACGATCAGGCTGGTGCCTATCCAGCCGACAATATCCGCCAGTATCATGCCTGCACTCCTGCAATCGCTTCCTGCCCGCCGGTAGTGCGCTGTAGCAAGGCCGTGAAATCGGGGAAGCTGGTCGCGACGGGCGATATATCGGCGATGGTGACCCCGGTTTTGGATACCAGCCCGGCTACGGCGAAGCTCATGGCAATGCGGTGATCAAGAACCTTCTCAATGGTGACGGCGTCATCGGGTGAAAAAGGCTCGCCATCGCGGCCTTGTATCACCAATCCGTCGGGCTGCTCCTCCAGCGTGATGCCCAAAGCCTTCAGCCCCCGCGCCATTTCGGCGAGGCGGTCCGATTCCTTCACCCGCAATTCGTCCAGCCCGCTGGTACGCGTTGTCCCCTTGGCCATTGCGGCGGCGATAAAGAATATCGGGAATTCATCGATCATGCTCGGCACCAGCGCCGGGTCGACATCGCTGCCGCGCAACGCACTGGCACGGACATGCAGATCGGCCACCGGCTCGCCGCCGACAATGCGCCGGTTCAGCTCGGTAATATCCCCGCCCATTTCGCGCAATGCGGTGATCAGTCCCGCACGTGTCGGGTTGATGCCGACATTGCGGATAGTGAGGTCGCTGCCCGGAACGATTAGCGCCGCGACGATAAAGAACGCCGCCGAAGAGGGATCGCCGGGCACGGTGATCGTTTGCGGCTGCAACTCGGACTCGCCGGTGACAAAGATATGCCGCGTACCATCATCATCGGTCTCAACCTTTACATCCGCACCCGCACCTTTCAGCATCGTTTCGCTATGGTTACGCGTTGGCACCGGCTCGATAATCTCGGTAATACCCGGCGTATTGAGCGCCGCCAGCATAATCGCCGATTTCACCTGCGCCGAAGCCACCGGAAGGCGGTAGCGGATCGGAATCGCCGGACAAATACCCTGCATCATAAGCGGCAATGTCGCGCCCGGGCTGGTGGTAAAATCAGCCCCCATCTGCCCCAGCGGTTCTGTGACCCGCGCCATAGGGCGGCGCGACAGCGAGGCATCGCCGATAAAATTGGCGGTGATCGGATGGCTGGCGACCAGCCCCATCAGCAAACGCGCCGAGGTGCCGCTATTGCCCATATCCAGCGCCGCTTCGGGCTGGAGCAGCGAGCCGACACCGACGCCCTGTACGCGCCATTCGCCATCGGCTCTGCGGTCAATCGTCGCGCCCATCGCGCGCAAGGCGCCCGCTGTAGCCAGCACATCGTCACCTTCCAACAGGCCGGATATACAGCTTTCGCCCACCGCCAGCGCCGACAGGATCAGCGAGCGATGCGATATCGACTTGTCACCCGGCACTGTCAGCGATCCAGTTAATGGTTTGCCCGGCGCAAAATGCCATGGGCTGGGGACTTCAGAAGAATGGCTCATAGGCGGCTCGCCTGTCTCTCATCGCTTGATCTGGAATAACTATTGCCTATCTGCATGGCACTCGGCTTTTGACAGCGCCGTGAAGCTATGGCAAGGCGCTGCGCAATTTACCGCCATTGACGGGCGGCAACAGCAAAAGCCCTTATCCCTTAGGGATTTGGTTGCACTTTCACAGGAAGATTGAGACGAATCATGGCAAAGCCAGAATGGGGAACCAAGCGAACCTGCCCAGAGACCGGTGAGCGTTTTTATGATCTGGGTAACGACAATCCGGTGACCAGCCCGAATGGCCATCAATGGTATCCCGAGCCGCTGCTGAAATCCAAACAGCCGATGCCGTTTGAAGATCCTTCCAAGAAAAAGGAAGATGACAGCGATCTCGCCGATGATGATGCGCTGGACGTCGATGAGAGCGAAAACACCGCTGATGCCGATGTGGATCTGGGCGGTGATGAGGATCTGGGCGTCACCAAGTCGTCGGATGACGACAATGAGGACGACAACTGATCGCCGATCAGTCCCCGTCCAAAATTTTTGCTTGATGCCCTGATGCGGTTGGACTAGAGCGCTTGCCTCTGGTCTGCCCGTCTATCCCATAGGGGCAGCAATATGGGGCCTTAGCTCAGCTGGGAGAGCGCTTCGCTGGCAGCGAAGAGGTCACCGGTTCGATCCCGGTAGGCTCCACCAGCCTTCGCTTCCTACGGAAGCTTCGGCTGAAGTTTTTCGTTAACCCTCAAACGCCGGGCGGGCCCATCCGGGCCCTTGGCTTCGCGGCAATAAGCCGCGACGCGCAGTCGCGCTTGCGAACCCTACGGGTTCGATTGATCGTAATATAAACACCAAGACTCAATAAAGCGGCCGAAACCCGCCCCTGATCGCTTGATGCCTCTCATCAAAACGTCCGATCAAATCAGCATCAGTCGGACATACCAGATAACCGCCGCCGCTGGCCACTTTCTCGGCGATAAAAGGCCACATCACATCGGGGGTCTGCGCTGCTTTCCACATGCCGGAAATCGCCGGGTCCATGCGTTTGGCACCGCCAAAGCGTTCGGGGCGGGCGCGGGCACCGTCCCAGATATCGGTGTTGAGCAGGCCGGGGCATAATATGGTCGAGGCGATGCCCTCAGCCTGGAGTTCGGCGGACAGTGCCTCGGCGGTGGCAAAACTGCCATGCTTGGTGAGCGCATAGAGCGGGAAATCGCCATCGGGTGCGACCAGGGATGCGCTGGAGGCGGTGAAGCCGACATGGCGCGGCCCGCTGGCGGATTCGAGCAGTGGCCAAAATACCTGCATTGACCAGATCATGCCCATGACATTGACTGAAAAGGCCCAGTCAATCGCGTTCGCTTTGCCCTTTAGCACTGGCGCGCCCACGCCTGCCCCGGCATTAAGCCAGAGCAGATTAAGCGTGATATTGCGATCTACCAGGGATTGCGCCGCTGCGGCCAGACTGTCGCGGTCGCTAATGTCGCTGCCAAGCGCAAAGGCTTCGCCGCCAATGTCATCGGCCACGGCTTGCGCCGCCTCTTCGCGGATATCCTGCACGCATACCGCCATGCCTGCCTCGGCCAGTTTGCGTGCGAGCATCTCGCCAATGCCAGCCCCTGCGCCGGTGACCAGCGCAGTCTTGCCTGCAAAGTCCTCCAGCCCAGCCATCGCTCAGAGCATCGCTGTATCGGTCGGCAGATCAAGGCTGATCCGCCCAGCCAGTTCATATACACCATGTGCCGTGGCTATATGCTGGGTCGCGACATGCGCATCGCGGAAACGGCGTTGCAGATTGCTGGTCTCATAGACCGCTGCGCCGCCGCCCAGCGTATAGGCGGTTTTGGCGACATCGGCGGCGCATTCGGTGGAATAGGCTCCGGCGAGGCGCAGTTGTGCGCGATGTTCGGGCGTCAGTTCGCCGGTGCTGGTCGCCGCCTCCCAACAGGTGGCAATGGCTTCTCGGAAATAGGCTTCCGCCGCGCCCAGCTTGGCCTCGGCTTTGGCGATATCGAATTGTGTTACCTGGCGCTCGGCCATGGTCTTGCCTGTGGCGGGGTTTTTCTTGGCCTTGGCCATCGCCTTGATTTCATCGAGCGCGCCCGCGGCATTGCCCAACGCCACCGAGGCGACACCCATGGCGAGCATCCCGAAGACTGGGAAGGTATACAGTGGGCCCTGCTCCACCGGGGTGTCGACAATCAGCGATACTGATCGCGCCTTGGGTACCATCACGTCCTTCACCGCCAGATCGCCTGAGCCGGTGCCGCGCATGCCCATGACATGCCAGGTATCGATGCGCTCCACCTCATCAGCGGGGAATAGCATCATCCGGTGATAGGGCGCGCCATTGTCGAGGCGCTGCAGCTCGTCATCTTCGAAAATCATCGCGCCGCCGCACAGCCAGTGGCAGTTGATATTGCCCGAGCCCCATTGCCAGCGACCGCTGACCTTGTAATGATCGCCCATATCATCGGCACGGCCCATCGGCGCGAATACGCCGCCGGTGATGATACCCGGCGTGCCATAGACCTCTTTGGCGACATCATGCGGCATATAGGCGGCGTTGACCGCGGTGGTCGCGCCAATCATCGCGCACCAGCCGACACTCGCCTCGGCGCGGGCCATAGCATGGAGGATAGCGACGATATCCAGCGGCGCCATTTCCAGCCCGCCGAGACTTTCAGGCTTGAGCATATCGAAAATGCCGATGCTGGCGAGGTCCTGCGCAATATCGGCGGGGAGGTGGCGCGTACCTTCAATCTCATCGGCGCGTTTGGCGATGGCGGGGAGGCGTTCGGCGACGGCTGCGCCCAAGGGTCCGATAGTTTCTATGGCTTGCATCATCTCACTTCCAACCTCCGTTCGCCCTGAGCTTGTCGAAGGGCAGCACTTCTTTTCGAAAAACAGAACAGGGCTTCGACAGGCTCAGCCCGAACGGTTTTAGTCCTGTTTTTCCTCACAGTTTCATCAAACTCGCCAGATTATTGCGTTGCATATCACTCGACCCGCCGACAATCGGCATACCCAACAGATCGCGCACATGGCGTTCCAGCTCATAGGCATCGCTCAGTGCATAGCTGCCCATCACCTGTTGGCATGCCAACGCAATCTCCACACCAGTATCGGCGACAAACAGCTTGGCCATGCTGGTCTCGATCGAACAGGGCCGCTGCTGCTGCGCCAGCCAGGTGGCGTGGTATAGCATATGACGTGCGGCCTGCCATTTGGTGCGTGCGGTCACCAGCTTGTGGCGGATTGCCTGATGCTGGCTGATCGGTTTGCCGAACTGCTCGCGCTCCTGCGCATAGCTCCACGCTTCGGCTATGGCGGCGCGGGCGATGCCCAGAGCCACGGCGCTGATCTCGAGTTTCTCGACATCGAGCGCTCGACCGGCAAGTTGCTGCCAGCCGCGGTTCCACATCTCCTCGCCACCTACAATCGCGCTGGCGGGCAGGCGGACATTGTCGAAATAGACATCCTGGCTATGGGTATAGCGCAGATTGACATGTTCGATATCCTGCATCGTCACCCCCGGCGCATCGGTGGGGACGAGGATGAAGGACAGGTTCTTATAGCGCTGGTCCGGTTCACCCGAACGCACCAGACAATAGATATAATCGGCCCAGTCCGCGCCGGTGCACCAGCGTTTTGCGCCATTGATCACAACCTCATCACCCTCAGGCGAGGCGCGGGTTTCGACGCTGGCCAGATCGCCACCGATATTGGGTTCAGACAGGCCATAGGCGAAGAACATCTCGCCTGATGCAAGCTTGGGCAGAAGTTCCTGTTTCTGGGCCTCGCTGCCATTCTCCGACAGGTTCATGCCGCCATAAAAGCAGGTGTGGATATAGGGGCCGGCCAGCGCAGCACTGCCTGCCGACAGCTCCTCAATCACCGCAATGGCTGCGACCAGATCCTGCCCGGCGCCGCCATACTCCTCAGCTATGGTCAGGCCGGTGAGACCCATTTTGTTGAGTTCGGCATAAACCTCACGCGGCCAGCGAGCTTCTCGGTCCCATTTCTGCCGTTCTTCGCGTGGTGCATGCTGGATCAGGAAGCGCTGTATCTGGCTGCGTATGGCGGAGACATGTTCCGGCTCATCGGCAAAGCTCTGCCATATATCGGGGAAGGTCATGATTCTCCCCTCCCGCTTGTGGGAGGGGTCGGGGGTGGGCGCGTAACGCGATACTCTACCCAGCCAGGCCCACCCCTAGCCCCTCCCGCAAGCGGGAGGGGAGTATGAGATCGCGGATAATATCTGCTCATCCCTCAATCCCCCGTCAGCTTGGCCGGGCGTTTCTCCATCATCGCCGCCACCGCTTCGCGCCGATCATCGAGGAAGTTGGAGACGCTCTCATAGCCTATCGATGCATCCATCAATTGCGCAGCCAAAGCGCGCAGCGGGATGTTAGTCACCGTTTTGGTCCAACGTACCGCCCAGCGCGGATTGGCCAGAATTTTACCCGCAATCTCGTCCACCTTGGCGTCAATCGCGTCCGTCGGCAGCGCATAGTTGATCAGACCCAATGCCTGCGCCTCGGATGCACTGAGCATATCGCCGGTCATCAGCAATTCCTTGGCCTTGGCATAGCCAATCAGCTGCGGCCAGATCAGCGCGCCGCCATCACCCGCGACCAATCCGACTTTGACATGCGGGTCGCCGATAAGGGCATTTTCATCGGCAATGATGACATCACACAGCAAGGCAATGGTCGCGCCCAGCCCTGCTGCGGCGCCATTCAACTGACAGATGATCGGCTTTTCCATCTCCAAAATGCCTGAGACAATGCGCTTGGCATCCCAGGCGATACCGCGAAATTTGGCCGGATCAGAAATCTGCTCTTCAAACCAGTCAAAATCGCCACCGGCGCAAAAGGCACGGCCCTTTGCGGAGAGGATGATCAGATCGCTGTCACTGTCGCGCTGGAGATCGGTAAATACCGTTGCCAGTTCATCGTGCATGGCAGCATCGACACCGTTTACCGGATGGTCGGAGGTGATGAAGGCTTTGAGTATGCGGCCATCGCGTTCAAAGGT
The DNA here is from genome assembly GCA_038748365.1 of Pseudomonadota bacterium. Lineage (GTDB taxonomy): Bacteria > Pseudomonadota > Alphaproteobacteria > Sphingomonadales > Sphingomonadaceae > Alterisphingorhabdus. The sequence goes on from JBCDIZ010000019.1 coordinate 22,520, forward strand.
GAAGCGGCTGTAATTTGTGTCTTCAATGCGGAATTCTGCGCTCATCACTCTTCCCCGACTTTGACGACGCGGCGGCCGAAATTCTCACCGCGGAACAGGCCGCAAAAGGCCTCAGGCATCGCGTCCAGCCCCTCAAAGCGTTCCTCTTTGAGCTTGAGTTCACCTTTAGCGATCATGCCCGCCATGGTCTGCAATGCCTCGGGGAACATTTTGGCGTGATAGAACACCACCAGCCCGCGCATCATAATCTGATGGGTGATAAACGGCGTGGTGGTGCGGATGCCGGGGCGGTCCTCCAGCGCCAGCGAATAATCCGCCACCTGGCCCGCAACGCAGATACGGCCATTCAGCTTCATCTTGGGCAGAACCCGCTCGATCATCGCATTGCCGACATTGTCGTAGAGTAGGTCGATACCATCGGGCATGGCTTCGGAGATGGCAGCATCGAGATCATCAACTGTCTTGTAATTGATCACCGCATCGAACCCGGCCTCATCTTTCAGCCAGGCGCATTTCTGGTCGCTGCCGGCAATGCCAACCACCTTAGATGCACCCCAGGCCTTGGCTAGTTGTCCAGCGGTCGCACCCACTGGCCCGGCGGCGGATGTCACCAGCACCGCATCACCCTCACGAAACTGTGCGGTTTCCTTGAGGCCGCACCATGCGGTCAGACCCGGCACGCCCAAAACCCCAATCCAGTAAGATAGCGGCAATCCGGGATAGACCGGACCGATAAAGCCTTTGCCATTCTGGATGCTATGGCTGCGCCAGCCACCGGCGAAGAACACCTGTTGGCCCTCTTTCCAGTCGGCATGTTTGCTCTCTTCGATGACACCGACCGAAAAACCATCCATCGGCGCGCCAATTTGCTGTGCGGCGGAATAGGTATCGCTGCCCGAAAGGCGCGAACGGGTGCCGGGATCGACCGAGTTAAACACATGGCGGACACGAAACTGGCCATCTTCGGGGATTGGCAACGGTGCTTCCTCAACCCGGAAATCCTCCGGTACCGGCAGCCCCTCACAATAGCGCGCCAGCACCACATGGCGCATCATATCAGCCATCAAACTCTCCTTGTTTTCTTTTGTCTCGACCAGACCATGAAGCCCCTCACCAGTCAACCGGAACCGGGCCGAAAGTGATGAACAATTGCGATTTGATGGCAGCCATTTATGCTGCATGGTATGGGTTTGATGCGCCTCTTTTTGCTGTTGACGCTAGTGCTGGCTGGTTGCGCGTCAGAAAAGGGCGCAGACACCAGCCGCAGGGCTGGTTCTGACACGTTGGTGCGCCTTTCCGATGCAGAGATTCGTGGACTCGACCCGCAAAAATATTCCGATCTTGCGAGTTTGCGCGTTGCGCGGGACCAGTTTGATGGCCTCACCCGCTATAATGGCGCAGGCGAGGCGGTGGCGGCGATTGCGCGTGACTGGACGATCAGCCAGGATGGCACGCTCTGGCGCTTCACGCTGCGCGATGATGCGCGCTTTTCCGATGGAACAGCTATAAATGCGCCACTTTTCGTGGCGCTGTGGGACCGGCTTAATGCCGATGCTACAGCGTCACCCCATCGCGAGCTGTTTCGGGTGATTCAAAGTCTTGAAGCGGACGGCGAAACCACAGTCACCATAACCCTCGCCCATCCCTATCCCGAACTGCCCTATCTGCTTGCGCATCCAGCGATGGCAGCGCTGCCGATGCATGAGATCGCTCAAAAAGGCGATGACTGGACCGCAATGCGTCCGATGGTCACCAGCGGCGCTTACCGCCTCACCGAATGGCGGCTAAATGATGCGGCTACATTGGAGGCCAACACCGCCTGGTATGAGACTGACCCGGCCATAGAGACAGTGATCTGGAAGCCGATGGATGACAAGCTCGCGGGTATGCGGCTGGTGCTGAGCGGTGCCGCTGATATTGCGCATAGCTATCCCGATAACCGCCATGACTGGCTGGCGGAAAAGCATTCGGAATATCTGCGCAGCGGTGATTATCTCGGCAGCTATTATTTTGCCTTCAACACCCGCAAACCGCCCTTTGACAAAGCCGATGTACGACGCGCGCTGTCGATGGTGGTCAATCGCGATTTTCTAGCGCAGACGCTGCTGCCATTTGGCAATCGTCCAGCTTGCGGCGTGGTACCGCCAGCGCTGTTGGAGGCGGCTTTGGGCGACTGCGCGATCAGTCCCGAGAACATCAAGGCCGCGACCGCGCTACTCAATCAAGCGGGTTATGACAGCGATAACCCACTGCGCTTCGCTATCCGCATCAACTCCGCACGTGAGCATAGCCGCGTCGCGGTATCACTTGCGGCGATGTGGCGCGAACTGCCGGTAGAACCAGAAATTCTCAACAGCGAGGCGACGCTCCATTTCGCCAGCCTGCGCCGCGGTGACTTTGCACTCGCCCGTTCAGGATGGATCGCGGATCTGCCCACCGCCGACAATTTCCTCGCCGTGCACCGCTCCAATGCCGGGCCGAACAACTATAGCGGCTATGCCAATCCGGCCTATGACGCATTGCTCGATCGCGCCAATGCCAGCCCCTCCAAAGCGGAGCGTGGAAAACTGATTGCCGAAGCCGATGCGATGATCGCCAAAGATGCTCCTATCTTGCCGCTCTATTTTTATCGGGCTACCGCTCTGGTTTCACCGCGGGTACAGGGATGGCAGGATAACAGCCTCAACATCCATCCCAGCGCCACCCTGTCTCTGGCCGAATAAAGGACCATCGTGACCGCTTCCTCCTCCCGCTCGGCTTGGCTCTCGATTGCAGCCCTGATACTCATCTTGCTGGCCGGGTGTGACAATGGCAATGACGGTGCAATCACGGTGTCGCTGATTGATCCGGGCGATGAGGCGCAGCAGATTGGCCGCAAATTCCTCAGCCCCGGTGCGCGCCAATTGCGCATGGCACAGGCGCAGGGGCTGGTACGCTATGATGATGAGGGGCAGATTGTCCCCGGCCTCGCCCAGCGCTGGGTCGTGACCGATGATGGCCTGAGCTATATCTTCCGCCTTCAGGACCGCGACTGGTCCGATGGCAAGGCCGTTACCGCACAGGATGTCGCGCGCGGCCTGAATGAGCGGATTGAGATAGAGAAAACCGGCCGGTTTGCCGCCGAAATGATGAAAGTGCGTGATGTCATTGCGCGTACGGGGAAGGTGGTGGAAGTCCGGCTGGAATCCCCTTCACCCAATTTCCTCACCATATTGGCACTGCCGGAAATGGGCGTGCGCACCGATAATCAGGGCACCGGGCCTTTCGGCCTTACAACACTCAATAATGACGATGAAGAAGACACCGAGGCCGGCCCCTTCTGGCTTGATCTGTCAGCGGCAGAAACGGAAATGCTGGACGAGGAAGATGCCGCCAATAAGCGCCGGGTCTTTCTGACCACGGACAGGGCGGCACTGGCAATACAGCGGTTCCGCAACAGCCAGAGCGACATTGTCCTGGGTGGAAGGTTCCAGCATTTGCCGCTGGTCAATGTCTCAGGCATTGCCCGCAGCCGGGTGCAGCTTGATCCTGTCGCTGGCCTGTTCGGTCTTGCGGTTGTCAATCATGACGACTTTCTCAGCGATCCGGTCAATCGTGAGGCATTGGCTATGACGATTGATCGCAGCGACCTGTTTTCCGGTCTGCAACTGGCCGAATGGACCGAAACAACCCGGCTGATCCCGGAAAATGTTGTCGACTATCAGCCCGAAGTGGCGACACGCTGGGCCGAAAGCAGCATCGCTGAGCGCCGCGCTATTGCCCGCGTGCGGGTGCTGATCTGGGAAGAGGCAAATGGCCCGGTACGGCCCTTGCGTGTCGCTATGCCAGAGGGACCGGGCGCGCGCTATCTGGCGGCGCGGCTACGCACCGATTGGCGGTTGATCGGTATTAAAGTGCAAACCGTAGGCATGAATGAGGATGCGGATTTGCGGCTTATCGACGAAGTGGCGCCCTATGGCCGCGCCGAATGGTATCTGGCGCGGCTGTCGTGCATCCATATCCCGCTATGCGATGAAGAAGCGGATTTCATCCTGCAGGATGCGCGCGCCGCTTATGACGGCGAAACACGCTCCGCTGGCATCGCCCGTGCTGAGACGCTGATGACGCAATATAATGGCTATATTCCGCTCGGCCTGCCGCTGCGCTGGTCGCTAGTACGCGGCGATATTCCGGGCTATGCACCCAATGCTGCGGGGTTGCATCCCTTGTGGCCATTGGTTCTCGACCCCATATCATAAAATAATAGTGGCAGGGGACACTGTTAAGGAAGGCATATGACAACAGGCCATAATACGCGTTTTGGTAAGACACGGCGCTTTGGCGAGGCTGATCGCTTTGGCGAAGAGCAACAGGAATTTGTCCGCAACGCCCTCGCCACCCTCCCCACCGATCCACAAGCAGTGCGCCAGCGGGTGGAGATGATGGAGCAGTTGCTAGAGCGCAGCCTTGTCATTCCCGGCACCAAAACGCCAATCGGACTGGATTCGGTTATCGGCCTGATCCCGATCATCGGCGATGTCATTACCGCTGCCATGGGCATGTATATTGTCTGGGAAGCGCGCAATCTTGGCATGTCAAAATTCCAGATGGCGCGTATGACCGGCAATGTCGGCATCGATTTCCTGCTCGGCTCAGTGCCCTTTGTCGGCGATGTGTTTGACTTTTTCTGGCGCTCGAACAGCAAAAACCTGAAAATTATTCGTAAGCATCTCGACAAGCATCATCCCGAGACGCGGGTTATCGAGGGCTAGGGTCAGGTGCGGCTTTTATGGCGTCTTGCTGGTTTTGCAGTCGTCTTTGGCCTTCTGATTTCCCCACTACTCCTGCTTGATAATGCCTTGGCCCAATTCGCCATGGGCGCAATATTACTGACCATTCTGCTTAGCCTCTGGGGCCGCTGGGTTGAGCACAGGAAACTGGCGGACTATGGCTTGAGCGCAGATGCTTCCATGGCTGTTGACTTGTGTATCGGCGTCGCACTCGCAGGCGGAGCTGTAGCTATCATCTTTCTTCTGACGCGTAGCTTGGGGTTTGCAGGCTCTGCAGAATATGATCCTGCCCCGCTTTTGACCACGGGTTTCTGGCTATTCTTCGTTAAAGCGCTTCTGGTTGGCTATTGGGAGGAAGTGTTTTTTCGGGGCTATCTATTCGTCAATATTCGTGACAGCGCGGCCGCCAGCTTTAGGCCTATACAAGGAAAGATGATCGCAGTGCTGATCACCTCGCTGTTGTTCGGTTTGGCGCATGTTGGGAATAGCAGTTTTTCCTGGGCAGCTCTCGCCATATTGACCTTTAACGGAGCTGTATTCTGCGTGCCTATGCTTGTGACTGGCCGTTTGGGTCTTTCCATAGGCATGCATGCCGCCTGGAATTTTTCGCAGAGTAAAGTGTTTGGCTTTGCCATGAGCGGCAACCCTTCTACAAGCTCCATGCTGCGGGCCGAAATGACGGGTCCAGCCTTTTGGACGGGCGGCAATTATGGCCCCGAAGCAGGATTAGCAGGCATTATTGGGCTGCTGTTCCTGTTAATAGCCGTATACGGAGCTGCCGTCAGACGGCTATAGGATAATTTGAAATGTGCAGCGCGGATCACCCGCGGCGCAGCAGGTGGTTTCAGTGACCCGGATTTTCGGGCTGACGAGCTTCTGGAACAGCGTTTCAAACACCGCCGCGTGCCAATGGCAGGCCGGAGCATAGGTTCGCAAGCCTTTAGCGAAGGGGTTATCCTCAAGCGTAAACACCAATGGCCACCAGCTTTGCACCGCAAATGTGCCTGATCCGGCAAAGGTCCAGGCGTTCTTGGCTATCGCCTTGGCCAAAAGCCTTGCCGCAATAGGTGCGGGAAGAAGGCGCAGCAGTTTCTGCGCAAAGCCGGGAATACGGTTGGCGATGATATAGGCCCCGGTGCGTGCGCCCGCCTCGCGGGATATATCATCAGCCATGTCCGGCAAAGCGCGGATCATTTGGTGATGCATGGCGATGACCGGGTCTTCATCGATCAGCCCGGTCATATCGGGCAGATGCTTTATGCCCGACCGGCGTAGCAATCGCGCCACCATATCGCCGCCACAGCGCCGCTCTATCGGCTCGATCAGCTGCGTCAGGGCATTGGGGCCGATCCGTGCGCCGTGCATCTTCCCGCCTTAATCTTCCTCGGCCATCTGCTCGGTGCCGCCGCCACAGGCCATGATATTGTCCGGCACCCGCTCGCCAGCCGCTTTCTTGGCTTCATAGCGTTCGGCATCGCGCTCAGCATTGCGTTCGGCGGCCCGCGCCTTGGTTTGCGCCTTTACCGCTTCGCGCCTTTCTGCTGCCTTGCGCGCGCGGTCGGCGGTGGCTTCCCAGTCATCAAGCTGTGCTTCGGCGATAGTGCGCGTTTCGTCAAAATCGAAATGCACCTTGTCCTTGGTCTGCGGCCCCCAATAGCCCGCCTTGCCGAGATCATAGAAAGTCCGGCTGACCCCTGCCTTGAGGAATGCCTTGAGGCATCCCAGCAGATAACGCCGCCGGAAACCCGTGCCGCGCCAGGGATAGTGGAACAGCGCCTTGCGCATATAGAAGCGGCGATAATTCTTCATCACGCCATTCAGCAACTCACCCCGGGTCAGCGCATCGGGCTTCATGATCGGAGTAACGAAATTATATTTGGAGAAGTCGAACACCTCGACCTGATCCTTGATCTCCTGGAACAGCGGCGTGAACGGCCAGGGGGTGTACATCGACCAGTTGGCCAAGTCCGGCTGCCAGTCCCATGCCATCTGGAAGGTTTCTTCCAGCGTCTTCTCGGTCTCATTGTCCAGGCCGACAATAAACTGCGCCTCGACGAAAATATCCGCCTCGCGCAAGAGCCGCACCGCCTCTTTATTCTCCTCAACCTTGGTCTCTTTGTTGAACTGGTCGAGCTTCAACTGCGCCGCTGCCTCTGTGCCCAGCGACACATGCACTAGCCCCGCCTCGCGGTAGAAAGACAGCAATTCCTTGTCGCGCATAATGTCGGTGACACGGGTATTGATGCCCCATTTCACCCGCTCATTCAGGCCGCGATCAATCAGCTCCTGACAGAATTGGATAAACTTCTTCTTGTTGATCGTCGGCTCCTCATCAGCAAGGATGAAGAAACCGACATCATGGTTGTCGACCAGATCTTCTATCTCATCGGCGACCTTTTTCGGGTCGCGCACGCGGTAATCGCGCCAGAACTTCCACTGCGAGCAGAAAGAACAGGTGAACGGACAACCGCGCGCCATATTGGGAATCGCCACCTTGGTACCGAGCGGCACGTAGATATATTTGTCCCATTCAAGCAGCGACCAATCGGGTGACAGACCGTCAATATCCTTCACCGTAGAGGCGGCGCGGGTGGCGATGATCTTGTCGCCATCGACAAAAGCCAGCCCGGGGATTTTGTGTTTATCGGTGGGCCAGCGGCCCTCTTCCACCGCCTTCATCAGATTGACGATAATCTCCTCGCCCTCACCGCGAACGATGACATCAACCCAAGGCGCTTCGGAGAGCACCTGCTTGTACATGAAGGTCGCATGCACCCCGCCCAAAACCCGCAGCGCCTGCGGCGCCATTTCGCGGGCAATGTCGAGGACATTTTCAGCGGCATAGATGGACGGCGTAATCGCGGTGACGCCAACAACATCGGGCTGGATGGTATCAATCCGCGCCCGCAGCTCTTCATCATCCAGATCATTGGTCATGGCATCGATAAAATGGATATCGTCAAAGCCATGTTTTTTCAGCGCGCCGGAAAGATAGGCGACCCAAGCGGGCGGCCAATTGCCCGCAATCTCCGCCCCACCGCTGTGATAATTGGGGTGAACAAAGAGAATCCGCATGGCTATTACCTCCCTATTGTCAGCTAGGGCTAACACTGCCTATGTCAGGCTGCATTGACTCAGATCAAAGCTGAAGGACCTGCCACCCATGAACACTGCATCAGGATCGCGCAGCACCGACACGATACGGCTTTTGCGCATTGCAGGACTAATCGCCTGTCTCGGGTCAGCCGTGGTTTTTGCCGCCGATCTGCTGTTTCTCGGCGGTCCGCTGGGGCCGGATCAGCCCAATGTGATGTATCTGGTTCCGACCAAGCCGGACTGGATGGTGCTATGGGGCCATACGCTCGGGGTGCTGTTTATACCGCTGTGCCTCGCTGGGATGATATTGGTGTGGCATGGCCTGCGCCCGGCCGGTTTCTGGACTGCGACCCTGATTACCGCAGGGCTAACATCGCTGTTTGCGGTCGGCCCTTTTGTACACGGCATGTATGCCCCCATTGGTGCATTAATCGGCGCGCAGCAACAGATAGATGAAGCGCTCTACACCGCGTTGATGGACCAGTATCTGCTCTACTTCACCAGCCCCGCTTTGCCGATGATTGCCCTTTTGATGCTGGCGTCGATCGCGTTCTCGATTGTCGTGCTGATGGGCCGTAGCGCCTTTCCGCGATGGCTTGGTCTTTGGAGTCTCGGACCGATGATAGTGCTGTTCATGCTGTCACCGCGATACCTGCCGCCGGATCTGGCCGGCATTGTCTCGCCCGCCTGTGTGCATATGGCCTATCTGCCGTTTATCGCCTTTGTGACCTGGCGGTTGTGGAACGGGGTGCCGTCTCAACCATAGCTCGCGTCCATCCCAGCGCCATGCTCGGCCAGCCAAGCCAGTCCTTGTTGCACATCAATCTCTGCCGGGTCATACATATCGCTCATCGCGACCAGCCTATCGCTGTCAAACTGCCAGATGGATTTGGCCGAAAAGCTCAGCACCGGAAGAGCACCCTTGCGATAGACGCCGACAGAGCGGCCAGCAATTACCGATGGCGGATATTCACGAATGCCAATGCCATGCCATTGGCGTTCATCAAAATGCCGGTCAAAATTGCGTATCGACTTGGCAAAACCGTCGATCACTTTCTGCCGTCCCTGCAATTGGCAGGGATAGGCTGCACCGCTGACCGAGTAGGTCACATTCTCGGCGAGAAACGGCTCCAGCCGCTGCCATTGATCATCCTCACAGCTTTGGTCAAAAGCGGCAATCCATTCTCTCCAGCGTTTAATCATCTCGGGTCTCCTCATATTGTATGAGACTCAAATGCGACACAAAGGTAATTGATACAATTACCTCTACGTTATAAAGAGCGGTCATGACCGATTTCGGGACCGTCCTAACGCAACACCGACGCCGCAAAGGCTGGTCGCAGCAACAGCTTGCCGACCGCGCCGATCTGTCTCAGCGACATATCAGCTTCCTCGAAACCGGACGCTCGACACCCGGCAAACAGGCACTGAGCCAGCTTATCCTGGCCCTCACCACCGATGGTTATGAGGCGGACCAACTGCTCGCCGCAGCGGGTATGCGCAGCGAGCGGCGGGATATTGGCTGGGACGACGCAGCCATGGCCCCGGTGCGCTGGAGCGTCCATCGCCAGCTTGACCATGCCCTGCCCTGGCCCTGCTATGCGCTGGCCCCGGATGGCGGCCTGCTGGCGACCAATATGGCCATCGACACATTGATACACATGGCCAACACAAAGCGCGACCTCTGGGCCGTCACCGGACCCGATGGCCCGAATATCTTCGATCTTACCTTGCACGCAGAAGGGATAGGTCAGTTTCTCGTCAATGCCGACGAGGTCGTCCCGGCCCTGATCCAACGGTTGCGCCGCGCCGCGCTCAATCATGAGGGTGCACGCACCACATTGGCGCGCGTTCTGCGCTATCCATTAGCCCGCAAGATCGGTCTCTACAGCGAAGGACAACAAGCATCGCCACTGGTCTCAGAAAGCTATCGCCTTGGCGGCCATGTGCTGAGCTTCACCGCCATGTCGACGCATTTCGGTAGCAATGAAAGCGAGGCGATGGCGGGAATAGGTCTGGAAACGCTGGTCCCGGCAGATGCCGAGACAGAGCATTTCCTAAAAGCCTTAGTACTTTAGGGTTCGGATCGCGCCTCATTCGTCGGCGCGACTTTGTCGAGAAAACGCTGCAGCGTTAGCGCCCGGTGGACCAATATGTCGGTGCTCTGAAAGCCATGCGCTTGTCCGGGATAAACTGCGGTTTCAAACGGCACGCGCGCCTGTTGCAGTTCCGCAAATAAACGCACGCTGTTATCAAAGATGACATTGTCGTCGCTCATGCCATGCACCACCAGCAATGGGTCCCTGATCGTATCGACACGGCCCAGCACATCGGCGCGTTTATAGACGTCTGGATCAAGTCGCGGATCGCCAAGATACCGCTCGGTATAGGCGGTGTCATACAGGTCCCATTGCGTTACAGGTGCGCCGGATATACCTCCGGCAAAGGCGCCGGGCGCTGCCTGTAGCAGTTTGAGCACCATATAGCCGCCATAAGACCAGCCATTGGCGACGATCCGGTCACCATCGGCCCATGGCTGTTCTTTAAGCCAAGCGAGACCTGCCAACTGATCTTCCACCTCGACACCGCCTAAGGCCAGATGAATCGGCTCCTCAAAGGCACGACCGCGATTGCCTGAGCCACGATTGTCGAGCCGGAAGATCGCATAGCCCTGCTCGACCCACCAAAGATCAGCCGGGCTGACCCAGCCGCGCGCAACACGCTGGGCATGCGGTCCGCCATAGAC
>JBCDIZ010000020.1:0-30750 GCA_038748365.1 Pseudomonadota bacterium
GAGATTGACGGTCGCGTTTTCACGCGTGCCGTCGCCTTCAAGACCTCGGCGCGGTTTGACCCACGCACCGAATGCGGTATCGTTGTCCCCAAGGTTGTTCCTGATCGCGTTGCGTTCATGGCCAAACTGGCAGCGAACTGGGCGCGGTTGCGACGTACATCTGAAGCAGAGCGCCGGATCGCTCTGGTCCTCGCCAACTACCCCAATCGCGACGGTCGGATAGGCAATGGTGTCGGTCTCGATACGCCAGCCAGTGCTGCGACCATCCTCACGGCGATGCGCGAGGCCGGGTATGATATTGGAGCGGCACCGACAGATGGCAAAGCGCTGATTGGGCGCATTCTGGATGGCGTAACCAACGATCTGGATTCCCTCGATGGCGATGCAGAGACATTGTCGCTGGACAGCTATCACAAGGCATTTAACCAGCTGCCATTGGCGGTTCGCTATGCGGTGTGCGGTCGCTGGGGCGAGCCCGAAGATGACCCCTATATACGCAATGGCGCTTTCCGCCTCGCACTCCACCGCTTCGGCAATGTCGCCATCGGTGTGCAACCGGCGCGCGGCTATAATGTCGATCCCAAGGAAAGCTATCACGACCCGGCTTTGGTGCCGCCGCATGCCTATCTTGCGTTCCATTTCTGGCTGGCTGAGGAATTTGGCGTGCAGGGGGTCATTCACACTGGCAAGCATGGCAATCTCGAATGGCTTCCGGGCAAAGCGCTGGCGCTCTCGGAAACCTGCTTTCCCGAAATATGCGCAGGCCCAATCCCACAGCTCTATCCGTTCATCGTCAACGATCCCGGCGAAGGCACGCAGGCCAAGCGCCGTATCGGCGCGGTGATTGTCGATCACCTCACCCCGCCGCTGACCCGGGCGGAGAGCTATGGCCCTTTGAAGCAGCTCGAAGCGCTGGTCGACGAATATTATCTGGCGGCCGGCATGGACCCGCGTCGGATCGACCGGCTGCGCAAAGAGATCATCAACGTAGCGCGTGGCCAGGGGCTGGATGTCGATGCTGGAATGGTCGGCGATGGCGAAGACGCGCTTGCCGCACTCGATAATTATCTGTGCGAGCTCAAGGAATTGCAAATCCGGGACGGGCTGCACATTTTTGGCCATTCCCCGGAAAACGCACTGCGGCGCGACCTGCTGATCGCTCTCGCCCGGGTGCCACGCGGGTTTGATAAGCCAGAAGAAGGCTCGCTGCTCCGCGCCTTGGCCGACGACCTGGAGCTCGGGTTCGATCCCTTGGACTGTGTGATGGGCGATCAATGGGCGGGGCCAATACCAGACATAATGGACCGCTTGACGACCGAACCGTGGCGCACCCATGGCGATACCGTTGAGCGGCTTGAACTGCTCGCCATCGCGCTCATGGACGAGAAACTTTCTCCGCCCGGTGAGAAGTCAACGGCGGTGCTTGCAGCCATTCGATCCTTGCTTGCGCCACGGGTTGATAATTGTGGTCCCTCGGAGTGCGCCGCCCTGCTGGACGGTCTTGATGGTCGCTTCGTTACTCCGGGCCCGTCCGGTGCCCCAACGCGCGGTCGCCCCGATGTCCTGCCCACCGGCCGCAATTTCTATTCTGTCGATACCCGCGCCGTGCCGACTGCTGTCGCTTGGGATCTGGGCGAACGTTCGGCGGCACTGCTGGTCGAGGACTATCTGCAACGCGAAGGCGAATATCCCAAAGCCATGGCGATTTCGGCCTGGGGCACGGCGAATATGCGAACCGGTGGAGACGATATTGCGCAGGCGCTCGCGCTGATGGGTGTGCGGCCGCGTTGGGAATGGTCGTCAGGCCGGGTCGTCGGCTTCGAAGTGATTCCGCTTACGCAGCTTGGTCGTCCGCGAGTTGATGTGACGTTTCGCGTTTCGGGATTTTTCCGCGACGCTTTTCCCGAGCAGATCGAACTGGTCGATAAAGCGGCGCGGACCATTCAAGGGCTCGAAGAGGACGAGAGTGACAACCCGGCTGCTGCGCAGGTCCGGCACGACAAAACCTCGCAAATCGAAGCCGGTATCGACCCCAAGCGCGCCGCTCAGCGCGCAGGTGCACGGGTGTTTGGCTCGAAACCCGGTGCCTATGGCGCGGGGTTGCAGGCGATGATCGATGAGCGGCTGTGGGAATCCCGCGAGGATTTGGCCGAAGCCTATCTGCAATGGGGTAGCTATACCTATGGCGGCGGTGCGGATGGCACGCGTGAACGTGACCTTTTTGCCGAACGTTTGGGATCAGTCGATGCCGTGGTGCAGAATCAGGACAATCGTGAACATGACCTGCTCGACAGCGATGATTATTATCAGTTTGAGGGCGGGATTGCCGCCGCGGCCGAAGCGCTTTCAGGCCGGGCACCGATCAGCTATCACAATGATCATAGCCGCCCTGAGCGGCCAGTAGTGCGCACCTTATCTGACGAGATTGGCCGTATCGTCCGCGCTCGCATGACCAATCCCAAATGGATCGCCGGGGTGATGCGCCACGGCTATAAAGGCGCTTTCGAGATCGCCTCCTCGGTCGATTATCTGTTCGCTTTCGCGGCAACGACCGATGCCGTGAAAGATCACCATTTTGATGCGGTACATGCCGCTTTTATTGAGGACGAACAGGTCCGCGCCTTCATGGCCGATGCGAACCCGGCAGCCTTGCGCGAAACCGCCGCAAGACTGGCCGAAGCGCTGGAGCGGGGGCTATGGCGACCAAAATCAAACAGCGCAGGACACTTACTCACCGACATAGCAGGAGGACAAAATGGCTGAACGGACCGATGAACAACACAATGCCAAGATGGCGAAGAAGAAGGTCGCGCATGATCGTATCGTTGCATCCAAGACCATCGAGAAAGGCTTGATCATTGTCCACACCGGCAAGGGCAAAGGCAAAACCAGCGCCGCGCTGGGTATGGTCGTCCGCGCGATCGGACATGGGATGAAGGTCGGCGTCGTCCAATTCGTCAAAGGCGCTATGGAAACCGGCGAAGCAGCGGTTTTCGAGCAATTCGACAATATCGAATTCAAGCCCATGGGCGAAGGCTTCACCTGGGACACCCAAGACCGCGCCCGCGACATCGAAGTGGCGCGCACCGCTTGGAACGAGGTCAAACGCATGATCGCCGATCCCAGCTACGACATGATCCTTGCGGACGAACTCAATATCGTCCTGCGCTATGACTATCTGCCGCTAGATGAAGTGCTTGAAGCCTTAGCCACCAAGAGCGAGCAAACCCATATCATTGTAACAGGACGCAATGCGCCGGACGGGCTGACCGAAGTTGCGGATTTGGTCACCGAGATGACGCTCGTAAAACATCCCTTCCGTGAACAGGGCGTCAAGGCGCAGCGTGGGGTCGAGTTTTGAGCCTGCGCATTTAGTCCCTCCGGTTAAATAGTCCCTCCGGTTAAAACCGCACCGTACCGCGCACACCCCAGGTGGCGGGGCGGCCGGGGACGACTGTTATCGGTACACCGCCACGGCGGTTAGTGAAATATTCCTCGTCAAAGACATTCTCGCCATAGACCACCAGTTCAAATGTCTCGGTGGCAATGCCAGCGCGGATATTGAACAGATCATAGCCTGGCTGGAATTCGATGGCGTTATTGTCGTTGCGCCCTTCCTGATCGCTGCGATAGGTATATTCCACACGGAACAGGCCGCTCACATCATCGGTGATCGGCGGGCTATATTCGGCGACAGCGCTGAGATTCACCGCCGGGGCAAAGGGGAGATCATTTCCAGTAAGATCACCATCCGGGGAGTCGGCAAAATCGGTAAACTCTGAATCGAGCAGGCCGATATTGAAATCGAGAGTAACATGATCGATTGGCTGGGCGCGCATTTCCAGTTCAGCACCATAAATCCGCGCAGCAGCGCCATTTGTGGTGATGGTTTCGATGAATAGTGGCGGCACGAAGAAGCTTGCCTGAATATCCTCATAATCAAGATAGAAGATGTTGGCTCGCGCCGTCAGCCGACCGTTGAAAAAGGACGCGTTGGCACCAATTTCATAATTCCAGGCCGTTTCAGGATCATATTGCGAGGTCAGGTCATCGGTTGGGTCAAGATCAAAAAACTGGGTATCGATACCGCCGGGGCGATAACCGCGTGATACCGTGGCATAGAACAGAAAATCGGGATTGGGTTGATATTGCAGCGTTATCTTGGGGGTAAAGGCGCTGTTGGAACCGGCAAACACATTACCCTGACCAGAGATTAGCTGATAATCATCCCAACTATACCGCGCACCAATGGATAAGGTGAACTGATCGGAAAGCCGGTAATCACCATTGGCGAAGATCGCGATATTGTCGACATGACTGGTGCCGGTCTGGTTCAGCAGCTGCGGACCCGGATTATCCGGCACGCCCAAAAAGGCTATGGTGTCATTGGCATCATCAGTCCGGCCGTAATAGACCCCGACAAGCCATTGCAGCCGGTCCTCGGGCCGGTTCGATTGCAGGCGCAGTTCCTGCGATATATTTTCCTGGCTTATACCAAATTCGGCAAAAGCCGGAAATGGTCCGGCCTGACCGGTCACATCAAAGGTTTCTATGGCCTCAAACTCATTATAGGCGGTCAGCGATATGACATCAAAGCCGGGGCCATTGGCCTCGATCCGGGCAGTGAACAAGTCGGTGACAACCTCATTTTCAACCTGAAACGGAAACGGGCCTTCAAACCGACCCGCGTTGAAATTGTCCTCGGGAACCGATTGCAGATTGCTATAGGTCACCTCATTGCGCATTGCCGACAGATCGATGGTGATGTCATCCGAAGGGGTAATCCGCGCGGCAATACGCCCGCCTGCAGCACCGCTCCCCAGCGTCTCGCTATTGGTGGTGTTGAGGATAAAGCCGTCACTATCGCGATAGAGACCCGATGCCTGAATCGCCAGACCTTCAAATACCGGTACATTGATATGGCCCTGCGCAAAATAGGTGTCGAACCGCTCGATCCCGGCGGTCACACGACCGGAAAATTCCTCATCATTGGGCTTGCGGGTAATCAGGTTGATCGCGCCGCCAATGGTGTTGCGGCCATAGAGCGTCCCCTGTGGACCGCGCAGCACTTCCACCCGCTCCAGATCGAGCAGGGCCAGATCATTCTGTCGCAACCCGCCGGTCGGGTTGAGGATGATCTCATCCATATAAAGACCCACCGATGTGCCGGTGCCCGAGCCGATATTGCCCGAGCCGACGCCGCGGATCGTAAACAAGGTGCGCGCTGCGCCGCCATTATTCTGGAAGCTGACATTAGGTGTGCGCAGGGCATAATCTTCAAAAGTGACAAAGTTGGAGCGCAATATCTCCTCATCATCAAATACGCTGAGGCTGATGGGCACATCTTCCAGTCGCTCCTCGCGCTTCTGAGCGGTAACGACAATGGCGTCAGCAATAACGGTTGGTATATTGCGCTGCAAAGGCGCTTGTGTCTGCGTGGCTGTGGCCGCAGCAGAGGGTGCTGCTGCCTCGGTACGGACAATCACATAACCGCCATCACGAGAACGCCTGGCAGTCAGGTCCGACCCAGCCAGCACTCGATCAATAGCCTGTTTCAGTGTCAGATTGCCGCTGACCTTAGGGGCGCGCTTGCCTTTTGTCAGCTTGCCCGGCGCAAAGATAGAGACACCATAGCGCCGCCCTAACTCTACCAGCGCTGCATCGAGACTCTGGGCCTCTATGGTAACTTGCTGGCGTGATTGTGACTGGGCCATGACCGGCGCGGCGGTAATGGTCAGCGCTCCGGCAGAAGCAGCGCAGAAAAATGTGCGCACCAGGCGCGCGCGAAATAATGGCATCATGATAATATCTACTTCCCCGAGTAATTATGGCTGAGCGCCTATGGCTGCAACTGAAAGTCAGTCGCATTCACTCAGGGAGACCCATTTGGGGTAAGAAGTGTCACATGCAGGGCAAATTTTTTTGAATTCTTTATCCGGCCTGCTGTCTGACCGCGGCAGATGGTGGTTTATTCGGCCATGATAACCCGGTTTTCTCCGTCGCGCTCTATGCGCACCGGCAATTGGCTGTCGATAGTCGCCAGCATGGTCTCGACATTGGCAGCATCGAATATGCCCGATATCGTTATGTCTCTTGCGGCGCCACGGACCTCAACCGGGTTTTTGCTGTAACGATTAATATCGGCCGCCACTTCAGAGAGCGGGGTCTGCAGATAGATCAGTCTGCCGAGACGCCATGCAGCGAGCTCGGCAGGGAAAACTTCGGTGATTTCGCCAAAGCCCTGACGGTCAGCGCGAACTGCTTGCCCGGCGGCGAGTGACAGCAGATTTTGGCCGTTATCTGGTCCGGGCTGCGCCAGTGCGACATCCACCGTACCTTCACCGACAGCGACAGAAAAGCTGTCCTCGCGCAATTGCACGTCAAAAGTGGTGCCAGTGACCATGACCTTGCCGATATCGCTATCGACATAAAATGGCCGCGCTGCGTCAGCCTCTACCTCAAAATAGGCATTGCCGTTGACCAGCGTCACTCGCCTTTCATCTTCGCCCATCACAAGCTGTATTTCAGAGGCTGCGCCCAAAGTGACGCGCGAGCCATCGGCCAGGGTAATGAGCTTTTTCTGCCCCAGAGCAGTAGCAAATTGTTCGACCGTGTCTTGCGGCGGATTGACGAACTGCGCCGGAATACCGGAGAGGAAAGCCACGGCGATAAGCGCCGCCACAGTCGCTGCACCGGCAAATACATTACCGCCAAGCCGGTCCCACAACCCCGCTATCATTTCGCCGATAGATGTGGTCGGTACTGGAGAATGCTCTTGTTGCATGCTCGCGGCCGATGGCAATGCCAGTTCTCCCAGCAGTCCCCAGCCAATCTCTGCCTTGGCAAATTCGGCGCTGTTGCGCTGGTCGGCAGCCATCCATTGCTGGAATTCATGCTCTTCTTTGTCGCTAAGGCCAGCATCGATCCTGGTGCGCCACAAATGTGCCTGCTGTTGAGGGTCAGAGGGATAATGCATCATGTCGTCTGATCTCCCATAGCCGCCTCGGCGAGTGCGTTGGTGAGAATTTGTGTGGCAATGGCAATATGCCGCACTGCCGATGAGCGGCTGACACCACAGCGTGCGCCCGCTTGTTGCGGAGTCAGCCCGTCAACACGGTTGAGCAGGAAGATTGTCCTTCGCCGCTCGGGCATTTCGGCCAGTTTTGCGGAGACTATATCAAGGCTTTGCCGGCTTTCGAGGACACGCTCGGGGTCAAGCTCGTTCAAGACACCATTATTTGCCTCTGCATCCTCATGCGCAACATGCTGTGTCCGTGCGGTCAGCTTGCGCCGCTCCTTGAACATCAGGTTACAGGCAATGATCCAGGCAAAATTCTCCTGCTGACGCACATCATCAAGACGGCCGCGCTCTGCCAGTTTCAGAAATACCTGCTGGGCAATATCACCGGGATCGGGAGGGCCCGGACCGAATTTCCGGCGAAGATTGGTCAGCAAACGGGTAAAGTAGCGATTGTAGAGCGCTTCGATACTGCGGCTATGGGTGTCTGCCTGCGCCGGCTGATCGGCGATGGTATCCTGCTCACCCTGATCATAAGGCGCTTCAGAGAATTCGTCCAAACCCATAGCTTTCCCGCAATAAGAGCCGGAAAGCGGGAGAGTCAAACCATTCAGCGCGGTGATACCCGATAAAAGGTATTTCTATCCTGAGTCTGCTCTTCGCCATGCTTTACCGCATGGATATGAACAACGCGATCCTGCAGAGTATAGCCATGCTCAGTTGCGATCTTTTCCAGCAAAGCATCGAGCTCAGCATTGCAGAATTCTATCACCTCACCACTGGCAGCGTCGATCAGATGGTCGTGCTGATCATCCGGCACCACCTCAAAGCGCGCCTTGCCATCGCCGAAATCATGCTGATCGACTAGACCGGCCTTTTTGAACAGGGTGACGGCGCGATAGACGGTGGCGAGGGACAGACCAGGCTCAACCTTGCGGGCGCGGGCAAGTATCTCTTCAGCGGTAGGATGGTCGCGTGAGCGCGAGAGGATATCAGCAACCACCTCTCGATGATGCGTGCGCCGCACTCCGCGCCGCGTCGCCAGCCTGTCGAGATCGTCCTCGGTTATCTGCGCCATACTCCTCTATCCTCAGCTATTGGATCTGTTGTCACGGGTCGGCCCTGCCTCGTGCTTATACTGTTGATTATGTCTGTTATTGCGGGGCCAATGAGAGCACATAAATATGCTCCTACTATTAAGACCCCTGAGCAGCCGAATTTGACACCCTTTTGCACGGAATTATTTGTAACAGACTGTATGACCCACGGTGCATTGCGCCAGCGGAAACAAAGTGATCAGAATTTTGAAGCACAGTTTGCAGATCGATTCTGCTTGCTATCGATGAACGATAGGCCCGCTTATCTCTGCTAATTAGATGCCTGAACCTGCTCAGCAAGCTGCACATATTTACATCATGTAGAGGGCTTTAATAGCGCACTATATGCCCCATCTCCTTTGCGCTTTAAAAGCGCGCCCTTGCTTCCACACCAAACAGCCGCGGTTCGTTCACCGTAAAGCCGGGACGGGGGTTTTCGACCACAACGCCCGCGTTGGGTTGGACTCCCCCCGTATTGCGTCTAAGCACTGCGCGATTATCAAAGAGATTATCGACAAAGGCGGCAACACTAAAATTGCCAAAGTCATACCCTATTCTGGCGTTGACCAAGAATAGGTCGTCACCCCGGTTCTGAGGCAAATTTTGTACATCAGAGAACTGGGCGCTGGAATAGCTGATGTTGGTATTGGCGAATACGCCATTATCATCTCGATAGGTCGCGCCCGCTGCTGCGTTGAATCGCGGCGAACTATTAAAACGATTTCCGGCGAGATTTGCGAACTGCGGATCAGCCGGATTAACCGGGTCACCATTTGCGTCAACTGCGAACTGGAAATCAATAAACTCTGTCCATAACAGGCCCATATTGGCAAATACTGAGAGCTTACTCGTCACTTTAGCATCTGCTGAAAATTCCACCCCGTAAAGCTCCGATTCTCCAGCGTTAAGAGTGATATTATCGGCAAAATTATCAACTGTGTTCGGTACAACGACTTGTTGATCGGTCCACTCCGAATAGAAGACATTGGCATTGAAAGTAATGCCAGCATCTGGCCATACACTGCGAAATGCGAGCTCATAATTGTTAAGAAATTCAGGATCATAAGTGTTGAGGAGTTCAGCGCTATCGCTTACAAATGTAAAATCCACACCACCCGCACGATAGCCACGCGAAAAGGTGAAAGAAAGAGATCGATCATCATCAAAATCATAAATGATGGAGCCACGAGGCAAGAATGCTTCAAAGCTTGAGCTGATACCTAAGAATTCGGTATTATTCAAAACGTCAGAACATAGCTGTCCACCTATTCCTGGGACGGCTGGATTGACAATACAATCGGCTGGATCGACCACAAATGAAACTACGACGTCCCCAATATCAAGACTTTCCCAGTCATACCGGGCACCGAGATTGATCTTGAGCTTATCGGTCAATTCAAAAGTTATATCTCCGAACAAGGCATAGTTTTCGGCAGAAATGCCTCTGACTTCCTGAATTGAGGTTTGTAACGAACCTACGGGGACTGTCGGAAAAAATGTGATAGGAAATGCTGTTTGGGTTCTGGTCACATCTGTCGAGGTATCGAAAAAATAGCCGCCGATCCAGCCTGTGATACCGTCATATTCAAAATTGGCACGCAATTCAGCTGTGTAGGTTTCGGCAATATTGACATTGCGACCAAGAGCACCTCGCTCAGCTTCGTTATCAGCCTCCTCATAGGTGCCAAGAGCCTTGAAGCTCCAATTATCACTCATCTCATAGTCGAGATCGGCAATGAAGCGGGTCGTTTTAATACTGTCGAAAACCGTACCATTAGCAAAGGTCTCATCTCCGAAGGGATCGAAATCCTCAAACGCACGATCACTAATGGGAACGGGGGCGACAACCACATTGAGAGCTCCGGTATCGGTTTCTGTATATTCGCCGGTGATTTCCAGCCTGAGACGTTCTAAACCCTTGGGTTCAAAGAGTAACTTACCGCGCAGCGTTAAACCTTCCTGAAACCGTGTATTATCCCCATTGAGCTGGTTGACGACTTCAAAGTCAACTTCCCGATAATCGGCCGACAAACGGAATGCGACTTGATCAGCAATGATCGGCCCAGTGACAGCGGCGGAATATTGCCGCGAATTTTCATTACCAATCAGAATGCGGGCGTCGACGCCAAAGTCATATTCGGGATCGGCGGTCTGCAGGACAATGGCGCCCGCCAAAGCATTACGCCCTTGAACGGTGGATTGCGGTCCACGCAATGCCTCAACCTGCTCAACATCCCAAAGGTTTAAAGCGCCCAAATTCGCAAGGGTGTTACTGGGCGCGCCATCAACATAAATATTACCAGTAACACCAATGCCACCACCGCCGACGCCATTAAAGCTGATGCCGCGTATCGAAATATCGTTAAGAGAGCCGCCAGCTGTTGAGAGGTTTGGCGTGCGCAGCACAATATCTTCCAGATTGTAGAATCCGCGTTCCTCGATCTGCTCACTGGTTACAACTGTGACAGAAGTCTGGGTATCCTGGATCGATTGGTTCTGCTTGGTGCCGGTAACGATGATGGTATCGGCGCGGATGATCGGCTCGTTAGTCGGTTCGACCGGCGGACTGGGTTTGTTGCTTTCAACAGTCGGCCGCGGGGGCACCGCTCGGGTCACTATATAGCGGCCATCGCTGGCGCGGTTATAGGTCAGGCCCGACCCAGACAGCAGCCGGGTAAGCGCTTCGCTGGCAGTGAGGTTGCCCGAGATACGGCGCGCTTTCTTGCCTTTGGTGAGATCAGACGCGGCATAGACCGAAATGCCGTAGCGCCGCCCGACTTCCACCAGTGCAGTGTCGAGCGACTGCGCTTCGATGGTGACCTGTTGCCGTACATTGGCTTGTGCCATTAGCGGCGCCGCCGGCAATGCCAGCGCGATGGCCGAAGCCATTCCCAGCATGGTTCGTGTCAGTGTCTTTGTGTCTGCATGACGCATTGTCAAAAGCCCCTTATGGATATTCGCAACTGATATTCAGTTGCATTCACTGGCTCCGACAACTGAAGCGGATTATTTGACACATATTTTTCAGAATTTTTGGAAGATAGGTCGTAAAGCCCGAAATTGCTGGGGTTAGGCGCTAATCCCGCACGATCACACGCTCGCCATCGCGCTCGATAATCGCCACCGGAGAGCCTTCATCGATAGACTGGAGCAGCCCCTCAATATTGGCGGTATCGAATGTGCCGGATAATTCCAGCGCCCCAACACCTGGGCCGAGGCGCACGGGTGTATCCGTATAGCGGTTGATATCATCAATCACATCGGACAGCGGCGCACGGACATAGATCAGCCGACCATTGCGCCATGCGGCAAATTCCGCCGGGAAGACCTCGCTGATCGCGCCAAAGCCCTTGTCACGTGTCGCCCGCACGCCTTGTCCGGCGACTAGCTGCACCATATCAGGGTCGGTGCCGTTCGCATCGGGCCGGGCGACATTGACCGAGCCTTCGCCGACAGCAATATCGACCGTTTCCTCGCGCAGCCTGACATCAAAGCGCGTGCCGGTGACGGTGACCTTGGCCAAATCAGTGGCGACGGTGAAGGGGCGGGATGCATCGCTGGCAACATCGAAATAGGCATTGCCTTTGACCAGCTCTACCGTGCGCGCATTGTCGCTCTGGGTCAGCGCGATCTCTGATGCCGCGCCGAGCACAATGCGGCTGCGGTCGGGCAGGGTGATAATCTTGGTGTTGCCTTGCGTGGTGGCAAATGTCTGCGCCTCCGCCGGGCCATCGGCAGTGAAGAAGCCAGGCCCGGTAAAGAACAGCAATGCCGCGACACAGGCTGCTATAGCCGCTGCCGATCCGGCAAGATGCGGCGTGGATTGGGCAAACCAGCGCTTCAGACCCGCTAGTAATGCGCTTTCTTGCCGAACTGGCTGTCCTTCGCGGATCGCCTGATCCGGCGCTGCTGGCGATGCCTGCATTGGCCCAATAACAAAAGTCTCGCCGATCGCCCGCGCCAGTTCTGCCTGACCAGTTCGCCCCCAAAATGCCTCGGCTTTAGTATAGGCATCGAAATGGCGCGGATCAGAATGCAGCCATTGGTCAAAATTCTGCCGCTCTACCGCATCGAGACCGTCATCAATGCGCGCCCGCCACATATGCGCGTCGGCGCGGATGTTATTGTCTTCCCGGATCATTTTAGCTTCTCCGGATTGTACTGCGCCACTTCCCTCGCCAGAAATTCGGTCGCCAATGCCAGATGACGCACCGCTGCGGACCGACTGATACCGAGACGCTCGCCCGCCTGTCGCGGATTGAGGCCATCAATGCGGCAGGCGATAAATACATCGCGGCGGCGCTCGGGCATCTGTTTCAGGGCTTCGAGTACGATTTTCAGTTCCTCTCTAGCCATTACGACACGCTCAGGGTCGAATTCGTCACATTCAGCGCCGATATTTTCACTATTCTCCTGCTGCGCATGGGCGTTGCGGACCAGTAAGGCGCGGCGTTCATTGCGGATCAGATTGTTGGCGGTGGTCCAGGCATAGGCTTCCAGATTGTCAACATCACTGATCATGCCATGCTGGGAGAGCTTCTCGAATGTCGCCTGGGCAATATCGGTCGGGTCAGGCGGACCGGAGCCATAGCGCCATCGCAAATGCGACACCAGATCGGCAAAATAGCGCGCATAAAGCGTGCGCAGACGCGACTGGCCTTCACCGGCATCATTGCCTTCATCCGATACCGGATCGTCGCCCCCCTCGGCGTCGGAAGATGTATGCAGTTCCATAGCTCAGGAACCGCGCTATAAGCCAAACAGGCCAGCAGGCAAAGGCTGGGTCTAGGCTGTCATACGGCTTCACTCCCAGGCGGGGCGCGTTACTTTGCCGAGCCAGCGTTAGAAAGTCAACTCAAGCTCCACCCCAAAGGCCCTGGGCTGGTTGAGGTTGAACACGCGAATAGCCGTTGGTGCCGCAACCGCTTCGCTTCCAATTCTCTGGGCTGCGAGGAGGTTCCGGGATGTGGTGAACTCCTGAGCAAACAGATTATTGGCGAAGACGGAGAGGCGGAACCAATCTCGCTGAAAGCCGATCCGTGCATTGGCCAGAACAAAGCTATCGTTGCGATCCACCGCAAAATTCTCCACATCGCTGAAAGCTGAACCGCGATAGGATATATTGAAGGAACCAAAAAACCCGCCCTGCCGCCGATAGGATGCGCCGAAAGAGGCGGTGACATTGGGCGCGCCGGGAAATTCATTGCCTGCCAGGTTGAAAAACTCTTCACCCAAAAGTCCGTCTAGAGCTTGAGGCGGATTATCGGAGGTTTGCAGAAAGGGGAAGTCGGTAAACTCCGTCTGCAGCAGGCCCAGATTGCCGTAGACGCTAAGTTCTTCGGTGACCTCGAAGCTGGTAGACAATTCCAGACCGTAAAGTTCCGAGGATCCGGCATTCAGAATCTCGAATGCGGTGAGTGAGCCGGGAATTGGGACGGTTACCTGCTGGTCGCGCCATGTGGAATAGAAGATGTTGGCATTGACGCTGAGGCGCCCGTCCAACCACAGCGACCGGAACGCCAGTTCATAATTGTTCAGGAATTCCGGGTCGAAGCCAGCAAAGGTCAATTCCTCAGCGCCGAAGCTGATAATGGTGCCGCCACCAGCGCGATAGCCGCGCTGATACATAAAGGAAACGGAGCGCAGATCATCGATGGCATAAATCACCCCCGCCTTGGGCAGAAAGACGTCAAAATCGGTATCGATCGGAGGGGTGTCGCTAACAGGTATAAAGCGAGTGCAGGGAGTTACGGCGACAAAGCAGTTACTGTCGGGATCAATAGGAGTTCCTCCCGCCAAGAAGACCGTTGTCCCTAAAGGCCCGGTATCGAACACCTCTTCTCTGTCAAACCGGCCGCCCACATTCAGGGTCAGCTTGTCGGTAATGTCAAACGCCAGATCCGCATAGACGGCATAG
The DNA here is from genome assembly GCA_038748365.1 of Pseudomonadota bacterium. Classification (GTDB taxonomy): domain Bacteria; phylum Pseudomonadota; class Alphaproteobacteria; order Sphingomonadales; family Sphingomonadaceae; genus Alterisphingorhabdus. Next base: position 14,033 of record JBCDIZ010000020.1, read on the forward strand.
TTTTCCGTTTTGAACGTCTGGTTGCTCTGATTATCGACAACCAGCCCGGCAGGCGTCGTTGGAATTAACGAACCCAAGTCGAGAAAGGTGGAAGAACGCGTATTCCGGTCTTCCTGGAAGTAATAGCCCCCGATCCAGCCGCGCAGGCGTCCATAATCGAAATGCACCCGGAAATCCGCCTGATAGGTATCTTCCGTGCGCCTGTCCGTCCCAGCAGGGCCTTCACTTGCTCGGACCGTGTCGTCGAAAGAGGTGAGCAAGGAAATGCTCCAATTCTCGGAGAACTGATACTGAATATCGGCAATCAGCCGCAGTAGCTCCGCGCCGCCGGTGCCGCCGCGGGGGTCAAAGGTGATCCGGTCGAAAGGATCGAACGTCTCGAACGCCGGTTCGCTCGCAGGCGGGGCATCAAAGCGCTGGCCTCTGCCATCGGTGTTGGTATCTGTATATTGCGCATTCAACTCTACCCGCAGACCGTCTAGTGCCTTGGGTTCGATCAACAGTTTGCCGACCAGGCTGAGCGCATCTGTCGCCCCGAAATTCTGATTTAACGGTGCAATGAAGTCGTTGAAATCCTCTTCGCGATAATCCGCGCTCAACCGAAACGCCACCTGGTCCTCAATGATCGGCCCGGTGACCATGCCGGAGATCTGATAGGTCTCATTGTTGCCGATGATGGCGCGGGCCTTCATGCCGAAGTCATAGTCCGGATCGGCGGTCTGCACCACGATCGCCCCGGCCAGCGCATTTCGGCCCTGGGTCGTGGATTGCGGCCCGCGCAGAACTTCCACCTGTTGTATATCCCACAGATTGAAAGATCCGGCTGTCAATGCCTCGAAAGAGGCAGGCGCGCCATCAATATAGACGTTCAGTGTGCGTCCGGTCCCCGCACCGCCGACGCCTGAGATACCGATCCCCCGGATGCCGATGCCGGATAAAGTGGCTGAATTGGAAGTGACATTGGGCAGCCGCAACAGCAAGTCCGGCAAATCGTAAACCACGGTCTCGTCAATCTGTTCCTCCGACACCACCACAACGGACTCGCGGGTGTTCTGGATCGTCTGATTCTGCTTGGTGCCGGTGACGATGATGGTATCCTGCCGCTGCAATCCGGACAGATCATTCGGCGCAATCACAAAGCCGCCATTGGGTGAACGATTGGCGACAAGGCCTGTACCTTGCAGCGCCTGACGGAGCGCCTGTTCTACTGTCATATTGCCGCTAATACGCCGCGCTGCTCTTCCACGGGTCAGATCACCGGAGACACGCACGCTGACACCATAGCGCCGGGCAATATCGGTCAGGGTCTGGCTCAGCGGTTGCTCGGCGATATCGATCTGCATTGCCTCGCTGGCCTGCGCCGCCGCTATAACTGGCGTTAGCGCCATCGTTGTGGCGCAGGATGCGAGCGAGAGGATTCTGACTGCTGAAAGAAACCGGTTGATGGCCATATTTTACCCCTAATCTGTAACCGCAAATCATTTGCATTATGCAGACTAGACAAATGAGTGGGCAAAACTGGCACCCATTAAGATGAAAAAATTTTGCTTTTGGTTTTTTGGGTTGGCTTGGGTGGCGGTTCTAGCGTTTAGATGATCTACCTTAACCGTTCGCCTCGAGCGAAGTCGAGAGGCCAATACAGGTATAGAACTGTGTCTCGACTACGCTCGACACGAACGGAAATACCACTACGATATACTCTAATCTGATAGCCCCGCTTACTCCTCAGCCACAACCCTGATACCCCCGGACGTGCGCTCTGTCGTGATCGGCAGAATCTCTTCCAGTTGTGCGATCAGGCGATCCGTATCGCTGACCGGAAAGGCGCCTGACACAGTCATCTGACCAACGCTGCTATCAACGGTGACAGGCACACGGGCATAGCGATTGGCATCGGCGATGATGTCTGCCAGCGACGCATCGGTATAATAGGCTATGTTGCCATCTTTGGCGGCTCTGGGAGCAGGTGCCGCGGCGGGTATGGCAGCCCGTGCCAGTCGTGCCATGCCGCTTGTCGTGACTCTAATGCCTTGCCCTGCGGCTAGTTCGAGCCTTTCCGCCTCACGCATCACCGCGACGCGGCCCTCGCGCACGCGTATTTCGGCGGTATCATCCTCGCGCTGGATATCGAATATCGTGCCGAGCACCTCGACCCGTGCCGGGGCGGCGGCAACGGTGAAGGGCTTGTCGGCATCTCTGGCGACATCAAATCGCGCGCGTCCGGCGAGCAGCTCGACATGGCGGCGCTGGGCAAAATCATACACCAGCAATTGCGATGACGGATCAAGGCTGATTACCGAGCCATCGACCAGCCGGATGCGCTTGCGCTCGCTTTGCGTCTGGTAGACCGTTTGCGCTGGCGAGCCTGCCTGATCGCCAAATCCGCCGGGCAGAAAGTCGCCATAATAGGCGATACCAAGCAGGGCGAAGAACGCCAGTGATGCTGCCAGTGCCTGTCCGGCCCAGCTGGGGAAGGCGGGGAAACGGGGCCTCGCTGCCTCGTATATCGGCACAATATCAGCGGTTGCTGCCGCCTGTTCCTGGCTGGCGTCATAGGCTTGGCTTATCTGCTGCTGCACCGCGCCTTGATCAAGCCGCTCCCAAACACTCTCGGCATGCACCAGCGCCAGAGCATGTTCCGGGCTTGCATCGCGCCATTGCTCAAATTCGGCGCGCATAGTGTCGTCCAGTCCGCGATCGGCATGCAGCGCATACCAGTAATGCGCCTGTTCGCGGATGGCTATGTCAGTATTGTTATAGGGCGTGCTCATGCTTCACCCCCTGCATTATCATCCTCTGCCGACGGCGATGCCAGCGCGGCCTCAATCATCGCCATCGCCTTGGCGATATGCTTGACCGCTGATGACCGGCTGATACCCACAGCGCGTCCGGCCGCTTCCGGGGTGAGCCCTTCCAGGCGGTTGAGCATGAAGATTTCGCGGCGGCGGCTGGGCATCTCTTCTATCGCCTGCATGACCCTTTCCAGTTCATCCTGTGCCAATAAGACTCTTTCGGGGTCCAAATTGTCACTCCCGCCATGATAAATTCTTCTAGCCAGCTCCTTTTCGCGCGACATTTTCATCTGCCGCGATTGCAATCGGGTGATCATCAAATTGCGCGCTGAGACCCATAAAAACCGCTCGGGATATTGGATATCTTCGAGATTGCTGCGCTCTGCCAGCTTGGCAAAGGCTTCCTGAACAATATCAATTGGGTCTGGTGGGCCATTGCCATAAAGCGCGCGCAAATTGCGCTGCAATGTCCCAAAATATGCATTGTAAAGCCTGTCGAGCAGGGCTTTGCGTTTGCGTCGGGGCGCTGGAGCCTCAGCGTGATCTGGCAGATGGCTATCGTCAGGCCGGTTATCCGCTGCGTCCGGGAAATCTTCTCTGTCGGCCATTGGCGATCTATCATCACTCACAATTGGGCATGCACCTTTTGCCCTGTCAAACAGAGTGTATCAGCCTTTTCCCAAAGCAGGCAATAACCGTCCGGAGCGGTTGCAATAATCGTCATAGCTATCGCCAAATTGCTTGCGCATCATCGCTTCTTCATAAGGGACACGAATGATATACATGATACCGAAGGAGACCGGACCGGCAAGACCGGCAATCCAGTTATGCACGAACAGCGGCTGGGCCAGAAACAATATCCAGATCGCGGTATACATAGGGTGGCGGATGCGTTGATAGACGCCGGACGTGACCAGTTCCTGATCCTTGCGCAATTCGGTGGTGACGCTCCAGTTCCGGCCGAGATCGGCATGGCTGCGCCAGAATAGCCAGCCGCCAGGGATCAGCATCACCGCGCCGATAATCACCGCCCAGTCGGGCAGGCTGTAATTGGCGAAAGCGAACAGCCCGGTGGTCAAATGCAGCAATGGCAGAAATGTGCCGCCGATTGACACCAGCGCCAGCAACAGCTTTTCGACCGAGACTGACTGCTTTTCGGTGATGACATTGTCCTTTGTCTGCTTGGCATAGGGCATACGGATCACGCTGATCAGTACGATCATTACGATCCAAAGCAGTGACCCCCAGCCATTCATCTGCCAACGCCAGATAACGACGCCGATCAGGCCGAGAAACAGGACGCCGAAGACAATCTGGATAGCAGTTTTCATATGGTCACCTTCGCGCTTCTATCATGACGCAATCCGCCATCCGGCGGCGCGGCTACGTTCGTTCCAGAAATGGGCATAGCGGCCATTGGCGGCGAGCAGATCATCGTGATTGCCGCGTTCGGCTATGGTGCCGTCGCCCAGCACCAATATCTGATCGGCTGCGCGCACCGTTTGCAGCCGGTGTGCAACGACGACCAGCGTCTTGTCCGCAGTCAGCGCTTTGAGGGCTTGCTGGATCGCGGCCTCGTTGATCGGGTCGAGCGCGGCGGTGGCCTCGTCGAGCAGGATGATCGGCGCATCCTTCAATATCGCCCGAGCGATGGAGACGCGCTGGCGCTCGCCGCCCGACAATATCGCGCCGCCTTCGCCGACCCGGGCATCATAACCATGGGGCAGCCGCGCCGCGATCTCGTCGACACAGGCAAGCCGCGCGGCTTCTTCGACTTCGGCATCGCTGGCATCGGGTCGGCCAAGGCGGATATTTTCCGCAATGGTGCCGTCGAAGAGATAGACATTCTGAAACACAATCGAGACCTTGGCCATCAGGTCGGCAGTAGAGAGAGAGCGCACATCGCCGCCGCCGATGGAGACGCTGCCGGCATCGACATCCCAGAAGCGTGGGATCAGCCGCAACAGCGTTGTCTTGCCCGAGCCGGAAGGACCGACAATCGCGGTCATCGTCTTTTCCGGCACGGTGAAGCTGATATCGTGCAGCAGCGGGGAGTCCTTCTCATAGGAAAAGCTGACCGCATCGAAGGCGATGGTCGCGTCTTGGGGTGCGGCCGATGTTTGTGGCTCGGGTAGGGGGTCGATGGAGAACAGATCGTCCAGCCGCCCCAGGCTGTTGCTGCTGATGCGTATCGCGCCCTCCAGATCAGCCGCGCCGATCAGCGGTTCGACATAGCGTGCAGTCAGCACCAGCAACGCCACCAGTTCGGCCGCATCAATCTCGCCGCCCAGGGCCAAATTGGTGCCGAACAGCAGGATGATGGTGAACGCAATCTGTATGATGGCAACAAAGCTGAGTAACCCGCTGGCGGCGCTGACCATGAGATTGCGGCCCGCCGCATGCTGTTCGTCAAAGGCGGCATCGAGCTTGCCATGGGCATGGCCGCCATGGCCGAAAGCGCGCAGCACCGGCTGCGCCTGTCCGAATTCGACAATGCGATTGGCCGCCTCAATCGCAGCGGCGTTGGTGCGGTGCTCATGGCGCCCCACCAGACTGCCGGTCCAGCGCATCGCCAGCGCTGCGACAGGCGCGGTGACCAGCGCGGCCAACGCCAACCGCCAGTCGAACAGGAACATCAGTAGCACCACCGTCGCCGGTGTCGCCATCGCGGTGATATAGGGCCGCAAAAGATGCGCCGGAATACCGATAATATCAACGACGCCATGGCCAGTCATGCGCGAGAGTTCTCCGGCCTGCTCGTCATTGAACCAGCCCAGCGGCAGCGAGGCAATATGCGCCCCGATGCGGCGGAACAGCGCCCGGCCCAGCCCGATTGCGGCCTGATAGCCGATAAGCTGGGTGCGGAAACGCAGGACGGCATAGATGATAACCAGTACCGCCAGTGCCGCCAGCCACAGCCCGGCAGTATCGTGATCACCCTCGGCCAGCGCGCGCAGCAGCGGCACCAGCAGCACAAAGCCGATGCCGGTCAGCACCGATTCCGCGATGATGCCATAGCGATTGGCCTTGAGTGGCGCTTCGGCATCGGGTCCGGCAACGCGAGTCAGTGTGGCAATCATTCGGCTGCCTCCCTCTGGCCATCGGGTCCGCCTTCGCTTGCCTGCCACAGCCGCGTATAGAGGCCGTTTTGTCGCATCAGATCATCATGAGTGCCGCGCTCAACAATACGTCCTTTGTCCATGACGCAAATCTGGTCAACGCCGGTGATCGTCTGTAATCTATGGGCAATGACCAGCAACGTGCGCCCAGCGATAAGCTGCGACAGGCCATCCTGTATCGCGGCCTCGGCTTCGGGATCGGTAAAAGCGGTGGCTTCATCGAGCACCACAATCGGCGCATCAGCAAGGATTGCCCGGGCGATGGAAACACGCTGCGCCTCACCGCCGGAGAGCCGGGCATCCTCGCCAACAACCGACTCATAGCCGCGCGGCAGTTCGGTAATGCGCTCATGGATTTGCGCCGTGCGCGCCGCGCCCTCAACCTCCGCTGCCGTCGCATCAGGGCGGCCAAGCGCGATGTTCTCCGCGATACTGCCGCGCAGCAATTGCACATGCTGGAAGACGAAACCTACCCGGGCATAAAGGTCTTGCGGCGCCATCTCGGTGACCGGTACTCCGCCAATGCTGATCGCACCGCCGCCGACATCCCAGAAGCGCGGCAGCAGCCGGGCGAGGGTGGACTTGCCCGAACCCGATGGCCCGACCAGAGCGGTAACCGTGCCCGGTTCCAATGTCAGGTCAATGTCTTTGAGCACCTCCGTCTCGCCGTCATAGGAAAAGCTGACCTTGTCATAGACAACGCGATTATCGCCCGGTGTCTGCGGTGTGGCGGCGCTGGGCAGCACCTCGGTATCAAGCAGCGCGACGATACGCTCGGCCGCTGGCTTGGCCAGCATCAGGTCATTGGAGGAATAGGAGAGGGTGATAAACGGTGCGGTGAGCGCCGGTACCAGCACCACCGCAGGCAGCATATCGAGCAAGGTTGCGCTGCCCGCACCAATCAGCAGCCATCCGGCAACGGTAACCACAAGCAGCGAGAATAAAGGCGACAACACCACTTCGGTGGTCGCCGACAGCACCAGAAGGTCACGCACCCAGCGCCAGAAAAACTCGATAAATTCTTGGGTGCGATCCACAAAGCGACCATAGGCCTGTCGCGCCTGACCAAAGGTTTTGATTACCGATATGCCCTGGACAAACTCGACCGAGGCCGCGTTCACATCGGTGATCGACTGGTTATAGGCGGCCATATTCTCGCCATAGCCGCGAAACTGTAGCGAATAGAGCATCGCGCCGATAATCGCCGGGATCAGCGCCACCAGCGCCAGCCGCCAATCGGCCCAGAGCAGATAGCCCAGTGCCACCAGCGGCGTGACCGCGGCGGCGGTGAGGTTGAGATAGGAATGGCCGATCAACTGATGCAGCGCCGAGACATCATCCTGCATCGCCTTTTTCAATGCCCCGGCATTGCGGTCATCAAACCAGCCCAGCGGCGCGCGCGACAGCCGCCCGGCCATCCGTTTCTTGATGTCGCGCTGAAAATCAAGATCGGCAAAATGGGTGATAAGATTGGCGATGATAAGGCACACCAGCCGCAGCGCCAGCGCCGCCACCGCAATCCCGGCAATCCACCATGCGCGCTGGCTATCGGGGCCACCGGCTTGCAGCAACGCCCGGCCAAGCTCGGCCACCGCCACAAATGGCACAACCCCGGCCACCGCGCTGACCGCCTGAAAGATGCAGGCAATGACTAGCTTTGCCTTAACCGGCGCAAGCAAGATAGCGACCGCGGATTTTTCCGACGCTTCAGACATAGACCCTAACCCGACTCCACTTAAGAATCATTATCAATAGCTATACAGCATTGATCACAGATGTGTCAGGCTTTTCTAAACCCTTTGGTTGAGGCGTATTTGTCGTGCATCATGGTGTATTAAATCATGCTTTTTCTGATTTGCCGGGCCGCTCAAAAATTGAAATCCACACCGATCCCGGCGATCACGGGCTCGTTAACTTCAAACCGCGCATTTGTCAGCGTATCAATATTGCCGGTGCCGGTATTCACCACAACGCCCTGTTGCCGCGTTATGAACCGCTCATTGAAGACATTGTTACCAAACACATAAAGATCGAAATGCCCTTTGCGGAAGCCGACCCTGCCATTGACGAGGAAATAGTCATCAAGCGCATTTTGCGGCAAATTGGCGACATCGGATTCCTGTGAGCCGACATAGCTGCCGCTGGCGCTGATATAGAAACCGGAATCATCGGAATAGCTGAACCCGCCTGACGCGGTGATCCCGGGTGAATTGGGAAATTCATTGCCCGCGAGATTGGCAAATGGGCCGGGGACGAAAGCGAATGGAAAATCGGTGAATTCGCTTTCGAGGAGGCCCAGCGTCGCAAAGAAGCTCAACGAAGGCCTGGGGCGATAGTTGACCGTCAGTTCAGCGCCATAGATCTCCGATTCCCCGGCATTGGCTACAATAGTGTCGGTCGCGACGCCGGATGGTCCTGGAATAGAAACCTGCTGGTCGGTCCAGTCGGTGAAAAAGATATTGGCATTGACCGTCAGCTTGCGGTCAAACCATTGTGAACGGAAGGCGAGTTCATAGGTGGTCACAAATTCCGGATCGAAAGCCACAATATCGGAGATACCGAGCTCCGGAATCTGACGCAGTGTCGCCCCGCCGGCGCGATAGCCGCGGGCTGCGGATAGCGACAGCGAGCGATCTTCATCAAAATCATAGATAATGGCACCGCGCGGCAGAAATGCTTCAAAGCTGGCCGGAGCGCCGGGCGTTGACTGAGCCGGGAAAATGTTCGCACATGGCAACGGACCGGACGGAAGCGTGAAGACACAGTCAGGTGGATCGGATACAACCGAGCCGATATTGCCGGAATCGCTAAAATCTTCCCAGTCGTAACGCGCACCTACATTGATGAGCAGGCTGTCCGTCAGCTCATAGGTGAAGTCTCCGAAAACGGCATAATTCTCTACACCGGTTGTTCGTGAGGTTATAATGCTGATGGTTGAACCCGGCGGATCGAAGGGGAAGGGTGCTCCCGCAACTGCTAGGCTAGTGGTGAAATTCAGATTGGTTACCTGCTCGGAATCGAAATAATAGGCGCCGACCCAGCCGGTCAACCGGCCAAAATCCATCTCGGTACGCAGTTCGGCTGACCAGGTCTGGGTATCAGCCGGTGAATCGAACAGACTGACCTGCCCATTAACCGGATTGCCGAATTGCCGGTCGCGCAGATTGTCTTCAAATGTACCCAGGGCAACAAAGGTGAAAGTGTCGCTCGCGACATATTCTATATTGGCAATGGCTTTTGTCGTCTGCGGATTTTCCAGGCGTATACGGGTGAAGGTTTCGCCGCCAAAGGGATCGAAATCGGCAAAAGCCGGATCATCGATGCCAACCGGTGAAAAGACCGTGTTGAACTCGCCAAATTCCGTGTCGATATATTCGCCGGTCAATTCCACCCGCAGACCCGGAATCGCTTCCGGCTCAAACAGCAATTTGCCGCGAATTGTGTGCGCCGTTTCAAAATCCTGCGGGGTGCCAGTGGTTATTTCGGTGATGTCGCCATCATAATGCTGGTAATCATAGGCGATACGGAAGGCGAGCTGATCCGCGATGATCGGGCCGGAAACCGCAGCCGAGATGCGCTGTGTATCCTGTGAAGCGCCTTGGACGCGACCGCGCACCTCCCATTCATAGGTAGGGTCGAGTGTATTCACCACCAGCGCGCCCGCCAGGGTATTGCGGCCTTGTACTGTGGATTGCGGGCCAAGCAGGATCTCCACCTGGCCAACATCCCACAAACTTTGAATACCTTGCTGGCCATCAGTGGATAACGGGACACCGTCGACATAAACTTGTGACGTCTGGCCGGTGCCGGCAAAGCCTACACCGCTCTGATTGATGCCACGCAAAGCAAAACCGGTGCGAGCATTGGATACCGAGACATTCGGTGCCCGCAACAGCGCATCATCCAGGCTGAACAGGGCTTCCTGCTCGATACGCTCCTCATTAAAGACTGTTGTCGATGTCTGTATATCCTGTTGTGATTTTTCAACCTTGAAGCCGGTGACGACTATAACATCCTGAAACACAGCTGCGCCGGTTGCTTCCACCACAAAACCCCCATTAACCGAGCGACGCGCCTTTAGTCCCGAGTCCCGCAGTGCACGTTCAATGGCCTGCCTTGCGGTCAAATTGCCGGTAACAGATGGCGCTGTCTTACCCTGTGTCAGGGCATCTGACGCAGCAATCGTAATGCCATAGCGCTCGCCGATGGCGACCAGAGTCTGATCCAGCGGCTGCGCTTCTATCGCAATTTCCTGCGATTCATTTGCCTGTGCCCATGCCGGTGCGGACTGCATCGCCAGAACCATGGTTGATGCTGCGCAAAGGAGCGCGCGGCCCAGCCCGCCGCCTGTTGTGAAAGCCATTATGGAGTTTCCCCTTATTCCATTCTCATTTTATGCGACTGAGTTGCAATCGCATTCATGATGAAGACGCATAAGGTTCGGAAAAACTCACATCACTTTTGTATTTTGTGCAGATTTTTTGTTCTGGACCATGAGGCCGGTCTGAAAGTGGCTAGGCCCTGACTCTGGTGGCGCTGCGGTTTTCAGTCGTGAATAATCGTCAGTTGCCCATCACGATCTATCATAGTGACGGGCAGCGCTTCCTCGATAATCGCGATGGTCGCATTGCTATCGCCAATGTCAAATGTACCGGACAGCCGCAATTCTGCTGCCGCTGGTTCTACAGTGATTGCTGCATCCCCATAACGATTGATATCGGCGATAACTTGTGACAGTGGCGCGCGGACATAGGTCTGGCGCGCATTGGCTTGGGGTACTGAATTGCCGGAAGCGGCAGCAGATCGGCGCGGCGCGGCCTTGGGAAATTCCACATCAACAAATGCCACGCCATCGGCTGTCCATATTGCCTGTCCGGCGGAAAGTGCGATTGGCGGCGACGAGGTTTTGGCATCAATCCCATTATCCGTTGCTGCTACATTGACCGATCCCTTGGTGACCGCAACCTCCAGACCACCGTCGCGCAGCTTGGTCACAAAACGCGTTCCGGTGACCTGCACATTGGCGATATCGGTGGCGACGATAAAAGGCCGCTGCAGGTCAGAGGCGACATCAAATCGCGCGCTTCCTGAGAGCAGAGCGATATCTCGGCTATCTTCGGAATAGCGGACCGTCAGTTCGGAATCTGGTGCCAGTCTAATGCTGCTTTTATCGGGTAATTTTATGAACCTTGCCGCATTTGCCTGTGTCACGAAACGCTGGGTTTCGGGGCCGAGTTTGTCGCCCTGTTCTATCGGAACGGCAATAAAGAACAGTATTGCAGCGGCAGTGACCACTGTCGAAGCGGCGGCGATCTTTCCCCATGTCTCGCGGAGATACTCACCGACCTGCTCAAACCATGAACTCGCCAAGGCAGGCGTAGCGGCATTCGCCGCTGGCTCATGCACGACAGAATATTCTATCCTCCCCAAAGCGCCCCATATGACTTCCGCTTCAGCAAAGGCTTCACCATGATAGGGGTCTGCCGCTATCCAGCGCTCAAAGTTTCGCTCCTCTTCTGCGGACAGGCCGGCTCCCATGCGAGCACGCCAAAGATGCGCTTCATCATGCGGATCCGTTTTAACCAGAGTCATTTGCCACTCCGCCGTTTTGCCGTTTTGGGCGGTATGCGGCCCAGCGCTTCGGATATGGCAGCCGTGGCAATCGCGACATGGCGTATCGCGGCAGAGCTGCTGACGCCGCATAGTCGGCCAGCCTGTTCCAGTGTCATGCCATCGACGCGGCAGGCAAGGAAGATTTTGCGACGGCGTTCCGGCATATTTTGCAGCGTCTCCATCACCAGATCGAGCTCCTCTCTCGCTATCAAGACGCGCTCGGGGTCTAAATTATCACATATATCGCCAAATAAACCGTTCTCCGCTTGCGCGGCATGATCGGCACGCACGCGCAGCGCGCGCTTTTCCGACATCATGATGTTGCGGGCTGCAATCCAGGCATAGCCTTCAAGATCATGAATATCGTCGAGGTCAGTGCGGGCACTTAGTCTGGTGAAGGTTTTCTGGGCAATATCGCCAGGGTCCGGCGGACCAGCACCATAGGTCGCGCGCAAACCGGCGACCAGCTTGGCAAAATAGTTCTGATATAATCGCGAGAGCAGGCTTTGATCGGGAGTTTTGCTGTCTAAAGCTACTCCGTCGCCCGAGGAACTGACGAGACTGTGATGATGATCATCATCATAATTTTCCAGCTCGTAGTTCATTTATCTGTAATTGCATGTCCATGCGTATCGATGCGGGCGCCAATATATTCTGCCTAGAGACCAGAAGTCACTTTTGTTGAGACCTAATCGCAAACAGCTATGCGAGCAATAGGATAAGCTGCCTGTCTAAACTGGCAGCAAAAGTGAGGATGCATCGCCGTCACAGTCATGCACGCGGAATTTCTCCAAATATTATTGCAAATGTGTTTCAATTGTCGTTAATGCAAACGCAAGTGATTCGCATTAGTATTTACTCAGGGGATTTTCCATGACCAATCGTGTTTTCAAGAGACGGCTTTGGCGCAATACCGGCATCGCTCTGGTCGCGCTTAGCGTACCTACTGTGGCGATAGCGCAAGACACACAGGGCGATGCTGACGATGAGGCTGAACAGACCCAGGATGCAGAAGACATTGGAACTGTAGATATTGGCGAAAGTGTGCGCTCGATTCAGACCAGTACGGCGACGCCAGTCACGGTGATTAACCGTGAGGAAATCCTCGACAGGCAGGCTAATACGATTGCCGAGCTGGTCGACTCCGTTCCAAGCGTGAGTCTGGTCAACGGGTCAACCCCAATTGGCTCCAGTATATCGATCCGCGGCTTCGGCTTTAACCAGGTCTTTGGCACCGACAGCAAGGTGTCGATCCAGATCGATGGTGCCGCTGCTGATGCGGAAGAAATTTACCGCCTAGGCAACCAGATCTTCACCGAGCCCGACCTTTACAAGAATATCGAAGTTATTCGTGGCACGGTTGGCAGCTTTGAATATGGCTCTGGTATCATTGGCGGGGTCATCCGTCTGGAAACGGTCGACGCATTCGACCTGACCGATGGTAAAGCAGGCATCGCGCTCAATCAGTCGCTGGGGTATTTCAGCAATGGTGATGGCTTCCAGACTTCCACTACGCTGGCTCTTGCGCCTTCGGATAGGGTCGAGTTTCTCGGCAATTTCACATGGCGTCGGCAAGACAATCAGACTGACGGTGCCGGAAACGAAATCGGCAATGGCGAGTTCGAACTGCCTTCCTTACTGTTAAAGGCAGGCGTCTATCTTGATCCCGACAAGGAACACTATCTTCGCGCCAGTTACCAGCAGTCGACCACGGCCGACCGTGACGTCCCGCTCGATACGTTCATCACCAGCACCGATTTCTTTGGCAATGTCGATCGTGACACCCGCAGTCAGGTTGCGATTCTGCGATACAATTATAATCCGGTCGAGAATGACGCGATCGATTTGCTTGCGCAGTTTTCCTACACCAACCAGAAAATTGATCAGACATTCATCCCCGGCAGTACGAACCCGCCTGGCTTCGATCAATTTGTCTCCGGCCTGGGCAATGCTGACCTGCAATTTGAAATCTATCAGGGCGTTATAAAGAATTCAGCATTCTTCAATACCGGCACGATCCAGCACAATCTTCGTACCGGGATTGAGTTCAGAAGCCGGGTCCGTGCTGATGCGAACTCCGCACCGGGCGGGGTCGATAACAGGATTGCCATATTTGCGGTTGACGAGATTCAACTCGCCCGTGGCTTCACCATTACACCGGCCATTCGCTACGAAACCCAGGATGTTGATGCCAGACCATCGCTCAATGACGGAACCAATTTCAGTTCGTCCCAGGATGCGCTTATGGGTGGCGTTTCGGCGCGCTATGAGCTTCCCTTTGGCCTGGCATTCTTTGCCAGCTGGGCGGAGTCCCGCAACCTGCCGATCATCGATGATCTAGAAAATCCGATCCTGCGAGAGCAGATCGAGGTCGGTGAGACCTATGAGTTTGGTGGATCGTTTGATCGGACCAGCGTCTTTACCGATAATGACCGTCTTTCGATCAAGTTGAATTACTACAACACTCAGATTGAAGACCTTTCGAGCACTGCGGGCGTCGCTTCGGTTGATACCGAGGGCTTTGAGGCCGAGGCGTCATACGCAACGCAAAGTGGCTTCTACTTTGACATTAACGCCAGCATAATATCGGGCGAGGAAACGCGCACCGACGATACAATAGCTGACTGGCGCAATCTGCCGCAAAACACCTATCAAGCCTCATTCGGTAAACGCTTTGGCGATCTTCTGAACCTGCGATGGGAAACCGTGTATACCGAAGATCGCGTACAAGATGGCGTTAATGAAGAGAATGGCTTCGACGTTCACAATATCCGTGCGATCTTGACGCCAAGTGGCGGTATATTTGAAGATTTCGCGCTTCGCATAAGCGTCGAAAACCTGTTTGATACACTTTATCAGCCGGCTCGTTCGCTACGCTTCTCGCCCGGGCGGAACTTCAAGTTTACCGTGTCGAAACGGTTCTGATTGCGAAGCCGCAGCAGAGTTGCCTGTCGGCTTGCTGGCGCCAGGCAATTCGTGTCGCAGATTCACTTGATCCACGGGCCAGATACGGCCTGTGGATCAAACACTATTCAGAGAGGATAACACATGTCGATCAGCGATTATGTCTACGCCCTGTTCGATCTCGTTCTTCTGGGCGGTCCGGTGCTTTTGCTGTTGCTGATTGCCAGCATACTGTCATTGGCCCTGTTTGCCGTGAAGCTGCTTCAGTTTCGCCGCGCAGGCGTTGGTGAGCATGATACGATAGCCAAAGCCCTGAAGCTTCATGATCGCGGAGAAACAATCGAAGTTGAACGTCGTCTTGCGGAAGATGGCGGTTATCTCAGCGATTTGGGACTTTTGGCCATACGCAGCCAGAATGCGAAAGAGGCGCGCGACCGCCTTGAGGCGGAAGCAGAACAGAGCTTCCTGAAACTCGAAAGCGGGCTGCGCATTCTTGATATTGTCGCGCAGACGGCGCCTTTGCTCGGGTTGTTCGGCACCGTTCTTGGCATGATTGAAGCGTTTCAGGCATTGCAAACCGCCGGGTCGCAAGTCGATCCCAGCGTGCTTGCAGGAGGAATATGGGTGGCGCTGTTGACCACGGCTGCCGGTCTCGCTGTAGCTATGCCGGTATCCATAGGCCTTGCTTGGCTGGAAAGCCGTCTTGATCAAGATCGTGCCATGGCCGAGCGTATCCTCAGCTCAATCGCAACACCCTTGCCACCAGCGTCACTGACAATACTGGCTCCTGCCGAAGACAGGAAGGTGAGCGCGTGATAGCTGCGCGTAGGAAGAGGCGGCGTACGCTTTCGATTACATCGCTTATTGATGTGATCTTTTTGCTGCTCCTATTCTTCATGCTGGCATCCACATTTCAGCAATTTTCGGAACTGGAAGTTGGCGGTGTCTCTGCCAGCGGTGGATCAGCGGAGGCCTCAAAAGCGGAGTCTTTCAGCCTTATTGTCGGGCCAAGCCAGCTTACGCTCGATGGGGCGGCGATGGCCGATGCGCAACTGGTTAGACGGCTTAGCGTTGCTTCCGACAAACCCAAAAAACTCAATCTCCAGGTCGCATCCGGCGTCAGTTCTCAGCGGCTTATCGATATCATGGTGTTGCTAGAGCCGATCTCTGACCTGAACGTCAACTTGGTGGCGCAGCCATGATCGCCAGTCGCCGCCGAAAAGTCGAGCGCGAACCAACGATCGCACTGATTAATATCGTGTTCCTGATCCTGATTTTCTTCATGGTCGCCGGTACATTGTCTAAGACGCCTAAAGCAGCGTTCGAATTTGTTTCGAGCAGCGAGTTGGAATGCTGCGCGCCCGGAGATGTCGTCACACTCTCGAACGATGGTGCGATTTCCTATGATGGGGAGGCCTATCCGGATCTGTCCGCGCTGCTTGTCGCAAATCCTGATCTGCGCCGATTAACGCGTATCATTCCCGCCCGCGATCTGCCTGCCACCCGCCTGTTGGAGCGGCTGAAAGCGCTTCAGGCTGCCGGAGTAGAGAAGCTTGTGTTGGTGACGGAGCGCCAAGGATGAGCAGTGCTATCGCCCATTCAACCGTGCCTATAGAAAGCTGGGGCGCACTCGCGCCGCGCCAGTTCGCTATCGCCGCCGGACTCTCTTTACTGGCTCATTTGACCCTGCTTATAGTCATTCTTTCACCAGGTTTAGAAGAAGCGCAGCTGGCTGGTGGCGGTGCGTCTTTCGGGCTATCTGGCAGCGGAACCGGCGCGGGTTCGGATACAGGTTCAGACAGCAATGCCAATCAATCGGAAGCTCTGCCGCAGGATATGTCTGACTCTGATTATATGGCGGCCGAGGAACTCAGGCAGCAGGCCGATCAACAGTCCCCATTGCCAGACCAATCTGCAGCGCGAGCGAACAGTCCAGCTGCCCAAGCCTTGGCGCCTGCTCGTAGCAAAAGCCAGTCGGCAACCTCTAGCGATCAGGCGAATACCACTGCTTCGAGCACAAGGCGTTCAGGCGAAAGCAGCACGCGCCGCAGTGAAAGACCCAAAAGCCAGGATGCGCAAAGAGCCAAAGCAAGCACCGGGGCACCCAATAGCGGCTCCAGTAATGCGGGCACTCCTGCCAGCGGAGGCGCGCAAGGCAATCAGGCAAGCGCCGGGCGCTCCACCAAAGGAACGGGGACAGGAACCGGATCTGCAGATGGATCGGGTGATTCTGACACGACCAATTATGGCGGCTTGGTATTGCAACATATCCAGCGCAATCGCCGGTCCA
>JBCDIZ010000021.1:0-26791 GCA_038748365.1 Pseudomonadota bacterium
AGGGCGATAATAATTGTCGAGCCAGCAATGCGGCGGCAGCGGGAAATAGCCGATGGGCGTATAACCATTGGTTTCCAGGATCGCCATTTTTGCTGATGCGGTGGCGACTTCGGGATATTCTTGTGCCCAGTGCTGGTCCAGCTCGGCGGGACGCTCATCGGTCAGCCAGGTGAGTTCAGACACAGCCAATATGCCGCCAGGCTTGAGAAAGTACCGCCACGCGCGGACACCTTTTTCAAAACCGATATTGTAGATCGCACCCTCGGACCAGATGGCATCAAGCGAGGCTTCAGCAAAGGGCAGCACATCCATGGAGATGGCATGGGTTGTGATGCGCTCGACTACATCTTGCTTCCGTGCCTCAGCTTCCAGTTTTTCGAGAAATGGCGGCAAGAAATCAACGGCGTCAATCTGGGTATCCAGTTCCTGCGCTAGAACCACCGTTGATGCGCCAGTGCCGCAGCCAATATCGGCGATATGCAGACCCTGTTTTTCCTTTAGACCAGATAAGTCGATGGCGCGCTGTGTCGTATCATCACCGCCCGGCCCTTGGCGATCGCCTTCACTATGAAGGTCGATAAGAAGGGTGAGTTCGTTCATGAATTCATCAGCCACTGCTCTACTGAAATCCAGCCCTCCGGTACCTCTTCTTCACTCCACAAGGAAGCATCACAAATCATTGCACAGGCTACTAGACCTAAACCAAACTGTATTACGACAACAAAGATGTCTGGCTTGCCTGCTTCTTGCACTTCCCATGCATAAACAAAGCGATTTCCCAAATTCACGTTTTTCCTCGAGCCGGTATTGAACCCAGATAGCTCCTGCGCAATTTTTTCCCAATTCTTTAGGGTCTTCTTATCCGAGTCCTGAGTCCAGAAAGCGCAGGCCAGATGTGATAGGCTAGCTATCTTGTTCTTGTGTTTATAGAACAGTGCCAACCCAATTTTGATTATCACTTTTTTCAAAACCGAGTCTATCTCGCTTGGAAAAGAGGCCATTGGAATATCTGACAAGGGACGATTAGTTGGCTTTTCCACCCCAAAAGCCCGCAAAGCCTTGCGCTTTTGAATGGCACTTATCTGAGTACTCGGAAATAGTTCGGGTAGATTGTTCCTTACACCTTCAATCAAGCGCTTGGACGTAAGCTGGTCATAGTTAGAGGTATCGCGATCAGACAGTCTCACGAAGAAAGCAAAAAACAATTCTTCAAGGCGCAGAAAAGATTGACATTTCTTGCATGCGGGAAACTCAAAGCCTTCCGGGCCTACTCGACTAGGAAAAGCTGCTCGGTTTGGAACGTGGTCAATGGTCTCTGCCAATTGTTCACCTCCACAGAAGCAACAACTGGGATTAGACTTCAAGAACTTCTCACGTTTTTGTCTAGCAGCTCCCAAAAACTCACTCCCACTCAATCGTTCCCGGCGGTTTGCTGGTATAGTCGTAGACCACCCGGTTGATCCCTTTGACCTCATTAACAATCCGCGTTGCCACGCGGGTCAGGAAGGCGGCGTCGAAGGGGTAGACATCGGCGGTCATGCCATCGGTGCTGGTGACGGCGCGCAGGCCGCAGACGCTGTCATAGGTGCGGCCGTCACCCATCACGCCGACGGTTTTGACAGGGAGCAGCACGGCGAAAGCCTGCCAGATGGCGTCGTACAATCCGGCATTGCGGATTTCTTCGAGATAGATGGCATCGGCCTTGCGCAATATCTCGCAGCGATCGCGGGTGACTTCACCGGGGATGCGGATGGCGAGGCCCGGGCCGGGGAAAGGATGGCGGCCGACAAAGACATCGGGCAAGCCAAGCTCGCGGCCGAGATCGCGCACCTCGTCCTTGAACAGTTCGCGCAGCGGTTCGACCAGTTCCATATTCATCCGCTCAGGCAGGCCACCGACATTGTGGTGGCTCTTGATGGTAACGCTCGGCCCGCCGGTGAAGGACACACTTTCGATCACATCGGGATAGAGGGTCCCCTGCGCCAGGAAAGCCGCGCCGCCGATCTTTTTCGCTTCTTCCTCAAACACATCGATAAAGGTCTTGCCGATGAACTTGCGCTTCTTTTCGGGGTCAGTCTCACCTTTCAGGCCGCCGAGAAACAGCGTCTCCGCCTCGACATGGACCAACGGGATATTATAGCTGCCGCGGAACAGGCTGACGACCTGATCAGCCTCACCCATGCGCATCAGGCCATGGTCGACAAAGACACAGGTCAGCTGGTCACCGATCGCCTCATGGATCAACACCGCCGCCACTGCGCTGTCGACGCCGCCGGACAGGCCGCAAATTACCTTACCATCACCCACTTGCTCGCGGATCTCGGCGATCTTGGTCTTTTTAAACTCCGCCATGGTCCAATCGCCTGAACAGCCGCAGACATGACGGACGAAGTTGGCAATCAGCCGCCCGCCATCGGGCGTGTGAACCACCTCGGGGTGGAACTGCATGCCATAATAGCGCTTCTCCTCATTGGCGATCACCGCATAGGGCGCGCCTTCAGAGGTGGCGACCACCGAAAAACCGGGAGCCAGCGCCGTCACCTTGTCGCCATGGCTCATCCATACCTGATGCTTTTCATTCGGCTTCCACAGTCCGGAAAACAGCGTGCAATCTTCAGCCACATCGAGAAAGGCGCGTCCAAATTCCCCGGTCTCGCCGCCCTCGACGCTGCCACCGAGTTTCTTGGTCAGCGCCTGCTGACCATAGCAAATACCGAAAAGTGGCACGCCGCTGTCCAGCACCGCATCGGGGATATCTGGGGCACCTTCTTCGGTGACCGAGGCAGGGCCGCCGGAAAGGATAACGCCTTTGGGTTTCATCCGCTCAAATGCCGCTTCTGCGCTATTGAATGGGGCAATCTCGCTGTAAACGCCCGCCTCACGTACACGCCGCGCGATCAGCTGCGTTACCTGACTGCCAAAATCGATGATAAGGATGGATTCGCCGGGAGATATGGTCATGGCGACAGCGATAGTTTCGCTCGCGGGCCGAGTCCAGTGGCCGTGGCGCTAGGGCCAGTATCTATGAAATATGTGGAGCGAGGTTTGAAGCAATTTGCCCTTGGGCAAGGAAGGAAAGCGCAGTCGATAGTGGTTCTATCGCAAGCTTTTCTGACGCTGCTCAGGGGCAAATTGGTCAAATCCCGAAGGGACGACAAAATGACTTCCATCTCGAACAAAAAAACACGCTTGGAAAGGCAATAAGCCTTCCCGGCGCGTATTTTCGCCCGATATGTTCGTCATTTTGACGCCTCGCCCACATATTTCATAGATACTGACCCTATCAGAGCGAGGCGGCGACCTGTTCCAGCCGGTTGCGCTGTTCTGGACGGACAAAAGGCAGAATAACCTCAATCTCGCGCTTCGCCGCCGCGTTCTGCTTATTGGCAATCAGCGCCTGTGCCAGATGCCAGCGAATCTCCATATCGGCGGGCTTGGCCATGGAGGCGGAGCGCAGCAATTCCAGTGCTTCTACCTTATCGCCACCGCTGTTTAGCATGACCCAGGCAAGCGTATCTTGCACGGCAGGATCATCGGGCGCCAGGTCCATAGCGGCACGCGCATGAAGCAATGCCCGTTTATTGTTCTTCGCCTGCAAAGCCGCCTGTGCCGCATTGTTGCGCACTAATGCATTATCAGCCATGCCCTTGCCGATCAGGGCTTCATAAAGGCTCAACGCATCAGCAGGGCGTC
Organism: Pseudomonadota bacterium; assembly: GCA_038748365.1. Classification (GTDB taxonomy): domain Bacteria; phylum Pseudomonadota; class Alphaproteobacteria; order Sphingomonadales; family Sphingomonadaceae; genus Alterisphingorhabdus. Next base: position 3,694 of record JBCDIZ010000021.1, read on the forward strand.
CTTCCGTAAGAGCTTTCTGCGCGGCGACCAGATCTTCGCCTATAGTGTCCGACTTGGGCACCGTCGCCCGACGCTTCAAACGATCTGAAAGGTCTTTGTCCCCGGCCTTGCTCGCAAGATTAGAAGCATAGCCCAACAAAACCGGATCGACATCGGCACGATCAACCACCTGCCGCACCGCCTTTAATGCACCGCGCGCATCGCCCTGCTTCTCGCGCGCCTCGGCAAGTAGAAACGCACCCTTGGTATGATTGGGGAAGAGTTTGACAAAGCGGGAAAGCTTTTGTTCCGCTTGATTAAAATTGCCCTGGCTGATGGCAATTTCGCCATTGAGCAACACCGATGGCGGATGGTCATCCAGCACTTCGCCGGCTTCCTGCATCAGATTATAGGCTGTCTGCACATCATCCTGCGCAAAGGCGATGCGCGCGCGCAGATAGACCGAAACAGGCTGCACCCTGAACATGGAATCGGCACGATCAAGATAATCAAGCGCGCCGTCATAATTCTGATTATCCGCCTTGATCGCGGCTAGGCTGATCAGTGGGGCTATCGAGTCTGGATAGGTCTCCAAAGCCTTGCCAAACGCCTTTTCCGCAGCTTCCAAATCATTTTGGAACAACGCCAATTTGCCACTGGTCAACAGCGCCTCAAGATTATCTGGCTCAGCTTTCAGTGCTTTTTCAATCTGGCTGCGTGCAACGCTGACACGGCCCTCTTCAATCGCGACATTCGCCGAAAGCGCCAATAGACCGGCATCATCTTCATGTAAGGTTAGACCATTGGTGAGACGTTCCTGTGCCGCGCTATAGTCGCCGCTCTGAAACAGCGCACGCGCCATGAGGCGGTGCCACTCCGCCTGCCCTTCCGATGGCGCGGCTTCAAGCATATCCAGAGCCTCATTATACTTGCCCTGCAGAATATTGGCACGGGCGCGCAGGCGCACCAACTCGTCCGCAGACAGATCATCATTGGCCTTGACCTTTGACAGCGCATTTTCCGCGCCCAGTCCATCACCCAGCTCCAGCAGAGTGCGCGCCAATAGCAAATTGGTCTCGGCAGAAGTCGGGTCGGTTTTCAGCGCATTGAGCAAATGAATGCGCGCATTGGTAAAGCTGTTCTCGGCATAGGCCTGTTTACCGGCCTCAAACGGATCCTCTGTGGCGATGCCACAACCGGCAAGTGCCATTGGGAGAATGAAAGCGGCAAGCGCGAAACGGCTGGAAGGAAACGATATTGGCATAGTGCAACTCTATACCATTAAAGATGAAAAAATCTGAAATATTTGCCGCGATAGAATATCGCTATCATCTATACCCATAAAGCAAAAGGCGCCGGAATTGCTCCCGGCGCCTTGTTCTTTAGGAGATAAAGAACAAAAGTTGCTTATGCATGAACCCGCTTGCGGCGCCGCAGGCCCATGCCAAGACCGGCAAGACCCAAAGCCATCAGGCCAAGACCAGCAGGTGCCGGAACCGGCGTACCGGGACGCTCATGCAGATTGAGGTTGAAATCCCAGTGCTGGTGCAAAGGGTTACCATGCGGATCAAGAATATTGATCCATGCAGAAGCACCGAATTTGTCATTCTTGTCATTCGCACCCGGGCCGATTTGCACGGCAGTATTGCCGGCGAACGGGTCGTTCGGGTTAAGCGTGAATACCTGATTGCCAATAGTGATAGTTCCAGAACCGGTAGTGAAGAAATCAATGTCCGGCGTATCGGTGACCGGATCGAAAGGTCCACCACCATCTTTATAATCGAAGCCGGTTCCTGCAATGGTTTCGAGGAAGCCACCAAAGCTCAGATCAATCTGAGCAACTGTGCCCTGATCATTGATGGCACTGCCGGTAAAAGTGGCGGTCTGGTTATGCTCATCAACGGTAAAGATTGAGCCATCCTGAAGCGAATAACGGCGGGTACAACCCGACCCCAGACTGCCAGTCCACAGACCGTGCGAACAACCGCCTTTATTATTGGCATCCTTGGCATCGTATACAATAACATTGGCAGAAGCCATTTGCGGAACAGCCAATAGTGCTGCAATCGCCATCACCCCTTTGATCATCGTCTTGATCATGATCTTTTCCTTCTCTTCCCTGTTTCCGAACCGATAAATATGTCAGTTCGGCCCCACTTCTAAATATTGTGGTAAGGTTAAGCAGGACTCATGCCAAAATGGACCAAATCCTGAATTTCCGGGATTTTTGAGGTTAACAAAGCGGGTCGAAAATGAAGATGTGTCAAAAAACCCGACGTATTGCGCAATTTTAAGCCAACCGCGCACGCAACTCAGTCTTGAGGATTTTGCCGATATGGCTGCGTGGCAGTTCATCGACCAGATATAGCTTTGACAGCCTCTGGGTCTTACCCAGTTCGGCATTGGTCGCCGCAAGCAGGTCATCAATATCTAGCGAAGTATTTGGAGCAGCGACGACAAAGCCCACCGGCGTTTCACCCCAGCGTTCCGAAGCCACACCCACTACAGCAGCATCGATAACGCCGGGCTGCGCCACCAGCGCTTCCTCCAGATCGCGCGGATAGATATTGAAACCGCCCGAGATGATCATATCCTTGGACCGCCCCATCAGCGTAATGAAACCATCTTCATCAACACGGCCGATATCGCCCATACGCTGCCAGCGATTTCCTTCCGCGTCGTACCAGCTGGCTTCCTCGGTCTTTTTCGGCTGGTTCTGGTAGCCGCTCATCATCGTCGAGGAACGTCCGACCAGTTCACCCATTTCTCCCGGCGGCAGCTGGTTACCATCTTCGTCAATGGTGATGACTTCGCTGCCACCCCAAGCTACGCCGACCGTATGCAGCTTGTCGGGATGCTCATGCGCCATCAACAGGCACACCACCCCACCCTCGGTCATTGAATAAATCTCGACCAGCCCGCCGGGCCAGCGGCGCAGCACTTCGGCCTTAAGCTCGGCAGAAAATGGCGCGCTGGTGCAATATTTGAGTTGGAATGAGGAGAGATCGAAATCGTCAAACTGCGGATAATCCATCAATCGCTGATATTGCACCGGCACCAGCATGGTGTGCGTCGCGCGATGTTTCTCCGCCAGCTCCAGATACCGCGCAACATCGAATTTGCGCATCAACAGCACTGTGCCGCCATAACAGATGGTCGGGTTGAACAGGCCAAGCGTGGTGTTGGAATAGAGCGGCGTAGAAAGCAGTGTCACCTGCCCCTTAGCACCATAGCCTGACCGCTCGCCGACCGCCGATTGCCGCCAGCGCATCAACCGCGAATGGACGATGCCTTTTGGCGTGCCGGTGGTGCCGCTGGAATAGATGATATTGTAGGGATCGTCCGGCCCGATATCCGGCATCGCTGGCTGTGCGCCTTCTTCCGCCATCCAGTCCATCAACGCCGGGCAATCGTCCATAGCCGCATCGAGCATGATATCTTTGAGATCAGGGAGTTCGACACCGCTTTCCAGCAATTCAGCGCGTTTAGCTGTATCGATAAACAGCATATCTGCGCCACTGTCGGCCATCATCGCGGCAAGCTGCTTCGGGGTCGCGGAAGTCGTCAACGGTGCTGCACAGCCGCCCGCGACAATCGTGGCAATATAGACAAGCGCGTAGCGCACCGTCGTCGTGCCAAGGATCGAAACCGCCTGCCCTTTGCTCAAACCCTCCGCTTGCAATTGCGCCGCAATGCGGTGGACGAGCGGCACCGCCTCACCCCATGTCAGCCGTTCCTCACCATCATCAAACGCCAGCCGATCCGAGCGCTGTTCCCCATGCATCGCAATAAGGTCATGCAGATGCCCGAAAGACTGATCGAGATAGGACACAGGGGTATCGGTCATTGCTGCTCTCCATAATGCTTTTTGTGGGCGCAAAGCGCACAGGCATCAAAGATAAATCTGGCTCTGCGTCACTACGGCAACCAGTTCACCATCATCGCGGGTGATTCTGGTCTGCCATACCGATAGTCTCTTGCCGACTTTCAGTGGTACAGCCTCCCCTGTCAGCACCGAGCCAATCGGCGCATGGCTGAGGAAATTGGTCTTGCTTTCCGATGTAGTAGACGCCTCACAACCCTTAGGCAGGTTCTGATAGGCCCCAAAGGCACCCAGTGCATCAGCAAAAGTCATCAGCGCCCCGCCATGAATACTCGCCGCCGGACCGCTGGCGATATTGCATATCTCCGAGCGCACAGTCAGCGTGCCGACAACACGGTCCTTTTCCAGTGTCTGAATTTCAATGCCCGTAAGCTTGGCGAAGGGCACAATATCGGCAGGGTTGGTCATAATATCCTCTCTCTTACTCTTTATCCTTTGCCCCATTTTACCGGGGCCTGCACCAGTTTGCCAAACGCGCTACGGAACAGCTTTAACTCTGCCTATTTTTCCAGGAAATCCGGTGCTTTTAATCATCGAAACAGTACAACGTAAAAATGTGGAAAAAAACCGCTTTTGATTGGGTTATCCGCGCCACAATGCCTATATATTATCTATGACAAATACAGCAGAAAACACCCCTTCCGGGTCGCCGGAAAATGGCGGGCCGGATTCCGCCGAAAACCCCAATCAGAATGATTATGGCGCGGACTCGATCAAGGTTCTGAAAGGCCTTGATGCGGTGCGCAAGCGCCCGGGCATGTATATTGGCGATACCGATGATGGTTCGGGCCTGCATCATATGGTGTTCGAGGTGTCGGACAATGCGATTGACGAAGCGCTGGCCGGGCATTGTGACTATGTGCTGATCACGCTTAATCCTGATGGGTCGGTCTCGGTATCGGACAATGGCCGCGGCATCCCGGTCGATATGCACAAAGAAGAAGGCGTTTCCGCCGCCGAAGTCATCATGACGCAGCTCCATGCCGGCGGCAAGTTTGAGAATACCTCGGACGACAATGCCTATAAGGTCTCGGGCGGTCTGCACGGCGTTGGTGTGTCGGTGGTGAACGCGCTCAGTGAATGGCTCGACCTCAACATCTATCGCGATGGGGAGGAGCATTATATGCGCTTCCGCCATGGCGAGGCTGAGGCGCCGCTGAAGGTCATTGGCGATGCGCCGACCAAGCAGGATGGCAACCCGGAAACCGGCACCAAGGTCACCTTTCTGCCCTCCGCTGACACTTTCAAAATTACTGAGTTCGATTTTGAAAAGCTGGAGCATCGCTATCGCGAACTGGCGTTCCTCAATTCGGGCGTGCGCATCATCTTGCGTGACGAGCGGCATGAGGAGCATCTCGAGCATGACCTGTTCTATGAAGGCGGGATCGCGGCCTTTGTCAGCTGGCTCGATCGCAACAAGACGGCGCTGGTTCCCGATCCGATCGCAATTTCCGGCACCCGCGATGACATCACCATCGATGTCGCGCTGGAATGGAATGATTCCTATTACGAGAACGTCCTCTGCTTCACCAACAACATCCCGCAGCGCGATGGCGGTACGCATCTCGCGGCTTTCCGCGCGGCGCTGACCCGCACGATCAACAATTATGCCGAGCGTTCGGGGCTGATGAAGAAGGAAAAGGTCAAGCTCACCGGTGATGATATGCGCGAAGGCTTGACCGCAATCGTATCAGTCAAGCTGCCCGATCCAAAATTCTCCTCACAGACCAAGGACAAGCTGGTCAGCTCCGAGGTGCGTCAGCCGTTGGAAAGCCTGATGGCGGACAAGATGGATGAGTGGCTGGAGGAAAATCCGCAAAGCGCCAGCATGATTATCCGCAAGATTGTCGAGGCCGCTGCCGCGCGCGAAGCCGCGAAAAAGGCGCGTGAACTCACCCGGCGCAAGGGCGCAATGGATATCGCCTCACTGCCCGGCAAGCTCTCCGACTGCCGCGAGCGTGACCCGGCCAAGTCCGAACTGTTCCTGGTCGAGGGTGACTCCGCCGGCGGCTCGGCCAAACAAGGCCGCAACAGCCAGTATCAGGCGATTTTGCCATTGAAGGGCAAGATCCTCAATGTCGAGCGCGCGCGTTTTGACCGGATTATCTCGTCCAAGGAAGTCGGCACGCTGATACAGGCCATGGGCACCGGCATCCGCGACGATTTCGACATTGAGAAGCTGCGCTATCACAAGATCGTGATCATGACCGACGCCGATGTTGACGGCGCGCATATCCGCACGCTGCTGCTCACCTTTTTCCACCGGCAAATGGGCGAGATTATCCGCCGCGGCCATCTCTATATCGCCCAGCCGCCGCTCTACAAAGTCGCCAAGGGCAAGAGCGAAGTCTATCTCAAAGACGATGCTGCGCTTGATGCCTATCTGATCGAGGCCGGGCTGCAGGACCGGGTGCTCAACACCGCAGGCGGCGGCCAGATTGGTGCTAATGACCTGAAAGACCTGGTCGAACATGCCCGCCGTATGCGCGCACTGATGGCCTATGCCCCGCGCCGCTATGACCCGGCGATTGTCGAGGCGATGGCGCTGACCGGCGCACTCGCCCCCGATAGCGACACCGCCGCGCGCGAGGCGGCCGCCAGCGCCACCGCATCATGGCTAGATGCCAGTGATGAAGAGGCGCGCTGGTCAGGTCGCGTGTCCGAGGAAGGCGGCTATCACTTTGAACGGCTGTGGCGCGGTGTCACCGATCATCACATTATCGACGCCAAATTCCTGAACAGCGCCGAAGCCCGCCGCCTGCACAAACTCGCCATGGAGCGCGCCGAACAATATAAGGACGGCAGCACCTTGGTGAAAACCGGTGCGGCGGACACAGACAACCCGAACGCCGCTGCCAAAGGCGTCGCGATCCGCCGCCCCAGCGCCCTGCTCGACGCCGTGCTCGAAGCAGGTCGTAAAGGCCTCTCGGTCCAGCGCTATAAAGGTCTCGGCGAAATGAACGCCGAACAGCTCTGGGAAACCACCCTCGACCCGGACAACCGTTCGCTGCTGCAAGTGCAAGTCGAGGATGCGGACGTCACCGACGAAATCTTCACCCGCCTGATGGGCGATATCGTCGAACCACGGCGCGAATTTATTCAGGACAATGCGCTCAATGTGGCGAATTTGGATGTGTAATTGCATGAGGAGACGACAGCAATGAACAAGTCAGAGCTGATCAATGCTGTTGCAGAATCTACAGGCCTTACGAAAGCAGAATCCACCAAGGCTGTGGAAGCGCTATTTGAGACCATCCAGGCTGCACTCAAAAAAGGTGATGATGTAAGACTGGTTGGCTTCGGAACATTTTCAACCTCTCGCCGAAAGGCATCCACAGGCCGCAATCCCAGAACGGGGGAACAGATCTCGATATCTGCCAGTATACAGCCTAGGTTCAGAGCCGGAAAGAGCCTGAAAGAAGCTGTAGATGATGGCTGGGGCGGCCCGAGAATAGGCAAGCCACTGTGACACCCGAAAAAAGGAGAGCCAATCAGAGAGAAAACCAGAACTATTTTTCTGGTAAAATCTCCGAACTCTCCAGATATATGGGTTTTGGACTGGCAGCCGCTGCGTTCAGTTTGCTGTCCAGATCAACCGAATTCTCCAAGGGCTTGGTAGCCACCGTCGACAATCTGCTGTTGCTCTCCGCTATAGCAGGCTGCGTGGTCGTTCTTCTGGATTATTTTCAAATGTTATGTGGCTATCTTGCAGCCTCACAGGCTGCGGAAAATGAAGCTGACGAATTTCAACCCACCGCGACCGGGAAGATTTTCTCCCAATTTCAGGGTTTCTCTTTCTATGCGAAACAAGTCATCGCCGTGCTTGGTTCTTTATTGTTTCTAGCCGCAATAAGCTCCGCGCTATTTGATTAGTGTTTCGGGATCGCGCAACCTCCCCCTTAGCGATGCCACCATCTGTTTGCTCCTTCTCCGTATGTGCCTTCAATGAACCAAATTCACCTCCTCTACCGCCTCGCCCAGACTGTGCGCGGGGTGTATTGGCGGGTGGTTCGGCCCAAAGTCTATGGAGCCAAACTGCTGGTGCGCAACCGCCAAGGCGAGGTGCTGCTGATCCGGCATAGCTATGGCCGCAGTGATCTCTATATGCTCCCCGGTGGTGGAATTAAGCGCGGCGAAACGGCGCTGCAGGCGGCGCGACGGGAGTTGCGCGAAGAGGTTGGTTGCCGTGCCGAGGAACTGGTGCTGCTCGGCGAGTATCTCGATACCAGCAAAGGCGCACGCAACCATGTCAGCGTATTTACCGCGACCACCAGCGATCAGCCGCAGATTGATGGCCGCGAGATTGTCGAGGCAACGTTCTTCCCGGTCACTGACCTGCCCGCCAATGCTTCCACCGCCTCACGCCGCAGGGTCGCAGAAATGCTGGGTGAGGCTGAGATTGACGGGCGGTGGTAGCCCCTGCTTTTAGTGTTGTTTTCGACTTTACCCTACCCGTTCGCCTCGAGCGAAGTCGAGAGGCCGGTGCAGGTGGAGAACAGTGTCTCGACTACGCTCGACACGAACGGAGTGTTTCTAAACCAACTCATAGAGCGCCTTAAGTTCTCTATCCATCACCCGGATAGCAATGACACCCTTTCACATGGTCATTCACCACGCCCACCGCTTGCAAATAGGCATAGATAATCGTCGTGCCGACAAAGCTCATGCCGCGCTTTTTCAGGGCTTTGGAGATGCTATCGGACAAAGGCGTTGAAACCGGCACATCGGCCCAGCTTTGCGGGCGGTTGATAATCGGCTCGCCATCGACATGGCCCCAGAGCCAGTCCGAGAAGCTACCAAATTCCTGCTGCATCGCGATAAAGGCCTGTGCATTTTTGCGTGTGGAATAGATTTTCAGCTTGTTGCGGATAATGCCCTCATCCTCGCGCAATGCCTCTAATTCGGCGTCGGTCATCGCCGCCACCTTTTCGACATCAAAGCTGTGAAAGGCGGCGCGATAGCCTTCGCGTTTGCGCAGCACCGTTTCCCAGCTCAGCCCCGCCTGCGCCCCTTCCAGGATCAGCATCTCGAACAGATGCCGGTCATCATGCACCGGCACGCCCCATTCCTCGTCATGATAACGGCCATAAAATTCCTTGCCCGGCTGGCCGCCAAAGCATCGCATCTTGCCATCCGCGCCGGTCACTAACTCCATAAGCCTCTCCTCAATAGAGCGAACGGCTGGCATTTTGCCGCAGCCGGTCATGATGCGCCATACCGGTGAGGCGCCGCTGATCTTCCAGGCTGCGATCAGAGAACTCCGCTCTATCGGGCACCCGGCTGAACGCGATTTTCACGCCGAGATAGTTGAGGTCCATGCCTTTTTGCGAGGCCAGTATCAGCGTCTCCATGCCATATTTGCGATTGGCATCGTCAATCCGTTGCCACAGCCCGGCCTGCAGCGCATCGCGATGATCGCTGTCGACGCTGACAAACAGATCGCGCTCGGGCGGGCTGTTTTTTAGCGCGAACAGATGCACTGCGGCGAGCTTGATCGAACGTCGTCGGCCATCGCGATAATTACGCGGGTCGGCGAGCCAGTCCATCATCGGCCACCACATCTCATCCAGCTTTTCCAGAAAGCGCCAGCTATTCTGACTGCCGCGAAACCGCACTTCCTGACTCAGCCGTCCCTCGGGATAGAAGCGCAGCGACAGGTGCAGGCCCGAGGCGTACATCCCATAATGGCGCAACCGGCTCGCCGCCTTGAGCAGCAATGCGCGCGCGACAATCCGCGCGCCTTCTGGCCGCCGATGTGCGCCGGAAAGGACGCGACTATGGCCGATCATCGCCTTTTTCGGCGCTGCGCCATCGGGGACATCATGGCCTTTCAGCCCATAGATAAACCGCTCGCCGGTCACCGAGCCCCAGATCGCCCGCGCCTGTTTCGGTGCCAGATTCCACAGGCTGGTAAAATCGGTAATCCCCGCACGGATCAGCCGCTGCGACACGCCCCTGCCAACACCGGGGATCGCCTCGAGCGGCAAATCGCGCAGCCTTCCCGGCAGGCTCTCGGGCATTATCACCGACAGGCCATCGGGCTTTTTCAGATCGCTTGCCAGCTTGGCCAATAGCGTGCTCGACGCCAGGCCAATGGAACAGCGCATCGCCGGACCAAAACGCGCCGCCAGCCCCGCCTTGATCCGCCGCGCCAGAGCCTTGGCCGCTTCGGGTTCAGCCTCTTCGGGGTTGAGACGACAGACGCACTCGTCAATCGAACAGACACGCTGGATCGGCACATGCCGCTCAATCTCTTTGAGCAGCTCATGGTGCATCATAACATACCGGTCATGCCGCGCCGGCAGCACCGCGACATCGGCACAGATCGCCCGCGCCTCACGCACCGTGGTGCCGCGCTTGATACCCAGCGCCTTGGCCTCATAACTCGCCGCAATCGCGCCGCTATGCTCGGAATTGAGCGGGATAACGATTACCGGGCGACCGATCAGCTCAGGCGCATCATGCTGCTCCACACTGGCGAAATAGGCGTTAAAGTCGATAAAGATATAACGCAGCCCGCCCAGCGCGTTTTCCTGCCCGCAATCGGCAAAGGCCAGCCCCTCGCCTGTTGCACCGTCGGGGAGTGGGGCCAAAAGGCGCGCATCATCGCTGGGCCCGCTGGTGGCGGGTGGAGATATGGGTTCGTATTGCATCGGTCAGAACAAATTAGGAACATTTGTTCTGATTCGTCAAGCTTGAAGCGCGTCAAGGCTCCACGCGGAACCACAAAGCGGCAGAGACATGAACACAAGGCCTACCAAAGTGACGATTATGACCGTCGGATTTGAGTTCCTTTCTGGGACTTTTACTCATCAAGCACATCTGGCGGCAGACACGGCACATCTGGCTGCGTCCAATCAATCTCATAGGTCGCAGGGACAGGACGTAGCCTTCCCCAAGCCTCTCCCATACCCCTTGGGTCATAATAAAGGGCAGCTTTCGAGTTATCGAATTTCGTAATTCTGCCATTGTCACGTTCGGCATCCTTGGATGAAATTTCTATATCTTCTACGCGACTGCCCCGCACCATTCGCAAGGTACGATCCTCACGAAGCTCCATCATGCGATAATAAAGCCGTCCAAATAGCATCGTATCAAAAACAGTATTGAAACCCCAATTCTCAAAATCGGTATCGTCAGGCAAACGAACAGTAGTGGCATAGCAGGAATAATTCGGAGCCTGATAAAAGGGTATATCTTTTGAAAGACTCTCTCCATCTGTCGCGCGTTGACGCCGACTTGGTGGATTGAAGCCACCTCCTGGCAGAGTCAGATTATATCTACCACTACGCTTTTCCTCCCAATCCACCGGACCGCTTCCGATGATTGTCAGTATGCTTGCCTGAGTTTCACGATCAAACTGATAGGAAACCGTGTCAACAATATCCCATGACTGGCTTCCCTCAAGCTGGTTGCGAAATCCGGCTTCAAGCTGATTGGGGCTTGCAGAAGACAATGTATAATATTGTTGTAAGCCAGCAATGCCTCGTTGAACAATTGTATGAACAATGCGCGCGGGTTCATCAAAGCCTGAGCGCGCATCTATTTCCATCAGCCCCATCTCTTGTGGAAGCTCAAAAGGTTTGTCCGGCAGACGTTCCAGTGCATAGCCTTCTTCAGACAATGGCAGAACCCATTGATAGGGTAGAAACGGGTCGGGGCGCCCTTCAATTACATCAGGAAGAGTACCGTCTAGCCAATATGTTTCCCCTTCAATCTTTGCTCGAACGAGAACATGGTCGAACAAGCCCGGATTAGCGAGCCTCTCTTCCAAACCATCAGTAGACATCGTATTTGCGACCAGAACCGCCTCAGCCTCTATTCCAAGTTCATCGAGTAGCGCGAGCAACATCGCAGTTTTCCCTTTGCAATCGCCATAGCGACGTTCCCAGGTTTCATCAGCGGATGCGGGTATATAATTGCCGCCATTAAGCCCGACATAGACGTAGCGAACTTGCTGCTGCACCAGTTGTAGCGCTGCCTGCATCTGTTCGCGCTTATCCGGATGTGCAGAAATAATTTGTGCCGCCTCGTCACGCAGAGGTGAGTCCGAAGAAAGCACGCTCGCCTCGTCGAAAATGACAGCAAAGCGGCGTGAAACAGATTCCCAGTCCTGAAAATCAGAGAATTCAATAATCCGCGTCCAAGAATAGCGTGGCGGAGCGGATCTGGGCGGAGAAATCACTTCTGGATTATCAAACCGGGCGGTAATTCTATTCTCACTACGCTGGATCAGATTAACCAGATCAGGCGTAAAGCGCATTTCCGGTTCCTGGCCCTGTGCCCAGACCAGTTCCAGCTTGAAGCGACCGCTTGGCGGAGAATCAGCCAGTAATAACAGGCCCTGACTCGTTTCACCTAAAGTTGGGTCATGCGAAGGAACCGTGAACTCGATTTCAAGATCATCGCCAATCCGTAAATCTGGCACACGAAGCACAGCTGTCAGCAGGCCATCCAACATCGCTTTCTCAAGCTGGTCTTCTCGACGAAGAATCTCAAAGGAAGTATCCTCGAGAATATCAATGATCCGGTCGCCACGCAGTATGCGCAGACGATGCACGGTCGGATCTCCTGAAGCAGGGTTCCAGGAAATGGCAACATTGCCCAATTCAAGCCCTTGAGGTTGAAGAATCCGGACTAATAAACCTTGATAGGATTCTTGACCTTCTTCCGTGAGATGTACAGCGGTATCCTGCTTACGATAGAATACCGCACCCTGTGCATTTTCAGGTACAATAAGCGGCTCAGATTTGGCCACCCAACCGGGAGTAGGTGCGATCTGTATTTCAGGCTCTTGTGCTATAACGGAACTGCTCGAAACAATGGCGCTTGCCGCTGCTAAGTATTTCCATCGCATAAAGAATTCCTGCATTAGATTGATTCGTTTATGAAGATTTATAGTTCTGCAACATAAGCTGTCATTATATAAGTCCAAATGATCATCAGTTTGTAGACTGATCACATTTAACCAACCCAGTAATCAGAGTAATAGATTGTAGCGAAATCACATAACCAGTGGCCGGTCTTCAGTTTACTTAGCTTTTAAAATCCAGATTACATGTCACAAAAATCCGAAGCTCTGCTGCTCCGGCTTCTCCGTTACATCCCCATCATCTGCGTCCTCATCCTCTCCCAGATCCAGCGCGCTCAACGTCAGTCCTAATAGCCGCACCCCCTGCTCCACCGGCAGCAGTGCCTCCAGCAGCACATGGCCGATCTCGGCAAATTCGCCCTTGCTCTCAACCCAGCGGTCGAGTGAATGGGCGCGGGTTATTTGGTGGAAGTCGGTATATTTCACCTTGAGCGTCACCGTGCGGCCGCGCGCTTCGTTCTTCTCGATCCGCTCCCAGACAATATCGACAATATGGTCAAGCGCCTCGCGCAGCGCATCATCGGCGATGATATCCTCGCCATAGGTGCGCTCGCCGCCGATGGATTTGCGGATGCGGTTGGGCTGGACCGGGCGATGGTCGATGCCGCGTGCGGCACCGTAGAGATAGTTTGCGAATTTACCGAAATGCTCCTGTATCCATTCACGCGGTTGAGCGCGCAGATCAGCGCCGGTTTCTATCCCCAGCCTCGCCATCTTCTCCGCCGTGCGCGGGCCGACGCCATGGAAGCGGCGCACCGGCAGGCTGGCGACAAAATCCGGGCCCTGGTCCGGGCGGATAACACACAGGCCATCTGGCTTGTTCTGATCGCTGGCGATTTTGGCGATGAACTTGTTATAGGATACGCCGGCGCTGGCAGTGAGCTGCGTTTCCTCTCTGATACTTTTGCGAATAGCCTCGGCAATCAGCGTTGCTGAACCGATCCCCTGCTTGTCCTCGGTCACATCAAGATAGGCCTCATCGAGCGATAGCGGCTCGACCAGATCGGTATGCTGGCGGAAGATCGCACGGATTTGCTGCGACACTTCACGATACACATCGAACCGATGTTTGACGAAGATCAGATCAGGGCAGCGCCGCGCCGCGGTGACCGATGGCATCGCCGATTTCACTCCGAATTTGCGCGCCTCATAGCTTGCCGCCGCGACCACGCCGCGCCGCGTTGATCCCCCCACAGCCACCGGTTTGCCGCGCAGTTCCGGGTGATCGCGCTGCTCCACGCTGGCGAAAAAGGCGTCCATATCGACATGGATGATCTTGCGCAGCGGCGTAGCTGCCGGATCGTCACTGGTGGCGTTCACATCATCCATGAACCGTAAAATAGTCAGAGGAGAAACCATTGGCAATTCTTCCTAAGCCACCCCATAGGGCAGCAATGAACCAACCCAGCCCCACTCTTGACCAGGCATCGCCCTCGGTGAAGCGCCGCTTCCCCGGGCAGCGCGAATTTGTCGCGATGATGGCGGCGATGATGGCGCTCAATGCACTCGCCATTGATGCGATGCTGCCGGCCTTTCCAGCGATTGGCGCGGCGCTCGACGTGGCGACGGCGAATGACCGGCAATATGTCATCTCGGTCTATATCGGCGCGATGGGCATAGGCTCGCTGCTCTACGGCCCGCTGGCAGACCGCTATGGCCGCCGCCCGGTGCTGTTTACCGGAATCGGCGTCTATATCTTGTTCTCGCTACTATGCGCATTGGCCGAGAGCTTTACCGCGCTGCTGACCTTCCGCTTTTTGCAGGGCTTTGGCGCGGCGGCCATCGGGGTCTTGGTCACATCGGTGATCCGCGACCGCTATTCGGGCGACACCATGGCCAAGCTGATGTCGATGATCTTCATCGTTTTTATGGCCGTACCTGTAGTCGCGCCAACTATCGGTCAGGCGATCCTCACTGTCGCTGGCTGGCGCTGGATTTTCGGCGTTTTTGCGATTGCCGGTATTGCTGTGATCGCCTGGGTCTGGGCGCGGCTGCCCGAGACGCTGGAGCCGTGCAATGTCAAGCCGATAAAGCCGAATGTACTCGCCAACACCTGGCGCATAGTATGCTTCGACCGCATGGCGATGGGTTATGTGCTGGGGGCAGGCCTGATCTTCGGTGGGTTGTTCGGTTTCCTCAACAGCTCGCAGCAGATTTTTGCCGATGTTTTCGATGCCGCGGACATATTCCCCTATGCCTTTGCCGCAGTTGCCGGTGGTCTGGCATTGGCCAATTTCGTCAACAGCCGGGTGGTCGAGCGCATAGGCGCGCGTCGGGTGTCGCATAGCGCGTTATGCGCTTTTATCGTGTTGTCGCTGAGCCAGGTCGCCGCCGCGCTATACGCGCCACAGAGCATGGTATTATTCCTCGGCTTGGCAACGGTCAATATGGCGATGCTCGGCTTTACCGGCTCCAATTTCAGTGCATTGGCGATGGAGCCTTTTGGCGAGGTGGCCGGGGCAGCCTCGTCCTTCCAAACCTTTGTCCGCACCGTGTTGGGCGCGATTATCGGCGCGTCTATCGGCCAGTTTTTCAATGGCACCGCCTTACCGATGGCAATAGGTTTTCTGCTCGCCGGGATAGCCGCGCTGGCGTTGGTGCTATGGTGCGAAAAAGGCAAGCTGTTCCAGCGCCCGCAAACCTGTCCCAATGTGCCTTATTAGAAGCAGTTTATTCGCGAGCTCTCCGTTCGTCTCGAGCGAAGTCGAGAGACGTTAGCGCAAGGTGTCTCGACTTCGCTCGACACGAACGGGGGCAAGAAAGCTGCTCTCTAATTCGGCAAGTTCGCGATAGAATCATTGACCCGCTGCATTTCATTATTTGGCAATGAAACGCTGACCAATGCTCCGAAGGAACCACGTGCGCCACAGCTTACAAAGTTGCCCGCTTGCGGCCAGCGCTCATAGCGTGGTTGGCCATCGCCAATAATACGGATTGCACCGTCATCATAACGGAATATCGGCTGCTTGGTACCATCACTCAGTGTGACGCTATACCAGCCGCTGGCTTTGTCCAAAGTCAGCCCGGTCGCATCAATGCTGCATATATGCGCATTGGCGCGGACGGCTTCGCCTTGAATAGTATAGTCGCCGTCACTGGTACGCATCAGCAACAGGTGCGCACCTGATTCATAAGCCAAAGCGCGCTCCAGTTTAGGGAAATAGGGCGCGTCCTTTATCGTATCCGATAGCGGCAAAACCTCATCGATAAACAGACGCTCTTCGTCCGGCTGCAACCAGTCCTGCTCACCCAGCGCGCTGAGCAGTTCACCGATACGCTTGTCATAGGACTGGTTCAGACAGTCGGAGAGAAACTCGATAAAGTTGCAATCATTACGCGCGCGCAGCCATTTGCGCTGACTCGATCGGGAGACTTTCCGAGCGTCCCGTGCACGTTTGTAGAGCCGCGCCAGATCACGATCCTTTTGCCGCAACGCAGACTGGTATTCGCCGCAAATCTCGTTTTCGACATTGGTGCTGGCTTTCAGGCAATCAAAGCTAGGCACATCCTTATTCGCGTCCTGATAAGCTGCGGCGATGCTGCGTACCTCGTCCGGCGTAAAGAAAATCGCATCACTGTACGAGGCAACACGTGCAACACCGATCAGCGAAGTCTCGGCAAATTGCGGAAATTGTGAAGCGGACAGGCGCGTATTGTTGATCAGCGCATTCTCGACCGTCTGATAATGGCCATAACTCGAAAGATCAGCATCAGTAAGATTGGCATTAGCCAGCGAGATTCCCGGTGCGCCGGTATAGACCGGACACCCATCATCCAGCGTGATGCCGCACGCAAAACGAAAACCGATCAGCTTGGCATTATCCAGCCTCCAACCGTCAATCTTGGCCTTGAACCAGCCGCCATCAAATTGACCATTGCGGAAATCTGCGCCGATGGAATTCGTATCGACAAGGCCAGTATTGCGAAACAGCACCCCAGGCATCTTCGCGCCCGCCATATTGGCGCCGCCCAGATCAGCCTCGATAAAGCCGATCTGCCGCGCGGTCATACCCTGCCAGTTGCTATTGGCCAGTTTAGTGCCTTTGAAGCAGACACGCCGCAGCGTTGCGTCACGGAAATCCCAACCGGAAAAATCGCCGCCATTGACAATGGTGATCTGCCCTTCGCCGCTTTCGACTATGGTCGATAGTTCATCAACCGAGGCAATATCATCGCCCGTAAACTCGGTGGCCTCGATAGGCTCTGCATCGCTGCCATAAATATCACCCAGTGCCTGGGCGCATAGAGGTTTGAGCGTTTTCGCCGTGCGGTTCTGAGCTTGCGTTGGCGCAGCGGAAAGTAGCGATATGGCGGATAAGACCATTCCTAAAAACCCGAACCAGTCTGCAACCTGTCGCATACGCCGCTCCCCCGCTTATAATAGTCTGATAGTATGTCGCAGAGATGGCCTTAGGGCACCATTAACATCGGCCCCAAAGGCCGCCCGCCAAACAGGTGCACATGCAGATGCGGCACTTCCTGATGACCATTTTGGCCGATATTGGCAAGCATCCGATAGCCCGGCTCGACCAGCCCAAGAGTGCGCGCAACATAGCCGACAGCGCGGACGAATCCGGCAATCTCTTCGGCTTCCGCCTTGGCTGAGAAATCATCCCAGCTGACATAGCGCCCCTTGGGGATCACCAGCACATGCGTCGGTGCCTGCGGATTGATATCATGAAAGGCGAGCGCGAAATCATCTTCATAGACGGTCTTATTGGGGATTTCCCCTCGCAGGATTTTGGCGAAGATATTGTCGTCATCATAAGGCTGGGTCGCGTCGATAGGCATTTCTGTCAGTCCTTTCTTGATGCTTTCTCGATGAGGCCGGACACCCCTTCGCGGTGGGCGAGTTCATCGCATATCTGCTGCCAGCTTATGCCCTTCTCAGCGAGAAGCACCAGCAGATGAAAAACCAGATCGGCGCTTTCGGATACCAGCGCATTGTCATCATCTGCCATCGCAGCGATAACGGTTTCCACCGCTTCCTCGCCGACCTTTTGGGCCATTTTTTCGCGGCCTTTGGCGCTTAGCGAGGCGACGTAGCTGGTCGAGGGATCAGCATTGCGACGATCGGCGATAATGCTTTCCAGATGGGTGATGATATCGGTCATTGCGTTTGTCTTGCACAGGCTGGGTTGCGAAACAATGGTCTCATACCCCTCCACCGCTTCGCGGTCCCCCTCCCCATTGCTGCGCAACGGGGAGGAAATATTATCATCTCCTCCCCGTGCGCCAAAGGCGGATGGGGAGGTGGCAGGCACCGGAGCACAGCGCAGGTGACTGACGGAGGGGTAAATGCGCGACTTCTATTTCTCGCTAAGGACGCGAAGAAGCGAAAAGCGCGAAGAACTATCAATGCCTCCGCGCCGTACATCCTGCATCCGTCAAGGCCCGATGCGCATCGGCAATGCTGGCCTCGCCAAAATGGAAGATCGACGCAGCAAGTACCGCACTAGCACCACCTTTGGTCACACCCTCTACCAGATGCGCCAAATTACCCACACCGCCACTGGCGACCACAGGCACATCGAAATTATCCACCATCGCGCGGGTTAGGTCGAGATCATAACCCAGCCGCGTGCCATCGCGGTCCATCGAGGTGACCAGCAATTCGCCCGCACCCAGTTCCACCACACGCCGCGCATGGTCCATCGCGTCAACACCCGTCGCGCGGCGTCCGCCATGGGTGTAGATCTCCCAGCCCTCACCTTCTTCACGAGCGCGCGCATCAATAGAGGCAACAACGCACTGGCTACCAAAATGTTCGGCGATCTCGGCGATCACCTCGGGCCGTGCCACAGCGGCGCTGTTTATCGCCACCTTGTCCGCACCTGCCAGTAAAAGCGCACGGGCATCCTCCACCCCGCGTACTCCGCCGCCCACGGTCAGCGGCATAAAGCACACTTCCGCCGTGCGCCGCACGACATCGAGAATGGTATCGCGGTTCTCATGGCTGGCGGTGATATCGAGAAAGCATAGCTCATCCGCACCCGCCGCATCATAGGCCTGCGCCTGCTCCACCGGATCGCCGGCATCCTGCAAATCGACAAAGTTCACACCCTTGACCACTCGTCCATTAGCGACATCGAGACAGGGAATAACCCGGGTGCGGACGGTCATGCGAGCGCTCCCATTCCCGTTCGCCTCGAGCGTAGTCGAGAGGCCGTGGCCACTTGCAAGGGTGTCTCGACTTCGCTCGACACGAACGGATTGATAGCTTCCATTACCGGTTTACCATCTTAATGGCTGTGGCGAGGTCCAGCCGCCCATCATACAGCGCGCGTCCCGTAATCACGCCTTCAATGCCATCTTCGGCGTGCAGGCTGAGCAGATGGATATCGTCCAGCCCTTTCACCCCGCCGCTGGCGATAACGGGAATTGAGGACTGGCGCGCCAGCTCAACCGTCGCTTGGACATTGCAACCTTTCAGCAGACCATCGCGCCCGACATCGGTGAACAGCAGCGAGGCCACTCCGGCATCCTCGAAGCGCCGCGCCATATCGGCGACCGGGACATCGGAAATATCGGCCCAGCCCTCGGTCGCGACAAAGCCGTCGCGCGCATCGACCGCCACGACAATGCCGTTCTCATATTCGCGCGCCATGTCGCGGACAAAATCCGGGTCTTTCAGCGCCGCCGTACCGATCACCACCCGCGCGACGCCGAGATCAAACCAGCCATCAACGGCTTTTCGATCGCGGATACCGCCGCCCAGCTGCACATAGCCGGGAAATTCGGCGAGAATGGCTTTGACCGCTTCGGCATTAACCGCTTTTCCGGCAAAGGCGCCGTCCAGATCGACGACATGCAGATGCTGCGCCCCGGCTTCAGCGAATGTCATCGCCTGCGCTGCGGGGTTATCGCCATAGACGGTGGCGCGGTCCATATCACCCTCGGCAAGACGGACGACTTCGCCATTTTTGAGGTCGAGGGCAGGAAATACACTCATACGCCCCTCCCGCTTGCGGGAGGGGTTGGGGTGGGCCTGAAAAAAGGCTGGGCGGTGGCAGCCCACCCCGCTGCGACTAAGCGCCTTACAGCGCTAAGTCTCACTGCCCCTCCCGCTAGCGGGAGGGGAGATATGTTGCTCACGGCATCCATTGCAAAAACCCTCTGAGAAAATTGAGCCCATATTTCTGGCTCTTTTCCGGGTGAAACTGCACCCCGATAATATTGTCGCGATGCACCGCCGCCTCGAGCGGACCGCCATGGTCACTATGCGCCGCGACATGCGCCGGATCATCGGCGACAAAATGATAGCCGTGCAGAAAATAAGCCTCGCCCCGTATCAGTAACCCGGTATTTCCCTCAGTCGGGATCACATCATTCCAGCCCATATGCGGCACTTTAACGCTATCGCTGGGCTCTATGGCGCGGACTTCGCCTCCGATCCAGTCGAGTCCATCATGGCTACCAAATTCAATGCCCCGCGTCGCCAAGAGTTGCATCCCGACACAGATGCCGAGAAACGGAACCGCATCATTCAGTACCCGTTGCTCCAATGCGTCGACCATACCATCAATGGCACGCAATGCATTGGCGCAGGCCGCAAAGGCCCCTACCCCGGGCAATATGATCCGGTCGGCTTTGGCGACAAGCTTCGGGTCAGCGGTTACATCAACCTTCGCGCCGACAGCGCGCACCGCATTGTGCACCGAATGGAGATTGCCCGCGCCATAATCAATCAGCGCAATGGTTTCAGCCACTTAGCGTGCCCTTTGTCGAGGGGATGGCATCGCCCTTGCGCGGATCGCGTTCGACCGCCAACCGCATCGCGCGGGCAAAGCCCTTGAAGATGCTCTCGATAATATGATGGTTATTCTGGCCGCGTAGCAGATCGATATGCAGTGTCAGCCCTGCCGTTTGCGACACCGAATGGAACCAATGTTCGAACAATTCCGTGTCCATTTCTCCCAGGCGCGGCTGTGAAAAGGCTGCGTTCCAGATAAAATATGGCCTGCCACTAATGTCCACCGCCACCCGGCTCAGCGTCTCGTCCATCGGCGAGTAAGCACTGCCATAGCGAACAATGCCTGCCTTGTCGCCCAGCGCCTCACTGATTGCCTGACCGATGGAGAGCGCACAATCCTCGGTGGTGTGATGCTGATCGACATGCAGATCGCCATTGATCTTAACCTCCAGATCAATCAGCGAATGGCGCGAAAACTGTTCCACCATATGATCGAGAAAGCCGATCCCGGTAGAAATATCATACACCCCGGTGCCATCCAGATTGAGGTGGACGGCAATATCGGTTTCCTTGGTGGTGCGGACGATCGACGCTTTTCTCATGGCCCCTGCTATAGTCCTGAAAGCGGCAGGAACAAGGGGATATGCGCCATTAATTGATGACGGTTAAAGAGTTTCTCTCCGGTTTAGCACTATTTGCCGCCGTAACCATCTTGACCACAACCGACCAAAAGGCCACCAAAGGGGCATGAGTGACGACGCGCCCGACAGCCTGATTCCCTATGATGAAATCGTGCAGGATGCCCTGCGCGCGGTGATTGGCCGGGTTTTGCGGACGATTGAGGATGAGGGCCTGCCGGGCGAACATCATTTCTATATCACCTTCCGCACCAAGGCGCCGGGCGTCGACATTCCCAAGCATCTGACCGAGCGTTTCCCTGAGGAAATGACCATCGTGCTGCAGAATAAATTCTGGGATCTGCATATTGATGACGAGCTGTTCTCGGTGGGCCTCAGCTTCAACCAGATACCGGCGAACCTCACCATTCCCTATGCCGCGGTGACTGCCTTTGTCGATCCGGCGGTAGATTTTGGTCTGCAATTTCAAGTTGATGATGATTCATCGGGCGAGCCTGAGCCGCATGAAGAAGCGGAAAATGATCATCCCGAAGAGGATGATGCACAAGACCGCGAAGATGGCTCCAATGTCGTCACCGTCGATTTCGGCAAGAAGAAATAGCCTATAGGGGCGGCGCGGCTGAGGCAGGTTTGCCAATCCCAAGGGGATGGACAAGGCATGACAGAGACCAAAAACGAGCCGACAGCCGAAAAAGAGGCAGCGGATGCTCTGCCCGATGAGGGGTCTGCGGTGAAGCCGGAAAAGAAAAGCACTATCGCCAGCGGCAAAGAATTTATTGGCAATGTGCTGAAAGACCCGGCGGTGCAGACAGTCGTCACCGGCTTTGTAACCAGCGAGGCGGCGAAGCATCTCAAAAAACCCGGCATTGGTTATACCATATTGGGCTTCGCCGCGACACGGATAGCCAAGCGCTCGCTGCCCGGCGCGATGGTCATCGGCGCGGGCATCGCCGCCAAGTCGCTCTATGATTACCGCAAGAAAAAGAAAGCAGAAGACGCGGCTGATGGCACCGTAAAGGCCCTGCCCGATGCAACAGATGCGGATAGCGCCACCGGCGACGCTTGACGACATGCCCCTTTTGCGGCCACAGAGCCGCGATGACCGAACTAGCCGATAATCCCGTGACCGTCGATCAGGATACGCTACATCGTCGCGGCCTGCTTTTCATCCTGTCCTCACCTTCCGGTGCCGGAAAATCGACGATCGCGCGGATGCTACTGGAGGCCGATGCCTCGCTAAAACTCTCAGTTTCGGTGACCACGCGCCCGCCGCGCCCTGGCGAGGTTGATGGCAAAGACTATTTCTTTATCGACGAGGCGCGGTTTGAAGAGATGGTCAGGCAGGATGAGCTGCTCGAATGGGCGCATGTGTTCGGTTATCGCTATGGTACGCCCAAAGCCACAGTAAAACAGGGGCTTAGAGAAGGTACTGACTTTCTTTTCGATATTGATTGGCAAGGTACCCAGCAACTCTACCAACGCGCCGAGGGTGATGTTGTCCGGGTGTTTATCCTGCCGCCCTCAATCGACCAGCTGCATGACCGGTTGCGCAAGCGCGGCACCGATAGTGAAGAGGTGATCGCCAAGCGCATGGCCGAAGCACAAAGCGAGATCAGCCATTGGGACGGCTATGATTATGTCGTGATCAATGATGATGTGAATGGCTGCTTCGCCAAGGTGCGCGAGATATTACACGCCGAACGCATGCGCCGCGCGCGCCAGACTGGGCTTATCGATTTTGTCCGCGATCTGATGGTGCCAGAAGACAGTAGCAACTAGGCATCTTTTTAGCGTCAGTTGACCCAGCTTTCCGTTCGCCTCGAGCGAAGTCGAGAGGCCGGTGCAAGTGGAAAGCAGTGTCTCGACTGCGCTCGACACGAACGGGATAATAGCGGGCCGATTTGCGCTATATCGAAACGGTTCTAGTTACCGAAAATCCCGTCCAGCAGGCCTTTGCCCTTTTCCAGAGGATTATCGCGGAATTTGGTTTCCTCACGGCCGATATAGTTGAAAATACCATCCATCGCCTGATC
>JBCDIZ010000022.1:0-13546 GCA_038748365.1 Pseudomonadota bacterium
AATGTCGATATCGTCTTCAGCATGGATGATTTTGATATCAGCACTTCCGGGCTGGCGTCGCACGCGCTGCGATTTGATATGTCCGCTGGTAGAACCTTGGTGCCGGGCGAATTGCGGAACAGCATGCTCACAACGACGGGCGATAACGCAGCGGGCGTTTCGGTCTCTCCCATTAATGCCCCAAGCGTTTTCGGGCTGAACATGGATAGCACTTCTATTTCAACCGGGGGCACTAACGCGCCGGGCATTACCTTCGGCGAAGGCGGTAATATTGATGACAGCATAGTCAACTTTACCATCGAAAACAGCACCATCATGACAACCGGGGCACAAAGCGAAGCGTTTCGGGTGGACGCTCCGGGCCGCGGCGCGATTTTGTCCATAAATCTGGAAAACACAACATTCACAACTACCGGGGATCAAAGCCGCGGCGTTGTTTTGGTGTCGCCGAGTAACGCCTCGGCCACCACCACGATTATCTCCGGCGTTACGGTCAACACGTCTGGCGCCAGCGATAGCGCGGCCTTTATTCAGAGCGCAGGCGCGTCGTTCGATCCGCTGACGGAACAAAGCTCGGCTTACACAATCAATGTTCGCGATTCCTCCTTTGCCACTGTTGGCACGAACAGCCCGGGTCTACTGATCGCAGACCTTCTAGGCAATAGGAGTGTCAATCTGGTCAGTCTCGCCGATACCGATATCAGCACAATGGGGGATAACAGCGACGGCGTGGCGATAGGGACCGGCAGGTCTAGCGGGAGTGACCTTAACTCCACCACTATTTCATTCGCAGATTTTTCAGTTGAGGTTGACGGAGAGAACAGCCGGGGGATCGTGATCGACGCCTTCCGAAATGGCATGGAGAGCAGCGATCTCAGCTTCTTCTTGCAAAGCAACGCGATCACGACAAACGGCGACGCTGGTCATGGCATCGAAATTGGTGGAACATCAGGTGTCTTCCAAACCAGTCTTTTGACATTCGCATTCCTCGACAACGCCATAACCACCAATGGCGACGGCGCGCATGGCCTCATTATTGGAGGCCTGCCTGAGTTTGCGACGGGCGATGAAAACAGCGTCCTGCTCGCGCTGCAGTTCGATCAGCCGCTGATCACCACCGGAGCCGGATCAGACGGTGTCCGCCTTGGTGCGGGTTGGGGGTCAGCGGGCGCTGCATCGGATGATCGCGCCAACAATATCGAAAGCCGTTTCAGCTCAGTTTTGGTAGCCGATGAGATTTCCGCAACGGGTGAAGGCAGCGTGGCCTTCCGCACGTCCAGCCTCATAAATCTGTTCGAGATCAGCGAAACCGGCTCGATCACAGGCGATGCTGCGGCGATCTTATCCGAAGGCGATGGCGGCTTTGAGACGTTCACCAACGCTGGCACGATCATGGGTGACATCATCCTGGGCGATGAGGATACGACGCTGACCAACACTGGCACGATCACCGGCAATATCGATCTGGGCGGTGGCGCAAACGCGATTTTCGTAGGTGCCAATGGCCGCCTCAACTCGCTCGACACAATCCTTCTGGGCGATGGCAATGCAATCACCGTTGAAGGGATTCTTTCACCAGGGGACGATGGACCATTTCAGACAACCAATATCGGCAGCGACCTGGTGCTTGCATCCGGCTCGAACTTCATTGTCGATATCGATGGGATGGCTCTTGATCCCGCTGCATTGGGCTTTTTCCTGTCGGACCGTGTCATAGTCGATGGCGACATTACGCTGCAAGGCGGAGCATTGAGCGTTGCTTCGCTGACGCCAGAGGGTGATTTCGATCGTCAGGCGCAGTTCCTCATCCTCGATGCAAGCGGCGCGGTTACCGGCGAGTTTGGCGACATCCTCGCTGATCTGCCATTCCTCGATCTCAACCTGGTGTACAATCCTGACAATGTGATCCTCAACGCTTCACGCCAGGGACCAGTTGTGCCGTTTCAGTCGCTGGGCAACACGCCCAACCAGATCGCGGTCGGTGCTGCATTCGACCAGCTTGAAATGGGCGCCACCGGCGATCTCGACGTGGTGATCGATCAACTGATCTTCGCCAGCACGCCGCAGGCCCTTGCCGCGTTCGACACCAACTCGGGCGAAATCTATGCCTCGCTGTTGGCGCAGACTGCCTTTGAGGGCCTGACCCGTTCGCGCGAGATTCTTGCACGCGCGCGCCGTGCCTCGACCGAAGGATGGGGGATCTGGGGCGGCCTTGGCGGCTCGGACAGCACCGTCGATGGCGATGGAAACGGCGCGGACGTCGATGCAAGTGCGTTCGGCTTTGACCTGGGTATGGACTATACCGGGCCGGGTAACGGATGGGCCGTGGGTGTGGCTGGCGGATCGCGCAATGGCGATCTCGAAATCGAAGACCGCGCGAGCGAGGCCGATTATGACAGCTGGTATCTATCGGGATACGGTCGATACGGCACCGGCGGCCAAGGCCCGACAATTAGCGCCGCGCTCTCTTACACGCAGGCCGATGATATAGCGGTTACGCGTGGCATCTCTGTCGCGGCTCTGAACCGGAACGCTTTGGGAACGACTGATGCCGACGTCTTCACTCTCGGTGCCGAGGCTCGCTATGGTGTATCACTTTCGGGGAACTGGGCGGCAGGACCAGTCGGGTCGATTACGTTGGTTGAAGCTGATCTGGGCACGGTGCGCGAAACCGGCGCGCAGAGCCTCAACCTTAGCTCCAGAGGGTCGGATGAAAATCAGACCATATTCGGGATAGGGGCCTTTGTGAATTGGCAAAAAGGAATGAGCGCCTTCGATCTTTCCGCGCAATATGTCGATGGCGGGACAAACCGCGCTGAGGCGGTTCTGGCTTTTGAGGGAGCTCCTGATGCCCCCTTCACAATCCGCGCGCCACGGGCCAGCAACGATGGCCTGTTAGCATCGGTATCCGGCCAGATTGAGCTAGGCGCAGGCTGGAGCTTGGGCGCACAAGTCGACGGCTTTTTCGGCAACGATTTCGATGATGTCACCGGCTCTGCAGTTGTCAGCTGGAGGTTCTGACATCGCGTTTCGATTTGTTGGCCGATGATCTCAAGCCGCCGTCGATCTTGCCAGCAAAACATTATATCATAGTCGCAACTTATTGGACTCTGATCCTAAAACCGCACCCGCGCCTCCACGCCCCATAAACGCGGATCATTCACCACAAATTGTGCCCCATCTTCTTGTATTGCCCCTGTCGCAGGCGATACGGATGTAAAAAGCTGTCTGAGAACGGTGCGTTCGTCGAACAGGTTGTTGGCAAATAGGGCCAGTTCAAACTTGCCAAAGCGATAACCCGCGCGCGCGTTTACAAGGAAAAAGCTATCTGTGACGTTGGCCGCTAAATTTGGCACTGAGCTTTCCTGCCCGTCGGAGTAACTGGCATTGAGATTGCCGAAAAACCCGTCCGGGTCGTTATAGGAAACACCAAATGATGCGGTGAAACGCGGCGCGGAATTGAAGCTGTCGCCAGCCAGATTGGCGAATTGCGGATCAGCCGGATTCACCGGATCGCCATTTTCGTCCACTGCAAAGGCAAAGTCGGTAAATTCTGTCCAGAGCAGGCCCGCGTTGCCGAACAATTCGAGCCTATCGGTCAATTCGAGCTGCGCGCTGAATTCTGCACCATATAATTCGGACGCACCGGCATTGACGATAAAAAAATCAAATTGCCCACCCGTAGGACCGGGGATGGAAACCTGCTGATCTGTCCAGTCGGAATAAAACACGTTGGCGTTGAAGGTTAGTCCCAGATCCGGCCATTCGCTGCGAAATGCGAATTCGTAATTGGTCAGAAATTCCGGATCGAACGTTTGCAATGAAAAATCGGTTATCACGATTCGCTGGAAAACGCCGCCTGCCCGATAGCCGCGCGCGATTGTGAATGAAATCGACCGCAAATCATCCAAATCATAAATGATTGACCCACGTGGCAAAAAGGCCTCAAAGCTTGTCGATTGCGGCGGCTCATTAGTGATGATGAGCGGGGCCAGCGCCGTACACGGCTGCCCACCCAGTCCTAGAAAACCAACAAAATCCGGGATCACGCAATCGGGTGGATCCGGGTTGAGTGAACCGCTCAATCCAGAGGACTCAAAATCCTCCCAATCATACCGCGCACCCAGATCGATGGTGAGGCGCTCTGTCACATCGAACGCCACATTGCCGAAAATGGCATAGTTGCGCGTGCCAATGCTATTTGTAGAGACCAAATTGAGGATTGTATCGGGGGGGTCGAGTGGAAAAGGTATGAAGCGCGTCTGGACGACCCCGTCGCCCCTAGTCTCCCGTGAATTATCGAAGAAATAGCCACCGATCCAGCCATTGATACCTTCATAATTGAAAGAGGCGCGAACTTCCGCAGTATAGGTCCGATCTTCGGTCAGGCCGGTTCCCAGGAACCCAGTATCATTGTCAGAATCCGACGCTTCGTGGGTGCCAAGCAGCTTAAGGCTCCAGTTCTCATCAAGCTGGTAATCCGCATCGACAATGATGCGTGTGGTGTCGATATCGAAGAAATTTTGGAACCCTGAAAATGTCTCATTGCCAAAAGGGTCGAAGTCGTCAAAAGCCGGATCACTGAACGGAACCGGGGCGGTCACCCGATTTAGATCGCCACTTTCGACTTCGGAATATTCACCGATCAGTTCCAGCCGCAGATCAGGCAGGAATTCCGGCTCAATCAGCAATTTACCCCTGAGCGTGAGGGCTTCCTGAAATCGGGTTCTGGTGCCAAAGATCTGATTTGTGACGCCAAAATCAAGCTCGCGATAGTCCGCTGACACGCGGAAAGCTACCTGATCCGCAATGATCGGCCCGGTCACCGCCGCCGAATATTGCCGGTTATTCTCATTCCCGATGATAATGCGGGCTTTGCCGCCAAATTCATATTCGGGATCGGCCGACTGAATGACGATTGCGCCGGCAAGCGCGTTGCGCCCCTGGGTCGTCGACTGCGGCCCACGCAGCACTTCAACCTGACCGATATCCCACAAATTAAACGCCCCAGCGGAGGCCGTACCGGAACTGGGCGTACCATCGACATAGATATTTGCGGTCACCCCTGACCCGACATTACCTACGCCTTCAACCGAAATGCCACGGATCGAGATGGAATTCGAGTCTTCGCCAGCGGTAGAAATATTGGGCAACCGCAGCGCGAGATCCTCTATATCGAAGATCACGCGTTCTTCGGCTTGTTCACCGGTTATCACGGCCACCGATGTTTGCGTATCCTGGATCGACTGGTTCTGCTTGGTGCCGGTGACGATGATGGTATCGGCAATGATAGCCGACTCCGTTTCTCTCTCTTGCTCGGAGACAGTATTTTGCTGTGCTATTGGTTCAGGCGCCCGCTGCGCCTGTGCCCGCATCACCACAAAGCCGCCATTTGCTCGCTTATAGCGCAGCCCCGTGCCGCGCAGTAGCTGTGCAATGGCTTGTTCGGCGTTGAGGCTTCCGGTCACGCGCGGCGCTCGCTTGCCGCGGGTGAGTTCCGGTGAAGCGATAACCGACACGCCATAGCGACGCGCGACCTCAATCAGCGCGTTTTCGAGCGACTGCGCTGAGATTGTTATCTGTTGTTTCTGGCTGGTCTGCGCTGCTGCCGGTGTTGCCATGAATCCAAGTGCAGCAGCCGATGCGGCGCATAACAGTGATCGGGTGATGACATGACGCGACTTTGGCCCTGATGTTGGCAACATAAACAATTCCCCTGGCATTTATTGCAACTGAGAAGCAATCTCTGGTTCTTAGATGCATAGCTCGGGCGCATTGATACCGGCTTGGGAAAATTTTTTGGTAGGGGGTGAGGGGCCTTTGCTGACGAGCAAAAGGCAGACACAGGCGTCGTTATCGGCGGCTTATCCTGACGTGTTCTTCGCTCTGATCAATCCGCACCGGCAGGATGCTGCGCATGCCTTCGAAAACAAATTCCATATTGTTGGTGTCAAAGGCACCGCTGACGCGTAACGCTTTTGCCGAAGGGGCGAGTATGATCGGAACATCGCTATAGCGGTTAAGGTCTGCCACCACTTCATCCAGGCTTGCATCGCGGTAGATCAGCCTGCCATTGCGCCAGGCGCCGATTTCGCCCGGGAAAACCTCGATGACTTCGCCAAAGCCATCTGTTTTTGATATTTCGACCCCTTGGCCTGCTCCCAGAACAAGGCCGTTTTGGCTCGTCTGTGCAGTATCTTTACCGGCACCATCCACGCGCACTGAACCTTCGCGCACTGCCACTGACAAAGTGTCACGCTGCAACTGTATATCAAAGGCCGTCCCGGTCACGGTCACATCGGCATATTCGGTTGCGACGGTGAATGGGCGTTTGGGATTTGATGCTATCGTAAAGAACGCATCACCGCTGATCAGCCGGGCGCGGCGCTCGGTTTCGGTAAGCGCGATATCGAGCGCAGTATCCGGCGCCAGCGTGATGCGCGAACCGTCACTGATGGTGATCTGTTTGGCTTTGCTGCGATCATTGGCGAAACGTTCATATTGGGGACCGTCGGGGCCAACAAGGCCCCCCGGCACGCCGATAATGATCGCCGCGACGATCATCGCCGCTATCGCTGTGGCTCCGGCGAGAAAGCGGCTTATCCATGGATTGCGCGGGTAGATGACTGGCTTGGTCGTATCAGGGGTTTGCAAAGCTTCGATAGCTATTTCCTCAGCCGCTTGCTGCTCAGCCATGATCGCCTCGATCTGCTCGGCATAGCCGGGCATGGCGGCACCTTCCCAGAATAGCTGCGCTTCGGCATAGGCATCGGCATGCGAAGGATGTGCCTGAATCCATTTCTCGAAGTCTGCCTGCTCTTCAGCCGTCGCGCCTTCCTGCCTGCGCGAACGCCATAAATGCGCTTCGGCGCGAATATCTTCCCAGTCAGCCAGCATCATTTTGCTCTCCACTGGCGGGTTGATCGTCCCCGGCGCTGAGGGCCTTGACGATCATATCTGTCGCCTTGGCGAGATGGCGCATTGCCGAGGTGCGGCTGACACCAGCGCGTTTTCCTGCTTCTTCCTGGCTTAATCCTTCAAAGCGGCAGGCCATGAAAATGCTGCGGCGGCGCTCGGGCATTTGTTGCAACGTGCGCGCGACGATTTCGAGTTCCTCCTTCGCCAGCACAATACGCTCCGGGTCAAACGCATCATATTCATCATGCCAGAAGAGTTTGCGGCTATCATCGGCATAACTTTCGGCAACCGCTTGTGCGCGTTTTTCATGACGTACAAAGTTAAGCGCCGTCGTCCAGGCATAGGTTTCAAGATATTTGATTGACCCCAAATCGCCATGAGCAGCGAGCTTGGCAAATGTCTGCTGAACAACATCTTCAGGATGCGGCGGACCGCTGCCAAATTCGCGCTCCAGCCATATGGTCAATCTGCTTCTTATGCGCTCGAACACGGATGTAAGACGTGAATTATCGCCGGGCCCATCCACCGGATCGGATGACTGTACATCGTCTTTAGGAGTATCTGGCTGGAGATAATGCATGGCCATGCATAGTCTCGGGATTATAGCTCAGATTGCAAGAATTGTTTCATCTCCCAGCGGCCAACTGCTCGTTCAAACTCTCGACTGCTTCAACATAAGCAGGGCCACCGCATACGGTCCATGCTTGAGGCACTTCCAGACGCGGAATAGATCGGATCAGAGGATGGTTGAGCATCTCCGTGCCCCGGTCTTCCACCCGGGTGCTTCCGGTCTCGACAATCAGAAAATCAGGACGGGCGAGCGCGAGTTCCTCAAGCGACACGCGGGCAAGTGGTGGCTTGTCCAAGGTCTTAGCGAGGTTGGATAGTCCCAGGCGGAGCATCATGTCGTCAATCAGCGTGCCGCTTCCTGTCAGAAAGCCTCTGCGCTGGTAATAGGCTGCGACTTTGCCCCTGCCAGCTTTTGCTGAAACCTTGGCAAGCCGCGCATCCATGTTCTCAATCAGCCTTTCGCCTCTTTCGGGATGTCCAACGGCCTTTGCCACCAGACGAATTTGCGACACGATATCGGCATAGCTCTTGGCGCTCGGGATTTCGACAATCGGGATGCCGCGATCACGCAGTCTTGCAAGTGTCTCGCGACGGCGGGTTGGGCTGGCGAGAACCAGATCGGGACGCATCGCCAGCACCTGTTCGGCGGAACCCGTGGTAATGGGAATGGTCATCGCCTTGCTGGCTGCCGCTGACATTTCTGGATCGCGCACAAATTTGGTTAGGGCGGTGATTTGCTCTCTGTCAGCAACAGCAAGGAGATATTGATCGGTGCAGAGATTGAGCGACACGATCCGTTGTGGTTTGGGCCGCTCTGGCTTTGCCTGCACACTCGCGCCGACAAGCAATAGACAGCAAAGGGCGGCAGCGATCCTTCTCATATTATCCCTTTGCCAAAGGCCCTATGTTCATACAAGTGAAGCGGCAACAATGGTTATCGCGTGCCACTGCCTTGTGCCATGAAGATCGGCCGTATGGCTACTACATCCGGTAGCGCACACCGCCGAACACAGCGCGGCCGGGCTGTCCGAAACGGAACGCCGTTTCATATTCCTCGTCGGTGACATTCTCGACGCGCCCAAAGAGTTCAAGGTTCTCGGTGATTCCGTAGCTAACCCTGAGATCGGCGACAAAATAACCGTCCAGTGGCCGGCTGTTTGACGCATTGTCGAAGCTGTCGCCAACGACCAGAATTGTTGTGCCGATCCCGAAGCCGTTTTGCATGCGATAATCGGCCACGACACTGAACGTCTCCTCTGCGCGGCGCGGCAGGCGATTGCCTGTGGTGTCGTCAAAGGCGTCGATAATCGAATAGTTGAACGCAACATCAAAGCCATCCACCGGCTGCAAGGCGACGCCAAACTCCCAGCCATCGGCGCTGGTGCGTGCGATATTGTCATAGGTGCCGAAAGGGGGATCATCGACCAGACAAGGCGGCAGAGGGTTGTCTACGCAGCTCAGGAAGACGATTTCATTCGTTCCATTACGCTCAAAATAGGTGATCCCGACCTGGGCCCGGCCATCGAGAAAGCTGTGTGTGACTCCAATGTCCCAGCTTTCTGATTCCTCGGCATCAAGATCGGCATTGCCAAACTCGCTGAACAGCTGGAACAGCGACGGCGCCTTGAAACCTTCGCCATAGCTCGCCCGGATAACCGTGTCGCCGCCATTGGGCGAATAGGCGCCACTTGCCGCAAAAGTGGTTGCGCTGCCAAAGGTTTCATGGTCATCATAGCGGATGCCGCCGGTCAGCGAGAGGCCTTCGACTGGGGTGAGATTGACCTGGCCGTAAACCGAGTTGATCCAGACATCGGCAAAGGATGGCGGCGCGCCAAAGCTGGATGAGCGGAACTCGGATTCTTCGCGCTCCAACCCAAAAACGATCTCTGCCAGATCGCCTGTATCAAAGACGCCCTGATATTCGAACCGGCGGTTCTCGCCATTGGCGTCGAATGTCTCAGAGTCGGTATCAAAATCGAAGTTTCGCCGATCGATATTGGTATAGCCAAAGCCAAGCCGGTTGCGGAAACG
Organism: Pseudomonadota bacterium; assembly: GCA_038748365.1. Taxonomy (GTDB): domain Bacteria; phylum Pseudomonadota; class Alphaproteobacteria; order Sphingomonadales; family Sphingomonadaceae; genus Alterisphingorhabdus. Next base: position 9,520 of record JBCDIZ010000022.1, read on the forward strand.
GCCATCCAGGAAAGAGGCGTTGATACCGGCATAGCCAATAAAGTCCTGGCGACTGGATACGATATTCGCATCTCTGGCAAAGCCGTCGATATCGGTATCGCTGTCGGCATAGAAACCGCGAAGGTCGAGCGAGACATTGTCTGCAATTGCAACATCGACTTTGCCATTAAAGCCCAGGCTCTCAAACCCGTCGGGCTCGGTTCCGCCGCGCGCTTCGCTAAAGGCGGAAATACCGTCAGTGCGAGCATAGGTAGCACCGAAACTCGCCGCGACCGGGCCAATGCGCCCCGAGACATTACCGATAAGCTCTGCCGTATCGCGCCCGCCATATTCGGCGCGGGCGAAGACATTGAGATCCTCGGTCGGCTGGCGTGTGATCATATTGACGACACCGCCAATCGCTTGGCTGCCGTACAGCACCGATTGCGAGCCGCGCACCACTTCAATGCGGTTGATATTGCCGGTCAGCAGCGGGCCGAAATTGAACCCGCCGCCAGGTGAAGCAGGATCGTTGATGCGGATACCATCGATCAGCACCAGCGTCTGATCCGACTGGGCACCGCGGAGCGAAACGCCGGTATTGGTTCCAGGCCCACCATTGCGGGTGAAGGTGAGGCCGGGGATAGTGCGCAATATGTCCAGCACTTCGGTCGACTGGCGATTGATGATTTCTTCTTCACCGACAACCGTGACAGATTCGCCCACCTGCGAGATAGCGCGGCTGGTGCGGTTCGCGGTGACGACGATATCGACAGAGTCCGGGTTTTCAGCGCCCTGCCGGTCTGTGGCCTGCCGATCCGTGGTTTGCCGATCAACCGGTTGGGCAAGAAGCGGTGTAGGCAGAAGTGCAACAGTCGAAGCCGCAGCAAGCAAGGGTAGGAAGTGTTTCATTCTTTTATCCAAAGTCATGCCACACAAGGGCTCCGAACCCTGCACAGCGCATTCGACAGTTGGCCTGTCGCGAGCGCATCCACACCGCGGCATCGGAGACCGACCTGGCTGTCGTTACTTCGGAAAAACATTTTCCTGTCCCACTGGGCTGGACCCGGCCCCGGACGAACGACGCGACGGCAGGTCTCCTGGCTTGCCGATCATCGCCTGTGAACCGTCTTCCCAGCCGCACTCGTAAGAGCATTGGCCAGTGACATAGTTGGTTCGAGGCTCCCGGCTTACAGTTGCGGGCACAGCGCCGGAATCGCACCGGCTTCCCTTTTAGGGTCAGGACTTATTAATTGCGTGGGCGAGGCGTCAAAATGACGAACATATCGGGCGAAAATGCGCGCAGGGAAGGCTGTTTGCCTTTCCAAGTGCATTTTTGTTCGAGATGGAAGTCATTTTGGCGTCCTTTTAAGGATTTGACCAATTTGCCCCTGTGCCACGTCAGAAAAGCTTGCGATAGAACCACTATCGACTGCGCTTTCCTTCCTCGCTCAGGAGCAAATTGCCTCAAACCTCGCTCCACGGAATTAATAAGTCCTGACCCTAGCTCCAGGCGTTTCGCGCCTGCAGCACCGTCTGTGCAGCGAAATGCGGTGCGATTGTCCGCTTGTCAATCCATTACGCTCTTCCCGTTTGCCAAAACCAAAAACTTTGCGCTAATGACGCCTGACCCGGGACGCAGATCGCGACGGGCGTGCTGATCGTGAAGGCGAAGCTTCTGACCGTTTCAAAACCCTGGCTGATTCCTGTTTTGCTTGCGCTCATTTTCGCTTCGGCGATTTTGTCGGTTGCTATTGGCAGCGTGTCTCTCGCCGTTGACGCCATGGTTTCGGCCCTGAGCGGTGAAGGTGACCCCGTCATTCGTACCATCCTGCTGGAGCTTCGTCTGCCGCGTGCGATCCTGGCGCTATCGATTGGCGCGATTCTCGGGCTCGCAGGCGCGGCGCTGCAAGGGTATTTGCGAAATCCGTTGGCGGAACCTGCCGTGCTCGGCACGTCAAATGGCGCCGCCTTGGGCGCTGTGATTGCATTTTACTTTGGTTTTGCCGAGGCTTGGCCTGTTGCGCTGCCTATCATGGCGATCGGCGGCGCAGCGCTGAGCCTTGCGTTGCTTTTCCTGCTGGCGGGAAATTCGGAAAGTCCGCTCACCCTCATCCTCGCCGGGATCGCGATTGCAACCCTTGCCGGTGCCGGGATCAGCCTTGCCCTCAATCTCTCACCAAACCCGTTCGCGGCGATGGAAATCACGATATGGCTTTTGGGCAGCCTTGAGGATCGATCCTTCCAGCATGTGGCCATCGCCTTGCCGTGCATAGCCATAGGCGCGGTGCTGCTGGCCTCTGATGGGCGCGCTCTCGATGCACTGACATTAGGCGAAGATGGCGCTGCAGCGCTCGGCGCGGATTTGCGGCGCACGCGAACGCGACTCTTGCTCGGCGTCGCAATCGGGGTTGGCGGAGCGGTAGCCGTGGCGGGGGCCATCGGCTTTGTCGGGCTGATTGTCCCGCATCTGATACGACCGCTGACCGATCGCGCGCCATCGTCATTGCTGCTGCCAAGCGCACTCGCTGGCGCTGCGCTGCTCACGCTTTCCGATGTAGCGGTGCGGATTATCCCCGCGACGACAGAACTTCGGCTCGGCGTAGTGACCGCCTTTCTGGGTGTGCCGTTTTTCCTCATCCACCTGATGCGGGAGCGGCGATTATGGTAACCATAGCGGCTGAAAACGTCTCGGTGCGACTGAACCGAAGGCTGGTCGTGCACGAGGTATCCGCCACGCTTCAATCGGCCAGCCTGATTGGCATATTGGGGCCGAACGGTGCTGGTAAATCGACCTTTGTGCGGGCTCTTTTGGGTTTAGTCTCCAGTGACGGCAATGTTCAGATTGATGATCGCCCGGTAGAGCGAATGAAGCGTGAGGAGATCGCACGGAAGATTGCCTATCTGCCACAGGGCCAATCGCTTCACTGGCCGCTTTCGGTGGAACGGCTGGTTGCGCTTGGCCGTCTGCCGCATCTCGCGCCTTATTCTCGGCTGACAGCCTCTGATCAGGCGGCCATTCAACAGGCGATGGAGATGGCCGAGATTACCGCGTTCGCAGGCCGTGTTGCCACCGAATTATCAGGCGGTGAGCGCTCACGGGTATTGCTGGCGCGCGCGCTGGCGGTCGATGCGCCGGTTCTTGTCGCCGATGAACCGCTCGCCAATCTCGATCCGGCGCATCAATTGCATGGCATGGAAATCCTCAAAAACCTCGCAGATCAGGGCCGCATGGTGATCGCGGTTATGCATGATCTTGAACTGGCTGCGCGCTTTTGTGATCGGCTGCTGGTTCTCGATAAGGGCAGGCTCGTCGCCGATGGTTCTCCCGATCCGGTGCTGACATCCGACCTGCTGGCGCAAGTCTATAAGATCGTCACTGGGGCCGATAAAAGTGAGCGGCTGTCGCTCACGCCGTTGCAGCGTATTCGTTGACGCTGTGCAAAGAGCGCGGTAATCCCGCATCCGCGATTGGTTCCCCGCAAAGGGGATGAATATGGGAACGGGGTGAAAATCCCCGGCTGCCCCTGCAACTGTAAGCGGTTAGCCCTTGCGCACTATACCATTGGGACGACGCGTCCCGAGAAGGTGGCGCGAAACGGGCCTTGATCCGCAAGCCAGGAGACCTGCCCATCGCCGTCGTCCTTCGGCCGGACAGGGTGTTCCGGGCGGGCGGGGTCTTCCCGAGCGGCGACATATCCGGCTTTGACTCCTAGGGTCAGGGCCTTTGTTGCTGTTGGGAGAGATTATGAGACAATTCTGTATATGCGCAGCGCAGGCATGGCGGTTATGATGATGGAGGTGCTCTGCAAATGCTGAAGTCAGTCGATAACAAGACCGCGATTATAGTCTGCAATACCTGCCGCCACTCGAAAGACGCGCGCGAGGACGATCAAGGCCGCCGCGGCGGCAGCAAACTGGTCGAGGCACTGCGCAAAACCAAGGGCGACGATAAAGCCTATGACGCTGTCGACCTGCAGGAAATGCCGTGCCTGTTTGCCTGTTCGGATTTCTGCACGGTTCACCTGCGCTCGCCCGGCAAGGTCGG
>JBCDIZ010000023.1:0-5458 GCA_038748365.1 Pseudomonadota bacterium
CTTGGTCAGTTCGGCAACCTGATCGCCCAGCTTTTCAAAAGCGGCATTGGTTGGCGCGAATACGGTGAACGGGCCTTCACCCGACAGTGTTTCGGCCAGTTCAGCAGCAGTAACAGCAGTGACCAGTGTTGAGAAATCCTCATTGCCCGAAGCAACCTCTACGATGGTGCCTGCGGCTTCGGTTTCGGTGCCTTCTGCCTCGGTGGTGGCTTCTTCGCCTTCTCCTTCAGCAGCTTCTTCAGGTGCAGAGCAGGCGGCGAGTGACAGGGCCGTAACGGCGGTAAATACAGTTGCAATTGTGGTACGCATAAATTCTTCCCTCATAAATATGAAAATCCACGCACAGGTAAACGCGGCGCAGTCAAAACGGTTCCGAAAGACTCAGAATTCATCCTCCCCGTTCACGGGGAGGTGGCAGCGCGTAGCGCTGACGGAGGGGAATATCCACTTGCGCTGTGCTAGTTTGATGGCCCCCTCCACCACCTTTGGTGGTCCCCCTCCCCATAAACGGGGAGGATATTAGCTGTCGCTCAGATGGAGGAAATCGCGATCATAGCTCTGCATATGTGCGCCGCCATCGACATAGAGTAGCTGACCGGTGACTGCTTCTGCCACAGCAAGATAACCAATAGCAGCAGCAATATCCTGCGGTGTTGAGTTACGTTGGAGCGGCATTGTCGCGGCAATGGTTGCCATCTGGCCGTCGACATAATCCTCGGTTTCGAGTGTCATTCCCGGGGCAATGCCATTGATACGCAATCTGGGCGCACACGCCTTTGCCAAAGTGCGGATGGATTCCGCAAGCGCCTGTTTGGAGAGGGTATAGGACAGTTGGTCACCATGCGGATTACGCACCCGCTGATCGACAATATTGATCACCGAGGCTCGGCCATCCTCGCCTGTATGTTTATAAAGCGCCTGTATGAGCAATGTCGGCGCGGCGAGATGGATGCGCCAATGCCGTTCTAGTGAAGCGGCATCGAGCGTCTCGATCTGATCATCGTCAAAGAGCGAGGCATTATTGACCAGCAGATCCGGGACGCGACCGAAGTGCTCTACCACTTGCTGCATCAGCTTTGCGGGGACTGTCCTTTCAGTAAGGTCCGCTAAAAAACCATACCACTGCGTGCCTTGCTCTTTGAGAACTACAGCCAGCGCATCATCCGGTTCTCTATCGCTATACCCATGCAACGCCAGCGCATAGCCCTGCTCAGCCAAATGCCCCGAGATCGCCGCGCCGACACGGCGGCAGCCTCCGGTGACCAGCGCCAGTTTCGCCGATTGCGATCCGCTCATTATCTGCGCCGCGTCATGGTGATGCCAATCGCCTCATCCGCCTCGGCAATGGCCAGTTTGACGATCTTCACCTCGACCGCCTTTACCCGCTTGTCCTGCAGGAACAGCGTATCGATAATATGATCGGCTACCCCTTCAATCAGAGTGAAATGCACCCCCTCGGGCAAAGCGGTCGAGGCGGCATGCTTCAGGTCCATATAGTTTTTTGACGCGCTCAGCGGCGTGTCGGGATCATAATGGTCCTGCATCGCCAGCTCGACGCGGATGGTGATGCGCAGCGGCTGGGGCAGCTTGGTCTCTTCTGAGTAAATGCCGGTCAGCACAGGCACCTCAAAATCGGCCACTTCCAGTATCAGCTGATCTGTTGGATTAAGCGTCATGGGTTTCCTTTATTACGCGGCGGACCAGCGTGCAAATAATGCGGTGGGGAGCATCAGCCGCCCGCCCTCTTCCGCCACCGTCAGCTCGCCAGCCTCGACCTTGCCGGGCAGATCGCCAAAATGCTGCTGCATCAAGGCTTCCAGCGCCAGCGGCGACATGCGCACGGCATAGACAGTGAGAAAGACAAAGCGCGAATCCGCATCCACCAACTGGCGACAATCGGCAATCAGATCGGGCAAATTCATCTCAATCCGCCAGATCTCGCCATTGGGGCCGCGGCCGAATTTGGGCGGGTCTAACAATATGCCATCATAGCGCCGCCCGCGCCGCACTTCGCGCGCGGTGAATTTCGCCGCGTCCTCAACCAGCCAGCGGATCGGGCGATCGGCCATACCCGACAGTGCGGCATTGTCGCGCGCCTGTGCCACCGATTTTTTCGAGGCATCGACATGGACCATATGCGCCCCCGCTGCCGACAGCACCAATGTGCCGACGCCGGTATAGCCAAACAGGTTCATCACCTGCGGCGTTTCCATGCCCGCTATCTGTTCGCGCATCCAGCGCCAGACCGGGTCCATATCGGGGAAGAAGCCGAGATGACGGAATGGGGTGCATGAGGCATGGAAACGCACTTCGCCATTCCATGTCAGTTCCCAGCCATCGCGCACCGCCGGATTGGCATAATGCCAGCGCCCGCCGCCATCCTCATCCGAAGCCGGGATAAATTCGGCATCGGCAGGCCAGTCATCAAGCTGCGGCGACCACATCGCCTGCGGTTCAGGGCGGGTAAAATGAAAGTCGCCATAGCGCTCATATTTGCGGCCATCGCCGCTATCGACCAGCGTATAGTCGCCGCGCGGCTGACTGGTCATCAGTGTCAGATCAGGCGCGGCAGCAGCGGTCATACTTTGGCTTTGGCGCTGGCCTTGGCCATAGCATTATCGAGTACAAACTGCCGCACCGCCTCATAATCATTGGGCAAGGTTGTAGAACGCTCCTGCCGATCAAACAGATCGCCTACGCGCGATGGCAATGCCGGACGGATACCACAGGCACGCTCAACCGCATCGCGGAACTTGGCAGGATGCGCCGTCGCCAACGTGACAATCGGCACTGTCGGATCACCATCAAAGCGATGCGCCGCAGCAAGGCCGATGGCAGTGTGCGGATCAATCACCTGCCGCGCTTCTTCATACGCCCAACGTATGGCCCGAGACATGGCGTCATTATCGACCCGCTCACTGGTAAAGCGCTCGCCAATCGCGGCACGTAAGGCATCGTCAATCTGCAATGCACCACTGGCATCAAAGCTGCGCATCGTTTCGGCCATGGCCGCACCATCGCGGCCGCCAAGATCAAACAGCAGCCGCTCAAAATTGGAAGACACCTGTATGTCCATCGACGGCGTGGCAGTAGGCGACAGTTCGGCGCGCGAATAATCGCCGCTGCTCAGAGCGCGGTGCAGAATATCGTTGATATTGGTAGCAACAATCAGCCGCTCCACCGGCAGGCCCATGCGCGAGGCGACATAGCCGGCGAAGACATCACCAAAATTGCCCGTAGGCACAGAGAAAGCCACCGGGCGATGCGGTGCGCCGAGTTGCAGCGCGGCAGCGAAATAATAGACGATCTGCGCCATCAGCCGCGCCCAGTTAATCGAGTTCACCGCCGACAGGTCGAGCGTATCGGTGAGCGCGCTATCGCCGAACATGCGCTTGACCATCGCCTGGGCATCGTCGAAATTGCCCTCAATAGCGATATTATGAACATTGGGCGAGAGCACCGTCGTCATCTGCCGCCGCTGGACATCGGAGATGCGGCCATGCGGGTGGAGCATGAAAATCTCGATGCCCTCACGTCCGGCGACCGCATGGATAGCGGCAGAGCCGGTATCGCCCGAGGTCGCGCCGACAATGGTCAGCGCCTTGTCCTGATCCTTGAGGAAATGAGCGAAACTCAGGCCGAGAAATTGCAGCGCAACATCCTTGAACGCCAGTGTCGGGCCATGGAACAGTTCGAGTAGCCAATGGCGCTCATCGAGCTGCGCTAAAGGGGTCACCGCCTTATGCGCAAAGCCACCATAGGCCTGCTGGCACAGTTCGGTCAGCTCTTCATCGCTGAGGCTGCCTGTGACAAAGGGGCGCATGATACGCACCGCCAGCGAGGCATAATCAAGGCCCGCCATATCAGCGATTTCGGCCTTGCTGAATTGCGGCCATTCCTCCGGCAGATAGAGCCCGCCATCGCTCGCCAACCCGGCCAGCGTTGCGCCACGAAAATCCTGAGCCGGTGCGGCTCCTCTGGTGCTGATATACTGCATAGAAAAAGCGGGTTAGCGGCGGATCAGGTCCGGCGCAAGAGACGCTGGCGCAGCGCAAGTGCGTAAATCACTCCAGCGATGAGGGCGAACAGGAACCATTGCACCGCATAGGAGATATGGTTGTTGGGCAGATCAGCAGGGGTCGGGGTCGCCAGCGGCTCCAGTCCCGTAACCGGCGGATCGGCCACTAGGCGGATCATCGCCTTGCCATCGGGGGCGATCATGCCGGTGACGTCCCCGCCAGCCCATTCGGGCGTTTCCGGTTGCAGCGACCATCCTGCCTGAAGCTGTGCCTCACCATCATCGCCAAGACGGCAGGTGGCGATATGGCTCCAACCTGCTCTGCCATCGGCATTGCGACCGCTGGTCGAGCGCCAGTCGAGTACCTCTGCACAGGTGAAACCTGAGCGACGATAAAGCGGTAGTTCATCGGCATCCAGCGATTGAGGCCAGCCCAGAACAGGCTGATCCGATGCCGCTTGATAGCGCGCGATCAGGGCTGCTTTCTCATCTGCCCTGCCCCGCTGCCATACACCGAGCGCCATCATGGTGATGATCGCGGCGGCGACAATGATGGTCGGGATGATCGGAATGCGGGTCATGATGATTTATGTGTCGCTAAGTTCACACTAAGTTCACACCTATGAAGCCCTCAAAAGCTGAATTGTTGGACAAATCCAACTCCGTTCGCCTCGAGCGAAGTCGAGAGGCACTTGCAAGTGGGAAATCGTGTCTCGACTACGCTCGACACGAACGGGAATTGTCTCAACAAAAAGGGCAGCCAAACCATCGTCCGGCCGCCCCTTATTGGTTTTCGTTGCGTATCCGATCAATGGATCGGCGCGCCCCAGCCGCCCCAGACATAGACGACGGCGAAGAGGAACAGCCACACGACATCAACAAAATGCCAATACCAGGCGGCGGCTTCAAAGCCAAAATGCTGTTTCGGGGTGAAGTGGCCAAGATAGGCGCGGACCAGGCAGACGATCAGGAAGATCGTGCCGACCAGAACGTGGAAGCCGTGGAAACCGGTCGCCATGTAGAAAGCCGAGCTATAGTTAAGGCCAGCGAACGGGAATGGCGCAACGCTATATTCATACGCCTGTACGCAAGAGAAAAGCACACCCAGAATAACCGTGACCCACAGACCCTTGATCAGGCCATCGCGATCGCCATTGAGCAGCGAATGGTGGGCCCAGGTTACTGTGGTGCCCGAGAGCAGCAGGATCAGCGTATTCAGCAGCGGCAGTTCAAAAGCGTTGAGAACCTCAACCCCGGCCGGCGGCCATTGGATCAGCGCTGATGCGCCTTCCTGACCGATCAGGTTTTCCGTTAAGGGCGAGCCACCATTACGTTCGGCGGAAAGGAATTCCAGTGGTTGCGGGAAGAGTGAGAAATCAAACCAGGCCCAGAACCAGCCGACAAAGAACATCACTTCTGATGCGATAAACAGGATCATGC
>JBCDIZ010000024.1:0-3703 GCA_038748365.1 Pseudomonadota bacterium
CGGGCCGATTTGCGCTATATCGAAACGGTTCTAGTTACCGAAAATCCCGTCCAGCAGGCCTTTGCCCTTTTCCAGAGGATTATCGCGGAATTTGGTTTCCTCACGGCCGATATAGTTGAAAATACCATCCATCGCCTGATCGGTGACGCTGTCGGTTAGCCCGTCATCGCTGATATCGGCCCCGGCTAGCGAAGCAATCTGACGCACATCCTGTAATTTGTTGAGCTGGTCAAAAGCGCCGACATCGCCCAGAGCCGACGCGACCAGAGGCCGGATTTTCTCACGCAACACTTCGCCTGAAGTGCCGCGCAGATATTCGGTGCCTGCCGTATCACCGCCGGTAACAATGCCGATGCCATCGGTCAGAGTAAGCTCATCAATCGCAGCGCGGAACACTGGCTTGGCTTCTTCCGCCGCCTTTCCTGCTGCGTCGTTCAGGCTGCGGGTAAGATCATTGGCGAGACCCGACTGACCGACAAAGCGCAATATACCGCTCGCTTTTTTAAGCGGCCCTGGCAAACCAATGCGGACATCCTTGTCATTGTAAAAGGCATCGGGCTGGGCCAGCTGGTCGAGAGCACTGTCGCTAGCATCGGCCAAAATACCTTTGAGCGAGAGGCCCTGATAGGCCATCGCCATGTGCGGCGCGGCTATCGCGGTTATCGGCAGCGCCACGACCGAGACCATGGCAGTGGCCGTTAGTGCAGTCACCATTACCGAGCCGAATTTCCGCATCACCATCATATATCTCCTCTCGCCGAGTCCCGGCATGAGGCATTATGCTCTCAGAAAGGCGATTTTGCCATAGCGATCAGATCGTATCGTTCTTCTTCAGTTCGCGCAGCAATTCTTCCAGTTGCTGATCAATAATCGCATTGCTGTCGCCACCACCATAGCTCAGCGCGCCGCTGGTAAATGTTGTGCCGAAGGTATCAGCCAGCGTCTTGGTCTGGAGCAAACCCGAAGCGAAATCGCGATCGGTCAGCGAGGTCAGTGGATGGATAAATGTCCCCCAGACCAGCTCCTGCGCCACTGCATAGCGCGCGTCCAGTGCAGTATCGAAATTGGCTTGCATCAGCCGCAACAGGCCGCCTTCGGGCAGATCCGCGACCATCGCAATCGGCGTGATAATCCGCATACGACCGGCATTGGGGTCGGTCACGACGGCAAGCTGGGTATTGTCGATCGTCAATTCCCAACCATTGGCGGTGCGGGTCGCATCGGGGTCCAGCTGGTCGATAATTGCGCCCATAAATGCCAGCGTTTCAGCAACATCGCCGCCGGGCGCGTCAGGCGCTTCTACCTCAGCGCTGTCATCCTGCGTTTCCTGGGACTCGGCCTGTATCTCTGCTTCGATGTCGGAGAAATCGTCAGGAGGCGGCTGATCACTGCCATCCTGAGCGCAGGCGGGCGTAGCCAGAAGCAGAAGAGATGACAGGGCGACAAAAGACGATGCACGCATTGAGTAAGGCTCCGAAACAGCTATCGAAGCCCTACCCTATCACTATATGCGAAACTGTGTGGCTTGTTACGCCTACACAACCAAGGCCCGGTTAGTTACCTTCCGGGTCTGTGCCACCGCCGGGTGCCGATGCATTGACGATACCGCCATCGATCGGAATGGTGGTGCCGACAACATAATCGCCTGCACGACTGGCCAGATAGATCGCACCCGCCGCCATATCTTCTGCGGTTCCAACACGTTTTAGCGGGATGAATTTCGCAACAACCGCCTCGGCATCGCGCGCGGCCTTGTTCATTTCCGAGGGGAAGGCGCCGGGCGCAATACCGCTGACGATGATATTGTCTTTCAACAGCCGCACCGCCATGCGCTTGGTCAGCTGGATAAGCGCCGCCTTTGATGCCTGATAACTATAGGTTTCCCAGGGGTTGATGCGCATGCCGTCGATGGAAGAGATATTGATGACCTTGGCCGGTTCTTCGACTGTACCGGCGGCCTTGAGCTGTTCGTGCAATGCCTGGGTGAGGAAAAACGGCGATTTGACATTGAGGTCCATTACCTTGTCCCAGCCTAGCTCGGGGAATTCTTCAAACTCCGCGCCCCATGCCGCACCGGCATTGTTGACGAGAATGTCGACCTTGCTTTCATGTTCAGCGAATTGCGCAGCAAAGGTCTTTGCGCCTTCTATGGTGCTGAGATCGCCCGGAAGCGAGATGCAGTTTTCGCCCAGTTCATCAGCGGTAGCATTGCAGACTTCCGCCTTGCGTGCGGTGATATAGACTTTGGCGCCGGCAGCGAGATAGCCTTGGGCAATCATCTTACCAATACCGCGCGAGCCACCGGTGACGATGGCGATTTTGCCAGTGAGTGAGAATAGTTTTTGCAGGTCCATAGTTTACTCCCTCTCCCCTTCAGGGGAGAGGGTCGGGGAGAGGGGGTTCTCAACCCGACCCAATATTTGAGGAAAAGTGCAGGTGGACAGCCCCCACCTCAACCCCTCCCCTGAAGGAGAGGGGCTTAATTAATCAATACCCATGCATCTGGGCCACGCGGTTAGCGTGGTAATTGGCATCGCCCATAAATTCGTTCAACGCCCGGTCGCGCTTCATATAGAAGCCGATATCATATTCGTCGGTCATACCAATGCCGCCATGCATCTGCACGCCTTCACGCACCGCGAGAGCAGTAGTGCGTGCGGCTTTGGCCTTAGCAACCGAGACCATGACGTCCGCGCCTTCATTGCCCTGATCGAGCAATTGCTGCGCTTTCATCACTGCGGCGCGGGCGATTTCCATCTCGGAATAGAGATGTGAAGCGCGGTGCTGCAATGCCTGAAATTCGCCGATCAGCTTGCCAAACTGCTTGCGCTGTTTGAGATAATCGACAGTCATATCCATCGCGCCTGAACCAACACCGACCAGCTCAGCCGCCGAACCGGCGCGTCCGGCGTGGAGCAGCGCATCCAGCACATGCTGCCCCTGATCGACCTCGCCAATCACAGCATCGGCATCAACCTCGACATTGTCGAATGTAACAGCCGCCGCCATCGAGCTATCGACCAGTCGCGCGGCTTCGGCACTCAGGCCGGCCGCATCCTTGTCGACTATGAACAGGGTCAGGCCTTCGCTGTCACCGGCAGAACCGCTGGTACGGGCCGCAACGATCAGCGCATCGGCTGACGCGCCATGGATGACAAAGCTCTTTTTGCCATTGAGTTTGAAGCCATTGCCCGAGCGTTCGGCGGCCATAGCAATCTGGTCCGGGCGATGCTTTGCGCGTTCTTCAATCGCGATGCCGAGCACGGTGTCGCCGCTCAAAATGCCGGGGAAATATTTCTCACGCAGTGCCTTGCCGCCTGCATTCAAGGCCGAGACTCCCGCGACCGAAGTCGTCAGAAACGGCGACGGCGTCAGATTGCGGCCAATTTCTTCCAGCACGATACCGGCTTCGACATGGCCGAGACCAAGGCCATCATCCTCTTCCGGAATGAGGATGCCGGTGAACCCCATTTCGGCGAATTGCTTCCACAACGCATGGCGGAAGCCGTCCTTGCACTTCTCATCGCGCAGCGCGCGCATATGCGAGACGGGGGCTTCGGTAGCGATAAATTCACGCGCACTGTCCTGCAGCATCGCCTGATCTTCGTTCAAATACATGGGCATTTTGGTGTTTTCCTACTTTACCCCCTCCCGCTTGCGGGAGGGGCAGTGAGACTTAATGAGCGTAAGCGAATTTAGTCGC
>JBCDIZ010000025.1:0-3448 GCA_038748365.1 Pseudomonadota bacterium
CATAATGATGTCCCCAGCCAGTAACTGCTGTACCAATGCCTCTGCATGTCGGATTGGTGTGCGCCAGCCATCAGGCCAGATCAGCCTGATTTGATAGCGCCTTCCGGTATCAAGGCCTCTCAGCCGCAAAGGTGAAGGAATGGCAAAGGCAGCCTCGGCAAGGTTGACGCGCATAAACAATGCTTCATTGCACGCTTTGGCAACGGTCCCGATGGCTATATGGCCATTGCCATTTTCAAGCCTGTAAAAGTCGCCATCATGGAGCAGATCGCGATGCTGTTTATATAGGGTAATCGCCCGCGCCAGTACCGCGCTATCCTTGGCACTTTCCTGTCGCAGATCAGCTTCTATTCCCATGCTGCCAAACATCGCTACCGCAGCGCGCAGTTCCATCGGCAAGATACGCCCGGTAATATGGCATGTACGCGGACCAACATGCGCGCCTGTGACGCAGAGCGGCAGCATGTGGCTTGCGCCCCATTGGATGCCCAACCGTTCCAGCGCATCATTATTGTCTGATGTCCATATCCGGTCAGTACGCTGCAAAATGCCGAGATCGGCCCGACCGCCGCCAGAGGAGCAGCTTTCAATAGCAACTAAGGGATGCGCTCGGCGCAGATAGTCAATTAACGTATAGACAGCATTAACCTGATCATAGGCGACGGCATGGCCGAGCACATTGGCAGGATGGGCGACATTGAGGTTCATATCCCATTTCAGATAACCAATAGCATTCTCGCGCAGCAAGGCATTGAGTGCCTTATAAATATGATCGAAAACCTCTGGCCGCGTCAGATCAAGCATATGCTGATTGCGAAACGGGATTGGCTCGCGCGCCGCTGACTGCACAATCCAGTCCGGATGGGTACGATAAAGATCGCTATCGGGATTTACCATCTCCGGTTCGACCCACAAACCAAACCCCATCCCCAGACTGTGTATATGGTCGATCAGTGGTGTCAGCCCGTCTGGATAAACCTGCTTATCGACCTGCCAATCGCCAAGGCCTGCCTTGTCACTGCGCCGTCCTTTGAACCAGCCATCATCCAGCACAAACCGCTCGGCTCCAGCATCAGCGGCGAGACTGGCCAATTGCATCAGCACATCCGGGTCGTGGTCGAAATAGACCGCCTCCCAGCTGTTATAATGTACTGGGCGCTGAGGACGGTCAGGCTGCAAAGGTCGCTGAGGCAGGACATCTTGCCGGATATGGTCATGATAACTTTGGCTGAGGCCATTCAACCCATCATCAGACCAACCCAAATGCAGCACGGGCAGATCAATATGCGCGCCAGCATCCAGTACAATCTCGCCCGGAAAGAACAGCGCACCAGCCGATGCCAATATACGGTTCTCTGGAAGCGTTTCGACTGACAGTCGGCTATTGCCGCTCCAGCCAAGGTGCAGGCCATAGGCTTGCCCTTGATGCTCATCGGTTGAAGTGTCAGCGAGCATCACGCTTGGCCAGTCATTATGCCCGCCGCGGCCATGTCGGTTTTCACGCACCCAAGCACCGGCGAAGCGCTTTATCCGTTCGGTTTGAAACTCTCCTGCCCATAGCCCGGAAAAGCCGACTATATCGGTGATATGCGGCGGCAGGGGCAAGGTCATGGTCTGGGCGCGATGCACCTCCAGTGCCGATTGCCCGATATTCTCCAGCCTTGCCGATGCAGTGATGATGTTGTGCGCTTCACTGCTGGTGAAATCATAAACCAGCCGCACCCCGGCATGTTTATCAGCGCAAATCAATCGCACTGTATTAGGCTGCTGCTCTACAGCTTCAACAACCAAAAGCGCATCCCAATCGCGTCTGTTGCGGCTGATCAACAGCCCCGGTTGCGCCGAAAGGCCCAGCCCGAGCTCCATCGCCAATGATGGGCGCAACACCATATCTTCGCGGCCCGGCACCGCATGGCGCAGCATTTCAGGGAAACTATCGCCAGCAACCTGCGTGCCCCAATGCAGGATCAAAGGCGGCTGGCCAGATATGGCACTTATAACCAGCTGCACATTACGGCCCGAAAGCGTGACGATGCTCATCTCGCGGCCTTTCTGCACCCGCCCCTTGTTCTCCACCACCATGGGCGATGACGTCGCGCTCGACAAGAGGTCCTGCTTGACTGAGGAGACAAGATTTCCCATCTTTCAGCCATGAGCAAAATCGAAAAAAGCGATGCCGAGTGGCGCGAGCAGCTGACCCCGGAGCAATATCATGTGCTGCGCCAAGCAGGGACCGAGCGCGCCTTTACCGGCAAATATAATATATTCAAAGGCGACGGCATTTTCCGCTGCGCCGCGTGTGGTGTCCCGTTGTTTGACTCCGAAGACAAATATGACAGCGGTTCCGGCTGGCCCAGCTTTACCCGGCCCGAAAGCGGCGATGCAGTAGCCGAGGAGAGCGATTACAGCCATGGCATGATCCGCACCGAAGTAAAGTGCGCCAAATGTGACGGCCATCTCGGCCATGTATTCCCTGATGGTCCCGGCCCGGAAGGGCTGCGCTATTGCATGAACTCTGCCGCGCTCGATTTCGAGCCACGTGACGAGGATAGCGAAGACTGATTTACATCTTTGGGGATTCCTTATTCCTACGGACTGGGCTAAAAGGCCCTAGCGATACAGCTTGCTGACAATGCGATCTTTGGCTGAACTGCTTATTCAGCAGATATAAAGCCGCATTAAGCATAGCGTATTGGTGGCCTTATCGCCTCCTAGGGGAAACATTTATGGCAGGCGCCAAATCGCGCACAAAGAAGCGCAACAGCAAAAAGAAACAGGGACCGGTCAGCCGATGGTTCTGGCGGATTTTCCGTGTCGGCCTGGTTACTCTATTTGTCGGCGTGGTTGCGGTCACCGTCGCCGTGTGGACCGCTGCGTCCAATTTGCCCAGCTTTGAGGAGCTGAAGGCCTCACCCAATGGCCAGATGATCCGCGTCCTTGCAGCCGATGGCACAGAGATTGTCTCCATCGGACCCAGCTTTGGCGACTGGCTCGACCATGATGAAATACCGCAGATCATGAAGGACGCTATGATCGCTGTCGAAGACCGGCGGTTTGAGAGTCATTTCGGCGTTGACCCCATAGGTCTGGCGCGTGCCGGCTGGATTGCGTTTCAGGATTATGGCACCGGCAAGCGGATGCAAGGTGCCTCGACGATCACGCAGCAACTTGCGCGCAATATCTTCCTGACCAACAGCTACACCCTCGCCCGCAAAGGGCGTGAAGCGGTATTGGCAATGGCGCTGGAGTCCAAATTCTCTAAGGAACAGATCCTAGAGCTTTATCTCAACAAGGTCTATTTTGGCGGCGGCGCCTATGGCATTGATTCTGCCAGTCGCAAATTCTTCAATCACAGCGCCAACGACATCTCGCTCGCTGAAGCCGCGATCATTGCTGGCCTGGTTAAAGCACCATCACGGTATTCTCCTACCGCTGATGCACAAGCTGC
>JBCDIZ010000026.1:0-3300 GCA_038748365.1 Pseudomonadota bacterium
GCTCGGGCTGCCATAGACCGCCTCAAGCGTCAGCGATTTCTGTTTGTCTTCCTGCGCGATTGACATGCTGGGTGCCATTACAAGCGCCGCAGCGAGCGGCCATAATATCTTTCTGATCATCTGCGCAGCACTATCGCGCGCTATGGTTGCGTTCAAGCCTTTGATGCAGGCATCGAACTTAGATCACTCATAGTTACGCCCGATGTTCATTGGTATTGGTCCAACCACCTATAAATGCCGCTCAGTATCCATGGCCTGATGTAGCACGCGGATGATCTCTATTCCGCTCTCGATTCTGCGAAAAAAGATGCAATGGGCATTTACGGCGTATTTGGAATAACCGCTGCGCTCGGCAACCTTGCGGCCTATGGCATCGCCATCTGCAAGGCGATGGATCGCCGCGCGTAGAGCGTGTTGATAGTCTTCTGCCTGATCTACACCCCAATTCTCGGCGGTATAATCATAGATGGCGCTGAGGTCACTTAGCGCCGCCTTTGCATAGTGGATGGAGGGCATTATCGCGAGTGTTCGGCACGCTTTTGCGCGAGGAAGTCATCCCAATCGAAATCGGTCACAATGCCGGACTGTTCCCCCTCGATCAGCGCCGCACGCAACGCATCGACTTTCACTTGATGCTCTTGTTCCTGCTGTTCAAGCAGTCTTAGACCGGCACGGATAACCTCGCTTGCTGACTTATATCGTCCCTCTTTGACCTTGCCTTTAATAAAGCCTTCAAAATGGTCGTCGAGAATGATGGATGTGTTGTTTGGCATAGCCATGTTTTATATACCAGATTCTGGTATATATCAACTTTCCATGTTGCTACCTTTTAGGGCTCCAGAGCCTATTCATGCTTCTTACTATTCGTCGGTGTCAGCATGCCCGGTGAGACAAAGCCGATGGGATCAACCTGCATCGCCTTCTGCTTCAGCGTGGATTCGATCTTGGAATATTCTTCGATCATCTCCGGCGTCACCGATGAGCGCGAGGCCTCAAGCGCCTGACGGAAATTCTCCATCGTCACCTGCAGGCCCTCGACCGCTTCATTTAGACCATTGCCGCGCAGGGCGAACAGGCCCGCACGGCGGACAAGGTCTTCCAAATCAGCGCCGGTGAAATTCTCGGCCTGTTCGGCAATTTCGCTGAGGTCAACATCCTCAGCCAGCGGCATTTTGCTAGTGTGGATGCCCAGAATCCGGCGGCGGCCGTCCTTATTGGGGACGGTGACATAGACCAGTTCGTCAAAACGGCCGGGGCGGAGCAGCGCCGGGTCAATCAGATTGGGGCGGTTGGTCGCCCCTATCAGCACCACCGATTGCAGCTCTTCCAGCCCGTCCATCTCGGCAAGGATGGTGTTGACCACCCGCTCGGTCACCTGCGGCTCACCCATGCCGCGACCGCGCACTGGCACCAGACTGTCAATCTCGTCGATAAAGATCACCGTCGGTGCCACTTGCCGCGCACGGGCGAACAGGCGGGCAATTTGCTGCTCGCTCTCGCCATACCATTTGGACAGCAAGTCGCTCGATTTGGTGGCGATGAAATTGGCGTTGGATTCCTTCGCCGCCGCCTTGGCCAGCAGTGTCTTACCGGTTCCTGGCGGGCCATAGAGCAGAAAGCCTTTGGCCGGGCGGATGCCGAGACGATGAAACGCCATCGGGTTTTTCAACGGAAGCTCAATGCCTTCTTTGAGCTTGGCCTGGGCATCATCGAGCCCACCAATATCGCCCCAGCCAGTATCAGGGGCCTGCACCATCACCTCGCGCATTGCCGAGGGCTGGACACGCTTGATTGCCTCCATAAAGTCCTTGCGATTGACGCAGAGGCTATCGAGCACTTCCGGCGGAATAGTTTGTTCTTCCAGATTGATCTCAGGCATAATGCGGCGTACCGCCTCAATCGCGGCCTCACGGGTGAGCGCAGCGATATCAGCGCCGACAAAGCCAAATGTCGTGCGCGCCAGTTCTTTCAGATCAACATCCTCGTAGAGCGGCATACCGCGGGTATGGATGGCAAAAATCTCGCGGCGACCGGCCTCATCAGGCACGCCGACAATGATTTCTCGGTCAAAGCGGCCCGGGCGACGCAGCGCTTCATCAATCGCATCAGGGCGGTTGGTCGCGGCGATCACCACAAGGTTCACCCGCGCTTCCAGCCCGTCCATCAATGTGAGAAGCTGGGCGACCAGACGCTTTTCCGCCTCGCCCTGCACCCGCTCGCGCTTGGGGGCGATCGAATCGATCTCGTCGATAAACAGGATCGATGGTGCCGCCTTGGTCGCTGCCTCAAACACCTCGCGTAGCTTTTTCTCTGATTCACCATAGGCCGAGCCCATGATTTCCGGGCCGTTGATCAGAAAGAACTCGGCATCGCTCTCATTGGCGACAGCGCGCGCCAGTCGCGTCTTGCCGGTGCCCGGAGGGCCATGCAGCAACACGCCGCGCGGCGGGTCAACACCAAGACGGGTGAAGAGTTCAGGATAGCGCAGCGGCAGCTCGACCATCTCGCGTAGCTGGTCGATGGTCTCCACCATACCGCCAATATCATCATAGGTAACATCGGCGCGGCGCGCTTCCTTGGGCTCTTCATATTCAGAGCGCAGTTCGACCTCGGTTTCGGCATCGATATGGACAATGCCTTTGGGCGCGGTCGACACCACCACTAGCCGCACCTGAGTCAGCGCAAAGGCCGGCGTATTGAGCATCTGGCGCAGTTGCGGCGGCATATCGCCGCGATTGACCTGTTGCTGGCCATTGGTGGCGACAACATCGCCTGCGACCATCGGGCGACCAGCAAAGCTGCGTTTCAGTGCCTCAGCAGAGCCCTGAAGCCGCAAATCCTTCTGCGCCGGGGCAAGGACAACGCGCTTGGCTATCTTCGATTCGGCCTTGGCCAGATAGACGAAATCGCCCGAACCAACTCCGGCATTGGCGCGCTGAAAACCGTCAATCCGCACCAGCTCCAGCCCCTCATCCTCGGGATAGGGCAGAACTGCGCGCGAGGCGGTTTCGCGCTTGCCGGTGATAGCAATGACATCCCCTTCACTGATGCCAAGGCGCTGCATATTCTGCTTGCTGATTCGCGCCAGTCCACGCCCACTATCTTCAGGTCGAGCATTGGCGACCTGCAATTTTATATCATCTTTGGCTTTATCGGCCGTAGCGGGGGCATCATTCATGGTGATCTGCTCTCCTATAATCAGAGCATAGACCTAGGGCCGCCCGGCAGTGATTTCAAACAAAGGATGCAAAATCATGTCACAGCGCGCAAATAGGAACGGCGCGCAAAAAAAGGCCAGCC
>JBCDIZ010000027.1:0-2564 GCA_038748365.1 Pseudomonadota bacterium
GGGCGTCAGCTTTGACGGCGCGCGGCTTTTTGGCTGGCTGCTGGCGGGCGTTGGTGGTTTGGCGATTTTTGTCGCACTGTTTTCTATGGCGCGCTCTCGAGAGAGCGATCTGGCTTTGCTGCGCGTCATGGGTGCCACCCGATTACAGCTATTCGGCACAATCATGCTCGAAGGCCTGGTGACTGCTGCCATTGGCGCTGCACTTGGCTGGATAGCTGCGCATGCCCTACTCTCGCTCGCGCGACAGAGCTTCCCGGCCATGCAAGATCTGGGACTGACTGCATGGCAGCCTGTAGCAGCAGAAGGGCTGATTATTGGTACTGTTCTTTTGATCGGTCTGGTCGCCGCGGCCATACCCGCATGGCGGGTAATGCGGGTCGATCCCTCATCGGTACTCGCCAGAGCGCAATAGCAACCCTATATTCATAATGATAACTCTAAAAGGCCAAGAATGATGACGAAAAAGGCATGGACACTAATGGCGGCTACGGCCGCACTCTGTCTGCCCGCATCCTTCGCCCCTGCTGCGCCGCCTTCCTATAAGGATGGCGGACTTGCGCCCGGTCCGATCGAGGACATCTGGAAACCGGCCGCGACCCCCAAAGGCGGTATTTCCTGGAAAACACTCGAAGCCACGGGCGAAACAACGCGACGTGATGAAGAAGGCTATATCCTGTCAAAGCCGAAATTCACGCAGCGGGTAAAGGCACTGGCCGGTAAACGCATCAGGGTTGCCGGATGGATGATGCCCTTGGAGAATAGCGCCGAGCAAAAGCATTTCGTGCTGCTGGGCTACCCGCCGGGTTGCCCTTTCCATTTCCACGCCATGCCCAATCAGTTTATTGAGATTTACGCTGACAAACCCTTCAAGACTAATGAGCGCACGTCATTTGTGGTTTCCGGAGTATTGGAACTAACAGGCTATGATGAAAGCGGCATCTTCTACCGGATGAAGCAAGCGCGCCCGGCGGGCTAACACTTCATTGTTCGGACTCGGTCCCAATAGCAACCGATAGGCTGGGTTCAGCAGGGCTGGTTTGAAGTCCTTGCGCCTTGCCATCAACGCGCAGCAACAGGCGGTTGCTATTGGCAATGCCCTGATCGAAAAACATGGTCGAGCGAATATTCAGTGTGCCTCGCTCGTTGCCCAGTTGCCCGGAATAGCTATACACCAGATCATCGCCGCGATGATCGGAGCCATCATAGCGCAGTGTTACACCTTCCAGCGCAAAACGTGCCTGCATATAGGCGAGCAACGCGGCCTCGCTATCCGGGTCATCGATGCTTGGCGCGCTATCAGGCGCAATATTGGCCAGCACCGGTTCAACATCATGCGCGGAAAGGCGATGCGTGACAAAGACAGCGTCATTGCGGCTGTCAACAGTGATCGTTGTCAGCGCCTGATGCCCGCGATGGGCAGAAAGCTGTGCAGGCAGCACCACCCCACCCAACAATAAAATGAGAGCTAAAAGACGCGTCATCATTTCGCCTTCGGGCGCGTCCTCAGGCTATCGGGTGTCACCACCTTATCGTCATCCTTCATTCGGTTCTCACGTGGCGGGAAGCTGCGCACTTCGAATGTCGCGGGATCGATACGCTGCGGGAAATAATTATTGCTGCGGTCGGCATCAGCTGTCTCCCAAAGCGGATCAAGCTCGACCTGGCGCAGCTCCTTCTCGGTCACATATTGCCATGTCACCTGCTTGTCATTGTATCGCCAGATCTCTGCCGGGATACGCACCGTTTCGCTGCTACCATCGGCAAAATCCATCTTGACGATGACCGGCATCACAAGCCCGCCCAGATTCTGGAAGGTCAGATTGTAGAAATTATTATCCGTCTCCAGCGCCGCGCGTTCCTCCGGCTCCAGGTCTTCCAATCCGCTTTTATACTTGCGCCGGTCGCTGGCGGTGACGGTAAATTTATCGGTCTCATTATAGTAGTCACGCACAGCCGGATCACGCTCTACGACCGTCAGTTCCGTGTTGCGCTCTACTGTCAGCGAACCCGGCTCCTGACCGGCAAGACCGCGTGCATAGGCCTTTTCCACTTCTGGATCGCGCGTATCGATCCGCGCTTTGACCACGTCGGTTAGCGCAATATCGACATGATCGGTGGAATAGAACCAACCGCGCCAGAACCAGTCAAGATCAACGCCACTCGCCTCTTCCATGGTGCGGAAGAAATCGGCCGGCGTCGGTCGCTTAAACGCCCATTGCTGCGCATATTCGCGGAAGGCATGATCAAACAGCTCGCGGCCCATCACCGTTTCGCGCAGGATGGTCAGTGCCGCCGCCGGTTTGGCATAGGAGTTGTTGCCGAACTGCACGACACTGTCCGATTGCGTCATGATCGGCACCTGATTTTCGCTCAGCATATAGTCGGCGATCAAATGCGGCTCGCCGCGGCGCACTGGATATTCCTCATCCCATTGCCGCTCGGCCTGAAACTGCAAGAAGGTGTTGAGGCCTTCATCCATCCAGGTCCATTGACGCTCATCACTGTTTACCGTCATCGGGAACCAGATATGGCCAATCTCGTGGATGATAACCCCGATCAGGCCA